>NZ_SMSE01000010.1 GCF_004354085.1 Seongchinamella unica | reverse complement strand
GGGCGGTATTCCTCAAGCTGAATATTGAGCCTCCAGTTCCTGCTGCCGCAACCAGTCCATCGAGACGTACTTGCGGGTTCCCCACTTACTGCTGGCAATATGCCGCAGTCTGGCCGCCACCAACATGACTGCCGAATCTCCGTCGGGAAATGCGCCCACTACACGGGTGCGACGGCGAATCTCTCGCATAATCCTTTCCAGCGGGTTATTGGTGCGGATCTTGAGCCAGTGGGTCTGCGGATAACCGTAGTAAGCCAGTGTTTCACTGATACAGCGCTCCACCAGCTCAGCGGCCTTCTGTAGCCGCATTTCCCGTAGATTCGCTACCACTTTATTGGCCTTATCCAGTGCCGCCTCGCGGCTCTCCTGGGCGTGAATAGCCTTGAGCATGGCCGAGACCTGGCGCATTTTGGCACGGGGAACATGGCTGAATACATTGCGGTAGAAGTGGACCGTACAGCGCTGCCAGTCAGCATCCGGGTAGTATTCAGCAGCGGCTTCGGACAGCCCCATGCAAGCGTCAGAGACAATCAAGCGGACACCGGTGAGCCCGCGACTCTTCAGGTGTTCCAGAAACGTGCTCCAGCCGGCCTTGTCCTCCTTGTGGCCCTCCTGGACACCCAGAATACGGCGGTAGCCGTCCTGATCTACGCCGATGCCAACGAGCACCGAGACATTACGAACCTCGCCAGCCCAACTGCGCTTGAGCACGATGCCGTCCAGGTAAACATAGGGATATTCCCCTTCGATGGGGCGATTCCGCCAGGTCTCGATGTGCTTGTAGACCTTCTTGTTCAGCTTGCTCACGGTGCCGGAGCTGACGCGGGTGCCCCACAAGGCTTCGGTGATATCCTCCACCCGGCGTACGGAGACCCCGGCCAGGTACATCTCCATCAAAGCTTCCTCAATCGAGGTTTCCCGGCGCTTGTAGCGTTCGATGATGGCCGTCTCGAAGGTCTGCTTGCGCAGCTTCGGCATCTTGAGATTGACTTCACCGGCCTTGGAATGGAATTTGCGCTCGTAATGGCCGGCGCGGGTGTCGATACGGTCTGGGCTTCGTTCATAGCGCTGGGCGCCGCACATTGCGTCAGCCTCGGCGTCCAGCATGGCATTCAGCGTCTCCTCTACGGTGCCTCGTACCAGTTCACCCAGGTGATCCTGAATCCGTTCATCATCGATTTGAACGACTTTACCCAGCGTCTTGCTCTCGCTATTGTTAGTCATGGTGGTGATCTTCCTTCTGTTGTCGGATTAAGCTTCGCAACTCAATCTTATCAACTCGGGGGATCACCGCCCCTCTTCAAAAGTGCGAAAGATAATTTACGTTATC
>NZ_SMSE01000001.1:735723-1609757 GCF_004354085.1 Seongchinamella unica | reverse complement strand
CGCACGAACCTTGAATCGACCAATGTGAGTACCCCGGTCTCTCAACATTGTCACGATACTGCGACTTCCGGCGGCACCACGGCTGTCGTTGAACAGTTGATTGACCTGGCTGCGCAACTGCAGACGCTCAACATCAATGACCGCCTGCCGCTGCTTATAGTCATAGTAGCTTGAGCGCGGAATCTGAAAGGTACTGCAAATGAAATCGACCGATTCGTGCTCTCTTAACTTGTCGATCAGCGCGAGTGATTCATCTCGTCGGACATCAAGAGAGCGGTAGCCTTTTTTAGTATCGACTTCTCCCGTTCCAGTCGGTTCACCTGCCGTTCCAACTCCTGGATGCGCTGTTGCTCCGGCGTCAGCGCCTTGGTCTTGGGCGTGATGCCGCCACGTTCAGCCCTGAACTGATCAACCCAGCGCCTGAGCGCCGTCTCGCCGACATCCAGTGACCGACAGGCCTCGGCTACCGAATACCCCTGATCAACCACCAGGGCGGCCGCCTCACGCTTGAATTCTGTTGAAAATGATCGTCTCAATCTTGCCATTGAACACCTCTCTGGTGGCGATTTTACCACCCATGTTGGTGTCCGGGTTTATTAGACCACTACAAAGAACTCTAGAGGGGTTTTTACCCCGACCCCAAATTTAAAAGAACTATCGGTGAGTTTTTAACCTGACCCCAAATTTAACCCCAAATTTACCGAATATACCCCCAACTGATCTGAACGCGGGGTAACTTCGTACGTTTTTATACACGGTGGCGCTTGCCAGCCCATCGTGACGTCAATCAAACAATACGGAGGAACCCATGAACGCCCCCAAAGGCAACCACGTCACCAACTTCACAGTACCGGGCATCAAAACGTCGCAGGCAGACGAGATCATCGGCATTCTGGAAGAGCGTATGGTCGCCACCATTGATCTACAGCTGACCCTCAAACACGTTCACTGGAATGTTGTTGGGCCAAACTTCATCAGCGTTCACGAAATGCTGGACCCGCAGGTAGACGCGGTGCGTGAAATGACAGACACCGTCGCCGAGCGTATCGCCAGCCTCGGGGGAGTGCCCGTCGGCACACCCGGATCCGTGGCAGAGCGCAGGGACTGGCAGGATTACTCGCTGGGCAAAGCCACCGTCAGCGAACACCTCGGAGCCCTCGACGTTGTCTACGCGGGCATTAACAGCGATCATCGCGCGGCCATCGGCCGGTTATCCAAGCTCGACCCTGTGTCTGAGGACATCCTCATCGGACATCTTGCCCAACTGGAGCAGTTCCAGTGGTTCGTGCGCGCCCATCTGGAATCTTCAGGCGGCGAGCTTCCCACCGCAGACATCAGACGCGAGAGAGACGCTGCCAAGGCGGCCATTTCCTGAGCCGATACGCTTGCAAGCGGCGCCAGCTGGCGCCGCTTCACTGCATTAACTCTAGAGACAAAGAGGTCATAACATGGACATCACCGTCGAAACATTCCTGAAGGAAAAAAACCAGAACACATCGGAACCGGTCGGCCCGACCCGACTTACCCTGGACGAATCAGCCTATCGCGACCTCGTGAAACTGGAACAGAGGCTGTTGAGCACCGAGATGCCGGAACTGTTGGTCGACGCAGAAGCCGTCGATGTCGCCGCTCCCTCCGAGCTCGGACCACTGGACAATCAGCAGATGCGTCTCTTTACCGATCCGGCGGAAGATGCCGCTCACTTCCACCTGGTCGCCAGGCGCAGTAGCGATGGCGCCCTCGTCTATACGGAACCGACCATGATCCGGCTCGTGGCGGTGTAAGCCAGTATTGTAACGACCGCCAGATCTCTAACGTACAAACAGGAGTTACCATGAAAGAGCGTTACTTTTTTTTCGCTCGTGATTTTGAATCCGCCAAGCACATTATTGAGGATTTAAAAAGTTTCGGGGTTGCCGAGGAAGACCTCCACGTTATCGCCAACGATGGCGTTGTTCTTGAACCGTTGCCGGAACCCGACATCACGCACCGCAGTGACGTTATCGACGCTGCCAAACGCGGAGCCGCAACCGGCGGCGCCATGGGGCTCCTCGGTGGAATCGTCGCCGTCACCGTACCGCCCGTTGGCTTGACCCTGGGCGGTGGCGCCATCCTCGCCGGGACAGCGCTGGGAACCGCGCTGGGCACCTGGTTCAGCACGCTGGTCGGTGTTAGCGTTCCCAACCAGGACGTGGAGGATTATCGCCACAGGATTGATCGCGGTGAACTGATGATCATTGTGGACTGCGAGCCTGATCAGTACTCCCAATTGACTGGCATGCTCGAGTCGCGACACGCCGACACCCTGCTAAAGAAAGGCAATCTCGACGCGGCCTGACCGCGATCCCTCCTTGCGACAAGCGTCTTCCTGTGCGGCCTCGCTCCACTCTCCCGACCGCCTACAGGCTATTTTTACTCTGACCCCAAATATGCCAAATATGACCCCAACTAAGCTACGAGTCAGCCGGCGGTCGCTCAACCACCCGCCGCTTGCCCCGGGCGCACTGGGCCAGTTCCTGGATGCCTTCCGGGTCAAAGGCATCCACGCGTATCACATCGTAAAGTGCGGTGAGAGCTTCCAGCAGGGGACCCCGTTCCTCCGCAGACACCAGTCCCTGCGCCTGCGCCCAATCCACCAGTTCCTCCCGCTGGTGCCCCATGAGTAAAGCGGTGGCGTCCAGCTGGTCCTCGTCCCGCGCACGGATCGCCTCATTGAGCCGGCGGCGCACGTCTTTGGTGTCCAGTGCCAGGCGATAGGCGTTGAGGACCCTGCCCAGGGGGTCCGCCGGGTCCTGATTCTGATAGCAGCCTTCGGCGAAGTGGTCCCGCAGGGGGGTGTCCTCGACGATCGTGGCAGCGACTCGCGTACCCAGTGCATCCGAAGGTCCCAGCAAGCGCGTATGGCCGGGCGGGAACACCAGCAGGCGCAGGGGCCAGCGCAGCCCGCGTACCGGGAAGTTGCTCACTGCGGCCCAAAGGGCCTGCTGGGCACCGTAGAGGCTGGTTTCCAGGCTCCATTCCAGCAGGTCTCGCTGGTCTTCCGGGCGATCCTGGTCCAGCCAGTACTTGATGACCGCGCTACCGTAATACAGGTGCACCAGGCAGTCGGCCATGCGCCCCGACAGGCGCTGCCGCGCCTTGAGGCCACCGCCGATCGACAGCAGGGTGACGTCAGTCAGCAGGGCGAAGGCGGCTGAGAAGCGGGTGAGCAGGCGATAATAGCGCTGCAACTCGCCGGTTTCCGGCACCGACTCCAGTGCACCGCCCGCCCAGGCCAGTGCACAGGAGCGCAAGCCATTGCGCGCGCTGTGGGCAATATGACGGTAAAACACGCTATCGAAATCCTGCAGGCCCTGCGCCTGATCCGGATTCTGGGCGGCGCTGATCTCATCGGTGATAAACGGATGACAGCGAATGGCACCCTGGCCAAACACCATCAGACTGCGGGTGAGGATATTGGCGCCTTCCACCGTAATCGCGATGGGGACCGCCTGGTAGGCGCGGGCCAGGAAGTTGCGCGGCCCGGTGATCACGCCACGACCCGCCACCACGTCCATGGCGTGGTTAATTGCGCTGCGCATCAATTCAGTATTCTGGTACTTGAGCAAAGCCGACGGCACCGCCGGACGCACCCCCCGGTCCAGCATGCCGGAAGTCAGCAGGCGCGCCGCGTTCATCTGGTAGGTGTAGCCGGCCAGCGGCTCCAGCGCAGCCTGCACACCCTCAAACTGGCTGATGGAGCGACCAAACTGCTCCCGGGTGTAGGCATAGGCACCGGTGGCCAGGCAGGCGAGCTTGCCGGCACCGGTACCCAGGGCGGGCAGGGAAACGGAACGGCCGATGGACAGGCACTCCAGCAGCATGGTCCAGCCCTTGCCGAGCATGTCCTGGCCGCCAATCACCTGGCTCATTGGAATGAAGACATCAGTACCCCAGGTAGGCCCGTTCATGAATACGGTGTTCATCGGCAGGTGGCGGGCTCCCGCATGCACGCCGTCGAGCTCCCGCGGCACCATGACACAGGACACCCCCACCACTTCGTCGCCACCGAGCAGTCCCTCGGGATCGTACACTTTTACCGCCAGCCCGATCAGGGTGGCCACCGGCGCGAGGGTGATATAGCGCTTGTTCCAGGTGACCTTGAGGCCCAGGACTTCCTCGCCCTGCCACTGGCCGCGACACACAATGCCCTTGTCCGGTATGGCGCCGGCGTCAGAGCCCGCCACCGGCGAGGTCAGGGCGAAGCAGGGAACCTCCTCCCCCCGGGCCAGCCGCGGCAGGTAATGGGATTTCTGCTCGTCGGTGCCATAGTGCTGCAACAGCTCGCCGGGACCCAGCGAGTTGGGCACCATCACGGTCACCGCACCGGACACGCTGCGGGTGGAAATTTTCATGACGATTTCCGAGTGTGCCGTGTGGGAAAACCCCTTGCCGCCAAACTCTGCGGGGATGACCAGGCCGAAGAAGCCCTGCTCCTGCATATAGTCCCACACCGCCTGCGGCAGATCGTAGTCTTCGTGGGTCAGCGCCCAGTCGTCCAGCATGCTGCAGAGGGTTTCAACCGGACCGTCAACAAAGGCCTGCTCCTCCTCGCTCAGCTGCGCCGGCCGCGCCTCGATCAGCCGCTCCCAGCGCGGGCTGCCGGAAAAAAGCTCTCCATCCCAGTCTACCGAGCCAGATTTCAGCGCCTCCGCCTCTGTCGCCGACAGCGTCGGCAGCATGCCGCGGACCCGCGACAACAGGGGACGACTGACCCGCTCAAGACGCATCGGTCCCGGTGTCAGCAGCACCCAGGCCGAGAACAGCAGAAGGCCCCCCAGCAACAGGCTGAACAAGCCAAAACCGCCCCACACCCATCCCAGGAAGGCTGCCACCCCCAGGTACCAGAGGGCCTGCTGGCCGCCCCGGCCACGATAAAGCAGCACCGCTGCCACTAGCAAAAACAGAATTACAGTCATTGTTCGTCAACTCCCGTGCATGGCTCTCCCTTGTTACGTTAGTTCAAGTCCAGCGTATTACCAGTGAGCTGCGGTGCCGAACACCGCTCAAAGCCTGTAAAAGACGCAGCGACGGCTCACAGTTGCAGCGTTTTCGGGGTTCTGCCTCAGTAAGCGAGAACCAGGCTGATGTGGCTGCCGTCGTAGAGGATATCGGTAATATTGGCCTTGAACGGCTGCAGGTAGGGGTGCGGGGGCAATGTCGAGCGCATCGGGTTGCTAACACGGTCGGACCATGCCGCCCGCAACAGGTCGGTAAATTGCCGCGTTACCGCATTGTCGCGATCAAAGTTCAGTTGCTCCAGACGCGGATCGTGCAGTAGCACCTCGCCGGCGCCGGCATCGTAAGCAACCCTGCCCGACAGCATGGCCTGACCGGTCTCACTGATGGCGACTCCCTGCGCCGGGCGGTGATCGTAGGCCTGGAACGCGACCCGAAGACCGATTCGCTCCGGCCCCAGAAACAACACCTGTGGCTCCGTCAGCAGGAGCCTGAACTCCTCCAGCGCCAGAGCCACCGGAAAATTGGATACCGCGACATCACCCGCCAGGCGCTCCGAGACGGGCACAGTGGTGGTGAAGGCGGCGTGAACCAGACTGGCCAACCAGAACCCGACGAACACCGGCGCAAGCCAGACCTTGCCGATCCGGCTGTTGGAGGATTTCTGCAACACATACACCTCTGGATTCCGGGTTGTGGATTTGGGGTCAGAGTATAAACCCGCACAGCTGTCCACCACACTACTCCCACAGTTCCCCTGGAAAGCCAATGTCCCTTATCGTGACCGCTGACGTCAACAACCGGTACAGCTGATGCGTGCCGCCGCCATCGCCTCTTGTTCCGCCCCCACTTGCGACGGGATCACTCCGCGCCCCGCGCCGGGGCGATACAGCCCGGCGCTTCCAACCTATCGTGGGTCCAGCGGCGGTTTTGAGCTTTCTATCTCTGGTGGGCTATGCCCATTTCGACGTACTATCGGCGAATAACGATGACCCTAACGACGTCATCGCCCGACTGCTGGCGATCGTCAAGCGCCATCGGCAGTAGCCCATCCATCCTGCGAAGAGCCACTGTGCGGAGGGACTTGTGGCTCAGTTTTCGGGTGTAGCGGCGACGGAGACTTTCAGCGTAGGTTCCAGGGAAAGCTCAACCCTGCTGCCACTCGCTTCCTCAATCAGCCGGGTCGCGCTTTCATGCGCCTTGGCAAGGTCGTTCAGCGCCCGCTCCGAGAACGGATCAGGCACACCGAACCGCTCCTGATGACTGAACATCCGGCGCCGGTGGTAGCTGCGCAAATCGGCGATCATCTGCAACACGCAGTCTGCGGATTCCCTGGCACAATAGCCCCCGTTTACCAGCGGTATTTCCAGATGCTCGCCAACTGCGGATGACTCACCAATGCCTATGCCTGAAACTGGAGCGTTCATTGAGCAACCTCGTTATTAACCCACATGCCGGCAATGATGGCCGAATGCAATGTATCGGACAATACGTATAATCCGCCCCAAAACATCGTCTTTCCCGAACTCAGGCCGCAGGGAACAGCTGCTCCCTGGCACGCTCAATGACCGCGAGCACCGCCGGGTTCTTAAGACGACGCTCCGGCGAGATCGCCAGGTAGGTTTCACGGACCCCATCTGCCATGCCAATCACCCTCGCGCTGTACATGCGCTCTATTTCGGGCGCAATGGCGTGGGGCGCGGGAAACACACCGGCATCCCCGGCACCAAACATTTTCAGCAGCGCGCTGTCGTCAAACTCGGCAACTATCCGTGGCTCTATCTTCATCCGTTCAAACCAGTCATCAAGCTCCCGACGCATCGCGGAGCCACGGCCGGGCATCAGCATGGGTGCCCCGTGCAGTGTCTGCGGGAAGTCGGTCTTGTAGCGGCGTATCGCCGTCGGCTTGCAGAACAGGGCGATAGGGCTGTCGCCCAGAGAGTGATTGTAGGCCTTGACGCTGGTGTTGACCGGCATTCGACGGTCAGACAACACGAGGTCCAGACGGTGTACCGACAGATCGGCGAGCAATTCATCCAGATCCCCTTCCACACAGGACAGGCGCATTCCCGAATCAGCTGCTACCACCGGGTGCAGCACTCGATAGGATATGAGCTTGGCGATAGAGTGGACAATCCCCACGTTCAGCACCTGGCTGGCCGCCTGGCGGCCACGCACGACCTGGGCGAGTTCGCCCCCCAGGGTAAAAATGTCGTCGGCATACTGCTTGACCAGTGAGCCCGTGTCGGTGAGTTCCAGGCCACGGCCCACCCGCTGGAACAAAGGCTCCCCCACCGCCTCGTCCAGTAGTTTCAATTGGCCCGAAATGGTCTGGGGTGTGATATGAAGCACCTCAGAGGCGCGGGCGATGCTGCCTTCATTGGCTACGGTCCAGAAGTACTGGAGATGGCTATAATTGAGGTGGCGCAACCTGTCGCTCCGGAGAATCGCTATAACCTCGAATTATACGATGCTTCGCTTGAAAAAGATCGATCAAACCTGAGAAAAGCGGCTGTACCGTCGAACAGAACTCTGGCTATCATTGCAGCATCGCCGTACTGTCGTAGCAGCTGGCTTTACTGCAACAGGCCAGCGCCATGCGCGAATCGATCGGTGACTGAGGGACCAAAACGTGGGCAGACTATGAGACGCTTCCAGCTCAACGCAGGTCTAGCCTGCGCCATTGTCGCGGGCCTGCTGTCAGCCTGTTCACCCATGCCTGAATTTGTCGACACCACTGACTATGTGCCGCTGTCCCTGGCGCCGGCCAATTTCGTCGGCGTAATCGACCGCAGGGCCGACTTTCGCGCTGTTTATTGTGTCAGCGAAGCGGATGACAGTGCAAACTGCAGCGAACAACTGCGTAAATTCCGCGACGAGGGCCCCGCACTGAACGTCCCGGCGGTCGATACCGCGCGACGGGGTGACTTTCGTATCGCGGTGGCTCTGGGCGTGGGCTGGGACTGTGTGCGTGAACTCATCGACGAACCGGAGCTTCCTCTTAACCAGCTGCGCGACCTGGGTTTCGATACCCGGCTGCTCGAGATCGAGGGTCTCTCGGGCAGTGATCGCAACGCTGCCTTACTCTTCGCCGCCCTTGAGGACGAACTCGACGATCCACGACCACTGATACTGGTGGGCTACTCCAAGGGCGCCAACGACATCATCGTCGCCCTGGAACAGTACCCGCAGCTCGCTGCCCACACCGCGGGCTTTATCAGTGTTGCCGGCGCCATCGGGGGTTCACCGGTCGCCGACAATGACTCCGGGGGCACGGAACAACTGCTTCACTTCAGCCCCTTTGGCGACTGTAGCGAGGGCGATGGCCTGGCCCTGGAAAGCTTGAGCCCCCGGGTCCGCCATGCCTGGCTCAAGGACAACCTGCCGCTACCGGTACCGGCCTACTCGATGGTAACGGCACCGGAACCGGCCAGGGTATCGCGAGCACTGCGCTCGCCCTACAAACTGCTGGGAGCGGTTCACCCGCTGAACGATGGCGCGCTGCTGCACTGGGACCAGTTGCTGCCGGGAAGCACACTGCTGGGTTACGCCAACGCAGATCACTGGGCGGTCAGCGTGCCACTGGACATGTCTGAAGTGCCCCTGGGCAATTTCCTGGTCACCAACGAATACGATCGCCTCGGCCTCTGGCAGAGTATGCTGGACTTCGTTATTGCCGACCTGATCGCGAATCGCTGAGGCGCATGTGTTGTCTGCTCGCTTTTCCTTCTCCAACACCACCGGTTCATCACTGATGAAGGGGGGATCTGGAAACCGAAGAATGCCGGTAAACATTGATTGCCAGCCGCCCAACGCCGTCTCCGGCTATATGATCATGTACCAGAAAATCGTGGCCGCAGTCATCGTGCTGTTAATGACGACAGGCTGTGCCAGCCAGCTGTCCCTTTCCTACGACCGTCCCCTGCAACTGCAGGGGCTGCAGAGCAAGACCCTGAAAGATGTCACGGTATCCGTCGCCATTCTCACCGACGATGCTGCTCAGGAGCATTTTGGTTTTGACTTCGGTGCCGCGGGGCTGTCTGCCGTCTGGCTGAGCATACGCAACGAATCAGCCCTGAAACTCTGGTTTATGCGCAACGCGCTGGACCCGGACATATTTTCGCCGGACGAAGTGACCCTGATGCTCGATGGCCATTATTCAGCGGAACAACAGGAAGCGATTCGCCAATTCCTGCGCAACAAGTCGGTGAGGGTACTGATGGAACCGGGGATGATCACCGAGGGTTTTGTCTACCTGCCCAAAGTACTGGGAGGTCGATACATCGATATACGCCTGGCACCGGATGCCTTTGCGGTGGAGATGGCCCGCCGGCGCGGCGACACGCAGTCCCTGCCGCACGAGTACCTGGACCTGCGTTTCGGCTTTTCGGTACCGCTTCCCGACGGCATTTTCGACTACGAGCGCCTGGACCCTGGGCATACCTATGCCGGTCGTTCGCTACCAAGCCTCTCTGAAGCGGAATTTCGCCAGCGACTGGAATCCTTACCCTGCTGCGCCTTCAACCAGGACGGTTCCCGTGAGGGTGACCCCCTGAACCTGGTGATAGTGGGTGAATCCGACGACGTCCTCAACTCCCTCTCCCGCGCCGGTTGGTCGTTCACCCACCGCATCACGCCGGAAAGTATCCAGAAACTGGTCAGTGCCGCCGCCAGTGGCGGCAGTTATCCCGTGGCGCCGGTCAGTGGCCTGTATGCGTTCGAACGCAAACAGGATTTCGCCCTGCAACGGTCGCGACGGAATATCGTCCAGCGAAATCATCTCCGCTTGTGGCTCGCGCCCTTTCTCTACGATGGTCAGCAGGTATGGGTGGGGCAGATAAGCCGTGATATCGGCATCAAGCTGACGCCGGAATCACCGACACTGACCACGCACATCATTGATCCGGAGGTGGATCTCACTCGCGAATACTTCCTCCACAGCCTGCTCGCCGAGGGCCTGGTCAGGCGCTTTGGGTTCGTCAGCGGATCACGCCGGGCAAACCCGGATGCGCCGGCAGTCAACCTCACCGATGACCCTTACTTCAGCGACGGTCTGCGACTGGTGGTGGAGTTATCCACGGATCCTGTGGCCTACCGTGATGTGCGCAACTTCCTGTGGGAGCAGTCGTCCCCTCCGCTGGCTGAAGGGCAGTCCGAGGCAGCGCGCAGGAACGTTCGGCCCATTGGCACCGCGCCGAAGGGCCAGGACGCACCCTAGGGACGCCCTGCGCTTCTATTCCCCGGGCTTGGTGTTCAGCTTTTCCAGGATATCCACGGGCATGGGGAAGACGATCGTGTTGCTCTTGTCCCCCGCTATTTCCACCAGGGTCTGCATGTAGCGCAGCTGGATGGCCTTGTCCTCGTGGGCCAGGACCTCGGCGGCCTGGGCCAGCTTTTCCGCCGCCTCGTACTCGCCGGCGGCGTGAATCACCTTGGCGCGACGTTCCCGCTCTGCCTCGGCCTGTTTGGCGATAGCCCGGACCATGGTCTCGTTGAGGTCCACGTGCTTGATCTCGACGTTGGCTACCTTGATCCCCCAGGCCGCAGTTTGCTTGTCCAGTATATTCTGGATATCCGTATTCAGGCGGTCACGCTCGGCAAGCATATCGTCCAGGTCGTGCTGGCCGAGAACCGAACGCAGGGTCGTCTGGGACAGCTGGCTGGTAGCCTCGAGAAAGTTCTCCACCTGGATGATGGCCCTTTCGGGGTCCAGCACCCGGAAGTAGATCACCGCATTGACCTGCACCGAGACGTTGTCCCGGGATATCACATCCTGGGTGGGGACATCCATGACCACAGTCCGCAAATCCACCCGCACCATTTGCTGCAGCACCGGGATGAGGATGATAAGGCCTGGGCCCTTCACCTTGTAGAAACGGCCCAGCATAAAAATCACACCGCGTTCGTATTCCCGCAGCACCCTGAACATGGAAAACACAAGTGCGATGACCAACAACGTGATCACGCCACCAAAATATTCAAATCCAAACATCAGCTTTTCTCCTTGCGGGATTTACTCACCTTGAGTACCAGGCCATCCAGGGCATCCACCGTCACCTCGTCATTTTCTGCCAGGGTCGCGTTCGATTCCGCGTGCCACAGCTCCCCATCCAGCCGCACCCAGGTGGCATCACTGGTCACCCGCTCTACCACGCCCACCTCGCCAATCAGGTGCTCTACACCGGCAACGCTGAGCTGGCGCCGGGACTTGAGGACCAGGCTCAGGGCAATGCTGAATATCGCCACGCTGAACACGGCGAACGCTGCAATGACGGGCATGGCGATGCGATAGCCCGGCAATTCGGTGTCCATCAGCATCACCGAGCCGATGACGAAGGCAACCAGACCGCCGATGCCCAGAATGCCGAAACTGGGCGCAAAGGCCTCCGCCACCATCAGGGCAACACCGAGCAGCAGCAGGCCCAGGCCCGCATAGCTCACCGGCAGCACCTGCAGGGCATACAGGGCCAGCAGCAGGCACAGCGCACCCATCACACCCGGCAGGCCGATGCCCGGGTTATAGAACTCGATAATCAGGCCATAAATGCCCACCAGCATCAGGATGTAGGCCACATTGGGGTTGGTAATGACGGCGAGAAATTCGCTGCGCCAGTCCACCGGGTGGTGGTAAACGGGCAGACCGGCGGTCTGCAGGGTGATGTCACCAGCGTCGAGGCTCAGGGTAAGGCCGTCCGCCTGCTGTAACAGATCTTCAACTGATACGGCCATGAAATCGACCACATCCAGTTTCAACGCATCCTCGGCAGAGAGGCTCTCGCCCCCGCGCACCGCGCGCTCGGCCCACTCGGCATTGCGTCCGCGCAGCTGGGCCAGACCCTGGATGTAGGCCACGGCATCGTTGACGATTTTCTTTTCCATGGCGGAGGGAGAATCCGGATTTTCCCCTTTGTCGCCGCCTGCAGGCAGGCCCGGGGGACCGGCAATCTGTACCGGCGTGGCTGCGCCCAGATTGGTGCCTGGCGCCATAACCGCCAGATGCGCGGCATACAGCAGATAGGTGCCGGCACTGGCCGCCCTGGCCCCACCGGGGGCGACATAACCTGCCACCGGGACCGGGGAGGCGAGAATGACCTTGATCATCTCGCGCATCGAAGTGTCCAGCCCCCCGGGGGTATCGATGCGCAGGATCACCAGCTCGGCACCGGCCTCGCCGGCCTGGTGAATACCGCGAATAACATGGTCGGCGCTGGCCGGGCCGACGGCCCCTTGCAGATCCACCAGCCAGACGTCCGCCCTGGCCATGGCAGCAGACATTGCGCACAGCAGGACAGCGAGGTACTGACAAAATCCGTGGACGTTCATACCTCCAGTATAGGCAAAGCCGCCAATAGCTGCCTTATCGTCCTCAGGCACTCAACAGGCGATACGTCATGTAGGCAAGATAAACCAGGATAAAGGCCGTACCGGTTGCGCGCCCCATTCGCGCCCTGCCGGTGAGAAAGACGATAACGATGGCCACTGCCAGCAACAGTGAAAACAGCACGTCCATAAGGCCACCGGAGGGAATCGGCAGGGGGCGCACCAACGCGCTTATCGGCAGGACAAACAGGATGTTGAACAGATTGGAGCCGATGACATTGCCCACACAAAGATCAGCCTCCCCACGTATGGCGGCAATAATCGAGGTCACCAGTTCAGGCATGCTGGTACCCAGGGCCACCACCAACAGACCAATAATGACAGGCGGCACGCCGAGCATAGTCGCCAGTTGAGCGCCGTAATCGATAGTCAGCTGACCGCCGGCCAATAGTCCGACCACCCCCCCCAGGATCAGCATCCAGTCACGTCCGGCGCCGGCTGTACCTGCCGGCGCCATCGCCACCTCCAGGTCCTCGGCCCTGAGCACCATCGGGTCCTGGAGACTGCGCAGCAGGTCGCCAACGGAGATGTAGATCACCGTGCTGAACATTAGCAGTAGAATCAGGCCATCGGAGCGGCTGATGCGGGCGTCGCCCTCCGACAGCGCGAGGTCAATCACCATCACTGCGAGCATTGAAGTCACCAGCATCAACAGTGCCAGTTCGCGCCTTATCAGCTGGCTCTGCAGATTGACCGGACTGATCAGTGCAGCAAACCCAAGCACCAGGCCAAGATTGGCCAGGTTGGAGCCTGCCACGTTGCCAAAGGCAAGCGAGGTCTGGTCCTGCAGCGCACCGATCACATTAACCACAAGCTCTGGCGCACTGGTACCAAAGGCCACCACGGTCAACCCCACCAGGGCGGGGGAAAGTCCCCACCTGTCAGCCAACCGGGTCGCGCCCGAGACCAGCCCGGCTCCACCAGCCAGCAGTAACAGGATGCCCAGCGATAAAAAGGCGACAGTCATTCGCTCATCCCGTCGCAGTGGTCAGGTATGGGGGCACTCATAAAACTGGTCCAGATTTCCATGGGTTTGCTGAAGTATAGACGCTAAAAATCACTCCTCGACCAGAAACGGCAGGCAATACAGCCAGGTGGCTTCACGTTGTACCCGAGCCCGCGGCTGAGACCAGCGGACTCAGCTGACTGATCCGGCCAAGGAAACCAATCATCCGACCAGCCAGGGGCCACGTATAGTCTTGAAATGACTGAGATCACTGCACAAGCCACCGAGTCAGGCGCCGCCTCCAGCGAGAGTGCCGGCTTCCTGCACCTGCCCGAATTCAACGTGGTGGTAGCGGGTAACGGCGCCATCGGCTCGGCGATCCTCGCGCAACTCCTGCACCAACCCGGGCTGGGGCGAGCTTTCCTGCTTGCCCGCAGACCGGAAACCGTGCTGGAGGACAGCCGGGTCACCCCTGTGTATGTGGACGCCAGGGAACCGGCATCGATCACGAATGCCGCCGAATCCATCGGCCAGCAGGTCGGGCGCATCCATCTGCTGATCAACACGATTGGCATGCTGCACAGTGAGGGCCACTCCCCTGAAAAGCGGTTGCGGGATATTGACCCCGAACAACTGCAACGGTCATTTGCCATCAACGCCACCTTTCTGCCTCTGCTCTGCCAGGCGTTCGGGTCTCTGATGAGGCACCAGCAGCCGGCCGTACTGGCATCGCTTTCGGCGCGGGTCGGCAGCATTGAAGACAACGGGCTTGGCGGCTGGTACAGCTACCGGGCCGCCAAGGCGGCCCAGAACATGCTGCTGCGTACCCTGTCCTGCGAGTGGAAAATCAGCCACCGCAATGTGTCTGTCGTGGCCCTGCATCCAGGTACCGTGGAATCCCGTTTGTCCGCGCCCTTCATCGGCAAAAACTATCGCAAGCGGGTACTCACGCCGGAACAAAGCGCGACCGCCCTGCTCGAGGTGATTGCGCAGCTGCGTCCCGGCCGCACGGGAGAATTCTATGACTGGCAGGGCAAACCAGTGCCCTGGTAAGTTCCCGGCTGCCGCCAGCGGCCTGGGACGACTGGGGCTGATCCCGTTTATCGCGCTGACGGCAGGTGCTGTGCTATGTGCCAGGCACCGGGATCTGTTCGAAACTGCACTTGCCGCCTACAGCTTCGGCATCCTCAGCTTTCTGCTGGGGGCATGGTGGGGACTGGCGCTGATAAAACGACACGCGTCTACCCTGCTTATCAGCAACGTTATCTTCCTGGTGGTATTTTTCAGTTACTTCCTGCTGACGACCCGGGCTTACCTGGCCACCAGCGCCCTGATGTTCCTGGTGCTGCTGGTGGTGGAACACAGGCACCCGATGTTTCGCCCGCAGCCGGCCTATTACGCCCGGATGCGCGTCCAGCTTAGCCTTACTGCGGCCCTGGCCCTGCTGCTATCTGCCGCGGTTGCGGCTTGACGCCGGCACTTGGGTCTCATTCAGTCACAGCGCCGAGCGTGAGCCGGTAGGGGTCCAGCAGCCTCGCCAGTTCCTCACGCCCCATACCCGTTTCCTCCACTGCAACGTCAATCACCGGCCGCTGCTCTGCATAGCTGCGCTTGGCAATGTTGGCCGCCGCCTCGTAACCAATCGTGGTATTCAGCGCTGTCACCAGAATCGGGTTGGCGGCCAGCGACGCCGCTATGCGCTGCTCGTTGACCGAAAAGCCTGCTACGGTCTCAGCGGAGGCGCGACAGGCCCATGACAGGGACTCACAGCCGGAGGACAGTTTCTCGGCGATCAGCGGCAACATCACGTTGAGCTGGAAACTGCCCGATTGTGCCGCCAGTGCGACGCTGGTATCACTGCCAACGACTTCGGCGGCGATCATCAACACCGCTTCGGGCAATACCGGGTTCACTTTTCCGGGCATGATGGAAGACCCCGGCTGTAAGGCTTCCAGTTCAATTTCAGCAAGCCCCGATAACGGACCCGATGCCATCCAGCGCAGGTCGTTATTGATCTTCGACAGCACCACGGCAAGGCTGCGCAGCGCCGCGGAACACTCCAGCGGCACATCCTGCCCCGCCATCCGCGAATAGGCATTGGCGGCGACCTCGAAATCAATGCCACTGAGTTGCTTGAGCTGGCGCACCAGCCGGGGGGCAAATCCCGCCGGCACATTGACGCCGGTACCGACCGCAGATCCGCCCACCGGCAACTGGCAGAGGCGCGGCAGCAGGCCGGCGAAGCGCTGCTCACACTCCTTTAACTGGCAGGCCCAGGCGCCGATTTCCTGGCCAAAGGTCAAGGGCATGGCGTCCATCAGATGGGTCCGCCCGGTCTTGGTCGTCGAGACAAGCTCCTCGCTGCGCTGTTGCACTGTGGCGATCAGTTCACCGAGGGCCGGCAGCAGGTTGTCGTGCAGGTCCCGGGCGGCGGTCACCAGTATGCAGCTGGGTATCACATCGTTGCTGCTTTGGCTGCAATTGACGTGATCATTGGGGTGGACCGCTTCGCCACTGGCGTCGCTGGCCAGCCGCGCCAACACTTCGTTCATGTTCATATTGCTGCTGGTGCCAGACCCGGTCTGGAACAGCGAGACCGGGAACTGGTCACTCAGCCCGCCGGCCATGACTTGTGCAGCAGCCTGCTGGATCGCGCCCGCGATGTCCTCTGGCAAGGCGCCGCATTCAGCATTGGCGAGCGCCGCTGCGGACTTGATCATGGCCAGGTTATTGATAAACCCCGGGGGCATGGTGCGCCGGTGAAGGCCGAAGTTGTTCAGGGCGCGTTGCGTCTGCGCGCCATAGAGCGCGGTGGCGGGTACTTTAACCTCACCCATGCTATCGCGTTCGATTCTGTCACTCATCACGTCTCCCGCTGCTATAGTTAATGGTTCAAGTCCTAACAGCATAGACTGTCTTAACATTGCCGACACCAGTGGAGATGTAGCCCATGAGTACGCGATACAGCCGAGCAAAGACCCTGAAAACCCCGCAGGGCGACTACACCACCTTCCCCTTTGACCACCTGGACAGCGCAGGCGACCCCGTTACCCTGCCCTATTCCCTGAAGATATTGCTGGAAAACCTGCTACGTCACGGTGAGCATGACTTCGTGACCGATGACGATGTTGAGGCGCTGGTCAACTGGAACCCGGACGCCGAGCCCTCCCAGGAAATTGCCTTCGTCCCGGCGCGGGTGCTGCTGCAGGATTTTACCGGGGTCCCGGCCATCGTCGACCTGGCGGCGATGCGTGATGCCATTCTCGACCTCGGCGGAAAACCGGAGAAAATCAATCCGCTATCGCCGGTGGAGCTGGTCATAGACCACTCGGTGATGGTCGACCACTTCGGCAGTGCGCAGGCCCTGCAGCTGAACACCGATGTGGAGATCCAGCGCAACCTCGAACGCTACCGCTTCCTGCGCTGGGGCCAACAGGCATTCGATAATTTCAAGGTAGTTCCCCCGGGTACCGGCATTGTTCACCAGGTGAACCTGGAATACCTGGCCCGGGGTGTATTCACCCTGGAGGCGGACGGACGCCGACTGGCCTACCCCGATACATTAGTGGGTACTGACTCACACACCACCATGATCAATGGTCTGGGCGTGCTCGGCTGGGGCGTGGGCGGCATCGAGGCAGAGGCGGCCATGCTGGGTCAGCCGGTGACCATGCTCATCCCCCAGGTGGTGGGTTTCCGCCTCGACGGCGCATTGGCGGAAGGGGCCACTGCTACCGACCTGGTGCTTACCGTCACCGAAGCCCTGCGGGCTCACGGGGTGGTCGGCAAATTTGTCGAATTTTTTGGACCGGGTCTCGCCAGCCTGAGCCTGGCAGACAGGGCCACCCTGGCCAACATGGCGCCAGAGTATGGCGCCACCTGCGGCATATTCCCGGTGGATGAGGAAACGATCAACTACCTGCGCCTCACCGGCCGCGACGAGGACCAGCTGGCGCTGGTGGAGCAGTACATGAAATCCATGGGACTGTGGCACGACGCATCCACGCCGCCGGCGCGCTACAGCTCGGAGCTGGGCCTGGACCTTGGCGACGTGGTGCCCTCACTGGCCGGCCCCAAACGGCCACAGGACCGCATCCCGCTGACCGCCGCCAGCACCAGCTTCCAGACGGCCCTACAGGAGTTCCAGGACCTGCGCGCCGTGCCCCGGGAAGAGAGCGAGTGGTCTGATGAGGGCGGTGCCATCGATCAGGCCGTCGAGGCTACCGTGGGAGTAGAAGTGAAACGCGATGAGGGGAGTTTCCGTCTCGAGCACGGGGCCGTGGTGATCGCGGCAATTACCAGCTGTACCAATACTTCCAATCCGGAGGTGCTGGTGGCAGCCGGGTTACTGGCCCGCAAGGCACGGGAACGCGGCCTGCTCACCAAGCCCTGGGTCAAGACCAGCTTCGCCCCGGGCTCCAAGGTCGTCACCGAGTACCTGCAGAAAATGGGCCTGATGGAGGACCTGGAGGCGCTGGGCTTCTACCTGGTGGGCTACGGCTGCACCACCTGTATCGGCAACTCCGGTCCGTTACCGGACGACATTACCGACGCGATCCGCAGCGGCGACCTGTTGGTGACCTCCGTGCTGTCGGGTAACCGTAACTTCGAGGGCCGGATCCACCAGGACGTCCGCGCCAACTATCTGGCATCTCCGCCACTGGTGGTTGCTTATGCCCTTGCCGGAAATATGGGCATCGACCTGTACCAGGACGGATTGGGCGAAGACAGCGAAGGCCGCACCGTGAAGCTCGCAGACATCTGGCCCGGCAGCGAGGAAATACGCAAGGTCGTGGCGGCCAATGTGGAGCCGGCGATGTTCAGGGAACGCTACGCAGACGTATACACCGGCAACAAGCTGTGGAATGAACTCCCGGTGGCAGACAGCCAGCAGTTCGACTGGCCGGATTCAACCTACGTGCGCAAACCGACCTTCTTCGATGGCATGCCGGCCAGGGCCCAGGCAACCACCGCTATCGAACAGGCGCGCTGCCTGGTCAAGGTTGGCGACAGCGTTACCACCGACCATATCTCCCCGGCTGGCGCCATTGCCATCGACAGCCCGGCGGGCGAGTACCTGCTAGGCAACGGTGTCGAGGTCAAGGATTTCAACTCCTACGGCTCACGCCGCGGCAACCATGAAGTGATGATGCGCGGCACCTTCGCCAACGTGCGACTGCGCAATGAGCTCGCCCCCGGCACGGAAGGCAGCTGGACCACCTGTTTTACCAACGGCGAAGTGGTGTCGATTTTCGCAGCCGCCGAACTGTACCGGGATGCCGGTGTGCCCCTGATCGTTCTCGCCGGCAAGGAATACGGCACCGGCTCTTCCCGCGACTGGGCCGCCAAGGGCCCCTCCCTGCTGGGAGTGCGCGCTGTCATTGCCCAGAGCTACGAGCGCATTCACCGCTCCAACCTCATCGGCATGGGTATACTGCCCCTGCAGTATCTGCCGGGGGACAACGCCGAATCGCTGGGCCTGGACGGCAGCGAAAGCTTCAGCGTCGACCCGGTCGAACCCGGTCAGGAACAGGTTGTTGTCAGGGTCACCCGCGGCAACGGCGAAGCGCTTGAATTTTCCGCGGTGTTACGGATCGATACGCCTAACGAATTCACTTACTACGCCAATGGCGGCATTCTGCATTACGTGCTGCGTACGCTGGCACCGCAGTAGTCGCGACGAAACGGATCGCCGGAACCTTGGAAATCGAAGAGCTGATACGCAAAGCACGCGACACGGACCTGCCCGCCGGCCTGGTTCAGCCACTGGAGGCGTTCATTGCCGCCTCAACGGCGCTACTGCCGGTCTACCCGGCGGAGTTCAGCTATCGCGTGAAATTTGGCCAGCGGGTGCTGCTGCGGGAAGTACTCGAGCCCGACCAGCACGACAACCACTGGTGGGAAACCGGATTGCACATTATTCGCCAGGGTGTCGCCGCCGAGCCCGCGCTGGAATCGGAGTATGGCCCGCTGCTCGGGCAATTAGGCACGGCATTGACCGCCCAACTGGGACCCTACGAGTCCGTTACCCTGAGTGAAATCTCCGCCAAAACGGTCACCGGGATCTGCCTGCTCAGCGAACTGATGACCTACCCGCAAAGCAGCTTTGTCGCCCCCAATGCCTATTCATTGGCCGAGGCCATGTTCAACGACGCGGCCTGGTTCCGTGCGATCTACGCCGGCAAGGCGCCGGTCGGATTCATCATGCTGGAAGACGACACCGATAAACAGGCGTATTACCTGTGGCGTTTCATGATCGCACCCCAGTTCCAGAAGCGCGGCTACGGTGCGCAGGCGATTGCGCTGCTGATCGAGTACGTGCAGACCCGCCCGGGAGCGAAGGAACTCCTGCTGGGCTACATCGATCATCCGCAAGGTCCCGCGGAATTCTACCGGCGACAGGGATTTACCGAAACCGGCAAGGTCGAGGGTGGCGAGGTGGAAATGCGACTGGCGTTATAAGCCGCTACCGGAGTCGATTCAGCTGGCAGCCTGAACCAGCCAGCGGAACAGTTTTCTGTGGGTAGCCAGATAGAACAGGTATTCGGGATGCCACTGGACCCCGAGAATATTCTTGTCAGCAATGGTGGCCGACTGGCAGAAATTATCGAGGTCACTGGCTATGCAGTCGAGGTCGGGGGCGAGTTCTCTCACCGCCTGGTAGTGCAGGCTGTTAACCCTGATTCGCTCGCGCCCGACGATGTCGTGCAAGCGGCTGGGTATAACGATATTCACGGTTTTTGTTGGTAGTAAACCGCGCCGGTTCAGCGTCTTCTTGCGCATTGTCCGAATATTCAGATGCAGTGATCCACCGAGCAAGGCATTAATCAGTTGGTGGCCCCTGCAGATGCCGAGCATGGGCAGGTTTCGCTCCATGGCATCGCGGATGTACTCCTGCTCAAGTTCGTCACGGTCGTGGTCATAGAATGTTTCGGGCAGCGGCTCCTCGCCGAAAATGGTCGGATGGATATCGTCTCCGCCACTGATCACGATACCGTCCAGTGAATCTATAGGCACACGGCAGGACGTGGATATCCGCCTGGCAGTTCCACCCGCAAGAAAAACCGAGAAGCGGATGCAGTACCAGGAAGGTGACCACCATCGATTGTTACCGGTTACTCCGATAACAGGTCTTTTCGAATCTTGTCCAGTTGCTTGTGCCATGAAGGTTCATCGAGCTTGATAAGCTTGTGGTGACGATCAAGCCACTGCTGCTCCATCGATTGCAGGATATCCGGTGAGTGCGCCAGGCTCTCAATCACGCACCACAGATTCCAGCTATCGCTCAGTGACCAGCCCTGTTCCTCAATGCTGCAGTTTGGCAGCCGGTAATGAAAGGTAGGACGAGATTTTATCCGGTCATCATCGATGACGGCGACAAGCCTGTCTTCATCGAGATGCCGCAGTAACGGCAGCAGGTCCAGCGCCCGGTTCCTGGACGGGTTGTGCCGCAGATAGTCATCCATCAATTGCGTCAGACTGATACTCTCGTCATAGTTCAGTACCGTGGCCACGTAGGCCGCAGGAAAGAGGTCTATATAGGGTGTAATACGCCGCGTCAGATCCACCTCATGGGTTTTGACCAGCCAGTTCTGGGCAACACAAAATGCCTTGAGGTAAGCCGCGATCGTAGTCGGCTCAAGATCGGGTAATTCCGGGTTGATATGAACGCCGAAGGCGTAATGCGGAGCCCCGTGGGTACCGACAGCGCCCGCCTCGCGAAGCGTCTCAGTCATCACGTCCAGACAATCCAGCTTGTCCACGGCAACGGGCGGGCAGACCACTTCTGCCGGCACCACCTCACTGGCAACATCCCTGATCCAGTCCATTAGGGGGTCTTCATCATCGGGACTCCCGGCGTGTTGCTGCCGATACCGCGCCATGACCTTACCCAGCTGCCAGTCGAGCTCTACCTTGAAGTCGCCGAGTTCTTCGACCTTGACGATAGACTCCATCCGGCTCAAGGGCTCTACCTGTCCCTGCATGGACTCGGCTACAGCCGCGGATATTTCGTCCAGTGTTAATCCGGAAAACTCCAGCTCAAAACCGACCCGGCGGCTTTCGCCAGTCGCTGTCACTTCCGGCCTTTCGATTTGCAGATACTTATTCACAGTCACCACGATAGGGTTTTGGGGGAGGCGCGCCTTGCACAAATCGACCCGCCTGTAGAATGACTACGCAGCGTAGCGAAGATTGGCGTGGCTGTAAATTCGCCAGCGCGAGATCAGTGTGCCCCAGTTGCATTAATAGCCGCATTGGCTACACTCCTTACAGCAAAAGGAAGCCCGCTCCGTGGGCCGGCGTTATGGTTTTCATTTAATGAAAAGGATACGACCATGGCAGACCCTCGCTTCGTTGAAGCGTTCGAAAACTCGTTTTTATTTCACCCCAGCCAAGACATCGAAAGCCTGCAAGTCCAGCATCTGGAGGGCTTCGCCACGTCGTCGCTGGCCAACAGTCCTTTCTTTGAAACCCAGAAAGTGAGCGCCATACGGCTGGACGGGCAAACGCTGGAAAGCGCCTACGAATTCTGCTCAGACTACTTCCGCGAGCGCGGCGCCGGGGGGTTTTACTGGCTGGTGAGCGAGCTCTCCACACCTGCCGATCTGGGCGAAAAATTACAGCACTTGGGCGCCAGCCACGGCGGGGGCGTCTGGGGCATGCGCCTGGCCACTGACACCCAGCTCGCGGTCAGTCCGCTGACAGGACTGGTGATAAAAGAACTGGACGAGGCCGGGGAGGCAGATCCGGTGTACCCGGGCCTTATCGACGAAGCTTATGGGGCGCTGGGTTCCGGCATGGGCGAATCCATGATGGAGCTGACCCGGCAGTTTCGCCGCGCGGGCAACCGAATCTATACCTACATTGCCTACGAAAGCGAGAAACCGGTGGCTTTCAGTTGCCTGCTCGTGCTTGAAGACGGGATAACGGCACTACTCTGTGGTTCCGGCACACTGGCGGCGTACCGCGGCCGGGGCATCTACGGCAACATGCTGGAAGTACGCAGGGCCCTGGCTGTGGAACTGGGGTGCTCGCAACTGCTGATACAGGCCAAGCAGCAAACCTCCGCGCCCATCGCCCTGAAACACGGTTTCGAGCGTTGCTGCACGGGCGCCATTTACACCACCATGTTCTAGCCTGCCCGCTATCGAGCCAGCTGGCCGCTAATGGGAGGAATCTGACAGGCGATGCTTGTAGCGGGCTACCTGCTCCGATCCCAGCTTGCCTGCTCGATGGTGTTCCACAAATCCGTGAATTTCGATGATGTCCTCATCCCCGTTCAATTGCGCGAGATCGAATGACACGGGCTTGCTCCAGCCATCTGCGCCGTTCACCAGCGGCTGGCTGCCGATACCGCGCCCGTTACTGCGCAGTTCGACCCAGTTCATATTTTGCCCGATAACTTCAATGCGCACTGCCCCCTCCACCTTATGGGGAGTGACCCGCAGGTCGTAGTGATCCATGGGCGCCAGGCGGGCAGCGACAAATTCCCGCAGCCCTCGCTCGCCGTTCACCAGGTCGTCGGGGGTCATCCGATACTGGAGTCGTGAGCGGGTCCTCACTCCGATCTCCTCAATGGGCTCACCGGCGCGCTCGCGGATTCTCATGACCCGACGCGCCGCAAACTGCAGGTTGATGTCCGCAGGCCACTTTTCCCGCGCTGCCTGCTGCATCTCGGGGGGCAGCTTGGGCAGCAGGTGTCTGCCGTAGAACCAGACATTGGCACCACCGCCACCGGTCGTTTCATCGATGCCGACGACAATACCGACCTTGTGGTCCTCGAAGCTGGCGGCAAAGTGATCGGCCGCACTGTATGACAGTGCACTGGTCAGCAGAGCCACCGGGCCGAAATACTCCTGCCCCCAATGGTTGAGATCCCCGGGCTGGCTCAGTGGCAGCCCGCGGCTGAACAGACCGCCGGTCCTGAGCGCTGTGCTGATGGAACTGCCCCAGGGGTTGGACCTGTTGATCTGGCGGGTCAGTGGTGAGGCGAGAAACTGGAAAGGCAGCGGCTCAATTTCCCGGGGGCACAGCAATTGCAGCAACATTTCTGCATTGGTAATCGAGCCGCCGGGGTTGCCACGGATATCGATAATCAGCCCATCGCTGGGCATATGGGCCAACAGTCGACGAAACTCCAGCACGAACTCGGTTTCCCAGTCCCGGCGACCGGCATCAACGGTTTTATTGCGGAAGGGAAAGGCGCGAATGCCGATATAGCCCAGCCGCTGGCCATCGACCTCGAGGATTTCCGGCTCGAGAATGCCCTTGAGAAAGCTCTCCACCTGCAGCGGATTGTGCTCATCGGCCGCTGGCGCCGCCGGTGATTTGGCGCGCTGCCGCTTGAGCTCGATGCGACGACCGCCCTTGCGGGCCGTCCTTCTGGTTTGGTCACGATTGCGGGCATCCTCCTGCTGTTCCCGCGCATCACCGTCCTTGTGTCCGGCAAACAGCTTCATGGCCGTGGCGTTGGCAATCTGTAGCGCCGGGTTGAAACCCTCAGGCTCGTCGGCGGGCTCGTTGTTCGGGTTGAACATGAACCACAGGTACTGGGCGCGGGTCATGTAGTCGCCATCGATATCGGGATTGAGGTAAATGATCCGCCATGACAGCCGCAGTTCCTTGGTCACCCCCTCCCTGTTACGGTATTCGATGATCACCCAGGGTGAAGTGGGCTGGAAGGCAGCGCCCAACCAGCGCAGGGTCATGAACTGAAGCCCGAAAGCGTGAGCCGCTGCCGGGTTACTGCCCTCGACCTCTTCAGCGTGGAAGGCCACTGCCTCGGCCATCGGAACACCGTTCCAACTGATGATTTCATCGCCCGCTTGCAGGGGGATATCCAGTTGCGGGCCTTGCCACAGGGTATGGGTGACCAGGTAGCGCGACTGCCACTGATCGCCTTCTGCCTCCCGGGTGTAGCTCTTCTGCAGCAGAAATGGCAAAAAGGCAACCGCATGCCGATAAGGCGGCGGCAATCTGTAGGCCGTATGGATGTCACCGAGGGATTTGAGGATTTTCAGCATCTCGTTATGAAACTGCCAGTGGTCCAGGTCGTCCTCGATTCGCTGCCGCAGCAGGCTCAGGGCCTGGACCGGGTCCACCGCGCGACGGATGCGTTTGAGGCTGAGGTGGACATACATCTGTTCGATGACCAGCCGGGTCTGATCAACAATGAACTCCATCTGCTCGGTGCTGAGCGGGTCGAAACTGAGAACAAAATCCCGCCACTGGTCCAGGGTCATCAGCCTGCCCACTTCGTTCAGGCGCCCCTCCAGCTCGGTATGGGCCACCGAGATCGGGTCCCGGGCGCGAGCGCTGTCGATCCAGCGTTCCACTTCCCCTTGCGACAGCTCCGATTCCTCGCCCGCGTGCGTGCACTGCAAGTGGTTCACTAACCTGGTGAGTTCCGCGGGATCGGATTCCGCCAGGTCATGCAGGGTGTCGATACCCGCCGCGTGCAAGAGGCCAACATCGCAATTTTCCAGGCCCTCTACCGCGTCCAGATGCGTATAAGGTGTCTTCATAAGGGTTACTCGCTATTCCGCTTGATCAGCGTACCCAGGCAATTGGCCAGCTGGTGTGCCGTATAGACCGCACTCTGGCGCACCAGCTCAAACTGCTCCTGATTGAGGTCCAGGGCGTCGAGCAAGGTGTCAAACTCCTGCAGGTGATCCGGGTCCAGCTCACCGTGCAGCTGATAGGTGCGAAATGTCGATTCGGGCAGGCCACTGACCTGCCGCAGTCGTTCGATGTGACCTGCCGACGGGGGCTTGCCCTCGAGCAGTCGTATGTAGCCCAGCAGGGCGATCGGATGATGATGGTATATCCAGTAGTACTGGGCCCCCACCAGGGCGGCCACCTGGCTGTCGGGCGTTTGCGCCAGGAGAGAATCCCTGTCCAGGCCGGCGGACTCCAGGTCCTCCATGATCCAGGTGTCGTGGTGCCGCTCCTCCTCGATGTGAGCATCCATGTAGGCCTGTAATCTGGCTGCCAGGGGATCCCGGGGCGCGGTTTCTGCGGCTTTTGCGCTGGCAGCCTCCATCAGCGGGACGCTGGCGCGAACCACCTGGTGCATCAGCACCAGAAACGGAACGACCAGCTCGCCCACCCGATCATTACCCCAGAATTCCGAATACATCAGCGTGAGAGGCAGGCCCGAGGTTGCAAGGGCCGCCCTGAGCTGCTGGCTGTGACTTACTGCATTGGTATCAACCGTCATTCCATCCATCCATAGTCAGAGAGGTGTCCCTGCGGGCAGTGGCCCGCCTGGTCCCGGGGCATTGGGGCACTGTCGGGAGCTTGACGCTTCCGGGGCCCTGCAGTATAAACGAGAGTCCCGTCCAGAACGACCGGGAAGGCCACGGTCACTGGCAAACCAGGAAAGACAAGGAAATGTTATGGCTACACCGATAGAACAATTAGAAGCAGCTGGCGTGATCGATACATCCAACCTCTCTAATGAAGTCCGAGACGCCATAAACAAACGCACCACCCAGGACATGGTAGACAGCCTCGTCGCTTTCCATAAAACGGTCAGTGAAGAGCATGTGGCCATGGGTGCCATGGCGTTGAGTGATGACGACGAAGAAAATGGCGGTATGTTCTGATTAGTCCAAGACCCGCGTCTTGGTTCTGACACCTGGCTGGGAGGCGCTGCACCGGGCCCCCAGCCAAAAACTCTCTCCTCTTTCTCACCGGACCTGCCCTCCCGAAGACACCGAAGCCCGCCTTGACAGCCTGGCTCGTCATGTCCCGATTACCCGGGTCGCGGATCTGACCCCCCTGGACCGACTGCAGCTGCCGGTTTTCAGCGCCACCACCCCGCTGGCCACTGACCTTACCACGCACCTGGGTAAAGGCCGCGACCGCACATCAGCCCGGGTTAGCGCCATGAGTGAGGCGGTGGAGCGATTCGCGGCAGAGTCCAGGCACTTTCCATCCCTGCTCACCGGCAGTTTTGACTCACTGCAAGCCGCAGGGGACAATCCCTGCGACCCGGCCAGTCTGGAACTTCCCAGCGATTCCAACTACACACCGCAACGGGAATATCGCTGGTTCCGGGGCTGGGACCTGCTGCAGGACAGCACAACGCTCTTACCGCTGGACCTGGTCTGCAGCCCGCCGGCGGAGGGATTGTTGACTGACGTTGACACCAACGGCCTGGCGGCGGGGAATACCCTGCTGGAGGCAGTGGTTCACGGTCTTTGCGAAGTGATCGAACGCGACTGCCTGGGCCAGCTGCTGTTTGTCAGTGCCTTCGGCGAACCACAACAGCAACAGGCGATGGATTTGCCGATCGACAGCAGCACCTTGCCGCCGGGGGCAATGGCACTGGTAGCGCAAATAGAGCGGGCGGGACAGTCCCTGGAGCTCAGCCAGATCGTCTCAGACATCGATGTTCCGGTCATTCGCTGTCGCATCATCGACCCTGAGTTTCCTCACTCTCAGGGGTCGCGACGGCGCATTTTTCCCGGCTTTGGCGCCAGTCCCTGTGCGGAAATTGCGCTGTACCGGGCCATTACCGAAGCCGTGCAGTCGCGGCTGGCGGTCATCCAGGGAGCCCGGGACTCCTACAACAGCCTGAGCCTGGGGCGCGCAAGCCATGACAAATCCGCGGCGTCCGTTGCCGGGCTGCCCTTCGATAGCGTCAGCTCATTTTCCAGTACCGACCTGCTGCACGACCTGGATTACCTGCTGCGACAGTTGCGCAATGCGGGCTTTGGCAGCGTCGTCGCAGCGGATGTGAGCCACCCGGACATGGCTCTTGCCGTGGTTCGGGTGCGGGTGCCCGGGCTGACCTCGTTTGCCGTCAATCGCCGGCGCGCGGGGTGGCGATGCCTGCGGCACCTGGTGTGAACACCCTGCTTTTCCCTCCCGTTGTGTACGCTGGCCCAAGCATTAGCCATGAGGAAATTCAGCAGTACCTGCCCGGAGCCCAGTTGATGCCGCCTGTGGCCCGCGGCGACCTGTACCGGGACCGAACCCTGGGTTTCAGCGTTTTCGTTATTCTCGACGGTGTGTTTTCACAACAACTGGCCATTCCCCCGCGGGAGGTACTCGACGTGCTGGCAGATGGCGCCTGTGTGCTCGGGGCCTCCAGCATGGGCGCCATCAGAGCGGCCGAATGCTGGCCCGCTGGCATGCACGGAGTAGGCACTATCTATCGACTGTACCGGCGGGGAGTACTGGAATCAGACGACGAGGTTGCGCTTACCTTTATCGAAGACGCAGGCTACAGGGTCGCCTCGGTGCCGTTGGTGAATGTACGTTATTCCGTCTCCAGGCACCTGCGTCAGGGGCAATTGGGCCCTGACCACGCCCACCACATCATCGAAGCGGCCCGAAATACCTACTACCCTGATCGCAACTGGCGGGAGCTGCTGCAGCAGGCGGGCATCGACGACCGCGACGGCGCGCTGCGCCGGTCGCTGGCGGCCTGTGACCTCAAGCGACTGGATGCGGCGCGCGCCCTGCGGCGCACAGCGCGTCTATTGCGGGATTCGCCAGCGCTGTCGCAGGCGCCGGGGGCCGGCATCGGCCTCACCCTCCCCGAGCGTGAATCGCGGGAAAGAGGCCACGACGCCACCGCCGGGCTCGATGCGCTGACACTGAAAACCCACCTGTGGCAGTGGCTGCTGGCCAGCGGACGCTACCGGCAACTGAGCTCGTTGCGGGGAGCAGTCGACATTCACAACCCCGACCCGGCATGCCCGGATGAGCTCTGGCCAACGCTGCTCAAAGACCCTGCGATCGATGGCCTGGTCTTCAGGTATCGGGCTATGACTTATGCCCGGGACAGGGCTGGCGATATTTCCCTGAGCGCGGACGAGCGCTGTTTGCAACACGCACAACAGATTATCGCCCGGGGTCACGGCCTCGACGACTGGCGCGAAATCGGGCACAGGTTCACACCGGGCGCACCAATCTGGCCCATGCTGCAGGCGCTGCGGCAGGATCTGGCCCAGGCGATCGCTTTCAGGAAACTTGACCACAAACAAACCCGGTAGAAATTTTTCCGGCGGCTGTGGATTAGCAGGCTGACAATCAGCGCAAATCGCGTCAGACTAGTGGATACTCGCAAGTTAAGAAGACTCCCTTGGCAGAAAAACCGTTCAAGGCGTATTCCGGAAATGAGCCCTTCATTTTCGTTTCCTACGCACACAGTGATGATGAACTCGTCTACGCCGAAATCGAGCAGCTGAGGCAGCTCGGTTATAACGTCTGGTATGACGAGGGTCTGGAGGCGGGCAAGGACTGGACCGCCCAGCTTGCCCAGCGCTTGTCTGATTGCTCGCTGGTCATTTACTACGTCACCCCCAACGCGGCCCTGTCACGCCATTGCGGCAACGAAATTCACTATGCCCTGGATCTCGAAAAGCCCATGCTGGTGGTGCACCTTGCGCCCGCCACCCTGTCTCCGGGCCAACGGCTGCAGCTCGGCTCCATGCAGGCCATTATCAAACATGAACTGACGCCCCAGAGCTACCAGGACAAACTCGGCGCTGCCCTCAGCGACCTGATGACCGATACCCGGGTACAGAGCAGCAAACTACCCGACCTGCCAATGGGTATGGTGACCCTGCTGCGCCTGGACGTGGTCGGCGCCCATGAACTCGCCATGCGACTGGGCGATGAATTTGACGAGGCGCTATCACAATTAAGGGCGCTGGTTCGTGGACTCAGCCAACAGCGCAATGGCTTTGAAGTGGAGGTTCGCGGCGACATTTGCATGTTCGCCTTTGTCGATGCGGTGCAGGCAGTCAAGGCGGCCATCGATATCCAGAAAGGCTGCGCGGCGATGGCCAGGCCCCAGGGGAACACAATACAGGTGCGCATGGGACTGCACACCGGGCAACCCACGCTGGTACGCGACCAGTATTTCGGGGTCGACGTGCAAAGGGCGACACAAATTGCCAGTATCGGCAGTGGCGGCCAGGTGATTCTCTCGGCAGACGTCTTGACCCATGTGGCCGACAGCGCCCTGCCACCGGGGGTCGCCTATCGCAAGCTTGGCAGCCACAGGCTGAAGAACATGCCCTATCCCGAGGTATTACACGACCTCGAGATCCAGGGCCTGGACTGTCACTTTCCACCCATCGCCTCACTGACCAACCGCCCCTCCAACCTGCCCAGGGCACTGTCCAGCTTTGTTGGCCGTGTTGGAGAGTTGTCCGACATTTGCGACATGCTGAGCGGTGACTCCGTGCGCGTGCTTACCCTCACCGGGCCAGGGGGCACCGGCAAATCACGGCTGAGCCTGGAAGCGGCGGGTCAACTGGAGGCCCACTTTCACGATGGGGTCTACCTGGTAAAGCTGAGCGCGGTCACCGACCACACCCTGGTCATTCCAACGATCGCAGAAACCCTCGGCGTCAAGGAAATGCCCGGCCAGAGCATCCTGGATTCATTAATCCATCGACTGCAGCACAGCCGTGTGCTGCTGGTCATGGATAATTTTGAACAGATCATTGAAGGGGCATCCAGCCTGCCGGCACTACTCGATGGTGTGCCTGAATTGAAAATCCTGGTCTCCAGCCGCGAGCCACTCCTCATTCGGGGGGAGCAGGAATACCAGTTGGAGCCCCTGGAGATACCCGACAGGGAACCCTCGAAGCGACACCAGGCGCTGGCTGAATTCGAGTCGATCAAGCTGTTCCTCGACAGGGTGCGTGAGTATCGCCGGGACTTTGAACTGACCGACGACAATGCAGAAGCCATCGCCGCCATCTGTATCAAGCTGGACGGACTTCCCCTGGCGCTGGAACTGGCCGCGGCGCGGTTGACCGTCCTGTCGCCGCAGGCGCTGCTCAAGAGCCTGAGCCAATCGCTGGACATCCTCAAGGCCAGGTCGCGCGATCTGCCGGAAAGACAAAGAACCCTGGGCAGCACGGTGGCCTGGAGCTACGACTTGCTGGATGCGGAAGAGCAGGCACTGTTTCGTTTGCTCAGCGTGTTCAGAGGCGGGTTTTCCCTTTCCTCCGCCGAGATCGTTATCGAAGAATCCGGCAGCATGATGGATTTGCTGGATGGTATCGAGTCCCTGACCAAGAAGAGCCTGCTCAAGCACGATCCGGAACAGCTGGAGCCGCGGTTCTGGATGCTGGAAACCATTCGCGAATATGGCCGGGGTCAGCTGGCCGCCTCCGGTGAGGACGCGCTGGTGCGTGAGCGGCACGCCGGTCACTTCCTGGAAATGGCTGAATCGCTGGCACCGGGAATCACCTCCAGGGGACAGCGGGTATGCGTTACCCGGATGCTGGCGGATGGCGACAATGTTCGCGCTGCCATGGACTGGTTCCTGGAGCAGGGTGACGCCGGACAACTGACACGGGCATTCCAGTCGCAATGGTGGTTCTGGATCCAGCGCGGAAAATTCACCGAAGGCCGGGAGTGGACCCAGCGCGCGCTGGAGGTTTTCTCGACCGCACCCCCCTCCCGGGATAAGGCACTGATCTACGAAACCATTGCCTGGCTGGAGGCGCTGGCCGGCGACTATGCCGCCGCAGTACCCAACCTCGAGACCAGCCACCAGATGTACACCACATACGGGGACGAGAGCGATCTCGGCAGGGTCTGCCTTTCCCTGGGTCTGACCCGGGCAGTGTTGCAGATACCCGGAGGCCGCGAGCTTTGCGATCTGGCCATGGAGACCTTCAAAAACAGCGACGACCGCTATTATTATGCGCTCTCGCTGATTTCAAACGGCATTATCAACCTCGCAGAGGAGGACGTGGCGGGTGCTGCAGAGTCCTGGCAACAGGCTCTGGCCATATTCCGCGAGTACGGCAACAGCTTCTGGCCGGCGCAGATACTGATTAACCTGGCACACTTCAGCTTGCAGGAGGGTGACTGGAAAGCTGCGTCGAAACTGATACTTGAAGCCCAGGGCCTGGCCAGCAATTTCGACTATCCCATGATTTCCAACCTGGCGCTGCTGGCCATGGCCGGGGTACTGGTGATCCGGGAACAATATGCGGAGGCTGCGCGCATGCTCGGCGCCCTGTCACATTCGCTGGATCACCTGGGCGTGACCCTTGAACCCCTGGAAATCATGTACCTTGAGGCCTATAGCGACCAGACAAAACAGCACCTGGCCGCCGGCAATTACGAAGAGGAATTCAAGCGGGGTCAGGCCTGGACGGAGTTGGACGCACAGAATGCGCTACAGCAGGCGGCCAACGAACAGCCCTCGACATCAGCGGCAGCTCAGCAATACTGACGCAACCAAGTCAGCGCCCTCAGTTCCAGAAATAAGTCACCTGACCGCTGACCCAGCGCGGCCTGGCGTAATGATCCTGGTTGAACCCGACGTCGATCGGAGTTCGGTAAACCAGGATTTCCTCATCGGTCAGGTTGCGTACGATCAGGCCAAACTCCCAGCGCTCGTTGCCGGTCCTGAAGCTGACCCGGGCATTGCTCACATCGTAGGACTCGATGAGGCCAGAGGGATTATTCAGGGTTTCCGAGTAGAAGTCGTCCACCCAGACATAGTCCAGCATCACCGCCAATTCGCCGCCAAGGACATCCCAGCCCTTGCGCACCATGGCGTTGAAGGAGGTATCCGGCGCCAGCGGCATATCCCTGTCAGTGACGCGACCGGCCGGCAACACCACGTCCTTGATCTGTGCATCCAGCAGGCTCAGGCCCAGGGAAATATCCCAACCGGCGCCGGGAGAGATGGAAAACTCTGCTTCCAGGCCGGTGACCTCGGCATCAAGATTACTGACCTGGGCGGCAAAGTCGACAAAGGTGAATCCCTGGTAGTCCTGGTAATCGTAAACAAACGCGGCGGCGTTAAAACGGGCCCTGCCATCCATCAGCAGGGATTTGACGCCAATCTCGCCAGCGTCCAGGGTCTCGCTGTCAAAGTCGGTGACCACGCCACCGAGAAACGGTGCATTCCAGCCCCCTGACTTGTTGCCGCGGGACAGTTTGGCGTAGGTCATCCAGTTTTCCATCGGGCGCCATTCCAGGGTGATATTGCCAGACCAGTCGTCATCGCTTTTCGAATCCGAGGCCTCGGTCTCGCCCAGCAAGCCGCCGGGCCCAAGCGGGAATCCGTCAATCGACTCGGTGGACCTGAAGCGGTAGTCCAGTTCATCCCGTGTATAGCGGAGCCCCGTGACCAGTGTCCAGGTGTCACCCAGATCGAAATCCAGCTGGCCAAACACGGCCGTGGCGGAAGTGTCCATGCTCCAGTGGCTGAGCATATTGTCCGTGGTTCCCAGGCCGGCAATAAACCCGGGCGGGATGGCACCGAAGGTGGAGAGCACATCATCGAAGTAAGCCAGGCTGACATCGATGTCCTGGCTGGCACTGGCGTCCCGCTCCAGGAAGTAAATCCCGGCCACCCAGTTCATGCTGCCGCTAATCCCGCTGAGGCGAAATTCCTGGCTGAAATGGTCCGTGTCCTGTCCGGAGTTGAGATCAAATCCCGGGCGCGGGGACAGTTCGCCATCCTCGAGGTGAGAAGCCTCGTAATCCATGTACTGGGTCACAGAAGCCAGGCTCATGCCGTTGAAGTCCCAGTCCACCAGGGCAGTAAAATTGGTGGTCTCTGAACTGAAGAAGCCCTCGGTATCAAAATCACTCTTGAACGGATCGGCGCTGCGGTCACGGTGCCCGGAGGGATCACAGCCCGGGCAGCGGCCCCAGAAATTCAGCTCCCGGGGCAGGGTAAACATCAGACCGTCCTCGTCGAAGCCGTTGGCGGAATGTTTGAAGCCCAGGTCCGTGTCCTGCTCGGCATAAAACCCGATAAGGCGGATGTCCAGGTCGTCTGTGGGCTCGAACAACAGCTGGCCGCGTACCCCGGTCTCATCCCGGCCGCGAAAATCCTTGCCCGTTGTCAGGTTATCGGCATAACCATCATAGGATTCATCGAGCACCGCCAGCCTGCCCGATATCCCGTCAGTGAGCGAGCCGTTTATTGCTCCCTCGAAACGGACCTGCGAATGATCGCCCACCTGCAGATCGGCATAGCCGCCCGCTTCGGCGGTCGGCTTGCGGCTGATAAAGTGCATCAGGCCGCCGGTCGCATTACGCCCGAATAAGGTCCCCTGCGGGCCCCGCAATACCTCAACCCGTTCCAGGTCAAACATCTGGAAGTTGGATGCCGACAATACGCTGATGTAGGCACCGTCCATGTAAACCGCATTGGGCGGCTCCTGGTGGAACGACACATCGTTTTGCGACACACCACGTATGCTGGATATGCTGATCAGCTGCTCACTGCCCTCGGCAAACATCAGTCCCGGCGTTTGTGCGGCGATATCCACATTCTTGCTCAAGCCCAGAACCCTGACATCCCGCCCGGTGAGCGCAGTGATCGAAATAGGAACGTCCTGGAGATTCTCCTGCCGCTTCTGGGCCACGACCACCACTTCTTCGAGAATACCGGGTTGGGCACTCCCCGCAGAAGCCACCGCCAGCATCGATGCCGCCAGGGCACCCCGTCGCAACATAGTATTCATGATTGTTTTCCCCCGTGACCGCTAAAAGCGGTTATTCGCCTGCATTCTAATTCTGCGTCGTTGTTGTTTTTGGCTAAATCATTAGCAGTTGCAAGCATATTACCGAAAAAGAGCGCGGATGCCGAACAGGAATCAGCGGGCATTGTCACGCTGAACCGGAAGCCGGCTTCACCCGTATTCTTCAGGCAACCACCCATTCTGGTCAGCGGGCCTCAAAGGCACATCCAATGCGTAAGCTTTACTGGTTCAGAAACGACCTGCGAGTACAGGACAACCCGGGGCTGAACGCCCTGGGCGGTGCCGACGGGGCACTGCTGGTGTTCTGCTGGCCGATCAACCGGCCCTGGTGCAATGTCACCGGCATGGGGGCGCAGCGTGAGCGCTTCCTGCTGGAAAGCCTGCAGGCGCTGCGGCAAATGCTGCACCAGCTGGGCCAGGACCTGCTGGTCCTGCAGGGTTCGCCGGAACTCGTCATTCCCGACCTCGTACGCGAGTATGGCATTGATGCGGTGGTAACCAGCCATGCTCCCGGTTACTACGAACGCAAGACCACGGAGCGGCTTGAGCGGAGCCTGTCGGTGCCATTGGAGCTTCATGAGAGCGCCACGCTGTTTGTCCCGGCAGACCTGCCGTTCCCGCTTGAGCAGTTACCCGGCCAATTCACTCCGTTTCGAAAGCGGCTGGCTGAACTGGCGCCCAACGCGCCCGTTGCAACGGTAACCAAGCTCCCGCCACCCCCTGCTGTCCGCTTTCATCCCCTGCCCGCGCCAGGCTCTGCACCGCCTCCCGCCTTACCGCTGCGCGGGGGCAGCACGGCAGGGCACAGGCGCCTGCGACAGTTTATCTTTGAGCAACAGGCTATTCGTCAATACAAGGAAACCAGGAACTGCCTTGATGCACTGAGCGGGTCCAGTACCCTCTCGCCCTGGCTGGCCAACGGCTGCATCTCGGTGCGGGAAGTGGCCCACGCCGTGGCGCGCCACGAACGGGAGCACGGCGCCAACGACTCCACCTACTGGCTGTATTTCGAACTGCTGTGGCGGGAGTTTTTCCACTGGCGCGCCCGCCAGGACGACGTAACGCTGTTCAGGCAGGGCTCCCGGAAAAAACGGCTGTACAACTGCACGTTTGAGCCTCGAGCCTTCGCCCGCTGGTGCGCCGGGGACACTGACTTTCCGCTGGTCAATGCCGTGATGCGACAGCTCGTGGCTACCGGCTGGGCCAGCAACCGTGGCCGGCAGATCGCCGCGAGCTGCCTGATCAACGAGTTGCAACTGGACTGGCGCTACGGTGCCGCCTTTTTCGAAAAACACCTGATAGATTACGACGTAGCGAGTAATTACGGCAACTGGCAGTACCTCGCCGGCGTCGGCGCAGACCCGCGGGGTGGCCGCCACTTCGACCTGGACAACCAGACCCGGGAACACGATCCCGAGGGCGTTTTTATCGAGAAGTGGGGCGGACGCAGGGCAGCCCAGCCGGCGTTTGTGACGGACGCCGCCGACTGGCCCATCAGCGAGGACTGACCCTCCCGGCGACTACTGACCCAGCAAGCGATCCTGCTCGCGCTCGGCCCACTGCAGAATACTGCGGCGATCGGCGACGGGTTTTTTATCCCAGTTCCTCAGGGCCAGTGTCATCCGCGGGTTGCCCTCAAGGGTGTCGCGGTGGCGGTCGATGAAGGCCCAGTAAAGACTGTTGTAGGGACATGCGTTTTCCCCGGTGACACGGTCTGGTCGGTAGCGACACTGGGCACAATGATTACCCTGACGCTGGATATACTTGCCACTGGCAGCATAGGGCTTGCTGGCCATCAGGCCGTCATCAGCATAGAGCGCCATCCCGAGGGTGTTGGGCAACTCAACCCACTCAAACGCATCGACATAGACCGCGAGGTACCATTCACACACCTCGCGCACTGAGAGACCGGCCAGCAGGGCAAAATTGCCGATAACCATCAAGCGCTGGATGTGATGGGCGTAACCGAGGTCCAGCGACTGGGCCAGTGCCTGCTGCAGACAGCGCAAATCGACCTCTGCATTCCAGAACCAGTCCGGGAGGTCCCGCTCAGCCTGCAGGGCATTGCGCTCGCCGTAATCGGGCATGGCCAGCCAGTACACGCCGCGCACGAACTCGCGCCACCCCAGGACCTGGCGGATGAAGCCCTCCGCCGCCGCCAGCGAGCAGCGCTCCTCCCGCCAGGCGTCCTCAACCCGCCGACAGGTCTCAACCGGGGACAGCAGTCCAATGTTGAGGTACATGGACACCAGGCTGTGATACAGCCAGTCTGACTCTTCGGCCAGGGCATCCTGGTACTGGCCGAAACGCTCCAGGCAATGCTCGATGAAGAAGTCCAGCTGCTCACTGGCCGCCTCCCGGGTGACCGCCAGGTTGAACTGTGCCAGATCACCGGGATTATCCGGGAACCTCGCCGATACCAGTTCAAGCACCTCGCGAGTGGTCTCATCGGACTCCAGTTCAGGCCGCAGGGGCACTGGGTCTTTGCCCCGCCAACCGGCGCGGTTCTCGCGGTCATAGTTCCAGCGACCGCCCTCGGGCTGCCCATCGTCGTCGAGCAAAATGCCATGGCGGCGACGCATGACCCGGTAGAAGTGCTCCATGCGCATCGCCTTGCGGCCATCGGCCCAGGCCCCAAACTCCTCAATGGAGCAGAAAAACCGGTCATCGGGCACCCAGTGCAGCGGCACTTCCCGCTGGCGGGACCAGTCCTCAAGTAGCTGCTGAACCCGGTACTCTCCGGCTTCACAGCAGCTGATGCCGTCAAACGTCCCCTGCTTTAGCGCGCGATCCAGGGCATCCGGCAATGAGGCTGCACGGTCCTCATAAGAAAAGTAAATAACCTGGTAGCCCAGCGAACGCAGTTCGTCACGAAAGTGACGCATGGCAGAAAAGACCAGGGCGATCTTGTGCCGGTTGTGGCGAACGTAGCTGGCCTCATCGGCGACTTCAGCCATCAACACGTGGGTATCCGCAGGCGTCGTGCCCTTGAGGGCGCCCGCATCACGGGTCAGCTGGTCACCCAGGACAAGGATAAGTTTATTGTCAGACATACACCTGATACGCGCGAAAACACCGCGCGGATGGACGCCCCCGTTCAGTACCAGTCGCGCCGGAGCCGTAGCCAGCGGGCGGACCTCCGGAGCCAGGGCTGATCTGCGGCCCCAGAAAACCCGTACTACTATTAACCCTGAGCCTGTCGCAGTGTTGTCGACTGGAAAGCGCCCGCGCACAAGCCCCCGCACGAGCAACCATTGGAGCCACGCCCAGAGACCCCCATGAAAGCATCAGACCTGTTCGTCAAAGCCCTGGAAGCAGAGGGCGTCAAATATGTATTCGGGATACCGGGGGAAGAGAACCTGGACCTGCTTGAATCCCTGCGCACGTCCTCTATCGAACTGGTGCTCACCCGACATGAGCAGGCTGCAGGATTCATGGCCGCCACCTATGGCCGTCTGACCGGTCATGTCGGCGTCTGCCTGTCAACGCTGGGGCCGGGTGCTACCAACCTGGTGACGGCTGCGGCCTACGCCCAGCTTGGCGCCATGCCGATGTTGATGATTACCGGCCAGAAGCCTGTCCGTACCAGCAAGCAGGGCCGCTTCCAGGTGATCGACACGGTGGACATGATGCGCCCGCTCACCAAGTACACGACCCAGGTCGTCGGCGGTGAGCGAATTCCCTCGGTAGTCAGGGAGGCCTGTCGACTGGCCGAGGAGGAACGCCCGGGGGCGACCCACATAGAGCTGCCTGAAGACATCGCGGCGGAGCAAACCACCGCCAGGCTTATCCCCGAGAGCAAGGTGCGACGCCCCATCGCAGAGCACAAGGCGATCGACTGCGCCGCAGAGCTGATCGAACAGGCAAGTTCTCCACTGCTGTTGATCGGCGCCGGCGCCAATCGCAAAATGACCAGTATGATGCTTGGCGAATTTGTCCGGGCAACCGGTATCCCCTTCGTCACCACCCAGATGGGCAAGGGCGTGCTCGATGAGAACGGGGAACTCTATCTCGGCACTACCGCGCTATCGGACGGTGATTTCGTGCACCGGGCCATCGAGGCCGCAGACCTGATCATCAACGTCGGTCACGATGTGGTAGAAAAACCGCCGTTCCTGATGGACCCGGACGGACCACGGGTGATTCATATCAATTTCGAATCCGCCGCCGTTGATCCGGTCTACTTCCCGCAGCTGGAAGTGGTTGGTGATATTGCCAACAGCGTCTGGCAGATCAAGGAAAAAGTCAGCCGGCAAGCGGGATGGGATTTCTCGTTCTTCGCTGAGGTTCACACCCGGTTCATGGCGCAAAAAACCGAATCTGAATCTGATTTGCGCTTCCCGCTGTTGCCGGAACGCCTGGTTAAACAGGTGTATAACGCCCTACCCCGGGACGGCATGATCACCCTGGACAACGGCATGTATAAAATCTGGTTTGCCCGGAATTATCCCGCCGCCTATCGCAACTCGATACTGCTGGACAATGCACTGGCGAGCATGGGCGCGGGGCTGCCCTCCGCTATCGCGGCGAAACTGGTGTATCCGGAGAGGGCAGTACTGTCTATTTGCGGCGACGGCGGATTCATGATGAACAGCCAGGAGCTGGAGACCGCCGTGCGACTGGGTCTGCACCTTGTCGTACTTATCCTGCGCGACGACGCCTACGGCATGATCAAATGGAAACAGGGCGACATGAAGTTTGCCGATTTCGGCCTCGACTACGGCAATCCCGACTTCGTGAAATACGCTGAAAGCTACGGCGCACGTGGCTGGCGGGTGGCGTCAGATGAGGATTTCGCCGGCACCATAGAGCAGTGCCTGCAAGAGCCTGCGGTCCACGTCGTGGATGTGCCGATTGACTACAGCATGAACCAGGAAACGCTCAACAAAACTCTGAAAGAACTCAGTCAGGCGCTGTAGCCCGCCCAACGGCCTGACTTACGGCATCAAGGAGAAGCACCCATGTACGACGATCTGTCGATAGAACACTTCATGAAAGGATTGATCAAACGCAATCCCCATGAAACCGAATTCCACCAGGCGGTCAGAGAAGTCGCAGAATCTGTCATTCCCTATATCATTGAAAATCCCAGATACCGCCAGGCGGGCATTATTCAACGGATGACGGAACCCGACCGCACCATCATTTTTCGCGTGGTGTGGGAGGATGACGAGGGCAACATCCGCGTCAACCGCGGTTTTCGTGTCCAGTTCAACAATTCGATCGGCCCCTACAAGGGCGGCCTGCGCTTCGATCCATCGGTCACGCTCAGCGTGCTCAAATTTCTGGCGTTTGAGCAGACCTTTAAAAACAGCCTGACCGGCCTGCCCATCGGCTCGGGTAAAGGCGGGTCGGACTTCAACCCAAAGGGCAAGTCGGACCAGGAGGTCATGCGCTTCTGCCAGTCATTCATGACCGAGCTGTTCCACCATATTGGCCCCCACACCGATATTCCGGCCGGGGATATCGGTGTAGGCAACCGGGAAATCAGTTACATGTTTGGCCAGTACAAGCGCCTGGCTCACGAGTTCACCGGCGTACTCACCGGCAAATCACTCGAGTACGGTGGCAGCCATATACGCAGCGAGGCCACCGGCTACGGCAATGCCTACTTCATGCAGGAAATGCTGAAACACCACAACGAATCAATGGAAGGAAAAGTGTGTGCCGTCTCCGGTGCGGGCAATGTTGCCCTGCACTGCGCGCGGAAAATTAACGCACTGGGTGGCAAGGTTGTCACCCTCTCGGATTCCTCCGGTTTTATTTACGATCCAGAGGGTATCAATGAGGAAAAGCTCGACTACGTCACCGAGTTGAAAACGGTTAAACGCGGACGCATCTCCGAATACGCAGACAGGTATGACTGCGACTATTACCCGGACAAACGCCCCTGGAGCGTCGACTGTGACCTGGCCTTCCCCTGCGCCACCCAGAACGAACTGGATGTCAAAGACGCCAAGGCGCTGATAAAAAACGGCTGCATGGCCATTTCCGAGGGCGCCAATATGCCTACCACCGTTGATGCCATGCATCGGCTGCAGGACGCGGGAGTGATCTTTGGCCCTGGCAAGGCGGCAAACGCAGGCGGTGTCGCCATTTCAGGGCTGGAGATGAGCCAGAATTCGATGCGACTGTCCTGGTCTGCCGAGGAAGTCGAAAACCGACTCAAAATCATTATGCGCGACATTCACGACAAGTGCGTTGAGCACGGCAGGGACGGCGACCGTGTCGACTACGTCAAGGGTGCCAATATCGCCGGCTTCATCAAGGTTGCCGATGCCATGCTCGCCTACGGGGTTAGCTGAGCCGGGGGCCGGGGCCACAAGCGCTAGTCAACCCGCTTGAGAGTCAGGCAGAACACACTGGCCAGCAGCGACACCGCCAGCAACAGCATCAGTACCGCCTGGGTGCCGTACATGGCATCCACCACCCCCAGCCCTGAGCCGCTCAGCAGGAATATTCCCAGCACCGTATTGCTGACCGCGGTGTAGCTGGAGCGCGTATCGGCAGTTGCCAGGTCCACAAGGTAGGTCTTGCGGCCAACCCTGGCACCCTGATGCGCCACAGCTGCCACAAATACCAGCAAAGCCGGCACCAGCAGCTGGGACAGCAATTGCGGCGCCAGGAAATAACTGGCAAGGGCAGCGGCCGTAACAGCCGCCGAGAGCGCGGCCGCAGCCGCCATCACATGGTGTGATGCCCGGTCCGACCAGCGCCCCCAGAATGCGCCCGACAACAGGCCGGCAGCGCCCTCTGCCAACAGCAATCCCGCCAGCCCGCCAATATCGCCCTCTCCCGTTCTCTGGATAAGCACCACCAGGTAGGGAATGGCAAAGGCAGTAGCCACCAGCAGCATGCGGGCGAGAACGAAACGTAGAAACTCCCGGTCCCGGAACAGCAATGACAGGCTCTTCAGTGCATCAGCAATTGCGTTCCCGCCTCCCTCGGTGGCGCCCGGAACTTCCGGGATTCCCGCATACACCGCTGCGGCCGCAAGCCACAACCCGGCGGCACCCGCCAGCAGCAACGCAAACAGGGCGATATCCGGGCCCGAATCCCCGGCACGGTCAGGGGCGAACCAGAGCAGGGCCGCGACCCCGAGGGTAACGAAACCGGCAATGGACGCGGCCAGCCCTGTCAAGCGACCCCGTCGGGACTTGGAAATGGTCTTGCCCAGCACATCCTTGGCTGCCACCGAACACACGCCGCGGGCCAGGCTGAACAGGGCCAGCAGGATGACAATCAGCAGCGATGCGGTTTCACCGGGAAGCAACACCAGTGCGGGAATCATCGCCAGCAGGGCCGCGGCCTGGGCAAGACTGCCCGCAACCCAGAACCACTTGCGCAGGGCGTGCTCGCGAACCCACCGGGCAATCAACAGTTGGGGTACAAGCGACAGAGACTCCCTCAGTGGCACCAGCAGGGAAATCAGGATGGCAGGTGAGCCAATGCTGGCCAGCATCCACGCCAGCACCAGCCGGCTCGAGGTCAGTGCGTCGCCTATCTTGGTAAAGGTCTGGGCCAGCAGCTGGCGCAGGAATGCCTGCGGCTGCTCGTCGCAGGCGTCATCGGGAATGTCCCGACACACGCGCGCGTCTTCATCTTCCACCAGCAGCGAGTAAATGTCTTGTGCTTTGCGTTTCAACATGACCACTCTCTACGCCATACTCCGATCATTGGTTTAGTCTGCCAGCAGCGCTCCCCGGCACCCTACTCAAGGCTGCCGCCCTGGTGTACTGTTAGGCGTTAGTCCGCGCCGCCACGGCGCAGCTGCACGGTACCCCGCATTGATTACCACTCTCGCCCTACTGACCCTGCCACTTTGCCTGCTCTCCGTGCTTCCCCTGTGGCAGAACCCCCATTGGCTGGTGAGATCTGCCGAATTTGCGCGGCAGCAGCTGGCCTGCCTGCTCGCTGTCAGCCTGACCGTCCAGTTAACCCTGTTCTCCGCCTCATCAACAGCCGGGGCAGGCCTGTTACTGCTGACCCTGACGTGCCTGGCATGGAACCTCTGGCACCTGCTGCGCTTTGTCCCCTGGTATCCCCGTGAAGTGGACCAGGCCGGTGAGCCCAGCCCGGAGAGTAGTCTGTCAATAATATCCGCCAATGTGCAGATGGAAAATCGGGATGCCGATACCCTGCTGTCGCTGGTGCGTGAAAAAACACCGGATCTGCTGGTCGCCATGGAATCCGACCAATGGTGGCAGGACCGGCTCGATGCGCTGGAAAAAGACATGCCCCACAGCGTGAAGTGCCCTCTGGACAACCGCTACGGCATTCACCTTTACTCCCGACTGCCGCTGGTCGACGCCGGCATCGAGTTTCTGGTGGAAGACGATGTGCCCTCCATTCACGCCACCGTGGTCCTCGACAGCGGCGATGACATCCGGCTGCACCTGCTGCATCCCGCGCCGCCCAGCCCGACGGAAAACCCGGAGTCAAAGGAGCGCGATGCGGAGCTGATTGTGGTCGCCAGGGCGCTGCAGGATGACGCCGGACCGACACTGGTGGCCGGCGACTTCAACGACATTCCCTGGTCGAGAACGGCAACCCTGTTTCGCCGGATCAGCGGCCTGTTGGACCCGCGGGTGGGCAGGTGTATGCTCAATACCTTCCACGCCCGTATTCCAGTGTTTCGCTGGCCTCTCGATCACCTGTACCACAGCCGCCATTTCCAGCTGGCCGCGATCACCCGTCTGCCCTACATTGGCTCCGACCACTTTCCGCTGTTCACCCGACTGGTACTGGCAAGGCCCGGGGCAGCGGCGAACACAAGCCGGGCCAGCCCCGGTGAAATTGCCGAGGCGCAGGATACAACAGCGGGTGAAGTGCGAGTGGACAGCGTCCCCGACCCCGGGAGGTAGGCCGGTCACCCCTCCCGGTGTGGCTTGATCACATTTTCCGCATACCAGTTGATCAGCCCGATTTTTTCTTCCAGGGTCTGGGTGTCGGGTTCTGCCTCATAGGGATTGCGGAAGGCGATGATCACCTCGGTGACACCGGCGGCGGCGAGATCATCCAGGCCTTCTTTGGAGTAGGCGGCCTCGGTCATGGCGTGGTACTCGAACGCCCCTTCGGTGCGACCATACTCAACCCGGAACTCCTCTATCTGCCCGATCATGCTCTTCAGCTCATCCAGCGAAGAACCGGCTGATATCCAGCCGTCGCCCAGACGCGCGGCGCGGCGCAGGGCGGGTTTGGCGTGGCCACCGACGAGCAGGGGAATCTTATGGTCCGGTACCGGGCAAAGCTTGATGGCGTCCAGCTGGAAAATTTCGCCGTCGTAGCTGAAATACTCGCCGGTCAGCAGGCCATTCACGATTTCCATCATTTCGTCCATGCGCTTGCCGCGCTTTTCCCAGGGCACCTGGCAGGCGAGGAAATCCTCCGGCCAGGGGCTGATGCCGACGCCAAAGCCGAAGCGGTCCCCGATCATCACTCCCAGGGTGGCCAACTGCTTGGCGACGACGGCGGGCTGGCGAACGGCCAGTTTAATCACTGATGTGGTAAAACGCAGTTTCTCGGTGCGCGCCGCGAGGTAGGGAATCGCAACAAAGGGCTCGAGAAAAGGCACACCATCGAGAAACTCGCGGGTGCCATCGTCGTTGTAGGGATACACGTCCGAGCCTTCTTTCGGGTAACAGATACTGTCGGGGAAGGTAAAGCTATCGAACCCGGCCTCCTCGGCGGCAATGGCCAGGGGCAGATACATATCGGGATCACACATGGTGGCGTGGTAGGCAAATTTCATCGACGATCTCCTGTTCAGTTTGTCCCCAGTTTACGTGCTGCCTCGAAAGACAGATTGATCTTTCCTCAGCAGCTGCCACGTATATTCAGCATGGTATAAAAACCCGCACCCAAAACCACGACAGAGCAGGACCGACATGCCCGAGGGCCCAGAAATACGGCGAGCTGCAGACACCCTGGCAGACGTGCTGGAAGGCCGGACGATTACCTCAATTACATTCGGCCTGCCCCGGTTGCGACGCGAGGCATCCCGCCTCAAAGGTCACAAAGTCGTGGCCATAGAGACCCGGGGCAAGGCGCTGCTCACGCATTTCGAGCACGGTCTGAGCATTTATTCGCACAACCAGCTCTACGGGGTCTGGAAAGTTATCGCTGGCCATACGCTGCCAAAGAGCACGCGATCAATGCGCCTGTTACTGCAAACCAGGGACCACAGCGCGATTTTGTACAGCGCCTCCGATATCAGCGTATGGCCCACTGCAGAACTTGTCCATCATCCATTCCTGGCCAAGATAGGCCCGGATATCATGGATCCGTGTCTGGGCTGGCGGGATGTCGCCGACCGCCTGGGTCTACCCCAATTTGCGGCAAAGGAACTGGCGGCCCTGTACCTGGACCAGGCCTTCCTCGCGGGTAACGGCAACTACCTGCGATCGGAAATCCTCCACGACGCCCGTCTGCACCACCGCCAGCGGCCCAGGGAACTCACCCGGGGGGAGCTGGGAAAGCTAGCGCGAAGCACTCTCACTATCAGCAGGCGCAGTTACGATTCCGGCGGGATTACACTGGCTCCCCGCCTGTCCAGGTCACTGCAGCGCCAGGGACTGGCGCGGGAATGGCGGCGCTTCTACGTGTTCGGGCGGGAAGATTCGCCCTGCTACCACTGCAGCCATCCCATTCGGCGACAGGAAGTAGGCAGTCGCCGTCTTTATTTCTGCCCCGTATGCCAGGGCGAACACTGAATGCGTCAGTTAAGTATCCGGTAGCCCCGCCCTCGCAGGCAGGTTTTCACCACCTGTATCTCGCCCTGTTGCCCCTGGCTGGCGCCGCGGGCACCGCCGGTCACCGCTCCGACGCCGGCGCCTTCCGCTGCCTTACGGCTGTCGCCGGTTATGGCGCCGATGGCGCCACCAATCAAGGCACCGGATGCCGCGCCTTTGGCGGCTTTCTGACCCGTTTTTACTTCCGTGGCGTATGCCCTGCACTCGGCCAGATCGACTTCATAGCGACTCATATCGACGCCTTTATTGTCGATGATGATTTCATCGGTGGTGGTACAGGCAGATGCCAGGATGGCAATCACCCCGAATAATGCCGGCTTTTTCATTACGCTCTCCCTGCGGATGGCTTCAGCCCGAGATTAGCATGATCAGCCGGCGGCTCCGATATCGATTTTTAGCCCGGATAAGACCGGTGCAATTGACCGTCGGCAGTCCCGCTGGCCCGCTGTGAGACCTGGGGAGGCCGGACCGGGCCCTGTTGCGGTGCAAAATGTTACTTTTGGTCCAAGCCTTGAGCGATTCCGAATCACCGGTGACATCTTATTTTTCTCAGATATTCAGAATATTGCACAGCTTTTGCCCTGTACAAGCTGTGATCCAGTTGGGCGTGGAGGGAGTATCAGTAACACCTGTGTTACCACGGGTCCACAGTGAACGTTACTCATTACAGGGGAATTTCCCATGAAGGCACTTTTAGCCGTACCGGCGATGTTGATCGCCATGAATGCCGCCGCAGACTGTCCTGCCAAGCGGCCCACCGAAGCACCTGAAATGCCCGCCGTGGCCACTGCCAGCAAGGCCGACATGGCCGCTGCCCAGGCTGCTACCCAAACCTACGTAGACAGCGTCGTCGACTTCCTGAACTGCCGCAATTACGCCATGCACGATGTGGAGTACAACTATTTCGTCGAGGCGGCCTACTCCGCCGCCCAGACGTATAACGACATGCTTCGTGAGTACCAGCAGCGGGATGCGCTGGCCAGCAATTAACCCGGCTCTTGCCCGCCTCCTCCGGGGGGTGGGTATCTTCTCAGGCTGCTGCCAGTAACCGCTGGTACAGCGAATCCTTCATTTCGGCGCGGTTGAGTTTCAGTTGTTGCATGGCCTGGTCGTCGATCGGCGAATTGCGCAGCTCCAGGGTCCTTATTTCCTTGTCCAGCGCATGATACCGCTTGGCATCGGCGGCGAAGTCCGGGTCGCTCTCTATCAGCCTGTCGGTCACCTCGACCATCTCCGGAAAATCGTGATACAGCGAATGGTTTTCTCCAAGCATTGCTACCCCCTGATGCGTAAGGTCATCGTTGCCAGGCCAGATACGAATTTGGCTGGGACTGGCAGGGAAAAGGGTAGTCACATTCCCCTGTTCCCGCCAGTGAGGAAGATGCGGGGGCGCTCCGCGAACGGAAAAAGCGGCTGCGGGCATATGCCGCGCAGCCACCAGCCCAGTTACAAGTCGTGGCGCAGGTCAAAGCGATCCAGCTGCATCACCTTGGTCCAGGCGGCGACAAAGTCGTCGGCAAAGCGCTGCTGGGCATCATGGTAGGCATAGGCCTCGGCGACCGCACGCAACTCGGAGTTGGAGCCGAACAGCAGGTCCACCGGGGTCGCGGTGTACTTGACCTCACCTGACTCCCGATCCAGCCCCTGGTAGATGCCGTCAGCATCGGCTTTCTGCCACTGGGTCGACATGTCCAGCAGGTTGACAAAGAAGTCGTTGCTCAGGGTTCCGGGCCTGTCGGTGAACACCCCGTGGCTCGAGCCACCGGAATTTACACCGAGCACCCGCAGGCCGCCCACCAGCACCGTCATCTGCGGCACTGTCAGGTTCAACTGGTCCGCCCTGTCCACCAACATCTCTGCCGGGGACCGATAGGCCCGATCGGCATCGTAGTAGTTGCGGAAGGCATCGGCCTGCGGCTCCAGCAGGGCAAAGGACGCAACGTCAGTTTGCGCCTGGGTCGCGTCAGCACGGCCAGGCACAAAGGGGACCTCAACCTTGACACCGGCGTCCTTCGCCGCTATCTCGATACCCACCGCACCGCCCAGTACGATCAGGTCCGCCAGTGACACCTTGCTGCTGCGAGCGGACCTGGAGCTGTTGAAATCGGCCTTGATTTCGCCCAGGGTATTGAGCACCTTCGCCAGGTCCTGCGGATTGTTCGCCGCCCATGACTTCTGCGGCTCCAGCGCAATGCGGGCGCCGTTGGCGCCACCGCGCATGTCAGCGGCACGGAAGCTGGAGGCCGATGCCCAGGCAGTACCGACAAGCTCGGCCACCGTCAGCCCGGACTTACTGATGTCCTTCTTCAGAGCGCGAATCTCGCTGGCGTCAATCAGTTTGTGCTCGACTTCCGGGATCGGGTCCTGCCAGCTCAAAGCCTCCCCGGGAACATCATCACCCAGGTAGCGTGAGCGTGGCCCCATATCGCGGTGGGTCAGCTTGTACCAGGCCCTGGCAAAGGCCTGCTGGTACTCATCCGGGTTGGCCAGGAAGCGTTCGGCGATCTCCCGGTACTTGGGATCCGCTTTCACCGCCAGGTCGGCCGTGGTCATCACCGGCGCATTGAACTTGCCCTCGACATGCGCATCAGGCACCGAATCGTGCAGCGACTTGTCTTTGGGGACCCACTGGATAGCCCCTGCCGGGCTGCGCGTCTGCTCCCACTCGTTGTTCAGCAGGTTGGACAGGTACAGCGTGGTCCACTGGGTGGGCGCCTGGGTCCAGGCTCCCTCGAGTCCGCTGGTAATAGTGTCTTCTGAATGGCCCTTGCCACACTTGTTCTTCCAGCCCAGGCCCTGCTCTTCCAGCGAGGCGGCGCCAGGCTCCGCGCCCATGCAGTCACCGGGCTTGTGGGCACCATGCATCTTGCCAAAGGTGTGGCCACCGGCGATCAGGGCGACGGTTTCCTCATCGTTCATGGCCATGCGACCGAAGGCGATGCGGATGTTCCTGGCCGATCCTGCAGGATCAGGTTTGCCCCTGGGCCCTTCCGGATTGACGTATATGAGTCCCATGTGGGTCGCCCCCAGGGGACGCTGCAGCTGGCCATCTTTCTCCTCGCGATCGCTGGCAAGCATCTCCACCTCTGGCCCCCAGTACACCAGGTCGGGTTCCCAGTCATCGGTACGACCACCGGCAAAACCGTAAGTCTCAAAGCCCATATTCTCCAGGGCCACGTTACCGGCGAGGATCATCAGGTCACCCCAGGACAGGCTGGCGCCGTACTTCTGCTTCACCGGCCACAGCAGCCGCCGGGCCTTGTCGAGGTTGCCGTTGTCCGGCCAGCTGTTCAGCGGGTCGAAACGCTGCTGGCCGCCATCGCCGCCGCCACGGCCATCCAGGGTGCGATAGGTGCCCGCACTGTGCCAGGCCATACGGATAAAGAACGGGCCATAGTTACCAAAGTCCGCCGGCCACCAGTCCTGGGACGTGGTCAGCAGTTGGTCGATATCTTTCTTGACGTCATCCAGATCCAGCTTGCTGTAGGCCTCGGCGTAGTCGAAATCCTCGCCCAGCGGATTGGAGCGCGCGTCCTGGTCGCGCAAAGGGGTGAGATCCAGCTGGTCGGGCCACCAGAACTGGTTGCTGCGGGGCTGGCCGACAGCGGTAGCGCCCGAGCCCTTGGCTCCCGCCGGCTTGCTCATTTCAGCGGCAAAGGCGGCGGACGACAGGGCCAGCGCACTGGCTACGGCGGTTGACAGGATCCTCTTGCGGATATTGCTCATTGTGTAGCTCCCTTATCAAAACGTGCTATCACAGCACCTTACTCGACTCTCGTTAGGTCATCGCGTGGAGGCAAAGCCTGACACTGCCTGCCCCGCAATTGCTCCCTTCACTCTAGTCGGCGATCAGGGGCTTGCACAATCGTATCTCCCTATGGCGTTGATAGCTTTCACCCAAAACCCATAATTTCCCTATAAAACAACCGGTTAAGTCCGGACACGAGGAGCTTCGAACAACCCGGGAAGACAGGTTTCAGCCCTATCCAGGGCCCGGCCGGCCCCTCCTCCCGCGGCGAATTCCTTAACCGCCGGTGGAGGCCCCGGGCTGACATCCTGGCACTTTCAGGGTGAGTCAACAGCAGTCTGGACAACCGGGCCCAGCCCACTATAGTGGCAGGGCAAACACTCACACGGCAGGGAGATAAAGCATGGCTGGGCAAATATCCGTCAGCGACAGCGATGGCCGCCAGCAAGCCTGGCCATGACACCGGAAGAATTCCGCGAGGCGGGCCACGCCCTGATCGACTGGATCGCAGACTATCGCCAGCAGATACCACAGCAGCCGGTACGAGCCCAGGTGTCACCCGGTGAAGTCAGGCAATCCTTCCCCGGGCAGGCGCCAACTGAGGCCGGCAACTTCGCTGCGTTGTTACGCCAACTGGAGTCGCGGGTGGTCCCCGGCATTACCCAGGTGCAGCATCCCATGCATTTCGGCTGGTTTCCCTCCAATGCCTCTCTGGCTTCGGTGCTCGGAGATATTGCCAGCTCCGGCCTGGGCACCCTGGGGATATCCTGGGAGAGCTGTCCGGCCCTGACCGAGGTTGAGGAGGTCGTCTGCGACTGGATGCGCCAGTTAACCGGTCTCAGCGAGGCCTGGCAGGGCACCATTCACGACACGGCTTCCACCGCCTGCGTGACCGCGATGATTCTGGCCAGGGAGCGGGCCAGCGACTTCAGCAAGAACCACCAGGGACTGCAGGCGGTGCCGCGTCCACTGGTAGTCTACAGCACCAGCCAGGCCCACTCATCGATTGCCAAGGCGGTACAACTGGCCGGCTTTGGCCAGGACAACCTCAGCTACATCGAGGAGGACGCTTACACCCGGGCGATGCTCCCGGAAGCTCTCGCCGCCGCGATTGAATCCGACATCGCCAACGGCCGTGTGCCGGCAGGCATTGTCTGCTCTGTCGGCGCTACCGGCACCACCGCCATGGACCCGGTTGCCGACATCGCCGCCATCGCGGCCCGCCACAATATCTGGCTGCACGTGGATGCGGCGATGGCCGGCTCCGCCATGTTACTGCCCGAGTGCCGGCACCTGTGGCAGGGAGTGGAAGCTGCCGACTCCATTGCCTGGAATCCGCACAAATGGATGGGAACAATACTGGACACGGCGCTGTTCTATGTCCGCGACACGACCCACCTGGAACGGGTCATGTCCACCAATCCTGCCTACCTGCAATCCACAGCCGATGGGCAGGTCACCCAGTACCGTGACTGGGGCATTCCCCTGGGTCGCCGCTTCCGCGCGCTCAAGCTGTGGTTTCATCTGCACCTGGATGGTATCGACAGTATTCGCGCGCGACTGCGCAGGGACCTGGATAATGCCCGCTGGCTGGCGGAACAGGCTGCGGCCGCCCCTGACTGGCAGGTGCTGGCACCCGTGGCTCTCCAGACCGTGTGCCTGCGTCATGTACCCAGGGATTCCCGGGGAGGCGAACTCTCTGGCGGGGCGCTGGATAAACACACGCTGGCCTGGGTCAATGAAATCAACCAGTCCGGGCAGGCGTTCCTGTCGCCGTCGATACTGGACGGACGCTGGATGGTGCGGGTCTCCATCGGAGTGGAAAGCACCACCCGCGCCCATGTTGAAGCGCTGTGGCAGTTGCTGCGGACGTCTGCCGAACGCGCCGCTGGCCGCCGGTAAAGGGATCGGGTGTACCGCCGGCAGCGCCTACAGCGAACTTGCCAGCTGCCCATTCCTTGCTACATTTAACTCTGTTGTATGGCCTTTCACACGCATCCCCACTGCCGCGGGATAAGGACGATGATTATGAGCCTCAGCATTCCCCTCCGCGTTGCAATCGGCGCCAACACCCTCCTCTGTGCCCTGCTGTTTAACGCCAGCGCGGTCGCAGACGATTATCTCCCGGGGGACACCTTTGCCCATGATTTGCCCGATGGCGGCAAAGGACCGGAGATGGTGGTGGTCAGGGAGGGCGAGTTCGTCATGGGCGGAGGGCGTCCGGGCGACAACCCGGAGGCACTGGTCGTCGAAATCGCCCACCCCTTCGCTATCAGCAAAACCGAGATCACCAATGCCATGTATCGCCGGTTCCTGAAAGCCACTCAGTCCGGAGACCTGGATTCCCTGCAGGGCGCCGCCGATGACCTGCCCGTTTCCGGTATCACCTGGGACGAGGCTGAGGCCTTTGTCAGCTGGCTCAGCCACCAGACCGGATACAACTACCGCCTGCCCAGTTCCACCCAGTGGGAATACGCCGCCCGTGCCGGTTCAACCAGAAGCTACACCTGGGGCGATAGCGCCGGTGAAAGCAACGCCAACTGCCTGGGTTGCGGCGTGGACTATGAGGGTACCCTGGCACCGGTGGCGAGCTTCAAACCCAATGCATGGGGCCTGTACGATGTACACGGCAATGTCTGGGAGTGGACCAAGGACTGCGTGGATGCCAACAGCAAACCCCCCCTCAACGGTATGCCGCAATTGTTTGGCAACTGCGACAACCGGGAGCTGCGCGGGGGCTCCGCGCAATCGGATGCCTGGTCAATCCGTCTCAACGCCAGGGCGTCCGCCAGGCGCCAGCTCCGCAGTCTGGACGTGGGCATGCGGGTGGTGATGATGTTTCCGCGGTAACCGGCTACGCGGCAGTGTTCATCGCCCCGGCGGGTTTTTTCAGGGAGATGCCGCCGGAAGTTTATAAGCTTACCAGCCAAAATTGGGCACCCGATTTCAACCGAGCCTATACTAAGAACTCAGCCTTGGGGAACGCACTATGGACACATCCAGTCACACCCTGTCCTGCCTGTTCAGGCAGCTGGGACTGCCCAGCAGCGACACAGCCATGGAAAACTTTGTGAAAAACAACCACCTGCCAAAGGAGATTCCGCTGGATCACGCCGCATTCTGGAATGCGGCCCAGGCGCAGTTTATTCGCGAATCCCTGGATGAGGATTCAGACTGGTCGGAGGTCGTGGACCAGCTGGATGCAATGCTGCGCCACTGAGCCATCCCCCAATGGGTAGCGGCAGCGGGCAACCCAAAAGAGCCGGGCGCGCCAAAACGCCAGGTCGCTAGCGCTCCTGCTTGTGCCAGTTGTGGACCAGCCTGGCAACGTCCACCGTCGCGTCCGTACGCCACTTTTCAGAGTAGTTAATGTCAGTGGAGTTGGGGGGCGGATCAGGCAGATCCACCCTGAAGCGCACCGGCATCGGCACCGCCTCACCCAGGGCAACCGCCTCCCCCTTGGACAAGGAGGTCAGTGCGGCGAAGGTACCGCGGGCGGCGTCGGGCACCATGGCCCGCACGTAATCCTGGTCATCCGGGTTGGAGATACGCAGACAGACGTAGGAGCTGCACTGGGCCAGAACGGTTTCCGATACATCGTGCGGCCGCTGGCTGACGACGCACAAGCCCACCCCGTACTTACGACCGTTCTTGGAGATCCGTTCCATCGAGCGGCGCGCTTCGCGGAAGCGCGGAATATCCTCTCGGGGAATATATTCATGGGCCTCTTCACAGATAAGGAACAGGGGAAACTCGCGACAGCGCGGGTTCCAGTAATTGAATTCATAGGTCAGGCGGCCAATTTGCGCCGCTACCAGCGGCACCACGTCGAAGGGCACCGAACTCAGGTCCAGCACGGTGACACTGGCCCGGGGGCTGCCCAGGCCGACCAGATCCTGCATCAGCCCCGGCAGCGACTCGGTCGAAGTCCGTGTCTTCGGCCGCATCAGGAAGTCATAGCGGTTGTCATTCAGCAGGCTGTTCAGGCGAACCAGCACCTGGTCGAACTTGCCGTATAGCGCCGATTTCTTCTTGCCGAAATCGCTGGTCTCACGGTTGGCCTCCTTCACCGCCTTGATCAGGTCGTCCATGGAGTAGTACAGCGGCGAGTCCACGGTAATATGCCCGAGGTCCAGGTGTTTGTTGGCTTCTTCCCGCAACCGGATCATCGTCGAACGGAGGAAGGATATCTGGATCGATGCATGCTCGTCGCCGGAGTTGACGACCAGTTCGCACAGCTCTGAGAACGCCAGCAGCCAATAGGGAAATTCCAGCTGATCGGCGCGAAAGCAGCGCACCTTGTCGGCGGGAAAGGGGGAGTGGGCAACCACACCGTCGACGTCCTTGTCGCCATATTCCCCGTGCATATCCAGGAGAATAATATGGGCATTGGGCATGGCTCTTACCGCGGCCTGAACCAGGCTGGTCACGGTCCAGGATTTACCGGCGCCGGACTGGCCCAGGATCGCGGCGTGGCGACCAAAAAAGGCGGAGGCGTCCAGGTGCACGCCGATGGACTCGAACGAGGTAAGGTTACCCACCTTGAAGTCTTTATCGCCATAACCGGAGAAAATCGCCCTGAGGCCGTCTTCATCCATGCGGTGCAACTCGGCACCACTGATGGGATAACGGGAAACACCCCGGCTGAAATCACCCTTGCTGCCCATTTCACCCAGCGGGGTGAGGTGCACCATATGCGCGGCGCGGCCCTGTTTGTCGGCGATCCGATAGCTGCGCTCTACCATCACCAGGATATTGGCGTCGCCTTCCCTGACCAGGAAATAGGACCCGACCTGGCCGAGGGAGCGCTGGTGACTGGCGGGGGCGTCACTGTCCTTGACCGAATCCAGCCTGGCAGTGAAGTGGTCGCCGGTGACGTCGATCAGTAAACCCACCCGGGACCGTTGCGGACTCTCCCCGGTTGCCTGTTGTTCGCTAGCGCCAGCCTCATCCAGCATACATCCCCCTGCCTGCGGTCTTTTTCAACGGAAATTACGGCATATCCCTACAATTAGTAAAGGCAAAATGCGGTTTTCGTGAGGTTTATCCCCTGCACAGGGCCGCAGAGGAGGCCGATGGACAGGCTATCGCACCGACACCGGGCGTGCCGACATCAGGAGGCTCCCTTGTTCCTGAGTCGTTGCCGGTAGGTACTGCGGGCCAGCTGCTGCATATCCTCGACCTTGTCGCTCTCGTCCATGATTTCCCGGCCCAGCAGGGTTTCTATGGCGTCCTCGAGAGTGACGATACCGGCGGTCTGCCCATACTCGTCCTCGACCAGGAACAGGTGCTCCTTGCGTTTCAGGAAAAGGTCCTGCAGGGCCAGCACCGGCAACTCCTCTGACACCCTGAATACCGGGTTGGCGAGTTCCACCAGCTTCTGCTCTCCCCGGCCGGCGAGAGCTTCCTCCAGCAGGGCCGGGCGGTAGACCACGCCAGTCACCGAGTCGAGTGTGCTGCGATAGATCGGAATGCGATTGAACGGTCGTTCACCCAACTCCGCCAGCCCCTGCTCGACCGTCAGAACCTCAGGCAGCGCCGCTACCACGGTGCGCGGAGTCAGAATATCTTCTGTGCGGACACCGCGCAGGCTCAGGATATTCTGTAACAGTTCGCTCTCCTGATTTCGCAGGGAACCGTGCCGCGCTCCGAGTTCGGCCATCGCCGTTAGCTCCTCGCGGCTGATGATGTCGTTGTCGGCGGAGGAAAACAACCGGGTCACCAGCGCCGAGAGCCAGACAAAGGGAAAGAGCAACTTGACCAGCAGGGCGATCACAAAAGCTGCCGGCAACGCCAGTTGCTTCCAGAACGTGGCTCCCAGGGTCTTGGGAATAATCTCCGACAGGTAGAGGATGGCCAGGGTCAGCAGGAAGGCAATCAGCCCTTCCCAGCGTTCGCCGTAGATCTTCACCGCCTGGGCTCCCACGCCCGCCGCACCCATGGTGTGAGCGAAGGTATTGAGAATCAGGATGCTGGACAGGGAACGATCCAGGTCATCTTTCACCCCCTTGAGCACCACTCCCCGTTTTGGGTATTTCTCGACCTGGGTAACCACGTAACCGGAAGTCACTGACAGCAGCACCGCTTCCAGTACGGAACACAGAAAAGAAACGCCAATAGCGAGTAACAGGTATAGGACCAACAGGGTCATGAAAGAGGGTATGCCTACAGGACGACAAGCGGAGCCGCTGATTGTACACCCTGCACCGGATAAACCAAGGCGCTCTGCAGGCTCTGCCTCAGCTGCCGCCTACAGACCCAGGAGCATGAGATGACCACGATGTCCCCTGCCTTCACCGAGCACAGACGCTGACTTGCCAGCCGATGAAACGAGGCTACACTGCAGCTAGGCATAAATGGAATTAAGGTCTTGAATATCAAAAGAAATCCAGCAGCAGCTGGCACTGCCCGGAAGTTGGCGCACACAGCGTGAGCAGCGAAGCACCGCCGCCTATTCCCAGCAAGACCCTGCTATTCAAGCTGCTGGCACGGGTATTGGTGTACTACCTGGCGCTGGCGGCAATCCTGGTGGGTCTGGTGGCCGCGTTTCCCTCGTTCCTGGAACTGGCACCGGTTGGCGGTGTGAGTGAGCTGTCGGGCTCCCACGACCCTGGACTGCGGGAATTCGAGGATGCCTTCCTCAACGACGATCTTGAAGACGTGGAAGAACCCCAGGCGAAGGAAAAGAATCTCTCCAGCGTTTTTCGCTTCAAGGATGCCCGCAACCTGTTTTTCTCGATGCTGGGCGCGGTGCTGCTGATGCTCCCGGTATCATGGATTTACAAAGGCATTCACCGGGACGGCGATCATGACGAATCACTGGATGAAACCACCCTGATACTGCCCGCGGTCGTTGCCGGCATCGTCATGGTGGTCCAGCACAGTCTCGCCCTCGCTTTCAGCCTGGCCGGCATTGTCGCCGGTGTCCAGTTTCGCCGGGCCCTGAGCGATACGTTTGATACCCTGTTTATTTTCGTCGCGATTGCCGTGGGCATTGCGGCCGGCATCAAGGCACTGGACATCGCCCTGGTCCTCACCGTGTTTTTCAATATCGCCACACTGGTGGTCTGTATTTTCGGCGACGGTCTGGAATCACATCACGAGGCGCAGCGCAAAAGAGAGAGACGCGCACGCAAGGAAGCGGAACGCCTGCTGAGTCAGCCGCCGGACGAACCTAACCCTCAATAACCTCGCCACGGCACTTGCCCAGTATATGGCGTTCGAAGAAAGCCTCGTCGTTGAGGTAATCGTAGGAGTCGTGCAGGTATTTCACCGCCCGCTTCCGATAAGTCCTGCTCAGTAACGGCGAAGCTTCGAACAGGGCAATGGCCGCCTCCTTGCGCTCGTTGATCCTGGCTACCGCGTCGCGATAGCGGGATTCCTGCTTGCACCAGCCAAGAAAGTAGCGGCTGGTGACCTTGTTGATCGGCAGACTGGCCGGAACTGTGGCATAGGGCGCATTAATAATGCCCGCCGAGTCAAAATCATAGGCAACCGGGATGATATCCCGCTCCGCGCCTTTCTCTGCCAACAGCACGATGTTGTGGCAACATTCCTCCCCGGGCGGGGATTTCAGGGTGGAGTAATCGACGTTGCCGATCATGAACTGAAACACTTCCACCAGGGCTGTCTGGGCAAGATCCATTTGCACCCGCATTGTGTAGGGTACGTCCAGTTCCTGCAGACCGTAACGGGCAGCCATATGATCCGCATCTTCAATGAGGAAATTATGGCTGCTCCAGAGGGCTCCCTCACTATCGCTGTCGACGTAGGCGACGTCCACCAGACGGGTTCGGAAGTGATAATCGCTGTATAGCGCAAACAGCTGGTATACCAGGTACTCCAGATAGACAAGCTGTTGGTACTTGTCGCCACGTTCACAGGGACTCACCAACTTCAGTTTGTCCTGGCCTGACATCAGTGTGCCTGCTACCTGCTTTTTCTTGAAGTTAAGCTGCAGCGGCGGCCGGTCACAAACCTGGCGGCGATAATTTCCGCGGGCGCGAATCTTCAGGCTGAGACGTTCGGTTTCCTCGCCACGCTTTTGTGTCCAGGTGCCTTCCAGGTACAGGCGATCCGACTTCATCTTGTCCCTGTAGGCCTGCATCACCGGTGCGTTCAGTACCGCCTTGAAGGAGTCTTTGGAAGAAAACAAAGGGTTCTCGTCCGCGGCCAGGGCACAGACCGGCAACAGGGCAATCATCATTAACAGTGCTGTGGGCATCGACTTTTGCAATCGGGGCATGCCAGCATTGTAGACCAGTCGACCCGGGTTACAATCAGCACTCGTCAACATGGACGCCGCAGTTTGTACTCGCCAGTGTTAAGCTCACTGGCAAAACCTGACACAAGGGCCGCTTTCAGCAGGGCCGACCCGGAAACGAGCAGGCATGAAAAAATACAGCAACGACAATAACAGCCGGCAGGCCGTGGTAGAGGCCATGGATGCCCTCGTCAAAAAAGGCCTGAACAAGGGCACCTCGGGCAATGTTTCTGTCCGCACCGGCGACGGCATGCTGATCACGCCGACAGGTATCTCACCCCAGGCGCTCTCCGCGGAGCATATCGTTCACATGACTCTGGACGGTGACGTCGATGCCGGCCAGCTGATCCCATCCAGCGAGTGGCGGATGCACGCAGACGTCTATCGTGGCAAGCCGGACACCGCGGCTGTGGTCCATTGTCACTCACCCTACGCAACGATTCTCGCCTGCGCTCGCAAGGCGATACCGGCCATGCACTACATGGTTGCTGCGGCAGGTGGACACGGCATACCACTGGCGGAATATGCCACTTTCGGCAGCAGGGAACTGTCTCTTGCCAACCTGGGGGCGCTGGACGACTCACTGGCCTGCCTGTTATCCAACCATGGACAAATCGCGACCGGCCGGAACCTGCAAAGCGCACTGAAGCTGGCGGAGGTGGTCGAAGAACAGGCCCACTGTTACTGGGGCACACTGGCCATCGGCGGCCCGGTGATCCTGGATAGCGCGCAGATGGACGAGGTTTTAACCGCCTTCAGAACCTACGGGCAACAGCGCGAGCGGGACTAGCGCGGCTGGACAGGGGCGCTGACTGGCTTCGAGCCACAGGTGACCCTCCTCTCTACAGCCGGCCCCCCGTTATGCTAGAGTTTAGCGCTTACTCAAGTACGAGGATTCAACAGGCCATGGATATTTCCAGGCTCTTCCTTGCCGGCGCATTGACGGCGGCCCTGGCGGCATGCAGCAGTGACACGGCAGAAACGCCTGCCCCGGGCAGCACCCAGTGCGAGGGTCGAGGAAAGAACCTGCTGCAGGATCCGGGCTTCACAACCATCGATGCCCCCAGGCGGGAGCGCAAATGGTCCAGCTCCCAGCACGGCGGGACACCGTCATTCCAGTACAGCGCCAGCGACGGCGAACTGTTGATTGAAAAAACGGGCAGCGAACCCTGGTTCATCATCACCCAGCACATCGACCGTGAAGATATCCCGGGCAGGCGGGTGGTTTTCAGCGCCGACATCAAGCTGGACCTGCGTCCTCCGGCGATTCCGCATGCCTTTAAACAGGGTGGCGGTCTGACGGTCTCTGCCAGGGCAAACGGAAAACCGGTGGTGAGTTCGGTGATGGAACACGAACCCCATATGGGCAAAACAGACTGGCAACCGGTGCAGGTCGTGCTGGAGCTGCCGAAACAGGTGCCGTCAGTCCGACTGGGTTTTATTCATCAGGCGGACGGCAGCATCCGTGTCCGCAACCCCTCTCTCATGCGGGTCGCCACAGGTGATTGCGCCGGGTAGAACGGCGGCAGCCCAACCCTCGCGCCTGGCTTAAACTAGTTCTCTCAGGGTCGCTGCTCACCCTGCCGTCCGACACATTCTTTCACTTCCCCTGTAACTTTTTTGTCGCTCACCCGTGTAGTCTCCAAGCATGGAAAAATTGTACCGCCAGTGGATAGACAAGCATCAGGACCAGGTCTGGTCCCTGGCGCTGTACCTGATGCGGGACAGGGCCGAGGCCGAGGACATCTGCCAGGAGGCGTTCACCCGGCTCTGGCAGCATCGGGACACCATGAACGACGGCAAGGCAGGCCCCTGGCTTAAACGGGTCACCCGCAATTTATGCCTGGACAGACTGCGTGGACGAAGGGATGAAATCGCAGCCGGAGAAAACGATCTCTTCGATGAGTTAAACCCCGAATCGGTTTTTGAACAGGGGAATCGGACGCAACGCCTGCAGGAGCTGGTTGCGGCACTGAAAGAGCCTTATCGATCGCTGGTGGTACTCCGGGACATCCAGCAACACAGTTATCGGCAGGTGGCCGAGATAACAGGGCTCAGCCAGCCTCAGGTCAAAACGTATTTGCACCGGGCGAGACACGCCTTACGCAAGCAATGGTCGGAACATGACGATGAGTGAAAAAGGACAACCTGACTACCCGGAGCTGCTCGATCGCTTTATCGACGGCGAAGTGACCACCGGTGAACGGCAGCTACTGCTCTGCGGGGCGGCCGAGGACCCTGCGCTGGGCTCGAAACTCGCTTCGGCCATGGAGCTGCAGCGCGCGCTGGCTGGCCTGCCCGCCGAAAAAGCCCCAACAGGCCTGCAGCGCAGGCTGCGGACAATCCCCGACAAGCATCCTGAGCCTGGTCCACCTCGCGGCTGGTTGCTGCGACCCCACTGGCTAATAGCGACGGCTGCACTGGTGCTCGCTCTGGTCGGTGGCGGTGCGCTGTACCAGCACCAGCAGCAGGAGGCAGAACTTGCCCAGGCCAAAGCAGACCTGGAACTGGTGCTGGCCTACCTGGAAAAGGTCAATCTTAAAACCCGTAACCGGATTCACTCGACGGTGAGCGAAGTAACCAGTGAACCGGTTGCCCGTATCACTGCCCGAACACTGCAGGACCAGCTACAACTGCGACAGGAGTTTGAATTATGAAAGCACTTATCACCGTGTTAATGGCAGCACTTTTCAGTCTGCCGGTAACCGCACAGGAAGCCCAGCTGGAATCACTGCCCGGCTACGTGGATTTTGCCGACCTGGATGCCATTTATGGCGAGCCCAGGGTGATGATCAACATAGGAGGCAACTTACTGAAACTGCTGTCTGCCGCGACCGCCGTCGATGACCCGGAAACCGCTGTCATGATTAGCGGACTGGAAGGGGTGCGAATCAAGGTCTACCCCACCGCTGGCAATTTGAAACCGGCACTGGAAAAGGTTAACGAGGCCCGCGCCTCACTGGCGGCCGCCCACTGGGAACCCGTGGTGCAGGTCTATGAAGCTGATGAAGAGGTGCAGATATTCATGAAATCCGGGGGCGATACCATAGAGGGCCTGACGGTGATGGCTGTTAACGGGGAGGAGGCCGTTTTCCTCAATATACTCGGCGTTATCGACCCAAAACAGATCGGGAAAGTCATGAACAGCCTCAACGTCGACGTTGAACTGGACACGGAGTAAGGTAATGGCCAGGCCGCTTTTGATACTGGTGCTTACCGCCTGTCTTTGCCTGGCGGGCTGCGGCATCACCGCGCCCGACGGGAATGCCGGCTTCGCCGATGTCCAGACGCTGGACTGGCGCCATACCGACCAGCGGGTGAGCCTGTCCATCGGCCCCGGACTGCTGTCCCTCGCGGCACGCTTCGTCGAGGACGATCCACATGCCCGGCAGATTCTTCGCAACCTGCAGGGTGTGAGGGTTAAAGTGTATGAGGTGGAACCGGGGGAGGCAGACGCGGTTAGCCTGGGGCTGGAAGATATGCGCCAATCCCTGGTGAAGCAGTCCTGGGAGCCGGTCGTGGTGGTACGGGAAAACACGGAAACCACCTACATGCTGGTAAAAATGGACGGCGAAGAGATCCAGGGGATCGTTGTTCTGAACAGTGATGGAACCGAGGCGGTTATCGTTAACATCATGGGCGACCTGCAACCGGAGATGTTTGCCCGAACAGTCGCGGCACTGGATATCCCGATTCCCGAGGTCGAGCTCAGCGGGCACCAGCCTGACTAGCCCGGGCGTCCATCCGGCCGGGGGCTGGCCAGAATCGGCAGATAGCGAACAAAAAACAAACCGTAAGCCACTGCCCACAACAGGGCCGAGCCGATAATCACGTCGCGGTAGTCTGCCAGCCACCACTGCCCCGACACCCGCAGAATCAGCGCCGCCAGCAGCGAGAGATAGGCGACGACCATCACTGGACCCACCTGTAAGGTCCGCCCCGTGTGTCCCAGCGACACCCGGGAAATCATCGCCAGAATCATCAAGCCCATGCCACCCACCGTCAACACATGCAGGGCCTGGCTGAGGCTGACACTGTCGCTCAAGCGAGACACCCCGAGCAGGCCCAGTCCCAGGACCAGTGCCCAGTAACTCAGGTGCAGCGACCAGACCAGTGGCGTGGCCAGTGTCACCCAGGTGCGCCAGCGCAACACTCTCAAACCGTGGCAGGCCGCGGCAAAAAACAGCGCGAGCGACGCAATCGCCGGGGAGTCAGGCATCCACACTGCCGCCGGGATCGCCAGTAGCATACTGAGCAGACACAGGCGCTCGAGCCAGGGCAGGGGTGGCACGCGCTCAGTGCCGGTGCCATTGGCGGTGAACATGGGCACGACCCTGCCCGCAACCACTGTTATCAACAGCGAAACCAGCATCACCATGAAGTTGAAGGCGACAGCTTGCAGTGCGGGATCCTGCCGAACTACCGACACATGGGAAGCTCCGTTGGCAGCTGCCATCGCCAGCAGCACCGGCACAAAAACAATGTTGCGCCATTGCCTGATACGGATAACGGGTAGGGAGAGCAGCACGGCCGCCAGGGGCAGAAACAGCAAATCCAGCGATATCGTGAGCCAGAGCGGCACCAGGGCCGGCAACACCAGCGCCAGCCGGGCACACAACCACAGCAGGAACAGGGCCGCCAGGGGCCGGCCTTTTATGCCAGTGATACCGGTCCAGGTCTGCACCGCAGTCAGAAGGAAACCGACAACAATCGCAGCCACGAAGCCGAATAACATCTCATGGCCATGCCACCATAGGCCACCTCCATAAACATTCAGGCCGGTGCCTCCGCTGACGATACTGCTCCACAACAGTACCGCCAGTACGCTGAACAGCGCACCACCGAGAAAAAACGGCCGGAAAGCGAGCCGAAACAGGCCCGGGCCCTCTTCCCGCGGAGGTTCGGAAATGCTACCGTCGCTCAATAAAACGGCCATGTTTGGTCTTCCTGCGTTCAACTATTTATATTTATAGGGAATATGCGCGATCAGGGTGCACAAATCCATCCATTTCAGTGCACCGGGCCTTGTCGTTGTGCACTGCGAGCGACGAATGAAGCAGCCAAAATTGCCCCAAGGGCAGTGTATACAGGTGTTTTCAACTATTGGCCCGAAAGTTGCGTCCGGGAACACAGTCCCCACAATTCGATCAACGGCAACGACGCCTGCTGCTTCATCCATCACCACGGATGAGGCGCGGGCGTTTGTCGTTTCAGAGGAGAGAAAAATGACAGTATCCAGCAAGAGCCTCAGCATTATCGCAGCCGCCGCACTTGGTACCTGTGCGGTTCCGACAGTTGCCGAAGAGAGCCAGGCTCCCGGTTTCACCAACATGTTTAGCGATGGCAAAACGTCGTTCAACTTTCGCTATCGCTACGAGTATGTCGACCAGGACGGCTTGAGTCGCAACGCCAAGGCGTCCACCCTGCGGTCCAGGCTGACCTTCACCTCGGCCGAATACAGGGGACTATCCTTCCTCGCCGAATTCGACGATGTCACCGCGATCGGCAGCGACAATTACAACTCCACGGCCAATGGCAAGGTCCAGTACCCGGTGGTGGCCGACCCTGAGGGTACCGAGGTCAACCAGGCCTGGCTCAAGTACGCCGCCGCCGGAGCCTCGGGCACTTACGGGCGGCAGCGAATCCTGCACGGCAACCAGCGCTTTGTCGGCGGTGTCGGCTGGCGCCAGAATGAACAGACCTACGATGGCTTCAGAGCCATGTACGAGGGCGACCATGGCTTTACCGTGGATTACGCCTACGTCTACAACATCAACCGGATTTTTGGCCCGGATGACGGACCGGCGCAACCCGCCAATCACCACGGCGAGAACCACTTCCTGCGCGCAGACTGGAAAATCGTCGAAAATCACACCGTGAGCGCTTTCTACTATGGCCTGGATATCGACGATGACCTGGCCTACGCACCCGGGAAAACCGTGGGCAACTCCTCTGACACCGTGGGTGTGGAGTACAATGGCAAGTTCGGGCCGATAGGGGCTAACGCTTCCTATGCCACCCAGTCGGACGCAGGCGATAGCCCGCTGTCCTACGACGCGGACTACTACCTGCTCGAGGGCAGTTTCGCCTTCTCCGGTCTCAAGGCAAGCCTTGGCTACGAGGTACTGGGTGCTGGCGACGGGGTCGGCTTCAAAACGCCCTACGCCACCCTGCACAAGTTCCAGGGTTGGGCCGACATGTTCCTGGTCACCCCCGGAGACGGTATAGAGGATCTCTATGTGGGCCTGACCGGCAAACTGGGGCCGGTAGCCCTGGGCGGCTTCTACCATGACTTCAGCGCGGAGGATTCCAGCGAGGACTGGGGTACGGAAATCGACCTGGTGGCGACCTGGAATTACAGCAAAAACTGGATGTTCCAGCTCAAGTACGCCAGCTTTTCCAGCGACTCTGATGCCTACACCGATTCCGACAAGGCCTGGGTGACGGTCAACTTCAAGATTTGATCCTGGAGCGAAGCTCCGGTTCACGCCCCCTGGTATTGAGCCGGAGCACTTGTTGTGCCAGATTCTTTTCCTTCCGCCCGCGTGCTGCGGGTCATTCTCGTCGACGATGACGCGGCGCGCGCCACTGCCGTGGAGTCACGCCTGCGCGACGTTGGCTTTGACGTGCTTTCGGTCATTCCCACCGCCTCCGGGCTGCTGTACCAGATGGCACAGCAGGAACCGGATGTCGTCATCATTGCCCTGGATTCCCCGGATCGGGATGTCCTCGAAAGCCTCAGCATTGCCTCCGGCCATAATCCGCGCCCGGTGGTGATGTTCTCGGAATCAGGCGACCAGCGCTTTATCACTGACGCCATCCGGGCAGGGGTAACCGCCTACCAGGCGGAAGACATCAGCCCGGAGCGAGTCCGGGCTGCGATCGACATCGCTGTCGCCCAGTTTTCCGCCTTCAACGAGCTGCGCGAGCAGCTGGACGATACCCGGCGCCAACTCGAAGACCGGAAGCTGATTGAGAAAGCCAAGGGATTACTGATGCAGACCCATGGTGCAGGTGAGGAAGAAGCCTTCTCTACCCTGCGTAAACTTGCCATGGACAAGAATCGGTCTCTGGGAGAAACCTCCCGGGATGTTATCGCGATCCTGGAGCGAACGACCGTCAAAGGAAAAAAGCCATGAGCGACGCCACCCGATTGCCACCGGCAGAGCGTAATGAACTGACTCTCGGCTTTCTCAGGCTCAGCGACAGCGCACCGCTGATCCTCGCCCAGGAGTTGGGTCACTACGAAAAATACGGACTGCAGGTTCAGCTGCAGCGGGAAGTATCCTGGGCCAATGTTCGCGACAAGCTGGTCACCGGTGACCTGGATGCGGCGCAGATGCTGGCTCCATTACCCCTGGCCACCTCACTTGGCGTGGGCGGCATGCGAGCTGACATAATGACGGGGCTGGCCCTGAGCCTGAACGGCAACGCCATTACCTTCAGCCAGGCCCTGTCGACGGAAATTGCCGCCCGCGGCGGCGACCCGACTCATGACGCCCGCAGCACCGCCCTCGCCTTCGCTGCCTACCTGCGCGAAGACAAGCGGCAAGTCACCCTGGCCGCAGCCCACACATTTTCCTGTCACATTCTCCAGCTGCGCCACTGGCTGCAGTGTGGCGGCATCGATCCGGAGCGTGACGTGCGCATTATCGTACTGCCGCCGGAGCAGATGGTAGACAGCCTGGCCCGGGGAATTATCGACGGTTATTGTGTTGGGGAACCCTGGAACAGCGTTGCGGTGCAATACGGTATTGGTGCGATACAGGCGACAGGACACCAGATCTGGAACAACAGCCTGGAAAAGGTGCTCGCGGTCACCGAGACATGGCACGGTGCGCACCCCGGCAGTCATCTGCGCCTGCGGCTGGCCCTGATGGAGGCCTGTAGCTGGCTGTCCCATCCCTACAATCGGGAGCAGGCAGTCTCGATTCTGGCCGCTCCCCGCTACCTGGACCTGACGGAGGACAACCTGTCGCCCTCGCTACGGGGCCAGTTGGCCTTCAGCAAGGGCGGACCCATTCAGGACCTGCCACACTTCCACGTCTTCGGTCGCTTCCAGGCCGGCTTTCCCTGGCGCTCAGAGGGTGAACGTCTGCTACAGCAAATCGGTGTGCTGCTGGGCAAGACGTTCAGCACAGACGATATCAAATCCCAGGTGCAGCGCTGCTTCCGCACCGACCTGTACCGGGAGGCGGCACGCTACCTCCACCTGCCCTCCCCGAGCCAGGACTACAAACCGGTCAATCAACATGACCAGCCCTGGGAACTGGAGCCCGGGATCGAGCTGGGGCCGGACCGACTGCTGGAAAGCTAGCCGACAGGTGTTCGAAATGGGGCGAGATTGCACCGCCGTGGTGCGACCACCGAAGCCATAACCTGTCCAGGCGCGACAGCGGAGAACACCGTTACACCCTAAGCCGCTGATTTTAAAAACTATTGCAAATATTGGCGCGGCTCTTGTTACTCATATACCCGTAACTCACACCACACAGATTCTCTTCTTGGGCAACGACGCTCTTACACTCCGGCCAATCGGTCCGTGTGCAGGGGGAGCGTCTGCGTGTTCATGCACGATGTACAAGGGGTATCGCATGTTTGGTAAAACACTGTTATCTGTCACCCGCCGGCGTTTCGGCACTCTGGCACTGGGATCACTGCTATCGGTCGCACTGCCATTCTCGGCCAGCGCCGAACTTGGCGAGCCGGAAAAAGACGAGCTCACCTTTGGCTTTATCAAGCTCACGGATATGGCGCCACTGGCCATCGCCTATGAGAACGGTTACTTCGAGGACGAGGGCCTCTACGTCAGCCTGGAAGCACAGGCCAACTGGAAGGTGCTGCTGGACGGAGTGATTGACGGACAACTGGATGGCGCCCACATGCTGGCAGGCCAGCCGCTGGCCGCCACTATCGGCTTCGGCACCAGGGCGCACATCGTCACTCCCTTCTCCATGGACCTCAACGGCAACGGGATCACCGTTTCCAATGCCGTCTGGGCCGAAATGAAAAAACACATCCCCCACGAAAACGGCAAACCGGTGCACCCCATCAAGGCTGACTATCTGAAGCCCGTGGTCGACCAGTACATTAACGAAGGCAAGCCCTTCAACATGGGCATGGTGTTCCCGGTGTCAACGCACAACTACGAGCTGCGCTACTGGCTGGCCGCCGGCGGTATCCACCCGGGTTACTACGCGCCCCACAAGGGCGACATCTCCGGCCAGATCAACGCCGAGGCCCTGCTCTCCGTTACCCCGCCACCGCAGATGCCGGCCACCCTGGAAGCCGGCACCATCCACGGCTACTGCGTGGGCGAGCCCTGGAACCAGCAGGCGGTATTCAAGGGTATTGGTGTACCCGTGATCACTGACTACGAAATCTGGAAGAACAACCCGGAAAAGGTGTTTGGCCTCAACAAGGAATTCACCGAGAAGTATCCCAACACCACGGTGCGCGTGGTCAAGGCACTGCTGCGCGCCGCCAGATGGCTGGACGAGAATGACAACGCCAACCGTCCGCAAGCGGTGGAGATTCTCTCGCGGTCCGAATATGTGGGGGCGGATTACGACGTCATCGCCAACTCCATGACCGGCACCTTCGAATATGAGAAGGGTGACAAGCGCGACATCCCAGACTTCAACGTGTTCTTCCGCTACTTCGCCACCTACCCCTACTACTCGGATGCCATCTGGTACCTGACCCAGATGCGTCGCTGGGGCCAGATTGCCGAACCCAAGTCCGATGACTGGTATCTCGAGGTGGCCAAAAGCGTCTATCGCCCGGATATCTACCAGGCGGCGGCAGAGGCCCTGATCGATGAGGGTGAAATGGAGACAGAGGAATTTCCGGCCTTCGCCGAGGAATCAGGCTTCCGCCCTCCACAGACCGAGTTCATCGACGGCATGGTGTTTGATGGCAGCCAACCCAATGCCTATCTGGAACAGTTCCCCATTGGCCTGAAAGGGAGTGAGGTGGTGGAGTGATATCACCACCCGCGCCAGCAACGGACGTGGCCACGACCGTCAACCCCGGGTAAGGCCGGGGTCCATTCACTGCAGAAAGCCAATCGCTTCCGCCTTTCGGCGGAATGACCGACACGAGAGTTAGCAACATGTCAGACACAGCAACACTCAAGCCCGACGACCGCTACCAGCAGCTTCTCGCGCGCCTGGGCTCCAGGTCCTTTATCGAAGGACTCATCCTCCCGGCGTTGGGTATTCTCGTATTCCTGCTGGCCTGGCAATTTTCTGCCAATCGCATTGAAACCTCTCTGGGCAAGTTTCCCGGGCCGACGCAGGTATGGGAGCAGATCGAAAACCTGGGGGCAGAGCACAAACGGGAACGTGCCAAGGAAGCTGCCTTTTACCAGCGCCAGGAAGAGCGCAATGCCAGGAAACTGGCCAGGGACCCGGACGCCGTTATCAAGATCCGTAATTACACCGGCAAGCCCACGTTCTTCGACCAGATTATTACCAGCCTGCTTACCGTGGCGGCGGGCTTTTTTATCGCCAACCTGATCGCCATACCCTTGGGCATCGTCTGCGGACTGAGCGCCGCGACCTACAAGGCGATGAATCCCATAATCCAGGTGTTCAAGCCGGTATCGCCGCTGGCGTGGCTACCGTTGGTGACCATGGTGGTGTCGGCAACCTATACCGCAGAGGACCCGGTCTTCGACAAGGCCTTCCTCAATTCCGCGATTACCGTCGCCCTGTGCTGCCTCTGGCCCACCCTGATCAACACCACCGTGGGCGTGACCGGCATCGATCGCGACCTGGTCAACGTCAGTCGGGTAATGGCGCTGTCGCCCATGGTGCACGTACGCAAGATCGTTATTCCGGCGGCCATCCCGATGATTTTCACCGGCCTGCGCCTGTCGCTGGCCACCGGCTGGATGGTGCTCATCGCTGCGGAAATGCTGGCCCAGAACCCGGGACTGGGGAAGTTTGTCTGGGACGAGTTCCAGAATGGCAGCTCCAATTCTCTGGGCCGCATCATGGTCGCCGTGATTGCTATCGGCCTTATCGGATTCATGTTGGACAAACTCATGCTCACCCTGCAGAAGCGAGTGAGCTGGGACAAGAGCGCGGTTCTGCGCTAGGCAAGGGAGAACAGTTTTATGGGCATCAAGTATCTCGATATTACCGGCGTTGGCATTGAATTTGACACCAACGGCAGCAAGTTCCGCGCCCTGCAGAACGTCAACCTGCGCATGAAAAAAGGCGAGTTTGTCTCGCTGATCGGACACTCTGGCTGCGGTAAATCCACGGTACTGAACATTGTCGCCGGCCTGCATCGAGCCACCGAGGGTGGTGTGGTACTGGAGGGCAAAGAGGTTACCGAACCTGGCCCCGACCGCGCAGTCGTTTTCCAGAATCACTCGCTGATGCCCTGGCTGTCGGTGTATGAAAATGTGGAACTGGCGGTCAACCAGGTATTCCGCAAAACCAAATCGAGGGCCGAACGCCGGGAGTGGATCGAACACAACCTGCAACTGGTGAACATGGATCACGCCCTGGACAAGCTACCCGGCGAGATTTCCGGGGGAATGAAGCAGCGCGTGGGTATTGCCCGCTGTCTCGCCATGCAACCAAAGGTGCTGCTGATGGACGAGCCCTTTGGCGCCCTGGACGCACTGACCCGCGCCCAGTTGCAGGACTCGCTGATGGAGATCCAGGCTGAACTGGGCAACACAGTGATCATGATTACCCACGACGTGGACGAGGCGGTGCTGTTGTCAGACCGTATCGTGATGATGACCAATGGCCCCGCGGCGAGTATCGGCGAGATACTTGACGTCAATCTGGCAAGACCCAGAGATCGACTGGACCTGGCTGAAAATCCTGAATTTGTCCACCTGCGCCAGCAAGTGCTCGAATTCCTTTACGCCAAGCACAGCCAGCCGGCAAAGGCGGCACAGGAAACGCCACAGCCAGAGCGGGAATCTGCCGCAGTGGTTGAGGCCCTCAGTGCCGAAGAAGACTCCGGCGCAAAGACCGGTGGCCCGGACTCAGAGGCTGCCTGAACGCCGTGAGCCCTGAAACCCTGATAATCGGCGCCGGCATGGCCACCGCCTACCTGTTGCAGGAACTGGAAAATCGCGGTCATGACGGTGACATCACCGTGATTGGTGATGAACGGGACTGTTGCTACAACCGGGTACTGCTCTCCAGCCTGCTGGCCGGGGAGACAGCCGAGGAGGCGCTGCGCCTGTTGCCGGCAGACCAGGGCAGGGCCACCAGGTTTATTGCCGGCACCCGTGTAGAGAAAGTGGACACCCAAAACCGCCTGGTGCGCTGTGACAACGGCCACGAGCAACACTATGACCAGCTGGTATTCGCCACAGGCTCGTCCGTCGCGAAACCGGAGATAGCCGGCGCTGACGTAGCCGGTGTCGGTGTTTTCAGGACCCTGGACGATACCCGCAAGCTGCTGGAGGTGCCGGGAGAAAACCGGCAAGTGGTGGTAATCGGCGGCGGACTTCTGGGGCTGGAAGCTGCCCACGGCCTCAACCAGCGCGGTCACCGGACAACCGTGCTGCACCGCAACCAGTGGCTGATGAACCGTCAGCTGGACGAAGAAGGAGGCAGGGTGCTGCAGCGCGAGCTGGAGTCCCAGGGGATGAACATACAACTGGGCGCTTCCGCCAGCCGGGTGCACAGCGAGAACAACCACATCATCGGTGTCGAGCTGGACAACGGCGATTACCTGGACTGTCAGTTGCTGCTGGTAGCCACGGGCATCGCGCCCAACCGGCAGTTGGCCGCCGCAGCCGGCCTCGCCACGGACCGGGGCATTGTCGTGGACGGTCAACTGCGCTGCTCGATCAACAACGTATTTGCCCTCGGGGAATGCAGCCAGCTGGGTGAACACTGTTTTGGCCTGGTGGCGCCTATCCGCAAACAGGCAAAGGTGCTGGCGGGCCAGCTCACAAACCGACCCGGTACCGATTTCGAGATCGATGACTGGCCAACCCAGCTGAAAATTTCCGGCATCGATCTCTACCGTGCCGGTGTCCTTGATACCGATGCCGAACACCTGGTTTTACGCGACCCGGACCATGGCGTCTACCGCCGGCTGGTCATTCGCGATGACCAGCTGATCGGCGCTGTACTGGTCGGGGATAAACGCGGCGGTACCTGGTACGCCGAACTGATTCATAACAGGCGAAACATCGCCGCACTGCGCCACGGGCTGATGTTCGGCCCCGAGATGGCGCAAACACTGGCGCCCGCAACAGCGGCCTAGAGGAGAGTAGTCATGAGCAGGCAGAAAATCGTAGTCGTCGGTAACGGCATGGTCGGTCATCACTTCGTGGAGGCCCTGGCCAACAGCGGGGCAGCGGTCGATATCACCGTTATCGGCGAAGAGCCCCGTCCCGCCTATGACCGGGTACACCTCTCGGACGTGTTCGCCGGCCGCGCGCCGGAGGCGTTGGCGCTGGCCGATCGGGACACCTACAAGAGCTGGGGAGTGGAAGCACATTTCGGCGACCCCGTCGTCACTATCGAACGCAACAAGCAGGAAGTCGTGACCGGACTCGGTCGTCGCTTTGCCTACGACAAGCTGGTACTGGCCACCGGTTCCTATCCGTTTGTGCCGCCGGTACCAGGCCACGAACACAAACGCTGCCTCACCTATCGAACCATCGACGACCTGGGGGAAATCAAGGCCCGGGCAAAAGACAGCAACATTGGCGTGGTGGTAGGCGGCGGCCTGCTGGGACTGGAATGCGCCAATGCCCTGCAAAACCTTGGCCTGGAAACCCATGTGGTGGAATTTGCCCCGGGTCTTATGGGCGTGCAGCTGGACGAGGGCGGATCGCGCATGCTGCGGCGCAAGATTGAAGCCCTGGGCGTAACGATCCACACCAGCAAGAATACGAAAAACATCGGCAAGGGCGACAACTGCGCCCTGAAGATGGAGTTTGCGGACGACAGCGAGCTTGAAACCGACATGATTGTATTTTCCGCGGGTATTCGCCCCAGGGACAATCTCGCCAGGGATTTTGACCTGGCGGTGGGAGAGCGCGGCGGTATCGTGGTCGACTCCCGGCTACTGACCACAGACCAGAACATCTACTGTATCGGTGAAAGCGCACTTTACGAGGGCCGCATTTACGGCCTGGTAGCTCCCGGTTACCGGATGGCGGAGGCCGTGGCCAGCCAGATTGCCGGCGGCGTTGCCTCGTTTACCGGCGCCGATATGAGTACCAAGCTCAAGTTGCTGGGTGTGGATGTTGGCTCCATCGGCGATGCCCACGGTCGTACCCCGGGGTCCATCTCTTTCGTGTTCAGTGACGAACGGGAAGAGGTGTACAAACGAATCGTCACCTCGGGCGATGGCAAGACCCTGCTGGGGGCTGTGCTGGTCGGTGACTGCAGCGGCTACGATAGTCTGCTGCAATACCACCTCAACGCTATCGAACTGCCTGCCGAACCCCAGGGTTTGATCGCTCCCACCGCTGGCGAGGCGCCCACCCTGGGCGTTGCGGCCCTGCCCGCTACCGCCACGGTATGTTCCTGTCACAATGTCACCAAGGGCGACATCGTCGGCGCTATCGATGGCGGCGGCTGTTCCCTCGAGGAGGTTAAAAGCGCGACCAAAGCCAGCACCGGTTGCGGCGGTTGTTCCGCGATGCTGAAGAACCTGGTGGACGATGAACTGGCTGCCCGCGGCGTGGCGGTGGACAAGAGCATTTGTGAACACTTTCCCTATACCCGGCAGGAGCTCTATCACCTGGCGAGAGTGGGCGAAATAAAAACCTTCGCCGCCATGGCGGGCGCTCACGGCAAGGGACGCGGTTGCGACGTGTGCAAGCCCGCCATCGCGTCCATCATGGCCTCGTTATGGAATGAACATATCCTGGAGACACCCCATGTGGGACTGCAGGACACCAACGACACCTTCATGGCCAACATGCAGAAGGACGGCACCTACTCGATTGTGCCACGGGTAGCGGGCGGCGAAATCACCCCACAAAAACTGATTGTCCTGGGCCAGGTTGCACAAAAATACGATCTTTATACCAAGATTACCGGCGGTCAGCGGGTAGACCTGTTCGGCGCGAGGCTGGAGCAATTGCCGGAAATCTGGCGAGCACTGGTAGACGCGGGTTTCGAAACCGGCCATGCCTACGGCAAGGCCCTGCGCACAGTAAAATCCTGCGTGGGCAGCACCTGGTGCCGCTACGGCGTGCAGGACAGCGTTGGCATGGCCATCTTTATCGAGAATCGCTACAAGGGCCTGCGCGCCCCCCACAAGATCAAGTCTGCGGTCTCCGGCTGTACCCGTGAGTGCGCGGAAGCCCAGTCCAAGGACTTCGGCGTTATCGCCACCGAGAACGGCTGGAATCTTTATGTCTGCGGTAACGGTGGCATGAAACCCCGTCACGCAGACCTGTTTGCCACCGACCTGGACGACCAGACCCTTGTCCAGTACATCGACCGGTTCCTGATGTTCTATATCCGCACCGCCGACCGCCTGCAGCGCACTTCCACCTGGATGGATAACCTTGAAGGCGGTATCGACTACCTGCGCGAAGTCGTTATCGAGGATTCACTGGGCATCGCTGCGGAGCTGGAGTCACAGATGGAGCTGATTGTCGGCACTTACCAGTGCGAGTGGAAAACAACCCTCGACGACCCCGAGAAGCTCAAGCGCTTCCGCAGTTTCGTCAACTCGGACGAGGCGGACAGCAATGTGGTGTTTGTAAAAGAACGTGAGCAGATCCGGCCGGCAAAGCCGGAGGAGAGATTGCGGCTGGTCTCGGCTGGCAACTAAGCTACCCCGGCTCCTGGCGCCTGACTCCTGCCCACAGGGATAACCCGGTCAGCAAAACGGAAATTCACAGAGGCTAGAAACATGACAGCAGTAGAAAAAATACACTGGCAATCCATCTGCACCCGTGACGACCTGGTGCCCGGGTCCGGGGTTTGTGCAATGGTCGGCCAGCAACAAATCGCGCTCTTTTATCTGCCGGAAGAAGACCAGCAGGTCTACGCGCTGAGTAATCGCGACCCGATTGGCGGCGCCAATGTGCTGTCACGCGGCATCGTCGGCGACGTCGGTGGCCGGCTGGTGGTGGCGTCACCGCTTTACAAGCAGCATTTCGACCTGGCCAGCGGCCGGTGCCTCGAGGAAGACAATGTCTCGGTCGAGGTCTACGAGGTGCGACTGGACGGCAACAACGTATTGATCAAGCATTGAAATGAGTTTCTGCAACACCACGTGTCCCTACTGTGGCGTCGGCTGCGGTGTGAGCGCCGAGCTGGACCAGGGAAACGTTATCGCGGTCATGGGGGACGGGAACCATCCCGCCAATGCCGGCCGCCTGTGCGTCAAGGGGACGGCACTGGCTGAGACACTCGGCGACGAGGGCCGGCTCCTCCACCCCCGGGCAAAGGGACAAACCGTTTCCTGGGACGAGGCCCTGGATACGGTGGCAGCGAAACTGCGCGACACCCGCGACCGCCATGGACCAGGGTCGATTGCATTCTATCTCTCTGGTCAGCTGCTGACGGAAGACTATTACGTTGCCAACAAACTGATGAAAGGCTTCCTCGGTAGTGCCAACGTGGATACCAATTCGCGCCTTTGCATGTCCTCAGCCGTCGCCGCCTACAAGCGCGCCTTTGGCGAGGACCTGGTGCCCTGCAGCTATGACGATGTCGAATCCGCCGAGTTGCTGGTCATGGTCGGCTCCAATGCGGCCTGGACCCATCCGGTGGTGTACCAGAGAATTGTTGCGGCCAAGCGGGCTAACCCCAACAAGCGGGTTGTGGTGGTCGACACACGACGCACTGCCACCTGTGACGCGGCAGACCTGCACCTGCAGATACAACCTGGCAGCGATGCCTTCCTGTTCGCCGGACTGCTCAACCACCTTGCAGGGTCCCGGCTACTGGATGACGCGTATATTGAACGCCACACCGAGGGGCTCGAAGCGGCCCTCGCAGCAGTCGCCGGCATCGACCGGGCGCACGTCCTGTCCGCCACCGGTCTGTCGGAGTCGGTGCTGAGCACGTTTTACCAGTGGTTTGGCGACACCGAAAAGACCGTGACGCTCTACTCACAGGGGATCAACCAATCGAGTACGGGCACCGACAAATGCAACGCCATCATCAACTGTCACCTGGCCACCGGGCGGATCGGCAAGCCCGGGGCGGGTCCTTTTTCAATCACCGGGCAGCCCAACGCCATGGGGGGACGTGAAGTCGGCGGCCTTGCCAACCAACTGGCCGCCCACATGGATTTTGCCGATGACGAGGTCGACCGGGTCGCCCGGTTCTGGAACGCCAGTGACATGGCCAGTTCTCCCGGCCTCAAGGCAGTCGATATGTTCCAGGCTGCGGCGGACGGTAAAATCCGGTTCCTCTGGATCATGGCCACCAACCCGGCGGTAAGCCTCCCGGACACCGCCATGGTCAAGGCCGCCCTGGAACGCTGCGACTTCGTCGTGGTATCAGACTGTACCGAAGACACCGATACTGCCCGCCGGGCCGATATGGTGTTGCCGGCCGCCGGGTGGGGTGAGAAAGACGGTACCGTAACCAACTCCGAACGGGTGATCTCGCGACAACGCAGCCTGGTGGCAGCCGCGGGCGAAGCCAGGCCCGACTGGTGGATGGTTACCGAGGTGGCGCGCCGGCTGGGTCTGGGGGCGCATTTTGACTATGACGGCCCGGCAGCAATCTTCCGCGAGCACGCGGCCCTGTCGGCCTTCGAGAATAATGGCCAGCGCGCCTTCAACATTGGCGGCCTGAGCGGAGTCAGCGACGCTGAATACCGGCGACTGGCACCGGTGCGCTGGCCGGTAGCCCCTGGCGTCAGCAGCGAGCTGCTGGCGGACGGGCACTACTTCACCCGGACCGGAAAAGCGCAGCTGGTGCCGATCGTTCCCCGGCTGCCACCGGCGGTGGAACATCACGCGCTCAATACCGGGAGACTGCGGGACCAGTGGCACACCATGACCCGCACCGGGAGGGTTCCCCGATTGTCACGCCACCGCGACTTCTTCAGCATCGGCGTGTCTCCGGCAGACGCCCGGGCAGCGCAGCTGGAGGAAGGTGAACTGGTCGCGGTGGCAAACACCCAGGGGCAGGTGACGGGATTAGTCACAATCGACGAGGGACTGGCGGATGGGCAGGTATTCGCGCCCATTCACTGGAGTGAGCAGTTCAGCTCCGCGGGCGCGATCAGCGCGCTGGTTCCGGCCCTGACCGACCCCCACTCCGGACAGCCGCAGTCCAAGTTTGCCGATGTCCAGATCCTTGCGGTCGCAGTCAACAGCTGGGGACGGCTGTTCAGCCGCCGGGAAACGCGGCTGCAGGGCCTGGCTTACTGGTCGCGTATTCCTGTCGACGGGGGCTTCCTCTACCTCGTCGCGGACCATGCCACTCCGGGCGCGCTGGCCGATCAACTGAAACAACAGCTGGAGATCGGCAATGAACGCTCGATCTCCTACCTGGATGCCGAAAACCAGACACTCCGGGAACTCTACCTACGCGATGAGCAGCTGCAGCACGCTTTTTTCCTGCATCCAGCCAGAGCCGGCCTGCCGCCACAGGCGTGGATGGCGGCGCTGGGTACACAGGCGCTGCCGGATAAGCCACACACCTTGTTGGCCGGATGCACGCCCGGAATCGAAAACGCCGGCGCCCTGGTCTGCAGTTGCTGGGAGGTCGGCGAAAACAGCATACGCACCGCCATTGGCGAGGGTGCCGATTCGGTAGAGGCACTGGGCGAGAAGCTGCGCTGTGGTTCCCAGTGTGGTTCCTGTATTCCCGAGCTCAGGCAGATGCTGGCCGAGGAGAAAAAAGACTGCGCGGCCTGAGTGGCGTTATTTGGCATCGGAACGAAGAATAAAGTCCTCCAGATCCTTGTCGGTGCCGAGCACATGTCGGGTCAGCCATTCGGTCAGGAAGGTCGAAATGAGGGCCATAAAAGCCTCGTCTCGCACCTGACCTGGCTGCAGCAACTGAGCAATCTCCTCGCGAAAGCGATCATGGGCCCGTCGGTGGGCCTCCCTGCCGGGGTAGCCCAGTTGCTCCATGTATTCCTCTTCCAGCGAAAAATGGGTTTCCGTGTAAAGCTGCAGCTTCTCCAGTATATCCGTGCCGCGGCTTGGCTCGGCAATCTCATCGAGAATCTGGAACAATACCTGATGCTGTGCGTCCTGCCAGATCAGTTCGCTAGTCTTTCTCATGGTTGGAAGCGTGACAGATCGGGCGCATGGGAGCCATGACACAGGTCATTGGTCCCGGTTTTTTTCATGACGGCGGCTAATACTCTGCGCAACCGCTTTCGCCCTGCAGAATGGCCACTCCCGAGCTGGTGCCCAGCCGGGTCGCACCAGCGGCGATCATTTCGCGGGCGCTGCGGATATCGCGCACACCACCCGAGGCCTTCACCGCCACGCCCTCGGCCACGGACGCTGCCATCAGTTTCACCAGCGCCGGACTGGCGCCGGCCGAGCCAAAGCCGGTGGAGGTCTTGACGAAAGCGACGCCAACGTCGCTGCAAAGCTGGCAGAGTCTGACGATCTCCTCGTCCTCCAGCAGGCAGGTCTCGAAAATCACCTTCAGCGGCACATCGCCACAGGCCCGGAACACCGTTTCCAGGTCGTCACGAACCGCGCCCCAATGACCGGCCCTGACCTGGCCAATGGCAACGACCATGTCAATTTCACTGGCGCCGTCGGCGATGGCGGTCTTCGCTTCGAAGGCCTTGGCGGCGGAGGACATGGCGCCCAGGGGAAAGCCGACGACAGAGCATACCCCGACTCCGGTCCCGGCAAGACAGGTGGCCGCCAGCGACACATATCCGGAGTTGACGCACACCGTCCTGAAACCGTATTGCGCAGCCTCGGCGCAGAGCTGCTCGACCTGCGAGGGAGTGGCTTCCGGTTTGAGCAGGGTGTGATCTATGTACTGGGCGAGTTCGGTCATGGAAAGCCACCTCCGGCGGGCAAGCAACTATTCTGGTCTATACTGGGCCGATAATAAACAACTCCCGAGGGTGCTATGGAAATCGCAGTCATTGGCTCCAACATGGTCGACCTGGTCGCGTATATCAACAAGATGCCCAAGCTGGGGGAGACGCTGGAAGCGGACGACTTCGCCATGGGCTGTGGCGGCAAGGGAGCCAACCAGGCGGTGGCCGCGGCCCGGCTCGGCGGCAAGGTGTTGATGATGACTCGGGTCGGCGATGACGCCTTCGCCGATAACACCATCCGGAACCTCGAGGAATGCGGCGTGGACACACGCTTTGTCGAGCGCGTGCCCGGCGTTTCCAGCGGCGTGGCTCCGATCATGGTGGACCGCGATTCCCACAACCGCATCCTGATCATACCGGGTGCCAACAAGCACCTGCTGCCACCGGCCATCGATGCCGCCGCCGACACCCTGCGCCAGTGCAAACTGATCGTCATGCAGCTGGAGATACCCCTGGAAACTATTTACCACACCATCGCCCTGGCCAACGAGGCCGGCGTACCGGTGATTCTCAACACGGCGCCGGCAACTCCGGAACTTGACCTGGCCTGGGCCTGCCGCTGCGACTTCCTGGTACCCAATGAAACCGAGCTGGAGATACTGACCGGGATGCCAGTCGAGGACCTGCCGCAGATCGAGGCGGCGGCCCACTCGCTGTTTGAACGGGGCCTCAAGCACCTGATCGTCACCCTTGGGGAGAAAGGAGCACTGTACATGCACGGCGATGAGAAGCGGCATTTTACCGCCCCAAGTGTGGACGCGGTGGATACCACAGGTGCGGGGGATGCCTTTGTCGGCTGTTTCGCCCAGACCCTGGTGGCCTCGGGCGACATCAACCGGGCAATAGAACGGGCGATTCTGTATGCCTCAAACAGCGTTACCGCCCGCGGCACCCAGACCTCTTACCTGGATGCCGCAGCCTTCGGTCACTGATCAGGGGCAGGGATGTTGTCCCGGTACCTGTCCCAGTTGGCCAGCAGTTCCTCAACCACCGCACTGCCTACCAGATAAGCGTTTTCCAGTGCCGCATCGAGACCGGCGTAACTGTCGTGTTGCTCCTCCAGCAGGTATTCGGCCGCCGACTTGCCGGGTGGCGGCAGGGTGTAGTTGGACGCGGTGCGCAGCACCATTACCCGGTTCTTGTCCACCTTGCCGGCATTGTGCAGGTAGGTCAGTGACTGGAACGTGCCGGTGTCTTCCATGGCCGAACTGACAAAGTTACCTCGACCACCGGTCCAGTACGCCACCCACTGGTTGGCCCAGTCGTTCAGGATCTCGCCGTGCCAGAACGTCATTGCCGCCAGTTGGTCACCCTTGAGCACGAAGGGCTTGCGCTGGCCCACCGGATAATCCACGTAAAGCTTACGCGTTGCTTCCAGGGTTTCGTGATCCGGCAACGCCATGTCTTTGGTGAACTGGTAGGCCCACTCGAACAGGTCGCCATTGAGTTCGAACATTTCCCCGAGGCTATAGGACAGCCGTTCCTTATCGCCCGGCCCCTGGCTGAAAAGGGGAAAGTAGCCATGATCCCAATCCTCGGGTATCTCCCGCGCATCGATTTCATGAGACAGGTCCCCGTCTACCAGGAAGCGCGCCCAGGCCACGGACCCCAGCGACGCGTCCGCCGGGTCGAATCCGGAGATGCCGGCCACCAGCCAGTAGGCTTTGCTGAGGTCGAAGCGCGGATCAAGCCCCAGGGCCATAACGCTGGCAGCGGCATTGGCAGTGCCCATACCGGTGACAATCCCCATTACTCCGGTTTTTTCATTCATGTGAATGTCGTGGTGCATGTGCGGTGCGGGAAACACCTTATCCAGTTTCTGGCGCTCGTTCCAGCGCTGGAACTCGCCCGCGTCATCGCCACTGTCCTCGCCAGTTTCAAACATGGTGACGACCACCACCTTGACCGGGATGGGCGCCGCCTGTGCGCCGGACACCAGGGCCAGTGCTGTTAACACGAGCAGGAATCGCTGTATCAGTTTCATGACCACACTACCTCTAACAGAAAGGGCTGAACGCCCTACAGATTGGAATAAATAATCATGCCCAGACCCACCAGGAAGGCGGCAAACATGGCGGCGATAAGGCGGTTGGTTCCCGCTGGCGCATCCCTGAATTCTTTCCAGATGAACACACCCCAGAAGGCGGCGACCATGGTGGCACCCTGCCCCAGGCCGTAGGAAACAGCGTACCCGGCCTTGCCCGCGGCGATAATATTAAAGCAGAAACCGGTCGCCCAGATGGCCCCTCCGAATATACCGACCAGGTGCAGCCGCGGCGTGCCCTGGCGGAAGTAATCTGCCAGCGGGACCGGGTCGCCGGTTACCGGTTTGTAATTGAGGGGAATCAGGAACAGCAGATTCGATACCAGCAGGCCGATGCCGAACCAGACTCCGGCGGAGTATGGCGTCATCAGGCCCGGTTCGGGGTTGGCGAAGTCAAAGGACATGGACTGGGCTACAAAGCGGTAGAAAAAGCCCATGGCGATACCGGCAATGACGGAAATCATCAGTCCCTTGCCGACCCCGGCCTGCCCGTCAGTGGGGAGCCGGCGGTAAATCAGCGCGTCGAGGACAATGGCGACCACCACCAGACCCACGCCGAGGAACAGCAGCATTGAGTTGCTCACCTGCTGCGGATCGTAATTGGCAAGTACGCCGATGACCAACGCCAATCCGATACCGACGGGAAACGCTACCGCCATGCCGGCGATGTCGATGGCGACCACCAGCAGGATGTTCGCCAGGTTGAATACTGCGCCACCGAGCAGGGCCATCCTGATCGCCTCGGGACTGGCCTGGGAAATGTCTTCGACAAAACTTCGACCCTCTTCGCCACTGCTGCCAAGGGTAAAGGCCAGTAGCAGGGCCAACAGCAGCACGCCGATGGAGTAGTCCCAGTAGAACAGCTGGAAACGCCACTCCTGGGAGGCCAGCTTCTGGGTATTGGCCCAGGAGCCCCAGCACAACATGGTGACGAAGCACAGGGCTACCGCGACACCGTAGGATTCGACTATGAACATGGTTCGGTCCCTTTCTGTTTATTATCAGACTCGTTAATTGCCAAAGCCCATAAGAAAAACCCCGGCATTGCCGGGGTCCTGGTCAGTATGTGTTGGAAAACCCAGGTCCTGTCATTCCCTTGAACGCTACTTTCGTCATTCCCGCGAAAGCGGGAATCCAGCGACTCAAGTCACAGACCTGGATCCCCGCTTTCGCGGGGATGACGGCTAAGGTCAATAACCTGTGTTCCCTCCGCATACACACCAACTACCGCAACAGCCCAATTAGTGTAGAAGAACACAGCCGCTTTGCACGCTGGATCACCGGGATCAGAACTCCGAGGAAACGGACACCCCGAAGACCCGGGGCTCATTGGTAAAGCCAGTCAGGTTGTTGAAGTCGATCGCGCCCTGGACGTTTTCTTCATCGGTGATGTTGCGACCAAACAGGGCGATCTCCAGACCCGAGTCTGCACGCCGCCAGCCGGCCCGGAAACCCCCTTCATACTGACCATCTGTCTGGAACTCCCTGGCCTCGTAGAGGAAGATGTTGGTGTCGCCCTGGTAGGACCAGTCAGTAAAGAAGAACAGCTCTGAGTCACCACTGCTCAGCGGGTAGCTGTAGCTGGCAGTGACGTTGAAGGTGGTCTCCGGCGCGTTGGGGAAGGGGTTGCCGTCCACCAGCACGTTACCGTTGGCGTCGATGGGGTTGGTGACAGTACACAGTCCGCTACCACAACTACCCACAGCCAGGTTGCGGTCCTCGATCTCGGTATCGGCGTAGGCGGCGCCGAAGGTCATGACAAAGTTATCGGTGAGCAGCCATTCCACGTCGAGCTCGAAGCCCACGCCGGTGCCGGTGTCTGCGTTGATCAATTGAATGAGGTTGGCCGCCCCGCCCACCGCGGTGAACTGGATATCATCCACCTCGTAGTAGAAGATCGCCGCATTCAGGCGCATCGTGTCATCGATAAACTGGGACTTGTAGCCCAGTTCGAAAGAGGTGATGGTTTCCGAGTCGGCGACCGAAGGGGCTGCACCGAACACCACGTCACGGCCCTGGATGGTCGGCGCGCGGAAGCCGGTACCGATCTTGCCCCAGAACAGGGAACGATCATCGAGCGCATAGGACAGGGCAATATCGCCGCTGACCTGGTCGTCAGAGACATCGACATCATAGCCCGGAGCGGTGAAGTCTTTTTCATCGTCAGTCCAGCGCAGACCGGCAGTCAGGGTGAGGGCGTCGGTGAGGGCGTAATCGCCCTGGCCAAACACCGCCCAGGTGGTGTTTTCATGATTCACCGTCAGGCGGGTGAACCCGGGGTCGGTGGTGACATCCAACTCGCTGTCGAAGTAGAACGCGCCCACCTGCCAGTTGAAGCGCTCACCATAGTCACTGGCCAGGCGCAACTCCTGGGTGAACTGCTCCACATCGGCATCATCCTGGGTATCCGCCGGAAACGGGATGAAGCCGGGGCCCATCTCGGGAAGGAAAACCGCACCAAAGCCGCCGTCGATATCACCACGGCTGAAGCCGTCTGCTTCATCCCAGGCAGTGATTGAGGTCAGGGTCAGTCCAGAGAAGCCCCAGTCGATTTTCAGGTTCACGCCGTTGGACTCATACTCCTGGGGGTTGTTGTCGCCCCCGTCAAAGTACACAGTTTCGCGATCGTAATTCTGGTTCAGGCTGTTGCTGCCGGGGTTGAAGATATTGGCGCGGAAGGTGGCAGAGGTGCCGTCAAGATCGCGGTAGTGCGCACCGAGCAGGAAGCTCAGGTCATCGGTGGCATCCCAACGCAGGAAAGCCTTGGCCGCATTCTCTTCGAATCCGCCGAGCGCGTCGGACTCACCGGTGTAATCATTGTCGATATAGTCATCCCGATTCTGTACCAGGATGGCGATACGGCCGGCCAGGGTGTCGGTGAGGCCGCCGCCCACGGCGCCCTCGAAATTCACTGTGCCCAACTCGCCCACGTCGATTTTGGCCCGGCCCTCAAAATCCTGGGTAGGCTTATTGGAATCGAACTTGATGATGCCAGCGGTGGTATTGCGGCCGAACAATGAACCCTGCGGTCCGCGCAACACTTCCACCCGGTCGATATCAAACAGCGGGAAGCTTTTCAGCACCACGTTTTCCTTCACCACCTCATCCATGATGATGGACACGGGCTGGGACGCCGCCAGGTCGAAATCGATGTTGCCGAGACCACGGATATAAAAGCGCGGGGCGGCACGGCCATTGGACGATTCCGCATACACACCGGGGACACGCGCCGAGAGGGCACGGATATCGGCGCCCCCCTCGAACATCGAGGTAAATCGCTCGCCGGACAGGGTGGCCACAGAGATGGGAACGTCCAGCAGTCCCTGCTCACGCTTCTGTGCGGTGACGATAATTTCTTCCAGTTGCGCCAGGGCAGGCACGCTGGTGCCGAGAACAGAACCCAGTGCGACGGCAATGGCGAGGCGGGGTGCGGTGAGCTTCATGATTTTCTCCCTACGAAGGCAGTATCGTCTGCCCGTTGTTGTGGTCGAATGACCCAATCCCGATATGGCACAGCGAATGAAACAGGTGAAGGCCACAAAACTACACTCTCTGCTGTGCAGGGAGTAGGCAGCCTGCACCCGGTTCTGCAAAAGTACCAGAATTACCGCCCTGTCCGCCCCGGTGCTATGCTGCAGGGCGAACAGGCATTGGAGTCAAAACTTGTACAAACTGTTTATTTTTCTGTTGGCGCTGCCGCTACTGGCGGCGCTACCCGCCGGGGCGGCCCAACCGGACCTGATCATCTACGCCGATTACCTGCTGACCATGGAAGAGGGAGAGCCGGTGATCGAAGATGGTGCAGTGGCCATCGCCGACGACCGGATCCTGGCAGTGGGCAGCCGCGAGGCGATCGACAGCCAGTACATTGCACCAAAATCGATCAGCGGTCGTGGCCGGGTGGTGTTACCCGGCCTCATCAATGGGCATACCCATACCAGCATGACCCTGTTCCGGGGCATGGTCGATGACCTGGACCTGATGACCTGGCTGAACGACTATATTTTCCCGATGGAAGGGCGCTTTATCACTCCCGAGTTTGTCACCACCGGCACCACCCTGGCCTGCTGGGAGATGATCCGCGGCGGCACCACCACCTTCGTGGACATGTATTTCTACCCCGACCAGATTGCCGCGGTGGTCGACTCCTGCGGACTGCGGGCTGTGGTGGCCGCCCCGCACATCGATTATCCCAGTCCCGGCTTCAAGGGCTGGGATGACTCCTTCGCCGCCGCCCGTGATTTCGTCCAGCGCTGGCAGGGCAGGCACCCGAGAGTGACACCGGCGTTTGCGCCGCACGCAGCCTACACGGTTTCCCCGGAGCATCTGCAAGCCACCGTGGAAGCCGCGGGGCAGGCAGGCGCCCGGATTTCCATGCACCTGGCCGAAGCGCCGGCGGAGACCGCCTTCATCCGCCAGCACTACCAGACCAGTCCGGTGAAACACGTGGCGGGCCTGGGGATGTACGACCAGAAGCTGATCGCCGCCCATATGGTGCAGCTCGACGAGAACGACATCGCGTTGACCGCGAAAGCCGGGGTCGGGGCCATTCACAACCCCACCTCCAACATGAAACTGGGGGCGGGGATCTCGCCCGTGCCGGCGATGCTGGCGGCCGGAGTCAAGGTGGGCCTCGGCACTGACGGTGCCGCGTCCAACAACGACCTGGATATGTGGGAAGAGCTGCGCCTGGCCGCGCTGTTGCACAAGGTGGCCAGTGGCGATCCCACGGCCCTGCCGGCGAAACAGGCACTGGCGATGGCAACGCGGACCGGCGCAGCCGCCATCCGTATGGCAGACAGTATTGGGCAGCTGAAACCCGGCATGCAGGCCGATCTGATCCAGGTCGATGTCAGCAAGACGAAGCACCAGCCGCTGTACGACGTTGTCTCGCACCTGGTCTACATGCTGGATGCCAGCGACGTGGTCACTACCGTGGTGGCAGGCAAGGTGTTGATGGAGGAGCGCCAGGTCAACACTATCGACGAAGCCGCCCTGCGCCGGGACATAGACACGGCGTCTGCTAAAATCCGCGCGGCACTGGCGGCCCGGGATTCCTCCTCATGAGCTTGTTCCCGGCCGCCCTGGCCCTCTGGCTGATCGCCTTCCACGTTACTGCAGGGGGATCCGGATTGAACTATCCCGATCGCAACACCGTCATCGAACAGCTGGGCCTGGAATCCCACGTCGAGGGGGGCTATTTCAAACGAACCTTCCAGGCGGACCATCGGGAGAAGATCGACCAGGGCAGCGGCCCCCGTTTCACCATGACGTCGATTTTTTACCTGCTGACCGCGGACTCCCCGGTGGGCCACTGGCACCTGAACCGCTCTGACATCGTTCACTATTACCACCTGGGCGCGCCGTTGAACTATTACCTGATTCACCCGGACGGCACGCTGGAGACCGCGGTGCTCGGGCCGGACCTCGCCGCCGGGCAGCAGCTGCAGCTGACGGTGACCGGCGGCACCTGGAAAGCCTCCCACCTGGCGCACGGGGATTACGGCCTGATCAGTGAAGCCGTGTCGCCGGGGTTCGACTACGAGGACATGCGCCTGGGGGACAGGGCCACACTGCTGGCAGCGTTCCCCCAACACCGCAGCCTGATCGAGGCCTACGCCCGTTAACCCAATGGCTCAACCCCGCCTCATCCTCATCGGCGTGATGGCAGTGCTGATCATGTCCGCAGTGCCGGTGCTGATCAAAGCCACGACAGCCAATGCCTACACCATCGGGATTGCCCGCCTCGGCATCGCGGTGCTGGTGTTTATGCCGCTGGTGTTGATGCGCGGCCACCTGCTGCGCCTGGGCAGACGCCAGTGGTTGCAACTCATGGTCATTGGCACGGTGTTCGGCCTGCACTGGCTGACCTATTTTTTCAGCATCAAGCTGGCCACCGCCGCTATCGCCGCTCTCACTATTCTCACCTACAGTGTGCAATACCTGATTCTGGCCTACCTGTTCAACGGTGAAAAAGTGGCGCCGGTGGAGTGGCTGGCTATCGGGGTATGCTTTGCCGGCTGTGTGGTGGTGTCGCCGGAATTTACCCTGGAAAACGATGTCTCCCTGGGCATCGCCGTGGGCCTGCTCAGCGCACTGTTGTATGCCGCCATGCCGCTGCTGCACCAGCGCGCCAGCAGCATCGGCACGCTGGAGCGCACCTGGGGGCAGTTTTTCTTTGCCCTGCTGGTATTCCTGCCCCTGTGGGGCAGAGCCAACTGGGATCTGCAGCTGAGCGATGTCTACCAGTTACTGGTGCTGGGCCTGATGTGTACGGTGGTCTCCCACGGCCTGTGGGTGAAAACCAGCACTGAACTGCCCGCCATTTACTCCAGCATGATCTACTACCTCTACCTGCCCGGGGCGCTGATCGGCAGCGCCCTGTTCCTGGGCGAACCCATGACCCCGGTGAAGATCGCCGGTTGCACCCTGGTACTCGGTTCCAGTGCGGCACTCTCCCTTTACCGCTACCGGCGGGCCAGGGCCAGGGCCAGGGCCAGGGCCACAGATTGACCGGCGACTATTTTGGTTTCAAAATAGAATCCATTATCAGTCGCCAGGGAAGGGACCATGAGTTTTAGTAGCGCAACCGCCGTCCAGGCCGCGGGCGATCACTACGAGGCCACTATCGTCCCCGGCTGGGACATACTCGGCAATGCCAATGGCGGCTACCTGATGGCCCTCGGCGCCAGGGCCATGGCAGTGGCGAGCCGGCCACACCCGGTCAGCCTGACCGCCCACTTTCTGTCGCCGGGCAAGGCGGGGCCCATCAGCATTCATCCGCACGTGCTCAAGGCCGGGCGCAGCTTCGATACCCTGCGAGCCACCGTGAAGTCCGGTGACAACAACCTGATCGAGCTGCTCGGGGCTTTCACCGAACTGGAAACTGTCGACGGCGTGGTACGCGTAGACGCTGAGCCTCCGGCACTGCCGGACCCTGAGGACTGTGCGCGCGTCGTCCCTAATGAAGCGGGATTTCCGCCGCCGCTCATGGGCCGGGTTGACATGCGGCTGCACCCGGAAGATGCCCTGGTGTTCCGGGGGCAGCCCAGCGGCCAGCCCCTGGTGCGGGGCTGGATTCGGCTGGCGGAGGAGGAACCGGTAGATGCCTTTGGCCTGATGCTGGTGGCGGATGCGTTCCCGCCCACCGTGTTCAATGCCGACCTGCCGATAAACTGGGTGCCGACCCTGGAGATGACGACCCAGATTCGCGGCATTCCGGCCCCTGGCTGGTTGCGCTGCAAGTTCAGCACCCGTTTCATGACCGGCGGCGTACTGGAGGAGGACGGCGAGATCTGGGACAGCAGCGGCAGGCTGGTCGCCCTGTCACGCCAACTGGCGTTAATGCCTCGCGGCTAGGAGCCCGGCCTACATACGATCGAATTCGATTTCGCGCATGAAGGCCGCCATCGCCTTGAGGTACTTGCCCTTGTCCAGGTGCACCAGGTGATTACCGGGGAACCAGTGGATCTGTGGCCGGTCCCAGTGGTCCCACAACAGGCGGGCGTGTTTGGGCGGGGCCAGCCGGTCGCCGGCGCCGGCGATCACCATCAGCCGCTCCTTGGGCAGGCGCGGCGGGTAGGTCAGTGCAGAATGCACCGCCAATTCGTGGCGGATTTCCCGAATACTGGTGCCCGTGGCCTTGAGCATGGCCTTGATGGACAGGTTGAGCGGAAACCACTCCAGCACCAGGTCCGCAAGGCTGACCACCGGCACATTGGGTATGGCAAACTCCAGCCTTTCCTCGACCGAGGCGAGCAGCGCCGAGGTATAACCGCCAAGGCTGATGCCGGTCACCCCCACCTTGCTCACCCCTTCGGACTCCAGCCAGTCCAGGAAGATACGGAAATCGTGCACCGCGTGGGCGAAGGACTCATTGATATGGGCGGTGCCACCGGCGAAAAAACCGTGCCCGCTAAAGGGTGACAGGCGCGACGCCCGCTTGCCGTGATGCGGCAGGGTAAACAGTAAAATGTCGTAACCCTGCTGATAGAACCAGGGCAGGGCAAAAAACATCCGGTTCATCCAGTAGGGATCGGCCATAAAACCGTGAATGACCGCAATGGTCGGGCGCGGGCCATCATCGTGACGCCAGTACTGGGCCACCGCCCGCATGTTGCGTTTTTTCTTTCGGTAGTCTTCGCGCAGCTTCGGATTGACCGCCTGGAACGGGCTGTCAAAGCTGAGCAGCCGGCAACTGCCGTCCCTGGGCCTGAAGCGCAGCAGGCCGGCACTGGCAGAGTGCATCGCTACCCGGGAGGAGTCAGGCCGTTTGAAGAAGGCATCCGGGTCGGCTTTGTCGGCCTTGCGCTGGTAATAAGCGCGATTTCCGGCATCGCGCTGCAGTTGCCTGGGCTGGAAACTGGACGGCACGGCGAGCGCGTTCATCATGCTGGCGCCGGTGGTACGCAGCAGTAAATCGCCGAAGGCGGTGGCCTCCACCGTCATTTCGGTGCGCAGATCCAGCTCAAAGTCATCGGGAAACTTGTGAAAGCTGCTCTCCAGGTGTTCCCACCAGGGCTGCGGCGGCATGATTCTCCGGGTGTGGCTGTAAGTCTCGTTGGCGACCCGGGAGACGGTACTGGCAATGTCGTACATGCTTGCGGCCTCTGTACTGGTATTTTTATACCAGCCAGTTTACCCAATGCGCCCGAGTTTACTACTACCGTGCTGTGCAACGACTATACTGCTAACTCCTGACGCAGCGCCCACAGGGAGACCGGAAGATGAGCGTAGCTAAAGTCCGCGAGCTGGAAAAGCAGATTTACGAGCTGGGACAGCAGTTGCACCAGCTGCGGCGGGAGACCGAACCCGAAGAAGTGCCGGATTACCCCTTCCAGACCCTGGAGGGAACCACCAGTCTCGGCGAGATGTTTGCCGGTCGTGACCGGCTGCTGGTCATCCATAACATGGGTCAGGGCTGTCGCTACTGCACCGTGTGGGCTGACGGCATCAATCCCTTTCTGCCCCACCTGGAAACCGCCATGAGCGTGGTGCTGGTGTCCCGGGATGACCCGGCTCTGCAGCGCCGCTTCGCCAACGAGCGCGGCTGGCGCTTTCGCATGGCATCCCACGGCGGAGGTGACTATATCCGCGAACAGGGCACCGAGCCAGGTCAGGGCAACACCCCCGGTGTGGTCTGCTACCAGCGCAGGGAGGGCAGGATTTACCGCCTTGGGGGCAGCAGCTTCGGCCCCGGTGACCAGTATTGCAGCCTGTGGCCCCTGCTCAGCCTTGCCGGCCTCAGCGCGGAGGACTGGACACCCCAGTTCAGCTACTGGAAGCGCCCGGAACACATGGACGACGGCGGCGCCAACCTGAACGATTAGCGATCTGCGGACCTCCAGCCCCGAATGGCGCTGAAACTCAGGGCATCAACACCGGGTAGAGGGAAGCGACCAACAGCACCGCCATGCTCAGATTGAACCCAACCAGGCGCCGCCGACTGGTGAGCCAGCGCTGTAGCTGCTGGCCCAGCAGCGTCCACGAGCTGACACAGGGCAGATTGACCAGCCCGAACACACCCGCCACCGACAACACCGCCCACAGGCTCTGGGAGGGGGCGTAGACCGTCAGTGCGGTCAACGCCATGGTCCAGGCCTTGGGGTTCACCCACTGGAACATTACCGCCTGCAAAAAAGTAATCGGCTTGCCCCGACGCTGCTCAGAGGCTCCGGTTCCGGCCGGTGCCGCTGAGGTGGCAATTTTCCAGGCCAGGAAAACCAGGTAGATGACACTGACGGCCTTGAGCACCTCGTAGCTCAGCGGGTAGGCCTCGAACAGGCCCACCAGGCCCAGCCCCACCAGGGCCACCATGGCGGTAAAGCCGATGCCTACCCCGAGCATATGCGGGAGCGTGCGACGAAAGCCAAAATTGGCGCCGGAAGCCATTAACATCAGGTTATTGGGCCCGGGGGTGATGGAACTGACGAAAGAAAACAACGCCAGGCCGGCAAGCAGTTCATATGGCATGGCGCTATTATGACCAAACGCCGGAAAAGCCCCAAGCACGTTAGAGCCTGACAAGCTGAACCGCCACCGGGGCCTTCCTGCAGTAAAATGCCCCGCCGAGGACAGAACACAGGTGCCCTGATGAACGATTTCAACGACCCTTTCGCCAGCGAGGACATCACCCCACCCATCAGCGACGAGTGGGAGGCGAAACGGCGGGTCGCCTGCGCCATCCAGGAACTCTCGGAAGTCCTGGTCACCAGCTCGCCAGATACTGAAAAGATGCACAACATCGCCGACCAGCTGGAAAAAACCGCGGCGGAATTTTCCCGCTCGCCCCGGCTGTACGGCCGGCTGGAATGGATCAAAAGTGGTAACCATGGCTCCTTCGGTCAGGTCAGCCACGAACTGAATCCACTGGGGGGTTACGCCAACCCCATTGCCCCGCCGGTAAACACCTGGATCGAGGGGGACAGGGCGCTGGGACACTGCGTCTGCGGCTGGGTTTATGAGGGACCACCGGGCAGTGTGCACGGCGGCTATGTCGCGGCGATCTTCGACCAGTTCATGGGCGTGGCCCAGAAACTGGGTGGCCAACCGGGGATGACCGGCTACCTGCATGTGAACTATCACGCCCGGACCCCGCTCAACACTGACCTCAGGCTTGAAGGGGAACTGGTGAAAGTGGATGGCCGAAAAACCACGATCACCGCGAAAATGTTGGCCGACGGTACCCTGACGGCCAGCTGCGAGGCCCTGTTCGTGGAGCCTCGCCGGGGCATACTGGCACTGGAAAACCAGCAACCGGCGAAGTAAACCCAAAAGACTGGCACGTTTTTTGCTGCGTTTAATACCCCCGTGAGATCAATTTCACCAGGAACGCAATCACACCATGACAGGCTTACGAAAACCTACGGCGGAATCTCTCGCCTGGCGAACCACGCCCGGTATCCTGGGCTCCCACCCGGCCAGCCCGGAGAGTGTCCACGCCCTGTTGGGCTACTACCTCAGGGACCGTACCTCTCCCTCCCCCTACCCCGGGCGCGATATGCTGCTGGATGGCAGCCTGTTCGACTGGGGGGTGGCGCCGCCGCTGGAAAAAGTCATCCACGGGCCCGACGAACTGGAACTGTTACTGAGCATGCCCGAGGTATACCGACAGGGCGTGCACGTTGTCGAGCCCTGGGAAAATGTCGGCATCAACCTGCAGGGCGAAGGCGTCCGGGCATCGAAAAATGTTGCCTACATCCTGCAACAGATAGCCGATGCGGACACCATTCTCTACCCGCTGTGGCAGTCCGGGGTCTTCAACGCCAAGCGCCTGGCACATACCACCAGCGCCGGCATCGCCACTGTGGTGCAGGGTGGCAACCCCTCGGCCCATGCGCCGGAAACCTTCGCCGGCTCCAACGCCAGCCTGGACGATATTCTCGGGTTTACCGACGAGCTGCTGCTGCGACGCTCCACCGACAGCGGCCCGGCAATTTTCATCTGCCTGGGCCATCAACTGGCAGCCTGTTCCCAGATCCGCCTGTTGCGCCGCGCGGTAAAAGAGATTTACGCCCTGCGTTACCTGCCGCTGGACCAGAGCGGGCGCGCCCTGGAGAGCCTGCGCAATGCCGCCGCCCGGATCCGGGAAATGGGCGACAGCCTGGATGTCATCAAGAACGGCAAGATGATCGCCAGGGGATGGAAGGACCAACGCTTTGCGGTCGCCGCCAACGAACAGGTGGAGGTGGGTACTCGCCAGTTGCTGCCCTATGGTTCCGACAGCTACGCCGAGCACATTCCGGCGGAACTCCACGACACCCATGCGCTGATCGCCGACGAGCTGGAGGGGGTCATCGATACTCTCATGCGCAGCGAGCGGGCGCTCAATATCGAAATGTTCCATGGCGACGAGGTCAACGAGGAGGCAGCCCTGTTCGCCAACTGGGCTTTTAAACTACTGCACGACACCATTGTCCCCCTGCGCTACCAGATCGCAGTCAGTCCGCTGGCCTGGCTGCTGAGCATGCCCTACGCTGTTGAGATCCTGTCCCAGACCCGGGTCAACGAGGACCACTGGACCGAGGTGTCCACTACCTGCATCTATTACAAGGACTGGGAAACCCACAGCATCCGCCGTTCCTTTACCTGCCAGTTTCATCCCGAACTCATGGCCGATATTCGCGACATCGGCAAGCGCGATGGCCCGCGCTACGCCGAACTGAAGGATAACGACGGTGCCCGTTTACTGGTGAGGCTGCTCTACCACGGCATGCAGGAATAGCTCAGCCGAAGGCGCCGATAATGGCCCCCATGAGGGCGAACTGGAGCACGTTGAATCCCGCGTCAATGGCGAACAACGCCCGGGGGGAGCGGGAGAACAGGTAGTTCACTCCGAAGGCGGTGGCCACAAAGCCGATACCAATCACCAGCGCATAAACCAGCCCGACCGTGACATTCGGGTCTGCGGGAATAATCGCCGAGAGCATCAGCGCCTGGACCAGTGTGAGCACAAAGGCGGCGGTGAAAATCTTCAGCGGTGGGCCACTGCTGGCAATCTCTTCATCGGCAAGACCCACCAGCGCCTGCCAGCGCTGGCCGAAAGCCGGCCCGTACCAGAGGCCGCCCAGTATAAAAGACGCCACGGTCGCGACAATGGCCGCGGTCAGGTTGATGCTTATTTCCACTTCCAAGGCTACCTCCCTCGCTATTGGGTTTTTCAGCAGCCTAGCACAGGCCACCGCGAGCCGGACAGGCGCTTATAATGGTATGGCACACACCTCTGGAAGCATAGCGCATGAATACAGTAACGGTTGACAATACCCGGATCACCCCCAGCAAAATTGTCTGCGTGGGCCGTAACTATGTGGCGCACATCGAGGAACTGGGCAACGAGGTGCCGGAGCAGATGGTGGTGTTTGGAAAACCCAACTCTGCCATCGGCCACGAGCTGCGTTCGAGCCTGGGCGGGGAGCCCTTACACTACGAAGGTGAAATCGCACTGCTGATCGAATCGGGCAAGCCGGTGGCGGCGGGTTTCGGCCTGGACCTGACCAAGCGCAGGCTGCAAACAACGCTCAAGGAACGGGGGCTGCCCTGGGAGCGCGCCAAGGCCTTCGACGGCGCCGCGCTGTTTTCCCGATTCAGCGCTATCGAGGATACCACCGCCCTGTCACTGCAATTGTGGGTCAACGACGAACTGCGGCAGTCAGGCGGCGTGGAACTGATGATGTACCCTCCGGCGGAAATACTGGCCCAACTCAGTGAATTCACTTCCCTTGAAGATGGCGACATTGTGATGACCGGCACCCCCGCCGGGGTCGGCCGGGTCAATACCGGCGACAGGTTTACCGGCCGGGTGCTACAGGGTTCGCGCCTGCTGGCCGAGCAGAGCTGGCTGGCCCGCTAGCCCGGAAAACGCGATTATGGTCACATTTCAGCGAAGAAAAACCGGACCCTGGTCACAGTCTCGCGCGTCCGTTATCGACTTGCTGCCAGCCCGCTAATAGCCTGCCATCATCAATAGTTACGCCCCGGAGTCGGGATGCGCCTAGTCAAGGTTCCAGCTATCAGCCTCCAGCCCGGCATGTTTGTTGCCGAGCTGGACAGGCCGTGGCTGGAAACCCCGTTTGCGCTCCAGGGTTTTGTGGTCCGCGACCCGGCGGAAGCAATTTACGTCTCCAGATTTGTCGACCATGTCTTTGTCGACGCCGAGTACAAGGCACAGAGAAACTTTCTCTGCCTGGATGCGGCGCCAACCCACGCGGTTCCGCAGGAGCGGCTGGAACTGCGCGCCGACATGCGCCAGGCAAGGGCTTGTTTCGACAATGCCGCCCAGACCCTGGACAGGGTTTTTGATTCACTGCGTGCGGGTCGCAGCGCCGAGATATCAAAGGTGCAGGAGTCCATCAGCCCGCTCATCGAATCTGTATTCAAGAACAGGGAGGCGGTAGGCGCCCTGCTCCGGCTCAAGGAAAGCGGCGACTATCGCTTCGAGCATGGCGTGTCCATGGCCGCCTGGGCTGCCATCCTCGGTCGCCAGATCGGGTTACACCGTGACGAACTGGAAACCCTGGCAGTGGGCTGTGCCATGTGTGACGTGGGGATGACCCAGCTACCGGCGGAATTGCTGGGACAGGCCAATCGACTCAGCGAGGCGCAGCAGCGGATTATCCGCGCCCACCCCACCATGGGCGCAGAGATGGTCACCGACTCCAGGAACGTCAACTTTGAAATACTGGGTATTATCGAGAACCACCACGAGCGGATGGACGGCTCCGGCTATCCGCGGGGGTTGCAGGGTGCCGCGATCCCCCTGCTCGCTCGAATCGCGGGGCTTGTGGATACTTACGATGCAATGATTACGCCCCGCCCCTGGGCACCGGCGAGAACCTCCCATGAAGCCGCCCAGGAGCTGCTGGACACCAAGGGCAGCAAGTTCCAGGACGCCCTGGTGGAGCAGTTTATCCAGGCCATTGGCCTGTTCCCCACTGGCACCCTGGTAGAACTCAATACCGGCGAGGTGGGCATTGTCACCCGCCAGAACGAGACCCGCCGACTCAAGCCCGAAGTCGTGGTAGTGCTCGACGGCAATAAACACAAGCGGGACCCCCTGGAGATTGTCGACCTTGGCAACCAGAATGACCCGCGCGGAATCGAGCGCTGGATCACCCGTGAGCTGTTACCCGGCAGTCACGGCGTGAACAGCGAGGAGTACTACATATGACCCCGTCAAATCACAACATGGTCGGACTGGTAGAACTCGCTGATGCCGAGGAGTTACTGGACAGGCTCGGGCGATCGAGCTTTGGCGATGTGCAGCAGGCATTTTTCCAGCGACTGCAGGACTGGGTGCGACCAAGGGACGAATGGAAGCGGCTGGATGACAACCGCTTCTGTGTCATACTGCGCGGCATGGCTACCCGCGGCGAACTTGAGTTGGCGACCTCAAAGCTGGAGCGCATGTTTGCCGAACCCCATTACCAGTTCGGTCGTCCCGTCTCCCTCACGATACGCGCCGGGTTCACTGAATCATCCGATCCGGATAACGATCTCGAACTGGCCCTGCGCCGGGCCAGCATGGCCCTGCGGCAGGCCCGCGATGCGGCGCGCATTTACGATGTATATGCTCCGCAAAAAACGGTACAGGCCGCCGAGGAACAGAAGTTACTGGAGCGGCTGGAAACCGCCGTGGACCTGGGCGAACTGCAGCTCTACTACCAGCCGAAAATCCACGCCAGCTATCAGTCGCTGGTGGGAGCGGAAGCGCTTATGCGCTGGCATACCCGCGATAAAAAAGTCATACCACCCGGGCAGTTTATCGCCGTGGCCGAGTGCCATGACGTCATCCGCCCCATGACCTTCTGGGCGGTCAAGTCTGCCATCGCGCGACTGGCCCTCTGGCCGGAAGAACTGACGATTGCCGTAAACATCGCACCGCAACTGCTGCTGGACGGTCAGCTGGCGTCGGTGGTGAACGACGCCCTGGACATTTACGGCGTGTCCCCCGCCAGGCTGGTACTGGAAGTGACCGAGCGGATTATGGTGGATAACCAGACCACGATGATGGAACAGCTGGCCGACATGCGGGTGAGAGGGGTAAAAGTTTCGCTGGACGACTTCGGTACCGGCTTCTCCTCACTCTCCTACTTCCGCGACCTGCCAGTGGACGAGATCAAGATAGACGGCAGTTTCGTGATGAAGATGCTGGAATGTGGCAAGGATCACGCCATCGTCAAGGCGGTCATCGACCTTGCCCATAACTTCTCCATGAAAGTGGTCGCCGAAGGTGTCGAAAGCACGGAAATTGCCGAGCGACTTAAAGACCTTGGCTGTGACATTCTCCAGGGCTACGTGTTTGACCGACCGCTGGAGGTGGGCACTTTTGAAGCCAGCTACGGGATTGTAAAACCCAACCCGCGAAATCAGCAGCCAGTGCGAAACCACCCCATCAACTAGCCCCGGACGTCAGATATTCACGATTGTAGTCAACACCAATTTGCAGTAGCTTGTAACGGAGTCTTCGAGTAGGAACCCATGCAAGCGATCCTGCGGTTGGACATGGCGGGTCAGCCACGCGGCTGGATCACCGCCCACGAGGCAATTTCTGCCTACGCCAGAGGCGATGTCATCTACGGCATCGGCGAGACACTACCCCCTGTGTTTGGCGGTATTCAGCGACTTTCAGGCCAACGTTCGCGCATCGACCTGCAACCCATCATTGCGATCCAGGGTCGCATTATCCAGGGCTTCACCCCGCCGCTATGCAACCGCACGCTGTTCCGGCGCGATGATCACCGCTGCCTGTACTGCGGCCAGCAGTTCAGACGCGCCGACCTGACCCGCGACCATGTCCTGCCCAGTTCTCGCGGCGGCCAGGACAAGTGGGAAAACGTGGTCGCTGCCTGCCGACGTTGCAACTGGAAAAAGGACAACATGACGCCGGAGGAAGCGGGTATGCCGCTGCTGGCAGTACCCTTCCGGCCCAATCCCTACGAGTGGCACTACCTGGCCAAGGACCGCATCCTGGTGGACCAGATGGACTATCTCTCGAAACAGTTCAAGGCGCAACGCGACTGGGCGCACTGAACCGCCTCTCAGGGGCCGACGACGCCCGTACGGTAAGGTGACAGATCAATCATTTGCAGTTCGTCCAGTCCCACCGGCTCGCCGGACATCCACATCACCACCCGCCGGCCATCGGTGAAATAGGGATCCCCCGTCAGGTTGCCGCGAGGATTTTCATAATCCGCCGCCCCGACCCCGCCGACATAGCCAAACGCTTTCAGTCCCTGGGTAAATGCCATATCTTCGAGCAAAAACTCGCGGGTCTCGTCGACGTCGGGATCAATCTTGTGGGTCGTGATCGTCTTACGGGTAAAGCGCACGCCGATATCCCGACTGATCTGCCCGATCCACACCGGCATGTCCTGATGTCGCAGCGGCGTCATCCAGACGCGCAGGTGATTGCGTTCGTGAATACTGCCGCGAGCGCGTTGCAGGGCCGCGTCCTGGGCACGGTCAAAAACGTACAGCGCACTGACTGGCGAATAACGGTAAGCTCCGCCCGTTATCGCCGAGAGGCCGGTTTTCCACAGGGAGGCGCCGTAGATGGTCTCGGTCTCGTCCCAACCGGCGCGCATGAAAGCGTAGTAGAGGTCCAGGGGCTTACCAATGAACACCAGGTTCAGCGGATCACCCTTGTCATTGCCGGCGGCATTCCTGACACAACAGGGCATGGCCTCGAGTTCGGCGACCAGTTCCGCCAGATTGACCTCGCGAACCTCCCCGGGCGGGTAGAGCGTATTCATATCGACGCTGTAGTGGTCGATTTTCAGGCCCGGCACCGGCACGAAAAAAGTCATCAGATGCGCCTCGTTCTCACCCAGGACATCGACATTGAATGACTTGGTGCCTTCGTCGACTCGACTGAAAACATAGCCCGACTGGGCACTGTTCGGCAGCACGCTGAGTCTGATATGGCCGCGGCGCTCATAGCGCCCGGCATTCTCGTTCTGAACGCCGGTCCGGGTGCGGTTGGCCGCTTCCCGCGGGGTGAAATAGGATGCGTCGATTCCCATGGGGGTAAGCTGCAATACCTCGTCACTTCGATTTTCGACCTTGATCCAGACCGGCTGAATATTGCGGGCGTACAGATCGACATCGAAAACCGCCTTCGCCTCCTCTGCACTGGGGACTGCGGTGGTCACGGTCAAGGCGCCTTTCGTCTGGGTCTGCAGGCGATCATTCGGCGGTCGCACCTCGCGCCCGTCAAACGGCGCCCCGGTGTTTCGGGAATAGATGGGAAAGTCAGGATCGTTGAGATAGACGACCTCATCGATGGCCCGGAATTCATCGGACAGGATTGCGACCATACGCATACCGTGGGTAAAAAACGGTGTGCCATCGAAACCCTGCAGCGGATTATCAAGGGGCACGGGATCCATGCCGCGCACATAGCCTACCTTCTCCAGGGATCCGCCGTACCAGAGATTCTGGTACAGGTACCGCTGCGCGCTATCGATATCTGAAACCAGGCTTTCCCTGGCAAAAAATTTGTAGACGTCGGTATCGGTGACGCCCCGTGATTCCATCCACTGCAACAGCGGATCCTGGATCTGGGCGTAGTAAACCTGCCCAATCCAGGCGGGAGTCCCATCCAGTTGCCAGGGCGACAGCCACAAGTGGAGCACAATCAACTCGTCGCCGTCCGCCCGTTGCCGGGAATAGATGGCGTCGGGTTCACGCCCTCGAAAGGACTGCAATCGCGCCCGTTTGGCAATATCTGGATCGGCGGGTGTTTCCACCCAGCCACCGCGCAGCATTGCGCGGCGCACGGTAGAGCCTTTGCCCAGCAACACCACATTGAACGGGGCGCCCCTGGCAACCCCGTCCCGGTCCGTCGCGCAACAGTCCAGCTCATCCCGCAGCACACGCGGCAGCGCGGTTTGGTCGTAATCGGCGATTTCTTCACTGCTGTAAAAACTGGCAAAGTCCCTGGTCATAAAGTCCGGCGTGAAACCCGGCAGGGGCACGAAAAAGGTAAAATCCTTGAGGCCCTGGCGATGAATCAGGGACATGTTAAAGCCCTTGGTACCGCTCATGAGGTTGGTGTAGACGAGCCCGCTGCGCGTTTCCCCGGCCTCTATCCGCCGTGGCAGGGCCGAGTCCCTGAACCAGCGTTCCATGGCCTGGTAGCCCTCCTTGCTGTAGGGACGCCGGTTCATATAGGCCACCTCGATGGGTGCGAAGTAATCCCGGTCAATGCTCCAGGTAATGACCCGGGCAAACTCGTCGCTACGATTCTCCACCTTGATCCACACGGGCTGTATGCCCTGGGCGTACAAATCAAGCCCGGTCAGGGCAAGGGTTTCTTCAGCCGTGGGTACCGAAGCAGAGATGACCAGTCCATCCTGTTGCTGGACTACGGCGCGCTGCAGAAACCCGGCTGCCTCCAGGTCGGCAGGCTGGTAGGGCCTGCTGGCACAGCCGGCAAGCACCAGCATACAGACCAGCAGTAACCAGGAATACGCCAGGCCTGTCCTGGCCGGGTATCGCCGGGGGATAGCAGTACACATCGGGCTCTGCCGGCCGGGCATTAATACTGATCCCTGGGACCAAGCTTCATCAGCACGTTCATCACCCGCTGCATGCCGTCACGGGCAGGCTGCTGGTAAAGCGTCTGCTCGCTATTGACCCAGGACAGCTTACCGTTCTTATCCATCTGCACCTGCCAGGCATTGGCACCGCTCATATTCCGTTCCAGCACCCGGGCCAGGTCTTCAGCCAGTTCGGGTGAGTCGACCATGGCGCCCATTTCAGTGTTTATTGACCGGGACCGCGGATCCAGATTCATTGAGCCGACAAACACATAGCGGCGATCAGCGACCGCGCACTTGCTGTGCAAGCCGCTGAAACCTGAATTGACCGGCGGCACATCCACTACTGTGCCCTTGATGGCGGGATCGGAGCGGAACTCCCAGAGGTCCACGCCGGCGTTGATAAAATCGTCTCGCCAGGGCTCGTAGTGACTGTTCACCGCCGGCACATCATGGGAGGCCAGGGAATTGGTAATCACCCGGATAGTGACCCCCGCGTCCCGCTTGTTCTGGAGAAAATCGATCGCGTCGTCGCCGGGGATGATGTAGGCGTTCTGGATCAGCAGTTCCTCCTCGGCGATATTGAAAAAGTTGAACATGCTGCCCGCCATTTTCTGGGAGATCTGCTCGCGGGCGGCCTCATCGTAGACCAGCATGCTGCGCCCGATGCGCAACTCCTTCGCCAGTTGCTCAAACTCCACACTCCAGTCGACGGGCTCCAGCGGAAACCGCTGCAGGCGGTCTGCTGATTGCAGCCGTTTCTGCATCGCCCTGCGCTGCTTGCGTACAATCGACGGGTCGGGTTCGGTCGTCAACGCATCCGCCGTGGCTACCCATTCACTGTTCCAGAAGCGGTCGAACATCTCGTTGGCCTCGCGGCCGATCTGGCCAATGCCCAGCAAGTCCGTGTCGTGGAAGTTATAGGTATCACTCAGGCCGAAGTAGTGGTCGCCGATATTGCGCCCACCGATGACGACCGCATGACCGTCGGCAATCATCAACTTGTCATGCATGCGGATATTGAGTCGCTCCATCCGCGCCAACATCTCCCCGGCCCGGTTGATAAGTGAACTCCGGTCTTGCCAGGGATTGAAAATGGCGAACTCGATATTGGGTGTCGCATGCAGGTTGGCGATCAACTGGTCCTGACCCTGGAGAATCAAATCATCGACGATGATTCGGACCTTGACTCCACGCTCGGCCGCCAGGATAACCCGCTCCAGAATGAGGGCGCCACTGTGATCCGGGTACCAGAGATAGGTCTGTATATCGAGGGAGGTGGTGGCTGAATCAATCAGCGCCAGACGCCAGCGCAGACCGTCCTCGCTGCTGTCGAGCAGCCAGAATCCGGAGTGGTCCTCGCCATGCCCGGTAGCGATACCGGTGGAAATCTCAGCGAGTGTCCCGCTCTGTGCCGGGGGCAGCGCGTGCACCTGCGCCCTGCCGGGCGACTGTTCCCTGAGGCCCGCCGTGCTGCAGGCGGTCAGAAGGGCCAGCGCTGTCGCGGCACAGATGACGGCGAACGGCCCGATGGAAACCTGAATACCCTTAAGCCAATGCTGAAATTCCATGAACACCTGTGCTGCCCCCACAATCGCTATTTGCTCATCGCTTCCTTGATCTTATCCATATCGACAGCTTCAACGGCCTTTTCCTTGTCCACCGAGTCGTAGGCCTTCTGGTAATCCACCCCATCGCCGGAAACCGCTTCGGTCATTTTTTCCTTATCGACGGACTCGATCGCCTTGTCCGTGTCGACGGCCTCTACCAGCTTGCCAATATCCTGGGACCACACGGCTGACCCGGCAAACCACAAGCCAAACAGGGACGGCACCAATCATCGCTTTTTCATCTTTGTCACCTTTTCCAATCACCGTGATCGACCGCGGTCCGCGCGTGATCAGGCCCGCTTGCAATCCCTCCTCCAGAATAGACCATAATAGCAAGACGGGCCCCAGCGGCGTCAGCAGTTACGACATAAGTTGTACACAATTTGTATACTTACCCCTGTTGATTGCTGACGGCGAGCCCCACGGCCCGGCTATAATTCGCTGGCACCCAGCCCATCAGGAAAGGAGCACCCCTTGTCCCAAGAACCTCTGCAAGCTGTAAGGTCCATGATGGAACAGATGAGCCGCTCGGTGATCGGTCAACAAGAGGTTGTACGCACCCTGACCCTGGCGCTGCTGTGCAACGGTAACGTCTTGCTGGAAGGACTGCCCGGTACCGCGAAAACCCGGTCCATCAAGACCCTGTCTCGGGTGTTGCAGGCCAGCCTCGGACGAATCCAGTTCACCCCTGACCTGCTGCCGTCTGATGTGACCGGCAACGAGGTGTACCAGGACAACCAGGGCGTGTCGGAGCTGATTTTCCAGCAGGGCCCTGTATTCAATGAACTGGTGCTGGCCGACGAAATTAACCGCGCCCCGGCCAAGGTTCAGGCTGCGCTGCTGGAGGCCATGGAGGAGCGCCAGGTCACCGTCGCTGGCAAGACCTACCCACTGCCCCGGTTGTTCATGGTGCTGGCCACCCAGAACCCGATTGAGCAGGAAGGCACATACCCGCTTCCCGAGGCGCAGATGGATCGATTCCTGATGAAAATTTCGGTGGACTACCCGGATACCGACGCCGAGCTCTCGATCGTGCGCATGCTGCAGGCCGAGGAAGCCCAAAGGCAGGCACAACTGGCGATGATCTCCCAGGAACACATCTTCGCCGCCCGCGATGTCATCGGCAACATGAACATCGCCGAGCCTGTGGAACAGTATATTGTGGATCTCGTCATCGCGACCCGCCAGCCGGGGGCCTACAGCGAACAACTGGCAAACTGGGTGGACACTGGCTCCAGCCCCAGGGCGACGATTGCCCTGCACCGCTGCAGCCGCGCCAGTGCCTGGCTGGATGGCCGCGATCATGTCACCCCGGAAGATGTCACCTCGGTGCTTCACGCTGTTATGCGCCACCGCCTGATTCTCAGCTACGATGCCCTGGCGGACCGGGTCACGGCCGACCAGGTCATCGACGAGATCCTCAGCCGGGTGGCGGTAGGCTGAACCGTGCCCGAGCGTTCCCAGGACCGCGTTTACACTCGCCTGCAGGACCTGGTGCGCCTGCGCCACACCGCGGGCGGTTTCAGCTACCTGCCGAAACAGCCGGTGAGTTCGCTACTGGCCGGTCGCAAGCGTTCCAAACTGCGTGGTCGCGGCCTGGATTTCGACGAGTTGCGCCACTACCGACCCGGTGACGATATACGCACCATGGACTGGCGGGTGACCAACCGTACCGGCAAACCCCATGTGCGGGTATATACCGAGGAACGGGACCGCCCGGTCATCGTTATCGTCGACCAGCGACTGCCGATGTTCTTTGGCAGCCGTTACAAGATGAAATCGGTGGTGGCGGCCGAGGTGGCAGCCATTACCGCCTGGCGGGTGCTGGCGGTGGGGGACCGCATCGGTGCCATCCTGTTCAATGATGACCGGGTGGCCGAGGCCCGACCCTCCCGCAGCGACAAGAAAGTCATGGGTTGGCTGGGCGACCTGGCAACCATGAACCAGCAGCTGTCGGTGAACCGTGGTATCAAAAATAACCCCGGGGCCCTGCTCAAGGCGCTTGAAACTGTCGAACGACGGGTCAGCCACGACTACCTGGTGGTCCTGGTGTCCGACTTTCACGGCTGGAGTGGAGAGGCGATGGCGCATATCCGCCGCATCGCCCGGCACAATGACATTATCTGCGGCCTGGTCTATGACCCGCTGGAACGCGACATCTCCAGCGCCGATAAACTGGTGGTGAGTGACGGTTACTACCAGCTGGAACTGGACCCCGGGCACAATGAACTCGGTGAAAAGTTCGAAGCCAGCTTTGAAAGCTCTTTTGCCCAGGTCCGCGCTGACCTGACCCGTCACCAGATTCCAGTGATCCCCATCAGTACCGCCGAGCCCGCTGCCCAGCAGCTGCGCGAGCGACTGGGTGGCCAGCGAGTACTGGCATGAGCCTGCCCGCGTTACCGGAGATCTTTGGCAACTATGCCCTGGGGGATTTTCATGAGGTGGTCTCGCCCCCGGCGATCGACTGGCTGCCGCAGACCCCGGGCTGGATCCTGGTGGCAGCGCTGTTGCTGCTGTGGTTACTGCGCACGGCCAGCCGCAGGCTGCGGTACTGGTATCGCAACCGCTATCGGCGTGAAGCCACGGCACGCCTGCAAAGCCTGGAGGTATCCCCGGGCTTTGTCGCCGAGATTAATCGCACCCTCAAGTTGTCTGCCCTCGCCGGCTTCTCACGACAGGAGGTAGCAGCCCTGTGGGGAGAGCGCTGGACTGAATTTCTCAACAGCCGCTGCGAACACCCACCCTTCTCCGAACAGCAGTGCCGGCTGCTGGCACTGGGCGTTTACCGGCAGCAGCCGGTGGACAGCACAGCCGCAGAACAGTTGCTGGAGGCCAGTCTGGCCTGGGTTAACGAACACCGAAATCGCTACGATGCTTGAACTGGCGTATCCCTGGGCGCTCCTGCTGTTGCCGCTACCGCTACTGATGCGGCTACTACCGGCTTACCGGGAGAGTCGCGACTCGGTGATGGTCCCTTTCTTCGAAAAGCTGGTGGAATTGAGTGAACAACGCCCGGAGCAGGGCGCCCGCATCCCGCGCCGCGATCGCCTGCAAAAAATCCTGGTTATCGCGACCTGGATTTTCCTGGTACTGGCGGCAAGCAAACCACAGTGGATCGGACCTCCTGTTGAGCAGCAGAAGTCGGGGCGGGACCTGATGGTGGCGGTGGACCTCTCCGGTTCCATGGAGACCAGGGACTTCACCCTGCCGGACGGCGGCAGCATTGATCGCCTGCAGGCAGTAAAACGGGTGCTCGAGGATCTCGCCGCCAGGCGCAGTTCCGACCGGCTTGGGCTCATCGTCTTCGGTGATGCTGCCTACCTGCAAACCCCCTTCACCGACGACCACCAGGTATGGCTGCAACTGCTTGCTGAAACCGGGATCGGCATGGCCGGGCCCAGCACCGTGTTCGGTGATGCCATCGGCCTGGCGATCAAGCTGTTCAGCGAGAGTGAGTCTGACAACCGGGTGCTGATCATGCTGACCGACGGCAACGACACCGGCAGCACCGTGCCGCCGATCGATGCCGCCAAGGTTGCCGCCGCCAACAATATCCGTATCTACACCATTGCAATCGGTGACCCCACCACCGTGGGCGAAGACGCCCTGGACATGGAGACCATCAACCGGGTCAGCGAGATCGCCGACGGCCGCTCCTTCCAGGCGCTGGACAGGGAGCAAATGCGCCAGGCCTACCTGACGATCGGCGAACTGGAGCCCGCGCTTTACGAAACCGTCAGTTTTCGGCCCCGACAAAGCCTGCACTGGGTGCCCGTGCTACTGGTGGTATTGCTGTATGTGCTGTATCACGGATACAACGCCCTGGTCAGCCTGCGCGATCGGGAGGCTCCCGATGCTGCCTGATCTCTCGGCGCTTGAGTATTTCCACCTGTTGCGGCCGGGCTGGCTGGTGCTGGTAATTCCGACCATAGCGCTGACCGTATTCATCCAGCGCCGGCAGGGCAAGAGCGACATGTTCAGCGGGATTATCGCTCCCCACCTGTTGCAGCACCTGCGCCTGGAACGGCGACAGTCACGGTGGTTCAATCCAGCCTCTGTGAGCTTACTGAATGCAACGCTGTTTATCGTCATCATCCTCGGCCCAAGCTGGCGCCAGCAACCCTCTCCCCTCAGTCAGGACGCGTCGGCCCTGGTACTGGTCATGGATGTGTCCGACTCCATGGAACAAAAAGACGTGCAGCCGTCGCGCCTGGCCCGGGCCAGGCAGAAAGCCTCTGACCTGCTCGCCCTCAGGCCGGACAAAACCTCGGCGCTGGTGGTGTACGCGGGCAGCGCCCACACGGTACTTACCCTGACCGCAGACCAGGACATCCTGAATCAGTACCTGGCGGCGCTGCAGCCCAGCATGATGCCTCGCAGCGGCAAGTTCCCCGAACAAGCGCTGCCACTGATTGACGACATTCTGCGTGACACCACCGCCGCCGCCACGGTGGTGCTGATCAGTGACGGCGCTAGCAGCGGCAGTCGGCAAGCCTTCGCCGGATATTTCAGCCAGCGGACCCACCAGCTGCTGATTCTCGGGATCGGCGGCGACTCTGACGACAACGGCATCATCCCCCTCGATCGAGACAACCTGCGGGCGATCGCGGACGCCGCCAATGGCCGCTACCTGGATGCCACCATCGATGACAGTGATGTGCGGGTGCTGGAGCGGTATATCGAGAGCCATTACGTCGTGATCGATGACGATGCCCTGCCCTGGCTGGACAGCGGCTATCCGCTGGTATTCCTGTGCATACCCCTGTGGCTGCTGTGGTTTCGCAGGGGCTGGACGATAGCCTGGGCCTGGTTGCTGGTGCCCATGGTACTGGCCGGTACGCCGGCTCCCGCCACCGCCAGTGACAATCCGCCCGCGTCGGCGCCGGCGCAACAGGGCCGGGGGGTGGGCGAATGGTTCGCCAGCCTCTGGCTCACCCCGGACCAGCAGGGACGGCTACTGCTGCAAACGGGCAACTACCGGGCCGCGGCCAGGCAGTTCCAGGACCCCCTTTGGAAGGGCATCGCTTATTACTACAACGAAGATTTCATGCAGGCAGCGGAATACTTTTCGCGCTCCGACAGTGACACCGCCCTGTTCAACGAGGCGAACGCCAGGGCCCACGCCCGGGATTTCCTGCGCGCCGTCAATCGCTATGACCGGCTGCTGGAACGGGCCCCCGATTACCCCGGGGCCCGGGAAAACCGGGACAAGGTGCAGGCGCTGATCGACGAGATCAACCGCCTGAGCGAGTCGCAAACCCCGGAATCCGGCATTGGCAGCGAGGAAAAGGAACTGGGGGGCGACGATGCCATTCCCGCCGAGGGTGCAGCAGAGCTCAGCTTCGATGAGGTCGAAACAAAGCACTTCACCGCCGAGGAGATACTGCAGAGTCAGGCCACCCGGGACATGTGGCTGCGGGGAGTTCAGCGGGACCCGTCCGATTTCCTCGCCACCAAGTTCCATATGCAGCTGCAACGCCGGGAGACCAGCCAGTGACACTCCGACGGATCAACTGCCTGCTATTCCTGCTGGCCTCTATCCCGACCCTGGCTGCCAGCCAGCTGGATACACTGCTGGAAAATGGCCGCCTGACCATAGACAGTCGCCTGGAACACACCGGCGACCTGGTGCCGGGCCAGCGCGCCAGAATGGTGATCGAGGTCGCAACCAGTACCTGGTTTACCGGTGGCACCCGGATTCGCCTGCCGGAGGTGCCCGGGCTGGTGATTCTGCAGACGGACCAGTTTGCCGCCAACGCCAGCGAGACCCGCCAGAGTACGACCTGGGTACTGCAGCGCTGGACCATAGACCTGTTTCCACAGCGGCCCGGTGAGTTCCGGATTCCCGCGGTGACGCTGGGCCTGAAGGTCAATGGCGGCGAACTGGGCAATATCGAGGGCGAGGCAACCAGTCCGCCGCTGGCCTTTACCGTCAGCCTGCCCCCGGCACTGGAACAGGCTGAATCCTGGGTGGCCTCCCCGGACTACCGCGTCACCCAGGCCGTCAGCCGGGACACTGGCAAGCTCCAGCCTGGCGACGCCTTTGAACGGCGCATCAGCTTCACGGCGGAGGACGTGCCGGCGATGATGTTGCCGGAAGTCGCCGAAATCAAACAGGACGGACTGGCTGCCTACCCGGCACCACCGGTGTTGAAAAACAGCAACAACCGCGGCCGGAGCGTCGGCAGCCGGGAGCAAACCATCAGCTATGTTGCCGAACAGGCGGGTAACTATGTGCTGCCGGCCCTGGACTTCTTCTGGTGGGACACCCGGGAGGAAACCCTCAAACTACGCAGCCTGCCGGCGATAGAGGTGTTTGTCGCCGGTGAGCTTATCGAGCCAGCTGGCGGAGCACGGCCCCTGCCCTGGCGCATACTGGTCTGCAGCGCCCTGGCCCTGCTGGCAGTCGCCGCCGGCGGGAGTCTGCTGTGGCGCTACCGACCCTGGCGCCGGTTGTCGTTCCTGCTGCGGCCCCTGCAGTCGTGGTGGCAATGGCTGCTGGCCCTGCGCAGGCCCGCCCTGCCCCGCCGACTCAACCCCGATAGTAGTGCTGGGGACTGAAAGGCATCCGGGTCACGGTGACCGGCAACAGCTTGCCGCGGACATCCACGGCCAGCGCGGTCTCCGGTTCGCCCAGTTCCCGCTGCACATAGGCCATGGCAATGGGCCCGCCAAAGCTGGCGCCGAAGCAGGCGGAACAGATTTCGCCGACCGGCTCGCCGTTACTGTCCACCACCGTCTGACCCTCGCGAACGGGACGCTTGCCCTCCACAGCCAGGCCAACGCGGCGCAGGGCCGGCTTGTTGATGATCCGGTCAAAGATCACTTCGGCCCCGGGGAACCCCCCCGGGCGTTCGCCATCGGCCCGCCGGGCCTTGCTGATGGACCAGAGCAGGCCGGCCTGCACCGGGTCGATGTCAGTATTAAGCTCGTGGCCGTAGAGGCATAGCCCGGCTTCCAGGCGCAGGGAGTCCCTGGCGCCCAGGCCTACCGGCTGGACCTGCTCAAAAGCGAGGATGCGGCGGGCCAGTGACTCGGCGGCGGCATTGGGAACGGAAATCTCGAAACCGTCTTCGCCGGTGTATCCCGAGCAGGTAATGTAGACATCGACGCCATCGATACTGGCGGCACAGCCCTGCATGAACACCAGCCCGGCGGCCTGCGGACACAGGCTTTCCATCACTTCCCGTGCTCTGGGGCCCTGCAACGCCAGCAGCGCCTGTTGTTCCAGCACCTGCAGGGACTGGCCGTCGAGATGGGCCCGCAGGTGTTCTATATCCTGGACCTTGCAGGCGGCGTTAACCACCAGGAAAAACCGGTCCTCGGCCCAGCGGGTGATGATCAGGTCATCCAGCACACCGCCCTGCTCATTGGTAAACAGCGCATAGGTCTGGCGGTCGAGGCCCAGGCCCTGCACGTCTGCCGGCACCAGGGACTCCAGCATCGCCGCCGTGCCTGAACCTTCGATGACCACCTGTCCCATGTGGGAAACATCGAACAAACCCGCCGCCGCACGGGTGTGCAGGTGCTCCTTGATAATGCCGGTTGGGTACTGCACCGGCATATCGTAACCGGCAAAGGGCACCATTTTGGCACCCAGCTCACGGTGCAGGCTATCCAGAGGGGTCGTTAACAGGCTCATGCTTGATTCCTGGTCGGGTGGCGAGGGCTGCCACTCTAACCACTGCCATCGAGCGCTGCAAGCTCGGGCTGGCACCTGCGCATGCGCTCTTGGATAATGGCGGCCCCAGCCAATGAGAGAGCAACGTGAGCGTATTCAACACCATCAGCCTGGTGGGCATGCCCGGCGCCGGAAAAAGCTCGGTCGGCGTCCTGCTGGCGAAACTGACCGGGCTGCGTTTTATCGATACGGACCTCGACATCCAGGTGCGGGAGGAGGCTACCCTGCAGGAGATCGTCGACAGCAAGGGCCATCACTACCTGCGCCAGGTGGAAGAAGCGGTGCTGCTCGATATCGCCCTGGACCACGCCCTGGTCTCCACCGGTGGCAGCGTGGTGTACAGCCCGGCCATCATGCGGCGGCTGAAGTCGCTGGGGCCGGTGGTTTACCTGGAGGCTGACCTGGCCACCCTGGAAGCACGGGTGGCCGCCGCGCCACCGCGCGGGATTGCCAGCGCCGCCAACCACAGCTTCGCGCAAGTGTATGCCGAACGCACGCCGCTCTATGAAAAGTACGCCGACTACACCGTGGATGCCGGTGCCGGGCCCCCCGAGCAGGTGGCGCTGGACATTGTGGCACGGTTGACTCCCCGGGAAGTACGGCCGTGACCGGACACGCTTTCAGGCGGTAAATGACGGCGTTTTCGTCCGTTTTCAGCCGAAATAACTGGCACAGGCTTTGCAGATAACTCTGTCGGGTAGCCCGCCACCCCATGAACCAGGGACGGTATGACAGGGATGTCGACAGGGGGCAGGGAGGGCCAGGGAAGGCCGCGGGCTACCCGATTCAGGGGTTAAAAAAACCACAAAAAATATATTTCCCACGCGGGGTTTTTTTGATTTACTCCGCCTTGAGGCAGAGCTGTTTCTGTCTCCTGTGACCTTATGTAAATCATCGGGAGGTGATTTATGGGAGAGCGCAACCAGGAGCCGTCCCAACCGGAACCTCTGGATGATATTTTCGAGCCAGTGCTTGGAGATCTATCCGATGAGGATTTTGCCGATTTGTCCCCCATTTCCAGCGACAAGCAACGCCTGGCTGAAAAGCGCCGCCGGGCGGAACAGCGTCTGGAAGAGAAACGCCTGCGGGACGAATTAGGCTACTACGACCTGGAACTGGACGACTTCTAGGGCCCCGTGCCCTGGAAACACCTGTTCCGGACGCAGCAATCGCCGCAGCTGAGGCTCGCGGCTCTGGTACGTTTTAGCCAATATTCTCGCCGTCCCCAGCGATTCCCAACTGTTCTTTCAGCCTTGCCAGCCCTGCTGAATCGGCGGCAAACACGCCGTATTCCGTCACCAGGCTGGTCACCAGTCGCGCGGGTGTGACATCAAAGGCCGGATTGGCGGCGCTGGTTGCCGCCGCCGCGAGATTGATCTCCAGCCCCTGCCCCGCCGCGTCCACACCGGCGATCGCCAGCACTTCCAGCGGGTCGCGTTCCTCAATGGGAATGCCGCCACCGTCAGCGCAGCGCCAGTCGATAGTGGATTCAGGCAGTGCCACGTAAAACGGAATGTTGTTGTCGGCCGCCGCCAGCGCCTTGAGATAGGTGCCGATCTTGTTACACACATCACCATTGGCGGCAGTGCGGTCTGAACCGACGATAATGCAATCCACCTCGCCCGCACGCATCAGCTGGCCACAGCTGTTGTCCGCTACGACCGTGCAGGGTACCCCGGCGCGCTGCAACTCCCAGGCGGTCAGGTTCATGCCCTGGTTGCGCGGCCGGGTTTCCGAAACCCACACATGGACGGGCAGACCCGCTGCGTGGGCCTTGTAGATTGGCGCCAGCGCCGTACCCCACTGGATAGTAGCCAACCATCCCGCATTGCAGTGGGTCATGATGTTCAGGGTGTCCCGGTAGCTGATTGCGCGCAACAGGGCCAGGCCGTTATCGCCGATGGCGGAACAACTGTCGATGTCTGCCTCGCGCAGGGCGATCGCCCGCTTCCTGGCGGCGTCCGCACGCTGCTTGAGGGGACGCGGTTGCAGCTCCCGCGCCATCTCCTCCAGCGCCCAGCGCAGGTTGACCGCCGTGGGGCGAGTGGCCAGCAGGCGGGCACTGGCCAGTTCGAGGTTGTGGTCGGACGGATCGCCGGCAATGGCGTGAGCCAACCCGAATGCCGCAGTCACCCCGATCAGCGGTGCCCCGCGCACCTGCATGGCGCTGATGGCGTGGCAATAAGCTTCCAGTGAGTCCAGGTGAACCCAGCGCAGGGTGTGGGGGAGCAGGGTCTGGTCGATAATCTCGACCGCGCCGGATACGGCATCCCAGCGCAGGCTGGAAAGATCATCGCTACTGAACATGGTATTACCTCAAGCCGCTGCCGGGGCTTCCTTGCTGGTTTCGGCCTGCCATTCAAACACATTCAACTCGATAAATATAAACGCGAACAACCACAGGGCGGCGTCCCAGAAATCCAGGAAATCGCCGGCCACCCCCCAGTATCCGGCGCAGGCGAACAGGGTGCCGTACAGCGCATACTTGCACACCAGGGTAACCCGCATGATCCGCTCTGAGAGGTCGCCCCGCAGCTGCAGACGTACCTCGACCTCCAACACAATAACCACCAGCAACCAGGTCGCGGAGTTGATCACGTCGGTCCAGGCGAGCCAGCGTGCCTGCTGCAATATTTCGCCCTGGGCAACGATATCGAAGTCGCCGATCTGGTAGACCGGCTGCACGAGGGAGGCACAATTGGCAGCGGAAAGCGGTTCGTATTCGTCGATGTCGAGCAACAGGGCAAGGCTCTGGTCGAGGCTGTGACAGGCATCGAAGCCCGGGAGGGCAGTCACCTGATACAGCGTCACCAGCTCGGCGTAGTATCCGGTAAAGGCGTAAAACACGGCCGCGTAACACACCAGTCGCAAACCGTGAAGCAACCACTTCACCGGCCCGCGAATACGTGCATCGTCCAGTACCGAGGTCTCCAGTTCGAACAACAGCAACAGCACGACCCATGCCGTGGTGTCGATGGTGGCGGCGAACACCTGGATGACCTGGCCCAGTTCATAACCGTCAACGAAGGTGTGTTTCAGCGCGCCCAGCTCTTCCTGCAGGAAGAGATAGACATTGAGGCTGAGCAGCGCGTAGACGAGATACTTGACCAGGGTGAACAGGCCGTAACGGGCATTGCTGGTGCCTACCAGGCCGTCAGTGTCCTTCATCCTGCCGTCGCCGCTCCCATTCAGACCTGCAGCAGCAGGTGTTCCCGTTCCCAGGAAGAAATGACCCGGTTGAATTCCTCGAATTCATCGCGCTTGACTGCGGCATAGGCCTTGAGGAAAAGCGCGCCAAACACCTCCTGCACCTCCGGCGAATTGCCCAGGTTACGCAGGCCTTCCTCCAGCGTGCGCGCCACTTCCACCTCGTCCTCATTGGCGGTGCCCTGGTGGGGCTTACTGGGCTTGAGCTGCTTCTTCATACCCAGGTAGCCGCTGGCGAGGCTGGCGGCAATCGCCAGGTAGGGATTTACGTCGGCCCCCGGGAAGCGGTTTTCCACCCGGGTGGCGGCCGGGCTGCTCGCCGGGACCCGGAAGGCGGTCGTGCGATTGTCCAGGCCCCAGTTGAGATTGATGGGCGCGGAGATGTCCGGTGCCAGCCGGCGATAGGAGTTCACGTTGGGGGCGTAAAAGCTGATCAACTCGGGCGTGTAATGCTGCAAGCCGGCGATATAGCTGAGAAAGGCCTCGGTGTGCTCACCCTGCTCGGTAATGAAAATATTCTCTCCGCTGTCGGCGCGCACAATGCTCTGGTGCAGGTGCAGGGCACTGCCGCACTCCTGCTGCATGGGCTTGGCCATAAAGGTGGCGTACACCCCGTGTTTATGGGCGGTTTCCCGCACCGTGCGCTTAAACGTGAACACCTGGTCCGCCAGGTCCATGGCGTCGCCGTGGAGAAAATTGATCTCCATCTGCGCGGCGCCGTTCTCGTGGATCAGGGTGTCGACCCGCAACTGCTGCGCCTCGGCGTAGTCGTACATGTCCTCGACAAAGTCCTCGAACTCCGCCACCGCGTCGATGCTGTAAGAGAGTCGCGAGGTCTCCTTGCGCCCGGAACGACCCTCGGGCGGGGAGAGCTCGTAATCGGGGTCGATGTTGCGGGCCACCAGGAAAAATTCCACCTCTGGCGCAACCACCGGCTGCAGGCCATCCGCTGCATAGAGATCCAGTACCTTGCGCAGGACATTGCGGGTGGACAGGGGATGGAGCTTGCCATCCATGGTGTAGCAGTCGTGGATGATCTGGGCGGTAGGTTCCCGCGCCCAGGGGACCACACGCATGGTGGACGGGTCGGGCACCAGGATCATATCGGCGTCGGTGGGCTCCACCAGCTCCCAGTGCTCATCGCAGTATTCGCCGGTGACGCTTTGCACCATGATGCTTTCCGGCAGCCGCGGCTCGCCCATGTCGAGGAACTGGTTGGCCGGGATAAACTTGCCCCGGGCGTTGCCGGTCATGTCCGGCACCAGGCATTCCACTTCCGATATCTGGTGCTGTTTCAGCCAGTCCTTGATGACCTGCGTGTCGGTACTCATACCATATCCATGTGACCCAAAAGCCGAGTATCGCGGCGAAACCTGCCCGGTTCAAGGGCTTTGGGGCCGAGCTAACCCTAACGTGTTATGACCGGACCATGCCCCGAAACGGTATATTGCCACCATGCAAAATACAGCTCATGTCGAATCCTGGTATGCCGCTACCGCCAACCAGCAGCTGGAGTTTCCTCCCCTGCTGGGCGAGGCCTCGGCGGACGTCTGCATTATTGGCGGTGGTTACACCGGCCTTTCCACCGCCATTCACCTGCGCAAGGCGGGCTACAGCGTTATTCTGCTGGAAGCCAACAAGGTGGGCTGGGGTGCCTCCGGGCGCAACGGCGGTCACGTGGGGACCGGCCAGCGGGCCGATCAGGAAACCCTGGAGAAGATGGTGGGCCTGGACCACGCCAGGGCCTTGTGGGACCTCGGCCTGGAGGCGGTGGACACCGTCTGCGGGCTGATCGATGAATACCGGATCGACTGCGAGCTGAAGACCGGCAACCTGCATGTGGCCTCCAAGGCCCGGGAACAGTCCGGGTTCATCGCCGAAGCCGAGCACCTGCAGAAGGTCTACAACTACGGGCAAATTCGCTACGTCGATCCGACGGAACTGGCCGAAATGACCTCCGGCCAGGGCTTCCACGGCGGCGTACTCGATGAAGGGGCCCGTCACCTGCACCCGCTGAATTACGCCCTGGGGCTGGCCCGGGCCGCCAGCGACCTGGGGACACAGTTACACGAGGGCAGCCGGGTGCTGTCCTACACCGAGGGTCAGCAGGTAACGGTAAAGACCGACCGGGGTACGGTTAAATCCCGCTACCTGGTGCTGGGTTGCAACGGCTACCTGGAGAAACTGGAACCGCGCACCGCCGGGCGCATCATGCCCATTAACAACTACATGCTGGCCACGGAACCCCTGCCGGAGGAGACGGCCCGCCGCCTGATCCGCGACGACACCTCCATGTCCGATAGCCTGTTTGTGATCGACTACTGGAAGCTGTCCGCCGACAACCGCCTGTTGTTTGGCGGTGGCGAATCCTACACCCGCCGGTTTCCCGCGGACATTGGCAGCTTCGTGCGCAAGTACATGCTGCGCATCTACCCGGAGCTGGCCAACACCCGCATCGACTACGGCTGGGGCGGCACCCTCGCCATTACCCTCAATCGCATGCCCGACGTCGGCCGGCTATCTTCCAGCGTGTTCTACGCCCACGGCTACTCCGGCCACGGCGTGCCCACAGCGACCTTCGCCGGCAAGCTGCTGGCGGAAGTGATTTCCGGCAGTGCCGAACGCTTCGATATCATGGCCAGGGTACCGTCAAAGACGTTCCCCGGCGGCACCCTGCTGCGCTTCCCCGGCCTGGTGGCGGGCATGCTGTTCTACAGCCTGCGGGATCGACTGGGCTAGGTCGTCGCAGCTGGTAGAATAGCCGGCCACTCAACACCTGGACACAATACCGTTGATACCCCTGGCCGATATCCAGCCCGCCAGCGACTGGCAATCCCAATTACGCGACGCGGTGAATTGCGGCGAGGAATTGCTCGCGCGGCTGCAGCTGACTCCGGAACAGACCGGGTTTTCCAGCGCCGCGTGCCAGTCCTTCGCCCTCAAGGTACCCCACAGCTTTGTCGCCCGGATGCGGCCGGGTGACCCCGCAGACCCCTTGTTGCGGCAGGTGCTGGGTCACAGGCTGGAGCTGCTGCCGACCCGGGGCTACAGTGACGACCCGGTGGGCGAAACCGGGGACGCCATCACTCACCCGGGTATCATCCAGAAATATTCTGGCCGGGCCCTGCTGATTCTCAGCGGGGGATGCGCCATTAACTGCCGCTACTGCTTCCGCCGCCATTTTCCCTACAGCGAGAATCGCAATAGCCGCCAGCAGTGGCACGACGCGCTGCAACATATCGCCGCCGATGCCAGCATCACCGAGGTGATACTCAGCGGCGGTGATCCACTGCTGGTCTCTGACCGGCAGCTGGCAACCCTGGTCGAGCAACTGGCCGATATCCCCCACCTCAAGCGCCTGCGGGTTCACAGCCGGATGCCGATCGTCTTGCCGGCACGGGTCACTGGCGGGCTGCTGGCCTCACTGACCAGCACCCGACTGCAGCCGGTAATGGTGGTGCACAGCAATCACGGCAACGAGATCAACGGCGAGGTCAGCCTTGCCCTGCACAAGCTGTTGGATGCGAACATCCCGGTCCTCAATCAGGCCGTACTGCTGGCGGGCATAAACGACAGCGAGGATGCGCTTGCGGACCTCAGCGAGACCCTGTTCGCAGCGGGCGTGCTGCCCTACTACCTGCACCTGCTGGACAAGGTGCGCGGTGCAGCGCATTTCGATGTGCCGGAAGAGAAAGGGGTAACACTCATCAGCCAGCTGGAGCGCCGCCTGCCCGGCTACCTGGTGCCGCGATTGGTGCGCGAAGAGGCGGGGGAGCCGGCCAAGGTCCGCATCCGCGGCTAGCCTTTGAACTGAGGGCCACTGAGCTGTTCCATATCAAGTTGAGAGACCTCGCCGCGATGTATATCCGGGCCCCGATGCCGAGATCACCGGGAGCTGCGAGGTCGAGACGCTTACTCTAAGCGGCGCATAAAAAAATACCCGTACCTGGCGATACGGGTATTTTGTCAACGTCCTGAGATATTTTTAGACACACTCACAGGCCGATCTTTGTTCTCACTGCCTGTGGCCGCGTTACTCGCAGGCGCCGTGCAGGCTGTTAATCCATTCGCGGATCAGGCCGACACCTTCGGTGTGAACCAGGCTGCGGCCGATTTCCGGCATGCGCACGTCGGGCTCATTGGAGTTCATGCGGTAGGCGGTGATGGAGGCGTCAGCGTCGCCGGGAACGATGTCAAAACGCAGTCCACCTGAGCCGGCCCCGGCAGCCACCGGCGTCTTGCAGATGCCGTAGCCGGTATCGACTTCGCGCCAGTACTCCAGGAACAGTGCCGAATTGCTGGCAAAGCCGCCCGGGCTGTGACAGTGGGCGCAGTTGGCGTCCAGATAACCCTTGGCGCGGTTTTGCAGCTCTGCCGCGTTGTCATCCCAGGCCGGTACCGTGTCGATGGTCGCCAGGTCGTCGGGCAGGCCCACCAGCACACCCTGCTGTTCCATATAGGCCAGCTGGTTGACGGTCTTGCCATTGTACTGACCGTCCATGTTGAGAAAGCGTGCCTTGGGACCTATCGGGGTGATCACCGTCTCCTGGTTGACGCCGCTACCGGACTCGGAACGAACGGTGCTGTGACAGGTTTTGCAGCTGTTGGCATCGGGAATCACGTACTGGGTGCTGCGAGTGTTGCCATCGCTGTGAATCCAGCTGATTTCGCGCGTGCCGCCGGCCAGGGTCAGGTCGGCGTCGCTGAGGTCCTCGCGCCAGATAAACGGCAGCGCTTTCCAGCCCTCCTTGCGGTGGATCAGCAGACGGGTCTCGATGATCTCTTCCCCCGCGGCCTCGTTGAGGAAATCCCGGGGCATGGTGAAGGTCTTGGCGATGATGGTACCCACCGGGAAGTCCAGGCTGCTGCGGGAGTTATACGCCGCCTGCTTGCCCTCGGGTACGAAAATGAAGCGGTACTTGGCCGCGTAGTCGGTGAACAGCGGAGTGATCATGTCGTAAGCGATGCCCTTATTGGCGCCGCTGCGGGGATCACTGGCATCCGCGAACAGGTTATAGGCGGACAGGCTGTCACAATTGACTTCCACCGCGTCCAGGTTGGGCTCGTCGCCTTCGGGGGTACAGATCGCGGCGATTTCTTCCTCGGTCAGCGGTTTCTCCCCTTCACTGATTTCTTCCGGGGTATCCAGTACCACTTCCGGCAACGAGGCGTGGGCGCAGTCGAAGTAGTCGCGATCTACGGCCGGGCCGTTCTCGCCCATGAGAATGCCCACGGTTACCGTTTCATCTTCGTTGACACAAATCCGGTCGGCATCTTCAAAACGACCGTTTTCCTCGCCGATGCCGTCGTAAAATACGTCCGGCAGGCCACCGACGGCAGCGAACAGGGGAGCGACTTCCGCGGCAAGTTCCGCCGGCTCGTAGCCGTTGTTACGGTAGTGGTTGTCGTGAATGTAGACCCGCCGGGGCGCGCCGTCGTAGGTAACGTCGTCTGTCGGGCGGCCGGCAATATCGTAGTGCACCACGACAATCGCCGCAGACTGGTTGTCCTCAATGACATTGTCGAACACCTCCACGTCGTCGAAGGCCATGATCAGCATGCCGGTACCAGTGGGAACCACGCCGACGATACTGCCGCCGGGGGCAAAGTTGGTGGTGTTGTTGCCACGAATGACGTTGTTGTAGACCTTGGTGCGCTCGCCTTCCCGGGACAGGTTGGGCAGGTCGAAAACCAGTACACCGCCGGTATTGTCGATGGCTTCGTTGTCGTAGACCTCAGAGTTGCTGGAGTTTTCGATCTCGATGCCCGCCACGTTCAGCGAGACGTGGTTGCGCCGCACGATGATCTTGTCGGACTGGCCCACGTAGACACCGGCGTCACTGGCGCCGATAACAATGCTGTCTTCAATCAGCACGTTTTCGGTTTGCACCGGGTAAATCCCATAGGCGCCATTCTCACCACAGGCCCCGCAGGTCCACTCCACCCGCAGTGCGCGCATGGTGACACCATTGCTGAATTTGAATTTGATGCCATCGGAAGGCGGATCGACCACAGCGAAATTTTCCAGTACCACATTATTGCTGGTAACCAGGACGCTCTCGCCACCGCTGGTCTGGGCGTCGAAATTGAGAATGGTCTTGTCCTGTCCCTGGCCGCGGATGGTGACGTTGTCCACGTCCAGGCTGATGGCGGAGCTGAAGAAGAATTCACCTTCGGGCAGCTCGATGATCTGTCCCGGCTGGGCTTCGATCAGGGCTTCCATAAGGCGGGGCTGGAAGTCTTCACCCGATTCGATGATGACCAGGTTGGGATCGACTTCCTCTTCCGGTTGCTCGATCACGGGGGATTGGTCATGCTTTGGCGAGGAGCTGCCGCCACCACAGGCGGTCAACAGGCTCAGGCCCAGCAGCAGTGCCAGCAAATGGGTTGTGTGTTTCATTGTCGTGCGCTCTTGTTGTCAAGTCAGCTTCGCGGGGTGTGGGGCGAAGACCAACGCGCATCATATGACCCAGGCTGAAACCAACCTGAAAACGGGTGTTGATTGCGGTTGATCGGGATATCGGCATCTACTGCGGCGTCAATACTCCTGCAACCGGTTGTCTGTTCGCAGTGTCACCAGCGCCATCGGCAGAGGGCGGCCAGCAATACAACAAGCGCAACGGAAAAGGCCCTGCAAACAGGGCCTTGTGAGATTTTTAGTTATAGATGGGTACTGAACTTTATCGCGAATTGGTCGGTGTGAGAGGATTCGAACCTCCGACCCCTTCCTCCCGAAGGAAGTGCGCTACCAGGCTGCGCTACACACCGTGATTTGTTGAGGCCGCGTACTATACCAAATGCTTGGGGGCGAACCAATGGGCTGTTGCCTAGTAAACCCCCGCCCAGCGGGCCAGCCACTGGCTGAAGATGCTCAGGCCCATCACCACCACGACCAGCATGATGAGCAGGCGGCCCGGGCGGAAGGGTTTGCGTTCTACCGAGTTCACCCCTCGCTTGAGGAATGCGTCCACCTTTTGCTGGTCTTCCGGGTAGAGGCTGTTCTGGTGGGAGCGGTCTTGCTCGGTCTGGTCATTGGTCATGTTTGGCTACTGCATCAATCGGTCAGGTTGTCGTGCTCCCGGGTATTTGGGGTCAGAGTAAAAACTCGCCTGAACCTTGGGCCGCTGTTGCGACGCCAGAACCCGGGCGAGTTTTTACTCTGACCCCATCTCCCCCCCGCTTTTCGGGTATAAAAAAAGGGGAGAACACGGTTACGCGTATTCTCCCCTCGAAAGTAGGGAATGTCACCCCCGAAATCGGGATGACTCCCCAGCAGCATTGGTCAGACTGCGAACAGCTCCTCGGGCATTTGCATGAGGTTGTCGGCGCCGGCCAACATGGTCGCCTTGAGCGACTCGGTGCGAGGCAACAGGCGTTCGAAGTAGAACTTGGCTGTCATCAGCTTGGCTTCGTAGAAGGACTTGTCCTCGCCACCTTCGGCAATTTTCTGGCGGGCGACAATCGCCATCCGGGCCCAGAAGTAGGCCAGCGTCACGTACCCGGAGTACATCAGGTAGTCGACGGCGGCGGCGCCGGCTTCATCCGGGTTGGCCATGGCGGCTTCACCGATCTTCATGGACAGGCCCAGCCACTCGTCGCTGTGCGCCTTGAGGGGGGTGAGGAACTGCTTGTCTTCTTCACTGCCACTGGCCACCAGCTCGTCAATCATGGCGGTAAACTGGGTCAGCAGCTTGCCGCCGGAGCCCAGTACCTTGCGGCCAATCAGGTCCATCGCCTGGATACCGGTGGTGCCCTCGTACAGCATGGCGATGCGGCAGTCGCGAACGATCTGCTCCATACCCCACTCCTGGATAAAGCCGTGACCGCCAAACACCTGCACGCCGTGGTTGGCCGCTTCGTAACCGGTCTCCGTCATGAAGGCCTTGGCGATGGGGGTCAGCAGGGACATCAGGTCGTCGGCTGCCCTGGCTTCTTCCTCGCTACCCTTGTCGACGATATCGCCCTGCATGGAGAGGAAATACAGCATGGCGCGACTGCCCTCGGCGAATGCCTTCTGGGTCAGCAGCATGCGGCGAACGTCCGGGTGCACGATGATCGGGTCGGCGGGGCCGTTGGGGTTTTTGGGACCAGTCAGACTGCGCATGGCCAGACGGTCCTTGGCATAGGCCAGGGCACCCTGGAAGGACAGTTCCATGTGCGCCAGGCCCTGGGCAGCCGTACCGATACGGGCGGTATTCATGAAGGTGAACATGCAGTTCAGGCCCTTGTTTTCGGGGCCGATCAGGTAGCCTCTGGCACCGTCGAAGTTGAGCACCGCGGTGGCGTTACCGTGAATGCCCATCTTGTGCTCGATAGAGGCACAGTGCACGGGATTGCGCTCACCCAGGCTGCCATCGTCATTAACGTTGACCTTGGGGACGATAAACAGGGAGATGCCCTTGGTGCCCTCGGGGGCATCCGGGAGACGGGCAAGAACGATATGAATGATGTTGTCCGTCATGTCGTGCTCGCCGGCACTGATGAAAATCTTCTGGCCGGTAATGGCATAGGAACCATCGGCCTGGGGCTCGGCCTTGGTGCGCAACAGGCCCAGGTCGGAACCGCAATGGGATTCAGTCAGGCACATGGTGCCGGTCCACTCGCCGGAGATCAGGCGAGTCAGGTACTTGTCCTTCTGCTCGGGACTGCCGTGTTCTTCGATGGTCTTGATCGCGCCGTGGCTGAGACCGGGATACATACCCCAGGCCCAGTTGGCGGTGCCGACCATTTCAGTGTTCACAATTCCCACCAGATTGGGCATGCCCTGGCCGCCGTACTCGACGTCGGCAGAGAGCGAGGGCCAGCCGTTTTCCACAAACTGCTGGTAGGCCTCCTTGAAGCCGGTGGGGGTTTTCACGCCCTCTTCACTCCAGGTGCAGCCTTCCTGGTCGCCGCTCTGGTACAGCGGAGCCAGTACGCCCTCACAGAATTTCGCCCCTTCCTCGGTGATCGCGTTCATCAGGTCGGTGGTCGCTTCTTCATAGCCGGGCAGAGTCTGGTACAGCTTCTCCGCTTCCAGCACTTCATTCATGACAAAACTGATATCGCGCAGGGGCGCCTTGTACTCTGGCATGGTGGTTACCTCTTTCGATGGTCCGACCCGGGGTTGGCAGCAAGCGCTACGCCACGGGGCCTATGTAAGCAGTGCACACATTTTGCGTAAAACGGGTGCAAAGTCAAATATCTTTTTCGCTGTCAGGCCCCGGTTGCGGGAGAAATCTGGTTATAAGTGTCATATCAGGCAGGGCGCCCGACATTATGTAGCAAGCACTTACTTACCTATAAGTGCCTGCAAAGAAAGGAATTCTGCGGCGGAGCGGGCATTCCAGGGGTCGAGCCGGGGAATCTCGCCCAGCAAGGGCGCGGGTAGCCAGCGCCGCAAGGTGTCCAGGTTTTCCGGGTAACAGCTCATGGTCTCGCCAGCCTGGTTGGCCACCCAGCCGGCCAGTGGCAGGCCGTCGCGGCGCACTGCCTCGGCAGTCAACAGGGCGTGGTTGATACAGCCCAGGCGCATGCCCACCACCAGGATTACGCCCACCCCCAGTTCCCGCGCCAGGTCCGCCAGGGTCTCGCGGCTGGACAGCGGAACGCGCCAGCCACCTGCGCCCTCTATCAACACCAGGTCGCTGCCGGCCATCATCACCCCGCGGCAAAGCCCCGCCAGCCGCGAGGCCTGCAGGTTGCGACCCGCCTGCGCCGCGGCAATATGCGGAGCAATGGCGGGCTGCAGGGCCACCGGGTTGACCTGATCGTAGTCCAGCCGGGCGGTCATGCTCGCCATCAGCTGCAGGGCGTCCTCATTCTGACCGCGGTCATCACAGCCGGCAGCGACCGGTTTGACTGCAGCGGTGCTGAGACCGGCACTGGCGGCCGCCTCCAGCAACGCACAGCTGACGGCGGTTTTGCCAACTTCGGTGTCGGTGCCGGTCACGAAATAGGTGCGGGTCATAATTTCTCCAGAGAGCCAAAATATACCTGGTAAGTCGCCGGCAGAATGTCCTCTTCCCGCCACTCCTCGTAGGCGCGCATCATCCCCTGCAACACCCGGCGACTGCTGAGACCGGCAGGCCTGTTGCGGTTGACGTTGTGGGCGCCCAGGGTTTTCAGCTCGTTCAACAGCTCGCCCACCTTGCTATATTCCATGCGGTAGACCTGCTCGGTCACGTTCAATGCAAGCTCACCCTGACTCTGCGCCGCACGATGCAGTGTTTCCAGGGGCAGGAAACTGTTCACATGCTGGTGCTGGTCGACTGCCGCCCAGGCGGCGCGCAGCTCTCTCAGGGTTTGCGGCCCCAGGGTGCTGAACACACAGCGGCCGCCGGGGCGCAGCACTCTGGCCAGCTCGGCAAACAGCAGTTCGGCACGATGGCACCACTGCAGCGCCAGGCTGCTGAATATGAGGTCAACCGAATGACTGGCCAGCGGCAGCGCCTCGGCATCGCCTACCACCCAGCTATCGGCCCCGGCATGGTTTTCCCGCGCGTACCTCACCATGCCCTCTGCCAGGTCCAGGCCAAGGTAGGTGGCGGCGGGAAAACGGCGCTGGAGCTCGGGGCAGAAATAACCGGTACCACTGCCGAGGTCCAGGACAGTCCCGGGCTGCGTGTCCAGTACATCGAGGGTATGCAGCAGGGCCAGCCCCACGTCCCGCTGCAGTCTGGCGACCGAATCGTAACGGGGCGCGGCGCGACTGAAGGACAGGGCCACATCCGCCTTGGCCACCGGGGCCGGAGTCCGGTCGGCCTGTCGCAGGCGTCCGCGGGCGTGCAGAAACCGGTACAGGCGGGCGGTTATCTCTTCACCGCGCTCCAGCGGGGCCAGGTGACTGGCAGCCGCCAGGGTTGCCACCTCGGCGGCGGTGTTGCCCGCCAGCAGATCATCAACGGCGCTGCCAATGTCAGCCGCCAGTAGCTGGTCATTGTCGCCCAGCAGGTGCAACTGGGGCACGGCCATGCGCGACCAGGCGTCGCGCTGGTCGAGTTGCGCCAGCCACTGCAAACCGACGTCCAGGGAGCTCTCAGTGCAACGGCCCCGCATGGCCTGCAGGGAACGAAGCAGGTCCCGGGCGCGCGCCGCTCCCGCCACCTGCAGGCTGTCGAAACGGCGCAGGCCGGTCACCGGGTTGTCCGCCACCATCTGGCTGAACCGGGCCAGGGTTGCAGCAGGCATCCCCGGCCAGTTCTCGGTCGCGGTAAACCGGGGGCTGCTGCAAAGGGTGATCACCGCGGTGGTTTTCCCGGGTCGCCGGGCGGCGAGAGCCATGGCCAGTTGCCCGCCCAGGGACCAGCCGAGATAGACCGCGGGGCCGGGCACACTGCTTTCGATCGCCCGCAGCAGCCCTTCCAGGTCCAGGTCCGGCTGATGCATTCCGGGTGCCAGGCCGGGTAAATCCAGCAGGGTAAGGTTGGCCCAGGGCCTGAGCGCCGGCAACAGCGAGCGCCAGATGTCGCGGTTAGCCCCCCAGCCGTGGAGCAGCACCAGTTCGGCTACGGCGGCATCGGTGGCAGGCAGGTATTCGCGCCCGATCGTTACTGCGGTCGGCAAAGCGCCAGCTCCTCCAGCAAGCGGTCGACCTGCTCCTCGCTGTGGGCTGCGCTCAGGGTGATACGCAGGCGGGAGGTACCCGCAGGGACAGTGGGGGGACGGATAGCACCGATTAACAGGCCCCTCTGCCGCAGTGACTGGCTCATGTCCAGTGCGGTGCCCGCATCGCCCACCAGCAGCGGCTGGATGGCGCTCTGTGAGTCCATCAATGGCAGCTGCAGTTGTTCGGCACCCTGGCGGAAGCGCCTGATCAATGCCGCAAGATGCTCCCGCCGCCAACTCTCCTCGCGCAACAGGGTGAGCGACGTCAGGGTGGCGGCGGCCAGGGCGGGACTGATGGCGGTGGTATAGATATAGTTGCGGGCCTGCTGAATCAACGCTTCGATCAGGGTATCGCTGCCGGCGACGAAGGCTCCGCCCGTGCCCAGCGCCTTGCCCAGGGTCGCCATCAGCACCGGCACATCATCCTGCCCCAGGCCGGCGGCGGCCACGGTACCGGCGCCATTGTCGCCACTCACGCCAAAACCGTGGGCATCATCAACCATCAGCCAGGCGTCCTGCTGCCGGCACAGGGCCGCCAACTCCGCCAGGGGCGCGGCATCACCGTCCATGCTGAACACCCCGTCGACCACCACCAGCCGGGGGCCTTCAACCGCGGACATTTTGCGCGCCAGGTCGACTACATCATTGTGGGCAAAACGGCGGAAGCGGGCTCCGCTGTGCAGGCCGCCGTCCAGCAGGGAGGCGTGGTTCAGGCGGTCCTGGAACACGCTGTCGCCGCGCTGCAGCAGCGTGGCCAGAGTCCCGGTATTGGCGGCGAAGCCGGAGGAAAACAGCAGCGCCCGGGAACGGCCGGTGTGCTCCGCCAGCGCTTCCTCCAACTGCTGGTGGGGGCGGCTGTGGCCACACACCAGGTGCGAGGCACCGCTGCCCACGCCATAGTCAGCCGCCGCCTGCCGGAAGCTGGCCACCAGCCGCGGGTGGGCGGCCAGCCCGAGGTAATCATTGCTGCAAAAGTTGAGGTAGTCAGCGCCGTCCAGGCGCACGATGGGGCCCTGGGGGGAATCCAGGGTCAGTCGCCGGCGATAGAGCTGCTGCTCCCGGCGCTGCGCGAGAACGGCACCGAGTCGGTGTTCAAATTCGGCCACCACACGGCTCAGGCGCTGGCGGCCGTCGCGTCGTAGTAGTACGGGCTCGGATTTTCCGGGGCCTGGGCCACTTCCCGTTGCTCCGGGTTAATGCCCAGGCGGGCAAACAGGGCCAGGTCCTGATTGGCCCGGGGGTTGGGTGTGGTCAACAGCTTTTCGCCGTAAAAGATGGAGTTGGCACCGGCAAAATAGGCCAGGGCGTGCATCTGCTCGTTCATTCCCTCGCGACCGGCTGACAGGCGCACGTGGGAGGCGGGCATCATGATACGGGCGACGGCAATGGTGCGGATAAACTCGATGGGATCCAGGTCCTCCTCGTCCGCCAGTGGCGTACCTTCAACCCGCACCAGCATATTGATGGGAACACTTTCCGGGTGCTGGGGCAGGTTGGCCAGGGCCTGGAGCATACCCGCACGATCGGTTTGTTGCTCTCCCATGCCGACAATGCCCCCGCTGCAGACCTTCATGCCGGATTTGCGCACGTGATCCAGGGTATCCAGGCGGTCCTGGTAGGTACGGGTGGTGATAATGTCACCGTAGTATTCCGGGGAGGTATCCAGGTTGTGGTTGTAGTAGTCCAGCCCGGCCTCCGCCAGTTCTTCGGCCTGTTCCTCTGTGAGCATCCCCAGGGTCATGCAGGTCTCCATGCCCAGTTCGCGCACGCCCTTCACCATGGCCACGACATGGGGCATGTCCCGGGGCTTGGGGCAGCGCCAGGCGGCGCCCATGCAGAAACGGGTGGACCCCGCTGCCTTGGCGGCCCGGGCCTGCTCGAGCACTTTTTCCACTTCCATCAGTTTTTCCACTTCCAGGCCGGTGTCGTAACGGGTGCTCTGGGGGCAATAGGCGCAGTCCTCGGGGCAGGCGCCGGTTTTGATGGAAAGCAGTGTGCTCACCTGCACCTGGTTTGGGTCAAAATACTGACGGTGCACGCTCTGGGCTGCAAACAGCAGGTCGTTGAAAGGCAGGGCAAACAGGGCCTCCACTTCCTGGCGTGTCCAGTCATGGCGTATCTCCTGGGCATCGGGCGCAGGGCGGGTGGTGGCTGTGCTCATATCACACCTGAAAAGAGAATGCGGAAGCCGGTAATGATAACCCCAAGCCCCGTGCTGTCAACCTGCAGGGCGCACAATGGTTAACAGCCTCCTCGGGCGCCTCGCCGACGCCCTGTTCCCCAATGTCTGCTGCCTTTGCCAGTGGCGGTGCCCGGGCAGGCTGCCGCTGTGCGCCGACTGCCGGAACGAGCTGGCGGCCAATGCGCGGTGTTGCCGGCGCTGTGCCCTCCCCCTGGCCAGCGATAGCCTCCTGTGCGGGCAATGCCTGCAGGCTCCCCCCGCCTTTGACCGGGTTGTCGCCCCATGGCTCTACGGCGAATACTTTGCCTATATCCTGCGGCGATGGAAGTTTCAGGATGATCTGGCGCTCACGCCGTTAATGGCGGATCTCTGGTTGCGCAGCGCCGACGTCACCGTACTGCCCGACATTCTGCTGCCGATACCCCTGCACTGGTATCGGCAATGGCGGCGCGGGTATAACCAGGCGGAACTGCTGGCGGGGGAGCTCGCCCGGGCGCTGCCGGGCCTGCCAGTGGACGCCGGACGACTGAGGCGCACCCGCGCCACCGCGGCCCAATCCGGCATGGACGCCCGCCAGCGGGCGCGCAATCTGCAGGGCACCTTTACTGTCACCGGGAGCTGTGACAACCTCCGCGTGGCGCTGGTAGATGATGTGCTCACCACCGGAGCAACAGCCCGGGAGGCGGCGTCCGCGCTGCGGCAGGCGGGAGCGGCGCGCGTCGACGTCTGGTGCCTGGCCCGCACTCCACCTCCACAATAGCGGTACTGTCCATGATCCGATACCTTCTATTAGTCCTTCTGTTAGCCGGGTGCACCCGCACCGCGGCAGAAGAGCCCCTGCGGGTGGCCGTGGCGGCGAACTTTCGTGCCACCCTGGAGAAGATCAACCTGGCCTACCGGGTCGAGGGTGGGCCGGCGATTCTCCTGTCCAGCGCCTCTACCGGCGTGCTGGCCACCCAGCTACGCCACGGCGCGCCCTTTGACCTGTTCCTGTCTGCCGACCACCAGACCGTTGTCGACCTGCGCCGGGATGGGCTGGGCGTCGAGGAAGCCTGCTACGCCATCGGGCAACTGGCACTCGTCGGCGGTGACCTCAGTGAACTCAACGATCCCCGCAAGTCCCTGGCCATCGCCAATCCGCAAACCGCGCCCTACGGCCGGGCCGCGGCCCAGGTATTGTCGCGCCCTGAGCTGGCGGCCGCCGCAGCGCGCAAACCCGTGCGCGGGGCCAGTGTGTTACAGGCCTACCAGTTCTGGCGCGCGGGGGCGGTTGACCTGGCGCTGGTGGCAGCGTCCCAGGCGCCCGCAGCGCAACCGATTCCGGGTGACTGGTACGCCCCCCTGCAACAATCCCTGCTGGTGCTGCACCCCTCGCCCGCCACCCGCGCCTACCTACAGTGGCTGGGAAGTGATACCGTGCGGCAAATGATTATCGACGCCGGATACCTGCCTTGCCCCTGAGCCCCGCCGAAGTGGATGTGATCGGCCTGACCGCCAGCCTGGCCGCCGTTACCACCGTCATCCTGCTACTGCTGGGAACGCCGCTGGCCTGGTGGCTGGCGAATCGCCGCAGCAATACGTCCGCTGTCATCGAGGCACTGGTGGCCCTGCCACTGGTGTTGCCACCTACCGTACTCGGCTTTTACCTGTTGCTGGCGCTGGCACCGGATTCGCCGCTGGGCCAGCTGTGGCAACAACTCACCGGCACCCGCCTGGCTTTCAGTTTCAGCGCCCTGGTGATCGGTTCGGTGATTTACTCCCTGCCCTTCGTGGTACAGCCACTGCAGTCCGCCTTTCAATCCCTGCCCCGGGGGCTGCTGCAGGCGGGCGCGACCCTGGGCGCCACTCCCTGGGACCAGTTTCGCTCCCTGGTGCTGCCCCTGACCCGCAGAAGTTTTATCGCCGCCGCCAGCCTGGGCTTCGCCCACACCGTCGGTGAGTTCGGGGTGGTACTGATGATTGGCGGCAATATTCCGGGCGAAACCCAGGTCCTGTCTATCGCGCTGTACGACCAGGTTGAAACCCTGCGCTTTGATGAGGCCCATCGCATGGCCGGAGGACTGGTGGTGTTCTCCCTTGCCCTGCTGTTTTTCATTTACCGCAATAACGGGCCGGTGGCCTGGCGGGTGAAGGTATGAGCCTGGCGCTGGACATCCGCTGCTCCGGCGAGGGTGGTTTCAAGCTCAGGCTGAAAAGCGACATTCCCGGTGAGGGCGTCACCGCTATTTACGGCCCCAGCGGCAGCGGCAAGAGCACCCTGCTGGACTGTATTGCGGGTTTGCGCCAGCCCGACAGCGGCGAGATTTACTTTGGCGGGCAATGCTGGTTCGCCGCGGACCGCAACACCCCGCCCTGGCACAGACGCATTGGCTACGTGTTCCAGGATGCGCGCCTGTTCCCCCACCTCAGCGTGGCCGGCAACCTTGATTACGCCCGTCGCCGGGCCCGGGGGTCACCGCCCATGGCGCAGGCACAACTGTATCAAACCCTGGGGCTCAGCAAGCTGCTGCCGCACCTGCCGGCAACCCTGTCAGCGGGGCAAAAGCAACGGGTGGCCATCGGCCGGGCCCTGCTTGGCGCCCCGCGCCTGCTGCTGCTGGATGAACCCCTGGCCAACCTGGATCAACAGGCCAGCGCCGAGTGCCTGGGCCTGCTGCAACAGATAGCCAGTGAGCTGGAGCTGCCGATGATTTACGTCAGCCACGATATCGAAGAAGTGAGCCAGCTGGCGGATCACCTGCTGTTGCTGGACGGCGGCGAACTGCAGGATGAAGGCTCCCTGCTGGCACTGTGTTCCCGGCTGGACAGCCGCCTCGCCCATGAAGAGCAGGCCGCCGCCCTGCTGCAGGGCAGCATACAGGCACAGGACGACACCTTCTCCCTGACCGAGATTAACGTGGAGGGAGAAACACTGTACGTGAATCACCTGCAACAGCCCGTTGGTTCAGCGCGGCGCCTGCGCATCCCCGCCAGGGATGTCAGCATCTGCCGCTCACGGCCCGAGGATTCCAGCATTCTCAATATCCTGCCGGTCACCGTGGAAGAAATCGAAACCTGCCGGGGGGCGCGCCTGTTACTGCGCCTGCGCCTGGGAGAGCAGCACCTGCTGGCCCGCATTACCCGCAAGTCGGCTGACCGCCTGGCGCTGCAAGTGGGCGACAGCGTATTCGCCCAGATCAAGAGCGTTGCCCTGCTCTCCGAGGCGGGAGACCAGCCGTGAACCTGCATCCCTACGACCTGCTCACCCCGGACACGGTCATTGACGCCGTGGAGTCAACCGGACGCCTGTCCGATGCCCGCCTGCTGGCCCTGAACAGCTACGAAAACCGGGTCTACCAGGTGGGTATCGAAGGGGGCGAGCCGCTGATCGCCAAATTCTACCGACCGCAGCGCTGGAGCCTGGAGCAGATCGGCGAGGAGCACAGTTTCAGTCTGGAGCTGGCGGAGGCGGAGATCTCGGTCGTCGCCCCCATGGTCGGAGATGGGGGACAGTCGCTGCACCGGTACCAGGGTTTCTACTTCGCCCTGTTCCAGCGTCGCGGCGGCTACCCTCCGGAACTGGACAACCTGGATAACCTGCTGGTGCTGGGCCGGACCCTGGGACGCATCCACGCCGTGGGCAGGGCCTCCCGCTTCCAGCACCGGCAGCGAATCTGCGTCCAGCGCATGCTGGCCGAGAATCGCGAATTCCTGCTGCAACACTTTATCCCCTCCGAGTTGCGACCCGCCTACGAATCGCTCACCGCGGACCTGTTGGCAACCGTGGAACAAAGCTACCAGCCCACCGGGGAAGACGAAATCCGCGTCCACGGCGACTGCCACGTGGGTAATATCCTGTGGCGCGACGATGTCGCCCACTTTGTCGACCTGGACGACAGCATGATGGCCCCCGCGGTACAGGACTTATGGATGTTCCTCAACGGCGAGCGCCACGAGCGGGAGCTACAGCTTTGCGAACTGGTGGAAGGCTACTCGGAATTCTGTGATTTCGATGCGGCCCAGTTGCGCTGGATAGAGCCGCTGCGCACCCTGCGCCTGGTGAACTACGCCGCCTGGGTGGCCCGGCGCTGGGAGGACCCGGCCTTTCCCCGCTCTTTCACCTGGTTCAATACCGAGCGCTACTGGGCGGAGCATGTGCTGGAGCTGCGGGAGCAGCTGGCGGCGCTACAGGAAGAGCCTTTGCGATTGTTGTAGACTCGCAAAGCGGTCATCCCCGCACACCCAAACCGTCATCCTCGCGTCAGCGGTGGTCCGGCACACCGGGATCCAGGCGCTTTACTCGTCGAGCCGTCGCTACGGTTTGTATCCCTCCGGGGTACGCCAAAAAGCGTACGTCCATGTACAGGCTCGGCTGAGCGCGTCCATGCGCTCAGACGCCCCCGGAGGGATACAAACCGCACCGCCGTCTCTTGCATCGCGAATCAACTGACCATCGCAGTTTCGCGTCTCGAGATTTCGACAAACGATTGTAGAGTTGGTGTCGCGGGGTAGTTGTGCCCGGGGGCGTCGGCTGCCATGGATGGCAGCCGCCGAGCCTGTACAGGGAAGTACGATTTTTGGCGGTCACCGGGCGCAACTACCCCGCGGCGCCAGCTCGGCGGGTAGAGAACAGATTAAACGTCGAAAATCTTCCCGGGATTCATGATCAGGTGCGGATCAAACACCCGCTTGATCTGCCTCATGATCTCGATCTCGGCATCCGATCGTGAGTAGCCCAGGTACTCTTTCTTGAGCAACCCCACCCCATGCTCCGCCGACACCGAACCGCCATAGCGCTGCACAATCTCACATACCCACTTCGACACCTCGCCGCACTGCTCCCTGAAGGCGTCCAGTTCCAGCGACTCCGGCTTGAGGATATTGAGGTGCACATTGCCGTCGCCAATGTGGCCGAACCAGACAATCTCGAAATCCGGATAGTTGCTGTTGACCACCTCTTCCACCTCGGCCAGGAAGTCGGGGACTTTTGAAATCACCGTGGAGATATCGTTCTTGTAGGGTGTCCAGGGAGTAATAGTCTCGGAAATGTCCTCCCGCAGGCGCCACAGGTTTTGCGCCTGGGCAACACTCTGGCTGACGGTGCCATCCAGCACCCAGCCCTGCTCCACACAGTGCTCGAACAGGGTCATGGCTTTATCCATGGCCGCCTCGTCGGCCTGCTCGAACTCCAGCAGGGCGTAATATTCGCAGGGGGTTTCGAAGGGGCGCTGCAAACCCTGGTGCTGGACCACCTTCTGCAGGGCCAGCTCGGAGAAGAACTCGAACGCCGAGAGCTCGATCTGCGCCTGGAAACTGGCCAGCACCTGCATAATCGCCGCCATGTCCGGGCAGCCCAGTACCAGCACCGCCAGGTCCCCGGGGCTTCGATCCAGCTGCATGGTGGCTTCCACCACGATACCCAGGGTGCCTTCGGCGCCGATGACCAGATGGCGCAGGTCATAACCGGCGTTGTTCTTGATCAGGCCGCGGTTGAGGTCCAGTAATTCGCCGGTGCCGGTGACCAGCTTGAGGCCGGCAACCCAGTCCCGGGTCATGCCGTGGCGAATCACCTTGATCCCCCCGGCATTGGTAGAGATATTGCCGCCGATCTGGCTGGAGCCCGATGAGGCGAAGTCAACGGGATAATAAAGTCCCTGTTCTTCGGCAAACTGTTGCAGCTGTTCGGTAATCACGCCGGCGCCGCAGCGCACGGTACGATCCACGGGGTTGAACTTATCGATGCGATTGAGGCGGTCCAGTGCGACCACCAGTTCGCCCCTGCAGGCCACCCCTCCGGCACTGAGTCCGGTGCGCCCGCCGGAGGGAACCAGGGACAACTGCTCCCTGGCCGCCAGGCGGACAATCGACTGCACCTCCTCGATGCTGCCGGGAAGCACCACGGCGCAGGGGGCGGGCCGGTGAAACCGGGTCCAGTCCCGGCCGTAATGCTGCAGGCTCTCATCATCTGTCAGCACCCGGCCTTCGCCACAGATGTCTCGAAGGGTGTTTAAAAGAGCGGTATCCAGCAATGCTGCCAAGGGGCATCCTCCGGTATTTTACAGGGGGCAGATTCGGGGCGGCGTATGGTACCATACGCGCCCTTTTTCCAGCCCGGCCAGCTTTGCGGCCTTTTACCAGACAGGATTCACCGGTCATGACCCAACAGTCACTGCCCAAGGAGAAGATCAAATTTCTCCTGCTGGAGGGCGTTCACCCCTCCGCCATCGAAACGCTGCAACGCGATGGCTACCACAATATCGAAGTGCACAAGAAAGCCCTGCCCCCGGAGGAGCTCAAGGCCGCTATCGCGGGGGCCCACTTCGTGGGCATTCGCTCCCGCACCCAGCTGACCGAGGACATTTTCGACGCTGCCAAAAAGCTGGTGGCCGTCGGTTGTTTCTGCATCGGCACCAACCAGGTCGATCTTGCGGCGGCTACCCGTCGCGGCATTGCGGTGTTCAACGCGCCCTTCTCCAACACCCGCAGCGTGGCGGAGCTGGTCATCGCCGAGGCCATTCTGCTGCTGCGCGGCGTCGCCGAAAAAAATGCGGCGGCGCACCGCGGCGAGTGGATGAAGAGCGCGGTCAACTCGTTCGAAATTCGAGGCAAGAAACTTGGCATCATCGGTTACGGCAATATCGGTATGCAGCTGGGAGTGATTGCCGAGGGCATGGGCATGCAGGTGCAGTTTTACGATGTGGTGAACAAGCTGCCCCTGGGCAACGCCCGCCAGGTACCCAGCCTCAATCAACTGCTGGCCAGTTCCGACGTGGTCAGCCTGCACGTACCGGAGACCGGTTCCACCCAGAACATGATCGGCGCCGCAGAACTGGCGCAAATGCAGCAGGGCGCCATACTGATCAATGCCTCCCGCGGAACCGTCGTCGACATCGACGCCCTGGCCAGCGCCCTGGACGCGGGCAGGCTGGGTGGCGCCGGGATCGACGTATTCCCGGTCGAGCCGCGCTCCAATGACGACGAATTCGTGTCCCCGCTGCGGGCCTACGACAATACCTTCCTCACCCCGCATATCGGCGGCAGCACCGTGGAGGCACAGGAAAATATCGGCATGGAAGTGGCCGAAAAACTGGCCCGGTATTCCGACAACGGTACGACCATCTCCTCGGTCAACTTCCCCGAGGTGGCACTGCCCGAGCACGCCGGCAGCCACCGGCTGCTGCACATTCACAACAACGTACCGGGCATGATGAGCGCCATTAACAATGTCTTTTCCGACAACGGCGTCAACGTTTCCGCCCAGTACCTGCAAACCACCGAAACGGTCGGTTACGTGGTCATCGATGTTGACGCCGAGTACAGCGACATCGCCCTGGAAAAACTGGCCGCCATCGACGGCACCATTCGCTGTCGGGTGCTGTTCTGATCCATCGGCGACAGACGCTGGCCACGGGCCGCTTTGCGGTGGCATGATCTGCCTGTGACTAGCGACAAAGACAAGTTCATTGCCGAACTGGTGTCCAAGCATGGGGGCCCGCTGGAGAACTACCTGGCGCGCAAGCTGGACAGCCGGGAAGATGCGGCGGAGCTGGCGCAGGAAGCCTACATGCGCCTGCACCGGTTGGAGCAGCCCGAAAATCTCGACAATGCCCGCGCCTTCCTGTTCCAGGTGGCCACCAACCTGGCGGTGGATCAGTTGCGCCGGCGGCAATTGCATTTTCGCTTCCTGAGAACCGAAAAGGGGCAGGTGATGGAAGGTGAACCGCCAGACCTTAATGCGGCAGGCGCCTCCCCCGAGCAGATCCTGGGAGCCCGGCAAAAACTGCAGGCGATAGAAAGTGCGCTCGACAGCATGCCCTTCAAGGTCAAGCAGGCGTTCCTGCTACACCGCCAGAACGGGCTGCCCTACAGCGCCATTGCCGAACAGATGCAGGTATCGGTCTCCAGCGTGGAGAAATATATCCTGCGGGCCCTGAAACAGTGTCGACAGACCATGGCGGCCATTGAGGCCAACGAGGCCCCTGACCTTGATGATTAACAAGTTTTACCGGTGGCGATTGAGGGAACCATTTGCTCACTCGTTACACCAATATAACGACTATACTCAGGCAAGTCCCCGGCGGGATTGCTGCAGAAAATCAAGCGGCAGGAAGCCGTGGTAGAGACAATGAGCCAGCAAGCTGACAAACAGTATGAGCAAACCTGCGACGCAGCCCTGGGCTGGGTTGCCCGGCTGCGCTCCGATGAGGTGTCAGAAGACGATCGTCAATCCTTTGCCCTGTGGCTCGCTGAAGACCGCTCTCATCAAGCCGCCATGGACGAAGCGCTGGACCTGTGGGACGACCTCGGCGTCGTCCGTCATATGCAGCCCGCGGAAGGCCTGCCCACCGAGGCAGCCAACAGCTCGCGCTGGCTGCCAGCGGCCGTTGCTTCAGTAGCGGCTTCCCTGGTGCTCGCCGTATTCCTGTGGCCCCAGCTACAATCCGAACCGGTCAGCAATCAATACCGGAGTGTGGTGGGCGAGCGTATCGAAGTGGCATTGCCCGACGGCTCTCTCGCCCGGCTCAACACCGACAGCCAGATCAGCGTGACCTATACCGACGACGAGCGCCTGATTGAATTACAGAAAGGCGAAGCCTGGTTCAAGGTTGAGTCCAACAAGGAGCGGCCTTTCCACGTGGACGCAGGTGAGACCCGGGTAACTGCACTGGGTACCGCCTTCAACGTTTATCGTCGGGAAGAAGGGACAGAAATCGCCGTCACCGAAGGCGTGGTCAGGGTGACGGAACGGCAAGCTAGCCCCGGCCGCGCTCCAACCTCAAAGGTGTTGCGGACAAATCAACGACTTCTGTCCCAGCAACAGGGCTGGGAGGTCAGCACCGACGACAACCTGGAGCAGGCCCTTGCCTGGCAGCAAGGACAATTGGTTGCCCGGGAAATGCCGCTCCCCCAGCTGGTTGCGGAACTGCAACGTTATTCCAGTACCCGGATCTTCATCTCCGATCCCGAACTTCTCAGCCGCACGGTTTCCGGTGTGTTCGAGCTGGACAACCCCGAGACATCGCTGGCAGCACTTGCCATCAGTCTGGAGCTTGAAATCCGGCCGTTAAGCGATTCCGCGGTGCGGTTGCTCAAAGCAGATCAGTAAGCTATAAAGGGGCCTGCGTGGAACTCCGGCCATCCCGATCTGCACCGCCGTAGTTCCTACTAAATCCAATATTTTCAAAGGGTTGTGGCCCTGCCACAACCGAGCTGCCCATGTCTATCGGCACTGCGAGAGATCCGGAAGTGCTCCCGGCGGCGCCACCTGCATGGCGCGGCGCCCTGCTGGCGGCTGCCCTGAGTCTGGGCCTTGCCCAGCCCGCGACTGCAAGTACCGCGGACTCCATCCATTACACGATCGAGGCCCCGCAACTGTCCGCGGCCCTGATCCAGCTCAGCCAGCAAAGTGGGCTCTCCATTGTCTTTGCCGATCACGTGGTGCGCAACCTGCCAGCCCCCCCGGTAGTGGGAACCATGCGACCCAGCGACGCCCTCGACCAGTTACTGGGAGGAACCACGCTCAACTGGAAACTGGTGGATGGTGACGTCATCGCCATTTACAGCCCGACCTGCAGCTCCCGGCGCGACGAATGCGTCCAGCCCGAGGACATGGCCGGCAAATACCCCACCTATGTCCCGGGGATCGAGCATACCTATGTCTATGGCAGCCGGATAACCGGCTCACGAATCCGGCGCACGGGTTACAACGCGGGAGCACCCGTGGACGTGCTGGCCTCGCCAGACATCGAGCTGAGTGGCGCCCAGTCTCTGGGAGAGTTGCTTAAGTTTGTACCGGCGGTGAGCGGCAACGCCCTCAGCACCGCCATCTCCAACGGCGGCAATGGCACGGCCACGGTGACACTTCGCGGCCTGCCCGCCAGTAATACCCTGGTGCTGGTCAACGGTCACCGGGTGGCTAACGACGGCCTCGCCGGCGAATCTGTGGATTTGAACAGCTTTGCACCCGCTGCCGTTGAGCGAATCGAGATTCTCAAGGACGGGGCCTCAGCCATTTACGGCTCGGATGCCATCGCCGGCGTGGTCAACGTGATCATGAAACAGGATTTCCACGGTTTTCTTGCCGAGGGATACTACGGACGCAGCCAGGAAGGCGACCTGGATACCTCCACGGCGACCTTTCAATACGGCACCGGGCTGCCGGATGGCTCTTTCTTCATCAGCGCCTCGCTGTACCAGCAGGAGCCGATTTACAGTCGGGACAGAGACGTTTCTGCCAGTGCTGACACCCGCGCCATTGGCGGCTCGGATCAACGCTCCAGCGCCACCCCCAACGCCCGCTTGACCCTGCCGAGCGGCGAAACCCTGATCGCCCAGGGCAATGGCTATCGCAGCGCCACGCCTGAGGACCTGTTCGATTACGCCCCGTATACCACCGCCGTGGTCCCCCTGGAGCGCAGCAGCGTTTACACCAATACCAGTTACGATTTCAGCGAGAGTGTCACCGGTTTTATCGACCTGCATTACGTGGAGACAGAAAGCCAGGCCACCCTGGCGCCCACTCCCGTGTTTACCGCCTTCGAGCAAAACCCGCTGGTGGTAGCTGCAGACAACATCTACAACCCCTTTGGGGTGGAACTGTCTGATGTGCGCCGACGGCTGCTGGAATTCCCCAACCGGCGCCAGCTCAACGAGTCGGAAACCACGCGCTTCAGCGCCGTGGTCGAAGGCCTGCTGGCGGACTGGAACTGGGACTTTGGTTACAACTGGAGCATGAGCAAGGCCGTGGAATCGACGCGAGCCATCGTCAACGCCGACCGGCTGGCCCGCGGAATTGGCCCGGCTGATAACTGCCAGGGTCCCCCCGTAGACGATTGCGTGGCTATTGACCTCATCGGTCCCAACGGCGCTATTAGCCCAGCGCAGGTCAACTACATCAAGGCCAGGGGAGAGGTGAGTGGTTACTCCAAACTGTCTGGCTTTTCCGCCAACTTCTCTCGCGCCCTCTCCGGATTGCCCGCAGGGCGCACCGACCTGGCCTTTGGCCTGGAACATCGCTGGGAATCCACCAGCAAGCGGCCATCAGACCTGCTGGCCAACGCCAGCACCATTGGCGCCAGTAATTTCGAGGCGACCAGCGGCTCTCGCACCGTGTCCGAAGTCTACCTGGAAACGCTGGTGCCACTGTGGAAAGCCGGTGACGGCTTGCAAAGCCTGGATCTGGAAGCTGCCATTCGCGTCTCCGACTACAGTGATTTCGGCTCCACCACCAACCCCAAAATCACCCTGCGCTGGCAGGCCAACCCGTCCCTGCTCCTGCGAGCCAACTACGCAGAGGGCTTCCGGGCTCCGAGCCTGAACGAACTGTACGAGGGCAACACCGAAGAACAGGCCTTTATTGACGATCCCTGTACCCGGGCGGCCAACGTGGGTGTACTGCCAGGCTGTAAGGCACTTGCAGACCCCTCCCGCAATCAATTCCTTACCGTCAAGGGTGGTAATCCGGCACTGCGGCCAGAGACATCAGACAGTTACAGCCTCGGCCTGGTGTGGACTCCCGGGTCAGTGCAGGGCCTGGTGATGTCAGCGGACTACTTTCACATCGAACAGGAGAATGTGGTCTCTTCCAGCGCCCAGTTTCTGGTCAACCAGAACGCGCGCAACGGCGCTTTTACCGATCGGGTGAGCCGCGATGACGTGGGCAACCTGACGCTGGTTACCGCCAACAACCTGAACATTGGCGAACGCCGGGTTCGCGGTGCTGACCTCGCGGCAACCTGGCACCTGCCGCAGCGGCCCTGGGGCCAGATCAGCCTCAAGCTCAACAGCACCTGGATTCGCGACTACCAGGCGCGGCTGGATGCCACTGCCCCGACCCTGGACCTGGCGGGCACGTTTCGCGATGAAGCCTCAGAGGGCCTGGGTGGCATTCCCGAGTGGAAATCCCAGCTGAGCCTGAGCTGGAGGCAGGATCGCTGGAAAGGCAGCTACCAGATACATCATGTGGACAGCCTCTCTGAAACCATCCCCGGCACCGGGCAATTCCGCAAAATCGACGCCTGGACCGCGCACGACCTGCAGCTCAGCTATACCTTCGATATTCTGCAGGGGCTGCGCCTCTCCCTGGGAATAGATAACCTGCTGGACGAGGAGGCCCCTTTGGCCAGTTCCGCGTTTAACGATAATATCGACGGCAGGACCCATGAACTGAAGGGGCGCTTCTGGTACACCCGCTTGAGCCAGCGCTTCTGACAAGCCACAAAGGACCCCACATGCCGCAAAGAATCCTCGCCAGCCTGCTGCTTTTGGCCAGTACAATCACCCTGGCCCAGGACACCGTTCAATTCCCCGGTGTCGAAGGGCTTATGAGCACCCAGGAATACCAGGACGCCGGCCTGCACAAGCTCTCGGATGCAGAGAGGGAAGCCCTGGATCAGTGGCTGATTCGCTACACCGCCTGGCAGGCCCCGCAGATACGCAAATCCGTGGAGGAGGTCAAGGAGGTGGAAAAGGCTTTCGAGCTGACCGCCTCCATCAAGCAGCCGTTCAAGGGCTGGTCCGACAGCACCTATTTCTACCTGGACAATGGCCAGGTCTGGCAGCAGCGCAATGCCGCCCGCTACTACTACAGTGGTGAAGACACCCGGGTGCGCATCAGTAAAAACGCCCTGGGCTTTTATGTGATGGAACACCTGGCCACGGGCAAAAAGATCGGCGTCAAGCAGGTACGCTGAAACCTGCCGCGATTTCAGCGACTTAGCGCCAGATGCTCAATTAGTTTTGGCAATTTGACAAAGTTCCGCCGCAAAAGTGTGAATTTGTCACAACTCTGGCTTCTCCTTTGAGGACCCCCCCCGGAAATTCGTTTAAGTTGGGTGTTCGGTGACTATCCGCAGTCACCTGAATAAAAAGCATGCTTAGACATAAATTACAGGGGTAATCCTATGTTGAGAAAAAATCGTCTCACCCTCGCGGTCTCCGCCGCCATGGGCCTTGGCGCTGCCGCAGCAATACCGCAGGTGGCTAGTGCACAAGAGGGAGCACTGGAAGAAGTTGTTGTTACCGGTTCCCGTATCTCCCGACCCGACCTTGAAGGTGCCAACCCGGTCACCGTCATGCAACGCAGCGAACTGAACATGATGGGTGTGAATAACGTGGGTGATATCCTGCGCAACATCACGGCATCTGCCGGTTCCGCCACCAACACCAACGTCAACAACGGTGGTGAGGGTCGTGTGACCTTCTCCCTGCGCGGCCTGGGCGCCAACCGCACCCTGGTGCTGCTGAACGGCAAGCGCGTCGTGGCCAGCGGCCTGGGCGCCGATGACTCGGTGGACCTGGGTAACATTCCCACCGCCATGATCGAGCGTGTAGAAGTACTGAAGGACGGCGCCTCCGCCGTTTACGGTTCCGACGCGATCGCCGGTGTGGTCAACCTCATCACCCGCCGTAATTTCCAGGGCTTCGAAGTCAACGGTTACTACGGCGAATACGGCGAAGGTGACGGTGACACAGAAAGCATGGACTTCACCCTGGGCGTCGCCGGCGACAAGGGTAACGCCGTGGTAGCCGGCTGGTGGAACAACCAGAAAACCGTCTGGGCTGGCGACCGAGAGTATTCAGAGAACGACTACTGGTGGAAGCCCTACTGGCAGCCGAACAACCCCCGCGTACCCGGTGGCTCCTCCGCGCCGCCCTGGGGCAACCACGCTGACCCCACTACCGGCAACCGCTATACTCGCGGTGAAGAAGGCGGTGACTGGCGCCCCCGTACCAGCGCCGACAACTACAACTACCAGCCGGTTAACTACCTGGTCACCCCCAACGAGCGCTGGGGCATCAACCTGGCCGCCACCTACGAGTTCGGTGACTTCGGCTTCCTGGAAGACGTGGCCTTTAAAACCGATGGTTTCTACTCCCACAGCGAATCCCAGACCCTGAGTGCTCCGGAGCCTCTGGCGCCGCTGGTATTCTTCGGTGTGCCCGCTCCCTACTCTGCTGACAACTGGTACAACCAGCAGTACGGCCCGAAAAACGAAGCCGGAGAAACCTTCGAGATCGACGACTGGCGCCGCCGGATGGAAGAAACCGGCGGTCGCGCGAGCAACTTCCAGACCGAAACCTACCAGCTGCACATCGCCCTGGAAGGCACCTCCTGGAACTGGGATTGGGAACTGGCCGGCGGTTACGGCGAGAACAACTCCTCGCAGTACCTGGAAGGCTATTTCAACCTGGACCGCGTAGCTGAAGCGGTTGGGCCCACCCACTTCGACGACGAGGGCGTCCTGCAGTGCGGTGCCTCTCCCGATGCCGCTATCGCGGGCTGTGTACCGCTGAATATCTTCGGCCTGCCGGGCACCGAAAACCAGGTGACCCAGGAGATGCTGGCCTATGTCTCCAAGAACTACAACGCGTTCACCAACGGCAAGAACGAGCTGAAGTCGGTAACCTTTGCCGCTTCCAACGGGGATGTGTTCGACCTGCCCGCCGGTCCGCTGGGTATCGCCTTCGGTCTGGAGAAGCACTGGTTTGATGGTTCCCAGGTGGTTGATACCAACCAGCTGCTGGGCACCTCTACGGCTGGCGTGTCACAGAACACTGGCGGTGGCTACGATGTTGAGGAAGCCTTTATCGAGTTCAACATCCCGCTGCTGTCCGACCTGCCCCTGGTTGAGTACCTGGAGCTGAACTTCGCTACCCGTTACAGTGATTACAGCACCTACGGTGACACCACCAACTCCAAGCTGAACCTGCGCTGGCAGATTCTGGACAGCCTGACCTTCCGCGGTACCGCGGGTGAGTCATTCCGCGCGCCGTCCATTCCCGAGTTGTACCAGGGCCAGTTCCGGACCTTCCCGGTTGCGGTTGACCCCTGTGCCACCGATGCCAATGCCAACTGTATTGCCAACGGCGTTCCGGCTGGCGGCTATGACAGCGGTGGCGTAACCCAGATTCCTTCCGACCAGGGCGGTAACCCCGATCTGGAAGAGGAAACTGCGGATACCTACACCTTCGGCCTGGTCTGGGAACCCGACCTGTGGGGCGGCACCTCGATGACCCTTGACTACTGGGATATCGACATCAAGAACCCGGTTACCGTTGCGGGCACGCAGACGCGCCTGACAGGCTGTTACACCTCCGGTGCTTACTGTGACACCATCCAGCGTTTCGGTCCCGAGACCTCAGTCTGGGGTAACATCATCACTGTGGGTGACCTCAACACCAACGCGGGTCGCATCGAGACCTCAGGTGTCGATTTGTCCTTCCAGACCCAGTTCCCGGAAACGGCCTTTGGTATCTTCGGCGCCAGCCTGGACTGGACGTACCTGATCGAGTACGACAAGACTGAAGCTGACGGCTCAGTGAAGAGTCATGCCGGTTTCTACTGGGATGACAACGGCAACGACTTCGGCGACGGTATGTTCGCCCGTAATCGCGGCCTGCTGACCCTGCAGTGGATGATGGACAACTGGTCTGCCAGCTGGCGTACTCACTACACCAGCGGTGTAGAAGAGAACCTGGAAGGCCTGTGGTGGCACCAGGGCCCGGGTGAAAACATCACTCAGCGCAGCATTGAGTCCTACACCACGCACGACGTGCAGCTCCAGTACAACATCGACCAGTGGAACACCCGCCTGTCACTGGGTGCGGACAACGTATTTGATGAGGAACCACCGTTTATTGACAGTGCGTTCGCATTCAATACCGACCACACCTACACTGGCAGCATCGGTCGTTTCTACTATGCGCGGATTACCCTGAGCTTCTAAACTCAGCATAAATCCTGCCGATCAAAGGCCGCTTCTCCCGGGAAGCGGCCTTTTTTTGTCTTTGGCTGGGGCATCGCCGATGCTGAATTCAGGCAGTGTAAATCGCCAACTGCTGCTGCTCAGCGCTATCCGTCATCCCGGCGGGCGCCGCGATGACAATCGGGTTGGTCAGGATTTGACTGAAGCGGCTGGACGGGGCCGCACGGTAGTGCGCCGGCTGTACTAGGCCAATGCTGATTCGGGGATGCCCTGATCCAGCAGCGCCTGCCTGAGGGGTTGTAGTTGCGACTCGAACTGGCGCCACCTGGCGACCGAAGTCGAGTAGACCGGCTGCCGGACCTGGGCAAAACTGGCACTGCCCACAGACGACCGGCGGGCAAAAAACTGCCTGATGCCATCCTCCCAGTCGAGTCCGCAACTGGCGAGCAAGCGCCGGGCTTCCCGCTCATAATCAACCACCAGGTCCTCGTAACAGACCTCCAGATAGCGATCACCCAGGGTGTCTTGCCACAACTCGGCCAGCGCCGAATAGGCGGAATAGTAAGCCGCCATTGCCGGCAAATCGTAGCTGTGCAAATAGGCTCCCGGGGCAAACAGTTGCTTGAAGTTACTGAAACAGGAATCCATTGGGTGACGCCGGATGTGGATGATCTTCGCCGCGGGCAGCGCTCTGGCGATAAGGCCAGCGTAGAGGAAGTTGATGGGGTTCTTGTCGGTCATGAAACCCGTTTGCAACAGCCGCTGCGGCAGGCAGGCCAGATAGGCCCGGCCCAGCTCGTCATAATCCAGGCCGGCCAGTTTATCCAGCAGCCCGGATGACATGGCGCCCCTGACTGTCAGCCCCAGGCAGCGATGGGTGGAAAACGGGAAGGCGAGAAGCTCGCCGGAATTCTCGATGCAACTGTGGCCTCCCAGAATACGGTCCAGCAGGGTGGTCCCCGTGCGCGGCAGTCCGATGATGAAAACCATGCCCTGCCCCGCCTCACCGTCCGGCACCGCGGGCAACGCACTGGACTGCTCTCGCAGTCGATGGATCACCTCAATATCGGCCTGCACCTGTTTCCGGTTTCTGCTGACGGAGTCTGCAGCCAGGCTGTAACGGTCAAAGGCCCGCTCGAAGTCGCCCAGGTCCTCATACTCCTTGCCCAGGGCATAGCCGAGAAAGCTTCTCGCCTGGGGCTTATCCCGGTTGGCCGCCAGAGACGCTTCAAACCAGTCAATATGGTTTTGCCCGGGATCCGCCGTGCGCAGTTGGGAGAGCGCGAACTGGGCCTGGAAAAAGCCGGGGTCGTGGTCAAGCACTTCCAGCAGTAGCTTTTCAGCCAGCGCCATGTCACCGGCAAAACGGGCCGAATAGGCCACGTTCATACAGTTGCCGACGCTCCAGGGTTCCAACTGCAGCAAGCGCTGGTAGCAGGGCAGGGCCTCTAAATAACGCTCTGCGTTGGTAAAGCTGGCCGCCAGGCTCCTGAGCGCCGCCGGATCTGTCGCTTGCAGCTTCAGCGCCTGCTGTTCATAGGTTTCGGCGGCCCTGAGGTCACCCGCATCGGAACAAAGCTGTGCCGCCCAGGCCTGCACCCCGGGGTCTGTCGGTAACAGGGCGGCAGCCCGCTCTACCGCCTGCTGGGCAGCAAAGAAGTCCGCCTCCTCTGCACATATCCAGGCCTGCAACAAGAGGGGCTCTGGTGCTCTCGGCTTGCGACTGAGCAACCGGGCGCAGAGCTCCCTCGCGGGAGCAAAATGCCCGCCATCAAACAGGCGTTGTGCTTCTGCTAACTGCGATTGCTCTAACGATGTGAGTTTCTGGGGTCGGGGGCGTTGTTTCATCAATACCTAATGTGCCACCTGCGCCATCAGGCGTTGCTTCTGGTTGTAACGATGTCGGTCAATCTCATTGTCGGCGACGGCTTCCGCCTGTTCGAAGCTGTCAAGGGCAGCGGCCTCATCACCCAGGTAAAGTTGGCTGAATCCCATCAGGCGATAAAACTCATGCTCGTCATCGCGAATTTTCACCGCACGCCGGAGCAGGGAAAGCGCTTCCTCGTACTCACCCATTTCATAAGCCTGCTCAGCCTGGCTGTAGAGGTAGTAGGGATTTTTGCGCCGGTAGCCCTCTACGGCATCGGCATAATACCCGGCGAGTTGCGGCTTGTCGTGGCGCTCATAAAAACGGGCCAGATTACTCATGGCCGAGGGTTCTTCGGCAAGTCGTACCGCCTCCAGCCAGGCCGCCTCTGCCCTGGCAGCATCGCCGATCCGACTGTGCACAGTGCCCAGATTGGTCCAGAAAAAGGCGGTTCCAGGGTGAAGCGATATCGCCTCGCGAATGCTGAGATAGGCCTGGTCCAGCTGTTGCTCTCCCAGCCAGTAAACGGCCATATTGTTGTGGTAGAGCGCCCTGGCGTACTGGTCTGAGACTCTTTTGCGGGTGTATTCAACGTCGAAGTCTCTCATGTTGAAATCCACCGCCTGATCGCCCTTGAAGGGTAAACGCACGCGGGCATTGATATGGCGGTTATACAGGTGGTTATTGCCCCAGCGGTCCCAGCTTGGCGGCACATCAACCTCCTGGTACTCAACGTCCAGCCCCGCTTCCCGGGCCAGGGCCACGAACAGGTTGGTAAAGGAGAGGCAGTTGCCCTGGCGCTGATAAAACGCCTGTTCCGCGGTCAGGGTCTTGAAACTGTTATAGTCCAGTTGCAGGCCATCATCGAGGATCGCCTGGAGAATCAGTTTAACCTTGCGCTGCCTGCTGGCGTCTTCCGGTACCTGCTCTCGCAGGAATTCACGCATTTCTTCATTGACTGCCAGCAGGTCAACCGAGGGTAATCGCGCCTCTCCGGTCAGCGCCAGGGCGGGGCTTTCCAGGGCCTGTTGCGGGGTCAGGGCTGCGGGCGCCAGCGTATCAGGTTGCACCGCGCACGCCGTCAGGACCAGGGGCAGCAGGAGCAGACGTAACATCGACAAGAACCGCACAACCATTGTGGACTACCTCCAGGGCGCACTCCTGCTAGTCTACCACTATTTTGCCGCTTCCGAGGGTCGAGCCAGGCGCCCTACTATTCCTGAAAATCATAATACCATTTGGCACATGACCCCCAGGCTGGCGATTACCACCCCATTTGCCGCGTGAACTCCGTCTGATCTTCCCGAAACCACTGGGAGGCCAGCCACTTGCTGCCCTGCAAAACGGGTTTGCCTGCATGCAGGGAATCCGGGTGACGCTGGCCCCGCTCGTCCACATTATCGAATACCAGCAAGTCACCGACCGCGCCCGCAATTTCCAGGTCCAGGTTTTCCATGCGGGTTTCGCCACCGACATAACCCGCGTTCAGATAAATAAGCGCGGTTCGCGTGCGTTGACCGCCGTCCCGCATCAGCTCATCGACCCCGGGCTGGTCCAGTGCAAACGCATCGTAATGCAGTTTGTACTCCTGTCCCGGCCCATAGCGGAGCAGACCCAACACCTCACACTGGCGCGGCGCCCTGCCGCAAAATGCAGCCAGCCGCCGCTGGATATAGGCGATCGACGGGTCAACCAGCCAGGGCATGAATGTCATCGAGTGACTGGTCCGGAAGGCGCTATTGATCTGCCGCCCGCTGCGGGCATCATAGGTCAGGCTCGGTCGTAATTCCGCTTCCGCCACAGTGGCGAGCAGCCGGCAACCCAGCACCGGCAGCCAGCCCCGACTGAGGTACAGGCGGGGATTGGCGTGTAACTCCTCCCGCTGCCCGCGATCGCTGCTGTCTGCAAAAGCCGCTTCCCAGCCATCCGCCACACCCGAGGTCGTTAACCCCTTCGCCGACCGCAGCGGCGGCAGGGACTCGACCGCGTCATCATCCAGGATCCGCCGTGACCACAGGTCGCCGCCCGCTGCCGCCCGCTCCAGCAAAGCCCGGGCCGCCACATCCAGGCCGGCAAAGGCACAACGCAACGCCAGGTAACGCAGGGCACAGGGGTTGCCCCGGCTGAGCTGCTCCCGTGCCGCCTCGATTTCCTGTTCAGTGGACAGGCTACCGGCTATGACCCCCAGCCGCCAACGCCAGGGGACAAGTTCCTCCATGGCCGGATACCTGTCCAGCAACTGCTGCGCGCGGGTAAAGTTGGCAAACTCGCCGGGAACCGAGGTCCATTGCTGAAGTTGATGGATAATCGCTTCCGGATAGCCCTGTTCAAGCGCCTTGCGAAAATAACGGCTCGCCCTGGCCGGCCGCTTTGACTGCTGATAGGCAAGCGACAGTTTCCACTGGTGTTCGGCACTACCGGCATCCGCCAGGCGCCGCAGTTCAGAATCGAACACGGAATTTAGCCTCCCCGGCTGCGATCACTATTGGTCTATTTGCAGGCATATTTTTCCCGTTATGGTCCCCGCCAGGTCAACCGTGGCAATGCTTGTATTTCCTGCCCGAACCACAGTGACAGGGTTCGTTGCGACCCAGTCGACGCGGCGCCTCCCCCCGAGATTCCGCTGCCACGGGCGCGGAGGGCAGAAATTCCGCCAACCGGTCCGGTTCCAGCGCCGCATCCAGTACCCGGTGATAGAAAATCGAACGCACGTCCTGGCCATTGCTGGCAGTCACCAGGCTGCCCGGGAAGGCTTCCAGAGCAGCGGCAGAGGCGTGAATCAGGCCATTGTATTGTTCCTGTCCCTGGGGCTCGTAACCGAAAAGGCTGAACAACATGCGCCAGTCGCGGGCAAAGCGTCGCAACTGGTGGTTATATTCAGCGATAATTGCCGGGTCATTGCCCGCCGCCGCCTCGTAGTCACTGATCAGGTCGTTGATCATGCCATCCACCTCCCCGGGAGACTTAACCGGGGTGGCATTGTACTTTTCCGTCATGACCTGCACCCGGGCACCGGGGCGGTAAGGCACGTAGCGGTCTTCCAGTTGTGCGGCACCATCAGTATCGCAGGGGCGCTCCGAGGCGGCCACCATATCCCAGAACCGGGACGACCCGGCAGTGTCAAATACCAGGTGAACGCGGGTCTGGTCGCTGTCATTGGTGACCCGGTGTTGTTGCCAGGCATCAAAGATCCAGCACTCGCCCGCTCCCATGTGCACCTGCTTGTCGGCGCAGTGAAAAATCACCTCGGGGGTGGTGGTAATCGGGACGTGAATGCGTACCCGACTGTACCAGTGGTAGTTGGTGTCGGTATGCAACGGCACCTCACAGCCGGGGGCCAGTTGCATCAGGCGGCTGCGGCCATAGACCTCGCCGAGGCTGGCAAGTACCTGCTGAATGTATTCCAGTTTCTGCAAATGAGGGGTTATGCGCATCGGCCCGTGAAACAGGTTGTTGTCTTCACCGTTCAGGGAGATCAGCGGCAAGGCCATATTGCCGCGATGGCGATCGGGATGCTCGATCCAGCTGCTGTCTGGCACAGACTCGACTTCCTGCACCAGACGCTGGGCGTCAAAGCGGTAGGGCAGTCGATAAAATTCGGCATCCAGCTTCATTCAGATTTTCCCATGGCAGTGTTTGAACCGTCGGCCGGAGCCGCAGTGGCAGACCTCGTTACGACCCATTTTACGTCCCGCTGCCTGCGCTGGCACTTCCCGGATCTGCGGCGGCAGCAGAGGCGCCGCCCGGCCGGCGCAAAAGCGATTGATTTGGTCCACCATTGGCGCGAGATCATCCAGCACAGTCGCCAGCGCTGCCTCATTACGCCGCCACTTCGCCACAGCGGGCCGATCCAGGGTGTAGCGGGACAGAGGCAGGTCCTGCTGACAATGGCGCCTGAGGCCTGCGTCCATGGGTACCGCCATGAAATCACACAGCCGCTGGACCTCTGCTTCCGGGTTCGCCAGAAAACGCGAAAAATTGACAGCGCACCAGCGGCTGTCATCGAGCCGGCCCAGGTCCCGCAAGGCATGGCGGTGACACGCGGTCCACTGGTAGCTGGCAATCTCCACCAGCGGCCGCTCCCTGACCTGTTCCCAGCCCGGTGGCAGCAAGAACGACCAGGTGCCGTGAGGCGTGGTCTTGTCAAGATAAGTGGTAAAGCGACCCGATCGCCAGCCGTCCATGATGCTGCTGACGTTTTCCAGCGGATCGCGGTAGAGGTAGATAAACCGGGCGTCCGGATACAGGCCCAGAAAGAACGGCACACGGAGGATATTCTTGGGGGTCTTCTCGAGCATCCGCACCGTGCCATTCCCGGAACGCGGCAGCGCCTGGCCGCGATGATCCACCAGCGCGGCCAGAAAGTCCTGGCGCAGCTGTTGCGCCAGCGCCGTGGGCAGGTCCGCCTCCGTCAGACGGTTGGAGTCGCTGCTAAAGGGTCTGGGGCTGAGTTCACGATGTCGCTCAATCACCCCGTGTCCTTCGTCGCCGAGGCTCCAGAGGGCCTGGCAATGCCTGAGGGTCTCAAACAACAAGGTGCTGCCGGATCGCGGTGCCGCCAGGATAAAGACCGGCTGTTCCACCCGGGTCATGGGTTCTCCTGCTGACGACAATGTACCCGCCGGGTGGCGGCGAGCTTTCGGAATGCGGTATCAGACATCGGGCGGTGCGTCGCTTATCAGTCGACAGGTGGCTATACTCACCTACAGTTTCCCATTTTTCCCCCGGATATGAATAGCCCAGTCTCCGATTTGTCACTGGCCATCGACGACCCGCGGTTTCGCCTGCACGAGGACCTGCCCAAACCGGACTTCCTCCTCGCCGGTGGCGCCAAGTGTGGCACCACGTCGTTCGCCGCCTACTTCCCGGCTCATCCCCAGGTACTACCCTGGGTGGTCAAGGAACCCAACTTCTGGTCCTGGCGCAAACCTGACGCCCGCCAGTACCAGTCCCTGTTCCGCAACGTGAAGCCCTGTGCCAGGCCCGGCAGTGCTGACATCATCGGCGGCGACTATTCCACGTCCTCACTGCTGCACCCGCTGGTAGGCCGGCGCTTGCGGGGCCAGCTTCCAGAGCTGAAAATCATCGTATTACTGCGCAATCCCATCGATCGTGCCTACTCCCACTTCATCATGTCGCAACGCAGCGGGCTGGAAGACGACCAGCGCTTTGAGGACATCGTCAAGGCGGAGATGGAGGAGGCACCGGCGCTGCTGGAAGCCCATAACCGCGGCTTCGAACATCCCGCAGGTACGATCGAAGCCTGTTGCCAGGACGAGCGCGGAAACACACTGAATTTCACCCTCCACAACCGCCACCGGAATCAGCGCCCGCTGCGGGCAGACATAGACCTGCAGGCCTTTTACTACACCAGTTATGTGTTCCGATCCATTTATTGTGATCAACTGGAACGCTGGCTGCGCTTGTACCCCCGGGAGCAAATCCTGGTGATGCAGTCGGAGCCATTTTTCCGCGATCCCGCCGGTCATATGGCCAGGGCCGCCGAGTTCCTGGGTCTCGATTACCACGATTTTTCGAGTGACGATGAACTCAGGCGCCATTATGCGGGCAGCGCCGCTGGCGACTGGGCGGCACCCGAAAAGTATCCGCCGCTGGCGGGAAAGACCCGCAAGATTCTGCGCGCATTTTTCGCGCCCTATAACCAGAAGCTGTATGATCTGGTCGGCCAGGACTACGGTTGGAAATAATGGACACGATATCGGCCCTTATCACTTTGCTCTTCGTCATGGACCCGCTGGGGAACATCCCGGTGTTCCTGTCCATCCTCAAGGATGTGGACGAAAAGCGCCGGCAGTGGATACTGGCCCGCGAACTGCTTATCGCCCTGGTCGTCCTGCTTATTTTCCTCTGGGGGGGAGAGACGGTCCTCAACCTGCTCGGCCTGCGCCAGGAATCCATCAGCATAGCCGGGGCAATCATCCTGTTCCTGATCGCGATCCGGATGATTTTCCCGTCCCCCTATGGACTTATGGGCGAGACTCCGGAAGGAGAACCGTTCATCGTACCCCTTGCTATCCCCATGGTCGCCGGTCCCTCGGCACTGGCTATATCCATGCTCATGGTGACATCCGACCCCAGCCGCATGTTCGACTGGACTCTGGCCCTGGTGGGCGCCTGGGCGGCGGCCGCGGTGATACTGATGTGCGCGCCACTATTGCTCAAGGCGCTGGGAAATCGCGGCCTGATCGCGGTAGAGCGCCTGATGGGTATGATCCTGGTCATCATCTCCGTGCAGATGTTCTTTGAGGGTGTGCAGAAGTTCCTGCATCTGCAGGCGGGCGTAGCGGTTTAGAGACTGGCGAGGAATTCGATCAGCAGGGCGTTCAACAACGCCGGCTGCTCCTGCTGGATAAAATGCCCTGCATCCGGCAACAGCACCAGGCCGCGCAAGTCCCGCACCTTGTTGCGCATGTGGGCGAAGGGGGCATCTCCCGCTAGTTTGACCACCGGATCCTGTTCCCCACCCACCCACAGAGCAGGCAGAGTCAGCTCGGCGTGGGCGTGGTCGCGAGTCAGTCGCCAGTTATGATCCATTGCCCGATAGGAGTTAGCGCCCCCGGTGAAAGCAAGCTGCGGGCCCGCGGCCAGGTATTCCTGCACGTAATAATCCATGTCTTCGACACTGAGCCAGGGCCAGGGGAGTGGCCGTCCCGGGGGCGAGAGGACATCCAGGTATTGGGTGCCCTCGCTGGGATAATTTTCCCAGCTCAGTAATTCACCCTGTGCGGACAGGGCCCAGAACAGGCGCTCAAGAAACTCTCTCTCCCGGCCCAGCAGGTGCTGCTCTGCCACGCCCGGCTGCTGGTAGTAGTGCATGTGGAAAAAGTGTCTGCCGGCAATCGCGGCATAAAGTTCGCTGGGAGGTATATCGCACCCCCCGGCGAGCTCCATATCGTAGGGCACACAAAGGGGGACAATGCCGCGCAGCCGGTCCGGGTGATAAATGCCCATGTACCAGGCGAGGTTGGCGCCAAAGTCATGCCCCAATAGCACGGCCTGGTCTTCCTGGAAGTAGTCCATGACTCCGAGCACGTCGGCGCTGAGTTGATCAAAGCCATAGGCGTTTACATCGATGGGCCGACTACTGCGGCCATAGCCCCGCATGTCCAGCGCCACCGAGCGGTAGCCCGCCCGGGCGAGCGCGACCATCTGGTGTCGCCAGCTGTACCAGAGGCCGGGGTATCCATGGCACATAACCACCAGTGGCCCGGTCCCCTGACAGGCCAGATGCAGGTTGATGCCATTCAGTTCAAGCTGTAGATGCTCAACCTCACTGGGGTACATGACTGAAATGCAGGTTCAGGGTCACCGGCACGGCGGTGCTGATGGTGTTCAGTCCGGCGATCTTGCGCAGGGCTTCCACGCCGGCGGCCAAACCGTAGTCAGCGGCATTGATTATCACCGGTCTGGAGCTCACCACGCTGAGGCTGCCGCCATCACTGAACACTGTCACCGGTACCGGGAGTTCATCTTCCACGCCGTGGAGGCTTAGCCGGACCGGCACCTCGGTGCTGACGGTGCCACCCTTCGCGACCTCGGCCAGAATCGCCGGATCTATCTCGGCGACAACAGTGGCATTGGGGAAGTCAGCCGTCTCGAACAGCAGCTCCCGCATACGCTCGTTGCGAATCGGGATCAGGGTCTCCACGCTCGCCAGGTCGATGTTGAGCTGCACCGTGCCGCTCTTGCCAATGTAGCCCACCAGGCCGCCAAAACTGTGAGTCTCGGCGATGGCGGCGTTCTTCACGGAAATGAAGTTGATGGCCGAGTGCTCGGAATCCAGCTCCCACTGGGCCATGGCCTGGGTACAGGCCACGAACCCGGCCAGTAGAATGCCTGCGATAGCCACACGTTTGTTCATGATAGTACTCCTGCTGTCATATTGTGCCGGGATAGAACCACCATCCTAGCGCCAGGCGAGGGCCAGACCAAGCACTAGCGGTCGAAACCGCATATTCATATTTGCATATATATGATTTTGTGTATATATTGCCGCGCAATTGCCGGAGGAATCATGGACGCACTGACCCTGTTCAAATGCCTGGCCGAAGAAACACGCCTCAAAACTGTCCTGCTGATCAGGGACCAGGGGGAGCTTTGCGTATGCGAACTGACCTCTGCCCTGGAACTCAGCCAGCCCAAGGTGTCACGGCATCTGGCGCAGCTGCGGGACTGTGGCCTGCTCACCACACGCCGCGTCGGTCAGTGGGTTTATTACAGCATCAACGGCGAACTCCCCGACTGGGTGCACGCGGTGATCGAAAACACCGCCGACGACAATGGCCAGCTGACTGCCTGCTGCTGCAAGCGCCTGCTGGCCATGGGAGACCGGCCGCAACGCAACCGCCAACTGTGTGAGGCAACGACATGAAGCTGCTGTTCATCTGCACCCACAATCGTTGCCGCAGTATTATCGCCGAGGCCGTGTGCAACAGCCTGGGAGCTGACGCCCTCGAGGCCCGGTCCGCCGGCAGCCAGCCTGCCGGCGAGGTTCACCCGCTGTCGCTGCGCTATTTGCAGGAGGCAGGCATCAGCATCGATGGCCTGCGCAGCCAGTCATGGGACGACTACGAGGACTGGCGGCCCGATATGGTGATCACCGTCTGCGACCAGGCCGCCGGCGAGCAGTGCCCGATCTGGTTCAACCGCAGCCCCCGGGTGCACTGGGGGCTCAAGGACCCGTCGCGCATAGAGGGGACGGAAGAAGAGGTCGCCGCCGCATTCCGGCACACCATAGAGCGGCTGCACGGGCGCCTCGAACAGGTGCTGGCCGCCGGCCCGGCCAGCCTGGACAGCGAACAATTGCTGGCGCTATGCAAGCGCCTGGGAGAGAGCTGATGGGTATTTTTGAACGTTACCTGAGCCTCTGGGTAGGCCTCTGTATTATCGCCGGGGTCGGCCTGGGTAATCTTTTCCCCGACGCCTTTGCCACCATCGCCAGCTGGGAATACGCCCGGGTCAACCTGCTGATTGCCGTGCTGATCTGGCTGATGATTTATCCGATGATGATCCAGGTGGATTTCACAGCGATCAGGGACGTGGGCAGAAAACCCCGCGGGCTGGCGCTTACCCTGGTGATCAACTGGCTGATAAAACCTTTCACCATGGCCGCCATCGGCTGGTTGTTCTTCCGGGTTATTTTCGCCGACCTGGTGGATCCACAAACTGCAGGCGAGTACATCGCCGGCATGATTCTGCTGGGCGTCGCACCCTGCACTGCCATGGTGTTCGTCTGGAGCCAGCTGACCCGGGGTGATCCCAATTACACCCTGGTCCAGGTTTCGGTCAACGACATCATCATGATTTTCGCGTTCGCACCGATCGCAGCCTTGCTGCTGGGCGTCAGCGACATCACCGTGCCCTGGGAAACCCTGTTATTGTCGGTCTTGTTATACGTGGTACTGCCACTGGTGGCAGGTTACCTCACCCGCCGCGTCCTGCACGACGAGGTCTCGGACTTTGTCCATCGCCTCAAGCCGCTTTCGGTTAGCGGCCTGCTGGCTACGGTGGTGCTGCTGTTTGGCTTTCAGGCGCAAACGATCATCGCCAGCCCGGAACAGATTCTGCTCATTGCCATCCCCCTGCTGATCCAGACCTACGGCATTTTCTTCCTGGCCTACCTCGCGGCCAAACGGCTGCAACTGCCACACAATGTGGCGGCACCCGCTGCCTTGATCGGCACCAGTAACTTCTTTGAACTGGCGGTGGCCGTTGCCATTTCCCTGTTCGGCCTGAATTCCGGCGCCGCCCTGGCAACGGTGGTGGGGGTACTGGTAGAAGTGCCGGTGATGCTGTCGCTGGTGAAATTTGCCAATAACACCCGGGGCTGGTTTTCCTCGGCAACCGCTGCCACGGCAGAATCCGTCATTCCCGCGGAGGCAAATTAACAGCAAATGCTGGTTTCCCTCGTCAATCCGGCGAAGGCCCGAATGCAGGGACTAGCGACACAGGTTCGCCCCCTGCTCGATAGTTTGTTCGATGCCAAGACGCGCTTTAACGTAAACGGATGATTTATGACTGACAAGCCCCTGGATCCCGATATGTCGGACCGCGGCCTTCGCCCGGATGACGCCACGGCAGTAAACGACCTGCCAAATATAGACCCGGGCCTTCTGGACACCCCCGACCTGGAACGTCTCATCCCCAAAGAACGCACCACCCATCCACCGCGCATCCTGCTGCTTTACGGCTCCCTGCGCCAACGCTCTTTCAGCCGCCTGGTGGTGGAAGAAAGCGCCCGCCTGCTGGCGCAAATGGGCGCTGAAACGCGCATCTTCCATCCTTCCGGCCTGCCCCTGCCCGACGATGGCGACGAGACCCATCCAAAGGTGCAGGAACTGCGCGAACTGATGACCTGGTCAGAGGGCCAGGTCTGGTGCTCACCGGAACGCCACGGTTCAATGACGGCAATTATGAAAGCCCAGATCGACTGGGTACCGCTGAGCATTGGCGCGATACGGCCTACCCAGGGTAAGACCCTGGCGGTGATGCAGGTTGAGGGCGGCTCACAGTCATTTAACGTGGTGAACCAACTGCGGGTACTGGGCCGCTGGATGCGCATGATCACCATCCCCAACCAGTCCTCTGTCGCCAGGGCCTGGGCCGAGTTCGATGACCGGGACCGGATGAAACCATCGGCTTTCTACGACCGCATTGTCGATGTCTGTGAAGAACTGCTGAAGTTCACCCTGCTGACCCGCGATAACGCCGACTACCTGGTGGACAGGTATTCAGAGCGCAAGGAATCCGCACAGGAGTTAATGGCGCGGGTTAACCAGCGGGCGATTTGAGTTTTCCGACCAGCGGCCGCAGCGATCAGGGCCGCTGGATCCCGGCGTTCGCCGGGATGACGAGGGAGTCGGGATGACGAGGGAGTCGGGATGACGAGGGAGTCGGGATGACGAGGGGGCGGGATGACGTGTGGCCGGGGATGCCGAGAGGGTCGGGATGACGGTGAGGGCCGGGTTTTTAAGACGTGCCGGGTTCGCGAGAAAAACCGGGATGACAAGCGGCAGCCAAAGCGCGCGAGGTCCGGGGCCACGAGAAGAATCCGGAAGATGGACCAGCGCTTATACCACTTCCGCCAGATCGCCCTTCTTCTCCAGCCAGGCTTTGCGATCAGATGCCCGCTTCTTGGCCAGCAGCATGTCGAGCATGTTGTTGGTGCCATCACCAGCGTCCAGCACCAGCCGCACCAGACGGCGGGTGTCCGGGTCCATGGTGGTCTCACGCAATTGCAGGGGGTTCATTTCGCCCAGGCCCTTGAAGCGCTGCACGTTGACCTTGCCCTTCTTCTTTTCCGCCTCGATACGGTCCAGGATACCCTGCTTCTCTGCCTCGTCGAGGGCGTAGAATACTTCCTTGCCGACATCGATACGGTACAAAGGCGGCATCGCCACGTAGACGTGACCGGCGGCCACCAGGTTGCGGAAATGGCGGACGAACAGGGCGCAGATCAGGGTAGCGATGTGGAGGCCATCGGAGTCGGCATCAGCGAGGATGCAGACCTTGTGATAACGCAGCCCGCTGAGATCATCGCTGGCCGGATCGATACCCAGGGCAATGGAGATGTTGTGCACCTCCTGGGAAGCGAGAATCTCCTGTGAGTCCACCTCCCAGGTGTTGAGGATCTTGCCGCGCAGGGGCAGTATGGCCTGGAACTCGCGGTCCCTGGCCTGCTTGGCGCTGCCCCCGGCAGAGTCGCCCTCCACCAGGAATAATTCGCCCCGGGACGGATCCTCGCCGGAACAGTCCGCCAGCTTACCTGGCAGGGCGGGCCCGGCAGAGACTTTCTTGCGCACGACTTTCTTGGCACTGCGCATCCGGCTCTGGGCATTGTTGATGCACATGTCCGCCAGCTTTTCCGCCTCCTCCGTATGCTGGTTCAGCCACAGGCTGAAGGCGTCCTTGGCAACGCCGGAGACAAAGGCCGCGGCTTCCCGGGAGGACAGACGCTCCTTGGTCTGGCCGGAAAACTGCGGGTCTTCCAGCTTGAAGGACAACACGTAGCAGCAGCGGTCCCAGATATCGTCCGGTGTCAGCTTGACGCCCCGGGGCAGCAGGCTGCGCAGCTCGCAAAACTCGCGCATGGCATCCAGCAGTCCCGTGCGCAGGCCGTTAACGTGGGTGCCGCCCTGGGCCGTGGGAATCAGGTTGACGTAGGACTCGGCGATAACCTCGCCCCCCTCGGGCAACCACTGCACCGCCCAGTCGACACCCTCGTTACTACCGCTGAAGCTGCCGACAAAGGGCTCTTCCGGAATAGCCGGGAAATCGATGGTGGCGTCGGCCAGGTAGTCGGTGAGCCCGTCCTCGTAATACCACTCCTGGTTCTCGCCTTTTTTCTCATCCCTGAATTTCACCCGCAGGCCCGGACACAACACCGCCTTGGCCCGCAGCACATGCACCAGGCGCGAGACCGAGAAATTAACCGAGTCGAAATACTTTTCGTCCGGGGTGAACTTCACCGAGGTACCGGTATTGCGCTTGCCGCAGCTGTCAATGACCTCCAGGTCCGAGGTCTTCTCGCCACCGGAAAAACTGATCTGGTGCACCTGGCCATCCCGCTTGATGGTTACCAGCAGCTGCTTTGACAGGGCATTGACCACGGAAACGCCCACTCCGTGCAGGCCGCCGCTGAACTGGTAGTTCTTGTTGGAGAACTTGCCACCCGCGTGGAGGGTAGAGAGGATCACTTCCACTCCGGGCTTGCGCTGCTCGGGATGGATATCCACCGGCATTCCGCGGCCATTGTCGGAGACCGTGACGGAACCGTCCTTGTGCAGGACAACGTCTATCTGGTCGGCATGCCCGGCGAGCGCTTCGTCGACGGAGTTATCAATAACTTCCTGGGCCAGGTGATTGGGGCGGGTGGTGTCGGTGTACATGCCCGGGCGCTTGCGCACGGGCTCGAGTCCGGTGAGGACTTCAATATCTTCAGCGGTATATTGGCTCATTATTGCACTGGCGTGTGGTTACTGCGGGAGTTGAATTCGGCTCATTGTACATGAGCGCGGCCGGACAACAGCCTGTGAAAGAAAGAAAATTTTTCCGGGCGCCTACAGGTAACCGCCGGACTCCAGGTCCACGGTAAATTCCGCACCGGTGACCCGTGATACCCCGGTTTCTATACGGCCGTCTGCAAACAAATCCAGCCAGCGATAGCCCGGTGGCTTGTCATCGACCTTGAAATCCCTGCTGCCGGGGGCGAACTGCACGCAGGTGGATGGCGATGCCATGAGGGCGATGGCGCCGCGCCGGGAGTCAATCTGCTGGTGAACGTGTCCCCAGAGTACCGCCTTGACCGCCTCGTAGCGCTCCAGCAAGTTCCAGAACTGTTCGGCGTCTGCCACCATTTGCTGGTCGATCCAGGCACTGCCCACACTGACCGGCTGGTGGTGCAGGCAGACGAGCGCGTACAGCCCTTCCCGTTTGCCCTCTTCCAGCGCCGTCGACAGCCGCTGCAGTTCATTGTCGCCAAGCCGGCCACCCACTTCACCCGGAATCTGGGAGTCGAGCATGATGATCTGCCATTGACCGCCACGGATTTCGCCGGGGAGTCGATGCCTGCCGCGGCTGGCGGCGAGCATCTCATTGCGGTCATCGTGATTGCCCGGTAGCCAGAAGCTGGGGGCGGGAATGGCCTGCAGATAGTCTTCCAGCCGCTGGTAAGCGGTCAGGGATCCCTGATCCGAGAGATCGCCGGTACACAGCACCGCGTCCGGGGTGCCACGCTCGTCCAGTGCCTGGGCAATCACCAGTTGCAGCGAGCGGTCGGTATCCATCTCCAGCAGGGTGCCGCCGGTTTCGGCGCACAGGTGCGTGTCGGTTAACTGCCATAAGCGCAGGCGATCCCCGGTGGCGTCAATCGTGCAGGTCTTGTGGTATGAATCAGGCATGCTGTAAAAAATGCGGTCGGAACCGCTCAGGTCCCGACCGATACCGGGTGACTGCTGTGACCGTTAGCCAGACTGTGTTCCAGCCAGTCCGCCAGGAACCGGTTTTGCTGGGACTTTTCATCCTGCTGGTGCATTTTATCGTTGGGGTAGCTGTAGCGCGGCTGGATGCGGCGGTGAGACTGGAAGCTGCCTACCTCGAGCATGCCTGCGTCGTGATAAGCGCGCACTTCCACCCGCAGGCCACCCAGCCAGCGCGCCTCGGCGTGCTGCTGTGTCAGTCGGAAGATGGTGGTATAGCGGCAGCGCTCCAGTACTTCCAGCCGGACCCGGGCCGGCCCCAGCTGAAACTCCCGGTAGTTACTGGTTTCATAGTCCGGGAAAAGTCGCAACAGGCGCGCGTAATTGGCCTCGCAAATTGCGTGAAGCTCTGCGAGATCAAGCTTGAACTGCCTGTTACCGGCCTGCAACACGTGCGACTTACCTCCTGATGCGCCTGGATCCGATGAAATGCGACAAATCCGTGTCCTGTGACATGGACGAGTTTTGAGTGTAACACTTATGATAGCGGAGACTATGGCCAATTTTGAGTTGCAGTTCACACAATGCAAGACCGACCACAGGCTGCTAGAATCAGGGCGCAGATCACCGCGGCCCCCCATTACAGAGGAACACACATGAGAAGGATTGGAGTCACGCTTAATGCGTTGGCACTCTCACTGGTAACGTTGAGCGCAAGTGCAGACTCCCTGCTCGACATCTATGAATTGGCGCTGGAGAACGATGCCCAGCTGAAGGCAGAAGAGGCCACCTACCTCGCCAATCGTGAACAGGAGAACCTCGGGCTGTCGGCCCTGCTCCCCCAGATTGGGGCCAACTACACCCGCTCGGGGACAGATACCGAAACCGATGGCGAAAGCCTGGACCTGGAAGCGGGCGGAATTGGCAGGATCAGCACAACAACCAACATCGATACCATAAGCGAGGGCTTTACGGTCTCGCTCAGCCAGGCACTGTTTGATCTTCCCGCCTGGTTCAGCTTCCAGTCCGGCAAGGAACTGACCAGGGAGGCCGAAGCAACCTTCGCCGGAAATCAACAGAACCTGATCGTCCGGGTGGTAGAGGCTTATCTGGCCGTGCTGCGGGCCCGGGACAATCTGGAAGCCTCCAAGGCGCAGGAGCGGGCCTTCGAACGCCAGCTGGAGCAAACCCAGCAGCGCTTCGAGGTTGGCCTGATCGCGATTACCGATGTCTATGAGGCGCAGGCAGCCTACGACCTGTCCCAGGTCAACCGTATCGTCGACGAAAACAACGTCGCCGTAGCGCTGGAACAATTGTCTGTGCTCACCGGACAGAAGCACGAGAAGCTGGATATCCTCAAGGAAGAGTTCGATATCACGGCCCCGGAACCCGCGGACCGCGCATCCTGGGTTGAATTTGCCCTCGGCAACAACTTTTTGCTGAAAGCTGCCGAGTACCGGGAAGAGGCGGCGCGCAAGCAGGCCAAGGCCAACGCCCTGGAACACGCCTTCAAGGTCAGCGGTAATTACCGTTACTCCGATACCGAAACCGACGGCAGCCGCGATATCGAGCCGGAAACCGGATTCAACACCTCTCCCTTCAACGCCACCGACGGCGACTACTGGGAAGTGCGGGTAGATGTGCCACTGTACTCGGGCGGAGCCGTCAGCGCCAATCGGCGCAGGTCTGCACAGGAATTCAACGCCGCCCGGGAAAATCGCATCAATCTCAGTCGCAATACCGTCACCGCCACCCGCTCTCTGCACATGACCGTGCTCAGTGACGTGTCACGGGTAAAAGCCCGCAAGCAGAGCATTGTCTCCTCCAGGAGCGCTTTGGACGCGACCCAGGCCGGCTATGAGGTGGGCACCCGGAACGTGGTGGACGTACTCAACTCCCAGAACACCCTCTATTCCGCAGAACGGGATTATGCCAACAGCCGCTACGACTACATCATCAATCTGCTCCGGTTGAAGGAACAGGCCGGCCTGCTGAGCCCGGAGGATGTCATGAACCTCGACTCCTTTATGGTCACTCCCCCGCCCGCCGCCGCCACCGGCAGCGAATGATATCCTCGCCGGCACCTGTTCAGGTGCCGGCCAGCTGCTCCTCGATCATTGCCAGTAGCCTCGCTCTGGCGCCGCGATTCGCGGCCACAACCCCGGCAGCCGCCCGCCCCATGGCCTCCCGACGGGTGTCATCTGAAAGCAGCTCCAGCAGGACAGCGGACAGTTCATCAGCGGCAGCGACTTGCTGCATGCCCCCGGCAGCAACCAGCAGGCTGGTGATTTCAGCGAAATTGAACATGTGCGGCCCGCTCACCACCGGCACGCCCCAGGCAGCGGCCTCCAGTACATTCTGGCCGCCGTGCTCGATAAAGCTGCCCCCGATCACGCACACCGAGGCCACCCCCGACAGCAGTCGCAGTTCTCCCATGGTGTCCCCCAGCAGGACCTCGTGCCCGGCGCTGGCGAGCTCACCGGCGGAACGGCGTGCGGTGTTAAAACCCCGACTTTTACACAGCTGGAACACCGACCCGAAACGCTCCGGGTGCCGCGGCACCAGCAGGCACAGCAGATCGGGAATATCCCTGCGCAGCAGCTCAAAAGCATCGAGGATCAGCGCCTCCTCACTCTCGTGGGTGCTGGAACCCAACAGTACGGGTCGGCCCAGGGCTGCTTTCAGCTCAGCCGCCTGCTGTCTCAGCTGAGGGTCCAGGTCGATATCAAACTTGATGCTGCCGGTCACTTCCAACCGTTCCACCGGCAGGCCCAGGGCAATCAGGCGCTGGCCATCGGGCTCCGATTGGCAGGCCACGGCATCCAGCTGGGAGAGCATTCGTCGGGCAAGACCCGCCACCCGACCGTAGCCACGCGCAGAGCGCGAAGAAAGGCGGGCATTGGCCAGCATGATCCTGCAACCGCTACGGTGAGTGTAGTGCAACAGGTTGGGCCACAGCTCGGTCTCCATGATGACCAGTAGCTGCGGACGAATGCGGCTGACGAAACGCTGCACCGCACCCGGCATATCCCAGGGTGAATAGACGTGAAACACGCGCTCACCGAACAGTGCCCGGACCCGTTCGGAGCCGGTCGGTGTGGTGGTGGTCACGACCAGTTGATAGCCGGGATACTCGCGCAGTAAATCCTCGACCAGCGGCGCTGCCGCCAGGGTCTCTCCGACGGAGACCGCGTGAATCCAGATCACCGGGTCCCGAGTGACCTCGACAGGACAGCTGAAAAACCCGAACCGCTCCGCCAGGCGCTGGCGATAGGCCGGCGCCCGGCGCGAACGCCACAGCATGCGCAGCAGGATCGCAGGCAGCAGCAGGTAAAACAGGGCGCTGTACAGGAGGCGCATGTAACTCTCCGCGATGAAACCTGGACCAAAGCATAACAGCGCGGGTTCCCGCGCGCCCAGCGGCCATCGCGGGAAATAATTCCTGCAAGAAAGGCTCAGCTGATTTTCACACAGGCTATAATCGGGCTTTCAATCCGAGCTGGAGTGCCCCATGGGGTCCCCCGTTATACAGGTAGACATCGCTATCATCGGCGGCGGCATCGCCGGGCTGTGGACCCTGAACCAGTTGCGCAATCGCGGTATCAACGCGGTCCTGTTCGAGCAGGATGCCCTTGGCAGCTACCAGACCATAGGTTCCCAGGGGATGATTCACGGCGGTATCAAGTACGCTCTTTCCGGCGCCTGGAGTGGCAGCTCGGAAGCGATTTCTGCCATGCCGGCCATCTGGCGCAGCTGCCTGAAAGGCGCGGGTAAGGTCGACCTGCGCGAGTGCAATGTCTTGAGCGAGGATTTTTACCTCTGGTCACACACCGGACTCACCTCCAGGGTCAGTTCATTTTTCGCCAGCAAGATGTTGCGCGGCCGGGTCGAAAAACTGCGGCGGTCAGATTACCCGGCGCCCCTCAGCTCGCCACAATTCAAGGGTCAGGCTTACCGGCTGATAGACCTGGTGCTGGATGTACCGTCACTGGTCGCCACCCTTGCCAGGCAACAGGCCGAGGCGATCTTCAAAATCGACTGGAACCGCGCCTCGCTGGAGGCTCGGGACAGGCGGGCCATGATCAGGGGCGATGGCTGGGAGTTACAGGCGCAGCAGATCATTCTTACCGCCGGTACCGGCAACGAGGCCCTGGTTTCGGCACTCGGCGGCAGCGAACCGGCAATGCAAAGGCGGCCCCTGCAGCAGGTGTTCATGAAACACGAGTACCAGGCCCCGTTTTATGCCCATTGCACCGGCGGCAGTGCCACACCGCGGTTGACCATATCCAGCCATCGCACCAGTGCCGGTGAACCGGTCTGGTACCTGGGTGGCGACCTGGCCACTGAAGGCGCCGATGCGGAGCCGGAAGAGCTCATCGCCAAGGCCAGGTCAGAAATTGACGAGCTGCTGCCGTGGATAGATTTCGGCCAGCGCCAGTGGCGCACCGTGCGGCTGGACCGTGGCGAGCCACGGCAATCGGCGCTGCTGAGGCCGGACAGCGCCTTCGTCGGCGCGGTCGACAGCGTTGACAATGCCCTGGTGGCCTGGCCCACCAAATTGAGCCTGAGTCCCAACCTCGCCAATGAAATCGACGAGGCATTGTCGCGACGCGGCATCACTGCGGCTAGCGCCAGCGACCTCGGCCCGCTGGAGAGCCTGGGCAGGCCGGGCATCGCCGCCCCCTACTGGGACACCCTGTTCTCATGAACTGGCTGCGGCCACTGGGAAAAACCGGTATCGAGGTCAGTGCGCTGGGGCTGGGTACCGTGAAACTGGGCCGGGATGAAGGGGTTAAATATCCCCAGGGCTTCACCATCCCCGATGACCGGGCCGCGATGAATCTGCTGGCCCTTGCCCGGGAGCTGGGCATTAATCTCATCGACACCGCCCCGGCCTACGGTAATAGCGAGGAGAGGCTGGGCCAGTTGCTGCTGGGCCAGCGCTCAGAGTGGGTCATCTGTTCCAAGGTGGGAGAAGATTTTGAAAACGGTGTGTCACGCTTCGATTTCAGCCCCGAACACACACGGTCCAGTGTGCAGCGCTCGCTGCAACGCTTACGCACGGAGGTGATCGACCTGGTGTTGGTGCACTCCGACGGCAACGACCTGCACATCATCGAACAACTGGGCACCCTGCAGGCGCTGGCCGAGATGAAATCTGCAGGCCTGATTCGCGCCTTCGGCATGTCCACCAAGACGGTGGCCGGCGGGCAGGCCGCGGCGCGGCAATCGGATGTGGTAATGCTGACCTACAACCTCGCCCAGCGCGAGGAAGCGGCCGTGCTGGACAGCTGCGCGCAGCTGGGTGTGGGGGCGGTGATCAAGAAGGCGCTGGCCAGTGGCCATCTGGCGCGGGAATACCCCGATCCCGTGCAGGCTTCCATGGACCTGGTATTTTCCCATCCGGGCACCAGCGCCGCCATTGTCGGCACCATAAACCCGGCCCACCTCGCCGGTAACGTGGAAGCCGTGCGCAGAACCCTGGCCCGTTGAACGCCGTCTAGCGGTCTTTTTCCTGCTGAATCCGGGTGACGATAGCGGTGGTGGAGAGGTCGTCCACCACACTCAGCACTTTCACCTCGCCGCCGTAGCCTTCGACAATCTCCCAGCCAACCACCTCTTCCTTGCCGGCGTAGTCGCCGCCTTTCACCAGGACATCCGGCTTGAGGGCCTCCAGCAGGGTCCTGGGTGTGTCGTCGGCAAAGCTGACCACCCAGTCAACCGCTTCCAGACCCGCCAGCACCGCCATGCGCCGTTCCTCGGGATTGATCGGCCGTCCCTTGCCCTTGAGTCGGCGCACGGATTCGTCGGAGTTAACCCCCACAATCAACCGGTCGCCCTGCCGTCGTGCCTCATCCAGGTAAGTGACATGGCCCGCGTGGATAATGTCGAAGCAGCCGTTGGTGAACACCACTTTCTCGCCGTGGCTGCGGGCATCAGCCACCGCTATCTGCAGTTGCTCAAGCGTCATTGCCCCCCGCTCGGAGCCAGCATCCTGCTGCACCGCCCGGCGCAGTTCCGGACCACTGACTGTCGCTGTACCGATCTTGCCGACCACGATACTGGCGGCAATATTGGCCAACGCCACCGCCTGGGGCAGTCCCGCTCCGGCGGCCACAGCGCTGGCCAGTACCGCGATCACCGTGTCACCGGCGCCGGTGACGTCGTATACCTCCCGCGCTCGCGCCGGCAGGTGCAGTTCCTCCTCGCCCGGACGCAACAGGGTCATACCCTGCTCGCCCCGGGTGACCAGCAGGGCATCCAGTTGCAGTTCGTTCATCAGTTTTTCGCCGCGCTGCACCAGTTCGCTCTCGCTGTCACATTGCCCCGCAACCGCCTCGAACTCATGCAGGTTGGGGGTCAACAGGGTTGCGCCGCGGTAGCGGGCAAAGTCGGTGCCCTTGGGGTCCACCAGCACCGGCAGGCCCGCCTCGCGGGCGGCGGCGATCAAGGGCGCCGGATCGTCCAGTGCTCCCTTGGCATAGTCTGACAGTACCAGCGCGCCACAGTGGGGCAGCAGCGCGGGCAGGGAATCTTCCAGGGGTGCCCCCGCACGGGAAAGGTCTGCTTCCTCGAAATCCAGTCGGATCAATTGCTGGTGCCGGCTCAACACGCGCAATTTGGTGATCGTGGGGTGACCGGCCACCCGGGTGAAGCCGCAATGAACACCGGCGGCGGCCAGCATGTCCTGCAGCGAATCAGCCATTTCGTCGTCACCGGTGTAGCCGCCGAGCTGGGCGCCCGCTCCGAGAGCGGCAATGTTCAGCGCCACGTTGGCGGCACCACCGGGCCGGTCATTGATTTGCTCCACCCTGACCACCGGCACCGGTGCCTCAGGTGAGATACGGGAGGTCGCCCCTTCCCAGTAACGGTCGAGCATGATGTCCCCCAGCACCAGCACCTGTGCCTGGTCGAATCGGGGCATATCCAGTTTCATTGATTCCTGTCCTTTTCACGCGGCCAGCGGCCGCCATCATAACACGGAGGCCGCTTGCCTCCGCCGGCCAAAACCGCTACTTTTCCCGGCCAACTGTCAATGCATTGTATCCATGATTCCCGACCTGCCTGCCAATATCGACGAGCTGAAAGGCTTTCTCGCCCGCGACGAGGCTGAGGCCCTGTATCAATATGCCCTTGAAAGCAGCGCGCGGGGACCGGTTCTGGAAATCGGCAGTTACTGCGGCAAGTCCACTATTTACCTTGGCCTGGCCTGCCGCCAGCACAACTCCACCGTGTTTGCCCTGGACCACCACCGAGGCTCGGAGGAGCACCAGCAGGGAGAGTACTTTCACGACCCTGAGCTCTACGACACCGGCGAGGGGCAGGTGGATACCTTCAAGGAGTTTCGCCGGAACATCGCCAGTGCCGGGCTCAACGACACGGTGGTTCCGGTCGTTGCCAGCTCCGCGGCCGCCGCGCGTCACTGGCAGACGCCACTGGCGATGGTGTTTATCGACGGCGGCCACAGTCTTGAAGCGGCGCTGAGCGACTATCGCTGTTGGACCGCGCACTTGCAACGCGGCGGGATTCTGGCGATTCACGATCTGTTTGAAGATGCCCATGAAGGGGGGCAGGCGCCGTTTGCTATTTATCGGATGGCAAAGGCATCTGGCCTCTTTGCGGATATTGGGCGGGTCAATACGCTAGGGTTCTTGCGGCGGCTCTAACACTTCCTGCCAGGTGGCCTGTTCGGTCGTTTGTTTCTTTCCAACGGAACGGCCTGTCAGCCCCGCCGGGCAGCGTAGCCAAAAACCCGACTAATCCGCCTTGGAAATACGCTCTTCAGAATCAACACCCAGCAACTGCACCGAAGAAAACAGCCTGGAAGCAGCGGTGTGCTCGGTCAGGGCATCGGCCGCCAGCAGAATGGCGCCGGCAGTCCAGGTCGGTTTTTCGTCGGGCCAGAGCAGGTCCTCGACCATCTGGTAGCCCGTCCAGTAGGAGCCGTCCTGCAAGCGCCACTGGTGCAGCCAGCTGTATACTTCAACGGCGCGGGCGTGATCGCCGGCGGCAAGCAGGGCCATGACCAGTTCGCAGGACTCGGCGACGGTAACCCAGGGCTCGTCGGAAACGCAGCGACAGCCGAGCCCGTCTTCGACGAATTCATCCCAGCGGGCGGCAATGCGGGCGCGGGCCTCTTTCTGCGGCAGGACTCCGGTGAGCACCGGGTAGAACCAGTCCATGGAATAGCGGGCCTTGCTCTCCCAGGTACGGTCGAAGCGCTCGGGCCGGTGACGCAGGGCGTGGCCGAGACGATCGCGGGCCGACAGCCAGTGCGGCCGCTCTTCGCCGAGGGTGAAGGCAATATTATGGGCGCATTCCAGGCTCTTGTAGATAGAGCTGCAGCCGGTCACCAGGGCATCTTCTTTGGCCTTGCCCTCGCCATCCACCGACCAGTGAATGTCCCCGTGTTCGGTTTGCAGGGCCAGGACGAAGCCGATGGCCTTGTCCACCATGGGCCACATGGCCCGCAGGAAATCGCGATCCTCGCTGACCAGGTAGTGGTGCCACACGCCGGCGGCAATGTAGGCGACAAAATTGGTTTCCCGCCGCTCGCTGTTGTCTACCACTTCGCCGCGGTAGGAAGCCCACCAGCTGCCGTCGACCAGTTGCATGCCGTAAAGCCATTCGTAGGCCCGGCGGGCGGCATCGTACTCGCCACCAATGGACAGGCCCATGGCGGCTTCGACGTGATCCCAGGGATCGGCATAACCGCCGTCAAACCAGGGTATCTCACCACTGTCGCGCTGGGTATCGAGAATAAACTGCACCGTGGGGCGCAGGAACTCACTGGGGAACAGGCCCCGGCTTAAGTAGAGGCCGCTCATGCTGCGGCCTCCTTACGGAAGTACATGACCACGCTCTTACCCATTAGTGGGTTCATCAGTTTCTCGCTGACCCGGGTCAGGGCCGGTTGCTCCATCAGGTCCCAGACCAGCAGGCGATGGTATTGCCTGACCAGCCAGTTTTCATCCTGTTGGTCCCAGAACAGGCACTTGAGCCACCAGAAGGGTGCGTGCAGGGCGTGGGCCCAGTGGCGGTGATAACGCGCGAACCCCAGTTGCTCGATATCCCGGCGCAGTTCACCGCTGCGGAAAATACGAATATGGCCTCCGGGGGTATTGTGATACTCCTCGCTCAGGGCCCAGCAGATTTTTTCCGGCCAACGCCTGGGCACACTGGCGCAAAACAGGCCACCGGGCTTGAGCACGCGCTCGACTTCTTTCAACGCCCCCTGGTAGTCGGGAATGTGCTCCAGCACTTCGCTACAGATCACCTTGTCAAAGGTATTGTCGGCGAAGGGCAGGGCCAGCGCATTGGCCGAGGAGAGGCCAAATGACTTGTTGTCGTTTTCGGGCTCAGCAAAATCCTGGAACTTTTCCCGCGTTGTTCTGAGGTCGTCCAGGCACAGGTCCACACCGATGGAATGTACCTGCGCTGCCACATAGGCGGAAATCACGTGGCGACCCTCGCCGCAGCCGAGGTCCAGCACCACGTCGCCGGCCGCCAGTGGAAAGTGGCTGAAATCAACGGTCTGCATTCGCGGTCCTTAATACTTCCTTATAGTACTCACCCATTTCGCGGGCACAGACCTGCCAGCAGAATTTTTCCAGAATGCGCTCTCGACCTGCCTCACCGAGGGCGACCCGGCGAGCGGGGTCGCGCAACAGGTCATCGATGGCGCCAGCCAGGGCGTCAACACTTTTCGCCGGCACCAGAACTCCGGCATCACCCACCACTTCCGGCAGGGCGCCGCCATCAGTAGACACCACCGGTACGCCACAGGCCATGGCTTCACCGGCGGGGAGGCCGAAACCTTCATAAACAGAGGGCACCACGGCAACCGTGGCTTCGGCGTAGTACTGCACCATTTGTTCAGTGCTGATACCGCTGACAAACTGGATTTTGTCCTGCAGGCCCAGCTTCTTCACCAGCTTTTCGGTTTTGCCGCCGGGCAGAGGCTTGCTCACCAGCAACAGTTCCAGTTGCGGATAGGTTTCCAGCAGTTTGGCATAAGCCCGCAGCAGGTAACGGGTGCCTTTCAGGGGCGCGTCCGCCGAACAGGTGGCCATCAGGCGCAGGGGACGGCGCTCAATCCCCGCCAGCGGCCGGAACACCTCGGTATCGATACCGTTGTAGACCAGGCTGATACCTGCGGGCTGAATACCGAAATCCCGGGCGATATCCTGACGCGAGCAATCCGACACGGTGACCACGTTGTGCAGCTGTTTCACCACCTTTTTCTGCATGTTCAGGAATGAGTGCCAGCGCCTGATCAGCAGGCGCTCCCAGGGATTGCGGGCTGCATTCAGGGCAATGCGCAGGTCCGAGGTGATCGGATGGTGTACCGTGGTCACCAGCGGCAGCCCCATGCGCTGCAACTCCAGCATGCCCCAACTGAGGCTCTGGTTGTCGTGAATCAGGTCGTACTGACCAGCGTGCTGCCGCAGGTATTTCACTGCCCGGCGGCCGAAGGTATAGGGTTCGGCAAATCCGCCGGTGAGCTTGCTGGTCCACTCGATGATGTTGGTCATGGACTTCAGGTGGCGAGGGCGCAACGACATCAGGCCGTTTTCGAACAGGTCCAGGCTGGGTAGTTCGATCAGCCGCACCCGTGGGTCCAGGTGTGGATAGGGCGGCCCGGAGATCACGTCCACCTTGTGACCGGCATCGACCAGGCCCTTGCTGAGGTATCGCAGGTAAACGCCCTGGCCACCACCGTAGGGCTGGCTGCGGTACCCGAGCAGGGCAATTCGCAGCCGCCTGGCCGGCACCACCGGGGGGGCGGGATTGGCCGCCACCTGTAGCCCGGTTTCGGCCTGAACTGTGTCTAGCTGCCTGATATCAGCTTCCTCTTTACGTGATTTCGAATGGGATTCGGGCTACCTGAGGGTATTTCGACTCCATCGCGCACGAATCACGCGATAAAGGGGCTAGATTCTAAGCAGCAGCTGATCAAAAATCCACCCCTTGCCGATCGTACAGCGAACGACCTGATTCGTCAGATACGTGCCGATACCGCTATAATCCGCCACTTTGTCAACGGGATCAGCACTGCATGAGCGAAACACCTGCCGCCAGCGCATACAAGGGCATCATTCTCGCCGGAGGCTCCGGCACCCGACTTCATCCACTGACCAGCACGGTGTCCAAGCAGTTGATGCCGGTTTATGACAAGCCGATGATCTACTACCCGCTGGCGACCCTGATGCTGGCGGGCATCCGCGACATTCTGGTGATCACCACTCCCCGGGACCAGGCCGCGTTTACCGACCTGTTGGGCGACGGTTCCCACTGGGGTATCAATATCAGCTATACCGTACAGCCCAGTCCAGACGGACTGGCTCAGGCATTCATACTGGGGAAGGAATTCATTGGCCGGGACAAAGTAGCCCTGGTGCTGGGTGACAACATTTTTTACGGCGGCGGCTTCACCCTGCGGCTGAAGAACGCCGCCAGGCGCGAAGCCGGGGCCTCCGTATTCGCCTATTACGTGCAGGATCCCGAACGCTACGGTGTGGTTTCTTTCGATGCCGATGGCGTGGCCCGGGATATCGAGGAAAAGCCGGCCCGGCCAAAGTCCCACTACGCGGTCACCGGCCTCTACTTCTACGACAATGATGTTGTGGACATCGCCGGCGCCATCAAGCCCTCGCCCCGCGGCGAACTGGAAATTACCGACGTGAACAAGGTGTACATGCAACGCGGCGACCTGAATGTCGAGGTAATGAGTCGAGGCAGCGCCTGGCTGGACACCGGCACCCACAACTCCCTGCTGGATGCAGCAAACTTTGTGCGCGTTGTTGAGGAGCGCCAGGGCCTGAAAATCGCCTGTCCCGAGGAGGTCGCATTTCGCATGGGCTACATCAGCGCCGAGGAACTGCTGGCCCTGGCGGCCCCGCTGGAGAAGAGCGGCTACGGCCTGTACCTGCACGGCCTGCTGGACGAAGACGGGAGGGTGTTTCATGAAGTTTGAGGCCACACCCCTGCAGGGCGTTTACCTGCTGACCCCGAAAGTGTTCGGCGACGAGCGCGGTTTCTTCCTGGAGAGCTGGAGCGCCCGCACCTTTGCCAACGAGGGCTTCGACCTGGAGTTCGTCCAGGACAATCACAGCCGCTCGGCCCGCGGCATATTGCGGGGGCTTCACTACCAGACCGAACACACCCAGGGCAAACTGGTACGTGTCACCCAGGGCGCGGTGTTCGACGCGGTGGTCGATATGCGACGGGACTCGCCCACACTCGGACAGTGGTACGGCACCACGCTCAGCGCCGAAAATCACCAGATGCTATGGGTGCCCGCGGGCTTTGCCCATGGCTTTTATGTGCTGACCGATGTGGCTGACTTTCAGTACAAGTGTACCGATGTCTACCATCCCCAGAGCGAGGTATCGCTGGCCTGGGATGACCCCCAAGTGGGGATTGAATGGCCGCTGCCGGCGGGTGACATACCGCAACTGTCAGGCAAGGATGCGCACGGGTTGGCGTTTGCCGAGGCGCCGCTGCTGGACTAGCCGGTGATTCCCGGTTAACTGTGATTCCCGGTTAACTGTGAATCCTGATTGACTGTGATTCCTGGATAACCCCCATTTCCAGGATACATGGCCTTCGCCAAATTCACCTCATTCCCGTGAAGGCGGGAATCCAGAGATTCTGGTGACCAACCGGGCTAACAGGATACTGTGCTGTCATCGACCTGTGTCCCCGCCTGCGCGGTGATGACAAAAACCCCTGGGCCGGCAAGGTGTTGGCTACAACAGCGGCCGCCACCAGTCCTCGTTCGCCAGGTACCAGTCCAGGGTCTTGCCGAGCCCGGTCTCGAAAGTCTCTGCCGGCTGATAGCCCAGCTCCGTGCTGATCCTGGAAGCATCAATCGCGTAGCGCCAGTCGTGGCCCGCGCGATCCTCGACAAAGGTAATCAGTGCCTTCGCACTGCCACCCGAGGCACAGGGTGAGTCGGGGAATCGGCCTGCCAGTTCAGCGTCGGCCTTGAAGCGGGCGTCCATTTGATCACAGAGCAGATTGACGATATCGAGGTTGTTCCACTCGTTGTTGCCGCCGATGTTGTAGGTCTCACCCACCGCACCACTGAGCAGCACTTTTTCGATGCCCCGGCAGTGGTCTTCCACGTATAGCCAGTCGCGGATGTTACTGCCGTCGCCGTACACCGGCAGGGGCAAACCGCGCAGGATGTTGGTCAGGCACAACGGGATCAGCTTTTCGGGAAAGTGGTAGGGCCCGTAATTATTGGAACAGTTGCTGGTAGTGACCTGCAGGCCATAGGTGTGCAGGTAGGCCCGCACCAGGTGGTCGGAGGCGGCCTTGCTGGCCGAGTAAGGGGAATTGGGTTCGTATTTCTGTGCCTCGTGGAATCCGGGAGCATCCGGCAGCAGGGAACCGTATACTTCATCGGTAGAGACGTGGTGGAAGCGGTGGGGGCTGCTACTGCCCCCGGACAGCCAGTGCTCACGCGCTGCCTTGAGCAGGGTATGGGTGCCCACCACGTTGGTTTCAATAAAAGCGTCCGGGCCGGTAATCGAGCGGTCGACATGGCTCTCGGCCGCAAAATGGACCAGCGTGTCGACCCTGAACTCAGCCAGCGTCGCCAGCACCTGGTCGTAATCACAGATGTCGGCGTGCACGAAGTGAAAACCCTCCGTACCTTCCAGTCCCGCCAGGCTGGCACGGTTGCCGGCATAGGTCAGGGCGTCGTAGGCGACAATGCGATCCTGCGGATGCTGACGGCGCCAGTAGTGGACAAAGTTGGCGCCAATAAAGCCCGCGGCGCCGGTTACCAGTAGTGATCTGCTCAATTTATAACTCCTTCAATTCCTGCAACATGGCGCGCAACTGAACCCGCCAGTGCAGGCCCTCCGTCGCCAGCGCCTGCCAGGTGTTGTCCTTGTCCAGCACACTGTAGGCCGGACGCTTTGCTGGCGTCGGATAGGCGCTACCCGGAATCGGGTGGACGACCGGCATTCGTTGCAACAGATTGAGTTCGACGCCCTCTTCGGCAATGGCTACCGCAAAGTCGTACCAGCTACAGACGCCGGCGTCGGTCCAGTGGTGTACCCCCTCGAGATCCGGCCGTGCCACCGCCTGCCACAAGGCGCTGGCCAGGCCCCTGGCCCAGGTCGGCGTTCCCACCTGGTCTGCCACCACCGAGAGCTCCTCCCGGTCGGCCATGAGGCGCAGCATGGTTTTGACAAAATTCCCGCCAAAAACAGAGTAAACCCAGGCAGTACGCATGACCAACGCGCCTGGCAGGGCCCCGGTGACCGCCACCTCACCGGCGAGCTTGCTGCGTCCGTACTCTCCCAGCGGTGAGGTCGCTGCATCAGGGGCATAGGGAGTACACGCCTTGCCGTCGAACACGAAGTCGGTGGACACGTGCAGCATGCGTGTACCGCTTTGGGCACAGGCCCGGGCGAGGTTTGCCGCGGCATCACGGTTAACCGCCATCGCCTGGGCAGGCTCCGACTCGGCCTTGTCCACAGCGGTGTAGGCGGCAGCATTGATCACCACATCCGGGGACTGGGCGCTGAAGAAGGCGCGAACCTGGTCGGCATCGGTGATGTCCAGGCGCTCGCGGGTGGCCGCCAACAGTTCGGCGCCGGCAGGTGCGGTGCGTTGCAGCTCACGCCCCAACTGGCCGGCAGCTCCGGTAATCAATATTTTTTGCGACAATGGGATTTCCTCTCGCCGATGTGTACTGGCCTGACCGCGGAGGGAACGCTAGACTAGGGCCTGCCAACAGAGTCCTACACGTGCAAGCAAACCCCACCGCCACCGCCCTGCCCCAACTCGATTACCGATGGGTTTTCGCCGCCAGCCTGTTACTGTCCGGCTGGCTGATATGGCTGGATCCGCTGATCAATCGGGACGCTATCATATACCTGCGCTCCGCCGATGCCTACCTGGCCGACGGCCTGGCGGCGGCGCAACAGCTCCACGGGCGACCGATCCTGGCGGTGCTGATGGCCTGGCTGCATCAACTCAGTGGTCTGTCGGTACTGCATTCAGGGCTGGTCATTACTACCCTCGCCTACGCCTTCTTATGCACCGGGTTTGTCGCCTGTGTGCGCATTCTCGGCGGCAATCACAGCGTGCAGATTATCGCCGCGGTAGTGGTTCTTTCGCATCCCTTGTTGAACCACTTACGCAGCTCGATCATGCGCGACCCGGCCTACTGGGCACTGGTCCTGCTGGCGTTTCGCGAAATTCTGCTGTACTCGAGACAGCCCAGCCTGATTATCCGGCTGCGCTGGTTTCTCTATATTCTGCTGGCCTCACTGTTCCGCTTTGAGGGCGTCTTTTTCGCCCTGTTCACACCCCTCTGCCTGCTGTTTACCCGCAACCTCGAGCAGCGGGCAAAACACTGTCTGTTGCTGCTGACGCCGCAGCTGATTACCCTCGGCCTGACGGTTGCCGCCCTGTTGGTATACCGTAGCCAGCAGACCGATTCAGGCCCCCTGTTCCCCGCGATTCATTACTACCTGCAGGGCTTTCTCGGCTTCCCGCAAGCCTTCAGCGCGCTGACGGCCGAGGTGGCCGATCCACTGCTGCAGTTCACCTCCCGCGAAGACGCCGCCTGGGCGGTCGCGGCCAGCCTGGTGATTGTACTGCTGCTGAACCTTTGCCGGGCAATGACCTGGCCCTGGCTGATTACCCTGGTGCTGGGCGCCCGGGGCGGCCTGCTGCGTCACTTGCGCCGGGACGACAATACCCTCCTGCTCGGCCACCTGCTGATCGCCTGCAGCTACCTGGCCATCTTCATGCTTATCAATCGCTTCATGCTGGAGCGCTACGGCATGCAGGTTGTCATCTTCGCGCTGCTGTACCTGCCGTTCGTTCTCGGCGCCATGTGGCACAGCGGGGGCTGGAAAAAGGTCCTGGCCATCGCCCTGCTGGCAGGCATGAGCGCAGACACCCTGCACAACAGCGATTACCAGAAAGCGTTTATCGCCGAAGCCGCCAGCTGGGTAGCCCAGAACACCGACAGCAAGGCTTCGGTCGTCAGTAACGAGAAGTTCATTGCCTACTTCAGCGAACGCGAGTTCGACTGGGTTGCCATACAGGGCCGCCGCTTTGCCCTCGGCCAGATCCTCGATACACCGCGATTGTGGCGCAATCGGGACTACATGGTGATGTACCTGAAACCGAAGCAAGAACAGCGCTGGTCGCAATTCCTGGCAAGCAACAATCTTCGCGAAACCCGCAGTTTTGGCGGCGGCAACAAGGGACGGGTGTCGGTGGTTCGGGTTTCAGCGCAACCCACTATCCCACCCCGGGACGAACGATAGCTGCAGCCATGGCCAATACCCCTGACAAGCAGGAACACTATGCCCGCCTGGCTGAAGTGCTGGGCCGCCATGAGCTCCCCGAAGGCTGGACGCTGGTTGGCAGCTCCGCCTACGCCCGGGTGGCGGCAGATGAGTCCACCGGGGTGTTCTACAAGGAATTCCTGCCGCGCAGCCCCCTGGAACGCATCAAGGCCCTGGTCAGGGGCAGCCGGGCGACCCGCGCCCGGGAGCAGAACGAAGCGCTGCGGGATGCGGGTTTCCAGACGCCGGTCAACCTGGCCTGGGGGTCATTGCCCGGAGGGCGGGAGTACCTGTTCAGCAGCGCCGTACCCGGCACAGGCGTCACCAGCTGGCTGCGCGAGGAACTGGTGTCTCGTGAAGGTGAAAGCCTCGCGCTAAGACGCCAGCTGCTACGCCAGTTGGGAGACTTTATCGGACGTATGCACGCCGCCGGCTTTACCCACGGCGACCTGCGCACCAGCAACGTGCTCGCAGAAAGGGACGGTGACAATTTTCAGTTCTACCTGATCGACAATGAACGCAACCGACGCAGTACACCGGCAGCAGGCAGGGAGGTGCTGCGCAATCTTATGCAGTTGAACATGTTGCGCCCCGATGATCTGAGCCACCGGGACCGGATGCGTTTCTTCCAGTGCTGGCGCCGGCAGATGTCTCATCTCAACGAGGCCGAGGCAAAACTGCTGGCGAGAGAATCCTACCGCTGGGCCCACCGGCGCCTGCGCAGGAAAGGTCTGGTTTAGGCTGCAGGCTAGAACGCGTAGCCGAATAGTTCGATGTCCTGGGCAAAATATTCCCGCACCAGGGCTTCGCTTTCCGCATCGTAATAATCACGGTAACTGCCACGGGAGGAGGGCTTGGCGTGACCCAGGCTGGCTTCTACCTGCAGTCGCTGGCAAATGCTGTCGAAGTCCTGCTGCAGGTTTTCAAAACGACCGATAAACTCCACCAGCATTTCCCCTGATTCGTCAACCAGCCATTGCTTCTGCGGCATGAACATGCGCGGCTGGTCAAAATAAAAGGGATCGCGGTCGATATAAACGCGCTGCAGCCACTCGGCAAAGGGAATCGGCCTGTCGCCCAGCCCCGTCTGGTTGGTACGTACCCGGTAGTGATAGTGACTGACCACCTTGTCCCAGGGATTGCGGACGATGGTAAAGGTGAACTTCCTGGCCCAGGCGGCGGCGCCCAACTGGCGATATTTTTCCAGCGCCGTGCTGTGGTCAAGACCAATGCCCAGGGCTTTCTCGATGCTGCTGCCGCCGGTCTTGTTGATGTGAATGAAGACATAGGGGCGCAGGTGCCTCTCCCTCAGGGTACGATGCCAGTACCTGAATTTTCCCGCCCCTTCCTGCAAAAATCCCATCGGGGTACTCCCTGTCAGTTTGCGCCACTACCAACGCAGACGGCAGGGCGGCCAAGGCGTTAGAATAGCATGAGACCAACTCCCGCAGGACTGCCCATGCACAGGATCAAACACCCGGGAACCCGCTCGTGAAGCGATTGCATATCGTCGGCTGCCCCCGCAGCGGTACCACGCTATTAATGGAACTGGTATCCACTTGTTTTGCCAGCGACGGTTACTGTGAACATGAGCTCAGCATCTTCGAGCCAATAGAAGCAGAGGCAGAGATTTACTTCACCAAGCAGCCCAATGACATCAGGCAGCTCAGTCACATCTTCGGGCGGGATGAACAACTGTTCGTAATCTACATGGGCCGGGACCCGCGGGCGGTCATCACCAGCAAACATCGGCAGAACCCGGAGGAGTATTTCTGCAACTACCGTGTCTGGCGGGAGTGCGACCGGGCTGCCCAGGACTATGAACAACATCCCCGCTTCCTGCGCCTGCGTTACGAGGACCTGGTAAACGATGCGGATGCGGTTCAGCGGCAGATCTGCCAGCGCTTCGAGTTCCTGCAGCAGTTACATCTGTTCAGCGAGTTCCACCAGTACGCGCGGCCATCAGAGGCATCCCAACGCGCCATGAACGGCCTGCGAGAGGTCAATCGCGAGAGCCTGGAGAAGTGGCGGCAACACTTGCCGCGAGTCGCCCAGCAATTGCGGGATCACCCTGAACTGGCGCAGGACCTGCAGCGACTTGGCTATGAGCCCGATGAGCAGTGGACATCCGTGCTCGAGGGCGTGCAGCCGGTACTCTACCCCTGCCGCTACCCCGAGCGTAAACCCTACCTGAAAGACTGGGAGCGAAACGTGCGGGTCTTTTTCAAATCGCGACGCTACCTGCGCCAGCGCTGCTCCTAGACCAGTCGCTTACCACGCTCACCATATTTGCGGCGGTGGCGCCGGCGCAGGCGTTTGACCGGTTGCTGTATCGCCGCGAGCACAGCCGCCCGACCAATGTCCCTGTGCTGGCAGTAGCTTGCCAGGAACGCCTCGTAATCCGCTGACGGCAGTGCCAGGTCTTCGGCGTTTACCGTAAACCTGGCCAGGTCACGCCACTGGGCTGCGCTGCCAGGCCTGCAGGCCTGAACCGCTTCCAGGTCAACCAGGTAAACGCGATTGTCGCTCCACAGCAGGTTGCTCCACTTGCTGTCCCCGTGGGCAAATCCGCCACGGTGCAAACTTGCCAGGGACTCGGCGGCCGCTGACAACTGGGGCACCATTGAACCCTTGTCCTGCCAGCAGCTTTTCAGGTCCCGCGCCCGCTCCATTCCTTCGGTGACCAACAATACACCCCCGTCCACCTGCATACAGGCCAGGGGCTGGGGCACGGGTATGTTGCTGGCGGCCAGTCGCAGGGCATGGTCGTAGGCCTGAACAGCTCTCCCGCGACCCAGGCGAAAGACCAGTTGCTGCAGTAGGTACTTGGGCTGGTAGAGCTTCAGGTAACAGTACTTTTGCTGTAGTTCGCCAAGAGCAACCAGGCTGTGCCGGTCGCTTTTCACCACCAGGCAACGCTGCCTCATCCACTGGTCCAGCGCTTGCAGCGGCAGGTGATTCTGCAATTCGCTGGCCCACTCGCCTCCCCGCAGCAGCCTCATTGTCACCGGCCAGGCTCCGGAGGCTGCCGGCCATGCTCGCGACGATAAAGCCGTTCCGCCCGCTGCTCCACGGCTTGCCACAAGGCCCGGTCGCGACCCAGTGCAACCCGCAGTCCGCCCTCGGTATAGCGTGACATAAAGCGCAACAGATCGCGCCGCTGCAGGCCGCAGTCCATGGCCGAAAAATAGAGCCCGGCGAGGTCCTTCACCAACCAGCGACGGGGGGTACGGCGACGGATCTGGGCGCGGTGCAGGTCAATGACATAGCAACGCGGGCTGGGTTGCTGCAGGGTACTTTCATCCAGGTGGAAGTGGCAGATGTAAAAGTCCCGGTGGTTGATGCCCGCCCGGTGCATGCGTCCGGCACTGTCAGCCAGCTTGCACAACAGCCGCAGCCGTATGGCAAACAGCGGGGGGCGCTGCGCCCAGTGTTCGCAATAGTCTTCCAGGCTCACCGTTCCCACCAGGTCCTCGGTGACGATCATCGACTGGATAGCGGCGGGGTCGCGACCGAGGCTGGCATAGGCACCGACTGCCATGGTATCCACCCCCAGCGCCTCCAGTGCTTTTACCGCGCGAAATTCATTGCTGGCACCCAGCACCGGCAAGCGGCCCTGCAACAGGTTTTTGGCTATCTCGCGCCAGCCGATACCACTGTGCAACTTGAGAAACCAGGAGCGGCCCCGCCAGTCAAAGCGCAGGGTTTTGCGGCCTTCCTTGTTGCGATAGACATCGCCCGGGGCCGCGTTGTCGGCCAGCCCCCGGGACCAGGCCAGCAAGGCCCGCGGGTCGGCTTCCAGGGCCTGCTCACCACTGGCCAGGTCTTCCCGCAGATAGCACTCAGCCATGACCGGCATTCCGCTTGCGGGCGATCAGGGTTTCAATCAATTCGGCGCCGGTGCTGTGCATGGAATAGAGGTCAGTCAGGCGGGCGTAGGCCAGGCCGGTTTCCCGGCACTGGGAACGGTAAACGCCATCGAGAGACCGCAACACCGCGGCATTAAGGTCGTCCTGCAGGAAGGGACTGCGCAGCACCATGCCGGCCTTGGCGGCGGCAATGTGGTGGGCGTAACCACAGACATCGGTACAGATAACCGGCAGGCCTGCCACTAACGCTTCGAGCAATACAATGCCCGCCGCCTCGTCCAGCGCCGGGTGCACGAGGCAGTCGGCGGCCAGCAGCAGGTCGGCAACGTCATCGCGCCCGCCCAGGAAGTGGACCCGTTCGCCGACCCCCAGTTTTTTTGCCAGGCGGCGGAAGCGCCGCTCCTTGTCCTGGCCGACTACCAGCAGGCGAATACGCTGGTGGGGTTGTTGCTCGCGGACATTGGCGAGCGCACGAATGGCCCGGTCCAGCCCCTTCTTGATAAAACCCGAGCCGACAAAGAGCAGCACCTGTTCACCGTGGGCCACGTCCAGTGACTCACGTTTCGCCCTGCGGCGCTGCTGCGCATCGGCGCCGGCGCAACGATCGCGGGAGATACCGGGCGGCAGCATGTGCATGCGTTCGGCCGGCGTCCTGTAATAGTGCTCGAACTTGGCCTGCTCGGTGGCGGATATCAACAGGATGTCGGTCGTCGAGTCCCGGCCGAATACCGCTGCTTCATAGGCTGCAAAGTGGCGGAAGCGCCCCCCCCGCCGATACAGTCTGCCCCGTTCACGATAGGCCTTGTCCAGGTAACAGGAGTCGGCGGCATAGTACACGTCAAGCCCGGGCATCTTGTTGAAACCGACCACGCCGTCTACCGGGTCTGCTGCCAGGTCTGTGCTCACCCAGGCGGAGAACAATTCGTTTCTCCGGTGGTTACTGCGGGCAGAAACCGGAACGCGGCGCAGTTCAGCGCCGGGAATCTCCTCTCCCTGCCAGCTGATGTAATAGACTCGACAATGGTGGCCCCGTTTCTGTACCTCTTCCACAAAGCGACGGAAATCGCGCTGCATGCCACCATAAGGGAAATACTTGTACAGCAGGAACGCGAGCTGCATGCTCAGCCACCACCGGCGACAAGCGGCTGCAGTTCAGACCACACCTGCCCGGGCGTGATGGAACTCATCATGGCCAGCGGGTCGCTGGTATCGTCGGCGCCCAAGCGAGACTGGATGTGTACCTGGTTCTTGCCATAGGCACCGACCAGACGGGTGCTGGTGGGGCCATACAGGGACACCGTTGGCACATCCAGCGCCGCAGCGAGATGGCCCAGTCCGGTATCGACAGCGACGGCACCGTCCACTTCCAGCAACAGGCCGGCCATGCCCATCAGGTCCAGCCGCGGCAGTACACTGGCGCTCTCGCAACCCTCGGCGATGCGCTCGGCGCGGGCCTTTTCCACCTCGCTGCCCCAGGGCAACCACACGGGATAATCTGCGGCCCCGGCCAGTCTTGCCAGCTCAATCCAGTGATCCTCCGGCCACAGTTTTTCCGCCCGGGCAGTGCCGTGAAAAAACAGCAGCCCCCGGGTGTGCGTGGTCTTACCCCGTACCAGGTTATCCCGAACACCGTAGTCCCCCCGGCTGGCAGGCAGCCGGTAATTCAGGGCCCGGGCGAACAGGGTGCGGGTGCGCTCCACGGCGTGCATGTCGCGGGCGACCGGGATTTTGTGATGGTAAGCCGCAGAGGCGAGGCGCTCTCTGGCCGAGTGTTTGTCCATGCCGTAGACCGGGGCCTTTACCAGGCGTGACACCAGGGCGCTTTTGAGCAGCCCCTGGGCGTCGATCACCGCGTCGTAGTGACTGCGCCGCAACTGGTTGCGACAATCGCGCCACTCGGGTCCGGTAAAGTCGCGCAGGGGGTGCTTGCGCCAGCGCCGCAGAGCGATGGGAATCACCTTGTCCACCGCCGGGTGCCAGGCGGGAATCTCAGCAAAAGCCTCTTCTACCACCCAGTCAAATCGAATACCCGGCACATTCGCCGCAGCATCGGTAAGAGCCGGCAACGTGTGGACCACGTCTCCCAGGGACGACATTTTGACAAGCAGGACGTGCATCAGTCCTCGAGGTTGCTGTTCAACAGGGCGTCCAGTTTAGCAGCAAGCAGGGACGCCGGGGTGTCGCGCATGCAACGATGGTGCTGCAGCGGGCATTCGCGTTGGAAACAGGGGGCGCAATCGATGTCACTGACCACGACATCGCTGTTGACATTGAGCGGCGGGGTGAACCCCGGCGAAGTAGGACCGTACACCACGACCAGCGGCCGTGACAGCGCCGCGGCGATGTGCATCAGCCCCGAGTCATTGCTGACCACGGCGGTGGCCAGGGACAGCATATCGACCGCCTCCGCCAGCGTCGTCTTGCCCGCCAGGTCCAGGCAACGGTCACTATCGCCGCAGGCTGCGAGGATCTCTGCCGTCACCGGCTGGTCGTTGGCGGAACCAAACAACACCACTTGCCAGCCCTGGTCGAGATAGTGCCGGGCCAGTTCGGCATAGTGCTGCGTCGGCCAGCGCTTGGCCCAGCCAAACTCGGCTCCCGGGCACAGCGCCAACAGGGGGCGATCGCTCTGGCGCAGGAATTTCTCCCGGCATCCGGCGACCTGGGCCGGATCCACCACCAGTCGCGGTGGCGGCAACTGTGCCGGCAGGGGTGCCCCGGGCTCAAGGCCCAGGGCAGCGAACTGCTCCACCATCAACGGATAGGTTTGTTGGTCGAGTACGCGCAGGTCATTGAGCAGGCCATAACGGAATTCGCCGCGCCAGCCGGTGCGCCTGGGGATACCGGCAAACAGGGGCAGCAGCGCGCTCTTGAAGGAATTGGGTAATAGAATGGCCTGCCCATAGCCCTCGCTGCGCAGGGCCCGGCCCAGCTTCCAGCGGCGACCCAGGGCCGGTTCGCCGTGACCGATGGGCTTGGTAATGGCCCGGTTGACCTCCGGCATGCGTGCCAGTATCGGCTCACTCCAGGCCGGCGCCACAACATCGATGGACACCCCTTCACGAGTTTGCTGGAGCAGCCGGTAGAGCACCTGTGACATGACCATGTCCCCCACCCAGGAGGGACCCACGACCAACACTTTCTGACCGGCTTCCGTCACGGCTGAGCCGCTTCCTTTTCAGCAACACCCAGCAGCGCCTGCCATTGCGCGCTTACCTGGGCCCGCTCGCTGGCAAACAGGTTACCGGCCACTTCCCCCGGCTGCTGCTGCAGGGCCAGCTGGTGGGCGACCCCGCGATACTCCAGATAGGCCCGCGTCAATAATGCGGCCTCGTCACGACTCAGCAGCCCCTCCCTGCCCAGCACTTCCAGTATGCGCACATTATCCGACCACCGGGCCAATTCCGGCGTACTGTTGGCCCAGGCCAGGACCGCGTACTGCACCATGAACTCGATATCCACCATACCGCCGGTTCCCTGCTTCAGGTGGAAACGATCGTCCCCTTCCCGCGGCAGCAGGTGTTCCCGCATGCGGCGCCGCATCCTGACCACCTCTGCCGCCAGTTCGTGAGTGTCGCGTTTCCGGCACAGGACCTCCTCGCGCACCTGCTCTACCCGGCAGGCCACCCCGGGGTCGCCGGCGGCGAAGCGGGCGCGAACCAGCGCCTGGTGTTCCCAGGTCCAGGCATTGTTCCGCTGGTAGTTGGCGAACCCTTCGACGCCGGGCACCAGCGAACCGGAATCGCCGTCGGGCCGCAAACGCATATCCACCTCGTAGAGCTGCCCCAACGACATCCGGGCTTCGAGTATGTGGATCATGCGCTGCCCCAGGCGCATGTAGAAAACCGTGTTGTCGATACCACGTTCACCATCGGTGGAACCACGGGCGCCATCCTGCACAAACACCAGGTCCAGGTCGGAGCCGTACCCCAGTTCGATGCCGCCGAGCTTGCCATAGCCAAATACGGCGAAGCCATAGCCCTCACCCTCGCGCTGTGGCTCGCCATACTTGCGGGCCAGGTCCGCCCAGGCCACCGCCAGCACCTGCTCGAGAATGACCTCGGCAATCCAGGTGAGGTTGTCGCTCACTTTCATTACCGGCAGGCGCCCGGCGATTTCACTGGCCGCCACCCGCAACACCTGCGAGGCCTTGAAGTAGCGCAGGGCCTCCATTTGCGCTTCCAGGTCATCGGTCGCCAGCCTCGCTACCTGTTGCGTCAACTCCTGCTGCAAAACCTCTTTGTCCGGTGCCGTGTAAAGACTGGCCCGGTCCAGCAGCTCGTCCAGCAGCACCGGGTGCCGGGACATCAGGTCGGCAATCCAGGGGCTGGCACTACAGAGGGAAACCAGTTCCGCCAGGGCCGGCGGATTCTCTACCAACAGCACCAGATAGGCGCTGCGCCGCACCACTGCAATCACCAGCGGCAGTATCCGTTGCAGCGCCAGCCCCGGTTGCTCGACCTCCGCGCAGGCGCGCAGCAGCAATGGCATGAACTGGTCCAGTCGCTCCCGACCCTCGGCCTGCAGTGAAACGACCCGGGTACTGCCGCGGAAGTCCTGCAACAATTGCAGGCTCTTTTCCGGGTCTTCATAGCCCAGTTCCGCCAATACCTGGACGTCCATATCCTCCGCCCACAGGCCGACATGATCGAGAGCCTCAGCAGCCGTCTGCTCTTCTTCCGGTGGCGCAATCAAGTCGGAAAAATGCCTGGAGACACACTGGCGATGGGCACGCAGGGCCGGCTCATACTCGTCCCAGCTGGCAAAGCCCATGACATGGGCCATGGCCTGGCGGGGAATGTCATCCACCGGCAATTTCTGGGTCTGTTTGTCCTGATAGCCCTGGATGGCGTGTTCACTGTCGCGCAGGAACAGGTAGGCGGAGCGCAATTCGTCGACCACCTGGCGGGGCAGGCAGCCGAGGCTCACGCACTCTTCCAGCACCGCCAGCAACTCTCGCTGTTGCAACCCGAGGTCCCGGCCGCCGCGAATCAGCTGGAAACACTGGGCAATGAATTCGACCTCGCGAATACCGCCGTGACCCAGCTTTACATTGTCATCCAGCCCTCTGCGGCGCACCTCGGCGCTGATCATCTGCTTCATGCCCCGTAGGCTTTCAATCACCCCGAAGTCAACGTAGCGGCGGTAGACAAAGGGCCGCAGTCGCTGCATCAACTGTTCTGCCAGCCGAGGGTCGCCGCTGACAGGCCGGGCCTTGATCAGGGCATAGCGCTCCCAGTCCCGGCCCTGTTCCTGGTAGTACTCTTCCAGGGCATTGAAGTTGTGCACCAGTGCCCCGCTCTCCCCGTAGGGCCGCAGGCGCATATCCACGCGGAACACGAATCCCTCCGGGGTAACCTGGTCCAGGGCGGTTATGAGGCCCTGGCCCACCCGGGTGAAAAATTCCTCATTACTGATCTGGCGCTTTTCACCGTCGGTGTAGCCCGCCTCCGGAAAGGCGAAGATCAGGTCGATATCCGAAGACACGTTGAGTTCGCGCGCACCCAGCTTACCCATGGCCAGCACGATCAGCTGCTGAGGCTGGCCGCTTTGCCGACCGACAGGCCGACCGAAGCGCTGTTGCAGGCCTGCCTGTATGTGCGCCAGGGCGACATCGATGCAGGCCTCCGCCAGCAGGGAGGTGTCGCGCACGGTTTCAAGGGTGTCCGCCAGCCGGCAGAAATCGCGCCAGACAATTCGCAACATGTGTCGCTGCCGGAACCGGCGCAGCTCCGGGCCCAGTTCTGTACCCGGCACGTCCAGGGCTGCCTGCAGTTGCTGGCGAAAGGTGGCCTCGGGCAGGCTTTGTTGCAGGCTGCCGTCAGTCAGCAGCGCCAGTAGCAGGTCCGGTTTACGCCGGCCCAAGCCGGCGATGAAAGGACTGCAGGCCAGCACGGTTGCCAGCTGGCTGGCCACCAGCGGATCGGTGATCGCGTCCTGTAGCGCCCCGCCCTCTTGGGGGCCCGCCTGCTCGAGAATACGCTCCCAGGCGAGGACCGCCTGTGGTGCCAATACGTCGGGCAGGTGTTCGGTTGAAAGGCTCATAGATTTCCCGTCTCAGGTATCCAGCACCGGTGCCACCCGCATCACCTCTTCAATCGTGGTCTGGCCGCGAGCCACCCGGCCGGCACCGGACAGGCGAAGGGTTTTCATGCCCTCGTTCATGGCGATTTCACGGATCCTGGCTGTTTCCAGCTGGGAGTGAATTTCCTGCTGTAGCCGCGGGCTGTTGACCAGCACCTCATAGATTCCCTGGCGCCCCCGGTAGCCGGTGTCGCGACACTCCTTGCAGCCCACCGGCCTGGCGACTTTCTCCGGCGCGGCGAGCTCAAATGGCGCGGTCAGCTGTTGCCAGGCATCCCGCTCCAGGGGCTCCCAGGTTTTACAGTGTTCACACAGTATTCGCACCAGCCGCTGGGACATGATGCCGCGAACGGTGGCCTTGATCAGGTAGGCAGGTACGCCGAGTTCCAGCATCCGCGATATGGAGCTGGGGGAGTCATTGGTATGCAGAGTGGACAGAACCAGGTGGCCGGTGAGCGCGGCCTGCACTGCCATGTTTGCCGTTTCCAGGTCACGGATCTCGCCGATCATGATGATGTCGGGGTCCTGGCGCATCAACGCCCGCACGCCGGATGCAAAGTCCAGTTTGATGCCGTGGTTGACCTGCATCTGGTTGAAGGATTCCTCCATCATTTCGATAGGATCCTCAATGGTGCAGACATTGACCTCCTCGGTGGCCAACTGACGCAGGGTGGAATACAGGGTCGTGGTCTTGCCGGACCCGGTAGGTCCGGTGACCAGCACAATGCCGTTGCCCATACTGGTCATATGGTCCCAGCGGGCCAGGTCCTCCTCCGCCAGACCCAGCTGCTCGAAGCTTTTCTGCAAGACATCCGGATCGAAGATGCGCATCACCAGCTTTTCGCCGAAGGCGGTCGGCAGGGTCGCCAGTCGCAGCTCCACCTCGTTGCCCTCTGGACTGCGGGTTTTCAGCCGGCCATCCTGCGGCCGACGCTTCTCCGCCACATCCATGCGTCCCAGAATCTTGATGCGGCTGGACACCGCTGCACTGACCTGCTGTGGCAGTTCATAGACACTGTGCAAAACCCCATCGATGCGAAAGCGTACGTTACCCACATCGCGGCGCGGCTCGATGTGGATATCGCTGGCCCGCTGTTCGAAGGCGTATTGCAATAACCAGTCGACGATATTGACGATGTGCTGGTCATTGGCATCGGGCTCCTTCATGGAACCCAGCTCCAGCATCTGCTCCAGGTTGGACGTACCCGGACGCCTCTCCAGCCGATCGCTTCCGCGCGCCCCGCGGACGGAGCCGGCCATGGTATAAAATTCGGCAGTGTGGCGGGCTATATCCCGCGGATCTGCCAGTACCCGGCGAATGCGCTTGCGCAGGACGTGCTCCAGGTTGCTTTCCCAGGAGCGAATATAAGGCTCTGCAGAGGCTATCCATACCTCGTCCTCACGCACCTCCACCGCCAGTATGCGGTGGCGCTCGGCGAAAGCCTGGGACATGACCTCGGCTACTGCGGTGACGTTGATTTTCAGGGGGTCGATCAGGTAGACCGCCTGCCCGCTGCCCTCGCTGAGCCAGGCCAGCAGGCCGTCCATATCCAGCAGTCTGCCGGGATGGGCCTGGTCCTGCAGTTTCTGTTCCGCCAGGTAGATCAACGGGTGCACCTTGACCCGGGCATTGCTGCTGATCCGCTGCATATCGGCATCTGACAGGCGACCATCGTCACGCAGCTGCCTGGCCAGGGGGGCCAACTCAAGGCGGTGCTCCATTACCTGCTCACCGAAATTTGTCGCCATTGTGCCTTTTCCTGTTATTTTCCTGGTAGCGGATTTCTGCCCCCTCCAGCGCCGAAGCCAATGCTAGCACAGCGCCCCGCCCGGGGTGTCTCGATGATCATGATGACAGATTCCTGACGTTTTTATGACAGCGGGCCGCTTTCTTCATATACTTCGCAAAAACCCCCCCGCAACCCGGAGACCACTCCATGGCCAGCAGTAACCCGCTGGGAAGCCTTTTTGGGCGATCGCCCATAGGTCCCATCCAAGAGCACATGCAGGTCGCCTTTGAGGCGGCCGAACACCTGCCGGAGCTGGTGCAGGCCACCGCGGATGGTGACTGGGACCGTGCCAGGGAAATCCACAAAGCAATCCGGGACGCCGAAGGCGAAGCCGACAAGATCAAGCGCAACGTGCGCCGGCACCTGCCCAAGAGCCTGTTCCTGCCGGTACCACGCTCGGATCTGCTGACCCTGGTCAGCATCCAGGACCAGGTCGCCAACACCGCCGAGGACTTCGCCAGTATCGTCATGGGCAGGGATATGCAGTTCCCGGAAAAAATTCTTCCCGCGGTGCTGGAGTTGACCGAAACCAGCGTTGGCTGTTGCGGCCAGGCGCTGGCGTCCATCCAGCTGCTGGACAACCTGCTGGAAGTAGGCTTCAGCGGCCGCGAGGTCAAACGCGTGGAAGCGATGATCAAGGAGCTGGACAAACTGGAGCGCCGCACCGACAAACAGCAGTTCAACCTGCGGCGCAAATTATTCAAGCTGGAAGCGGAACTGCCGCCGGTAGACGTGATGTTCTACTACCGCGCAACCGCCCTGCTTGGGACCCTCGCCGACTGCGCAGAAAAAGTCGGTGACCGCCTGCAAGTCCTGCTGGCCAAATAACAAGAGAGCACAGCATGGAAATTATCGCGCAATACGGCAGTGTCTTCCTGATTATGGCCTGCCTCTTCGGGTTTTTCATGGCCTGGGGTATCGGTGCCAACGATGTGGCCAATGCCATGGGCACGTCGGTGGGCTCCCGCGCCCTGACCATCAAGCAGGCGATCCTTATTGCCATGGTCTTCGAGTTCCTCGGGGCCTACCTGGCCGGCGGCGAGGTCACCTCGACCATCCGCAAGGGCATTATCGACCCGGCGGTGATGGAAGGAAATCCCGAGCTCATGGTCTACGGCATGATGTCGGCACTGCTGGCCGCAGGCACCTGGCTGCTGATTGCCAGCCTCAAGGGATGGCCGGTCTCCACGACGCACTCCATTGTGGGTGCCATTGTCGGCTTTGCCGCGGTGGGTATCTCGGTGGACGCCATACACTGGGGCAAAGTGGGTGGCATTGTCGCCTCCTGGGTGGTATCGCCGGTGCTGGCAGGCAGCATTTCCTTTGGCCTGTTCATGAGCGTCAAGATATTCATCCTGGATACCGAGGACCCCTTCCACCGGGCCAAGAAATTCATTCCGGTTTACATGTGGATGGTGGGCTTCATGATCTCCATGGTCACCCTGCTCAAGGGCTTGAAGCATGTCGGCCTGGATATCGACCTCGGACTGGGTAGCAAGTTTGCCAATGCGCTGCCGATCTCCGCACTGATGGGACTGGCCGTGGCCGGCCTGGGCGCCCTGCTGTTACGCAATATCAAGGATGACCACCATCACGACCTGGAAAATCGCTTCGACAGCGTCGAACGGGTGTTCGCCGTGCTGATGGTATTCACCGCCTGTTCCATGGCGTTCGCCCACGGTTCCAATGATGTGGCCAACGCCGTCGGCCCGCTGGCGGCCATTGTCAGCACCGTGCAGTCCGGCGGCGAAATCGCCGCTAAATCGGTAATGCCCTGGTGGATCCTGATGGTAGGTGGCGTCGGTATCGTGGTGGGCCTGGCGACCTATGGCTGGAAAGTCATCACCACGGTAGGTCGCAAGATCACCGAGCTGACGCCCAGTCGCGGTTTTGCCGCCGAACTGGGTGCCGCCTCCACCGTGGTGCTGGCGTCGGCCACCGGCCTGCCCATTTCCACCACCCACACCCTGGTAGGTGCGGTACTCGGGGTGGGCTTTGCCCGCGGCATCGCCGCCCTTAACCTGCGTGTCATCGGCACCATTTTCATGAGCTGGTTAATCACCCTGCCTGCTGGAGCCGGTCTGGCCATCCTGTTCTTCTTCGTGTTCAAGGGAATATTCGGCACCTGATCCCGACCGGGTACTCCGGGCCGGAAAACGCCGGTCGCGGAGTGCCGCTGCAACCGCTACACTTCCCGGCAGCAATCCGCACAGCAGTTGCCGGCCCGGCCTCCCGGTCCGACACTGCCCAGCCACTGCCTGACAACCGGAACGGGAATGCCGACAACAGAACAGCGCGTTATTGAGCAACTGGGGCAACTGGTCAGTACCCCCTCGGTCAGCTCCACCGACCCCGGCTGGGACCAGGGCAACCGGGTGGTGATCGACCTGCTGGCCAGCTGGCTCGCCGATATGGGCTTTCGCACCGAGATCCAGGCCGTCAACGAGGATGGCAGCAAAGCCAACCTGATAGCCACCCGGGGTTCAGGACCCGGCGGGCTGGTATTGTCAGGGCACACCGACACGGTGCCCTACGACGAGGGCCGCTGGCAGAGCAATCCGCTGGGACTCTGCGAGCGAGACAACCGGCTCTATGGCCTGGGCAGTACCGATATGAAAGGGTTTTTCCCGGTGGCGATGGCTGCTGCCGCGAGATTCCGCGAGGTGGCTCTGCAGCAGCCGCTGATCATCCTGGCCACCGCCGACGAGGAAAGCTCCATGAACGGTGCCCGGGCACTGGCGGAGGCGGGCTACCCCAAAGCCAGGGCGGCGATTATCGGTGAACCGACCTCGCTGGTACCGGTGCGCATGCACAAGGGCATCATGATGGAGGCGGTCCACATCAATGGCCAGGCCGGGCACTCATCGAACCCCTCCCTGGGGAACAGCGCCCTGGAGGGTATGCACGCCGTTATGGGCGACCTGATGGCATTCAGGCAAGTGATGGCGGAGCGTTACAGCAACCCGCTGTTTGAAGTGGCCTACCCCACACTGAACCTTGGCTGTATTCACGGCGGCGACAGCCCCAACCGGATCTGTGGCCAGAGTGAACTGCACTTCGACCTGAGAATGACTCCGGCTGGCGATAATGGCGAGGTCCGGGAGGATATTCGCGACCGGTTGCTGCAAATCGGCCGGGATCGGGGCCTGGATATCGAAATGCGTTCACTGATCCAGGATGTGTCACCCTTCGAGCAGGGTGCCGACAGTGAGCTGGTTCAACTGGCCGAAAAACTGACCGGGCACCCGGCGATTGCCGTGGCCTTCGCCACTGAAGCGCCGTTCCTGCAACAGCTGGGGATGGAGACCATCGTCATGGGGCCGGGCTCGATCGACCAGGCCCACCAGCCCGACGAATTCATGCCATTGAACCAGATCCAGCCCGCCATCGACCTGCTGGAGCAATTCATCGGGCGCTACTGCCTGTAATCAGCTCCGTTGGTAACGGAGTATACGCCCGCGGTAAGCCTCGCCGATCTGGGCGTTCCCGGTGACCTGCTGTTGCTCACAGCTGAAGCCATAGGCCGCCATCTGGCGGTTGAAGCGCCCCACCCGGCCGCGACCGGGATCTACAATCACCACTTCACAGCTTGGCTCGGCGTGGGCCTCAATGAACTCGACCAGTAACTGGACGCTTTCATCCTCGTACAGTACGTCGCTGCCAATGATCAGGTCGAAACGCCCCATGACGCTGACCCCGTCTTCCCAGGCAGCTTGCTGGAAAGGAATGCTGGGATCGCCATTGAGACAAGCGTTGCGTTCCAGCAAGCTTTCCACATCCGGGTGGTAGTCGGTGGCGGTAATATCCTGTTGCTGTTTATTGAGCAACAGACTGGCCAGGGCCGTGCCACAGCCCAGCTCAAGGATGCGCTTGCCTGCCACATCAAAGTCCAGCATGACATTGGCCAGTACCTGGCCCGAGGCCCAAAGTACACCGAACAGCGACCAGTGGGCCTCAGGCACGCCGGCCGCCTCAGCGCGACCCTCGTCGTCGCCAAACTGCTGGGTGTCGCGGAGGGAGCAGAGGTGAATATCCAGATTGCCGAACTCAACCGTCTGGTAGCGCAGGCGCATGGGGCGGGCAGGGTCACCCGGGGGATTGCTGATGGCGCAGGCCACTCCGCAACAAGGAAAGAACTGCCACCATACGTGGTATTTGCCGCCAGGCCCAACGACTTTTCTCCCGCCGCCCACGTTGACCTCGCTGGCAGGAGCTTTATACTGCCTTTTCTGCTCGGCAGCCAACAATCTATTTATGTTCTGCACTGACGTACAGCGACATCGTTCCTCTTCCTGTTTTTCATAAGTAATCGCCCCTGCCAGCAAGGCGCCGTCTGTTAACGATGGCGACACATTCACGAATATGGCGCTATCCCGTTGGCGCCGTTGAAAACCAGGAGCCCCCACATGTCCCTGCTGATTGGCGACAAGGCCGTTGTCACAATTCACTACAAACTCACCGATAACAGCGGTGCAATCATCGACAGCTCAGAGGGAGCTGAACCCCTTGCCTACCTGCACGGCGCCGGCAATATTATCCCGGGGCTGGAAAACGCCCTGGTGGGTAAGACTGCGGGCGCGACGCTGCAGGTGGCCATCGCCCCCGAAGAAGGCTACGGCGAGGTTCACCCCCAGCTGATAGAGACCGTGCCCCGCGAAGCCTTCCAGGGTATCGACCAGATTGAACCCGGCATGGCTTTCGAGGCCCAGGGTTCCGACGGCCAGGCCCGTCGCATCGTGGTCAGGGAAGTTAACGGCGACGAGATCATCATTGATGGCAACCACCCGCTGGCGGGTGTTGAGTTGAACTTTGATGTCGAAGTCGTCTCCGTGCGCGAAGCGAGCGAGGAAGAAATCGCTCACGGCCACGTGCACTGACCGAACACCCCGGGGCCATCACCCTGGCCCCAAAACCCTGCCCCCAATTGTGGAAAATTCCCATTAGGTGAATGACGACGCTTTCTGTACCCTAACCCGCTAATAATCAATGACTTGGGAAAGAAAGTGACCACTTCGGGCCGGGCCCACATCCGCTGGTTCAGGAACACCGCACCCTATATCAACCTGCACCGGGGGAAGACCTTTGTGCTGATGTTGGGGGGTGAAGTTGCGCAACACGAAAACTTCCCCAATATCATTCACGATATCGCCCTGCTAAAGAGTCTCGGGGTGAAGCTGGTACTGATTCATGGCTCGCGGCCACAAATCGCCGAACGGCTGGCCACTGCGGGCCTCGAAACCAGCTTTCACCGCGACATCCGCATTACCGATACCGATACCCTCGAACACGTCAAGGACGCGGCCGGTTCACTGCGGGCCCAGATTGAAGCCCTGCTGTCCATGGGACTGCCCAATTCACCCATGCAGGGCTCGCACATGCGGGTCTGCTCCGGCAATTTTGTAACCGCCAGGCCGATCGGGGTGGTCGATGGCATCGATTTCCAGCACACCGGCAAGGTGAGGCGCATCGATGCAGAAGGCATTCACCGCCAGCTGCGGGACGACGCGATCGTACTGCTGTCCCCACTGGGCTATTCCCCCACCGGGGAAATCTTCAACCTGGGCCTGGAAGACATCGCGGTGAACTGCGCAGCGGCGATTTGCGCCGACAAGCTGATCCTGTTCAGTGGCGAAGCCGGAATCACCGACAGCAAGGGTGAATTGATCCGGCAACTGTCCCTCAGCGACATCGAGGCGCTGCCTGCAGCCGATGCCGAACAGGGCACCCTGCTGCACACCGCCCGCGAGGCCTGTGTGCAGGGAGTTCCCCGCTGCCAGGTGATCAGCTATCGTGATGACTGCGCCCTGCTGGAGGAGCTGTTCACCCACGACGGCAGCGGTACCCTGGTGGCCAACGTGGATTACGAAAACTCGCGCCAGGCCGACATTGACGATGTCGGAGGCATCCTGGAGCTGATCGAACCGCTGGAACAGCAGGGTATTCTGCGCAAGCGTTCCCGGGAACTGCTGGAAAACGAAATCGATCGCTTCCGCCTGCTGGAGCGCGATGGCCGCACCATCGCCTGCGCCGCGCTGTACCCCTTCCCCGAAGACAACTGCGGCGAACTGGCCTGTATCGTCACCCACCCGGACTATCGCGGCGGCAAGCGCGCCCAGCGCCTGCTGGCGGAACTGGAACAGGAAGCCAGGAGTATGGGATTGACCCGGGTGTTTGTGCTCAGTACCCAGACCGCGCACTGGTTCCTGGAACAGGGCTTTACCGAGAGTGAGCGCAACGAGTTGCCAGGCGAGCGACAGGCACTGTACAACCTGCAGCGCAACTCCAAGGTGTTTTTCAAACCGGTTTAGTCGGCGCAGGCACGCGCAGGTACCCTGTCGACACCGGGACTCGCCGCCGGCTCGGTGATTGGCTGGCACGGCCATGCCTCCCCGCAGCGAGGGGGACAGAAACCGGCCGGCCTGTTGTGCTATCCTTCGCAGCCTGATTTTTTACCAGCCAAGGGCTCAGCATCATGCCTGACTATCGCTCCAAAACTTCCACCGGCGGCCGCAATATGGCCGGCGCCCGCGCCCTGTGGCGCGCCACCGGAATGAAAGACGGTGACTTCGGCAAACCGATTATCGCCGTGGTCAACTCCTTTACCCAGTTCGTCCCGGGCCACGTCCACCTGAAAGACCTGGGCCAGCTAGTCGCGCGGGAGATTGAAGCGGCCGGCGGCGTGGCCAAGGAGTTCAACACCATTGCCGTGGACGATGGCATCGCCATGGGCCACGATGGCATGCTCTACAGCCTGCCCTCCCGGGATATCATTTCCGATTCGGTGGAGTACATGGTCAATGCCCACTGTGCCGACGCCATGGTCTGTATCTCCAACTGCGACAAGATCACCCCCGGCATGCTCAATGCCGCCATGCGCCTGAACATTCCGGTGGTATTTGTCTCCGGGGGGCCGATGGAGGCGGGAAAAACAAAACTTTCCGAACACAAGCTGGACCTGGTGGACGCCATGGTCATCGCTGTGGACGATTCTGCCAGTGATGAGCAGGTGGCGGAGTACGAGCGTTCAGCCTGCCCCACCTGCGGCTCCTGCTCGGGCATGTTCACTGCCAATTCCATGAATTGCCTGACCGAGGCACTGGGGCTCTCACTGCCTGGCAATGGCTCCACCCTGGCAACCCACGCCGACCGGGAACAGCTGTTCCTGCGCGCCGGCCGGCTGGTGGTAGAGCTCTGCAAACGCTATTACGAGCAGAACGATGAATCCGTACTGCCGCGCAATATCGGCAGTTTCGAGGCCTTTGAGAACGCCATGTGCCTGGATATCGCCATGGGCGGCTCCACCAACACCATCCTCCACCTGCTGGCTGCGGCCCAGGAAGCGGAGCTGGATTTCACCATGAAAGATATCGACCGGCTGTCACGCAAAGTCCCGCAGCTGTGCAAGGTGGCGCCCAATACCCCGAAATACCACATGGAAGACGTGCACCGGGCCGGCGGCATCATGGGCATACTCGGCGAACTCGACCGTGCCGGCCTGCTGCACACCCGGTGTCCCACCGTTCACAGCCCCACTATGGGCGATGCGCTGGACAACTGGGACATCGTGCGCACCGACAACGCCGAGGTGCACAAGTTTTACAGCGCCGGCCCCGGCGGCATCCCCACCCAGACCGCATTCAGCCAGGATACCCGCTGGCCCAGCCTGGATGACGACCGTGCGGAAGGCTGCATCCGCTCCCTGGACAACGCCTTTTCCCTGGAGGGGGGCCTGGCGGTGCTCACCGGCAATATTGCCGAGGACGGTTGCGTGGTGAAAACCTCGGGGGTGGATGAATCCATACTGGTGTTCTCCGGCCCTGCCCATATCTGCGAAAGCCAGGAAGCGGCTGTGGACGATATTCTCAACGACCGGGTCAAAGCCGGGGATGTGGTGATTGTGCGCTACGAGGGTCCCCGCGGCGGCCCCGGTATGCAGGAAATGCTCTACCCCACCAGCTACATCAAATCCAAGGGGCTGGGCAAGGCCTGCGCCCTGCTCACCGACGGCCGCTTTTCCGGCGGCACTTCCGGTCTGTCCATTGGCCATGCCTCACCGGAAGCAGCCGCTGGCGGCGCCATCGGCCTGGTGGAACAGGGCGACACTATCGAGATCGATATTCCCGGGCGCAGTATTAACGTGAAGCTGTCAGACGAAGAACTGGCGGCGCGCCGGGCGGCCATGGAAGCCCGGGGTGATAAAGCCTGGAAGCCGGTGGACCCGCGGCCGCGGAAGGTGACGCCGGCGCTGAAGGTTTACGCCAAGATGGTCACCAGTGCCGACAAGGGCGCGGTGAGGGATTTGTCGCTACTGGATTAACACGCGCACCGCCGGCCGATCAGCGCGGCCCTACGCGCCAGCGGCGATCAGCGACTCGATATCCTCGCGCAGGTCGTCCAGCCGCTTGCGCAGGCGCCGGTCCTGCTTGTCGCTGCGGGTATTGGCCAGCGTCGCCAGCCCCTGGTAAATGACCCGCGAATTATGTTCATACACCGCCCGATAGTCCTCCGAGGTGGTCTGTTCGCGGTTGCGCAGGGCTTCACGTACGCCTTCCTGCCAGCCCTCTTCGCGCTGCAGCAGTGCCTCCAGCCGATCCAGCCAGCGGGCGCGCTCGCGCAACCAGATCGCATCGGAACGCTGCAGCTGCGCCGCCGCCTCCTCCAGTATCCCGCGCTGCCCCCAATCCAGCCGGCCGAGAAAATCCTGGGCAGAGTCCTGCAAATTTTCATAGGCCTCCTCCCTGTACTCCTGGTCACTGCGTGACAGGTACTCTTCCTCGTATTCAACCTGTTTTTCCCGCAGTTCGGCGACGAACTCCATCATCTGCTGCCGCGACAATTGCCCCCCCAGGGCCAGCATCCACTCCAGGCCGCGGTACTCCACACGCAACCAGGCCTCCTCGAAACTTGTCGCCAGGGCGGCCACCCCGGCGCCGGTTACGGGACCCTCCAGGACCAGCTCGATGTCATCCACAATACCCAGGTACAGCGGTAATTCTTCATTTCGATGCCAGCTGAGAAACGGCGCCAGTTGCGCATCGAGGAATTTTTTCTGGTCACGGGTCAGGTCCACGTACTTGCCCACATACCACGGGATGATGAAATCCAGCCGGTTGTAGACAAAGGTGGTACTGCTGCAGCCGCCTATGCTGAGTAGTAATCCTGCCAGAATCGTCAAGCGTAACGCCTGTTTCAAGAGACCTCCCGATTCACCCAGGGCAAGTTTGTCAGGTCCAGGTTGCCGCCACTGATCACCACACCCACCCGCCGGCCGCGAAACCGCTCCGGGTGCTCCAGCAGCCCGGCAAAACTGACCGCACCGGAGGGCTCGACAACCTGCTTCATACGGCTCCACTGCAGCTGCATGGCCTCCACAATGCGGGTATCGGGCACGGTGATAATAGTATCTACCTGTGTACGGATGATACTGAAATTGAGTTCACCAAGGCTGGTACGCAAGCCGTCGGCTATGGTTCTGGGGTTGGTCTGGGGCTGCAACTGGCCAAGCCCTAATGAGCGAAAGGCGTCGTCGGCTCCCTCGGGCTCTACCGCCAGCACCTCCGCGCCAACCTTGCTTCCCTTCACCGCCAGGGCCGTACCCGCGAGCAAACCCCCACCGCCCACCGGCACGACGACCACGTCGAGATTGTCGACCTGCTGCAGTAACTCCAGCGCTGCCGTACCCTGCCCGGCGATGATGTCAGGATGGTTATAGGGGTGAATTTCGCTGGCACCAGTGGCGGCAACCACTCTCGCCAGGGTCTCTTCCCTCGCCGCCAGGGTCGGCTCGCATTCCACAATCAGCCCGCCGTAGGCCGCCACCGCTGCTTTTTTCACCTCCGGCGCGTTCGCCGGCATGACAATATGGGCCGCAATGCCGCGTGCGGCGGCCGCCATGGCCAGGGCAGCGCCGTGATTTCCCGAGGAGTGGGTGGCCACCCCCGCGCGGGCCCGGTCGGTATCCAGCCTGAGCACGGCATTGGTGGCCCCGCGAGCCTTGAATGCGCCCACTTTCTGCAGGTGTTCGGCTTTGAAAAACACCTCGGCGCCGGTCAGCTCATCCAGTAAATGACTGGTCAGCACTGGCGTGCGATGCAGCTTCCCGGCAATACGCTCGCCGGCGGCAAGCACCTGGTCAAAATCCAGCGACGCGGTCGCGGTCATCGGTTCACTCCTTTACCTCCAGGCGCCAGCCCGCCTGTCGCCAGACAAAATAACCCAGCAGGAAATTGCCCTGCAGCAACAGCGAAAGCACCCACTCAACAGCGTCCTCGATGGTCTCGTACCACTGTTCATTCCAGGCATCGAGTATCACTGTGAGCAGCCCCAGCAGCAGCAACGAGAGCAGCACCAGCCGCATGGCGGTCAACAGTCCCGGACGAACACCGGCTACCCTGAGGGCGCCCAGCTGGGCCAGCATCAACAACTGGGCCAGGAAAGTAAAGGAGAAGAACATAATGGTCCCCACCCGTCGCTGGGTGCGCCAGGCATCCCCGCGCTCGCCCAGTACCGTGACATACAGAATAAGGCCAATGCAGGCGGCAATGCCCAGACCCAGCATCCAGCGATTGCGCCACTGGCGGCTGTTCCCCCGCTGGCGGTGGAGGTGACCCAGCCAACTGTAATTGAACCACCAGTAGGCCATCATCAGCATTGCCGCCGGAAGCATGCTAGCGCGGAACAGGTAGCTGGCCGGGGGCTCGCGCCCGGTAGCACTGATCGAGGTGCAGCTGTCGATATAGGGAAAACACCAATCCACAAGGCCATGGGCGGCGGCCACGAGATAGGTTAGCTGGACCGCAGCAAAGGGTAGCACCGCTGCCAGCAGCGCCACGATTCTCACGTTCATGGGGCCAGTTTATCGGGGTAATGGCAGGCCGGCTATGCTACTGTCCCCAGAAATTCCTGTCCCGGACTGAACAACGTGATCGAAACGCTGGAGTATTACTCCGTCCAATTCGCCAACGCCGTGTGGGGCACTCCCACGGTCATTCTGCTGCTCGGCGGGGGCCTGTTTTTTGCCTTCTACTCACGATTTCTCCCCTACCGTCATTTCGGCCACGCCTTCGGCCTGCTAACCGGCAAGTACGACAGCCCGGACCAGCCCGGCGAATTAAGCCACCGCCAGGCACTGGCTGCAGCCCTGTCCGGCACCATGGGGCTGGGCAACATCTCCGGCGTGGCGCTGGCCATCGTCGCCGGGGGGCCCGGCGCGGTGTTCTGGATGTGGATGTCGGCGCTGGTCGGTGTGGCTACCAAGTTTTTCACCTGTTCGCTGGGGGTGATGTACCGCGGTAGCGACAGCCTGGGACAGCTGCAGGGCGGCCCGCAATATGTCATTCGCGAGGCCATGCCCCGGGTCTTTTACCCGCTGGCCATTTTGTTTTCGCTGATGGGCCTGATCGGCACCCTGCCCATGTTCCAGGCCAACCAGCTCAGTGCACTGATTCGCCAGAGCGGGATGATTGGCGAACCCAGCCCCATGGGCAACCTGGTGCTGGGCCTGGTGATGGCCACGGTGGTCGGCCTGGTTATCTTTGGTGGCCTGCGACGGGTGGCCCGGGTGGCGGAGGCGGTGCTGCCGCTGATGATTGCCATTTACATGGGCATGACCCTGTTCATGATCGCTATCAACATTACCGAGGTACCGGCCATTCTCTCGCTTATTGTGACCGAAGCATTCAACCCGACCGCAGTCGGCGGCGGCCTTCTCGGTGTGGTGTTGATAGGCGTCAGCCGCGGGGTGTTTTCGAACGAGGCCGGGCTGGGCACAGAGGTGATGGCACACGGTGCGGCCCGCACCAATGAGCCCATCCGCGAGGGACTGGTAGCCATGCTGGGACCGATCGCCGATACCCTGATTGTCTGCACCTGTACCGCCATCGTCATTCTGCTGGCCGGCACCTGGCAGGAACCGGGAGAGCTGTCCGGGGTGACGCTGACCGCCAACGCGTTCCATGCGGAGCTGGGCAACGTGGGGACCGGTTTGCTCATCGTGGTCACCCTGCTGTTGAGCAGCACCACCATGTTTGCCTGCTGGTATTACGGTGCCAAGTGCTTTGGCTTTCTGGTCGGCGCTGAAATACAGCACCATTACCGCTGGTTTTTTCTGGCGACCATTGTGTTCGGCGCTACCGTCAGCCTCGACGTGGTGTTCAACCTGATTTCGGGCGCCTACGCGATCATGGCCATACCGACCATGGTCTCCACCCTTTACCTCTCGGGCAAAGTGAAGGCGGCAGCGCAGGACTACTTCCGGCGCCACCCCTATTAGGCTCAGGCGGCAACGCTTTCTGCGCCCACAGCGCTGTTAATGGCGCTGAGTATGCCGTTCATGGAGGCCTGCACGATGTCGTGGCTGCGCCCGGCGCCACAACAGCGCTGGCCATCGATGTTGAGCTGGATGTAGCAGATAGCCTCGGCATCCGCACTCTGGCTGAGGGCATGCTCGGAGTATTCCACCAGGACGATGGATTTACCGATCACCGAGGACATGGCGTCGACAAAGGCTGCGACCACACCGTTACCGGTACCGGTGATGACGTGGCTACCGCCGTTGAGCAATTCGATTTCCAGCTTGTCGATCTTGTCCTCACGGCTGAGACTGTAGTTGCCCAGCCGCCAGCCATTGTCCTGGGAAAGATAGGTCTGGTGGAAAAGGTCGTAGATCGCCTCGGGACCCACCTCCGTCTCCTGCTCCTCGGCATAGGCCTGTACCGCAGAACTGAAATCGATCTGCAACCAGCGCGGCAGGTCGTAGCCGTAATCCCGCTCCAGCACGTAGGCGATACCACCCTTGCCCGACTGGCTGTTGATGCGGATGACCTCCTGGTAGGAGCGACCGATGTCAGCCGGGTCTATCGGCAGGTAGGCCACTTCCCAGGCCCGGCTCTCGTCGCGGCGGGCCAGGCACTTCTTGATGGCGTCCTGGTGGCTGCCTGAAAACGCCGTAAACACCAGCTCTCCCGCCCAGGGGTGGCGCGGGTGCACCGGCAGCTGGGTACACTCTTTCACCGTCTGGATGATTTCGTCCATATTGGCCAGGTCCAGCCGGGGATCCACGCCCTGGCTGTAGAGGTTCATAGCCATGGTGACCACGTCCATATTGCCGGTGCGCTCGCCGTTGCCCATCAGGGTGCCTTCCACCCGGTCGGCACCGGCCATCACGCCCAGCTCCGCTGCCGCAACTGCACAGCCGCGGTCGTTGTGGGTGTGCAGCGAAATCAGCAGGCTCTCACGATTGTCGACGTGGTCGCAGAACCACTCGATCTGGTCAGCGTAAACGTTAGGTGTGCTCATCTCCACCGTGGCCGGCAAGTTGATGATCACCGGCTGTTCCGGTGTCGGCTGCCACACGGCGGTAACCGCGTTACAGACCTCTACCGCAAAATCCACCTCGGTGCCGGTAAAGCTTTCCGGTGAGTACTCAAACACCCATTCGGTATCGGGATAGCGGGCCGCGCATTCCTGGACCAGGGTCGCGCCGTTGACGGCAATATCGATAATGCCCTGCCGGTCCAGCCCGAACACCTGCTCACGCTGCACGATGGAGGTTGAGTTGTACACGTGTACCACAGCCCGGCGCGCTCCCTTGAGCGCTTCGAAGGTTTTCTCGATCAGTTCCTTGCGCGCCTGCACCAGCACCTGGATGGTGACGTCCTCGGGAATACGGTCATTCTCGATCAACTCGCGCACGAACTCGTAGTCATGGCTGGAAGCAGAGGGAAAACCCACCTCGATTTCCTTGAAACCCACCTTCACCAGCTGGTCCCAGAGGCGGGATTTCTGCGCCGCCGTCATCGGCTCGATCAGGGCCTGGTTGCCATCGCGCAGGTCTACCGAGCACCACAGGGGCGCCTTGTCGATAACCTGGTCCGGCCAGCGGCGGTCGCTTTTACGCAGGGGCTGGAAGGATTTGTACTTGCTGTGATCGAAGCTACTCATGTGCTCACCGGTTTGTGGTTATTGGTGGCTGTTCACCCGCGGGCGCAAGCCCTTGTGGGGCGCGGTGCGCAGTTCGCCAGAGAGGGTGACTGTGGCGGACTGTCTCGCGCGGGTGATGTCTCAGCCTGGCGAACAGTATAGTCATCCAGGGGGAGTGATTGATTGCAAATATCGCAATGAAACCTTGTTTTTGTGCAATTATTCCCCAAATATAGCGTTATAGTTGGTATACATCACTCATTAGGGACGCAGAACGGCAGTATCGCCCACACCGACTATTGCCGGACCCTGGCCCGGGAACGACCACAGGCAACCATGAAGCTCGATCGCACAGACCGCAAGATACTCAAGGCCATGCAGCACAACGGCCGCATCAGCAACCTGGAACTGGCCGACCTGGTGGGGCTCTCGCCCACCCCCTGCTCGCGCCGGGTGAAACGGCTGGAGGAGTCGGGACTGATCCGTGCCCATGTCACCCTGTTGAACCAGTCCATGCTCGGGCTCAAGCTCACCGCTTACATCGGCATCAGCATGGACCGCCATACGCCCGATCGCTTCGAGGCCTTCGAGGCAGAAGTGATGAGCTACCCGGAGGTCATGGAATGCTCGGTTGTCACCGGTCAGTCCTCGGACTACCTGCTGAAGGCGGTGGTTGCCGATATGGAGTACTACGAAAGGTTTCTGCTGGGGCGTCTGACGCGAATTCCCGGCGTGACCGGTGTCCACTCCAGCTTTGAACTGCGGCGCGTGATACAGCGCACCGAATTACCGCTGGACCACATCGATGACACCACCCTGCTCAGGGACTGAAGCCTGCAAGAAGTTACAACTTCCGGTGGCCGGTTCGGGACTTGATGCCCACCAGGTCCGGTCTCACTATGTCCCACTGGTTAACAGTCAAGGGACAAGACCCTATGGATACAACAGCCAAGGTTGCCATCGTCACCGGGGGCGCCAGCGGTATGGGCCAGATCTATGCGCGCAGGTTGGCAGCCCGGGGCACCCAGGTGGCGATTTTCGACGTCAACCAGCAGGGACTGGCAGCCACCGCGGCTGAATCCGACAACCTCCACGCCTTTCACTGCGATATCTCCAGCCTGGAAGACGTCAACACCAAGGTCGCCCAGGTCGAAGAACAGCTGGGGCCGATTGACCTGCTGGTGCATGCGGCGGCGCTGATGCCCGCCCATGCCCTCGCCGACCACAGCCACGAAGGCATGGAACAGTTATTCCGTATCAATTACTTCGGTACCACCTACATGGTCCGTGCGGTCCTGCCGTCAATGCAGGCGCGCAGCAGTGGGCGCATAGTCGCCTTCGGCTCTATCGCGGGCACGGCACTGGTGCCAAAAATGGGCGCCTACTGTGCCACCAAGGCGGCGGTTAACGCCTACATCGAGGTCCTGCAGAACGAAATCCGTGACAGCGGCGTACGCGCCCACCTGGTCTGCCCGCCGGCGGTCAATACCCCACTGGTGGACCAGACCCTCAACACCGATTCTCCCGGCAGCATCAAGGAATCCAAGCAGAAGGGGCGGCTTGCCGATCCCGAGAAAATGATCGACGCCATCGAGAAAGGGGTGGCCAGAGACAAGGACATCATCTACCCCAGCGAAGCCAAGCTCCTGTATTTCTGGCGCACCCTGGCACCCGGGCTGTGGTGGAAGACGGTGATGAAGTTCGAGAAGTAACAGTTCCCTAACCCCCTGCCATGGGCTACCCTCCCCGGCCCATGGCCAACCGATACCTGAAACCCGATTCCCCCTGGCTGCTGGCACTGCTGGCGGCCCTGGTTGCCCTGGGGCCCCTTAGTGTCGATATGTACCTGCCCGCCATGCCGTCGATGATGCGGGCGCTAGACACCGACATTGGCCACATGCACCTCACCCTGAGCAGCTACCTGGCCGGGTTCGCCGTGTTTCACCTGGCCTGCGGCCCACTGGCTGACCGTTTCGGCCGCAAGCCGGTACTGCTGGGCGGAACCCTGGTGTTCGTGGTCGCCTGCTTCGGCTGCGCCCAGTCCACCAGCATTGAAGAACTGCTGACATTCCGCTTCCTGCAGGGCATCGGTGCCTGCGTCGGTCCTACCCTGGCCCGCACGGTCACCCGCGACGTATTCGGCCCCCGGGGCGCCGCCCGGGCACTGTCATTGATAGCGATGCTGATGGCGCTGGGCCCGGCGGTGGCGCCGACCCTCGGCGGCTTTGTCTTACTGGTATTGCCCTGGCCGGTGATCTTCCTGTTTCTCGCCTGCTACGGGCTGCTGATGATCCTGCTGCTGCAGGTGTACCTGGCTGAGTCCCTGCCCCAGCGCCAGAGTCTGCACCCGGTGAACATCGCCCGTAACTACGCCCTGCTGGTCAGCGACAGCGCGTACCTCGCCGTCACCCTGGCCAGTGCCCTGATCTACTCCGGGCTGATGGCGTACCTCTCTTCCGCCAGTTTTGTCTACATCGACATGCTGGGTGTTCCGGTGCAGTACTTCGGCTTTGTTTTTCTCACCACTGTCGCCGGCTACATTGTCGGCAGTGCGGTCAGTGCACGCATGGCGTCCCGCTATGATTCGCGGCAGACCATGCTGACCGGTGCCGTGCTGTGCCTGCTCACCGCCGCCATCATGTGGCTGGGAGCCAGCCTCTACCGCGACAGCATCTGGGTGCTGATGCTGCCCATGACACTGTATGCCATCGGCATGGGCCTGGTGCTGCCCCACGCCATGGCCATGGCCCTCGCCCCCTTCCCCCATATCGCGGGCACCGCCTCGGCCCTGCTGGGCTTTATCCAGATGGGCCTGTCTGCCCTTGCCGCTGCTCTGGTGGGTACCGTGGTCAGGGACAGCCCGCAACCGATGCTGGTTGCCATGTTTGTGATCACCCTGGGCGCGTTCCTGCTGAGCCTCACCGCCTTTCGCCTCACCCGGCGCAGCACAGCCTGACCCGGACACGCGGCTGTGGCATACTCTGCGGGCATTTTTTCGGAGAACACGCGTGCATACCGCCCAGGACGTCACCCAGCTTATTGGCAATACCCCCCTGCTCCACCTCAAGCAGGTATCCGAGCAAACCGGGTGTACCATTCTCGGCAAAGCGGAATTTCTCAACCCGGGTGGCTCGGTCAAGGATCGCACGGCACTGGGCATCATCCGGGCCGCAGAAGAGGCCGGTGAGTTGCAGCCCGGTGGCCGCATCGTCGAGGGCACCGCGGGCAATACCGGTATAGGCCTGACCCTGCTCGCCAATGCCCTGGGCTACCAGAGCACGGTGGTCATGCCCATCACCCAGAGCAAGGAGAAAATCGACTCGCTGGAACTGCTCGGCGCCGACCTGCACCTGGTGGGCGCAACCTCCTATTCCGATCCCAACCACTACATCCACACCGCCGAGCGGCTGGCGCAGAAACTCGCCGCCAAAGAGCCTCACGGGGCAATCTGGGCCAGACAGTTCGACAACCCGGCCAATATGGCCATACACGCCCGGACCACCGGCCGGGAGATCTGGCAACAAACCGGCGGCAAGGTGGACGGGTTTATTTGTGCGGTAGGCACCGGCGGCACCCTGGCCGGCGTATCCACCGCCCTCAAGGACAAGAACCCGAGCGTCCGCATTGGCATCGCGGACCCGGCCGGCGCGTCCCTGTGCAGCTATTTCAAGCACGGCGACCTGGCCCCCAGTGACGGCGGCTCCATTGTCGAAGGGGTGGGTATTAATCACGTCACCGGCAATGTGGCCGAGGCCAAGGTAGACAGCGCCTTTACCATTACCGATGAGGAGGCTCTACCCTACATCTTTGACCTGCTGCGCCACGAAGGATTGTGCCTGGGGGGCTCTTCGGGCATTAACATCGCCGGGGCGGTAAAACTGGCCCGGGAGCTGGGTCCGGGGCACACCATCGTCACCATTCTCTGTGACTACGGCAACCGCTACCAGAGCAAGCTGTTCAATCCGGTGTTCCTGGAGAACAAGGGATTGCCCGTACCCGAGTGGCTGAAAATATAACGGCGCTTTCACGAAAAAGCCCGGCAAATGCCGGGCCTTGATGCCTGCTCCAGTTTAGCCTAACCGCCCTGGGCAGCGCGCTCCTTGGCAATCAGGAAATCGGCGACCTTGAGCATGTTGCCCAGTCCACCCGCCTTGCGGGCCGTGATGAGGTACTTGCCATTTACCATCATCGAGGGAGTACCGGTAATCTTGGCGGCCCGCGCTGTCGAGTTGGCCTGGCGGACCTGGCTACTGACCCCAAAGGAGTTAAAGGCCTTGTGAAAGTCTTCCTCGGCCACGCCGTTGGCGGCAAACAGCTCGGCGATTTCATTTTCCGAGCGCAGCGGTTTGCGATCCACGTTGAGCGCCTGGAACATCGCGGTGTCCAGCCTGTCCTCGGCCTTCAACACTCGCGCGGTATAGTAAGCCCTGGCGTGTAATTCCATCGCGCCGCCCCACATGGCGGGAATGCCGCGGAAGTTCACGTCCTCATCCAGGGTCTTTTTCCACTGGCTTATCATCGGCTCGAAGTTGTAGCAGTGGCTGCAGCCATACCAGAAAAACTCCGCCGCTTCGATTGTGGACGGATCCGCGGTTCGTATGGCAGGACTGATGACGTCGTAATGTTTACCGGCGACATAAGCCTCCTCGGCCATGGCAGTGAAAGACACCAGGCACAGGGACAGTACGGTCAGTATTCGTTTGAACATTGCTTAGGCTTCTCCTTGGTTTGCTCGCTCAACTGAGACCACCAATCGGATAACGGGTTCGCTCAGCGATAAAAAAAGGCGGCAAATTGCCACCTTTTTAGGTCCAGCAGTACATTACTTGAGGCCGGATGCGTAGCTCGCGACTGCCTCGATTTCCTTGTCGGACAAACCGAAGGCCGTGGTGCGCATAATCATGGTATCACCGTCGTTGGTGCGACCTGACTCATCCTCGTAGCCTTTGCGATAGGCCTTGAGCTGGGCCGCGATATAATCCGCATGCTGGCCCGCCAGCGCCGGGAAGCCGGCGGGGGCATTACCCTTGCCGTTGGGTGAGTGACAGGCGGTACAGGCGGCCACCTTGCGCTCGGCAACCCCTGAGCGGTAGACCTTCTCGCCCAGGGCGACCAGATCGGGATCAGCCTGGCCACCGGAGCGGGCCTGGCTGGCGTAAAACGCCGCCAGATCCGCCAGCTGCTGATCGCTCATGTTATCGACCTGGCCGACCATGGTGGGCACGGGGCGGGCACCATCGCGAATGTCTATCATCTGCTTTAGCAGGTATTTCTCACCGAGGCCCGCCAGTTTGGGGAAGGTCGGCGCTGCGCTGTTGCCATCGGCCCCGTGACAGGCACTGCAGGTTACCGACAGTTCCTTGCCGTTGGCTGCATCGCCCGTCTGGGCGGCGGTGGCTTGGCTCAGGCCCAGCAGCAGGCTGGCCAGGATTACAACGTTCTTCATGTTCGTTCCAGATTGTTCGTGGGTGAGACCGCCGAATCACTCGGCGGGCTTGGACATAAACTCGATCATCGCCTTGTAGTCTTCATCGGAGCAGTCGAAGCACATTCCTTTGGGGGGCATGGCGTTGAGGCCCGAGTTGACTGACGCTACCAGGACGTCCATACCCTTGGCCAGGCGTGGTTCCCAGGCGGCCGCGTCACCGGTTTTGGGCGCGTTAGCGGCACCGGTTGCATGGCAGACGGCGCAGCTCTTGTTGTATTTGTCCATATCGGGCTCGGCCATGGCCGATGACGCGCAAAGCACCAGGACTGCGGCAAAAATTTTCTTCATGAGACACCTCATAGTTAATGGCGCGGCCACGTACCCGCGCAAGCTTTTGATAACAGGCGAAAAAAGCTGTGGCATTATATACGAGATACTCACACCTAAAAAGGCAATACCGCACAATGTCTGAGCAGGATCAAGTGCCGGCTCCCGAGGCCCCCGACTACCGCAGCGCCACGTTCCTGACCAGTGCCGCCAAACTCCACCAGTGCCCTCCGGATGAGGGCTGGGAAGTGGCCTTTGCGGGTCGTTCCAACGCTGGAAAATCCAGTGCAATCAATAGCTTGACTAATAACAAGAAGCTTGCAAAAACCTCTAAAACGCCCGGTCGCACCCAGCTGATCAACTTCTTTGAGCTGTCCGACAGCCAGCGACTGGTCGACCTTCCCGGTTACGGTTTTGCCAAGGTACCAGTGGCCGTCAAGAAAGAGTGGACAAAACAGCTGGAGAATTACCTGGCAAAACGGCAGTGCCTGCGGGGCTTGATCCTGCTGATGGATGTGCGCCATCCACTACAGCCATTCGATGAGCAAATGCTCAACTGGGCGCTGGCAGCGCATATGCCGGTGCATATCCTCCTGACCAAGGCGGACAAACTGAAGAAGGGGCCCGCTAACAACGCCTTGCTGGCTGTGCGCAAGGCGATGAAACCACACGAGGAGCTGGTCAGTGTGCAGCTGTTCTCGGCGCTCAAGCACAGCGGGCACGAGCAGTTGATAGAGGTACTCAACGACTGGCTCACCGATGTCAGCGTGTATGAAGATGATGAGGGAATTGAGAGCTGCCAGGGCCAACCCAGTTAGCATGAACAGCCCTTGGGCAAAAAAACCCGGTTGCCTCTAGGGGGAAGGCAACCGGGCCACCTAGGGTCTCTGGGGAAAGAGACTTGCTCGTGAAGGTTATGGAGAAAACCTTCATTAGGGATGTAGCGCTCGCTACATAACCTATGACCGGGCTGTGACCGACGAGTTCCCTGCGGTCATAAAAATTTTCCGCGCGGCTGGACCGGACCTAGTGGGCTTCGTCCCAGTTGTCCCCGACCCCGGCCTCCACCAGCAGTGGTACCGACAAGTCGGCCGCGCCGGACATCAGGCTGCAAAGCTGCTCACAGACCGGATCGACCTGGTCAGCAGCCACTTCCAGCACCAGTTCATCGTGCACCTGCATGACCATCCGCGCATCGGCCTCACCCTGGCCAAGCCACGCGTCTACCGCCAGCATGGCCCGCTTGATGATATCCGCGGCAGTGCCCTGCATGGGCGCGTTGATGGCGGTGCGCTCCGCAGCCTGCACCCGCATTTTGTTGCGCGCATTAATCTCCGGCAGGTAGAGGCGCCGCCCGAACAGGGTCTCCACATAACCCTGCTCTTTGGCCAGGGCCCGGGTGCGATCCATATAACGGGCAACACCGGGATAGCGCTCGAAGTAGCGGTCGATATACGCCTGGGCCTCGTTGCGCCCGAGATGCAGCTGTTTCGCCAGGCCGAAGGCCGACATCCCGTAAATCAGGCCGAAATTAATCGCCTTGGCCTTGCGCCGCTGCTCTGCCGATACCTCTTCCAGATCAACTTCGAACACTTCCGCGGCGGTGGCCCGGTGCACATCCAGGCCCTCCTGGAATGCCGCCAGCAGGCCCGGGTCAGCGGACAGGTGAGCCATAATACGCAGTTCGATCTGGGAATAATCGGCAGCCACAATCCGGTAACCTTCCGGCGCGATAAACGCCTGGCGGATACGCCTGCCCTCCTCCGTGCGGATGGGAATGTTCTGCAAGTTCGGGTCGGAGGACGATAGCCGGCCGGTGGCGGCCACTGCCTGGTGATAGGAGGTATGCACCCTCCCCGTCTGCGGGTTGACCATCTCCGGCAGTTTGTCGGTATAGGTAGACTTCAGCTTGGAGAGACTGCGATATTCCAGCAACAGCTTGGGCAGGGGGTAGTCCAGGGCCAGCTCGGCCAACACCTCCTCCGCGGTGCTGGGCGCGCCCTTGGGCGTTTTTTTGATCACTGGCAATTCCAGCTTGTCAAACAGGATTTCTCCCAGCTGTTTTGGCGACCCCAGGTTGAATTCCTGCCCCGCCAGTTCATAGGCCCCGGCCTTGAGCTCCTCCAGCCGCTGGCCCAGTTCCTTGCTTTGCCTGTGCAGCAGCTCGGTGGACAGCAGTGCCCCCTGGCGTTCAATACGCGACAACACCGGGACCAGCGGCAGCTCGATATCGCGGAATACCGACGCCAGGCTGCCCTGCTCTTCCAGCTTGGGCCACAGGGTCTGGTGCAGGCGCAGGGTGATGTCGGCGTCTTCCGCCGCGTAAGGTCCCGCCTCTTCCACCTTGATCTGATTGAAGGTCAGTTGTTTGGCGCCCTTGCCGGCGATGTCTTCAAAGTGAATCGTGGCTTGTCCGAGGTATTTCAGGGCCAGGCTATCCATATCGTGGCGGGTGGCGGTGGAATTCAGCACGTAGGATTCCAGCATGGTGTCGTAGGCAATACCCCTGAGCTCTATGCCGTGGTTGGCCAGCACACTGGCGTCGTACTTCAGGTTCTGGCCAATCTTGGCCAACTCCGGGTCCTCCAGCAGGGGCTTTAGCTGGGCCAGTGCGGCATCCCGGTCCAGCTGCTCGGGGGCGCCCAGATAGTCATGCGCCAGCGGTACATAGGCCGCCTTTCCCGCCTCAACGGCAAAGGAGACGCCGACAACCCTCGCTTCCATGTAATTCAGGCTGGTGGTCTCGGTGTCGAAGGCAAACAGCGCCGCGGTTTGCAGTTGCTGCAACCAGCGATCGAAATCCGCCTGACTGGTCACCAGTTCATACTGGGTATCCACCTGCTCGGCAACCGGTGCCTCGCCCTCCCCCAGCAATTCCTCCAGCCAGGAACGGAATTCCATCCGGGTAAACCAGTCGACCAGGGCCTCGTTATCGGGTTCACCGTTGGCCAGCTGGTCGGGCGTCTGCTCCAGATCCACATCGGTCTTGATCGTGGCAAGCTCGTAGGACAGGTAGGCCTTGTCCTTCTCCGCCTCCAGTTTCGGGCCCAGGGATTTGGCACCGCGAAAGGACAGTTCAGCCACCTTGTCCAGGGCGGCGTAAATCTCATCAAGGCCGCCCAGCCCCTGCAGCAGGCCCAGGGCGGTCTTCTCCCCTACTCCAGGAACTCCAGGGATATTGTCGACTTTGTCCCCCATCAGGGCGAGAAAATCGATAATCAGGCTGGGCGGGATGCCGAACTTCTCCTCCACCCCGGCCTCGTCCATGACGGTACCGGTCATGGTGTTGACCAGGGTGGTGTGGCTGTCCACCAACTGGGCCATGTCCTTGTCACCGGTGGAAATCACCACGTCCCGGCCCTGTTGACTGGCCTGGCGCGCCAGGGTTCCGATCACATCGTCCGCCTCCACGCCCTCGACGCAGAGAAACGGCAGTCCCATCGCCTTGACGATAGCGTGGATGGGTTCTATCTGCTCGCGAAGTTCATCGGGCATGGGCGGACGCTGGGCCTTGTACTCGGCAAATATGTCATCGCGGAAGGTTTTGCCCTTGGCGTCGAAGACGACCGCCACCGGCGATTCGGGATAGTCCGCCACCAGCTTGCGCAACATGCTGATCACACCGCGCACCGCGCCGGTGTTACGCCCCTCTGAAGTCGTCAGCATCGGCAGGGCATGAAAAGCCCGGTAGACGTACGAGGAACCATCGACGAGCACGATTGGAGGTGTTGAAGCCATTTTAGAACTCTCTGCCAGTAAGTGTCAGGCCAAATCTGCTTTGAGCCCGCCTGGAAAACGTGATTGCCCGCCATCCCCGCACAGGCCGGGTCCCGGCCCGGTTTCCCGTTACCTTCGCGCAGGCCCGGATCCAACCCGGTTTCACCGTCCTCCCCGCGCAGGCGGGGATCCATTATGCCTGTGGATTTTTCTGGATTCCCACCTGTCTGTGCGGGAATCACTTATCAGGAGAAAGACCCTCTATTCATGTGCCCTCCCGATTAGTCAGTGCTTACTTTAAGAATTCAGCGCTGCCACAGAAAGCGGGCCGAGCGATAGGTAACCTTCATCTTTGCCTGGTCCAGTGGCGCCTTGAAGAAACCGTGGTAATCGCCCCGGGGGTTTATCAGTACCACATTGGCACTATGATCCACCTGGTAGTTTTCATCCTGACCCGGCACCTTGCGGAAGGGTGTGTTCAGCGCCGTGGCAAAACGGTGCACATCGAGGAACTCCCCGGTTACCCCGAGAAACTCCTCGTTGAAGTAGGGCACATAAGCCGCCAGCTGTTCGACCGTGTCCCGGGCCGGGTCGACCGTCACCAGCACGACCTGGGTGTCCTCAGCTTCAGTGCCCTCAAGCTGGCCCATGAAACCGTCGAGGAAAGCCATGGTGGTCGGGCAGACATCCGGGCAGTGGGTAAAGCCGAAAAACACCAGCGTCCAGCGGCCCTCCAGACGGTCTCTGGTAAACGCTTCGCCATGATGATCGAGCAGCTCAATTTCACCGAAGTTGCGCGGAGTTTCCAGCAAATAAAGGCCATTTGCTTTCATTTCCGTGGCGGTCATCACCCGGGGTTGCTGGATGCGATAGACGAATCCGCCGACAATGAACGTGATAAATACAAGAATGGCGGCAACCGTGATTTTCACGTTGCGGGACTGGGCGCGCTGGCGCTCGTCGACTGTGCTCATAGGGTACTCACCGGAAACAGGTAGTGATCAACCAACATCACCACAAACAGGGCCATGAGGTAAATAATGGAATATTTGAAGGTCTCCATCGGCGCCCTGGGGTTTTTGTCGCGGATCAGTTCCACCGCCCAGTAGAGAAACCCCAGCCCCAGCACCACGGCTCCCAGCAGGTACAGCGGGCCGCTCATGCGGGTCGCGTAGGGCAGCAGGGTGATCAGGAACATAATGATGGTATACAGCAGGATTTGCAGCTTGGTGAACGCCACCCCGTGGGTTACCGGCAACATGGGTATGCCGACGGCAGCGTATTCCTCGCGACGATGGATGGCCAGCGCCCAGAAGTGGGGCGGCGTCCAGGCAAAAATAATCAACACCAGCAGCAGGCCGTGGCCACCGACCTCACCGGTGACAGCGGTCCAGCCGAGCAGTGGCGGTGCCGCGCCAGCCAGGCCGCCGATGACAATGTTCTGTGGCGTCGCCCGTTTCAGGAACATGGTGTATACAAAAGCGTAGCCCACCAGCGAGGCGAGAGTCAGCCAGGCGGTGAGCGGATTGATGAACAGCATCAGGATCGCCATACCCAGGCCACCCATGATCAGGGCGAAAATCGCCGCCTGCGAATTGCTCACCCGGCCGGTGGCGACAGGACGGTTGTGGGTGCGGGCCATCTGCAGGTCTATGCGCTGGTCCACCAGGTGGTTGACCGTCGCCGCGGCGCCGGCGCAGAGGGCAATGCCCAGATTGCCCAGAACCAGCACGTCCAGCGGCACCATTCCGGGAACCGCCATAAACATGCCGATGGCGGAAGTGAGAATCATCAACAGGACCACATTGGGCTTGGTCAGCTCCTTGTAGTCGCGCCAGGAGGCGTCTTCGGTGCTCTGTACTTGGGCCATGGCGCTGTTACTCACTGGAATTCTTCAGCAGGAACTTGAGGTCGGAAATCACGTCCTTGTAGTGAATCCCGCTATTGTAGGACATCATCACCCAACCCGCCGGATCGACGAGATACCAGGTGCTGGCATCGGCCTGTTGTTCAGGAAACAGGCTTTGGTAGTCGCCCTCGGCCAGGGTCAGCGCGGTCATGCCCCGGTGCTCGCTTGCCAGCAGCTCACTCATCGAGGCCGGGGCAGGGCGCTGGTCACTCAGCTCGCTGACATCCAGGCTGGTATCCGCCAGAGGCTGTTCGCTGAGATAGAGCCGGCCTATGCGGCTGAACTCCTTGCCCATGGCAATGTGGATCTGGCGGGTGACGTACAGGGTATTTTCACAATCGGCATTACAGCCGGGGCCTTCATTGGCCACCACCATGGTCCATTTGCGGGGTAGGTCGCTGTACTGCAGCAACACGCCCCTGTCATTGCGCATCTCGTGATCGTCCAGCTGCCGCGGGGGCTGGACCAGTTGGCCACTGTTGGCCGTGCCCAGGGCTCCGACCAGGTCCAGGTCGCCGTTGACCACGTAATACCACAGCCAGGTGGCCGCCAGGATCATGGTTAGCGGTATTCCGGCAATCATCAACAGCACAAGGCGATTATTGCGGATCTGTTGTTCTTCGCTCATAACTTACTCTTTATCGGCGCCCTCTGCGGGCGCGCCTCTGATCAGCTGCCACAGATTGCTACTGCGCAGCAGGTATATCAGCGCCAGCACTGCGGCCATGGCAAACCACTGTACAGCGTAACCCCGGTGCTTGGCGGGGCTGGCGTTAATGAACACCCAGTCCACCGCCAGCGCTCCGGTCTGGCCCCCGTCAATACGCACGGGGTAGGGGAACAGCCTGCCCGCCAGCGAATCAGCAATCTTGTCCATTTCCACCGCCTGCAGACGCCTGGGCCAGGACTCGGCAATCGCTTCATCCGCCAGCAAATAGGGCGCTCCCGGTGCCACGTACACATGGCCGGTCAGGCGCACAGGACCCTGGATATCAGCCACCCTGGGCAACTCCCGGCGGCTCGCATCTGCCGGCACCCAGCCGCGGTTTACCAGAGCCAACCCCCCGGAGGCAAGCTCAAACACGGTGAGCACCTCATTGCCGAATCTACCCTGCAGCATCCGGTTGTCCAGCAGGAAGTGCTGGCCCGGCAGATATTGCCCCTCCAGAACTACCGGGCGGTAGGCGAGGGCAGCGGCGTCTTCTCCCCACAGTTGCGCCAGCGGGGCGGGCGGCAGGGCCTGCTGTCGCGCGAACCCCGAAGCCAGCAGAGCCTTCTCATCCGCCCGCTGCAACTGCCAGAACCCCAGTGAAATCAACAGCGGCAGCAACACCAGGGTAAACAGGGTGATGCGCCACTCGAAATCAAACTCCAGGCGGGTTGCCATCTACCGCAACCCCGCTGCGGGCCTGTGAGCCCAGCCTGGTTTATACTGCACGTTCACCTAGGAGGTATTCCCTTGTTAAAAGCCCTGATTATTGTCCTGATGCTGGCGCTGGTCGCCAGCCTGGGCAGCGGATTTTACTACCTGATGATTGATCAGGGAGACAAGAATAAACGCCGGACGTTCCACTCTCTTGGCGTTCGCCTGACCCTGGCGGCGGCACTGCTCGGCATCATCGTCTATGGCGTTGCTACTGGCCAGCTGGGCAATCGCAACCCCTGGGATGCAGGCCCGATTCCTGTGCAAAAAGCCGAGCAATAACGCCTGATTCACCATCCTATAACCCATCATCCCCGCGCAGGCGGGGATCCAGTGGTCCTGTCACACTAAATCATCTACTAATCACGCACCGCCAAGGCGTGCCTAAAAGTGCCAGACTTTAAGATGATTTTGGACGGGAGATTCCCTGGATCCCCGCCTGCGCGGGGATGACGCTTGTTGGAGGGGAGCCGGGTTAGAGCACCCCTCCAAACGTATTACAAAATATAGACAAACAGGAACAGGAACACCCACACCACGTCTACAAAGTGCCAGTACCAGCTGGACGCCTCAAAGCCGAAGTGATCGTCGGCGGTAAAGTGGCCCTTCAGGCTGCGCATCAGCTGGATCGCCAGCATGGTCATACCCATAAACACGTGGAAGCCGTGGAAGCCGGTCAGCATGAAGAAGGTGGAGCCGTAAATACCGGAGTTCAGGGTCAGGCCGAAGTGCGCATAGGCCTCATAGTATTCGTAAAACTGAACGAACAGGAATATCACACCCAGGGCGACGGTGATGCCCAGCCACAGGTTGAACTTCTTCTTGTTGCCGTCGAGTATTCCCATGTGAGCCACATGGCAGGTAAAGCTCGAGGTCAGCAGGATGATGGTGTTCCACAAGGGCAGCCACTGGTACCAGTGGCTGACTTCAGAGAAATCCATGCTGGTTTCAGCGCTGGTGAAAGAGCCGTTGTTGGCAATGGGCTGTGCAGCGGCACCGCCAACCGCTTCCTGCGGGGTCTGCATCATCGGCCAGGAATACTCAAAGCCTTCCCAGAGGATGCCGTTCATACGCCCGCCTTCGCCCTCACCGGCCAGCCAGGGACCAACCAGGGTGCGCACGTAAAACAGGGCGCCAAAGAAGGCGAAGAAAAACATCACCTCAGAGAAGATGAACCAGAACATGCCCAGCACGTAGGACTTCTTCAGCTGGGCACTGTTCATGCCCGCAATATTTTCCTTGATGGCCTGGCGGAACCAGGCGAACAGGGTGGCCAGGAAGAAAAACAGGCCGAACAGGAATACAGACCAGGAGCTGGTGGTCTCGTTCGGATCGCCAAAAGTCATGTCATTCATGATGCTGGCGGCACCATAGATGGACAGGATCAGGCCTATCGTGGCCATGATTGCCATCTTGCTCTTCTCGGGTACGTAATACTTTTCGTACTCAGTAGAGGTCGGATTACTCATTTTATTTCTCCGTTGTTTCGCAGGTTCCCCAACCTGCGCCTCAGCGTACGGCCACCGGGCCGCCCGCCATATCTGTTACATCAAAAATTGTATAGGACAGGGTGATGGTACGGATGTCCCGGGGCAAGTCCTGGTCGACAATAAACTGCAGCGGCATTTCCGCGGCACTGTCACCATCCAGAGGCTGGTGGTTAAAGCAGAAGCACTCTGTCTTGTGAAAGTACTCGGCGGCCCGCGCGGGAGAGACACTCGGTACCGCCTGGGCAACCATTGCCTGGGGCAGTGGGTTGCGGGCGTGGAACACCGTGTCGTTTACCGCTCCGGGGTGGACCTTCATGGCAGTGACGCTGGGCCCGAACTCCCAGGGCATGCCCTCGTTGTTGGTTGCCACAAACTGGACCGTCACCGTACGACTTTCGTCAACTCGGGCCTGCACCGCGGTGTAGGCCTCTCCCGACGTCTTGCCATTAATGCCCAGGGCATCACAGAGCACGTTGTAGAGAGGGACCATCACCACAAAGACAAACGCAAACATAGCCACCGCTACCGCCACCAGCTTGATGACGGTATCGATGGAAGGGTTGGCGCTTAATCGAATCACGAACTATACCTGCCTCAAGAGTGGGCGTGCGCCGGGTCGATCTTGGGCGGCGTCTCGAAGGTGTGGTAAGGCGCCGGAGTCGGTACCGTCCACTCGAGGCCTTCTGCGCCATCCCAGACTTTCTCTTCGGACGTCGGCTTACCGGCAACAATAGTCGCGATCACGTTGTACAGGAACAGAATCTGCGACGCACCGTAAATGAATGCACCAATCGACGACATCATGTTGAAGTCGGCGAACTGCAGGGCATAGTCTGGAATACGGCGGGGCATACCTGCCAGGCCCACAAAATGCTGCGGGAAGAAGGTCAGGTTGAAGCCGACAAAGGAGATCCAGAAATGGGTCTTGCCCATGGTCTCGTTGTACATCCGGCCACACCACTTCGGCAGCCAGTAGTAAACCGCCGCGGTCATCGAGAACACCGCACCCGCGACCATCACATAGTGGAAGTGGGCAACCACGAAGTAGGAGTCGTGGTACTGGAAGTCGGAGGGCGCAATAGACAGCATCAGGCCAGTAAATCCACCGATAGTGAACAGCACCAGGAAGCCCAGTGAGAACAACATGGGAGTCTCAAAGGTCATGGCGCCGCGCCACATGGTGGAAATCCAGTTGAACACCTTCACCCCGGTGGGCACCGCGATCAGCATGGTGGCGTACATGAAGAACAGCTCACCGGCGACCGGCATACCTACGGTATACATGTGGTGTGCCCACACAATAAACGACAGGAAGGCAATCGATGCGGTGGCGTAAACCATGGAGTCGTAGCCGAACAGCGGCTTACGGGAAAACGCGGGAATGATCTGGGATACCACACCGAAGGCGGGCAGGATAATGATGTACACCTCGGGGTGGCCGAAGAACCAGAACACGTGCTGGAACAGGACGGGGTCACCGCCACCGGCGGCAGAGAAGAAGCTGGTGCCGAAGTGAATGTCCATCAGCATCATGGTCACCGCACCGGCCAGCACAGGCATGACAGCCACCAGCAGGAAGGCAGTGATCAGCCAGGTCCAGACGAACAGCGGCATCTTCATGTAGGTCATGCCGGGGGCGCGCATATTCATTACCGTGGCGATAATGTTGATGGAGCCCATGATGGATGACAGACCCAGTACGTGTACCGAGAAAATAAAGAACGTTACTGACGGCGGAGCGTAGGTCGTGGACAGCGGTGCGTAAAACGTCCAGCCAAAAGCGGGTGCGCCACCCTCCATGAACAGGGTGGATGCCAGCAGCAGGAACGTCGGCGGCAGGATCCAGAAGCTCCAGTTGTTCATCCGTGGCAGGGCCATATCCGGCGCCCCGATCATCATCGGGATCATCCAGTTAGCGAGGCCAACGAAGGAGGGCATAATCGCCCCGAACACCATGACCAGGCCGTGCAGGGTGGTCATCTGGTTGAAAAAGGCGGGTTCTACCAGCTGCATGCCGGGCTGGAACAGCTCGGCACGAATAACCATGGCAAAGAAGCCACCCAGGATAAACATTGCGAACGAGAACCACAGGTACATGGTTCCGATATCTTTGTGGTTGGTGGTGAAAAGCCACCGGCTGATGCCCTTCGCAGGGCCGTGATGATGATCTCCCATCGTAAACTCCTCCGATTAGCCTTTCTTGTGGTTAAAGACGTCAATGGGCTGAACCATGTCGCCCATATTATTGCCGAATGCGTTGCGCTGGTAGGTGATGACCGCCGCCATATCGACGTCGTTCAACTGGCCACCAAAGGCCTGCATCGCCGTGCCGGGCACACCATTGATACCGATATTCAGGTGGCCGGACAGCTCACCGGTGGCAATCGCGCTACCGGCAATGGCAGTGCCCACGCCCCCTTCACCGGCGCCGCCGTGGCAGGCCAGGCAGTTGCGCTCGTACACCGCCTTGCCGCGCTCCATCAGCTCGTCCATGGTGAAAGTCTGGGCCATCAGCTGCTTGATTTGTGCCGCCTCGGCCTGCTTTTCGCCCAACCACTGCTGGTATTCGTCCTGGCTGACCACGTTGACCACGATAGGCATGAAGCCGTGATCCTTGCCGCAAAGCTCGGCACACTGGCCGCGATAAACGCCCTCCACATCAGTGCGGGTCCAGGCCTCGTTGATGAAGCCGGGAATCGCGTCCTTTTTGACCGCCAACTGGGGGACCCACCAGGAGTGGATCACGTCGTTGGCGGTGACCAGGAAACGCACCTTGGTGTCAGCGGGAAGCACCAGGGGTTCGTCCACTTCCAGCAGGTAGTGCTCACCCTTGTTCTCGCTGTTGTAGATCTCGCTCTGGGGAGTGCGCAGGTTGGAGAAGAAGCTGACGTTCTCGCCATCTTCGTTCAGGTATTCATATTTCCATTTCCACTGGTAGCCGGTGACCACAATGTCCATGTCGGCATCGTCGTTGTCGTAGATTTCCAGCAGGGTCGAGGTCGCCGGGACCGCCATGGCAATCAGAATGAAGAAGGGAACCACCGTCCAGGCAATTTCCACCTTGGTACTTTCGTGGAAGGTCGCCGGTTCGTGCCCCCGGGATTTGCGGTGGGCATAAATGGAGTAAAACATCACCCCGAAAACGCCAATACCGATGACCGTACAGATCCAGAAGATAATCATGTGCAGGCTATAGATCTGCCTGCCCACTTCAGTCACCCCCGGTGACATGTTGACCTGGTTAACCTCGCCTCCAGCAGCCAGTGCGGCCGCACTCAACAGCATCAGCACAGGACCAAGCGCGAGCTTGCTCAGCCGCTTCGCTTCAGAAAACATTTCCCGTGTCTCCATTATTTAGTCTCATTTTATAATTCCCCCCAGCAGGCCATGGTTATTCCCTCACCGTCCCGATTCACCTTGTAGTCCAGATAAAACAACTACCTTCTGACCACCCGTGGATTGGGGGGCAGAGACGAAAAGACAGGGCGTGATTGACCAACTGACTCCATTCCGCCGAGAGTGCGACCATTGGACGCACCGGCAAAACGCTGGAAGTATAACCGCAGTGCGCCGCAAAACCAAAGCGATTCGTAGCGCCCCCTGAGCGCCAGAACCCCTGAAAACAGGGGCCTGGCGCCATTTTCAACCGGACCCGGGTCAAGATATGGAGAACAACAGGCAGTTGGACCACAAAATATGGGGCATCGCCTGGCCCGCGCTGCTGTCCAACATTTCAATTCCACTGCTCGGGCTGGTGGACTCCGCCATTCTCGGGCACCTGGACACCAGCAAGTATCTCAGTGCGGTGGCAGTGGGTGCCGCGTTACTGTCTTTTCTCTACTGGGGATTCAGCTTCCTGCGTATGGGCACCACGGGACTGGTGGCAAGGGCGGAGGGGGCCGGAGACATACTGGGTTCCTTATTGGTATTGGCCAGATCCGCTGTGCTCGCTATCGGGCTGTCGGCGCTGGTCATCCTGTTTCACCAGCCCCTGATTGCGCTCGGCCTGGCCCTGATGTCGCCGGCCCCGGAACTGCAGAACCTGGCCCAGTCTTACGCCGGGATACGCATCGCCAGCGCGCCGGCAGTGCTGGTGACCTACACGGTCGTGGGCTGGTTTATCGGCCGCCAGAACACCCGCTGGCCAATGCTCATCGTCGTGGTCACCAACCTGGCTAACATCGGTCTCGACTTTCTCCTGGTCCTGGGCCTTGGATTGAACAGCGACGGTGCGGCCCTGGCCACGGTGATCGCCGAATACCTCGGTTGTGCGATAGCCCTGCTGGCTGTTTATACACAGTTACCCGACCTCGGTGGACTCCGATTCAAGCAGCATCTGATGGATGTTAGCGCTTACAAACAACTACTCAATAGCAATCGCCACCTGTTTGTTCGAACCGTCTGCCTGCTGTTCAGCTTCGCTTTCTTCACCGCCCAGGGCGAAAACTACGGCAGTCAGGTGCTGGCCGCCAACACCCTGATAATGCAGCTGCTGATGCTCGCCAGTTACGGCATGGATGGCTTTGCATTTGCGGCCGAAGGAATGGCGGGGCAACGCCTGGGAGGCGGGGATCTCCCTGCCTTCCGGCGCGCGGTGGGGCGCTGCGCGCTGTGGACAATGGTCTCCGCCCTGGTGCTGAGCCTTGCGTTCGCCCTGTTACAACCACGACTGATCAGCGTTCTGACGGATATAAATTCTGTTAGGGAACTCATGAGCCAGTACTATCCGTGGCTGATCCTGCTGCCGCTGTTGGCAGCCCCCAGCTACCTGCTTGACGGCGTCTTTATCGGTGCCGCCGAGACGCGCTACATGATGTCCACCATGCTGCTGAGCGTGGGGCTGGTGTATTTGCCCCTGTGGTATCTCTTCGCCGGGCTGGGTAACCATGGCCTGTGGCTGGCCTTCGCCGCCTTCAACCTCGCCCGGGGGCTTAGCCTCTTCTACTGGTATCGCCGCCTGAGCCGGGAGGGCGGCTGGTTGCCGCCAAATCCTGCCTAGCGAATCTGCGGGTTTGTACTAGCCTGAGTGATACCTCTGGCGAAACCGCGCTCCGGGTGGCCACATGACCACAACGGAAATCAAGGAAACCATCCATGCTGCACTCGAGCAGGAGGCGCAGACGGGTGAATTTCGCCACAGCCTGGAAGCACGGCTCCCCGAACTGCGGCAAAAACTGCTGCTGCCCGAGCCATCACCCGTCGATGCGCTGATGGCCTTTGTGGTCAGTTATGCCGGGAGCGTGCCCGGCAGTATCAGCCTGGTCACCGCGGTGAGCAAGCGTCTGCAATTTTTCGATTACGCTGCTCCCTTCCTGCACATGGCAGAGGACTACTTCCTCAGACCCCCAGAAATACTGCCCGGCGACGGGGGGCTGGAAGCCCTGCTGGACGAGGCCTTCCTGGCTCACCGGTTACTTGAGGAAGTCAACGATCACCATATTCGCCACCTGCAGCGCCCCCTGCTACCCCTCGATATGACCGAGGCCAATCTCATTGTTCACTACCTGCTGGGAGACAAGCTGGCGACGCAACTGGAACAGCTGGTGCAATTTACCGCCTCGCACCTGCTGGAACGGGAGCACGTCTGGGAAAAGGTGAAAGCCCTGCAGGGCATCGAACCGGCGCCAGGCGAACTGATCTGCACCGGCACTCTGGTACAGGCCGACCAGCAGATCAGGCTGCGACTGGGCAGATAGGCCCGGTACTTATTCGGTATCGCGCTTTTCAGCAGCGCCGGGGTCAACCAGGGTAACGGCCTCCGCCGGCGTTTCCACCCTGCGGGCGGCAGCGCGACTGACCCGGGTGGGCAATTCGCCCGGCGCAGCAGCGCCAGCCAGCGGACGCGCCTCGGAAAAGTCGCAGGCCACGCACTCCCGGGTCTGGGTATCCAGATCGACCACGATTTTGTCCATTTGACCGCAGCGCGGGCACACTGCGCCGGCGATAAAGCGACGGCGATGGGTTGTACTGCTCATGGGAAAGGGCTGGCCAGTAACTTCAGGGCTGGCTATTGTAACAGCCTGCAACCGTTGATGAGAGGCATAACATGGAGCATCACACCCGGACCAGCCTGCGCAGTTTCCACGGCAAAACACCCTCGCTGGGAGAGCGGGTATTGGTCGATCCCAGCGCGGTGGTGCTCGGGGATGTCACGCTGGGGGATGATGTGTCCGTCTGGCCGCAGGTCGCCATCCGCGGGGATATGCACAGCATCACCGTCGGAGCCCGCACCAGCGTACAGGATTGTGTCGTGCTGCATATCACCCACGCCGGCCCCTACAACCCCGATGGTTACCCCCTCAATGTCGGTTGCGATGTCACCATCGGGCATGCGGCGGTGCTTCACGGTTGCACTATCGGCGACAGGGTGCTGGTCGGGATGGGGGCGATCGTCATGGATGGCGCTGTGGTGGAGAGCGACGTCGTGATCGCCGCGGGAGCGCTGGTTACCCCGGGCAAAACCCTGCGCAGCGGTTACCTCTATGGGGGCAGCCCGGCACGGGAAATGCGCGAACTGAGCCAGGGCGAGAGGGACTACTTCGTTTACAGTGCGAACAACTACGTGAAGCTGAAAGACCAGCATATTGCAGCGCTGGAAGCGGGATAGGGGCGATCAGGCCGCTTCCATCGCCTGCCTGATCTGGTAGATGACCGGGCGGGTCTCCGGTCTCTGTCCGCGCCAGATGTAAAAGGACTGTGCCGCCTGCTCCACCAGCATTCCCAGCCCGTCGGCCACCGCCCAGGCGGCGTGATGTGCAGCCCAGCGCATGAACGGCGTGGGTTCCGCGCCGTATACCATGTCGTAACAGCAGCTGCGCTCGGTGAGCAGGGTGCTGGGCAGGTCCGGCGCCTGGCCGGAGAGGCCGGCACTGCTGGCATTGATCACCAGGTCGAACTGGCGCTCACCGATCAGCGTAAAACCACCACCGGTAATACTGCCCAGGTCGCCAAATTCCTCCGCCAGTAGTGCCGCTTTGGCGGCTGTGCGATTGACAATGAGCAGCTCGCGGGGCCGCTCCCGTAGCAGCGGCTCCAGCACGCCGCGAACAGCACCACCGGCACCTATAATCAGTACGCGCTGGCCCTGCACAACCCAGCCGAGATTCGCGACCATATCCCGCACCAGGCCAATGCCGTCGGTATTATCGCCTTCCACCACACCGTCATCGGCCATCTTCAGGGTGTTGACCGCACCGGCACGACGGGCTCGCTCGCTGAGGCGGCCGGCAAACTGAAACGCTTCCTGCTTGAACGGTACCGTTACGTTAAGGCCACGGCCCCCGCTCTGGAAAAACCGGGTTGCCGCCTGCTCGAACTTGTCCCTGTCAACCCGCACCGCGCGATATTGCATCGCCTCGCCACACTGCACGGCAAAGGCGCCGTGAATGGCCGGTGACTTGCTCTGCTTGATCGGGTTACCGAAAACGGCGTATTTGTCCTGCTCCGCCATGGTTTATTCACCGGCCTCGGTCAACCAGTCCCGGCCCTGCAGGAAATAGTCAGTCAGTTCAGCTTCCGGGCTGCCAGGTTCCGGCTGGTAGTTATACTCCCAGCGGACCAGCGGCGGTAGTGACATGAGTATGGCTTCGGTTCGACCGTCTGACTGCAGGCCGAACAGGGTGCCACGGTCATACACCAGGTTGAACTCTACGTAGCGTCCGCGGCGATAAAGCTGGAACTGGCGTTCCCGTTCCCCGTACGCCTGGTGCTTGCGGCGGGCGACAATTGGCCGGTAAGCGGGAATAAAGGAATCTCCCACAGCGCGCATGAACGCAAAGGACTGGTCGAAATCCCATTCATTGAGGTCATCGAAAAACAGGCCGCCAACACCCCGTGGCTCCCCGCGGTGCCGCAGGTGGAAGTACTCGTCACACCATGCCTTGTAGCGGGGATAAACCTCCTCCCCAAAGGGCTGGCAGGCTTCGCGGGCCACCCGGTGCCAGGCAATGCAGTCCTCGCGGTTGCCGTAGTAGGGTGTCAGGTCGTAGCCGCCGCCAAACCACCACACCGGCTCAGCGTCCGGCTTTTCGGCCACAAAAAGGCGCACATTGGCGTGGGACGTTGGCACGTGGGGGTTGTGGGGATGGATGACCAGGGACACTCCCATCGCCTGGTAGCTGCGGCCCGCCAGCTCCGGCCGCGAGGCACTGGCAGACGGCGGCAGATTCTCGCCCATGACATGGGAAAAATTGACCCCGGCTTTTTCAAACACAGCACCCTCCGCCAGCACCCGACTGCGACCACCACCACCCTCGGCGCGCTGCCACTCGTCGGTGATAAATGCTGCCTCGCCGTCTTCTTCGGCCAGGGCGGCACAGATGCTGTCCTGCAGGTTCAGGAGGTAGGATTTGACCGGTTCAATCTGCATTTCTACTTTCCTTGGGCAGGGGCGGATGCATTATACGCACCCGCTGCGGCGAACAATAGCGGCGCTGCCATCACGCCCGGATCAGGGCCCCGGTGGCGAGATCACGAATCTGGCTCGGGCCACTGGCCCCTCCCACTTCCCCGGGGAGCATGCCATCGAGGCTGCCGCCAAAATACCGCAGCACCTGAAAAGCTGCCCTGGGCGGCTGGGCACCGGCGGGATTGGCAGAGGTGGACACCAGCGGACCGCCGAAAGCCTCGCATAGGGCGCGAACCACGGGGTGCGCGCTCACCCGCACCGCTACGGTTGGAAAACGGCCGTGAATCCAGGGCTGAACCCGGTTGTGGTGGGGCACCAGCCAGGTGTTGGGCCCCGGCCAGCCGGCACTCAGCGCGGCCCGCTGCTCCGGGGTCAGATCAGCGAGTAGAAAGGCGAGTTGACTTTCACTGGCCGCCACCAGGATCAGCCCTTTGTCAACCGGACGATTCTTCAGTGCCAGTAGCCGGGAGACTGCCCGCTCCGAATCAGGATCGCAGGAGAGACCCCAGACCGCCTCGGTCGGACAGGCGACCACGCCCTCATCCTCGAGAGCGGTGAGTGCCGCCGCCAGGCGCAGTTGTGAGGGCTGTGCGGGCACGATCAACCCGTCAGGGACGCCCACACAGGGGCTTCTTTCCAGGAAGCGATGAGGTTTGCCTTGCTCACCCGTATCTCCAGTTTGCGCGGGCATGAAGGTAAAAGCCCGAAAAGGCGCGAAATTTTACCAACCCTGATTCAGTTAGCAAGCAAAACCCGGGGTCATCCGGTGCGGATATAACCGCCCGGGCAACGGCTCACTTTCCCGGCCAGTTCCAGCGCAGACAGACCGCTCATGACCTGGGCGACAGACAGGCCACTGGCATCCACCAGCTGGTCGACGGTGACCGACTCGTAGCCCAACAGATCCAGTAATTCTGGTGGGGCAGTGTCAATATCCTCATCCACCGCCGGCGGCGGTGCCAGTTCCATTTGCAGCCGGTACAGCGGGTCGAGCTCCTCCAGCACATCGTTCATACACAACACCATCTTGGCGCCGTCGCGCAACAGGCGCAGGCACCCGGCGCCGCCGGTGTGGGCGATCGACCAGGGCAGGGCGAACACCTCCCGACCCTGTTCAGTGGCCGTGTTTGCGGTGATCAGCGAGCCGCTGGGCAGGGCCGCCTCCACCACCAGAACCCCCAGGGCAAGGCCGCTGATAATACGGTTGCGGCGGGGGAAGTTATGCGGCAGCGGCGGGGTACCCGGGGGGAATTCGGATACCAGGCAGCCCGAGGCGGCAATCTGCTCGCCCAGCGGTTGATGCCTGGCCGGGTAGAGACTGTCGATGCCCGTCCCCAGCACGGCCACCGTGTTGCCGTCGGCAAGGAGTGCGCCACGATGGGCCGCCCCATCGATGCCCAGGGCCAGGCCGCTGGTGACACCCAGGCCCGCCCTCACCGCCGCCGAAGCCAGTTTTTCCGCGGCCTTGAGACCCGCTGCCGTGGCCCGACGGGCACCCACCATTGCCAGCTGCGGTCTGCTCAACAGCCTCGGGTCGCCGCGCACATAGAGCAGGGGCGGGGGATCGGCGATGGTTTTCAGCAGGGGAGGATAGCGGGAATCCGCAATGGATATCACATCCGCGTCTACCGCTTTGAGGGCGGCCCGCAGATCTGGATCTGCAACAGTCATACATCATCCTTGACGTAATGTCGGTTGGTTGTGATGGGGCCTGGGCCCCGGGCATCGCGTCCCTGCGATACCCTCGAAACTTCCTGTTACGGGTTTTTGACCTTGTCCAGTACCTTCAGTGGGCGGTTGGACTTCAGAATCAGGGCATAGCTGGCCTTTTCAAAGGTCTCGAAGACCATTGCCAACCCGGCCCGCACATCGGGCAGGCGTATGTTCTCTTCTGCCACCTTGTCGAACACCAGGTCGCCGCTCTGGTATACGGCCAGTACATGGCCGACCTCCAGGCCGTCACGCAGACCCTTGTTCAACACGACGATGTCAGTGGTGCCGATCTGGGTGACACCGCCATCAACGGCGATCATGTAACCGCCTTCAATCTGGGCTTCCGGTGCCCTTGGCTGGAAGGTGGCATCCAGTACCCGCTCTTCCTGGGGCAACAGACGATCGGCGATACGAACCTCTTCGGTGACCCGGTTGATCTCCAGCTCGGTGACCTCATCCCGGTTGGAGGAGATCAGCTTGGCATTGCCGATATCCTGCGCCTGGTAGCCCAGCAGCTCTTCGGTCAGCGGGTCGCGGTAGGTTTCTCCGGGGCGATAAATGCCGTAGGCCCGCTCACCGTCGGGGAAGGGACCGCGGCCGAAGATCAGGTCGCCGGGGGCACTGATCAGCGAGCCCTGGTCGCCGGCCACAATGTAGGCCGAATTGTTGATTTCGTTGGCGCCGAGAATGCGGTGGCGCAGCAGGAAGGCTCCGATTTCATCCAGGGGAATGGTCGGTATGGCCAGGTCCAGCGGCTGGACCCGCATGTTGGGGATCAACTTGACATCGCGGCCACGGCGCAGGCGCAGGCGGGGCTGCCCATCCACCCATACCAGGTACAGTTCATCCCCGGGATAGATGAGATGGGGGTTGTCGATCTGCGGGTTGACGTCCCAGAGCTCCGGCCACAACCAGGGTTCGCGCAGGTACATGCCGGATATACCCCACAGCGTGTCCCCTTTCTTGACGATGTAGGTTTCCGGCACATCGTCGTTAAGCTCCACTGCTGCCTGCAGTACTCCGCTGAATATCAGCGAAACCAGTAGCAGCCAGATCGAGAGTGACCTTGTTTTCATTTTTTCATCCCTGCGTGGCCCTGTTATCCCCTGCCCGAGTGCGCCAACTATGGGCACCCCTTAACCCCAAGCAGTATAATAGATTACAGTGTGCTGCCGCGTTATGCCGCTGGCAAGCCTAAATGTTACTTTTCCCGCACCTCATGACGGGCTGTAAAAATCCGCAAAAAGAGCACTTTCTCCATGGCTGTACTGGACATTCTGGAATTTCCCGACCCCCGCCTGCGCACGGTGGCCAAACCCGTGGACGCGGTCACCGACGCCCACCGGGAGCTGATCGACAACATGTTTGAAACCATGTACGCAGCACCGGGTATCGGCCTGGCCGCCACCCAGGTGAACGTGCACGAGCGCATCCTGGTGATCGATTTGTCGGAGGAGCAGAACCAGCCACGGGTGTTCATCAATCCGCAAGTCGACATTCTCGACCCGGAGCTGGGCGAATATGATGAAGGCTGCCTGTCGGTGCCCGGCTATTACGAAACCGTCAACCGTCCCAGGCGGATTGCGGTGACTGCCCTGGATCGCGACGGCAAGCCCATTGCCGAGGAGCTCGATGGACTGCTGGCCATCTGCCTGCAACACGAGATCGATCACCTCAATGGCAAACTGTTCGTGGACTACCTGTCGCCACTGAAACGCAATCGCATCCGCAAGAAGCTGGAAAAAGACCAGCGCCGCCGAGACTGACCGGTGGCCTCTCTGAAACTGATATTCGCCGGCACGCCAGATTTTGCCGCTATACATCTAAAGGCGCTCATTGAAAGTGAGCACCAACTTATAGCTGTATATACGCAGCCTGACCGCCCCGCTGGAAGGGGCAAGAAACTGCAGGCCAGTCCGGTCAAGCAACTGGCCGAGGCGGCCGGCATACCGGTATACCAGCCCGGCAGTCTGCGCGACGCCGGAGAGCAGGCCAGGCTCACCGGGCTCCGGGCCGACGCCATGGTGGTCGTGGCTTACGGCCTGATCCTGCCCGCGGAAGTCCTGGCCGCGCCGCGCCTGGGCTGCCTCAACGTACACGCCTCACTGCTGCCGCGGTGGCGGGGCGCCGCGCCCATCCAGCGGGCCATAGAAGCCGGTGACCGGGAAACCGGCACCACGATCATGCAAATGGATGTTGGCCTCGATACCGGCGATATGCTGGCCACGGCCCGCTGCGAAATCGGCGCGGATACCACCGCCGCCAGCCTCCACGACGAGCTCGCCCGGCTCGGGGCGCCATTACTGGTAGAAGTGCTCTCAGACCTGCCCGGCTACCAGGCCAGCGCCACTGCGCAGGATGATACGAAAGCCAGCTACGCCAACAAGATTTCCAAGGGTGAAGCGGAACTCGACTGGCGGCGACCGGCCAGCGAGCTCGATCGGTCCATCCGCGCCTTCAATCCCTTCCCCGTCTGCTTTACCCACCTGCAGGGCCAGCGCATCAGGATCTGGCAGGCCAGTCCCGCTGGCAACGCGCCGTTGCCGGAGCCTGCGGGTACCCTTCTAAGTGCCGATCGCGACGGTATCCTGGTCAATTGCGGCAGCGGCCAACTGAGGTTGGAGCGCCTGCAACTGCCGGGGGGAAAAGCGCTCAGCGCCGAGCAGGTGATGAACGGCAGCGCCGACCTGTTCAGTTCCGGCAGCTGCTTCTCCCTGCCTGAAGTAAACAACTGATGGCACGCGATACCCGCGCCACCGCGGCCGGTGTGCTGGCCGGTGTGCTGGCGGGCAAATCCCTCAACCAGGTGCTGCCGCCGGCGCTGGAGCAGGTCACTCCCCGCGATCGCGGGCTGCTGCAACAGCTCTGCTACGGCACCTTGCGCCAGGCACCGCGCCTGCAATCCATTCTCGACCAGCTACTCACCAGGCCGATGCGTGACAAGGACCGCGATGTACAGGGACTGCTGCTGTGTGGCCTCTACCAGCTGGATGGTACCCGCATCCCCGATCACGCGGCCGTGTCAGCCACGGTTGCCGCCACCCGGGCCCTGAAAAAGCCCTGGGCAAAAAGCCTGACAAACGCCGTCCTGCGACGCTTCCTGCGGGAACGGGAGTCGCTGCTGGCAAACCTGGACATCGCTGCTGCAGCAGCGCACCCCCAGTGGTTATTCGACGCCATTCACCGGCAATGGCCGCAACACGCCACCACCATTATCGACGCCAATAACAGCCAGCCCCCCATGACCCTGCGGGTAAACCGTGGCAAGGGCAGCCGGGAGGATTACCTGCGGACCCTGGACGAAGCGGGGATCGGCGCAAGGCCGGGAACGCGGTCAGCAGACGCCATCTACCTGGATTCACCGATGGATGTCGCAGGACTTCCAGGCTTCGAGGAGGGGCGGATCAGTGTGCAGGATGAGGCGGCGCAACTGGCGGCGCAGCTGTTGGCTGCAGCAGCGGGTGAACGGGTACTGGATGCCTGCGCCGCGCCCGGAGGTAAAAGCTGCCATATTCTCGAACAACAGCCCCTGCTCGGCGAACTGGTGGCTATGGATGTCGACCCCCAGCGCCTGGCCCGGGTGGAGCAAAACCTTGAACGGCTGCAACTGCAGGCCCATGTTATCGTCGGCGATGCCACCCGGCCGCCCGCGGAGTTGGCGGCAGGCAGCTTCGACCGCATCCTGGTGGATGCGCCCTGCAGCGCCAGCGGGGTTGTCCGTCGCCACCCGGATGTAAAGCTGCTGCGCCGGGAGCGGGATATCAAGGGCTTCAGCGAACAACAGCGGGCGATTCTCGACGGTCTGTGGCCGCTACTGAGGCCCGGCGGCCGCTTGCTGTATGCCACCTGCTCGCTACTGGAGGGGGAAAATACCGCCGTCGTACAGCAGTTTCTGGCCGCGACGCCGGACGCCAGACTCGGCGCCCTGTCACCAGCGCCGGGTGAGAGTACCGCCACGGGCTGCCAACTGCTGCCCGACCCGTGGGGCCCTGACGGCCTGTTCTACAGCCTGCTGGAGAAAACCTGATTCGCCGACGGACCTCAATTGTGCACAATTCCCCTGCGCTGGCTCTTACAATGTGCAGGCAATTTCTTTATTGTTTCCAGATATTTAGCCGAACCCGCAAGCTATGAAAATCATAATTCTCGGCGCCGGCCAGGTTGGCGGTACTCTCGCTGAACACCTGGCCAACGAGCAGAACGACATTACCGTCGTCGATACCCATGCCGGCAAACTGCGGGCCCTGCAGGATCGCCTCGATATCGGCATCGTCACCGGCGGCGCTTCCCACCCCAACAGCCTGTACAAGGCGGGGGCCGAAGACGCGGACATGCTGATCGCGGTTACCAACTCCGATGAAATCAACATGATGGCCTGCCAGGTCGCCCACACCCTGTTCAACACCCCCACCAAGATATCCCGGGTGCGCTCTCCCAACTACCTCGCCCATCAGGAGCAACTGTTTAACCGTGATCACATACCGGTGGATGTGATCATAGGCCCGGAGCAGTTGGTGACCAACAACATCCGCCAGCTGATCGCCAATCCCGGTGCCCTGCAGGTACTGGATTTCGCCGATGGTCGGGTCCAGCTGGTGGCTGTCAGGGCCTATCACGGAGGCCCCATCGTCGGCCAGGAACTGCAGGAAATCCGCACGCACATGCCCAAGGTAGACACCCGGGTGGCGGCAATTTTTCGCCACGACCGGGCCATTCTGCCCCAGGGCGATACGGTGGTGGAAGCGGACGACGAGGTGTTTTTCATCGCCGCCCGGGAGAACATTCGCGCGGTAATGTCCGAGCTGCGCAAGGTCGATAAACCCTACAAGCGGGTCATGATCGCCGGCGGCGGCAATATCGGCGCCACCCTGGCCCTGTCCATCGAGGGGAAGTACCAGGTGAAGGTCATCGAGCGATCCTACGAACGCTGCCGGGTACTGTCGGAGCGGCTGAAGCACACCATCGTTCTTAATGGCAGTGCCTCAGAACCGCAACTGCTGGCCCAGGAAAACATCGAGGCCAACGATGTGTTCTGCGCACTCACCAACAACGACGAATCCAACATCATGATGTCCATGCTGGCCAAGCGCATGGGCGCCAAGAAGGTAATCACCCTCATCACCAATCCCGCCTACGCCGAGCTGGTGGGTGACGAAATCGATATCGCCATTTCGCCGCAGCAAATTACCATCGGCAGCCTGTTGACCCATGTGCGCAAGGGCGACATCAGCAACGTCCACTCGCTGCGCCGGGGCGCGGCGGAGGCCATTGAAGTCACAGCCCATGGTGACGCCTATTCCTCGAAAGTGGTCGGTCGCCGGCTGGATGAAATCCAGCTCCCGGAAGGCGTGACCATCGGTGCCATTGTGCGCGGCGAAGAAGTGCTGATTGCCCACAAACACATCGTGGTCGAGACCGACGACCACGTCATCCTGTTCCTGGTGGACCGGCGCAAAATCAACGCGGTGGAAAAACTGTTCGCCGTGGGCTTCGGATTCTTCTGATCTATGCATCTCTCGGTCTCACTGCGCATTCTGGGAATACTGCTGATGCTGTTTTCCAGTACCCTGCTGGTTCCCCTCGTTACCGCTCTGATTACCGACGACGATACCGCCAACGGCTTTCTCTACGCCCTGGGAATAACCTTTTTCGCCGGTCTGGCGATCTGGGTTCCGGTAATGAACGCCCGGCACGACCTGCGCATACGCGATGGCTTTCTCATTACCTCCCTGTTCTGGACGGTACTGGGCCTGTTCGGTGCACTGCCCTTCGCGCTCACCGAAAGCCTGAACCTCACCCCGACTGAAGCCGTATTCGAATCCATTTCCGGCTTGACGACGACCGGCGCCACGGTCATTACCGGCCTGGACTCACTGCCGGCGTCGATCCTGATCTACCGGCAGCTGCTACAGTGGCTGGGCGGCATCGGCATCATCGTGGTCGCCGTCGCCGTGCTACCCATGCTGGGCATTGGCGGTATGCAGCTGTATAAGGCGGAAACGCCCGGGCCCTCCAAAGACAGCAAGCTGACGCCACGCATCACCGAAACCGCCAAGGCGCTGGCGATGGTCTACGTGTCACTGACCATTATCTGCGCCGTGGCTTACTGGCTGGCCGGCATGACCTCCTTTGACGCAATCGCCCATGCCCTGTCTACCGTCGCCATTGGCGGCTTTTCCACCCACGACGCCAGCATGGGCTACTTTGACAGTAACGCCATACTGCTGATCAGCAGCCTGTTCATGTACATCTCGGCCATTAACTTTGGTCTGCATTTCATCTTCTGGCGCCGGGGGAGCATCGCCCCCTATCGCAAGGATTCCGAAACCCGTTTTTTCTCCAGTGTTCTGCTGATTTGTGTTGCCGTGACCTGTAGCTACCTGATCATCAGCGAAACCCTGAAACCGGACGACGGCCTCGTACACGGTATCTTCCAGGCGGTTTCCATTACCACCACCACCGGCTTCACCACTCAGGACTTCGCCCACTGGCCATCTTTCCTGCCGGTGATGCTGCTGATGTTTTCCTTTATGGGCGGTTGCGTTGGCTCCACCGGCGGCGGTATGAAAGCCATGCGGCTGATGCTGATCTACAAGCAGGGTGTGCGTGAAATGAAGCAGCTTGTGCACCCCCAGGCCATTATTCCACTCAAAGTTGGACGCAGGCGGGTAGAGGCCTCGGTGGTCAGTGCGGTGTGGAGTTTCTTCGCGGTTTACACCACATCTTTTATTATCATCATGCTGTTGCTGATGGCGACAGGCCTTGATTTCACCACTGCGTTTTCCGCCGTGGCCGCCGCCATTAACAATCTGGGCCCCGGGCTGGGCGAAGTCTCGGCCAACTTCGCGGGCATCAGTGATGTGGCCAAGGGCATACTCTGTTTCACCATGCTGCTGGGCCGACTGGAGATCTTTACCCTACTGGTGTTGTTTACGCCGATGTTCTGGCGTATTTGATTCTGACGCTGCCTAGGTACCTCATCGCCCGGCGCGCGATCCGATACTTCCTCCCGAAAACCGCCAAAAAGCATACATCCATGTATAGGCTTGGCTTCGGCCGTCCTGGCCTCAGACATTTTCGGGAGGAAGTATCGGACCCCACACCTCTATCAGGCATAAGAAACCTGACTTACGGCAACAGGCGCTCTCAGTCGTCTTGTGGCACTGAGCGAGGCCCGGTGGAGTGGTATCGCCTTCCCGGGGCGTCGGACGACAGGACGTCGTCCGCCGAGTCTGTACAGGGAAGTACGCTTTTTGACGGTCCCGGGAAGGCGATACCACTTCACCGGGCCGGACTAAACAGAGACTACTCGCGAGACTTCTTGATCATCTCATACGCCGCCTGAATCTCCTGCGAACGCTCGGTGGCCAGCTTGATCATGTCCTCGGGCACGCCCCGGGCGATCAGCTTGTCCGGGTGATTCTCACTCATCAGCTTGCGGTAAGCCCGTTTCAGGGTTTTGTCATCCACATCCGGATCAACACCCAGTGCTGTGTACGCATCCTCCAGCCGGGTGCCCGGTTGCGCCTCGAAGCCGGAGGAACCGTGGAAGTGACCCTGGGCCTGCGCCATGCGCAACATCTGCTCCAGCTGCGCGGCGTTGAAGCCCAGCCCGGTGGCCAGGCGCTGCAGGGCCTGTCGTTCAGCGGCCTCGATTTTGTGGTCAGCCAGGGCCAGGGAAATCAGGAAGAACAACAGGGTCTGGCACAGCTGGCGCTGGCCCCGGCAGATTTCCATGAAGGCAGAGATCGCTGGCTCCGGCTGGAAGTCCGCCGCCGAGCCCCGCTTGAACAGTTCGATAGCCCGTTTGCGCTGTTCGGCGTTCAGACCCATCTGGGCGATCACCGCCTCGGTATGATCCACCTCCTGCCGGGAGATATGCCCATCCGCCTTGGCCAGGTATCCGGAGAGCAGGAAGGTGGTTTCAAAAAAACTCTGCTTGATGCGGGCGATATTCTGGGGCGAGGCAAACTTCAGGGTCTGCATCAGGCCATTGTCGAACAGGTGGCCTACGATGAGCCCGAGGATCAGGCCAATGGGGCCGAGAACCAGGAGACCGAGCACGCCACCAATAATTTTTCCGTAGTACATAAGATTCCGTCAGCTGCCGTCAGGGCAGGAGTTGTGAGTCGGGAAGCGGGGGGTCAGAGGTCGTCGTAAACACCGGGGCCCTGTTTCGGCCTTTGCCGGAAACGCTTGTACTCCCACTGGTACTGTTCAACGCAGTAACGCACACAGGCTTCAACGCCGCGGTTCATGGCAGCGAGCGACACCTGGGTGTCCTCGTCGTATATCCCGTCCTCGGCGAGGAAATAGCGTACCGCAAAGCCCCCTGCAATGCGCTCGGCAAGGCCGAAAACCGCCAGCGCACCCGTGCGGCGAATCATATTGCTGGCCAGCGTCGGGGTAAAACAGGGATGGCCCATAAATGGGGCGTTTTCCCCGGAATTCAAGTCACCCGGCGCCTGATCCGGCAGGATGCCGGAAATTCCGCCGCCCTTGACGCTCTTGAGCAGTTTCACCAGGCCGCGGCTGTCAGTGGGTACCAGGGTGGCCCCGCTGCGCTGGCGGCCCCGCTCGATCATCGGCCCCAGCGCAGCCAGCTTGGGCGGCTCATAGAGGGAGACGGTACTACCAAGGGTGGCGAGATGCAGGCCGACAATCTCCCAGTTACCAATATGGGGAGCGAGAACGATGACCCCCCGGCCCTCACCCTGGGCCTCGCTGATCAGCCCGGCGCCTTCCACTGACCTGATCAGGCCCCGGATTTCTTCCCAGGGCCGCAGCCAGACATGACCGGTCTCTGCCACCAGTTCGCCTGTTGCACAGAGGCTGCGCTTGGCCAGTTGCGTCCGCTCGGCGGCGCTCAGCTCGGGAAAGGCAAGCGCTATATTACGTTCAGTAACCTTGCGGCTGCGCCCGCCAAACGGCCAGTACAGGTGGACCGCTGTCCGCCCCAGGGCCCGGGCCCAGGACAAGGGGAGCAGCGCGCAGAAGTGCAGAAACAGCTTGATTATCGCTGCCTTGAGGCCATTCATGGGTGAAATTCACAATCGGGTAAAGCGCATATTATGCCGACAAAAGAGCCTGTATAATAGCCGCCCTTTGCAGCGACCTCACGGGCACCACGTGGTAGACAATCAAGACAAACCCCTGACATTTCAGGAACTTATCCTGAGATTACAACAGTTCTGGGCAGACCAGGGCTGCGTTGTTCTGCAGCCTCTGGACATGGAGGTGGGCGCCGGTACCTTCCACCCCGCCACCTTCCTGCGCGCCGTCGGCCCCGAGAGCTGGAACGCCGCCTACGTGCAACCCAGCCGCCGTCCCACCGATGGCCGCTACGGGGAGAACCCCAACCGCCTGCAGCACTACTATCAGTTTCAGGTGGTCATGAAACCATCGCCGGCCGAGTTCCAGGAGCTCTACCTGCAGTCCCTGCAGGCGCTGGGTGTGGACACCAGTATCCACGATGTGCGCTTTGTCGAGGACAATTGGGAGTCGCCGACCCTGGGGGCCTGGGGACTGGGCTGGGAAGTCTGGCTTAACGGCATGGAAGTGACCCAGTTCACCTACTTCCAGCAGGCCGGAGGACTGGAGTGCTACCCGGTGACCGGCGAGATCACCTACGGCATTGAACGTATCGCCATGTACCTGCAGGGTGTGGACAGTATTTACGACCTGGTCTGGGCTGACGGCCCCGCCGGGCGCGTGACCTATGGCGACGTGTTCCACCAGAACGAGGTGGAAATGTCGCGCTACAATTTCGAGGAGGCGGACGTGGAACAGCTGTTCGGCTTCTTTGATCACTGTGAGAGGGAGGCCCTGCGTCTGGTGGACAAGGGTCTGCCATTACCCGCCTATGAAATGGTGATGAAAGCCTCGCACACCTTTAACCTGCTGGACGCGCGGCACGCCATCTCGGTTACCGAGCGCCAGCGTTTTATTCTCCGCGTACGCACCCTGGCCCGGGCGGTGGCCCAGGCCTACTTCGACACCCGTGCCGCGCTCGGTTTCCCGCTGGCGGAAGAGGGCATTCGCAAGGAAGTGCTGGATCGCACCCAGGTCCAGGAGAAGTCGCCATGAACACCGAAACACTGCTTGTAGAACTGGGCACCGAAGAACTGCCCCCCAAGGCACTGAAGTCCCTTGGCCTGTCTTTTCGCGACGGTATTGTGGCCGGCCTGGCCCAGCGTGGGCTCAGCCATGGCGAGGTACAGTGGTTTGCATCACCGCGCCGACTGGCAGTGCAGATTGCCGAGGTACAGCTGCGCAGCGCCGACAGGGACATCGAGGTCCTGGGGCCACCCGCTGACCGGGCCAGGGACGACGCTGGCAACTGGACGCCAGCTGCCGCCGGCTTTGCCAGGAAGCAGGGCGTGGCACCAGAAGACCTGCAGCCCATTGATACCCCCAAGGGCGCCCGCCTGGGGCTGAAGAAAACCGAGCCGGGCATCGCCACCAGCGACTGCCTCAACGCGATTATCCACGAAGCGATTGCCGGACTGCCGATCCCCAAGCGCATGCGCTGGGGCGCCAGCCGGATTGAATTTGTCCGCCCGGTGCACTGGGTTGTCGCCATGCTGGGCGACCAGTACGACCACGGCGAGGTGCTTGGCCTGCCCACCGGCAACACCACCCGCGGCCATCGGTTCCACTCCAGCGGCGAGATCATTCTCGTCGATCCGCAGCGCTACGAGCAAACCCTGGCGGACGCCCGGGTGGTGGCCAGCTTCGACCAGCGCCAGCAGATAATTCGCGAACAGGTACAGGCAGCCGCCGAGCAACTGGGAGCTACTGCAGTCATCGATCCGGAGCTGCTGGACGAGGTGACCGGCCTGGTTGAGTGGCCAGTGGCGCTGACCGGCTCTTTCGAGCAACGCTTCCTGGAGGTGCCGGCAGAAGCGCTGGTGTCGTCCATGAAAGAGCACCAGAAATATTTCCATGTGGTGGATGACAGCGGTCAACTGATGCCGCATTTCATCACCCTGAGCAATATCGAGAGCAAGGATCCGGACCAGGTCATCGCCGGCAACGAGCGGGTCATCCGCCCCCGCCTGGCTGACGCGGCGTTCTTCTTTGAGACCGACAAGAAAACCCCGCTGGCGGACCGGGTACCGGCACTGGAAAACATCGTCTTCCAGCAAAAGCTGGGCACCATTGCCGACAAGACCCGCCGGGTTCAGCAACTGGCCGGCGAGCTTGCCGCCAAAATCGACTCGCCGGTCGACAAGGCCCGGCGCGCGGCCCTGCTCAGCAAGACCGACCTGGTCACCGAGATGGTGCTTGAATTTTCGGACATGCAGGGTATTGCCGGGTCTTACTACGCCCGCCACGACGGTGAAGACGCCGACGTCGCGGACGCCATCGCCCAGCAATACTGGCCCAAATTCGCCGGCGACCGGTTGCCCGAGTCCGGCACTGCCTGTGCCCTGGGCCTGGCCGACCGGCTCGACACCCTGGTCGGCATTTTCGGTATCGGCCAGCCACCCACCGGGTCCAAAGACCCCTTTGCGCTGCGCCGGGCCTCGCTGGCCGTGCTCCGGATCATCGTCGAGAAGGAACTGGACCTGGATCTGGCGGAGTGCCTGGCGCTGGCGGCAGCGCAGTACCCGCAGGGCGTGCTCGCCGAGGACACCACCGGGCAGGTGCTGGATTACATGATCGAACGTTTCCGCGCCTGGTACGAGGAAGAGGAGATCCCGGTGGAAGTTTTCCGGGCCGTGGCCGCGCGCCAGTTGAGCCGGCCGCTGGACATCCAGCAGCGGGTGCTGGCGGTTCATGCCTTCAGCCAGTTGCCGGAAGCGGCGGCCCTTGCCGCTGCCAACAAGCGCGTGTCCAATATCCTGGGCAAGCTGGATGACCAGCACGAGTTCGGCGGTGTAAGCACTGACTTACTTGAAGAGCCGGCAGAGAAAGCCCTGCAGGAAAGGCTGAGCGTATTATCGGCAGTTGCCGGCGACCACCTGGCCAGAGGTGAATACCGCGAGGCGCTGGCGAGCCTGGCCGGACTGCGAGAGCCGGTGGACCAGTTCTTCGACGGGGTGATGGTTAACGCCGAGAACGAGTCGCTGCGCAACAACCGGCTCAACCTGTTAAAGGCACTGCGCGACCAGTTCCTCGAAGTAGCCGATATTTCACAGCTGGTCGTCGCCAAGTAGCCATGCCTTTACTGATCCTGGACCGGGATGGCGTCATCAACCAGGATTCGGATGACTACATACGCTGCCTTGACGACTGGGTCCCGGTACCCGGCAGCATCGAGGCGATCGCGGCGCTGTCCCGGGCCGGCTACCAGGTGGTGATTGCCACCAACCAGTCCGGCCTCAGTCGCGGCTATTTCACTCTCGATATCCTGGAGTCCATTCACGATCATCTGCGCGCCCTGGTCGAGGCGCAGGGCGGTACTGTTGCCGGCATCTTCTACTGTCCCCACCTGCCCGATGAGGGGTGCGACTGCCGCAAGCCGGGCACCGGGCTGTTGCGGGCCATCGAAACCGAGCTCCAGCAACCGGTGGCCGGCTGCTACTTTATCGGCGACAGCCTCAAGGATTTGCAGGCCGCCAGGGCGATGGGCTGCCGACCGGTGCTGGTGCTGACCGGCAAGGGAGAGAAGACCCGGGGCCAGCTGGCCTGTGCCGACGTGGACCTGGCGCAACCTGACACCGTGCCGGTCTATGCCAGCCTGGCGGAGGCCAGCCAGGCCATTCTGGCCCGCTAATCCCGTCGAAAAAGCGACAGGTACCGCCGGTACAACACAAATAATCCGCTACGGCCACGCCCTTTGTTTTACACTGGCCCCAACACAACAGGGCACTCCATGACAGAAGCAGAAATCCAGCAACTCATCATCGCCGGGGCTATTGCGCTGGGCGGCCTGGCGATCGGCCTGTTGATCGGTATTCTCCGTGGCCAGAAGCAGGCCGATCAACTGCGCGGGGTACTCACTGCCAGCAATGAGGCACTGCAGCTTGATCTGGCCATCAGTCATCGTGAGATCACCGCCCTGGAGGTGGAGCGCAACCAGCTGCAGGCACGGCTGCAGGAACAGCGGCAGTCAATGGCCGACCTGGATCAACAGTTACAACAGCAGAACCTGCGCTTTCAGGGCCTGCAGCAGGAACACACCCGCCTGCAGACCCAGCAGGAAGAGCGCGACGAGCAGCACAAGGACCAGATGGCCCTGCTGAAAGAGGCCAGGGACAATCTCAAACAGGAATTTGAGCTGCTGGCCAATCGGATATTCGAGGACAAGGGCAAGAGCTTCACCAGCACCAATCGCGAATCCCTGGAATCCCTGCTGAAACCCTTCCGCGAGCAAATCAGCGGGTTCCAGTCACGCATCAACGAAGTGCATACCGAATCGGTCAAGGGGCACTCGGCCCTGGAGGCGGAAATCAGGAAGGTGCTGGAAGTCGGCCTGGAAATGAACTCCCAGGCCACCAATCTCGCCAGCGCCCTCAAGGGAGACAAGAAAACCACGGGTAACTGGGGCGAAGCGCAGCTGGAACGCACCCTGGAACTGGCCGGCCTGATCCCCGGGGACCACTATGAGACTCAGGCCAGCTACACCGATGCCGATGGCAAGCGACGGCTGCCCGACTTCGTTATCAAGCTACCCGACAATAAATGCCTGGTGATCGACAGCAAAGTGTCACTGGTTGACTATGATCGGGCGATTTCGGCAGCGACGGAGGAGGCGCAGGTCGAGGCTCTGAAGGCCCACGCCCAGGCAGTGCGCAATCACATCGATGATTTGTCTGCCAAGGACTATGCCGGTCTGTCCGGTCTCGACAGTCCGGATTTCGTGCTGATGTTTATGCCGGTTGAGCCCGCCTATATCGAGGCCATGAAATATAACCGCGAGCTGTTCAACTACGGGTACCAGCGTCAGGTGATCATGGTGTCCCACACCACTCTCATGCCCATCCTGCGAACCGTCGCCAACCTGTGGATGATCGACCAGAGCAACCGTGAGGCGCGGGAAATCAGTGCGCGGGCAGGGGAGATCTACAACCAGGTCTGCCTGGTGGCGGAACGCCTGCACAAGCTCGGCAATACCCTGAAGTCGGCGAACAACCACTATAACCAGACGGTGAAAGGCCTGGCCGGTCAGCAGGGATTGGTGGGCAAGGTGGATCGCTTTCGCCAGTTATCCAGCAAAGCCAGTAAACACCTGACCGAGCTGGAGCCCATTCACGCCGATATCGAGTTGGAGAGACTGGAGGCGATAGAGCTCGACACCCAGGCCCCGGAAAAGCCCAATGAGCAGGAAGAGCCCGTAACGCTCGAAGTGGTTAATCGTGAGCTGGAAGAAGAGTCATCGTCGGAACAATGATTGCATCCAGACGACAGACTGCCAGCTCTTCCGGCGTTCTAGCCCTCGCCTGACGCTTCCGGCGTGTTGTTCGGGATGCTATGGTGCAGCCCGTGCACGTTCTCGGTCGCCTCCAGCGGCCGGTCCAACGTTCCAATGTCGAGCACCGGCGAAGCGTCAATATGCTCGGCATCCATCATGTAGGCCACCCGCTGTAACGCAGCGATAATCGACGTCTGCTCCCACTCCTGCAGGTCATTAAACTGCCGGGCAAACTGGTCCTGCAGGGGCATTGGCGCATTCTGCAGAGACTCCATTCCCTTCTCGGTGAGGCAGGCGTGCACCTTGCGCTTGTCCACGGAGGAACGCTGGCGCTGCACCAGACCCCGCTTCTCCATCCGGTCCAGTATGCTGGTCACGGTAGCCTGGCTAAGACTCACTTCCTTGGCCAGGTCGCCAATGGTCGCCCCCTCGAGCTTGCGTATCGCCTGCAATAACAAAATCTGCGGTGCCGTCAGTCCCGAGATCTTGGCCAGCTGCCGGGAGTGCATATCCGTTGCCCGGATCACCCTGCGCAACGATGTCAGCACTTCATCTATACGATTCAATTGCATGTCCTGTCCGGTAGTCCGGGCATGATTATACGCCCTTGCAGCCCGGGGGATACGCTCTGCGGACATGGAGCACCTCCACTGAATTCACTGAAAGTATTGTAGTAAAACCTTAATCACTGCTTTACACAAGGTTATTTTTTAGCCTTATGTGGAAATATATCGGCAATTATTACCGAATTTTGCCGTAGTTGTTGATTTATACCCGACTATCCCTATAATTCGCAGCCCTTATTCCATCGAGTACTAAACATTTGTTATGAATACAGTTCAGCCACCGGAACCCATCCGGCTGCGGCAACCCAATGCCTTTGACGGGCACCAACTCCATCAACTGGTCCAATCCTGCCCACCCCTGGACGTCAACTCGGTCTACTGCAACCTGCTGCAATGTTCGCACTTCGCCGAGACCTCGGTTGTGGGTGAAGCGGAAGGCCAACTGGCCTGCGCCATCAGTGGCTACCTGGTGCCGGCGCGCCCCGACACACTGTTTATCTGGCAGGTCGCAGTCGCTGAGGGCGCCAGGGGGCAGGGCGTGGCCGGCAAAATGCTGGCGCATATCCTCGCCCGGCCGGCCTGTTCCGGTGTGCGCTACCTGGAGACCACGGTCACCAATTCCAACCGCGCATCCTGGGCCCTGTTTGAAGGCTTTGCCCGTCGTTTTGACGCCGAACTGAGCCGCAGCGAGATGTTTGAAAGCCAACTGCATTTCGCCGGCGCCCATGAAACCGAGGTGCTGGCGCGCATCGGGCCATTGCCTGACGTCACCGCAGAACAAACGAATACCACCGATACCAACACCGCACTGGAGAAATCAGCATGAAGATTTTTGAAGAAATCGAATCAGAAGTTCAGAGTTACGCGCGGTCTTTCCCGCGGGTCTTCCACCGCGCCAAAGGGGAGTTTCTGTACGATGACAACGGCGTTGGCTATCTGGATTTCCTGGCAGGGGCAGGCACCCTGAACTATGGGCACAACAACCCGCTGTTCAAAAACGCCCTGATGGACTACATCGCCGAGGACGGGATTACCCACGGCCTGGACCTGCATACCCGGGCCAAGGGGAGATTCCTGGAGAGCTTTAACGAGAAAATTCTCAAACCCAGGAATCTGGACTATGTGGTTCAGTTCACCGGACCTACCGGCACCAACGCGGTAGAGGCGGCTCTCAAGCTGGCGCGAAATGTCACCGGCCGTGAAAATGTCATCGCCTTCACCAATGGCTTCCATGGGGTCAGCCTCGGCGCCCTGGCCGCCACCGGCAACTCACACCATCGCGGTGCCTCCGGTGCCTCCCTGAACGGGGTCACCCGTATGCCCTACGACGGCTATATGGGCGAAGACATCGACACCACCGCGTACCTGGACAAGCTGTTGTCCGACTCCAGCAGTGGCGTGGACACGCCCGCGGCGGTCATTGTCGAAACGGTACAGGGCGAGGGCGGCATCAACGCCGCTTCTTGCGACTGGCTGCGCAACCTGGAAACCGTGTGCCGCAAGCACGGCATGCTGTTGATTGTCGACGACATCCAGGCCGGTTGCGGTCGCACCGGATCCTTCTTCAGCTTTGAAGAGGCCGGCATTACGCCGGACATCGTCACCCTGTCGAAGTCACTGAGTGGTTATGGCCTGCCATTGGCTGTGGTGCTGTTTAAGCCGGAGCTCGACCAGTGGCAGCCCGGCGAACACAACGGCACATTCCGCGGTAACAACCTGGCATTCGTCACCGCCACCGCTGCCATCGAACATTACTGGTCGGACGATAAGTTCGCCAGCGAGATCCAGCGCAAGGGCGAGTATGTTGCCCGGCGTCTGCAGGCGATTGTCGATCAATCGGGACAGGGCAACTTCACCACCCTGGGCCGGGGCATGTTCCAGGGCATCAACTGCGTCAACGGTGAGCTGGCGGGCGAAATTACCCGCAAGGCTTTCAAGAAAGGCCTGATTATCGAAACCAGTGGCGCCGACGACCAGGTCATCAAGTTCCTCTGTCCGCTGATCATCAGCCAGGAAAACCTGGAGCGGGGCATCGACATTGTCGAAGACGCCATCCGCGAGGTATGCGCGAGCGAGTCTTCCATCACCCAGGCAGAGGACTACTTTGAAGACGTGGTCAAGGCTGCCTGAGCCCTGGTCACTACAACCCCTACGAATAGAGATTTATAGTCATGATTGTTAGAAGCCTGCATGAAGCAGAAAAGACCGACCGCCGTATCGTTTCTCCCGATGGCAACTGGGAAAGTACCCGGTTGTTGCTGAAAAATGATGATATGGGCTTTTCCTTCCACATCACCACCATTTACGCCGGTGCGGACTTCAGGATGCACTACCAGAACCACCTGGAGTCTGTTTATTGCCTGTCGGGGTCCGGCGAAGTAGAAACCCTGGCCGACAACCGGGTGTATCCCATTGAGCCCGGCACAATTTACATTCTCGACAAAAACGACGAACACATACTTCGCGCTGCCAGCGAAATGAAAATGGCCTGCGTATTCAACCCGGCTCTCAGCGGCAAGGAAGTCCACAACGCGGAAGGAGCGTACGAACTTGAGGCAGAGGCTCTGTCGGCATAAATGCCCTCGCACGTTATCACCGACCACAACGGCCATTTGCCGAACAAAGGAGTTAAAGCAGTGACTACCCATACGGTAGAAAAAATCGGCGGTACCTCAATGCTCAACTACGAGGCCGTCCGGGACAATATTATCTTGCGGGGAGACGGCCGGGGCCAGCCCTACAACAGAGTCATCGTGGTGTCTGCCTATGGTGGCATCACCAATCTGCTGCTCGAGCACAAAAAATCCGGCCACCCGGGTATTTATTCCCTGTTTGCCGGAAGCGAAATGGAACACAGCTGGCGCAATGCCGTCGCCAAGATTCGCGCCGAAATGCGCGAACTGAACGCACGCCTGTTCGACGACGTGATCTCGATGGAACGCGCCAATCGATTTATCGAGGAGCGGCTCGATTCAGCGGAATCCTGCCTGCTGGACCTCCAGAGCCTGTGCAAACACGGTCACTTCTCGCTGCAGTCACATCTGGCCAGCGTGCGCGAAATGCTCGCCAGTATCGGCGAGGCGCAAAGTGCCTGGAATACGACCCAGTTGTTGCAGCGCGACGGTATCAACGCCTGCTTTGTCGACCTCACCGGCTGGCAGGATGACGAGCACCTTGCGCTGGACACGCGCATCAACAATGCCCTTGAAGGATGTGATTTCGCCAACACACTGCCCATCGTGACCGGCTATGCGCACACCGACGCGGGGTTGATGTCCACCTTTGACCGGGGCTACACCGAAATGACGTTCAGCCGGATTGCGGTCGTGACCGGTGCCCGGGAAGCCATCATCCACAAGGAATTTCACCTCAGCAGCGCCGACCCGGCCCTGGTCGGAGAGGGGAATGCCGTGCCCATCGGCCGGACCAACTACGATGTCGCGGACCAGCTGGCCAACCTCGGTATGGAAGCGATACACCCCAAGGCTGCCAAAGGCCTGCGCCAGAACAACATTCCCCTGCGGGTGAAAAATACCTTCGAGCCAGAGCACAGCGGAACCCTGATCACTCCTGACTACGTCAGTGCCACTCCCTGTGTGGAGATCATTGCCGGTACCCGCGGTGTGTTCTCGCTGGAGCTGTTCGACCAGGACATGGCGGGGGAGATCGGTGAGTTCGACCAGAAAATACTGGCCGTACTCAAGCGGTTTCGTGCACAGATTGTGGCCAAGGACATCAATGCCAACACCATTACCCACTATCTGTCCTGCAACCTGAAAACCATCAAGCGGATCCGCCAGGAACTGGAAGGTATTTTCCCGGAAGCGAGCATCGACCAGACCAAGGTGGCGGTGGTTTCTGCGATCGGTAGTGACCTGCAGGTTAACGGCTTGCTGGCCCAGGCAGTCGGTGCCCTGGCGGAGTCAGACATTGGTGTCAAGGCCATGCACCAGGCAATGCGTCAGGTGGACATGCAGTTCATCGTCAATGAGGACGACTACCAGGATGCTGTGCGCAATCTGCATCAGTGCCTGGTGGAAGTTCACGACCATGGCAGGGCAATATGCCTCGCCTAGCAACACTGTTGCTGTTAATGCTGGTGACGCAGCAGCCGCCAGCGAACCATCGACCCGGATCAGCCGGATGAATGATTCACTCCCCATCATCCCGGCGCGGAGAGCCGTCCCTTGATTGCCTCGTTTCTGATCTTCCTGGCCATGTTCACCCTGATCGGCCTGTCTTCGGCTTTCAAAAGCCGCGGCTCCCGCCACGACTACTACCTGGCAGACAGCAGTGTAGCGCCCTGGCTGGTCGGGCTTTCTGCGGTTGCCACCAATAACAGCGGTTATATGTTTATCGGTGTCATCGGCTACACCTACGTTACCGGGTTTGCCGCCTTCTGGCTGATGTTCGGGTGGATCGCCGGGGACTTCCTGGGCTCACTGCTGGTGCATGGCAGACTGCGTGCGGCGACCGAGCGCACCGGTGAAGTGAGCTATGCCGGCGTACTGGCGAACTGGTATGGCAGCTCCAATGATCGCCTGCAACGGGTGATCGGCGCGATATCCCTGCTGTTCCTGCTGGCCTATGCCGGAGCCCAGCTGGTTGCCGGATCCAAGGCTTTGCACGTCCTGTTCGGCTGGCCGGAATCCACTGGAGCCATTCTTGGTGCCATACTGGTGACACTCTATTGCTTCGCCGGCGGTATCCGGGCTTCCATCTGGACGGACGCCGCCCAGTCCATGGTAATGATCGTCGCAATGGCCGTGCTTTTTTACGTCGCCACAGACGCCATGGGCGGCCTGACGGCTTCGTTATCCAGCATGCGGGCCATTCCCGGCTTCACCGACTGGTTCCCCGACGACCTGCTACTGCCCGGTTTCGGCGGCATGGTGCTATTTGTTCTGGGCTGGATGTTTGCCGGACTGTCGGTTATCGCCCAACCCCACGTTATGGTTCGCTTTATGACCCTCGATAGTTCCGGTCACATGCGGCGGGCAAGAATCTGGTATTACCTCTGGTTTACCGCCTTTTACAGCCTCGCCACCTTTGTCGGGCTACTGTCGCGAATCTACCTGGGTGACACCGCGTCTTTCGATGCCGAACTGGCGCTACCTGCCATGTCTCTGGAGCTGCTGCCACCGGCACTCGTCGGGCTTATCCTGGCGGGGGTTTTCGCCGCCACCATGTCCACCGCGGACTCGCTTGTTCTCAGTTGTTCGGCCGCGATAACCCACGACCTGCTGCCCCACCGCATTGAGCGGACCATCGTCATCAAGGGTACTACCATCGTCATCACCCTGTCGGCGCTGGGGCTGGCGCTCATTAACAGCCAGAGTGTGTTCAGCCTGGTCATCATGGCCTGGTCGGCTCTGGCCAGCGCTTTTGCGCCACTACTCCTGGCGCTGTGCCTGAACTGGAAACCCTCACAAGGGCTCAGCCTGTGCGCTGTTGCCACCGGTCTGGGTACCGCACTTGTCTGGCGCTGGCTGGGCCTCGAACACTATATCTATGAGGGGTTACCCGGAATTATGGCCGGCCTGGTTGTACTCTCCCCAGCTGGCCTGCGCTGCGCGCTGGAGAGCTGGAAAAATGAAGGGGCACTGCCTCCGCAAGCAGTGCCCCTGAGTGACTCCCGCCAGGGGTTGCAGGGGTCAGGAAACGATTAGTCGATGGTCGCGACGTGGTCCGCTCCAAGCTTGCTCATGGCAGACTCTATCGCCTGTTCAACACAGGACTTGTTCTTGCTGACCCGCATCAGGCTGCCGACTTCACGGTAGTCTGTAGGCCCGCAGACCGCCTCGGCCGCGTTCTCGATCCGACGCTCTACCCGGGCTCGTCCCTGGGCGGTTGCCAACTCGCCACGGTCATAGGTCACAGTTTTTGACGGCACCGCTGAGCCGTGTACAAATGTCTCATTCATTGTCCCGGCTGCGGCGTGTGACGAAAGCCCCGCGGTCAGAGTCAGTGCAGCAACGGACAGAACGGTTTTCATCGCATTGTTGTTCATGGTGTATCTCCCTACAGTAATCCGGCCACTTGCCGTTTGAGTACCAGCTCAAGAACTCTTGCGCTGGTGTTGGGATTAACACTAGGTGAAAGACTGTGATAGAAAAACCGTGATTCGTTGAGCGACAGCGTTCAGTCGGCGAATGGCAGGGTAGCTGCGACGAATGGTGGACGACCCGCGCAGGCCGCGGCCGCATATGGGCACACCGCGCGAAAACAGGTATGAAGTACCCACAACCCATCGTATTATCGGCGGCCCGATTGCCGTTTTTGAGGTGAAGGAGAGCCGTACATGAAAGTATTGCTTACTGTCAGTTCCCTGCTGCTATCAACCGCGTTGCTGCTGGTCGGGCACGGCATGCAGCTGACCCTTTTGCCACTGCGGGCCAGCGCCCTGGGCATGCCCGAGTGGCTGATTGGCCTCAGCGCTTCCAGCTACTTTCTCGGTTTTATCGCTGGCTGTCTCGGTGTACCGCCCATCATTGGCCGGGTCGGGCACATTCGCTGTTTTGCCGTGCTCGCAGCGGCGTTGGTCAGCGCCCTGTTGTTACTGGAGATGATCAATGCCTGGCAGGCCTGGCTCGTGTTGCGATTCATTACCGGGCTCGCCATCTGTGGTCTTTATGCGGTCATCGAGAGCTGGCTGACCAGCCAGTCAACAGCAGACACCCGCGGCCGCATTCTTGCGATCTACACATTCATTACCCTCTTGGCCATGACCGCGGGGCAGTTTCTGATCAACGTCGGGCCGGTGGACAGTTCGCTACCCTACACCCTGGCCGCGGTCTTCATTGCCCTGGCTATCATCCCGGTGGGGCTTACCCGGCGCATCATCCCCAGCCCGGTCCAGCAGACCCAAAGCGGTTTCAGCCTGCTGTACTCTCGTTCACAGACAGCCTTTGCCGGGGCGTTGCTGTCCGGTCTGGTGATGGGGAGCTTCTGGTCGGTGGGGGCCCTGTTTGCCAGCGAGATCGACGGGTCCTATGAATATGTCACCTGGTTCATGAGCACCGCCATCATTGGCGGGGCGATATTGCAATACCCTCTGGGCTGGCTCTCCGACCGCATGGACCGGCGCTACATCCTGATCCTGCTCTGCCTGGGGGCTGCCGTCAGCTCGGTAGCGGTGGCCATGGGCACCGCCCAGACCTGGTTTCTGGCCGCGGTGTTCCTGTTCGGGGCCATGGCCATGCCGATATACGCTATTTCCCTGGCCACGGCCGCGGATGTCTGCTCCAGTGAAGAGTTTGTGGCCATAGGTACGTCGGTATTGCTGCTTCACTCCATCGGCGCGGTGGTCGCTCCGGTCGCAATGGGCCAGATTATGGGCGTATTTGGCTCAGCGTCGATGTTCTGGGCATTCGCGGTCCTGTTTCTGCTGTTTTCAGCGCTACTCTATGCCCTGTTGCGGGTGCCGCGCACGGTCACCGTAGCAGAACAAACCCCCTTCGAGGCTGCCGCTGCGGACATGGCGCCAAACACCTTCGAGCTGGACCCACGCTCTTCCGATGAAGATGAAGAGACCACTGCCCCGGAAACGGAGAAGGAAACTGCCCAATGAAATTGATCTCGCTGTTGTTATGCCTGCTGGTTTACCTGTTCCTGATCCGGGCGATGGGAGCTACGTTCAGGCGCCTGGGGGAAAGCAAACAGGTTGCTGCCGTGAGAGTGAAATACCTCAGCAAAACCGCCAATATCGCCCTGTTTACCATTTTTGTATTCGTGATCTGCCTGGTTATGGGGCTCGGCTACAGTGAGGTTTCGCTATTCCTTTCATCCGTATTTGCGGTGGTCGGCGTCGCCATGTTCGCCCAGTGGTCTATCCTCAGCAATATCACCGCCAGCATGATTATTTTCTTCGGCTTTCCCTACCGGGTGGGCGACCGGATCAAGGTCACCGATGCCGACTTCGACATTTCCGGTACGGTCGAGGAAATCAGCCTGTTTCACGTCCTTCTCCGCACCGAGGCAGGCAACATCATCACCTACCCAAACTCCCTGATCCTGCAGAAGCCGGTTATCAAACTGGAGCGTGGTAACACCAGCTTCCCCAATAAACTGTTCCCACCCCCACCTCCGGCGAAACACAGCAGTATGCGCCAGCAGATACGGGAAAAATCGCAGTCCTGATAAAAGGCTGGCGCCCACAGGGGCCAGTGGCTAGTATCAGTAGGGCCTGAGCCAAAAAGGAACCATACATGGTGTCCGACCTGTTTAACGAACAACCGGAATTGCTGGCGATCCTCATAGCAATCTCGGGATTCCTGCTGGCCAGGTTGTTGTCGGGACTGGTGGACCGCTGGCTGATGTCGCTGGAAGGCTATCTCCGGCGCCGGGCGCCCTCGCGGCTGGATAAGCTGGATCTGAGGGCGCTGCGCGGCATCGCCCAGGGCGCAGTCTACTACGGCACCCTGGTGCTGTTCCTGCTGGCGGCGTTACAAACCCTGCGCATCTCGGTCGTCAAGGAGTGGCTGGGGCTGTTGTTGCAGTATGTGCCACAGTTACTGCTGGGCGGCCTGATTATTCTCTCCGGCTATCTGCTGGGACTGGTGGTGCGCAGCCTGCTTGCCGGGTTGATGAGCGTCGGCACTGATCACCTGGTACCGCGATTCGCCCAGTTGATTGTGGTCACCGCCGCGATCCTGACCGGCCTGGCCCAGACCGCCATCGATATATCCTTCATCTCCAACGTGATGGTCATCCTGCTGGCTTTCTTTTTTGGCGGATTGTCGCTGGCTTTTGCCCTGGGCAGCCGTCAACTGGTGGAAAACCTCCTCGCCCGGCGCTCACTGGACCGCTACCGGATCGGAGACAACATCCGCATCGACGGCAGCCAGGGCAAAATCGTCGAGATCCTCAGCACTGCCGTGGTTATTGAATCGGGCAAGGGTCTGGTGACCATCCCTACCGCCCGCTTTATGGACTCGGAAGTCCTGCTGGTTAAAGAAGACAGCGAGAGTGAATCCAGTGCAGCTGGATGACCACTTGTTGTTGCAGTTCGCCGCCGAGAAGCCAGAGGAAATGGCGGCTCTGCTCACCAGTCACGAGTTGCCGGAACTGGCGGCGCTGATTGAAAGCCTGCCGCTGGCAACGGCGGCGGGGCTGATGGCCTGCCTTTCCAGTTGGCAACTGACCGGTCTGCTGCGAACGCTGGATCCTGCCCTGGTTGGTCGCTTGCTGCTGATTGCCCAGGGCAATGACGCCATCACACTGGCTTCACATCTACAGGAGTCCCGCTATTCTGTGGTGTTGGCCACCGTCCCGCCAAGGCAACGCCGGCCGCTTTATGAATTGCTTGAGTTTCCGACGCACAGTGTCGCCTCGCTGGTAACCAAGGAGTTCATTCGGGTTTCAGAGACCACCATATGCGGCGACTTTTGCGAGCAGCTGTCGGCAAACACCGATACCACTCCGCGCACCGTCCTGGTGGTTGATGATGAGGGAAAGTACCTCGGTATTCTCAGTTTGCAGGCGGTGATCGCCCGCAAGAACCGGCCCCTTCGAGTGGGGGATATAGCCGACAGCGTCGAGGCGCTAAACGGCTTCACCAATGTCCGCACCGCACTCTCTGCCCGGCAGTGGATGCAGTACTCGGAACTGCCCGTGGTCGATGGCAGGCATCGGGTGATCGGGGTAGTGAGCCGGGCGACCGTTACCCGGGTAGCAGGGGACACCGATACCGTGTCCTTTAACCTGGAGCAGGTGTTTTCAGAGCTGGCCAATGCCTACCTGGATGTGTGTGCTCGCATGCTCGAATCCATACTGGGTAAGCAGAAATGAACCTCGCCGAAGAACTGCGGGAGCATTATGTGCGGGAATTTCCCGCTGATGCCGCCCGCGTTGTAGAGCAGCACGCTCTGCCCCCGGACGAAGTAGCGCAATTGTCTGACGAGGGCCTGACCCGCTTGCTGGAATATGTTGATCCCGGCCGGCTCAAACTCATGTTCACCGCGCTCGACACCGAGCGCAGGGCCCGTGTTCTGCAGCTGGCCGACATCCGGACCGCGCTGCTGATTCTCCGCAGCCTCAGCGAGGAGGAACTCGACGCAACCCTGCATAGCCTCCCTAAAAGCCTGCAAAGCGAATTCCGGGAGCTGCTGGAATTCCCCGAGCGTACCGCCGGCCGCTTCATGGACAAATTACTGGCCCGTTACCGCGCCGACCAGACTGTGGGTGAGGCACTGGCTGTATTGCGCAAATCGAAAGCACAACGGGTGCGCTCACTGTATGTGGTAAGCGAAGACGACGTGCTGGTGGGTCGCGTCGACCTGCAGGACATGGCCCTGGCTGAGCCCGATACCCTCATGTCGGAGATACTCAACAGTGTAACCGCAGTCGCCAACCTGACCTCGACCGAGGAGGACCTGGTGACCTTGTTCGACCAGAGCAAGGTGGATTCGATCCCTGTGGTCGACCACGACCAGAAACTACTCGGCATTATTCGCTACGCCAACCTGTTCCAGGCGGCGGAGGAAGCCGCTACCGCCGGTATCCAGCGCATGGTGGGAGCGAGCGCCGACGAACGGGCCCTTTCACCACCCCTGTTTGCGGTAAAAAGACGGCTGGTCTGGTTGCACATCAACCTGCTCACCGCCTTTCTCGCGGCCTCTGTCGTCGGCCTGTTCGAATCCACGATCGCCCAGTTTACCGCGCTGGCAATCCTCCTTCCCGTGGTGGCCGGCCAATCCGGTAACGCCGGGTCACAAGCACTGGCGGTCACCATGCGCGGGCTGGCCCTGAAAGAAATAAATACCCTCCACTGGCGCCAGGTGCTGACCAAGGAAGTTCAGATCGGCCTGATCAACGGCGCCGCGCTGGCAATCACCTGCGGACTGGGGGTCTGGGCCTGGAGCCAGTCCTTTGGATTGGCCGTGGTCATCGCCATCGCCATGATCACCGCCATGGTCATGGCCGGTATTTCCGGAGCACTGGTACCCATGGTATTGTCGAGGCTGGGCCAGGATCCGGCGACCGCATCTTCGATTATCTTGACCACAGTGACCGATATTTCCGGCTTTATGGCGTTCCTGGGTACCGCGACACTGCTGTCGAGCATTATCTAGGCCACGAATAACCTTGTACCAGACAACCAAAGCCCGCGGTCGATTGATAAATAATGCCGAAACTTCAGCATATGCAAACCAAAGATCCTGTATCAGACTCGCCGACCGCAATCGGCCCTGGCTCCGGTCTATACAGCGTCACCACACCGTGCGCGTAACCACGGTAAATTCACCACAATCGGGTAACCCTAAATGAAACTAGCGATACTTTCCTGCAGCCCCAACGCCTATAGCACCCGGCGGCTTAGAGAGGCAGCCGAACAACGGGGTCACAGGGTCAAGGTGCTCAACACACTCAAATTTGCCATAGATCTTGATCGCGGAAGCCCGGAACTCTACTTCCGGCAGAAGCGACTGAGTGAATATGACGCCGTTCTGCCGCGCATCGGCGCATCCATTACCTATTACGGTACGGCGGTTGTGCGTCAGTTCCAGGAAATGGACGTGTTCTGCGCCAACACCGCCCACGGTATTGCCAACTCACGGGACAAATTGCGCAGCCTGCAGATCCTGAGCCGCCATCACGTGGGCATTCCCCGGACCACGTTTGTCCGCGACAAAAAGGACGTGTTGCCGGCCATTGATCGCGTTGGTGGTGCGCCCGTTGTCATCAAGCTGATCGAGGGCACCCAGGGTATCGGGGTATTGCTGGCGGAGTCGGTGAAACAGGCAGAGTCCATCATCGAACTGCTGCAGAGCCAGAAACAGAACGTGTTGATCCAGAAGTTTGTCGCCGAGAGTAAGGGCAAGGATATTCGCGCCTTCGTGGTGGGCGACCGCGTGGTCGCCGCCATGCGACGGGTGGCGCAAGGCCAGGAGTTCCGCAGCAATGTGCATCGCGGAGGGATTGCAGAACCGGTTGAGCTGGATGAGCAATACACCCAGACCGCGGTCCGCTGCGCACAGATACTCGGATTGCGGGTGGCCGGTGTCGACATGCTGGAAGGCAAGGACGGTCCGCAGGTCATGGAAGTGAACTCTTCACCCGGGCTGGAGGGTATTGAGACGGCCACCGAACTGGACATCGCCGGCGCCGTCATTGACTACATCGCGGCGCAAGTGGATTTCCCCGAAATCGACCTGCGACAGAGGCTCACCGTCAGTAAGGGTTATGGGGTGACTGAAATCTATGTACCTGAAGGCTCGAAGTTTGTTGGTCAAACCATTACCGAAACAAAACTCTGGGAAAACGACGTCAACGTGCTCACCCTGTACCGGGGTAACAAGGTAATTCCAAACCCCAAGGAAACCCGGCTGCTGGAACCCGGCGACAAGCTGCTGTGTTTCGGTAAAATGGAAGCCATGCGGGACCTGATTCCGGCACGCACCCGGCGCAAACGCAGCCCGGTCGTACAGGAACTGGATACCCAGGTGGAAACCACGGCAGATTCCTCGACAAGAGCCTAAGTATGAACGCAGACAAGGTCATCCTGGGCTGGCGAGAGTGGCTTGGCTTCCCAGACCTCGGCATTTCGAGTATCAAGGCGAAGGTAGATACCGGTGCCCGCACCAGCTGTCTGCACGCGTTTTACGTTGAGCCCTTCGAACGCGAGGGGGCCGACTGGATTCGTTTTGGCATCCACCCCAATCAGCGGGATAACGAAACCGAAGTGCACTGCGAGGCAGCGGTGAGGGACAGGCGGGTTGTACGCGATTCAGGAGGTCACGAGGAAACCCGCTACGTGATTGAAACCACGATCACGGTGGGCGATCAGCGCCTTTCAGCGGAAGTCACCCTGACCGACAGGGATTCGATGAAATTCCGGGCCCTGCTGGGTCGCACCGCCATTCGACGAAATTACCTCGTGGACCCGGGCCGCTCTTTTGTCCAGGGTCGGCGCAAAAAGCGAAAGCCCGGGCGGACGGGCTAAGCTTGCATTGATCCAAACTGGAAACTAACAACGCCATGTCAGATCTGGAAATCGGTGGTTTCGAAATTTTGCCCGGACAGCGGCAAACCATACGCTTGCCGGTGGCCGCTATGTACACCCATGACGACCTGTCGATTACAGCGCAGATCATCCGCGGTAAAAAGCCTGGACCTATCCTGTTTATCAGCGGCGCCATTCACGGCGACGAAATCAACGGGGTGGAGATTATCCGCCGGGTGTTACAACATCGCGCGCTGAAGAGTATCCGGGGCACTTTGATCGCCATTCCCATTGTGAATGTTTACGGCTTCATGCATCACACAAGATATCTTCCCGATGGGCGCGACCTGAACCGATCTTTCCCGGGTTCGGCCAAGGGATCGTTGACGGGGAGGGTGGCGCACACTTTCCTGACCGAAGTCGTCAGTAAATGCACTCATGGCATTGACCTGCACACGGGCGCCCGGCATCGAAGCAACTTCCCGCAAATCCGCGCCGATCTCGATGACCCCCAAACGCTGGCAATGACCGAGGCATTCGCCGTCCCCCTGGCCATCGACGCCAAAATCCGTGATGGATCCCTGCGTGAGTGCGCCGGCGATGCCGGCATTCCGGTCATTCTGTACGAGGCCGGTGAAGCCCTCCGCTTTGAGGAGGTCTACATCCGGGCCGGGGTTACCGGCGTTATCAACGTCATGCGCAGTATCGGTATGCTGCCCAAATCGCGCAGCAAGAAGACACCGGCTGCACTCATCGTCAGCGACCAGACCAGCTGGTTGCGATCACCGGACAGTGGCGTGTTGCGCACCTTTGTTCCCCTGGGCGCCAAGGTAGAAAAAGGGCAGGTGATCGCTGTGGTCGCCGACCCCCTGGGCACGACTGAAACCCCCATCGTGGCGACTACCCATGGCGTGGTGATTGGACGCACAAACCTGCCACTGGTTTACGAAGGCGACGCAACGTTTCACATCGCCCAGTACGGCCGCAAAGTGAACAAGGTTGAAACCCAGGTGGAAAAGTTTCAGGAAGAACACCAGCCGGAAAGCGATGTAACGATGCAGGCAGATGCGGTTGGCGAAGTGCCCATTGCCTAGGGCAGGGGAAAGTCGCGGTGACATCCAGCAGGCAAGCTCACGTGACATTTGCGAAGAGCCGTGAGTGGTTCTGATCCGAATGGCAAGCTAAAGCAACGACGCAACCGCCGCCTTGGCGGCGATGATTCTCCAATGGCGCCTGTTGCCTCCCGATTGAGATCACTCCCCCATCCACGAGACACGATGCGGGCCTCGCCCGGTTCATGGCTCCAGGCGATGCCGGCATTGACCGGAAGTGCCGTTATCGGTGCCCGGAATTCAGCGGCCGGGCGAGTATCTCAAGTTAAGCACGAATCGCTACTGAAGATCACACATCCAGGTTCGCTACCGACAGCGCATTCTGCTCGATAAAATCCCGGCGAGGCTCCACGTTATCGCCCATCAGGGTAGTGAAGATCTGGTCGGCGGTAATGGCATCCTCGATGGAGACCTGCAGCATGCGCCGTACTTCCGGGTCCATGGTGGTCTCCCACAGCTGGTCCGGGTTCATCTCACCCAGGCCCTTATAACGCTGGATGTTATAACCTCGACGAGCCTCGGCCATCAGCCAGGTCAGGCCCTCGGCAAAGCTCTGGGTGTGCAGTGTTTTATCGCCGCGCTGGAAATATCCCTCGTCTTCTATGAGGGTATTCAGGGTTTGGCCCAGTTCAACCAGGCTGCGATATTCGCCAGAGGAAAAAAATTCGTGGTGGTACTCGGTTTCGGTCTCTACGCCATGAGCGAGCAGTTTCACGACCGGGAAGTACAGGTTACGCTCCTGGTCCTTGCGCACCACCACGTTGTACATGGCAGCGCCAGACTCTACCGATAGTAAGCGCTCACTTATCTGGTCGGCGAATCGGGCTACGGCCGCTTCATCTTTCATCTCATCAACGTTGAGGGAAGCGCCATAGACCATCTCCCACAGCACTTCGGGAGAATACAGCCTGGACAGGCGATCAATGGTTGCCGCGACGGCGCGGTACTGGTCCACCAGTGCCTGTAACGCCGAGCCGGAGATCGGCGGTGCGTCAGGATTGACAAAGATTGACGCATTTTCCAGGGCGGATTGGGTCAGGTACTGGTTCAACGCCTCGTCATCCTTGAGGTACTGATGCTGCTTGCCCTTGGCTATCTTGTACAGGGGGGGCTGGGCAATATACACGTGACCGCGCTCGATCAGCTCCCTCATCTGGCGGAAAAAGAACGTCAGCAGCAGGGTGCGAATATGTGAGCCGTCGACGTCCGCGTCGGTCATGATAATAATGCTGTGGTAGCGTAACTTGTCCGGATCGAACTCCTCCTTGCCAATCCCGCAGCCCAGAGCCGTCACAATCGTGCCCACTTCCGCGGAGCCCAGCATTTTGTCGAAGCGGGCCTTTTCGACATTGAGAATCTTGCCCTTGAGGGGCAGGATCGCCTGGAACTTGCGGTTGCGGCCCTGCTTGGCGCTGCCGCCGGCGGAGTCACCCTCTACCAGGTAAAGCTCCGACAGGGCAGGGTCCTTCTCCTGGCAGTCCGCCAATTTGCCGGGCAGGCCAGCGATATCCAGAGCACCCTTGCGCCGGGTCATCTCCCGGGCCTTGCGAGCCGCTTCCCTGGCACGGGCAGCATCCAGCATTTTGCCAACGACTGCCTTCGCTTCCTGGGGGTTTTCCAGCAGGTAGTCACTGAACCTCGCGTTCATGGCCTGCTCCACGGCGGTTTTCACCTCCGAGGAAACCAGTTTGTCCTTGGTCTGGCTGGAGAACTTGGGGTCCGGCACCTTCACCGAAATAATAGCGGTCAGGCCTTCACGGGCGTCGTCGCCGGTGGTGGAAACTGCGGCTTTTTTCGCCAGGCCTTCCCTTTCAATATAGGCATTGAGGTTTCGGGTGAGTGCCGCGCGGAACCCTGCCAGGTGGGTACCACCGTCGCGCTGGGGAATATTGTTGGTGTAGCAAAGTATGCTCTCCTGGAATGAGTCATTCCACTGCAGGGCAACCTCCACGCCAATGCCCTCATCCGTATCCAGTTGAAAATAAAAGGGTTTGTTGATCGGTGTCTTGTTCTGGTTGAGGTAGTCCACGAAGGCCCTGAGCCCGCCCTCGTAGTTGTAAAGCTCTTCCTGACCACTGCGCTCGTCTTTCAGGGCAATACACACCCCGGAGTTGAGGAATGCCAGCTCTCGCAGGCGCTTGGCCAGTTGCTCGAAGTGAAACTCTATGTTGGTGAATGTTTCACCAGAGGGATGAAAGCGGACAGAAGTACCGGATGAGTCGGTATCACCGATGATTGCCAGGGGTGCATCCGGCACGCCATGGCGGTAAGTCTGCTCGTAGAGTTTACCTTCCCGGCGAATGGTCAGTACCAGCTCGGAAGACAGTGCATTCACCACGGAGACCCCCACGCCGTGCAGACCCCCGGATACCTTGTAGGTATTGTCATCAAACTTACCACCGGCGTGCAGCACGGTCATGATAACTTCCGCGGCGGAAACCCCTTCATCGTGCATTTCTGTCGGGATGCCACGCCCGTCATCACCCACGGTGACAGATTCATCCGGGTGAATGACGATATCAATCCGACTGCAATGGCCCGCCAGGGCCTCGTCAATGGAGTTATCCACCAGTTCAAACACCATGTGGTGCAGGCCAGTGCCGTCATCGGTATCGCCAATGTACATACCGGGGCGCTTCCGTACCGCGTCCAGGCCCTTCAGTACCTTGATGCTCGATGAATCGTAATTGTGCTCAGTTTCTTCGCTCATGAATAACTCTCGTTGTATCTTCTATTTATCAATGGCCGAATCACCCGTCTGAACAGGCGTGACTTCACCATGTTCCACGTGGAACATGGCCAACGCCGGTTGATCGTGGTCAGGCCATACATCCCCAATATCCCGCTGTTGTACACAGGTGATGAACACCTGGGCCTGCATGGATGCCAGTAATTCACACACCAGGCCGCAGTGCTCCCGGTCGAGTTCAGATGGCAGGTCATCCACCAGGTAGGTGCAATGGCCTTTGCCCATCTCCGACATCAGTTGTCCCTGAGCCAGCTTTAACCCGCAAACCACGAGCTTTTGCTGCCCCCTGGACAGGGTGTCTGCCGCGCTGTGGCCGTCAGTCAATACTCTGATATCTGCTCGCTGGGGGCCCACATGGGTGTAGCCCTGTTCGAGATCAGAGTCCGTGCTGTTCACCAGGGCCTCCTGATAACTCAGCTGCTTATCCCAGCCCCTTCTGTAGCGCAGCTCCAGTCCCTGCAGGGACGGGGCTAACCGGGCCATAATCGCGATAAACCGGGGCAACAGTAGCCTGAAATAGGCTTCCCTGTACTGGCTGAGGGCCTCCCCGGACTGGGCGAGCTCACGCGTCCACACGGACAGCTCTTCGGACGCCATTTTAACACGGCGCAGCAGCATATTGCGTTGTTTTATTCCGCGCTGAAACCGCTGCCACTGGTCAAAAAAACGATGTTCCACGTGGAACACTCCCCAGTCCAGATAGCGGCGCCGGGCGCCGGGTGCGCCCATCAACAGGTCAAAGCTATTGGCATTGATCACCTGTAGGGGCAGGTACTCGACCAGTTCGGCGACGGTCCTCACCGGGGTACCGGCAATTTTGATCCGGACTTCGCCGGATACACTCCGCTGCACACCGAGGGTGGTATTTCCTGGCCTGAGCGCACCAAAAACCGTGCACGACTCCTCGCCATGGCTGACCAGGGACTTGATACTGCCGCGAAAGGAACGGGCCATGCCCAACAAATGAATAGCCTCCAGGACACTGGTTTTACCACTACCATTGTGCCCGAAGAAGACATTAACTCGCTGAAATTGGTCCAGCCTGATTCCCTTGAGATTGCGTACCTGGTTAATCTGCAGACGGGAAAGACTGGTATTGGCGGCTGGCATCAGCGCTCGGCTGGAACGGGGGGAGGGGATGCGCCCTCTAGAGGCGCATGGGCATTACCACGTACAGGGAATCGCCCTCATCAGACTCCTCCAGCAGTGCGCTGCTATTGGGATCCGACAGGGACAACTTGACTTGCTCACCACTCAATACCGCCAGCACATCCAGCAGGTAGCTGACATTGAAGCCCACCTCCAGTGCTTCTCCCTGGTAATCCACCGGCACGGCTTCCTCGGCTTCTTCCTGCTCCGGGTTATTGGCGACAATATCGAGGCTGTTATCCGTCAATTTGAGGCGCACACCGCGGTACTTTTCGTTGGACAGAATCGCGGTGCGGGTAAAAGCCTGGCGGAGTTCCACACGGGATCCAAGCACAATTTTATTGGGCGAGCGGGGCAGTACGCGCTGGTAATCGGGAAACTTGCCGTCCACGAGTTTGGAAGTAAAGGTGAACTCATCAGTGGTCGCCCGAATGTGGTTGCTGCCGATGACAACGGCAATGTCCTCTTCCTCTGCCAGCAGCAGTCGCGCCAATTCCAGCACGCCCTTGCGGGGAAGAATAACCTGGGCGTCCTCACTGGAATCGACTTGCTCGGGCAGGGTACACAGGGCTAGCCGGTGGCCGTCAGTAGCGACCACTTTCAGTTGCTTGTCTTTCAGCTCCCAGAGCATGCCGTTGAGGTAATAGCGCACATCCTGCTGGGCCATGGCAAAACCGGTGCGATCAATCAGGCGCTTGAGTTGGCCCTGCTTGATCGTAAACTGATGGGTTCCCATGCTGTCTTCCACATTGGGGAACTCGCGGGCCGGTAACGTGGAGAGGGTAAATCGACTGCGGCCCGACTTGACCGTAACCTTGCCATCTTCCGCGGCAAAACTGATTTCACTGCCTTCCGGCAATGATTTACAAATGTCCACCAGCTTGCGAGCCGGCACGGTGAGCTCTCCTGACTCTCCGGCGGTCGCCAGTTGAACGCGGCCCACAAGCTCGACTTCCAGATCGGTGCCCGTCAGGGACAGGCGATCATCCTCCAGCACCATCAATACGTTAGCCAGAATCGGTAAGGTCTGGCGGCGTTCGACCACACCGGCAACCAGGTTCAAGGGCTTGAGAAGGGCGTCCCGCGAAACAGTGAACTTCATATGCGTTGTTATTCCTCAACACGAAAAAGCCGTGGCCGGCCATTTAATTATAAAACAAAACTTCTTTCCCTCTTCTACCTCAGGTAGTGAGCGATCGCAGCAAATTCTTATAGTCTTCGCGAATATCTGAATTGGTTTCACGAAGTTCCTTGATTTTACGACATGCATGAAGAACTGTCGTGTGATCTCTGCCTCCAAAACTGTCGCCAATTTCCGGCAGGCTGTGATTGGTAAGTTCCTTGGCCAATGCCATGGCCACCTGGCGAGGCCGGGCCACCGATCGACTGCGACGGCGGGACATCAAATCCGCTACCTTGATCTTGTAATATTCCGCCACGGTACGCTGAATATTATCCAGGCTGACCTGTTTGTCCTGCAGGGCCAGCAAATCCTTGAGGCTGTCCTTGATCAGGTCAATATCGATGTTTTTACCGGTGAAGTGAGCACTCGCTATCACCCTTTTGAGCGCGCCTTCAAGCTCCCTGACATTGGAGCGAATTCTCTGGGCAATAAAGAACGCGGACTCCGGGGGCAGATCAATGCGTGCCTGGGTGGCTTTTTTCATCAGAATTGCAACCCGGGTTTCCAGTTCCGGAGGCTCTACCGCGACAGTCAGGCCCCAACCGAAGCGCGATTTGAGTCGCTCCTCGAGACCATCGATTTCCTTGGGGTAACGGTCGCAGGTGAGAATCATCTGCTGCCCCCCTTCAAGCAGCGCATTGAAGGTATGAAAAAATTCTTCCTGCGAGCGGTCTTTTTTGGCAAAAAACTGAATATCGTCGATCAGCAGCGCATCCACCGAGCGGTAATAACGCTTGAAATCACTGATGGCATTCAGTTGTAGCGCTTTTACCATGTCGGCCACAAAGCGTTCAGAGTGCAGGTACACGATCTTGGCATTGGGTTTGGTGCGTTTGAGTGCATTACCAACGGCGTGCATCAAGTGCGTCTTGCCGAGACCGACCCCACCATACAAAAATAACGGGTTATAGGAATCGCCGGGGTTCTCCGCCACCTGCCTGGCTGCCGCCAGCGCCAGCTGGTTTGACTTACCCTCGACAAAATTATCGAACGTGTAGGTATCCACCAGGTTTTGCTGGTGTTGCAGTGATCCTTCGATTTCCGCCTGCCGCTCGCCATTATGGCCGCGGCGCAAAGCATAATTGCCACTGCCAATGCCGCCGCTGGACACCGCCGAACCGGATACCGCCGGTGGCATATCGTTCGCCACCGGCATGGTTGCCGGTGTGAGCGCAGCAACCGGGGAAGCGGACCGGGCCTGGCCGCCTATTTCCAGTACCACGTCCAGGTCGCCCCCTGGCTCCAGTTCCGCCAACAGCTCGGAAATCCGCTGGGCGAATTTGTCGGACACGAAATCCTTGATAAACCGGTTGGGGGCAAAAAGTGTCAGTGATTGTCCGTCGGTACTGGCCTGTAACGGCCTGATCCATGTATTGAACTGCTGTGAAGGCAATTCATCCTGGAGTCTGTCGACGCATTGCTTCCATACCACGCCAGGCAAAACTTTCCCCTTGAGGCGCCCAAGAACGCGCGCCTGCTCTCGTCAGATTATGATTCAATTTATTTTTTCACCGATCTGATTTTCCCCTGATCGGTGGAGAGATAATACTCCCGCTTTCGCCACTTATCCACACATATTTTCCGCCTCTATTAAAATTTTTTATTCTTTTATTTCAATACTTTATTGTGTTTGAGGCTATTTTTTGACCAACCCAGCAAAAATATATTTTGATAACTTTATCTGTGGATATCCTGTATACAACTACTGAAAAAATTGTGGGGCGATGGCTGTAAGCCGCGAGCTATCTGGGATAGGTCGAAGAGACGGGCTGGCATCGGAACCGGGTTCAAAATTTGCCGAAAGAGCGGCAACACTACCCCAAACGGCCCTTAAAAAAAGCAGCCACCTGCATTGTATTAACACCGGCATTTCAATAGAATACCCCACCTTTTTTCAGGCCAGTGGCTGTTCCCTTTGCGGAATACCCAGGCCCACCACATCAACCAATTGGAATAGAGTCATGAAAAGAACATTTCAGCCCAGCGTACTGAAGCGCAAGCGCACCCACGGTTTCCGCTCCCGCATGGCCACCAAGGGCGGTCGCGCAGTCCTGAATCGCCGTCGCGCCAAGGGCCGCAAGGTCCTGTCCGCTTAACGGACACCACTCTGGGTGGGTGCTGACTACAGTTTCGGCAAAGCCAGGCGCCTACTCAATGCCAAAGATTACAGCCGGGTATTTGACGGCGCCGAGGCGAGAGCCTCGCACAAGCAATTACTGCTTCTGGCACGAACCAATAATGAACCCGGGCATCGCCTGGGTTTAGTTATAGCCAAAAAAAATGTCCGGTTGGCGGTGCAACGTAACCGGATAAAACGGATAGCACGGGAAGTATTCCGTCACCTGCCTCCCTCCGAACCGCCACTGGACGTCATTTTACTGGCCCGGCGCGGCTTGGATCAGTTGGATAATGCAGAGCTATCAACTATATTGCGGCAGCAGTGGCAGAAACTGATCCGCCATGCGTCCCAACCCAGCCAAGGCATGGAACCCTGATGCGTCGCTTCTTTATCTACCTTATTACCTGTTACAAGGTCCTGCTGAGTCCATTCCTGGGCAACAACTGCCGTTTTTATCCCAGTTGCTCCAGCTACGCCCAGCAGGCCATCGCCGAACACGGGGTAATAAAAGGAAGCTGGTTGGCAATCCGCCGCCTGTCTAGATGCCATCCCTGGCATGAGGGGGGCATCGATCCGGTGCCTCCCTGCAGCCACTCACACTAAGCCACAGATATCACTATGGATTTGCAACGCTCATTGCTTATTGGCGCGATCGCCGTTCTCTCCTTCATGCTGCTCACCGAATGGGTTGCCTTCAAGGACGAGAGAACCCAGGCGGCAGATGCCCAGACGACCCGCCTGATTGCCAATGGAGACTCCCAGCCCGCTGAACTTCCCGGGGTTGTCGATGAACCGGTGTCCGTCAATGACGAGGATGTACCAACAGCCCCGCAATCAGCTGCGTCGACCGACACACCTGATACCCCCAGCACTGCCACGAACACTGGCCGCATCGTTCTGGTCAGGACCGATAGCCTGCAGCTGGCTATTGATCTGCAGGGTGGTGACATCATAGAGCTGGCCCTACCCCGACACCTGGAAAAAATTGATAACCCCGATATTCCATTTGTGTTGCTGGAGCAAAATGAACAGCGCACCTATATTGCCCAGAGCGGCCTGATCGGCACCAACGGTATCGACAGCAATGGAAGGGCGACTTTCACCGCCAGCGCAGACAGTTATGAAATGGCAGCAGGCCAGGACAAGCTTGTGGTAAACCTGCACTGGCAGGGTGAGGGTGATGTGAATGTCACCAAGCGCTTCACTTTCACCCGGGGTGACTACCTTGTCCAGGTGGACTACCTGGTAGAAAACAACAGCGACAGTCGCTGGCACGCCAACCTGTTCGGCCAGATCAAGCGCGACAGCAGTCCAGCGCCGTCAGACAGCAACTCCGGTATGGGCATGCAACCGTTTCTGGGGGCTGCCATCACCCAGCCGGATGAGCGTTTTACCAAATTCAGCTTCGAAGACATGCGCGAAGAGCCCTTCAAGGCACAACTGCCCGGCGGTTGGATTGCCATGTTGCAACACTATTTTCTCAGTGCCTGGATTCCCAACGCCGAGCAGAGCCATACCTACAGCACCCGGGTGACCTCTGCCGGCTTTAATATTGCCGGCTTCACCAGTCCCGCGCTGACTCTGGACCCGGGTCAGTCCGGTCAGACCGGCGCCCAGTTTTACGCCGGCCCCAAAGACCAGTACCGCCTTGCCGAGATCTCCCCCTACCTGGACCTGGTCGTGGACTACGGCTGGTTATGGTGGATCGCCCAGCCACTGTTCTGGTTGTTGAATAAAATCTTTGCCCTGGTGGGTAACTGGGGTGTGGCCATCATCCTGCTGACCGTTCTGGTAAAGGCAGCCTTCTTCAAGCTCTCCGCTACCAGCTACCGGTCCATGGCGCGCATGCGCAAGGTACAACCCAAAATGATGGATATCCGCGAGCAGTACGCGGACGACAAACAAAAGCAGTCCCAGGCCATGATGGAGTTGTACCGAAAGGAAAAGGTCAATCCCATGGGGGGCTGCCTGCCTATCCTGGTGCAAATGCCGGTATTCATCGCCCTGTACTGGGTATTGATGGAAAGCGTCGAACTGCGCCATGCACCTTTTGCCCTGTGGATTAACGACCTGTCGGTGATGGACCCCTACTTCGTCCTGCCTGTACTGATGGGCGCCAGTATGTGGTTCATGCAGAAACTCAACCCGCCGCCCACTGACCCCATGCAGGCCAAGATCATGCAGTGGCTGCCTATCGTATTCACCTTCTTTTTCCTCTGGTTCCCTGCCGGTCTGGTGCTGTACTGGGTGGTCAACAACCTGTTGTCCATGGCCCAGCAATACGTGATCACCAGGCAGATCGAAAACGCCGAAAGCTGAGCCGCCGGATTTCCGTCAGGCAGCGGAACGGTATACTGTCGGTATGACTGATCCGACCGATACTGGCGCCGAAACCATCGTTGCAGTAGCCACCGCCCCCGGCAGGGGTGGGGTGGGTATTGTGCGCCTCTCGGGCAAACATGCGCTGGCTATTGGCCAGGCGATCACCAGTAACACACTGCCAGCGCGGCATGCCCGGTTCTGCCAGTTTGTTGATTCCGCCGGACAGCCTATCGATTCGGGCATAGCAATCTACTTTCCCGCGCCCAACTCCTTTACCGGTGAAGATGTGATTGAACTCCAGGGCCACGGCGGTCCGGTCATTCTCGACCTGATTGTCAGGGCCTGCACCGATCGGGGCGCCAGGCAGGCGCGGCCCGGCGAGTTTTCCGAACGCGCCTTTCTCAACGACAAGCTTGACCTGGCCCAGGCGGAAGCTATCGCCGACCTGATCAATAGTACGACCGAGCAGGCTGCACTGAATGCCAATCGTTCATTACAGGGTGCTTTTTCCCGCGAAATTACTGCACTGGTGGACCTGGTCACCCGGCTGCGGGTATATGTGGAGGCAGCTATCGATTTCCCGGAGGAGGAAATCGACTTTATCCAGGACGGCCAGGTCAGTGAACAGCTGTTGGCCATTATCGATCAACTGGACCGGGTACAGGCCCAGGCCAGACAGGGTGCGTTGCTACAGGAAGGAATGAAGCTGGTGATCGCTGGCAGGCCCAATGCCGGCAAATCCAGCCTGCTCAATGCCCTGTCCGGCCAGGACAGCGCAATCGTTACCGCGATTGAAGGCACCACACGCGATGTATTGCGCGAGCATATCCAGATAGACGGCATGCCCCTGCACATAGTCGACACAGCGGGACTGCGCGACAGCGCCGATGAGGTGGAAAAAGAGGGGATTCGCCGGGCATGGACGGAAATGGAGTCCGCCGACCATATCCTGCTGGTCGTGGATGGCTCGGATCCGGCCCATAACGATGACGATCCACGAATAATCTGGCCGGAGATCCACGACCACCTGACCCGTGATATCGCCATCAGTGTGGTCCACAATAAATGCGACCTGAGCGGACGCGATCCGAACATCAGTGATCATGGCGGCACCCCGGTCATTGAATTATCCGCCAAAACCGGCGCCGGCATGGACCTGCTCAAATCCCACCTGAAGCAGTGCATGGGTTATACCGAAGGTGAGGAAAGCAGCTTCAGTGCCCGGCGCCGACATTTACTGTCGTTGGAAAAAGCCGCCAATGCCCTGGCCGCGGGTCGGGCGCAACTGGAAAATGCCGGCGCCGGGGAACTGTTGGCCGAGGATCTCAGGGAATGCCAGAATGCGTTGGGGGAAATCACCGGCGCAGTGAGTTCCGATCAACTTCTCGGCGAAATCTTCTCCAGTTTCTGCATCGGTAAGTAATCCCCCTGCAAACCACAAACGATCCCGACCCTATCCACAGGGTTATGCCTTGCGCTTACCCGGGCAACAACTTGTCCACTGGTAGTACATCACTTGTTACTGACGGCAGGGGCCAGATAGCGTGCTGGGGACAACAGCTTGAATCACCACGGGATAAATGGCTGCAGACAACAGGGATAAGTCAGCTGCCGACCGACGAAGGAAAAAGCGGCGCGATTTATCCCCATTCCATCCTCACGTTTATCAGTGCTTTTCACCGCCAGACTCAGGGTTTTCAGCGGTGCTTATGCTTACCACAAGATGTTGAATTAATTGGATTTAATCAGGTTAACCACAGCTCAAGGGGGCCCTAATAATTACAACAACAATAATCCTTATATACATACCTAATAAATATTTAACTTAATAAGTAAAAACAAAACAGGGCCGCACAGATTCTCCAATCCAATCGATTTGCATCATTGGTAACTGCGCTCATTTGGGTACACTGGGTGTCACCCGAGGAGCAGGCTGCGTGAATTTACCTCTTGCCGATAATCCGACTCACCTGCAGCAACTGTGTGATACCCTGCAGTTGGGCTTTCCGCTGTCTACCCCCGAGCCAGTCAGTGGAGGCTTACACCACAGCATGTGGCGGCTGGAGACCGCTGGCGGCTGTTATGCGATCAAGCAGCTATCAGCCGACCTTGATCCCCGGGATGAGCCTACCGCCCGGCATTTTGAACTTTCCGAAAGCGTTGCCGCCCGTTTTTCCCATTGCGATATCCCCGCCGTGGTTGCTCTCCAGCAGGAGGGTCGGTACCTGCAACTGATCGATGCCTCAGGTTATCTGGTTTACCCCTGGGTGGAAGCCAGGGCCCTGCACCGAGAGGATATCGATTGCAGACATGCCGAACAGGTTGCTGAACTTTTTGCGGCCATGCACAGGGCCGACCTGGACGTCCCTGGTTTGGCGGGCGAGGAATATGCGGTGCTGAGCGAGGACCGACTGCATACCCTGGTGCACTTTGCCCACCGCAGGAATTCGAGCCGCGCCGCTGAACTGGAACGAGGCACAAGCCTGTTCTTGCGCCTGATCAATCGACATGAGCAGGCCGCCGGGTTCCTGTCGCAGCATACGGTTGTCAGTCATGGCGATATGGATCATAAAAATGTCCTGTGGACCGGTGACGACCAGCCGTTGATTATCGACTGGGAGTCAGCCCATCGGTTGAACCCGACCCATGAGATTGTCCTGGAATCCCTGGACTGGAGCGGCATCACCCTGGACTTCAGTGAATATCGGTTTGATCAAATGCTGTCGGCCTACCTGCGGGCGGGGGGAAGAGGATCAGTTGATGAGGTCGAAGCGGCCTTGCACTGCGTACAGGGAGATTGGCTAAACTGGCTGATGTACAACGTCGGGCGCTCGATTGATATCGAGGATAGCCGACAACGGCAAATCGGTAGCGAACAGGTAGACCTGGCCCTGGCTACCCTGTGGCGTCTCGAACGCCTGGTACCGGGATTATTGGCCAGGTTAACGTGAGCCGGAGATGGAGCGTGATGTGAATGTTTGATTTGAGCGCCTGTCATGTGGAACGCAATGCCGAGCAGGACTATGAGTTACACTGGCGCACCCTTGAACCCGGGCATCGGGTCAGTATTTACATGTCCGATGATCCGGAATATTTTTACCGACAGGACAGTCCCGGGACGCCAATTCTCAGCACCCGTGGCGAGCAGGCGCTGGTCCCTAATCCTGACAAGTCTGTCCGGCATTATTTTTGTCTTCGTTCGGGTCAGGGGGAGACTGCGATCCTGGCGGAGCGTCGACTGCCCCTGGCAGGTACCCCAAATTTTCGCGATCTGGGGGGATACCAGACTGCATGTGGTCGGCAACTGAAGTGGGGCAAGCTTTACCGTTCCAGCAAGATGTCGCGTTTGACCGACGAGGACCTCGATTACGTCAGGCGCCTGGGACTGACCCTGGTGTGTGATTTCCGTCAGGTGTTGGAGCAGGAACTGGAGCCGACTTTTCTTGGGCACGAAAGTAGCCACAGGATCGCCAGCTTGCCGATAACCCCCGGTAGTCGGACCAGTTTTATGGAAAACCTTCACCAGGGAATTATCGCGGTAGATGATGCCTCCAGTTTCATGGAAGAGATGAACCGGGACTTTGTTGCCAGCCAGATGCCCAGGTATTGTGAAATGTTCCAATTGATTCTGGCCGGGGATCATCCGACCCTGATTCACTGTGCGTCGGGCAAGGATCGCACAGGATTTGGTGCCGCCCTGATCCTGGATGTGCTCGGGGTCGATGAGGAATCCATCGTTGAGGACTACCTGCTGACCAATCGGTACCTGCCTATTGAAGAAGAATTAAAACAGTTATCCAGCCAGTTCAGGGACGAATCCGGGGAGGTAGTGCCAGAGCACGTGCTGCGCCCATTGATGGAAGTCAGGCCGGATTACATTCACGCCTGCTTTGAGGAAATCCGGCGGCACTTTGCTTCCAGGGAGCACTTTTACGAGTCAGCGCTGGATCTGGATGAAGACAAGATCGCCAGATTGAAAGATCGTTTCCTGCACTGAGCGTGGCGCAGTCTGGTCGCGGTGACCTCTGCCGATATCAGCTTTTCTCCATCCGCGCGGCAATTTTTTCCAGTCTCTCGCAGGCCTGTTCCAGACGACTGTCTGTTACGTTTTTACCGCCCGCCGTTGTTTCAGCGACCTGCATGCTCTCCCACAGTGGCTGAACAATCGCCTCCACATGGGCATCGATTTTTTTCTTGCTGGATTTGCGCCCCATCAGTGTGCGCATGCCGTACTCCAGACCGCCGAAGAACAAGTCGCGAATCGCAGACAATTCCAGGTCTTCCCGGATGTAGCCTCGCTCCATGCCTTCCATAATGACACCGTCGAAAATACGGGTGTAACGGTAGTTGAGTTGGTGCAGGAGCGAGTTTTTGTAATCCCTGTAGTAATTCACATCCACCGAAAGGTATACCTGTATCAGCCGTGCCATCAGCGCCTGCTGGTCCATCAGAATGCGCAGGTGGTTCCTGGCGAGGAACAGTAGCCGGTCACGAGTACCCATGATTTTTCTGATACCCTCCTGGGCACTCTCGATCAACTCGGCGTAGAAGTTATCCAGGATCGCCTGCAACAGGACGTTCTTGGTCGCGAAGTAGTGGAACAGTGTGCCCTCGGAAACCCCTGCAGCGGCGGCGATTTTTCGGGTTGAGGTGCCGTGGAAGCCCTTTTCGGCGAACAGGCTGGTCGCGGCGTTCATGATGTCGGCCTCGCGCTGTTCCAGTCGACTGCGTGATTTATTGAGCTCGGTCCTGTTCATCTGTGGGTCGCCTGAAAGCATTTGAGTGTTACTTAATAATAATTTAGTATCGCATTGTTTTTCAATGGCAGCGGTCCACGCGACCCAGTGCTGAAATCAGGCGGTATCTATGAAAGATAGCATTTGTATCGGCGGTGCATCCGGTTTTTGGGGGGATGCCGCAATGGCAACTCCGCAGCTGCTGGCCACCGGCAGACTGGATTACCTGGTTTACGATTACCTGGCTGAAGTAACCATGTCGATTATGGCCCGCGCCCGGGCCGCTGATGACAGTATGGGTTATGCCACCGACTTTATCGGCGCCGTGCTCAAGCCCAATCTCGCAACGATTGCTGAGCAGGGAGTGAAGCTCATCGCCAATGCGGGCGGTGTCAATCCCCAGGCCTGTGGTGCCGCGGCACGGACATTAATCCGGGAGCAGGGCCTGGCGCTGAAAGTCGCCGTGGTCAACGGTGATGACCTGCTCGCTCGCGCCGATGAGTTCGCTGCCAGTGGGGTCAGGGAAATGTTCAACGGAGAGCCCTTTCCCGATGCGGACAGGGTTGCCAGTATTAACGCCTATCTCGGCGCCTTCCCGATTGCCGCTGCCCTGGATGCGGGGGCTGATATCGTGATCACTGGTCGATGTGTGGACAGTGCAGTCACTCTGGGGGCCTGTATTCACGCGTTTGGCTGGCAGCGCGGGGATTTTGACCAGCTGGCCCAGGCCAGCCTCGCCGGCCACATTCTTGAGTGTGGGACCCAGGCTACCGGCGGCAACTACACAGACTGGGAACAGGTCGTTGATACGTTACCGCAGGCGGGTTATCCGCTTGCTGAAATCGAGGCCAGTGGCAGGGTGACTATCACCAAGCCGGAGGGCTCCGGCGGAGCGGTTACCGTCGGTACTGTGGCAGAGCAGATGCTTTATGAGATAGGGAATCCCCAGGCCTACCTTCTGCCCGATGTGGCCTGCGACTTCAGCGGCGTGACCCTGGAGCAGACTGGCCCGGACCGGGTTTCGGTCACCGGGGCGAGGGGCCTTGGGGCGCCGCTCGGGTACAAAGTGAGTGCAACCTACGCGGATGGTTTTCGCGGCGGGCACATCTGGACCCTGTATGGGCGTGATGCCGATCGCAAGGCAGAGAAATTCGCCGAGACCCTGTTCCAACGTTGCCGCATGGTCCTGGAACAGGCTGGCCTGCCCGATTTTACCGAGACTTGCGTTGAGATTATTGGTGCCGAATCGCAGTTCGGTGCCGCCCGTCGGGTGGGACCGGTCCGGGAAGTGGACATCAAGATTGCCGCCAAACATCCCAGTCCCAAGGGCATCGGGGTCCTGCTCAAGGAAATGGTGGGTATGGCCCTGACCGCACCACCGGGCCTCACCGGCTTTGCCGGGGCCAGACCCAAACCCTCACCCGTAGTGCGCCTGTTCTCCATGATCGTAGCCAAAGAGGAGCTGGACATCAGCGTGGATGTGGAAGGCCAGGTCGCTACCTTGCAGGATGAAGTGCAAACGGCCTATGACCCCGACGCAACAGTTGCCCATCAAGCCCCGGAGGAAGAGGTGGGCAGCGATGCAGTAGCGGTGTCGCTGGAGTCACTGGCCTTTGGAAGAAGCGGTGACAAGGGCAATAAGGCGAATATCGGAATTATTGCCCGCCACCCTGAGTTTGTACCTTTCATTGCCGCCCAGTTAACCGTCGGGCGAGTGTCCGAATACTTTGCCCATTTCCTGGAGCCTGAGCAATCAGCGCCGGTGCAACGCTTCTACCTGCCCGGTTGTCATGCCTTCAACTTTCTTCTCCACGATGTCCTGGGGGGTGGCGGTGTTGCCAGTTTGCGCACCGATCCACAGGGCAAGGGCTATGCCCAATTGCTGTTGAGCGAGTCCATCATGGTGCCCCGCTCCCTGGCGGAGCAATTCAACCTATGACAACCCTGCGCCTGAGGATTAACCCATGACGCAATTTCTTTCCAAGATAAATACAGATTCCGGGGAATTCCGCAGGAATCGCGAGGACATGCTGGCGTCAGTCGGGACGCTGCGGGAGATCCTGGACCGGGCCGCGACCCTGTCTGACAAAAGTTTGCCCCGCTTTGAAAAACGCGGCCAGATACTACCCAGGGAGCGATTGTCGCGACTGTTGGATCCGGGCATGCCTTTCCTGGAACTCTTGAATATGGCCGGATTCACGGTGGACACCGAGGACCGGGATGTCTCTGTGCCCGGCTGCAGTACCATAGCCGGGATTGGCTATATTGCCGGAACCCGCTGCATGGTGATGGTGGACGACGCCGGCATCAATGCCGGCGCCATGACTGCGCTTTCGACCAAAAAAGCCAACCGGTTGCTGGAGATTGCCAGAGAGAAGAAACTTCCCCTGGTGCACCTGGTGGAAAGCGCGGGAGCCAACCTGATGGAATACGAGGTGGAGATGTGGATGGACGGGGGCGGAGTGTTCGCCCGGCTGGCCCGCCTCAGCGCTGCAGGCGTTCCAACCTTTGTCGTATTGCACGGAGCTTCGGCGGCAGGTGGTGCCTATATGCCCGGGTTGAGCGATTACGTTATCGGGGTGAAAGGCAACGGCAAGGCCTACCTGGCGGGGCCCGCTCTGCTCAAGGCGGCGACCGGCGAGGAAGCCGATGACGCCGAACTCGGTGGCGCCCAAATGCACTCGACGGTGTCCGGGCTGGTGGAGTACCTGGCGGAAGATGATGGCCATGGCATTGCTATTTGCCGCGAGCTCATGGAACGGCTGGACTGGAATCGGCTGTGTCCCAACATGCCACCGCGGAAATTCGACGAGCCGGTTTACGAGATCGAGGAATTGCTGGGCATAGTGCCCTCCGATTATCGTCAGCCGTACGATGTCCGCGAGGTGGTTGCCCGTATCGTCGACGGTTCAGACATACTCGACTTCAAACCCGGGTATGGTGCCGCCACCGTCTGCATGCAGGCCAGGGTATACGGCATGCCGGTAGGCATCATCGGTAACAATGGTCCCATCGACAATTCCGGTGCCACCAAGTGTGCCCAGTTCATCCAGCTGTGCGACCAGTCGGATATCCCCCTGGTTTTCCTGCAGAATATTACCGGCTACATGGTGGGTACCCAATTCGAGCAGGGGGGGATGATCAAGCACGGCGCCAAGATGATCCAGGCGGTAACCAATGCCCGGGTTCCACGCATTACCTTTATGATCGGTGCCAGTTTTGGCGCCGGCAACTATGGCATGTGCGGCCAGGGGTACGACCCCGATTTCCTGTTCAGCTGGCCCAATATCAATATCGGCGTCATGGGCGGCGAGTCTGCCGCCAGGACCATGTCCGAAGTGATGCTCGCCGGCGCCAGGCGCAAGGGTATCGAAGTGCCGCCGGAAATGATCGAAGCGCAGGAAGCGAAAATTATCGCCCATTTCAACAAGCAGTCCGATGCCTTCTACACCTCGGGGAGAATGCTGGACGACGGCATTATCGATCCCCGCGACACCCGCAAGGTACTTGGCTTCGTGTTGCAGACCTGTTGGGAAGCCCGCAACCGCACCACCCACCCCAATACCTTCGGCGTTGGCCGCATGTAACGGCATTGGTTACCGAGAATCTGGAGATATCCATGCTACCTGATGTAGAACACCTATTGCTGGAACAACAGGAAGATACCCTCACCATCTGGTTTAACCGTCCCGATGTGCGCAACGCGCTGTCAACGCCGGTAGCCGATGACCTGGCCCGGGTGCTGGAAGCGCTAGCCGGGGAAAAAGACATCCGCTTTGTCATCCTGCGCGGCAAGGGCGGTATTTTCTGCGCAGGCGGTGATCTGAAAATGTTCAAGACCGTCTTCCAGAATGACGCCGACAGGGATGAGATTGTCCGCTTCAATGCCGATTTCGGTCGACTGATGAAGGCCATACAGGCCATGCCCCAGTTGTTCCTGGTGATGATAGAGGGCGCCGCCATGGCGGGTGGGCTTGGCCTCGCCTGCCTGGCGGATGTCACTATGACCACCCGGGACGCCCGTTTTGCCCTGACTGAAGTCACCCTGGGTATTCCGCCGGCACAAATTGCTCCTGTCATCATCGGGCGCATTGGCCAGTCGCAGGCGCGCCGCATCATGTTGACTGCCGCAAGGTTCAACGGTGAGGAAGCAGGGCGGCTGGGACTGGTTCATTTCGTGGAGGAGGACGCCGAGGCCCTGGAGGTCAGGGCGGCTCAACTATTGCAGGAAGCCCGCGCGGGTGCTCCCGGTGCCATTGCCGCCACCAAGCAGATTATCAATGCTGCTACCCAGCTTGATGGTGATGAACTGGTGCAGTTTGCCGCTGAGCAGTTTGCTGACTGCCTGTTGGCGGAGGAGGCCCGAGAGGGACTGGCGGCGTTTGCCGAGAAGCGCAGGCCCGCATGGAATAACACAGGGAACGCTTGATGAGACAGTTCGACAGTATTCTGGTGGCAAACCGCGGTGAGATTGCGGTGCGGGTCATTCGCGGTGCGCAACAGCAGGGCTATCGGGCCATCGCGGTTTATTCCGAGGCGGATTCCCAGGCGCCGCATGTGAAGTTGGCTGATGAAGCGGTGCTGATCGGCCCCGCGCCGGTCGGTGAATCCTACCTGGATATGGACAGGATTCTCGCCGCGGCTGCCAGCACTGGTGCCCAGGCCATTCACCCGGGTTACGGCTTTCTTGCGGAAAATGCCGCCTTTTCCCAGGCCTGTGTTGATGCCGGTATCGTCTTTATCGGTCCGGGTCCCGAGGCCATCGAGATCATGGGTAACAAGGCAGCGTCAAAGCGCCGCATGCTGGCGGCAGAGGTGCCCTGTATTCCCGGGTACCAGGGTTCGGACCAGTCTGACGCTGCCCTGCTGGCGGCCGCCGAAAACCTCGGTGTGCCGATTATGGTGAAAGCAGCGGCGGGCGGTGGTGGTCGCGGTATGCGCCTGGTGCAATCGCTGGACGAGATGCCGGTGGCCATCGCGTCCGCCCGGTCAGAGGCGGAAAATGCCTTCGGTTCTGGTGAATTGATTCTCGAGAAGGCCCTGATCCAGCCGCGCCACGTTGAAATCCAGGTGTTTGGCGACAGTCAGGGCAATGTCATCCATTTTGGAGAGCGGGATTGCTCCGTGCAGCGCCGTCACCAGAAAGTGGTTGAGGAGGCTCCCTGTCCGGTGATGACACCCCAGCTACGCGAGGCTATGGGTCAGGCGGCGGTGAATGCCGCTGAAAGTATTAACTATGTCGGTGCGGGTACGGTGGAATTCCTGCTGGATGCCGGTGGCGATTTCTATTTTCTGGAAATGAACACCCGCCTGCAGGTGGAGCACCCGGTTACCGAGATGATCACAGGTCAGGACCTTGTCGCCCTGCAGTTCAAGGTTGCACAGGGATACTCACTGCCCCTCACCCAGGAAGAGGTAAAACTCCACGGTCATGCTATTGAGGTGCGGCTCTATGCCGAAGACCCTGCCAATGATTTTCTGCCGGCGACCGGCACTGCCCACCTCTGGGACCCGCCGGCTGGCGAGGGTATCCGGGTGGATCACGGCTTATTGCAGGGCCAGGAAATATCGCCTTTCTACGACCCCATGGTGGCCAAGATTATTGCCTGGGGTGAGGACAGGGACATTGCCCGGCGCCGGCTGCTGCGGGCGTTGCAGAAGACCAGTTTATTGGGAGTACCCAGCAACCGGGCCTTCCTGATCGATGTGCTGGGTAAAGAGGCGTTTATCAATGGAGAGGCAACGACAGCGTTTATCGCCGAAAACTACCCCGACAGCTTTGGGGAACCGGCCACGGCGGCGGTCGAACAGATGGCCGTAGGCGCCTGTCTGTTGTACCGCTCATCCATTGATCAGGCTGCGCTGACAGTGCCCGCTTGCCTGCCGGCCATGAGTGGCTTCAAGGGTACCCGGGCCATGCGCAACCACTACCGCTTTGGCGACCAGGAGAACCCGGTGGATGTGTACCTCGAAGAATTGTCGCCAGACCGGTACTGCGTCACGATCGATGAGCGAATAATCAACCTGCAGTGGATCGCCGCGCAGCAAAACGAGGCCCGTGTGTGTATTGACCAGGTGCAACTTGATGTTCGATACGCCTATCCCGGTTACGGCCAGGTGAGCGTGCAGCTTCGTGGAGAACTGGCCAACCTTAGCAACCAACTGGCTTTCACCGGTGGCGCCGACAGCGCTGGCGGTAGCGGCACCATTGTTGCGCCCATGCACGGTAATCTCATGGAGGTGTTTGTTGGCGTTGGGGACAGGGTGAAGGCCGGCCAGGACGTGGCCGTGATAGAGGCCATGAAAATGGAACACCGGCTATCCACGCCGGTGACGGGCATTGTCACCCATGTGCAGGCAAGCGCCGGACAGCAGCTGGCTTCCGGCGCCCTGGTACTGGAAATCAGCGAACAGGAATAACAGAGGGAACAAATCGTGCAAAACCCGTTCGAGACCGAAGAGCGCCGGGCGTTTCGGGAAACCGTCAAACGCTATGTTGAAACTGAAATAAAGCCCAATATCGATGAATGGGATGAGGCCGCAGACTTTCCCTGGCGACTGCACGAAGAGCTGGGAAGTATGGGCTACTTCGGCTTTGGCGTATCCGAGGCACACGGTGGTCTGGGGTTTGATGACGCCTTTATGCGATTTGCAGCCGCAGAGGAAATGGCAAAGGCGGGCGGTACCGGGGTATGGGCAGGAGTAGGGGGACGCAGTATTTCCATCGGTCCCATTGAACACCTGGCCAACGAGGAAATTCGCGAACGTTGCCTGGAGGATATCGTGCTCGGCCGCAAGGGCTCATGCCTGGCAATTACAGAACCCGGTGGGGGCTCTGACGTTGCCAATATGCAGACGACGGCAGTGCGGGAGGGTGACGAGTGGGTCATCAACGGCGTCAAGACGTTTATTACCGGCGGTATGAAGGGCGACTACTTTGTTGTCGGCGCTCGCACCGGTGGCGAAGGCCTGGTGGGTATTTCCCTGTTTTTTGTTGACGCCGACACACCGGGATTCAGCCGCACACCGCTGGATCGAAAAATGGGTTGGTGGGCTTCCGACCAGGCCACCCTGTATTTTGATAACTGCCGGGTACCTGCTGCAAACCTGATGGGCGAAGAAAACCACGGGTTTATCGCCATCATGCAGAATTTCAATTACGAACGCCTGTCCATGATTGCCGGTGCCCTGGGCATGATGAAGACCTGCCTGGAGGAATCCATTGCCTGGGCGAAGGAGCGCGAGACCTTTGGCAAACCGCTGATCAAGCACCAGGTCATTCGCCACAAGATTGCCGAGATGTCCGCCAGGATCGACCAGATCGAATCCTACGGCACCATGATCTGCTGGCAGATCAACGAAGGCCATATGCCGGTAGCGGAAATCTGCAAGGGCAAGTTCGCCGCCACCAAAGCCCTTGAGTTTGTCGCATCGGAAGCCATGCAGATTTTCGGAGGTGCCGCTTACCTGCGCGGTAATCCGGTGGAACGGATTTATCGGGAGGTAAAGGTGTTCGCAATCGGCGGTGGTTCCGAGGAAATCATGCGTGACCTGGCGGTGCGCCAGATGGGTCTTTAAGGGGACCGGCGCCGCTGGAAAACGCGCCCGCTCAGCGGGCCATTAATCCCATGCGCTTGCCGATAATGCCCAGCATGACTTCATCGGCGCCGCCGCCGATGGAGGTCAGGCGCATATCGCGCATGGCCCGGCCCACAGGATTGTCCCACATATAGCCCATACCACCCCAGAACTGCAGGCACTCGGTGGGGATGCTGTTACTGAGTTTGCCGGCTTTCAATTTGGAATAGGAGGCCAGTAAGGTGGGATCTTCACCGTTGATGTACATTTCACAGGCGCGGTAAATCATTGCTCGCAGGGACTCTACTTCCATCTGCATTTCCGCAAGCTTCATGTTGATGATCTGGTTATCCAGCAGTGGCTTGCCAAAAGCCTCTCGTTGGCTGGTGTATTCCACGGTGTCGCGAATACAGTTCTCCAGGCCCTTGATGGTGATTGCCGCACCCGCCAATCGCTCCTCCTGGAACTGCATCATCTGGTAGGTGAAACCCATGCCTTCCTCTCCGATAAGGTAACGCTGGGGCACGACGACATCGTCAAAAAACAACTGTGCGGTATCCGAAGCGCGCATACCCAGCTTGTTAAGCCGCGGTGACGTTGAAAACCCGGGCGTACTGGTAGGGACAATGATCAGTGACTTGTTCTGGTGCTTCTGGTCATCGGAGGTATTGGCCAGCAGGCAAATGTAGTCCGCCTGGGTGGAATTGGTAATCCACATTTTGGTGCCATTGATCACGTAGTCGCCACCGCGCTTGCGGGCGGTGGTTTTTATCGCGGCTACATCCGAGCCGGCGTGGGGTTCACTGACGCCGATAGCGGTTACCATTTCCCCGGCGATGGCGGGAGTAAGGAACTCCCGCTTCAGTTCGTCGCTGCCAAAGCGCGCCAGGGCGGGTGTAGCCATGTCTGTCTGCACCGCGATGGCCAGCGGTACTGAGCCGTGGTTGGCTGCCCCCCATTCCTCCTGAGCGACCATGGCATAACTGTAGTCCAGGCCCAGGCCACCGTATTCCTCGGGCTTGTGGATGCCCAGCAGGCCCAGTTCACCGGCCTTCTTGAATACCTCATGGGCCGGGAAAATACCTGCCTCTTCCCACTCTTCCACGTTCGGGTTGATTTCCTTTTCGACAAACTGGGAGACGGTGCGACGAATTTCGTTGTGCTGGTCGGTGAACTGCATGGCGGCGGTTGGCTCCTGTATAACGCGCTGCGGCGGTGTGGCAGAATTTTTGAGTATAACCATTTAATATTCAAGCGTCACTTAACTGCTTGACCAGCCGCAGTCTGGGCAACACTTGATCGATCGATGTCACCAACAGCGGTAATCCGCCGTAATCGATTGTGAGCGCGGTTTTTGAAATACTTCGGTTTGTGCAAGGTTGCACGCCAGCGAACAGGGACGTTCGCACTTTAACACCCCTCCGGGATAACCCAGCGCCGGACTCGCCTGTCGAAACGCAGCACGATCTTGCGCTGGGTGTTGAGCCCTTGGGCTCAGTCCCCGCTGGCTTTGTCGGCCGTCTTTTCCAGGGCCTCCCGGGCGGCCAGCCACTGGCCGATCATGACACCCATATTGTGCGGGTTGTAGGCATCCTCCTCGTATTTGAACAGCCCGTTCCCGGCGTAGTGGAGAATAGTGATATTGGGCTCCTCGTAGATTTTACCGTCGCCCAGGTCTTCCATGCGGTTCATGACTTCCGCAAACACCCAGCCTTTTTCTACATCGATGCTGTACCAGCGCACCGGGAATGCCGTCATACTGCTGGCGGGCCACTGGTTCATGGTGTCGGTTATCCAGTCGTGAATACGCTGTCGTCCCCAGTAGCGCCCGTAATTATGTTCAAAGTAGGTGGCATCCTCGGTGAAACAGTTGGACCAGTCGCTCCAGTCACTGGTTTGTGCGCCCTTGAGCGCGGCGGCCTGGAACTTGTCGAAGGCCTTTTCGATTTCCTTGCGTTTCCAGCGAGCCATCTTCGTTACTCCTTATTACTGGTTATTGTTCGGGTATGAGGAAATGCGCCCTGGCAATGGCACAGGGTCGGTCCCGACGTTCCTGCCAGGCGGTGATACTTACATTTGCGACCTGGCGACCCTGTCGGGTAAGAGCGCATTGCGCGTAAGTATCCTGCAGCCGGGTGGGTCGCAGGTAGTCGAGTGAGAAATTTGTGGTTTTTGGTATAACCGTTTGTTCTATCTTGGCGATCAGGTGCAGAGCCGCGGCCGAGTAGTCCATGCGCAGGTCCCGCTGACCGACCAGTTCCTTCCGGTAGGGCGGGCACAGGGTGATCTCCTGGTCATCCAGCGCAACAAGGTGAACCCCAAGGTGACGGGCTTGGGGGATGTAGTGACACATCTTCGATAGCAGTTCGGATTTCTCGGCGGCGGTCAGTGCAGGCACGGCGCTCTTCTTTGGCCGTGAGATTGTATCTTAGGGAAACTGCAGCGATAAGCGGTGGGGCCCGGGTGGCCCCACCGGGACAGGCTCAGAGCAGCGGCGCAATCACCAGGCTGACAATAGCCATCACGTTGATGAGAATGTTCATCGAAGGACCGGAGGTATCCTTGAAGGGGTCGCCCACGGTGTCGCCGACGACGGTCGCCGCGTGGGTGTCGGAGCCCTTGCCGCCGAGATTGCCTTTTTCGACATATTTCTTGGCGTTGTCCCAGGCGCCACCGGCGTTGGCCATCATCAGAGCCATCAACACACAGCCCAGCAGGGCACCGCCGAGCATCCCGCCGAGCGCGGTGGCGCCAAGCCCGAACCCCACCACTATCGGCGTGGCGACCGCGATAGCGCCAGGGCCTATCATCCTCCGCAGCGCCGCTGAAGTGGCGATGTCGACGCAGCGGGCGGTGTCAGGCTCGGCTTTGCCTTCCAGCAAGCCGGGAATTTCCCGGAACTGGCGGCGGATCTCGGTAATCATGTCGAAGGCGGCCTCACCGACTGCGGTCATGGTAATGGACGCGATCAGGAATGGCACGGTACCGCCGATGAACATGCCCACCAACACCGTCGGGTCGGAAATCTCCAGCGCGAAGCCGGGATTGTTGACCTCCACGGTTTCCACAAAGGCGGCAATGATCGCCAGCGCGGCAAGGGCCGCGGCGCCAATGGCAAAGCCCTTGCCGATGGCAGCCGTGGTGTTACCCACTTCGTCGAGTCCGTCGGTGATTTTGCGGGTTTCTTCGCCCATGCCCGCCATTTCAGCGATACCGCCGGCGTTATCCGCCACCGGCCCATAGGCATCGATGGCCATGGTAATACCCACCGTGGCGAGCATGCCCACGGCTGAAATGCCCACGCCGTACAAGCCGGACATGCTGGTCGAGACCCAGATAATGGCGGCGAGGAACAGAATCGGCAGTACCACCGACTGCATGCCAACCGCCAGACCTGTGATCATGACCGTTGCCGGCCCTGTCTCGCCTGACTTGGCTATTCGTATGACCGGTTTGGAGCCGGTGTAGTACTCGGTTATCAGCCCGATCAGGACACCACCGACCGCACCGGCCACGACCGAATACCAGATGTTGGTGCCCAGACCCATTGCCTGGATAAGGAAGTAGGCCATGGCGGCGAACACCACCGGGGCGGCGAGCGTACCGGTTCTCAGGGCGACTTCCGGGGCCGCGGAGCTGCGAGCGCGAACGATGAAAATACCGGCCAGCGATGCCAGCAGGCCGATGGAGGCAAGGCTGAGTGGCAGGAACATCATCGCGTCCTTTTCATCCGCCGAGATGGCCATGGTTGAAGCGATGGCGATACAGGCGATCATGGAGCCACAGTAGGATTCAAAAATGTCTGATCCCATACCGGCGATATCACCCACGTTGTCGCCCACGTTATCAGCAATCACCCCCGGATTGCGGGGGTCGTCCTCCGGGATTCCGGCTTCCACCTTGCCTACGAGGTCCGCACCCACGTCGGCACTCTTGGTGAAGATGCCGCCGCCAACCCTGGAGAACAGGGCGACGACCGAGGCTCCCATGCCGAAACCATGAATGGCGTGAGCGGTGTGTGGGTCGCCGCCGAAGTACCAGTACAGGCTGCCCAGGCCGATCAGGCCCAGGGAAGCGACACACAAACCCATGATGGATCCGCCGTAAAAGGCAATGGACAAGGCGAGGTCCTGGCCGTGATTGTGGGCCGCCACCGCGGTTCGCACGTTGGCCTTGGTGGCGGCGAACATGCCGAGGAAGCCGGCGATCGCCGACGACAGCGCACCCACCAGGAAGGCGATGGCGGTATTTGCACCCAGCGGTGAAACGAAGATGCCCACCAGTAACACCAGGCCAAAGATGGCGAGCATCTTGTACTCGCGCTGCATAAACACCATGGCGCCCAGGTGAATCTGGTCGCCAATTTTCTTGACGACGCCATCACCGTGGTTATGGCGAATCATGATGTGATAAATAATGAAAGCGACGACCAGGCCGGCCAGTCCGAGCAAGGGAGGTATTACATGATATCCAGACATACAGCTGACTCCATGTTGATTATTATTTGATCTTGCCCCTGCATGCTAACCAAAACCCGGTAGCTTGCACAAGCATGACCCGCCGCGGGTACTTGTATCAAATGGTCGCGGCGCACAGAATGCGGGTTCCTTGGCTTTCCGGAAATGTACTGATGATTTGGATCTGGCTGGTGCTGGTGATACTGGCAGTAGTGGCAGTTGTCACCCGGGTGTATCTCAATGGGCCTGATCTGGGTAAGTACGACCAGCCCCCGGGAGAGCAGTTCGGCCTGGGGCGACCACCCAGTGAAGCCCACGCTGAGGTGGTTGCTTCGCTGGGTGTGGGAATGGGGTCTGTCCGTGAGGCGCCGCGCAAGGACCAGTTGCGCCTGATGCGCCAGTATATGGACCAGATCTCCGATGGCCTGGACCTGTCTGCCAGCTTCACACCGGCAAATGCAGCCGGCGTTGCCGCCGAGTGGGTGCAGGCACCCGGTGCCGATAGCCTGCGGCGACTGCTTTATATCCATGGTGGTGCGTTTGTCATGGGCAGTCCCCGGAGTCACCGCAATATAACCAGTCGATTTTCCGAGGTCTCCGGCTGCGCTGTGCTGGCGATAGACTACCGCCTGATGCCGGAACACTCGCGCAGGGCAGGTGTAGAGGACTGTCGCACCGCTTACGAATGGATGTTGGCCAATGGTCCCGAGGGACCGTCCACCGCCCACAAGGCCTATCTGGCGGGTGATTCGGCTGGCGGTAACCTGGCGCTGATGATGTCGGCGTGGTCCAGGGACCACGGCAGCCGCAAGGCGGACGCCGTCGTTGCCCTGTCACCCCTGACCGATGCCACCCTGGGCTCACCGAGCATGAAAGGCAATATCGAGACCGACGCCATGCTCGGCCCCATGCTACGGGGCCTGGCCAGGTTTCCCCGGCCGCTACTGCTCTGGGTCGGCCTGTTTCAGAACCGCACCACACCGGCACATCCGACAATTTCACCGGTGTTCAGGGATCTCCATGACCTGCCCCCCACCCTGGTACATGTCAGCGAGGCAGAGATGCTGTGTGATGACGGGCGCCGGTACGTGAACCGGGCGGTATCCCAGGGATCACCGGCAAGGCTGCAGAGCTGGCAGCATGTGGTCCATGTCTGGCATATGTTTTATCCTCAGCTTCCCGAGGCCTGCGAGGCCTGGGACGAAATTGGAAAATTCCTCGACGAAGAGGGATAGGGAGGGCGCGTGCAACATCAGGAAGGAAAACTAGAGGGCGCGGCCGGGCACTCGGTGTACTACCAGTACTGGCTGCCCGACCAGGAACCCCGGGCAGTGATATTGCTGGTTCATGGTGCCGGTGAGCACAGTGGTCGATACGCCGCAGTGGCTGAGCGGTTCTGCGCTTCCGGTTATGCGGTTGCGGCGCTGGATCACATTGGCCACGGTCGTTCCGACGGAGAGTATGGCCACATGGCCAGCTTCGACGACCACCTGGAAACCCTGGAGCGTTTCCGGCAACAGGTGATCGCACGTTTCCCGGGATTGCCGATGATTCTGTTCGGTCACAGCATGGGCGGTTTGATCAGCAGCTGCTACCTGCTGCGCCACCAGCAGGACTTTGTCGCCTGCGCGTTGTCAGGCCCTGCGATAATGAGCGACCTGGAACCGGGTTTCCTGCAGCTGGCGATTATCCGCCTGCTGTCGCTTATCGCTCCGCGATTGGGGGTATTACAGCTTGATGCCGCCGGTGTCAGTCGAGACCCGGCAGTGGTAAAAGCCTATACCGAGGACCCGCTGGTCAATCACGGCAAGATGTCAGCGGGCTTTGTTTCCGAGCTGTTCAAAGCGATGAACGAAGTCCAGCAACGGGCTGGGGAAATCCACCTGCCGCTGCTGATCATGCACGGGGAACAGGACTCCATGGCATCTCCGGCGGGAGCGCAGTTCCTGTTTGAGACCGTGGGCTCGGCAGACAAACAGCTGAAGCTTTACCCGCAGCTCTATCACGAGATTCTGAATGAACCGGAGCGGGAACAGGTGATAGCGGACTTGCTGGCCTGGTGCGATCAGCGGGTCCAGGGCGGCTCAGGAGACTGAGACTCGCAAGACTCTCCAGCCAAAGCGCGGCGACTGCCCGTCACTACCGCGCAGCGCTGTGTACTGCGCGGGAACCTGGCCGGTTCAGCCATTGCCCTTCCGGTGTCGCGCCAGTGCCCACTCCAGAAACCGGTGTACTCCGTCCACTGTATGTTCCGTGCGCAGGGAGTGTATCAACTCCCAGGCATGCTCTGCTCCCGGCATCTCCACATATACCACGGGCTGTTGCGAGACCTCTTCCAGTTTCTGGGCGAATACCTGTGCATCCCTGACCGAGGCCAGGCTGTCGTGAGTGCCGTGTAGAATCATGAAGGGAGGGGCGTCCCGGTGGACCTGGACAACCGGAGAAGCAAGGTCCCATAGTTCCGGGTTTTCCTCCACGGTTTCATGCATGACCTTGCCGTTAAGGAACTTCTGGTAAACCTGACGATTGGGGTGCTGGTCATAACGTACCAGGAAATCGTAAACCCCGTAAAAAGGGACCGCCGCCTGCAGGGTGGTATCCGTGTCGGGGTTGTCCGGCTGCAGCTCGGGACGATTGGCAGTAAGCCCCATCAGGGCCGTGAGATGACCACCGGCGGAGCCGCCGGTGACAGCAATGAAATCCGTATCCATGCCGTATTCGTCACCATTTTCACGAATCCAGCAGAGCGCTTTCTTGCAGTCCAGCAAGTGGGTAGGGAAGGCGACGCTGGGGCTGAGTCGATAATTGGCCGCCACGCAGATCCAGCCGCGGCTGGCCAGGTGGTACATCAGTGGCAGTGCCTGGTGTTTCTTGTCGCCGATCATCCAGGCGCCGCCGTGTATCTGCAACAGCACCGGGCAGCCGCCCTCGGGGATAACCTGGGGCCGGTAGATATCCAGATGCTGGTGCACGCCGTGGGGTCCATAGGGGATATTGCGCAGCACCTCGACACCGGGGACGGGGGTGGGGCGCGGGTCGCGCCAGTCGTCGAAGCTGACCTCCCGCCGCAATTCGCTGCTGCGCTCAGCCGGGATCTCGGCACGATAGCCGTAGCCGATCCTGTCCAGCAGAGCGCCCTCGACCGTGTCCCGGGCGTGGGTTGATTTCCAGATGCTCCAGACCAGGCCGCCCCAGCTCACTGCCAGCACCAGCATTGCCAGCGAGCCCAGGTTGGAATCAGTAGCCCCGGCCAGCGCCAGCAACCAGGCCAGAAGAGCCTGCAGCGGTAACCAGATCCACGCCAGCTCGGTCGCCAGCAGGGCGGTAGCGAAGGTTCCCCAGGGTACAGCCTTGCGCGGTTTCACCCGCGGGCTGAAAACGGTATACATCGAGGCGACGTTGAAAACAGCCAGGAATGTCAGCAACCAATCCATAGTAGTACTACCCTTGATAATCGAATGAGTGGGAAGTGGCGGGCTCCGGGCCGCGGCAATGGCCACTTTACACGGGCTGTAGAAGGCTTGTCCAAGGTCGCCCGGACGGCATTTTTACAGTCGAACAATTTTTGAACACCGGCACCGGCCCACGTATAATCGCGCCCCCAAATGCCTGAAGGGTAGACCCGAGTGGAATTCAAGCAACAGTTCGATGTCATCGTGATCGGTGGTGGCCACGCCGGGACCGAGGCTTGCCTGGCGGCAGCCCGCATGGGCTGTCGTACCCTGCTGTTGACCCACAGTGTCGATACCCTGGGCCAGATGTCCTGCAACCCGGCGATCGGCGGTATCGGCAAAAGCCACCTGGTGAAGGAGGTAGACGCCCTTGGTGGCGCCATGGGCCGCGCCACTGACCGGGCCGGCATCCAGTTTCGGGTATTGAACTCGCGCAAGGGGCCCGCGGTGCGGGCAACCCGCGCCCAGGCCGACCGGGTGCTGTATCGGAATAGCATCCGCCAGATTCTTGAAAGCCAGGAAAACCTGAGCATTTTCCAGCAGCCGGTGGATGACCTGCTGATCGAGAACGGTAGCATCGCCGGAGCCATTACCCAGATGGGGGTGACGTTTCGGGCGCCGCGGGTGGTGCTGACGACCGGCACGTTTCTTGGCGGCAAATTGCACATCGGGCTGGAAAACAGTGCCGGTGGCCGCGCCGGTGACCCGCCCTCCATTGCCCTGGCCCGGCGCCTGCGGGAATTGCCCTTCCGGGTGGAGCGCCTCAAGACAGGTACGCCGCCGCGTATTGATGCCCGCACGGTGGACTTTTCCGGACTGGAGGAGCAGTGGGGCGATAAGCCCCTGCCGGTAATGTCCTTTATCGGCGATGTATCCGAGCACCCGGAGCAGCGCTGTTGCTGGATCACCCACACCAATGAGCGCACCCACGATATTATTCGCGCCAGCCTCGACCGCTCGCCGATGTTTTCCGGGGTGATCGAGGGTGTCGGCCCGCGCTATTGCCCCAGTGTGGAAGACAAGATTCACCGTTTTGCCGACAAGAATTCCCACCAGGTGTTTATCGAGCCCGAAGGCCTGACGACACCGGAGCTATACCCCAATGGTATTTCCACCAGCCTGCCATTCGACGTGCAGATCGACCTGGTGCATTCCATCAAGGGGTTTGAGAATGCCCACATCACCCGGCCCGGTTACGCCATCGAGTACGACTTTTTCGACCCTCGCGACCTGCAGTACTCCCTGGAGACCAAAGCACTGCCGGGACTTTACTTTGCCGGCCAGATCAACGGGACGACCGGATACGAGGAAGCCGCGGCCCAGGGTTTGTTGGCCGGCCTGAACGCCGCGCTTGCGGTCCGTGGTGAAGAGCCCTGGTGTCCGCGTCGCGACGAGGCCTACATCGGGGTGCTGGTGGATGACCTGATCACCATGGGCACCGTCGAGCCCTATCGCATGTTCACCTCCCGGGCCGAGCACCGCCTGTTGCTGCGGGAAGACAACGCCGACCTGAGACTTACCGAAAAGGGCCGGCAACTGGGCCTGGTCGGCGATGTCCGCTGGCAGCGCTTTGCAGAGAAACGCGAGGCCATTGCCGCCGAGGCTGCCCGCCTGGGCAGCACCTGGATACAGCCCGGGAGCCCGGAAGCGGCGCAACTGGCCGCCAAGCTGACCAGCCCTCTGGCCCGGGAGTATTCGCTGGCGGACCTGCTCAAGCGCCCGGAACTGGAGTACGCCGACATCGCCAGCCTCAAGGGCGACCCGACACCCGACCGGCAGGCTGCGGAGCAGGTGGCCATCCAGGCCAAGTACGCCGGTTACATCGATCGCCAGCAGGAGGAAATCGACCGACTGCGCCGACATGAAAACACCAGGCTGCCGGCCGATCTCGACTATGAGCAGGTGGACGGCCTGTCCAACGAGGTCAAGCAGAAGCTGGGCGACGCCCGCCCGGAGACCCTGGCGCGCGCCGGGCGAATACCCGGAGTCACCCCGGCTGCCGTGTCGCTGTTGCTGATTTACCTGAAGAAGCGCGGTGCGCTCGGGGCCGTCAGCGGCGGAGATTCCCGCAAGCTTGCCTGACTTGGAACCAGCCATAGGCAGTCAGCTGGCCCGGGGCTGTGAGCGCCTGGGGGTCGTGAGCGGGGAGGGTTCGCAGCGCCAGCTGCTGGCCTACCTGGCGCTGATGATCAAGTGGAACCGGGCCTACAATCTCACCGCTGTGCGGGATCCGCAGCAAATGGTGACCCGCCACCTGCTTGACAGCCTGTCTATCGCTCCCTACGTCAGTGGGCAGCGGTTGATCGATGTCGGCACCGGTGGCGGCCTGCCCGGTGTTCCGCTCTCCATACTCTTTCCCGACAGGGAGTTTCATCTGCTTGACAGCAACGGCAAGAAGACCCGATTCCTGTTTCAGGTGAAAACTGCGCTGGGCTTGGATAATATGACCGTTCACCAGGCGCGGGTGGAGTCTTTTGACCAGGGCCCCTTCGATGCGGTGCTCTCCCGGGCGTTTGCCTCTCTGGAGGATATGGTCACCGGTTGCCAGCACCTGTTGGCACCCGGCGGACACTTTTTCGCCATGAAAGGCGCTTATCCAGAGGCAGAAATTGCCGCGGTGGCAGACCGTTGCCAGTTGCAGGCCGTGCACCCACTGGAGGTGCCAGGGCTGGGGGAGCAGCGGCACCTGGTGGATATGACTTTGCGCGACTAACAGCGCCAACAACACACCAGGGGATCTTGTGGCAAGAATTATCGCAATTGCGAACCAGAAAGGGGGTGTCGGCAAAACAACGACTTGCGTCAATCTGGCCGCCTCCCTGGCCGCCATGAAGAAACGTGTATTGCTGGTAGACCTCGATCCCCAGGGTAATGCCACCATGGGTAGCGGCATCGACAAGTATGCTGTCGAGCGCAGTATTTATGATGTGCTGGTGAATCGCGCGCCGGTTAGCCAGGTGGCCCGGCACGCCGCCGACAGCGGTTACGATGTGCTGCCCTCCAACAGTGACCTGACGGCGGCCGAGGTGGAGCTCATCCAGGTGGAACACAGGGAACGCCGGCTGCGGGCGGCGCTCATCGAGGTCTCAGGCGCCTACGACTATATGCTGATCGACTGCCCGCCATCACTGAACATGCTGACCCTGAACGCGCTGGTGGCAGCGGACGGGGTGATCATCACCATGCAGTGTGAGTACTTTGCCCTGGAGGGTTTGTCTGACCTGGTACGCACCATTTCCCAGATTGCCGAGACGGTAAACCCGCAGCTGCAGATTGAAGGCATACTGCGCACCATGTACGACCCGCGCAACAGCCTCACCAACGAGGTGTCCAACCAGTTGCACAGTCATTTCGGGGACAAGGTCTATCGCACGGTGGTACCGCGCAATGTGCGACTGGCGGAAGCACCCAGCCATGGCATTCCCGCCATGTATTACGACAAGTTCTCCCGCGGCTCCAAGGCCTACATGGCCCTGGCGGGAGAAATAATCCGCCGCGAGGAGAAGCTGGCCCGGGCGTCAGGCGCTGCCGCGGCTGGTGTCACCGCGCCGGCCCCGGCAGCAGAGTAACGGAGAGTCAGGATGTCGAAAAAACGCTCCCTTGGAAGAGGCCTCGACGCCCTTTTGGGTGCCAGTGCCGCCGCCAGTGAAGCCGCCGAGGTCGCCGATAGTCCGCTGGCAGACGTTGCCGCCGACCCGGATAAAACCCTGAAAGAGCTTGCGGTAGACCTGATACAGCGGGGCAAGTACCAGCCGCGCCGCGATATGGAGCCCGAGTCCCTGCAGGAACTGGCTGACAGCATCAGGGCCCAGGGGGTGATGCAGCCCATCGTCGTGCGCCCCATTTCTGATCGCAAGTACGAGATCATCGCCGGCGAACGTCGCTGGCGGGCCACCCAGCTGGCGGGCCTCGACACCATCCCGGCGGTGATTCGCGATGTGCCCGACGAGGCCGCTATCGCCATGGCGTTGATCGAGAATATCCAGCGGGAAGACCTCAATCCCATTGAGGAAGCGGCTTCGCTGCAGCGATTGCAGCAGGAATTTGAACTCACCCAGCAGGAGGTGGCCGATGCGGTCGGCAAATCCCGCTCCACGGTGACCAATCTGCTGCGCCTGATGACCCTGCAGGATGATGTTCGCCGCCTGGTAGAACACGGCGACCTGGAAATGGGCCATGCCCGGGCCCTGCTGGGGCTGGAGGGAGGTGACCAGTCCCATGCCGCCGCCCAGGTGGTGGGCAAGGGCATGTCGGTGCGCCAGACCGAGGCCCTGGTGCGCAATACGCTCTCGACCAAAGACAAGCCCAGGCCGGATAAAACCATTGACCCCAATATCCGCCACCTGCAGGACGACCTGTCCCAGCGACTGGGCACCCGGGTACAGATCCAGCACAGCGCCAAGGGCAAGGGCAAGCTGGTACTTAATTACAGCTCGCTGGATGAGCTGGACGGGATACTGGCGCATATTAAATGACCGCCGAGGCACAGATTCCCGCCTGCGCGGGAATACCGAGGTGGAGGCGGTTCCACAGCATCTGGTGGATAAAAAACAATCAACACACAAAATAAGCCAAACCGCCGGAAATTGCGGCTATATCCCCACAAACGTGTCGGGAAACTGTGCACAAAAGCACAGGGTTTTAATTTGGATAGCGACCTTCGTCTGGTTGAACCCACCCCTCAATCACCCTATAATGCGCGCGCCCTGAACGAGGATGAAAGCCGTGCGGCTATGGGTGAGGTGAGTTACGAGAGGCATTTATGCCCGCTGCTGAAATAGCACGTCCTCCCGTCCATCGCATCACTCTGGCTCAACTGGCGGTCCTGACACTAGTGTGCGTTCCTTTATGGGCATACGATCACGTGTTGGCCTGGTCGCTCGCCGCCGGCGCTGCGATAGCCATTATCCCGCAGGCATATTTCGCCCGGCTGGCCTTTCGCTGGCGGGGTGCGAAGTCTGCCAGGGCAGTGGCCCGGTCCAGCTACGCTGGGGAAATCGGCAAGTTCATGCTGAGCGCTGCCGGGTTTGCCGTTGTCTTTGCAACGGTGCGGCCGATTAGCGGCCTGGCCGTATTTGCCGGTTACCTGGCAATGCTGGCGATACAAATTATTGGTAGCTGGTTGCTGCTCGCGCGCAGCCGGTGAAATGAGAGATAGACGCAAGAGTTCCTATAGATGGCAGCTGCAGGCGAAGAACTGACAATCTCCGGATATATTGTCCACCACCTGACTAACCTGACCTATGGCAAATTGCCTGCCGGTTTTGAGCGCTACGACGGCAGCGTTGTCGGCGAAGGCGGCACCTGGACCATGGCCCACGGCGGCGCAGAAGCGGCGGCAATGGGTTTCAACGCCATTCATGTCGACTCCATGCTCTGGTCGATCGGCCTGGGTATTATTTTCTGCTGGATATTCCGCTCGGTGGCCAAAAAGGCCGCAGCCGGTGTGCCCAGTGGCCTGCTCAATGCGGTTGAAATGGTTGTCGAGTTCGTCGACGGCACGGTTAGAGATACGTTCCACGGCCACAACAAGCTGGTCGCGCCCCTGGCCCTGACCATTTTTGTCTGGGTCTTCCTGATGAACCTGATGGACCTGATCCCGGTTGACCTGATTCCCCACACGCTGATGCTGTTGGGAGTGGAATACCAGAAGATCGTGCCATCCACCGACCCCAATATCACCATGGGCATGGCAGTAGGCGTGTTTGTCCTGATGCTCTACTACTCCATCAAGGTGAAAGGCTTCGGCTTTGTGAAGGAGTTGACCCTCAACCCCTTCAACCACTGGGTGTTCATCCCGATTAACCTGTTTATGGAAGTGGTTGGCCTGTTGGCCAAGCCCTTCTCCCTCGGCCTGCGTCTGTTCGGAAACATGTACGCCGGCGAGATGATCTTTATTCTGATTGCAGCCCTGTTCAGCGCCGGTATTGCCTGGATGGTGCCCGCAGGTCTGCTGCAGATTGGCTGGGCGATATTCCACATTCTGGTTATCACCCTGCAGGCATTTATCTTCATGGTGCTGACGATCGTGTATCTCAGCATGGCCCATGAAGATCATTAATCAACTTTCAATCAACTTGGTTCTTTAAACTCTAGGAGAAAATCATGGAACTGATCTACGTTGCTGCCGCCATCATGATGGGTCTGGGTGGTCTTGGTGCCGCTATCGGTGTGGGCCTGCTGGGCGGAAAGCTCATCGAAGGCTCTGCTCGCCAGCCTGAACTGGCTCCCAAGCTGCAGGTTACCTTCTTCCTGGGCGCTGGCCTGGTAGACGCGATCCCCATTATCGGTGTTGGTATCGCGATGTACCTGATCTTCGTTGTAGCAGGTTAATAAGAGACATTGTTTAACGGGGCCACGGTGGTTTCGAGCGGCCCCCAACAACCTGTGAGGAGAAGAGCGTGAATATAAATCTTACGCTTATTGGACAGATGATCGCGTTTGCAGGCTTCGTGTTGTTCTGCATGAAGTACGTGTGGCCGCCCATTATGGCCGCGATGGAAGAGCGCGAGAAAAAGATTGCCGACGGCCTGGCTGCCGCTGACCGCGCCAGCCACGACCTCGAACTGGCGAAAGAGAAGGCGGTCGAACGCCTGAAGGAAGCCAAGGAAGAGGCTGCGGGCATTGTCGACGCCGCTAACAAGCGCGCCGCGCAACTGGTTGAAGAGGCCAAGGACGCAGCGACTGTCGAGGCAGATCGAGTGAAGGCATCTGCCCAGGCAGAGATCGAGCAGGAAACCAACCGTGCACGCGAACAGTTGCGTGGTCAGGTTGCGGCCCTGTCTCTGGCCGGCGCCGAAAAGGTTCTGGGTGCCGCTATCGACCGGGAGGCTCACAACGAGCTGGTCGAGAAGCTGGCCTCAGAGCTGTAATCGCGAGGGAGCTATGGCTGAACTAAGCACACTGGCACGCCCCTACGCCAAGGCCGCATTCGAGTTCGCCCGCGAGCACAGCACGCTGGCCCAGTGGTCCGAACAGCTGGCCACTGCCGCTGCGGTTTCCGCGGACGAGGGCATGGACGCGGTACTGGACAATCCGTCCCTGACCGACGAGCAGCAGGCGCAGACCATGAACGAGGTTTGCGGCGATGCGACTGGCCAGGAAGTGAAGAATTTTGTCAGCATTCTCGCTTCCAACAAGCGCCTGTCACTGTTGCCGGTCATTGCCGCCCAGTTTGAACTGCTCAAGTCAAACCTGGAGAAGTCGATAGACGTGGAAGTTGTCTCCGCCTTTGACCTGACGGACGAAACCGCCAACAAGCTGGCGGAAGTACTGGGCAAGAAACTCGAGCGCGAAGTGAAGGTAAGCACCTCCACTGACCATGACCTTCTGGGTGGCGTATTAATCAGGGCCGGTGATCTGGTGATCGATGGCTCCGTGCGCGGCAGGCTTAACAAGCTGGCCGAAGCAATGAATTCCTAGCATTAGGATTGAGGAACAGAGCATGCAGCAACTGAATCCATCTGAGATTAGCGAGATCATCAAGTCGCGCATCGAGTCGCTCGATGTGTCGTCTGAAGCTCGCAACGAAGGCACCGTCGTTTCCGTAACGGACGGTATTATTCGTATCCACGGTCTCGCCGAAGTGATGTACGGTGAGATGATTGAATTTGAAGGCGGCGTCTATGGTATGGCGCTGAACCTGGAGCGCGACTCCGTCGGCGCGGTAATCCTCGGTGATTACAAGGGCCTGGCAGAAGGCCAGAGCTGCCGTTGCACCGGCCGCATCCTGGAAGTACCCGTGGGCCCCGAACTGCAGGGTCGCGTGGTAGATGCACTGGGTCTCCCCATCGATGGCAAGGGCCCCGTTAATGCTGCCATGACCGATGCCCTGGAGAAAGTAGCTCCCGGCGTTATCGCCCGTCAGTCAGTAGACGAGCCCGTGCAGATCGGCCTGAAGGCGGTTGACTCCATGGTGCCCATCGGCCGCGGACAGCGCGAGCTGATTATTGGTGACCGCCAGATCGGTAAGACTGCGATCGCGGTTGACGCCATCATTAACCAGAAAGGCTCCGGCATTAAGTGCGTCTACGTCGCGGTTGGCCAGAAGGCATCCTCGGTCGCCGCCGTTGTGCGCAAGCTGGAAGAGCACGGCGCAATGGAACACACCATCGTTGTGGCTGCTACTGCGTCTGACCCGGCTGCCATGCAGTACCTGGCACCGTTTGCCGGTTGCACCATGGGTGAGTACTATCGCGACCGCGGTGAAGACGCCCTGATCATTTACGATGACCTGACCAAGCAGGCCTGGGCGTATCGCCAGATATCCCTGTTGCTGCGTCGTCCGCCGGGACGTGAGGCTTATCCCGGTGACGTGTTCTACCTGCACTCGCGCCTGCTGGAGCGTGCTGCCCGGGTTAACGCCGAGTACGTCGAGAAGTTCACCAACGGTGAAGTCAAAGGCAAGACCGGTTCATTGACGGCCCTGCCGGTGATTGAAACCCAGGCCGGTGACGTTTCTGCATTCGTACCGACCAACGTGATCTCCATCACCGACGGCCAGATTTTCCTGGAAGCGGACATGTTCAACGCCGGTATCCGTCCTGCGATGAACGCCGGTATCTCCGTATCCCGTGTTGGTGGTGCAGCCCAGACCAAGATCATGAAGAAGCTGTCTGGCGGTGTTCGTACCGCACTGGCCCAGTATCGTGAACTGGCGGCTTTCTCACAGTTTGCCTCTGACCTGGATGACGCCACCAAAGCCCAGCTTGATCACGGTGAGCGCGTTACCGAGTTGATGAAGCAGAAGCAGTACTCGCCCCAGTCTATCGCTGAAATGGGCCTGGTGCTGTACGCTGCCAATGAAGGCTTCCTGAATGACATCGATGTCGCCAAGATTGGTGACTTCGAACACGCCCTGCTGTCCTACATGCACGCCGAGCACGGCGACCTGATGAACAGCATCGTCGAGAGCGGGGACTACAACGACGAGATCGAGGCGAGCTTCAAGGCCGCGATCGAGAAGTTCAAGTCGACTCAGACCTGGTAATTCGCTATGGCAGCCGGAAAAGAAATCCGCACCAAGATCTCGAGCATCCAGAGCACGCAGAAGATCACCAGCGCCATGGAAATGGTTGCTGCTTCCAAAATGCGCAGGGCTCAGGATCGCATGCAGTTGGGCAAGCCTTACGCCCGCCGCATGCGCTCGGTTGTTGGTCATATCGCCAACGCAGCGCCCGAGTACAAGCACATGTACATGGAGCAGCGCGAGGTTAAGCGTGTCGGTTATATCGTGGTGTCCACTGATCGTGGTCTCTGCGGTGGCCTGAACATCAACCTGTTCAAGGCGACCGTGAAGTCGATGAAAGAGTGGAACGATCAGGGCATCGAGATCGATCTCAGCCTGATCGGCGCCAAAGCCACAGCGTTTTTCAACAGCTATGGCGGCAACGTCACCGCAGCCGTTCGCGACCTGGGTGAAGAGCCCTCGGTGGCAGACCTGATCGGTGGTGTAAAAGCCATGCTGGACGCCTACGCTGAAGACAGGATTGATCGCCTGTTCCTGGTGAGCAACGAATTCGTCAACACCATGACTCAAAGGCCTACCGTGGAGCAGTTGCTGCCCCTGGAGGCGGAAGAGTCCGACGAGATGAAGCACCACTGGGACTACATTTACGAGCCCGACGCGAAAGAACTGCTGGAAGGCCTGCTGACCCGCTATATCGAGTCCCAGGTATACCAGGCGGTTGTCGAGAACGGCGCCTGTGAGCAGGCCGCACGGATGCTGGCGATGAAGAACGCCACCGAAAACGCCGGCGAGCTGATTGATGACCTGCAGCTGATCTACAACAAGGCGCGCCAGGCGGCGATTACCCAGGAGCTGTCTGAGATTGTCAGCGGCGCCGCGGCGATCAGTTAAAAACATATTTGGGGTCAGGGTAAAAACCTGGGCCCGACGGAATATTTGCAAAAACAGAGGATCCGAACATGAGTAGCGGACGAGTCGTACAAATCATCGGCGCGGTAATCGACGTGGAATTTCCACGTGACGCCGTGCCCCGGGTATACGATGCACTGAAAATCACCGAGAAGGACACCACCCTGGAAGTTCAGCAGCAGCTGGGCGACGGCGTGGTCCGCACCATTGCGCTGGGTTCTTCCGAGGGCCTGAGCCGTGGTCTTTCAGTCGAGAGCACCGGCGCACCGATTTCCGTGCCTGTGGGCCAGGAAACCCTGGGCCGCATCATGGACGTGCTGGGTAACCCCATCGACGAATGTGGCCCTATCGGCGAGAAAGAGCGTGCTCCCATTCACCGTGATGCGCCCGCCTATGATGAGCTGTCCGCTGCTGAAGAGCTGCTGGAAACAGGCATCAAGGTCATCGACCTGGTCTGCCCCTTCGCCAAGGGTGGCAAGATCGGCCTGTTCGGTGGTGCCGGTGTAGGTAAGACCGTAAACATGATGGAGCTGATCAACAACATTGCGATTCAGCACTCCGGTCTGTCGGTATTCGCCGGTGTAGGTGAGCGTACTCGTGAGGGTAACGACTTCTACTACGAGATGCAGGAGTCCGGCGTTGTAAACGTGGAAACCTTCAGCGAATCCAAGGTGGCCATGGTATACGGCCAGATGAATGAGCCCCCCGGTAACCGTCTGCGCGTGGCGCTGACCGGCCTGACCATGGCCGAGAAGTTCCGTGATGAAGGTCGTGACGTACTGCTGTTCATCGACAACATTTACCGTTACACCCTGGCGGGAACCGAGGTATCGGCACTGCTGGGTCGTATGCCCTCCGCGGTAGGCTACCAGCCCACCCTGGCGGAAGAGATGGGTGTACTGCAGGAGCGTATTACGTCTACCAAGGTCGGCTCCATTACCTCTATTCAGGCGGTGTATGTACCGGCGGACGACCTGACTGACCCGTCTCCGGCAACTACCTTCGCCCACCTTGATGCAACCGTGGTACTGTCTCGTGATATTGCCGCCAAGGGTATTTACCCTGCGGTAGACCCGCTGGACTCCACCTCGCGCCAGCTGGATCCGCTGCTGATTGGTAATGAGCACTACGACACCGCTCGCGGTGTGCAGAACGTATTGCAGCGTTACAAGGAGCTCAAGGACATCATTGCGATCCTGGGTATGGACGAACTGTCCGAGGAAGACAAGCAGACGGTAGACCGCGCCCGTAAGATCGAGCGCTTCCTGTCGCAGCCCTTCCACGTGGCGGAAGTATTCACCGGTTCTCCCGGTAAGTACGTTTCCCTGAAGGACACGATCGCAGGCTTCAAAGGCATTCTCGCCGGTGAATACGATCACCTGCCCGAGCAGGCCTTCTACATGGTCGGCAGCATTGAAGAAGCTGTCGAGAAAGCCAAGAACCTGTAAGTCAGTCGTAGTTTAGAGAGGCCAGGAATATGGCAATGACAATTCACTGCGACATCGTTAGCGCCGAAGAAGAGATCTTCTCCGGCCTGGTGGAAATGCTGGTGGCCACCGGCGGCGAGGGTGAGCTGGGTGTCAGCTACGGCCATGCGCCGCTGTTGACCAACCTGGTGCCCGGCCCGGTGCGTATCGTCACCCAGGACGGTGATGAACAGGTGTACTATGTATCCGGCGGCTTCCTGGAAGTGCAGCCCGGCGTGGTATCCATCCTCGCCGACACCGCCCTGCGCGCGGATGACGTGGACGAGGCCGCCGCCGAGGAAGCCCGCCGCGAGGCGGAGCACGCCCTGGCCAACCAGTCCGGCGAATTCGATTACGGCCGCGCCTCGGCGCAGCTGGCCGAGGCCGCCGCCCAGCTGGCGACACTGCGCAAGATGAAAAACCGGGCGGGCCGGGGTTAGGCCTTGCCCCGCCGGCCTGCTGGCAGGCCAGAGCACTGGAAAAGCCCCGGTTCAAAGCCGGGGCTTTTTTCGTTTCAGAGTACTGATGAAAAAGCGCAAAGGTCGCCTGTCTCTTGGCCCCTGGCCCTTGATACGCTACTGTCCTCCTCTGGCGCGCAACCTCGAGACTGATAATGATACGTGCGGTTTTAATCGCCTGCCTGCTGGGACTCCCAATTGGCTGCGGCGGGGGATCCGGAAACACGGGCACCGGGGCCCCCGCCCCTGACCCGGGCCAACCGGTGGATCCGGGTTCTCCCACGGATCCGGCGCCGGAACCCCGTGCCGCCTTTTCCTGTGGTTCGGCTGGCGCCACCCTGCGGGCCGACTCAACTGCAAATTACGTTCTGTTCGAGAGCGGGCCGGTGCGGCCTGTTGCCATCAGTCCCGACGGCAGTCGCTTGCTGGTGACCAACACACCGGCTAACTGCCTCGAAATCTACGGGCTCAGTGCGGGAGGCCTGGACCTGCTGGGTAGCGTGATGGTGGGCCTGGAGCCGGTGGCCGTGGCATTTGCCAACGATAACGAAGCCTGGGTGGTCAACCACCTCAGCGATTCGGTCAGTATCGTCCGTCTGGATGATATCCCCCGTGTGCAACAGACCCTGCAGGTGGGAGACGAACCGCGGGATATTGTTTTCGCCGGTCCCGAACGGCGTCGCGCATTTATCACTGCCGCTTACCGCGGGCAAAATCACCCCCGGTTCCGCCCCGACCACCTGACTCGCGCAGGCCTGGGTCGGGCGGATGTGTGGGTCTATGACCGTGATGCGCTGGACGGCAGCCTGAACGGTAACCCCCTGGCTATCGTCAATCTGTTTGCGGACAGCCCGAGAGCGCTGGCGGTCGCGCCAGACGGTCAAACCGTGTATGCCGCCGCGTTCATGTCAGGGAACGGTACCACCACGCTTGCCCAGGACGTGGTAGCAGGTGCGAAGCCGCCGCCGGCAACCAATATCGACGGCAAGCTGCAGCCGGACACGGGCCTGATCGTCAGGAAAGTCGGGTCCCGCTGGACTGATGAGTCGGGCAGGGACTGGTCTGCACAAGTCATGTTCGATCTGCCTGACCTGGATGTCTTTGCTATCGACGCGGCTGCCGAGATACCCGGGGTGATCAGACAGCAGTCGGGGATAGGCACGGTGCTGTTCAATATGGCGGTTAACCCGGTGAGCGGCGAGCTTTATGTCAGTAATCTCGCATCGCTCAACCATATCCGCTTCGAGGGGTCGGGGGAGACAGCCACTACAGTCAGGGGCCATATTGCCGAGAGCCGCATTTCGGTGTTGAGCGGAAATCGGGTGGTGTCCAATCACCTGAATTCGCATATCGATTTTGATGTGGCAGAAGGCGCGATCTATCCGCCATTACAGGTGCAGAAAAGCCTGAGCCAGCCAACCAGTATGGTGGTCAGCCCCGATGGCACAAGGCTCTACGTGGCGGCGTTTGGCTCCGGCAAGGTGGCATCCATCCCCACTGAGCAATTACGGACGGGGAGTTATGAACCTTCCATCGCGCTGCAGGCAGATTTACCCGGAGGCGGTCCCGCCGGACTGGCGCTGACGCAAGATGGCGTACATCTTGCGGTATACACGCGCTTTGACAATGCCATTTCCCTCTGGGACACCGCGAGCGGAAACATGCTGGATCGGCAGGTCCTGTTTACCCCGGAGCCGGACAAGATCATCGCTGGTCGTCAATTCCTCTATGACGCTCGGGAAACCTCGGCCAACGGCACCTCCGCCTGTGCCAGCTGTCATGTATTCGGTGATCTGGATCACCTGGCCTGGGACCTGGGTAATCCCGATGCTTCCCTGCAGCCCAATCCCAACGACTACGTGACCCGCAGCATCAAGACTACCCTCAACTTCCACCCCATGAAGGGTCCCATGACCACCCAAACCCTGCGTGGTATCGCCGACAGCGGACCGCAGCACTGGCGAGGGGACCGCACTGGCCAGAACCGTCAGCGGGTTAACGGGGAGTTGGAAAGTATTGAGGCTGCGGCTTTCAAGGAGTTTAATCCGGCGTTTGTCGGCCTGGTGGGCCGTAGCGAAGAACTACCGGAAAGGGATATGCAGGCCTTCACCGACTTTGCGATGGCCCTGACACCGCCGCCCAATCCGGTTCGCAGGCTGGACAACCGCCTCACCACCGGCCAGGCCAGGGGTCGTGATATTTACTTCAACGTGGACAATATTACCGGCACCGGGAGCTGTAATCACTGTCATAGCCTGGATCCGGAACAACGACACTTTGGTACCGCCGGCCTGATGAGCTTTGAGGGACAGGGAATTGCGGAAAATTTCAAGGTGCCGAGTTTTCGCAACGCCTATGCCAAGGTGGGCATGTTTGGTACCTCGGGTAATTTTGGTGATCGCCGCTACCGGGGGAACCAGATCAGGGGGTTCGGCTACCTTCACGATGGCTCCATAGCGTCTTTACTGGATTTCTTTGCCACCTCAACCTTCAACTTTCCGCCGCCAGTGGCAGACAACCAGCTGGATGTGGTGCGCTTCGTCATGGCTGCGGACAGCAATATGGCGCCGGTGGTCGGGCAACAGGTCACCCTCGCCACAGGTGTGGAAGAGGCGGTTCTGGATCGATTGGACCTGCTGGAACAGCGCGCGAATGTCACCGGGCCGTTACCGGAGTGCGATCTCATTGTTCGCGGGGTGCTTGACCGGACGCGCTTTTCGGCCTTGTTTGACGACCACACCTACATCGATAGCGCTGGCCAGGAGTGGGGCGCGAGCGCGCTGCGGGAGGCGGCGCTGGTGGCGGGAAATGTATTGACCTTCAGCTGTGTTCCTCCGGGCAGTGGCCGGCGGCTGGCACTGGACCGGCCCTGAGGCCCGTCGCGGCTCAATTCTCGCCTGTGGCCGGGATCTGCTGGGTGATGCAGTGAATGTTGCCGCCGCCCAGGACGATTTCCCGGCCGGGGACGCCGACGATTTCCCGGCCCGGGAAGAGGCTGGTCAGTTTGCCCTTCACCTGATCGTCGTGTGCCGGGTCCAGCAGCGGGAACACCACCCGCTGGTTGGTAATCAGGAAGTTGGCGTAGGAGGCCGCCAGTCGCTCCCCGGCCGCTCGTTCCATGCCCGCCGAAGGCGTCACCCCGGCCGCTTCTTCCTCGCTGATATACAGCGGTCCGGGCATGGGTAGCTTGTGTACGGTAAACTCGCGCCCCCTGGCGTCTTTCTCCGTTTCCAGGGTGGCCAGGCACTGCCGACAGATATCGTATACCGGGTCCGCCGGGTCATCGCACCAGGTGAGTACCACCTCAGCGGGTTTTACCACGTGCAGTATATTGTCCACATGGCCGTCGGTTTCGTCATTGTACAAACCGCGGGGCAGCCAGATGACCTTGTCCACGTTGAGGTAGTCGCAGAGCAGGCCCTCGATCTGCGACTGGTCCAGCCCGGGATTACGCCCGGGGTGTAACAGACATTCGGCGGTGGTGATGCAGGTGCCTTCACCGTCCACGTGAATAGCACCGCCCTCCAGGATCAAGGGTGCCCGGTAGCGCCCCTCGTTGCGCAGGGAAAGTACCCGGCTTGCCAGTGCATCGTCGTCTGCCCAGTCGTCATAGAGGCCATTGACCGCACCGCCCCAGGCGTTGAACGCCCAGTCGACGCCGCGGATTTCGCCGGCCTCATTGACCACAAAACTGGGGCCGATGTCGCGCATCCAGCTGTCGTTGCAGGGTAGTTCCACGACCGCGACATTGGCCGGCAGCACACTGCGGGCCAATTCGAGCTGGCTCGCGCTGGCGTGCATCGTTACCGGGGTCGCTTCGGCTATCGCTGCAGCCACCGCGGTAAAGGCTCGTTGCGCGGGGCCCGCGTTATTGCGCCAGTTATCGCCGCGTTCCGGCCATGCCATCAGCACCGCCTGCTGCGGTTCGTGCTCTCCCGGCATGCGGAAGCCATCCGCCCGCGGTGTGGACTCAAGCGCTGCGTTCATTCGACGTTGTGTCCGCAGGCGTTGTGACCAATGGCGCTGTAAAGTTCCGGGCGGCGGTCGCGGAACAGGCCCCAGGCGCGGCGGTAGCTTGCAGACTCTTCCAGGTCGATGGAAGCGACCAGGATCTTCTCCTCGTCGCGCCCAGCCTCGGCGATCTTCTCACCGGTGTGGTTGGTGATGAATGAAGATCCGTAAAAGGTGGTACTGATGCCATCGTCCTGTTCGACCCCGGTGCGGTTGGAGGCAATCACCGGGAGGATATTGGCGGCCGAATGCCCCTGCATGACCCTCTGCCAGTGGCCGCTGGAGTCCAGGCTGGGATCCTGGGGTTCGGAGCCTATAGCGGTTGGATAGAACATGGCTTCGGCGCCCATCAGCGCACAACAACGGGCGGTTTCCGGAAACCACTGGTCCCAGCAGATCCCCGCGCCGAATACACCGTAACGGGTTTTCCACACTTTGAAACCGGTGTCCCCCGGGGTGAAATAAAACTTCTCGCAGTAACCCGGGCCATCCGGAATATGACTCTTGCGGTAATTGTCCAGCACGCTGCCGTCGGCGTCGATCATCACCAGTGAATTGAAGAAAGTGTTGGTATCGCGCTCGTAGTAGCTGATGGGCAGCACCACTGCCAGCTCCGCGGCCAGTTTTGAGAAACGATCAATCAGCGGATTGCCGATCAGCGGTTTGGCCAGGTCAAGGTACCTGTATTGCTGTGTTTTACAGAAATAGGGCGCCTCGAACAGCTCCTGCAGCAGTATCACCTGGGCGCCCGCTGCATGGGCGTCGCGCACGGCTTTTTCAGCCTTCTCCATGTTGGCCTCGATGTCCCAGCCGATGCTGAGTTGGGTCGCGGCGAAAGTGACGATGCGGCTCATGTCTGTATCCTTTACTGGCGCTTACCGTGGGGGATCCAGCATAGAAGAAAATCTGTCAGCAGGGATTACCCTCATGGGGTTACTAGTATAGTCGGGACAGCATCGCCAGCGCCGTTTCCAGGCCTTGCGGCAGGTCGCAACCGGCGCCGCTGACGTGGCCATCGATTCTTCGACCAACACAGGTTAGGAAACTTGAGAAAAACTAGCCCGTCGTTACAGCAGTCCCCACAGGGTATCGAACAGGATTTGCTGGGTGGATGCGATAGCAGCTGAATCGATGATGACCACGACCGGATAATCCTTGTCTGCCAATGTGATCATGGCCACCTTGGGCGGGTAAATGGCGATGTAAGACGCATCGGAGGTATCACTGGCGGGCAACCACTTGCGCTCGGCGTACTCGGCCTCGTCACCCCCCTCACCAACGGCTATGACCCGCACCCGGATGCCGCGACTTTCCCGTTGCCGGGTGAAGTTGGGAAAGGGGCGATAGAGATGCTCCCGCAGGGTTTTGGTGGAGATGACCGAATAACCGCGCTCCGGGTCGGCAGCGGTGGAGTCGAGAATGTCCCGCAGTACCAGCTCTACACCGTCATCGCCTTCGTAAAAGCGCACATTACCCGGGCTGAATTCGGCCCGTGACTGTTTGAGCTCCGGAATCACCTCGGTTCGCAGTTGTTCCATGGCCTGGGAGAGGGCCTGCTGTCGTCGTTCGCCCAACTGTAATAGCTGCTCTGGCTCTTCTGCCTGGAATACCCGACGTCGTCCCCGGGGAAAATAGTTGACCACTCCCTTGCCCGCCAGCTGCTTGAGGGTTTCGTATGTGCTGCCCCGGTTTACCCCTGACTCGGCGGCCACATCGCGAATGGAGGCAGGCCCCAGCCGCAGCAGGGCCCGGTAGATACTGATCTCCCGGTCGTCAAGGCCGAGCTGGTGCAGGCTATCGAACTTCATTTGTTGTCAATTTATTTGTGACAAAAGGCGTTGTATTGAATATTTGTAAGATTAATATGCGCTTATCGGAAAAACATTGTCAAATAATTACTGACATCTGGCCCCGGGGCCAGCCTGGAACAGGGACATGAATCTCGAAGTTATTATCCTCGCTGCGGGGCAGGGCACCCGCATGAAATCTTCCCTTCCCAAAGTGTTGCACCCGGTCGCCGGGCGGCCCATGTTGCAGCATGTGGTGGACACGGCACGGGAACTGGCGCCTGCGGCGATCCATGTGGTGGTTGGCCACGGTGCCGGGGCCGTCGAGGCAGCCATGGCTGGCCAGGCGCTGAACTGGGTGCGGCAGGAACAGCAGTTGGGCACAGGCCACGCTGTGCTGCAGGCCCTGCCGGCCGTAAAACCGGAAAGCGCCGTACTGGTGCTGTATGGCGACGTGCCCTTGCTCAGCCCGGAAACCTTGCGCGCCCTGGTTGAACAGGCCCGGGAGGGGCCGGCGCTGTTGACCGCCCGGGTGGGTAGCCCGGCTGGTTACGGCCGAATACTGCGCGACGCCGATGGCGCCCTGCTGGAGGTTGTAGAACACAAGGATGCAACCGCTGACCAGCTGGAAATAAACGAAATAAACAGCGGAGTGCTGGCTGCGCCCGCCAGTGACCTGAATAAATACCTGCCGGCCGTTGGCAATGCCAATAGCCAGGGGGAGTATTACCTGCCGGATGTGCTCTCCATGGCGGTGGCCGAGGGGAGTCAGGTGCATACCCAGCTCGCCGGTTCCGAGTTGGAAATTCTCGGTGTCAATGACCGTCTGCAGCTGAGCCAGGTGGAGCGCGAGTTTCAGTTGCGCCAGGCCCATGCCCTGTTGCGGGAAGGGGTGTATCTCGCTGATCCGTCACGGCTGGACGTCCGCGGCAGCCTGCGCTGTGGCCAGGATGTCAGGATTGACGTCAACGTGGTGATAGAGGGCGAGGTTACTCTTGGTGACGGTGTCCGCGTAGGTCCCAACTGCGTGTTGTGCAACACGGAGGTGGCGGCGGGCGCGACCATTCATGCCATGAGCCATCTGGAAGAGGCGGTAGTGGGCGCCAGAGCCAGTGTCGGGCCCTTTGCGCGGCTGCGGCCGGGCACGGTGCTGGCTGAAGAAGCGCGTGTGGGCAATTTTGTGGAAACCAAGAAAGCCAGCATTGGCGTGGGCAGCAAGGTAAATCACCTGACCTACATTGGTGATTGTGAGATGGGCGACGGGGTGAATGTTGGCGCCGGCACCATTACCTGTAACTATGATGGCGTTAACAAACACCGGACCCATTTGGGAGACGGCGTGTTTATCGGTTCCAACAGCACGCTGGTGGCGCCACTGGAAGTGGCGGACGGTGGCTTTGTCGGGGCCGGCTCTACCGTGACCCGGGCGGTGGCAGAAAATGAGCTCGCGGTCAGCCGCGCCCGGCAGCGCAATATCGCCGGCTGGCAGCGTCCCGGCAAAAAAGACGGGGAGGGCTGATTATGTGCGGCATCGTCGCGGCGGCAGCACGCCGGGAAGTCTCGGAAATTCTGCTGGAGGGATTGCGCCGGTTGGAGTACCGGGGATACGATTCCGCCGGCCTGGCCCTGCTGGATAATGAGCGAAACCTGTTGCTGCACAAGCAGCTGGGTAAGGTGGCTGAGCTTGAACGGGCCCAGCAGTTAGAGCCCTATTACGGCTGTACCGGTATCGCCCATACCCGTTGGGCGACCCATGGCGAGCCGTCGGCGGTGAATGCCCATCCCCATACGTCCGGTGCGCGAGTCGCCCTGGTGCACAACGGTATTATTGAGAACCACCAGCAGTTACGCGCCCGGCTGCAGGAGCAGGGCTATCAGTTTGTTTCCGCCACCGACACCGAAGTGATTGTTCACTTACTTCATTCGCATCTGATTCAAGGGCTTGGGCTGGTGGATGCCATGCGAGAAACGGTGTCGCTGCTGGAGGGTGCCTACGCGCTGGCAGTGATTGATGTGGAACATCCGGACGAGGTCGTCGGCGCCCGACAGGGCAGCCCACTGGTGATCGGGGTGGGCATCGGCGAGAATTTCCTGGCTTCGGACCCGATGGCACTGCGCCAGGTGACAGACCGCTTTATCTATCTGGAGGAGGGAGACCTGGCGCTGGTGACTCCGGCGGACATCAGTATCTGGAACGAGGCGGGCGAGCGGGTTCGCAGGGAGAAAATCCGCATCGATGAAGCCGTTGAATCCGCTGACAAGGGCGCGTTCGACCATTACATGCTCAAGGAAATCTACGAGCAGCCCCGCGCCCTCGCCGCAACCCTGGCCCTCGATGCCCGGCACCGGGTTGCCGACGAACTGTTCGGGGAAGGCGCTGCAGCAGTATTCGACAAGGTTCAGGCCGTACAGATTGTCGCCTGCGGCACCAGTTTCCACGCCGGCATGGTGGCTCGTTACTGGCTGGAGGAACTGGCGGGGCTTCCCTGCCAGGTGGAGGTGGCTTCGGAGTTCCGCTACCGCAAACGGGTCCAGCATGACAACACCCTGCTGGTCACCATTTCCCAGTCGGGTGAAACGGCCGATACGCTCGCCGCCCTGCGAGATGCGGCGCCGGGCGATTTCCTCGCCTCACTGGTAATAGCCAACGTGGACAACAGTTCCCTGGTCCGGGAAAGCGATCTGGTGTTCCTGACCCGGGCCGGTGTCGAGATTGGTGTAGCCTCCACCAAAGCGTTTACCACCCAGTTGGTAGCGCTGTTAATGCTGACCATTGCCCTGGGCAGGCGCCGCGGTCTCAGCGAGGACAGGGCCACGGATCTGGTCAACGCCCTGCAACGATTGCCAGAGTATGTGCAGGAGACCCTGGAACTGGATCGCGACATAGAGGATTTGTCCGAAGCCTTTATCGCCAAACACCACGCACTGTTCCTGGGTCGCGGGATTCAATACCCGATAGCCATGGAGGGCGCCCTCAAACTCAAGGAGATCTCCTACATCCATGCCGAGGCCTACCCGGCCGGTGAGCTCAAGCACGGGCCGCTGGCGCTGGTGGATAACAACATGCCTGTGGTTGCCGTGGCCCCCGGCGATGACCTGCTGGAAAAATTGAAGTCAAACCTGGAGGAGGTTCGCTCCCGGGGTGGCGAGCTGTTTGTATTCGCCGATCGCCAGGCCGGTTTCGCCAGTGAACCCCGGGTTCGGGTGCTTAACATGCCCCACTGTCCGGAGGTGGTAAAACCCATCGTCTACACGGTGGCCCTGCAACTGCTGTCCTACCACGTTGCCGTGCAGAAGGGCACTGACGTCGACAAGCCGCGCAACCTGGCGAAGTCGGTCACGGTGGAGTAGCAGAGAACAACTATTCAAAGGGCCCGGGAGCCGGCATAATCAAACTCTCAGTGGGCTCAATACGTTTTGCAGTTGTGGGTCCCGCAGAAATTCAAGCTTCTGGGAAAACACTATGAACTTCCGATCTTCGCTGCTTTTGCTGCTACTGGTTGCCACCTCGGGCTTTTCAGCGGAAGAGCCGGGGGATTTTCACGTCAGGGATATGGTGGGCATTGGCATGGCCTACCAGACCGTGGATGCGGATCTGCGGGCAACGGTGGGCGCCTTGCCGGAGGTGAAAGTCGACCTCGATGACCTGGGCATCAAGCACGATGACTTGAGCTGGGCACTCGAGGGGCGTTGGCGCTTCAAGCCCCGGTGGATGCTGGTTGGCCTCGCCTACCAGTTTGACCAGAACGGTCGTCGCGCAGTGAAAGAAGACTTTAACTTCGATGGCAAGGAATTCCAGGCGGGCGCTTCTGTTGACACCGAACTCAGTATCGACACCTATATCCTGGACGTAATGTATTCGGCCTACAGCAACGCCAATGCCGAGGTCCTGGTCGGGGGAGGCATTCATGCAATCGACCTGGAAACCTCCATCAGGGGTCGGGCGTTTGTGGGAAATATCGAGCGGGAGGCGACCACCGGCAGCAGTGAGCTGCTGGCACCCTTGCCCAACCTTCGACTGCAGGCCTACTACAGGCTGAACCACAAGTGGGGTATGGGGCTCTACGCCGGTTGGCTCAGTGCCAACTACGGCGATTACGACGGCGGCTTTACCTACATTCACCCGCGTATTGCCTACGGCATGGGCGATCACTGGTCGCTGACGCTTGGCTATCAGTACGTCAAACTCGACCTCACCCAGGAAAAATCGTCCCGGCGAGAGAACGAATACAACATCGATTTCAAAGGACCCACCCTGTTTCTGGATTACCGATTCTGAGGCCTGTTTCGACGACAGCGGCAGCTGACCAGGTAGACCATTTCCGTCCCGCCCCGGGATATAAATTGATGTCTGCTCATTATCGATGGCTCCCCTTCAGGGGACGGCTGAGACCCTGTGGCCTTGCCTTATTACTGGCCAACTCTCATTTTTCAGCCCAGGCAGCGGAGTTGCTGGTGCTGGAAGAAGTACTGGTCACTGCCCAGAAGCGGACAGAAAACGTTCAGGACATACCCATCAGCATCAGCGTCGTCGACGCTGCCCTGATAGACAACTTCACCATTAGAACGACCACCGACCTTGCTGACTCGGTGCCGGGCCTGGTGATCCAGCACACCCCCCAGAATCTTGCCCAGGTGACCGTTCGCGGCCTCGGTACCGGCTCTGCCAGCGAAAGCCTGGACCAGTCGGTAGGGCTGTTTATCGACGGCATCTGGACTGGCCGCATCCGCGAGTTCCAGGCTTCGCTGTTCGACCTCGAGCGAGTGGAAGTGATCAAGGGCAGCCAGAACACCCTGCTGGGCAAAAACACCAGCCTGGGGGCACTGAGTATCGTCAGCGTGCGGCCGGGAGATGAACTGGCCGGTTATCTGCAGGCCGACTACGAAACCGAGTTTGGCAGTGTCTATACCACTGGCGCCGTCGACCTGCCCAGTGCCCTGGGTAATTATCGCCTGGCGTTTAATTACGTGGACGAGGCCGGTTACGTCGATAACCGGGCCACCGGTAATGAAGTGCCGGAGCGCGAACAATCGACGCTGAGGATAGGCGCCAGTTTTGTACTCGGTAATGACGGCGATCTTTATGCCAGCTACCAGTACGACGATCTGCGTATCCGCGGAGACACTTTCCAGCCCGATGTGGATCAGCTCGGCTTTATGCTGGGGATGGATCCCGGCGCAGACATCGGACTGGATCGGGACAAACACGCCTTTACTTCCTATGGCAGCAAGGGTGAAGCGGACGATGAGCAGACCACACACCGGGCCACGCTGCATTACGAGCAGGGTCTGGGTGACATGACATTTACCTCGCTCAGCGGCTGGTCGGACTATGACAACCACCGGCTGACCGATACCGATTTCCTCTCAGTGGATTATCTCACCTCGATTTTCGCCAGCGACTATGAGCAGTTCACCCAGGAGTTTCGCCTCGCCTCTCCGACCGGTAAACGCTTCGATTACCTGCTCGGCGTTTATTACCATGACAGTACCCTGGAATACGCCAATATCACCGATTCGGCTTTTCCCCCGCCTTATACCCTGGGGCCGTTGCCCATCGATGCTGCCAGTCTCAAGACCTATGACCAGGATACGAGGGTGCTGGCGGGATTTGGCCAGTTGCGCCTGTACCTGGGCAGTGACTGGCAACTGGGTGTGGGACTGCGTTACACCGATGAGGAAAAGGACGCCGTCTGGGGGCGGGAACGATTGCGCAGTGGTGGCTTTCTCGCCGATATCCTGGCCGATCTGCTGGCGCCGGAAGTGCCACCCAGCGACCTCAGTCGCTCGGAACACAATCTCGATGGCTCTCTCAGCCTGCAATATGACGTCAGCAATGAATTAATGGGCTACCTCTCCTGGGCCAATGGCAGTAAAAGTGGCGGATTTACCAATGATGTCGCCGTCCCTGAAGAAGCGGAGTTCGATACGGAAGAGGCGGAAACAACGGAACTGGGCCTGAAGTGGCAACTGGCGGGCGGCAGCGGCCTGCTCAACGCCGCTGTTTTCAATACCGATATCGATGACTTCCAGGTAGTGTCATTCATTGGTACGGGCTTTCTTACCTCCACGGTACCGGCTCGCAGCCGGGGCCTGGAACTGGAGACCCGCTGGATCGTGACCCCGGACCTGGTACTGGGCGCCAGTGCCACCTACAGTGATGCCGAGGAAACCGACACCGGCCAACGCCTGCCCTACGCCCCGCAGTGGTCAGCCTCGGTGGATGGGTCCTGGGTGCTGCCGGTGCCGGGAAACCAGCTGCAGTGGCGACTGGAAGGTGCGATCAACTACCGGGACGAACAGTACCAGCAGCTTGGAGAGACGAGTCTCGACGGCGCCCTGACGCTGGTGAACCTGCGCCTGTCCGTAGCTGACCCTGGAGGTGGCTGGGAGTTGGCGCTGGTGGGGCGTAACCTGCTGGACGAATCCAGCTCCTTTGGCTTCGGTTTTCCTTATTTCGGCGGCCAGCTGGTGCCCGCCGGTACGACCACAATCGGTAGTCTCAGCCGCCCGCGCACGCTTGCGTTGCAGGGGCGTTACCGGTTCTGAACAGTCAGCGCGGAACAATGCGCCCCCGTCCGGCGCGGCCCCGCCCGCTACGCTGGCGCATCTGGCGGTGGCTGCGAATTTTCTCAACCTGCCTTCTCGCCAGCTCCGGCGGCGGGATAAATTTGCCCGGAAGCGCGCCGGGCGCGCTGGCGAGACGGTCGAGGTTTTCACACAGACTCAGTCCGCGTTGCAGTTTTCGTGGCTCCGGTATGGCAGCGAGGTAGCGGGAAACGTCTGCTACATCAAGAATGCCTGATAACACCAACCTGGCCCGTTCCTTTACCGCCGGTTTGGCGACCCGATTGATGCTGCTCCATTGCACGGTGTAGTCGCTGCAGTCGCCCGACCCGGACACCGGCGCATCGAGAAATGAAACCAGCCTGTCGGCACCGAAAAAGTAATGGGTCAGAACTTCTTCCACCAACATTGCGGTGTCCTCGTACGGTGTGGCGAAGGCGTACAGCGCATTGGCTTCGTCCTGGACAAATTCCAGACCGAGCCCACGGGCACTCAGCTCCAGCACGGGCTCCGCAACGGGCGCGCCGAAGTACAGGATCTCCGCCAGCTGGTACAGGAAGGAAGACGTCAGCGGGTAGGTGTTCAGCAATTGCAGTGAAGGACTCCGGTTCTCCAGTCGCAGCACAGCCTCGAGCACGGTTTCATCATCGGAGACCAGGCCCAGTAGCGCCGGTGCCACGGCGTCATTGGCATGGGCCAGCTCGTGGACCAGCAGGGTGGCTACTGGCAGCAGGATGTCCTGCAGCGTGCGGGACTCGAATTCCTCGTACAGGTAAGCAGGCGTCCAGGCTGCCTCGCTGCCGCTGATATAGAGGTCGTAGGAAATGAAGTTCAGGTCATGGCCATATTCGGTCCGGTAGTCGGGCGCCCAGTCGATAGTCTGCCGCTCCTCGGGGGTGAGCCACAAATCCTGGGGGTCCAGGTAAATCGCCCCGGTGGCCGAGGTGTAGAATGCCGGGCGAATATCTGCGCCGATCACAACGGCCGTAGCCCCCCGAAACAGCGGCAGCATGTCCTGCGGTAAAGCGCGTAAAACCTGCTCAAAGCGACGCCCCATCCAGGGGTGGGATACCACCGTGCGCGCCAGTACCTCCTCGACCGAGGGACTCGCAGCCTGCTGGCCGATGAATGGCAGGGTCGCCAGTGAGCATAACTGGAAGGGTGTATTTGCCGCTACGCAGGCGGGCAGTGCCGACGCCCAGGGCGAGGCGCCGTCATAGGCTGTGAAGCCTCCGGCAGGGACCTTGCTGGCCAACCCGAAGCTGATGGATGCACTGGCGATAATCCCTTCGCTATCTGTTGCCGAGGCAAATAGCCAGTAGTCTTCGGGCGGGTATTCGTCATTTGGTAGCGGGAACAGCAGGTCCGGGCCAACTCGCGCTGCCGGGACAATGACCTCAAGGTCCGGCGATGCCATGAAGTAGCGCGGCGAGCCAGCGCCGTTCGCGCCGCGCAGATCAACGCGGGACAGGGGCACAGAGAGTGTGCGGGTCGCTTCGTACCAGTAGGTCTCGTAGTACCGGATTTCGAGGGGGCCGCTGTAGTTCCGGCGAAAACGTGCCCCCAGGGGGATGCTGTCGTCCCGGCTCCACAGCGGTTCATCCAGCGTGAGTTCACAGGGCCCGTAGAGGTTATTGCAAATGTCCGTCCAGCGGCCGAAGCTGTACCCGGGCGCCGGCACGGGCCAGAACGTCTCCTGGAAATCCTCGTTGATCTCGAATGTGTAGCCTGCGCGGTAAAGCTGCCCGGCGTCCTCGCCGAAAACATAGCCCTGTCCGCTGACCTTTACCGGCATCCGGCAGGCTGCCAGCAGCAGGGTAACGGCAATAATCGCGAGTCGGGTGAGCCTCTGGACGCTGGCAGGTGTCATGGGGTTACTGTAACAGTTGCTGGTAAACTGGCGAAATGACGCTATTGACGATTTTAAAGTTTGTCCACGTCTGCTGCGGGCTGGGTTCAGTCGCCGGGTTCTCCCTGCGCGGCTACTGGGCATTGACCGGCAACCCGCGCTTGCAGGCGCCCATCAGCCGGGTGCTGCCCCACCTGGTCGATAGCGTGTTGCTTGCCTCGGCGGTGGGTATGCTGGGCATCTGGGGAGTGTCGCCACTGGCGCTACCCTGGGTAGTCGCGAAGGTGCTGGCATTGTTGCTGTATATCGGCCTGGGAATGACCGTCATGCGCTTTGCTACCAGCAAGCGGAGCCAGTTACTGGCCTACGTGGCTGCACTGGCAACGGCGGCATACATTATTGCGGTGGCCCTGACCCACTCACCGTGGGGGCCTCTGGAACTACTCGGGTGAAGGTTGGGCCGCTCTGGGTCGAGCGACCCGTAAAGGTCAGCTCGGGTTGGCGGCCTTGTATTCCCGGATTTCGGTATTGAACTCGCCGGCGACAGCTTCCTCGGCGGAGACGGCTGCGTTATAGCTGTCCTGGGCTGCCTGGTATTTCTCGATGGCACCTTCTTCCCCTGCCTTGGCCGCGGCTTCAGCGGCGGTCAGTGCGGGTTCCAGGCACTTCATGTACTCCAGGTTGGCAACCTGGAATGCCTTGACGGCTTTCTGGCCGGCCAGCATCTGTTCCATGGTGGCGGTGGAGCCGTCCGGCATCTCGGGTTGCGCAGGTGCTTCGCAGTCTGCAGCAAGGGCGGAGGAGCTGCCCAGGGCCAGTGCCAGGGCGGTGTACTTGATTGCTTTCATGGTCTTATCTCAGCCAGTTTTTCGAGGCATAAACATTAACAGCAGACGTTGATTCTGCCAAGTCAGCCGGATCTGCCCACCCACAATTTAGGCAGGTCATATTGCTGTTCCAGGGATCGGGCTATTGCCTCAGCTGAGGCTTTGTCCGGCAGGTCTACTACCCGCACCCGGTAGATAGTGCGGCCGTTACTGTCTCCGCTGGTAACTATTACCCGACCCTTGCCAGGTTGCAATTTGTTCACCCAGCTTTCGGCGGTGCTGCGCAGGGTATAGGAACTGAAATTGACGAACCAGCTGCCGGCAGTGGCGGGCGAGCTGCCGCCTGTTGCTGGTTTCGCTGGCGCCGGTTTGACTGTGGCGGCAGGTGCTGCCTTAGCGGGCGGTGGCGCTTTTTTTATTGCCTCCTGTTGGGCGGTCAATTGTTTTTCCAGGCCACTGACAATGGCCTCTAGGCTGCGGTTCTCCCGAGCCAGTTGCTCCACCTGCTGCTCAAGCCGGGTACTGCGTTCGGTGGCCTCCTCTGCGGCCAGCCTGGCCGCAGCCACTTCATGGGGCGGTGCGGCTGTGGCCAGCTTGGCCTGCAGTTCGCGGATTTCTTCCTGCATTCCGGCCCGTTGTTCGATAACGCCATAGCCACCGGCCCCCATGAGTACCAGGGCGACGACTGCGACCACAATCATACCCAGCGATATCGACAGTTCGGCGCCGCCCTCTTCCTCAAGTTCCTCGTCATCCTCGAACTCCTCCCACGCTTCCCCGGTTGGATCATCGAGGTCTTCACTGTCGATAGCCGCCATGGCCAGGGTATCCTCGGCGTCCGGGGGCTCGTCGTCGAATGCCCCAGGGGGATTGGGGCGCGCGTTCCACAGGTCCGGCTCTTCCGACCCGAATTCGCCGGCCTCGTCCCAGCGCTCCCTGATATCTGCAGCGGCGTCCTCCTCCGGGGACTCTTCTACCAGCTCCCAGGTGCTGCCTATTAGCTCCCAGGTGTTGTCCTCTGCCGGGAGTTCGGGTTCTTCCTCAACCTCGGTGTAAATAGCGGCAAAGTCGCTGTCACGATCTGAATCCTCGAACTCATCGTCGTCGAAGTCGCTGAACAGGCTGTCGTTGTGGGGCTGGTCTTCGTCCCCTTGCCGCCATTGCGTGTGATCGTCGTCCCGGTTGCCCATTTCGGACACTGCCCCATTGCCCCAGATGCAGTTGATAGTAGCAGAGCTAATCGCCATTTTCTGTAGCGAATTGTCAGGCACGAGATGGTTGGGGCCATGGCAATCGGCTCGTCACCGCCTGTTGTGCATGCCTGGTGGACAGGTGGTCGCCATCGACGGAAAAAAGCCCCCCGTGGCGGCGGCCTCTCGGTTAGAATGCGCTGATGGATGTATCGGATATTCTCTCTCCCCTCAATCAGGCCCAGCGTGATGCGGTCGCTGCCGAAAGCCAGAATATGCTGGTGCTCGCCGGAGCCGGCAGTGGCAAGACCCGGGTACTGGTGCACCGCATTGCCTGGCTGGTTCGCGCCGAGGACTACTCCCCCTGGTCGATTCTGGCGGTGACCTTTACCAACAAAGCTGCCCGGGAGATGCGCTCCCGCATCGAGGAAATGCTGAGCATACCCAGCCACGGTATGTGGGTGGGGACTTTCCACGGCCTGGCCCATCGCCTGCTGAAGGCTCATTGGAAAGAGGCGGGACTGCCGCAAAACTTCCAGATCCTGGACAGCGATGACCAGCTCAGACTGGTCAAGCGTGTCTGCCGGGAACTGGAGCTGGATGAAAGCCGCTGGCCGCCAAAACAGGCCATGTGGTACATCAATTCGCAGAAGGACGAGGGGCTGCGTTCACACCATATCGATGCTCCCCACGGCGACCTCTATGCCCAGACCATGTTGCAGGTGTATCGGGCTTACGAAGCCGCCTGTGAACGCGCGGGCATGGTGGATTTCGCCGAGTTACTGTTGCGAGCCCACGAACTGTGGCTGCAAAGCCCGGACGTGCTGGCCCATTACCAGGGCAGGTTCCGGCAAATCCTGGTGGACGAGTTCCAGGATACCAATACCATCCAGTACGCCTGGCTGCGGGTGCTGGCGGGTAAGCAGATTCCGGTGGTGGCGGTGGGCGATGATGACCAGTCTATCTACGGCTGGCGGGGTGCCAGGATTGAGAACATCCAGCGCTTTGGCGAGGACTTCAAGGGTACTCGCACGGTACGGCTGGAGCAGAATTATCGCTCCACCCAGACCATCCTGCAGGCCGCCAACGGCGTCATCGCGTTCAACTTCGGCCGCCTCGGTAAGGAGCTGTGGACCGCCGGCGAACAGGGTGAGCCCATTACCCTGTACGCGGGCTTTAACGAGCATGACGAAGCCCGCTTTATCGTCGAACAGATCGAACAGTGGGTGAGCAATGGAAACAATCGCGCTTCCACGGCCATTCTCTACCGCTCCAATGCCCAATCCCGGGTGCTGGAAGAAGGCCTGATTCGCGCCGGCATACCTTACCGGATTTACGGCGGCCAGCGCTTTTATGAGCGACTGGAAATCCGCAATGCACTGGCCTATCTGCGTCTGCTGCAAAGCCGAGGTGATGACGCTGCGGTAGAGCGGGTCATCAACACGCCACCGCGGGGTATCGGCAGCAAAACCATGGATGTGGTGCGCAGCTGCGCCCGCAGCCGGGAACTGTCCCTGTGGCAGGCGATTGACACTGTGATCGCGGAAAAACTGCTGCCCGCCCGGGCATTGTCAGCGCTGGAGGGCTTCCAGGTGCTGATTAACGAGCTGGACTCCGGCACGGATGAACTGAGCCTGGAGGAACTGGTGGAGCACGTGATCGGGCACGCGGGCCTGATCGAATATCACCAGAAGGAGAAAGGCGAAAAGGGCCAGGCCCGGGTAGAAAACCTGGAAGAACTGGTGAGCGCAGCCAAGCAGTTTGTCAGCGATGAGGCTGAAGACACCTCCCCCCTGCAGCAGTTTCTCGATAACGCGGCCCTGGATGCCGGTGACGCCCAGGCTGACGAACACGAAGACAGCGTGCAGCTGATGACCCTGCACTCGGCCAAGGGCCTGGAGTTTCCATTGGTGTTCCTGGCGGGAATGGAGGAAAACCTGTTTCCCCACCGCATGTCGATCGAGGAACCGGGCCGACTGGAGGAGGAGCGCCGGCTGTGTTACGTGGGTATCACCCGGGCCATGGAGCAACTGGTGATCACCTACGCCGAATCCCGGCGACTGCACGGCAGTGAAAACTTTAATGCACCCTCCCGCTTTATCCGCGAAATACCGGCAGAACTGCTGCAGGAGGTGCGTCTCAACAACACCGTGTCGCGCCCCGTCAGCAGTCTCAGCCAGGCCACTGTGCCGGATACGGGGCTGAGTCTCGGCCAGCGGGTCTACCACCAGATTTTTGGTGAGGGTACCGTGCTAAACTTCGAGGGTAGAGGCAGCAGCGCCCGGGTGGAAGTAAACTTCGATGCCGAAGGCAGCAAGTGGCTGGTACTGCAATACGCCAATTTGCAGCTGGTATAACGGGGATATAACAATGAACTTGGCTCCAGCGGAAAAGCGCTTTACGCCCATTATCATACTCCTTCTGGTGGCGGCCCTGGTGGCCGTGATCGCCCTGTGGGCCACCGATAACGCGGGTCGACAGACAGCGGGCGGCCACAGGGGAGAGGCGCTGGCCGGCTCTGACGAATACTTCGAGTGGAAGCTTGTCACTACCTGGCCCAAGAACTTCCCCGGCCTCGGCTCGGCGGCGGAAAACCTCTCCCGGATGGTCGACGAAATGAGTAACGGCCGCCTGAAAATACGGGTCTATGGCGGAGGTGAAATCGTTCCCGCCCTCGGTGTATTCGATGCCGTATCCCAGGGCGTTGCCGACGCCGGTCACGGCGCCGCCTATTACTGGAAGGGCAAGGTGCCGTCATCGGTGTTTTTTACGGCGGTTCCCTTCGGCCTCAATGCCCAGGAAACCTTTGGCTGGCTGCACTACGGTGGTGGACTGGAGCTCTGGGAAGAGGCCTACGCGCCCTTTAACCTGGTGCCCATGGGCGGCGGCAGTACCGGGGTGCAGATGGGCGGCTGGTTCAACAAGGAGATCAATTCCATCGAGGATCTGCAGGGCCTGAAAATGCGCATTCCCGGCCTCGCAGGTGAGGTGTTTACCGCCGCCGGTGGCACTTCCGTCACCCTGCCGGGCAGCGAGCTCTATACCTCACTGCAAACCGGGGTTATCGATGCCCTCGAGTGGGTCGGGCCTTACAATGACCGGATACTGGGCTTCCACCAGGTGGCGAAATATTACTACTACCCGGGTTGGCACGAGCCCGGTTCGGTGCTCGAATTTATCGTCAACAAGGAGTCCCTGGCCGCGTTGCCAGAGGATTTGCAGGCCATTGTGCGCTATGCGGCCCGCGCCTCGAGCCAGGACATGCTCGACGAGTACACCGGGCGTAATAACGAAGCCCTGCGGGAATTGATTGAAGACCACGGTGTGGAGCTGCGTCGTTTCCCTGATGACGTCCTCAGGGCGCTATGGGAAGGCACCCGGGAGGCGCTGGACAAGCTGGCCACCAATGACCCGATGGCAGCCAAGGTCTATGCGTCCTACTCGGATTTCTACAAGGGCGTGCGCAACTATCACCACATTTCCGAGCAGTCCTACATCAACCTGCGTGACGTGGTGCTGGAAGACGAGGACTTTTAACGCTGGATTGCGCGGGTTCGGCCATTGTCGTCGATGGCCACGAACACAAACTCGCCTTCCGTCACCTTGATTGGCTCACCGTCGTGCTGTGAGTTGATCCATACTTCCACGACGATGCGAATCGAACTGCGGCCGATCTCGAGTACGTCGCAGTAGCAGGAGACGACTGCCCCCACGTGTACCGGCGTCAGAAATGCCATGGCGTCAATGGCCACGGTTGCGACGCGCCCGCCGGCGACCTCAGCGGCGGTCACCATACCGGCGATGTCCATTTGAGACATCAGCCAGCCACCGAAGATATCCCCGTTGGGATTGGTGTCCTTGGGCATGGCCACGGTTTGCAGGGCCAGGTCTCCCTGAGGCACGGGGGTGCTGTCGATGTCGTTCATGCGCTTACGCCTGAGTAATCTGTAGGGTTAATGGTTACTTTTGCAGGAGAGCGGGTAGCCAGGTAGCCATTTGGGGCCAGAACCACAGCGCCGTCATCAGCAACAGCTGGATGATTATAAAGGGTAGGACCCCGCGGTAGATAGCCCCGGTTGACACGGTATCCGGGGCCACACCGCGCAGGTAAAACAGGGCAAAGCCAAAGGGCGGGGTGAGGAAAGAGGTCTGCAGGTTGAGGGCAATCATGATGCCCAGCCAGATCGGGTCCAGTCCCATGGCCAACAGGATCGGGCCGACGATAGGGACTACCACGAAGGTAATCTCGATAAAGTCGAGAATAAAACCCAGCAGGAAAATCACCAGCATCACCACCAGGGTGGCCCCCATTACCCCGCCTGGCATATCGAGGAAGAAGCCGTGAATGAGCTCTTCCCCGCCAAAGCCGCGGAATACCAGCGAGAACACAGCGGCGCCGATGAGAATCATGAACACCATGCAGGTCACTTCCATGGTATCGATCACGGCTTCCCTGAGGCGGGCGAGGTTCATCTGCCGTCGGACCATTGCCAGCACCAAAGCGCCCACAGCGCCAAACCCGGCCGCTTCCGTCGGCGTCGCCGCACCTACAAGGATAGATCCCAGGACCAGCACGATCAGTATGAGCGGTGGTAACAGGCCCCGCAGTACCTCGGCCACCGAGACCGGGTCTTCTTCCGCCGGTGGTGCCGCATCCGGCCTGATGCGGGCATAGACCGTCAGGTAGATAATGTACAGCGCCACCAGCACCAGGCCGGGAATCAGCGCACCCACAAACAGGTCTCCCACGGACACCGTCTGGGTGCTGAATACGTTCATTTTGAGCTGGGCCTGCTGGTAGGCATTGGCGAGAATGTCCCCCAGCAGGACCAGCGCGATAGAGGGAGGAATGATCTGGCCCAGAGTGCCGGTCGCGCATATAGTGCCGGTGGCCAGTGCCGGGCTGTAGCCTGCGCGGAGCATACTGGGCAGTGACAGCAGGCCCATGGTGACAACAGTGGCGCCGACAATACCGGTGCTGGCTGCCAGGAACATGCCGACCACGACCACCGAGATCCCCAGACCTCCCTGCAGGCGGCCGAATACGCGCGACATGCTGCTCAGCAGTTCTTCCGCGATGCGCGATTTTTCCAGTATCGTCCCCATCAGAATAAACAGGGGTACGGCGATCAGGGTGGTATTGTTGATCGTGCCGAATACCCTGCCGGGGAAAGCGTTGAGGAAGCTGGCGTCAAAGACCCCGGCGATGATGCCGCCAGCAGCGAAAGCCAGGGCGGTGCCTGCCAGGGTGAAGGCGACGGGGTAACCCAGCATCAACAACAGACAGACCGCCAGGAACATATAGAGCGATAAATACTCCATATTCAGGCGTCTCCCTCTACCAGCACCAGGGCGTTGCGCAGGGTTTCCGCCAGGCCCTGTAGCAGCAGGTTGATACCCATGGCGGGAATCAGCGCCTTGAGGGCGTAGACCGCGGCGATACCACCCAGCTCCGAGGACGTTTCCCGCATGGCCCAGGATTCGCTGACGAAATTCCAGCTTACGCCGATGATGAACAGGCACAGGGGGATAAGGAATACCACGCCACCCAGTGCGTTTACCCAGGCCCGGCCGCGGTCGGAAAAACCCCGGTAAAAAATATCCACCCGGACATGGGCGCCGTGTTTGAGGGCATAGCCGGCACCCAGCAGGAACAGGGTGGCGTGCATGTAGGTGACCAGTTCCTGGGCAAAAATAGAGCCGGTATTAAAACCGTAGCGCATGACGACGATAACGGTGATCAGCAGCGCCATTGCCAGCACCAGCCAGGCCAGGGCGCGGCCGAACCGGTCGGTAAAGGCGTCTATGGTCTGCACAAGCTTGCGCACGAAAGCCATGTGGATCGGGTCTTTTTTATTGGACGGAGTGCAGAGTATCATAGCCCCCTCGCTAAAGGGGACACCCCCGGCGCTGCAATAACCTACAGGCCCTGAGTAATGCTGACCGTAATTTCGCCGGCGAAGACGCTGGATTTTGACACTGCCCCGACCACCCGCAAGGCGAGCCAGCCGCTGTTCATCGAGCGTGCGGGAGAGCTGGTTGAGGATGCCCGTAAAATGAGCCCCGACGATATCCGCGCCCTGATGGGCGTGAGCGACAATATTGCCGAGCTCAACCACGCCCGGTTTATGAACTGGACCGCACCCTTCAGCCTGGATAACGCCAAGCAGGCGGTGCTGGCGTTCAAGGGCGATGTATACACCGGGCTCGAAGCAGAAACCCTGAGCGCATCCCAGTTGGGTTTCGCGCAGAAGCACCTGTGCATTCTCTCCGGCCTCTACGGCCTGTTGCGTCCGCTGGACCTGATGCAGCCCTACCGGCTGGAAATGGGGCTCAAGTTCGCCAACCGTGGCGGCAAGAACCTCTATGAGTTCTGGGGTGACGACATCAACCAGGCCATCAACAAGCAGCTGGAAAAATCCGGTTCGCCAGTGCTGGTCAATCTCGCCTCGAACGAATACTTCAAGTCGGTGAAGGCGCGGCAGCTGGATGCCGAAATCATCACCCCGGTATTCAAGGACCTCAAGAACGGCAAGTACAAGGTCATCAGCTTTTACGCCAAGAAGGCCCGCGGCCAGATGGCGCGTTTCATCATCGAAAAAGAGCTCAATGATCCGGCAGGTATCAAGCAGTTCCGCAAGGACGGCTATCGCTACAACAAGGCCGAGTCCACCGCCCACGAGTGGGTGTTTACCCGGGATCAGGCACCGGCGCAAAAGTAAGCCTGTCCGGTGGAGAGGCTGCCCTTTTCCCAGGCTTGCGAAAACAACAAGGGCCCGATTCTCGAGGTCCTGAGGGAACTATTCGTCGACCGCCTACGGGTGCTGGAGATAGGCTCCGGCACTGGCCAGCATGCCAGCTGGTTTGCCGGTCATTTGCCACACCTCCAGTGGCAGCCTACGGAGGTGCAGCAGCACCTGGCTGTACTGAAACCGCGCTGCGATGCCTTCAGTGGAGCGAACCTGCTCCCCCCGTACGCCCTGGATGTCAGTCAGCGCCCCTGGCCGGGGGCGAAAATACCCGACGCTGTTTTTACCGCCAACAGCCTGCACATCATGCCCTGGGCGTCGGTACAGGATCTGTTTGCCGAACTCGGCGAGCGCGCCGGGGCCGACACCCTGCTGGCGATTTACGGTCCCTTTAATTACGGCGGGCAGTACACCTCGGACAGCAATGCCAGGTTTGACGGTTGGCTGGCGCAGCAAAGCCCCTATAGCGCCATCCGCGATGTCGAAAAAGTGGACGCGCTGGCCGCGGCGGCGGGTTTTGTCCCGCGCTCCGACGTCGAGATGCCTGCCAATAACCGTTTGCTGGCCTGGCGCAAAGCCTGAGCGGGCCCAGCCTGCGGTGCCGTGTCAGGGCGCCTGCTTGAAGGGCAGCAGGGTTTCCGCTTCTTTCTTATAGGCTTCGGTGTGTGGCCGTTCCCGGCGGGTAAAGTCAGCCACTGCCGCTGACAGGCCCGGATCGGCAATCCAGTGGTTGGAGAAGGTTGCAACCGGCCGGAAGCCGCGCTGGATTTTGTGTTCCCCCTGGGCCCCGGGGTCAAAGCGGGTGATGCCCTGTGCAATGCAATATTCGATGCCCCGGTAGTAGCAGGCTTCAAAGTGCAGGCAGTCAAACTCCCGTTCACAGCCCCAGTAGCGCCCGTAAAGCGTGTCGGCAGAGCGAAAGTAGAGGGCTGCGGCAACGGCCTTACTCTCGTGAGATGCCATGACCATGATGACCTGGTCACCCATTGCGGCTGCGACCCGGGTGAAAAACTCCCGGGTCAGGTAGCCGCCATGACCACTGCGCTTGGCATAGGTGTACTGGTAGAAGTGGTAAAACCTTTCCCAGTGCTCTGCGCTGATCTCCCCGCCCACCAGGGTTTGCAGTTCCAGGTTCTGTTCCTGCACCCGGCGGCGCTCTCGCTTGAGGGACTTGCGCTTGCGGCTGCTGAAGCCGGAGAGGAAATCATCGAAGTCCCGGTAGTCCTCATTGAACCAGTGAAACTGGGTGGCCTGGCGCTGGTGAAAGCCCCGGGCCAGCAGCGCATTGGACACCGATTCCTCGGGGAACAGCAGGTGCCAGCTGGAGATCCCCTGCTTGCGGGCAAACTGCTCCAGCGCCCGGGTCGCCATGTGCCAGGCCTGATCGGTGGTAAGGTCGTCGCTGTGACACAGTCGGGCCCCGGTGGCCGGGGTAAAGGGTATCGCGCTGACCAGCTTGGGGTAGTATTGGAGGCCGTTCTGTTGCCAGGCCTGTGACCAGGACCAGTCGAACACATATTCCCCGTAGGAATGGGATTTGAGATACAGCGGCAGTGCGGCCACTGCCGTTTCCCCCTCCCGCAGGATCAGGTGACAGGGCTGCCAGCCGGTTTCCGCGGTGGTGCAACCCGATTGCTCAAGTCCCAGCAAAAAATGGTGACGCAGGAAGGGGTAGTCGGTGCCGCAGAGGCCCTCCCACTGGGCGGCGTCCACCTGCTCCAGACTGGTGATAAACTCCGCGCTCAGCTCCACCGTGACCCCGGCCTCAAAAAGCGTAGTCCAGCAGCAGACCGGCGAAAATCACCGCGCCCACCCAGTTGTTGTGAAGGAAAGCCCTGAAGCATGTTGCCGGGTCCCGCTCGCGTATCAGGTATTGGTGATATACGCACAGGCCTGCCGCCCCGACCAGTCCCAGGTAATAGAACGTGCCCAGCCCGAATTCAACACCGGCAGCCACCATCAAGCCAAGAAACCCCAGCTGCAGCATGCCGATCATGACCCGGTCACGGTCGCCGAACAGGATGGCGGAGGATTTAATGCCGACGACCAGGTCGTCCTCGCGATCCACCATGGCGTACTTGGTGTCGTAAGCCATGGTCCACAGCACGTTGCCGCCATACAACAGCCACAACCCCGCCGGCAATTCGCCGGTCTGGGCGGCAAAAGCCATGGGGATGCCCCAGGAAAATGCCGCACCCAGCACCACTTGTGGCAGGTGGGTGTAGCGCTTCATAAAGGGATAGGTTGAGGCCAGCGCCACCGCCGCGAACGATAATTTTATCGTCAGCGTGTTAGTGAGCAGCACCAGTACAAAGGCACTGACCAGCAGGCCCAGGAACAGCAGCCGTGCGTCCTTTGCCGACACCGCGCCGGTGACCAGTGGCCGGCCCCGGGTGCGATTTACCTCACCGTCCCAGTGGCGGTCCGCGAGATCGTTAACCACGCATCCGGCGGAACGCATGAGGAAGGTTCCCAGGCAAAAAATAAGCAGCAGGTCCCAGTCCGGCACACCCTGCGCCGCAATCCACAGGGCCCACAGGGTGGGCCACAGCAACAGCAGGGTGCCTATGGGCTTGTCGAAACGGATCAGCTGTAACAGGGCCTGTAATCTGGATTCGGTGGGCATGGTGCGGTTACCTGGGGCGGGGCTCCAAGCTTACTGTTTCGGGCTGAGAATTGCAGCGCTGACTTTGCCGCGCTGGGTTCTGTGGACGGGCAGTACCGCGGGCCAGGGCTGGAAGGCATGCAGAAAAACTTCGCTCACCATCAGGCTCCGGCCGTCGATGGTAAAGCGGGAACGCCTGGCCCAGGCCGGTTCCTGTTGTCGCAGAAACGCGGGGATGTAGTCGCTGGCCCCGTCCAGCCGGGCGACCTCGAAGGGACTGCGACGCATGCCGGCGTGATTGAAAAGAATCGCCCCGAGGGGACGGTTCTGTAGTCGCCGCAGGTGTGCCAGCTTGCCGGTCAGGCTGGTGAGGGGCAGAACCGAGCGGGCAAACACCACGCTGTCATCGCCCTGCCGGAGCACCACTTCGCGCACGATGGACAGCTGCCGCTGCGGCAGGCGCAGCAGCCGGCGTTCCGATGGTAGTGGGACGTCCCAGCCCTGATACAGCCGTTGCACGCTGAACGGACCGCGGCACTGATCGATCAAGCGGCCGGTGAGGGAGCCGTCGTCCAGCAGCCAGCGCCGCACAGCCGGCGCCAGCTCGCCGGTGGTGAACTGTTTGACCGGTCGCCACAGGGGCTCCCGGTGAACCCGGTGACCGGCTGGTGGCGGGGATGCATTGGCTGTGCAGGCGTCTTCATTCATGAAGGGGCGAGGATGCGCGATCAGCCGGTCGCTTGCAAGGCGCCGCTGGCTCAAATTGCCAGCGTCCGGGGCCCAGATTGCGCTTGCACAATTTTCACACAACCTTATAGTGTTGCCTCCCCTGAATCTGTTTTCCCGGGCGCTGTGTGCAGCGCCGGGAAAGTTACACCCAGAAGCAAAGACAGCACGAGCGAGAACAACGATGAGTAGATGGGAATGTATAGTCTGCGGCCTGATTTATGACGAGAAACAGGGCTGGCCCGATGACGGCATCGCCCCTGGCACCCGCTGGGAAGACGTCCCCGAGGACTGGCTTTGCCCCGACTGTGGTGTGGGCAAGGAAGACTTCGAACTGCTGGAGGAATCCCCGGTAGACGACACTCCCCACCATGAGGAACCGGCGGTGGATACCGTCCATGCGCCAGTGGTCATTCTCGGCACGGGCCTCGCTGGTTATGGTCTGGCCCGGGAATTTCGCAAGCACGATCAGGACACGCCGCTGATCCTGATTACCTCTGACGATGGTCGCTCCTACTCCAAGCCGATGCTTTCCACCGGGTTCACCAAGGACATGTCCACCGACGACCTCGCACAAATGGATGCGGGCAGCATGGGTCGTATGCTCAAGGCCAGCGTCTGGACCATGACCAAGGTGGGCGCGATTGATACCGAACACCAGTTGATCAAGGTCGGCGATACCGATACCGCCGTGCATTATGGCAAGCTGGTACTGGCCCTGGGGGCCGACGTGATCCGGCCGCCCATCGCCGGCGACGGCCTGGACAGGGTGTACTCGATTAACGACCTGCTGGACTACGACGACTTCCGCACGGCGATGAAGAAAAACGACGTGAAGAAGGTGTGCCTGATCGGCGGTGGCCTGATCGGCTGTGAGTACACCAACGACCTGATCAATGGCGGTTTCCAGACCGAGACCGTGGATCCGCTGGGTTATTGCCTGCCGACGCTGCTCCCCGAGCCCGCGGGCAAGGCGGTGCAGGCGGCGCTGGAAGAGAAAGGCGCCAGATTCCACTTCGGACCGCTGGTGACCGAGGTCAATAAGGCCGCTGTGGGTGTTGAGGTCAGTCTGAACAACGGCGAAACCATCGTCGCTGACCTGGTGGTTTCCGCCGTGGGGGTGCGTCCCCGTGTGGACCTGGCCCAGGCCTCAGGTATTAAAACCAATCGCGGCGTAGTGACCAACCGCCTGCTGGAAACCAGCGCGCCCAATGTTTACGCCATGGGAGACTGTGCCGAGGTAGACGGGCACGTGCTGGTTTATGTGGCACCGCTGATGGCCCAGGCCAGAGCCCTGGGCAAGACCCTGGCCGGTGAGCCGACCGAAGTCAGCTACCCCGCAATGCCCGTTACCATCAAGGTGCCCGCTTGCCCGGTCACCGTGGCGCCTCCCGCCGAAGGCGCACAGGGTGAGTGGAGCTTCGAAATCGATGGCCACAACGTGAAGGCTGAGTTCCGCGACAGCGGCGGTGCCCTGCTGGGCTTTGCCCTCACCGGTGAGGCCACCCGGCATAAGATGACGCTGCAGAAGGAACTGCCGGCCATTATGGCCTGAGCATGCTGGATCCCGGGCCTGCAGAAGAGCAGACCCGCCGCTGGCTCGATGAGTTTGTGGTGGGTCTCAACCTCTGCCCGTTCGCCCGGCCGCTGCTGACTTCACCCCAGCTGCGAATTGTGACCTGCCCGGCGGCCGATCCCTCGGCGCTGCAGCATTTTTTCCTCTCTGAACTGGATCGGGTTCAATCGAGCCCTGAATCCGAGATTGCCACCAGCCTGCTGGTGTTCACCACGGCCCTCGCCGATTTCGAGGACTACCTGGATTTCCTTGGACTTGCCCACGACCTGCTTGGCGAATCCGGACTGGAGGGCGTTATCCAGCTGGCCAGCTTTCACCCGGACTACCAGTTCGAGGGCGAGCCCGCGAATGCCGCCAGCCACTTCAGCAACCGCTCCCCCTGGCCTACCATCCACCTGATCAGGGAGGATATGCTGGAGCGGGTGTTACTGGATTATCCCGATCCCGCGGGGATTCCGGGGCGCAACGTGGAGCGGCTGGAAGCCCTGGGGCCAGCAGAGCTGCAGCTCCGCTGGAATGCGCTGTTCGATCCGCAGACACATTTGGGGTCAGAGTAAAAATTTGGGGTCAGAGTAAAAACTTCAAACCGGATGATTGTATTATCTTGGTCGCATTCCAAGTTTTTACTCTGACCCCAAATTTTTTAGCGTTACACCTTGGCAAATTCGCGGTTGCTGCCGGTCCAGCGCTTGATCAGCGGCTCGATCAGGTCAGGACGGGTGGCCTGTATTTCCCCGGCCAGTCTTTGGACCTCCCCGAGTAAATGGTTGTGGGCCGGGAGTTGGGCGATGCGAAACTCCATAAGGCCGGTTTGCCGGGTGCCCAGTACTTCACCCGGCCCGCGCAGTTCCAGGTCTTTCTCGGCGATAAAGAACCCGTCATTGCTGGTGCGCATGGCCTGCAGGCGCTGTTTGCCGTTGAAGGACAGCGGACTCTGGTACAGCAGAACGCAATGACTGGCGGCGGTGCCACGACCCACCCGTCCGCGCAGCTGGTGTAGCTGGGCCAGGCCCAGGCGTTCCGGGTTTTCTATGATCATCAGGCTCGCATTGGGCACATCGACTCCCACCTCGATCACGGTGGTTGCCACCAGCAGGTCCAGCTCGGCGCCCTTGAATGCGGCCATCACGGCGTCTTTTTCGGCGGGCTTGAGCCGCCCGTGCACCAAGCCCACGCGCAGCCCTGGCAGTGCCTCCGCCAGCTCCCGGGCCGTTGCTTCGGCTGCCTGTGCCTGCAACACATCACTTTCCTCTACCAGGGTGCAGACCCAGTAGGCCTGGCGTCCACCCGCGCAGGCATTGCTGACCCGCTCGACAATCTGCTCCCGTCGGCTGTTGTCGATAAGCGCGGTCTCCACCGGTTGGCGCCCCGGCGGCAGTTCGTCGATGACCGAGCAGTCGAGGTCGGCGTAGGCCACCATCGAGAGGGTGCGGGGTATGGGGGTGGCGGTCATTACCAGCTGGTGCGGCCTGCCAACATTTTTCCCCGATTTCTCAGTGAGCGACAGTCGCTGGTGGACGCCGAAGCGGTGTTGCTCATCCACCACCACCAGGCCCAGTCGATCGAAGAGCACATCGTCCTGAAACAGGGCATGGGTACCGACCACCAACGCCGCCTGTCCGGAGGCAATGGCCTGTAACGCGGCTTGCCGTTTTTTACCCTTGCTGCGTCCGCTCAGCCAGGCAATGTTAATCTCCAGTTCGGCGAACCAGTTGGCGAAATTGTTGCGATGCTGCTCGGCGAGAATCTCGGTGGGCGCCATGATGGCCACCTGGTAACCGCTGGCAATGGCCTGCAGTGCCGCTGCCGCTGCCACCAGCGTTTTGCCCGACCCCACGTCACCCTGTACCAGTCTCAGCATGGGATGGGGGCGGGTGATGTCGTCGTGAATCTCCGCCATTACCCGTCGCTGGGCACCAGTGGGGGTGAACGGCAGTGAGTCCAGGAACCGGTTGAGCAGCGCGGGGTTGCCGGCCAGCACGGGTGCACCCTCCGACTGCTGCTGGGCCCGCAAGCCCTGCAAGGTCAGGTTGTGGGCAACCAGTTCCTCCAGCGCCAGCCGCAGTTGCGCCGGGTGTTCGCCCTCGCGCAGGGCTTGCTGGGGGGCGTCGGGCGGGGGTGAATGCAGATAAACCAGGGCGTCACCGAGACCATAGGTGAGGCGGTGGTTGGCGGGCAGTAACTCCGGTGGCGCGGTGTGTTTAAGCCGGTTCACCGCCTGGGCGCAGAGATTGCGCCACTGGTTCTGGCCAATACCCCCGATAGCCGGATACACCGGTGTCAGCACTTCTTCGACGAGGGCCTCGCCTTCGTTAACCTGGCGGTATTCCGGGTGATACATTTCCAGCCCGCTGCTGCCGCGGCGTACCTGGCCGAAACAGCGCAGGCGAGTGCCCGGTTTGAGGTTGTTTTTCTGCGCCGCGGAGAAATGGAAAAAGCGCAGGCTGATGGTGCCGGACCCATCCTGCAGCCTGACCACCAGGCTGCGGCGACGGCCAAAGGCAATATCGGCTACCCGCACGTCGCCCTCGATCACCACATCCACCCCTTCCTGGGCAGCGCCGATGGGCGTCACGCGGGTGCGGTCCTGATAGCGCAGCGGCAGGTGAAACAGCAGGTCTTCCACTCGCTGGATGCCGGCGTCGGCAAGCTTTGTCGCCAGCTTGGGGCCGACACCGCGCAGCTGGGTTACCGGGTCACTGGCAATTCCGGCCACTAATCCTTCAGCGCCTCGGCGAGCACATCAATCGCCTGGTGGCGGGGATAAGTAACTCGCCAGGCCAGGGCAATAGTGCGGTGGGGGGTGGGATCGGTGAACGGCCGCAGCACCAGGTCCTGTTCGCCATAGGAGGCGACGCTGGCTGCCGATTCCGGCAGCACGGTGATGCCCATGCCGCTGGCCACCATGTGTTTGAGGGTTTCCAGCGAGCTGCCCTCTACGACGGCCTGGTCCCTGGCGTTATGGGCGGCAATGGATTCCTGCAGCCCCGGACAGGCCTCAAGGACCTGGTCGCGAAAGCAGTGCCCCTCACCCATCAGCAGCACCCGGTGTTCCGCCAGGGCAGCTGGCTCAATTTCCCTGTCGCCGGCCAGCGGATGATCTTTTTGCATCAAGACCATGAACGGTTCATCGAACAGGGGTCGGGTAACCACCTCTGGCTCGGTGAATGGCAGGGCAATGAAAATCGCATCGAGGGCGCCGCTGCTCAACTTCACCCGCAGGTCTGCGGTGTAGCTTTCCTCGATGTACATGGGCATGCCCGGGGCCAGCTTCCTGATACGGGGCACCAGACGGGGGAACAGGTAGGGTCCCACGGTGTAGATGGCGCCCACGGAGAGCACACTGCCCAGCGGGTCCTTCCCCTGTTCTGCGAGGTTCACCAGGTTGTTTATTTCCTGCAGCACCGTGCGGGCCTGGTCCACAATGCGCTCGCCGATGGGAGTAGGGCTCACCTTATGCCTGGCGCGCTCGAACAGGCTGATGCCCAGTTCTTCTTCCAGCTTTTTGATGGCGATACTGAGGGTAGGCTGGCTGACGTTACAGGCGTCGGCGGCCTTGCGGAAGTGTCCCGCTTCCGACAGGGCAACGAGATAGCGCAGTTCGGTGAGTGTCATCAGACGGCGAGAATGGCTTCGACTTCGATCTTTACCGCCCGGGGCAGGGCGGCGACCTGCACGCAGGCACGGGCGGGGTAGGGCTGGCTGAAGAAGTCGGTCATGACCTCGTTGACCGCGGCAAAATCGCCCAGGTCGGTCAGGGAGATATTGATCTTGACGGCATGGTTGAGTGAGCCACCGGCGGCCTCGGCGATGGCCGCCAGGTTGTTGAATACCTGGGTCGCCTGGGCGCTGATGTCGCCGGTAACCAGCTCCATGGAGCCGGGAACCAGCGGGATCTGCCCGGAGATCCATACGGTATTGCCTACTTTTACCGCCTGGGAATAGGGGCCAATGGCTTCCGGTGCGTCCGGGGTGGAAATAATGGCGCGGTTGCTCACGTGCGTGCTCCTGCTTGCCCTAGTTTTTGATGCGGACTACTTTGCGCACAGAATTGGTGCTGCGCAAGCGTTTCATGATTCGCGCAAGGTGTACCCGGTTCTTCACCATCATTTCCAGGTCGACATAGGTGAACTGGTAATCCTTGTCCTCGGTGGAAATTTTCTCGATGTTGACACCCATGGCGTTGATCCTGGTGGCCAGCACGGCGATCATGCCACGGCGATTTTCCACCTCGATCCGCAGCTCCACCGCGTACTCGCCCTCGACCTGGTCGTCCCAGCGCAGGGCTACCAGACGCTCGCTGTTACCGCGCATGTCGCCCAGGTTATTGCAGCGCTCACGGTGCACTACGACGCCTTTCTCCGAACTCAGGTAGCCTTCGATAGGGTCACCGGGAATCGGGTGGCAGCATTTGGCGTAAGTGAGCATAAAGCCCTCGGTGCCGCGGATCGCCACCGGGTGGGCATGGTCGGGCTCCTTCTGGTCCGCGCCCACCTCGCCGAGAATTTGCTGGGCGGTGATGGCGGGCAGGCGATTGCCCCGGGCAATATCTTCCACCAGCTGGTCGAGGCTGTCGTACTGGTGTTCGCTCAGGAATTCGCCCATCTCGTCTTCAGGGATGGTCTCCAGGCTGCTGTCCATGGCGGCCAGGGCCCGGTCCAGCAGTCGGCGGCCCAGGGCAACGGAATCCTCACGGGTCTGGTGCTTGAGGAAGTGGCGGATGTTGGTCCTCGCCTTGGCGGTCACCGCGTAGTTGAACCAGGAGGGATTGGGGCTGGCCCCCTTGGCGGTGAGAATTTCCACGGTCTGGCCGCTTTGCAGGGGTTCCGACAGGGGCGCCAGTCGACGGTTGATGCGACAGGCGACGCAGCTGTTGCCCACATCGGTGTGCACCGCGTAGGCGAAGTCCACTGCGGTGGCGCCCCGGGGCAGCTCCATAATGCGCCCCTTGGGCGTGAATACGTAGATCTCGTCCGGGAACAGGTCAATCTTGACGCTTTCTATAAACTCCAGCGAATTGCCCGCCCGCTGCTGCATTTCCAGCAGACCCTGTACCCATTCCCGGGCCCGGGCGTGGCTGCCGTTGGCCGACTGGGTGTCGCTCTTGTACAGCCAGTGAGCGGCAATGCCGTTGTTGGCCATGTCTTCCATTTCCCGGGTGCGTATCTGGATTTCAATCGGTACCCCATGCATGCCCATCAACACGGTATGGAGCGACTGGTAGCCGTTGGCCTTGGGGATGGCGATATAGTCCTTGAACTCGCCGGGCACCGGCTTGTACAGGCTGTGCACGCAGCCCAGCACCCGGTAGCAGGTGTCCACCGAGTCAACGATGATACGAAAGGCGTAGATGTCCATGATCTCGGAAAAGGATTTCCGCTTGGACTTCATCTTCTTGTAGATGCTGTAGAGGTGCTTTTCCCGGCCCATGACCTCGGCCTGGTGACCTTCCTGTTCCAGGGTGGCCTCGATCTGCTGGCGGATCTTGTCCACCAGTTCCTTGCGGTGGCCGCGGGTATTGCGCATGGCCGCCTTGATGCGCCGTGCCCGCATGGGGTGCAGGGCGCTGAAACCCAGGTCCTCGAACTCCATGCGCACGTTGTTCATGCCCAGGCGCATGGCAATGGGCGCGTAGATATCCAGAGTCTCCCTGGCGATGCGGCGAGCCTTGCTGGTCTGGAGCACACCCAGGGTGCGCATGTTGTGCAGGCGGTCTGCCAGTTTCACCAGAATCACCCGGATGTCACGTGCCATGGCCAGCGCCATCTTCTGGAAATTCTCCGCCTGTTTCTCTTCCAGCGACTCGAATTCCATCTGGGTCAGTTTGCTGACCCCGTCAACCAGTTCCGCCACCGGGGCGCCAAACTGTTCGCCGATAGCGGACTTGGGAATGCCGGTGTCTTCGATGACATCGTGAAGCATGGCCGCCACCAGGCTCTGGTGGTCCATGTGCATGTCCGCGAGGATGATGGCAACTGCCAGCGGATGGGTGACGTAAGGTTCGCCACTGCGCCGCAGCTGGCCGTGATGGGCCTGTTCGGCGAAGTAGTAGGCTCGTCTTACGCTGTTGCTTTGCTCCGGGGTGAGATAGCTCTGGAGCGTGTGGGTAAGGGCATCGATAGGTTGCACGGCGTTCATAACTTTGCTGCCCCGCGATGCCCCTGGTGGAGCTTAGAGGGACTCGCTGCTGGCCTCCATCATGACTTCCGCCAGCTCCTCCTCGGCTTCCAGTTCGTCTTCGCGAGTGAGGATGTCCGGGGTGACCAGGCCTTCGGCAATTTCGCGCAGGGCAATAACGGTGGGCTTGTCGGATTCCTCATCAACCAGGGGATCCTTGCCGCCGGTGGCCATTTGCCGGGCTCGCTTGCTGGCTACCATGACCAGCTCAAAGCGGTTCGCAACGTTTTCCAGGCAATCTTGAACGGTTACACGTGCCATGAATCAAATTTCCCAATAGTAAGTAATAAAACGGAACCGGAAATTATACCCGTGTGTGGCCTATTGCTCCAGCGTGAATAATGCCTGCCACAGCAGGGCCAGCTCAGCCAGTGTGAACAGGCCCTAGCTGAACAGCTTGTTCAACAGCGCTTCCAGGGTCTGTCGCTGTTTGTCGGTGGCCAGTCGATGGCAGCTGACAATGGCCTGCAGCTCCGCCAGCGCCTTGTCGAAATCTTCGTTTACCACCAGGAAATCGCTCTCCACGTAGTGGGACATCTCCTCTACCGCCTCGGCCATGCGGCTCTCGATGGTGGTGGAGTCATCCTGGCCGCGGGCAGTCAGGCGTTGCAGCAGGGTCAAGCGGGACGGGGGGAGGATAAAAATCGCCCTGGTCTCTGGCAGCAACCGTTTCACCTGGGCTGCGCCCTGCCAGTCGATTTCCAGAATGACATCGATCCCGGCCTCCAGCTGCTCCTCTACCCAGGCCTGGGAAGTGCCGTAAAGGTTGCCGAACACCTTGGCGTGTTCCAGAAAGGCGGCATCTTCCAGCATGGCGAGAAAGTCATCCTCGCCGACAAAGTGGTAATTCACGCCGTGAACTTCCTCGGAGCGCTTCTCCCGGGTGGTGTGGGACACGGAGACCCGCAGGTCCTCGGTGCGCTCGACCAGGGCCGCCACCAGGCTGGTTTTGCCGGCCCCGGACGGGGCGGATACGGTATACAGGGTTCCGGTTCGACTCATCGGCTTTGGCCCTTACTCAATATTCTGGATTTGTTCACGCATCTGCTCGATCAGCACCTTCAGTTCCACGGCGTTCTGGGTGGTGCCGCTGGAGGTAGACTTTGACGACAGGGTGTTGGCCTCGCGGTTCAGTTCCTGCATCAGAAAGTCCAGGCGCCGGCCGCAGGGGCCACCCTTGTCCAGGGCGCGGCGTACCTCGGCGACGTGGGCGTCAAGCCGGTCCAGTTCCTCGTCCACGTCGGCTTTTTGCGACATGTGCACCAGCTCCTGCTCCAGCCGACCCTGGTCCACTTCCACGTCCAGCTCCTCGATTCTGCTGATGACCTTGTCCCGCTGCTGCTGCAGCAGCTCCGGCACCCGCTTGCGGGTTACCGCGACCTCGGCTTCCACCTGGTCTATACGTTCGCCAATCATGGCGGAGAGTTTCTGCCCTTCCCTGGCGCGATTGTCGGCGAGAGTCGCAAGCGCTGTTTCGAACAGGTTCAGGGCAGCCTGGTGTAGCTCTTCCTCGGATTGCTCCGGCGCGCTGCAGATACCGGGGAACTGCAGCACTTCCAGAGCGGTGGGTTTGCAAATGTCGATGACTTTGGAGACGCAGTCGCTGGCGGCGGCGAGCTGTTTCAGCTGCTCCTGATTGATCTCCAGGGTTGCACTGCGCTCGGGAAGCGGCTGAATCCGGATCATGCAGTCCACCTTGCCCCTGGCCAGTTTGCGGGCGGCGAGTTCGCGTAGACGGGTTTCCAGCACGCGCAGGCTGTCGGGCAGCTTGAAACTGCAATCCAGGTAACGGTGGTTGACGGTTCGCAGCTCTACAGTCAGCACGCCCTGCCCGGTGTTACTGCTCTCCCGAGCGAACGCTGTCATGCTGTGTATCCTGGCCAATGCCGCGATTCCTTGTCATTTGAAGTGGGCTGAAAGTGTAGCAGCTTGCCGGGACTGCTCACAGTAGGCTGCGGCGCGTATACTTGCACATTCTTTTCATTGGAGAGCTTACATGCAACGCCCCAGCGGTCGCAGCCCGGATCAACTCCGGAACATTACCATCACCCGTAAATTTACCTGTCACGCCGAGGGTTCCGTCCTCATTTGCTTCGGCAATACCAAGGTTATCTGTACTGCCAGCGTGGAGGAGGGGGTGCCCCGTTTCCTGCGTGGCAAGGGTAGCGGCTGGGTCACTGCGGAGTACGGTATGTTGCCGCGCTCAACCGACAGCCGGATGGGCCGTGAAGCCAGTCGTGGCAAACAGGGCGGCCGCACCGTGGAAATCCAGCGCCTGATTGGCCGTTCCCTGCGGGCCGCCCTGGATCTCAACAAGCTTGGCGAGAACACGATCACCATCGACTGCGATGTGATCCAGGCCGATGGCGGCACCCGCACCGCCTCCATTACCGGCGCCCTGGTGGCACTGGTGGATGCTGTCAACTACCTGCAACGGGAGAAAATCATCAAGACCGACCCACTGCTGGAAATGGTGGCGTCGGTGTCGGTTGGCGTCTACCAGGGGGTTCCGGTGCTGGACCTGGATTACCCAGAGGACTCCGCTGCCGATACCGATATGAACGTGATCATGGGGGAGTCCGGCGGCTTTATCGAGGTGCAGGGCACCGCCGAGCAGGCGCCGTTCAGGCGTGAAGAGCTCAATGCGATGCTTGACCTGGCGAGTGACGGGATATTCCAGCTGATCGAGAAGCAGAAGGCGGCGTTGGCGGAGGGTTGACGCTTTTTTTCCCGCTATGCGGTTTGCCGGCATCCACACCGAACGGCCCTCGGATCAGGCGATTATGCCGTAGTGAGGAGCGGCGCCGGGTAAAGCCTTCAGAAACCATCAGGCCGCCGCTTTTTGCGTAACGGAGTTTTCGGGGGATTTCTGCGAGGACTGTCTGAGGCTGCTTATGGGTTGCGCCCAGCAACCCATGCCGAGTTCCGCAGCAGCCCGAAAACGGAGCGGAGCTTGCGGTCGTTTCAGAAGGACTTTCCCAGTGACGAGCCGGTTAGATCTAACATATGTAGGTTCGTAACTTTACCGGGATGACGTGTATCCAGGATAGCTCCTGGGCTGTGGAAGACTACAACTCGATGTCGTAATCCATGATCACCGGGGCGTGGTTGGAGAACTCGCGGCTTTTGTAGATAGCGCCGTAGTCCACTGAGTACTGCAGGCCCTTGGAGATCACCTGGAAATCAGTGCGCCAGCCATTTTTGCCACGATCGCCTTCGGGCCACCAGGTGAATTCGTCGAGGTCCGAGTTGATCTCCCGGAAAGCATCCACGTAGCCTTCGCTAAACAATTCGTTCATCCACTGGCGCTCCTCGGCGAGAAACCCCGAGACCGTGCTATTGCTCTCGGTATCCTGGACGTCGCCGGCGGTGTGAGCAACGTTCCAGTTGCCACAAATAATGAATTCGCGGCGTTTGTTGCGGACCTTTTGCAGGTGGTTGCCCAGCAGGTCGAAAAACTCGTTTTTCCGGGCCTGCTGATCGGCATTGCCCGGCTCGGCGGAGGGCGCCAGCAGGCAGCCGACGCTGATGTTCTCGTAGTCCGCCTGGATATAACGGCCCTCCATGTCAAAGTCGGCGAAGCCCAGTCCGGTCATGATGGCTTTCGGTAGCTTGCGGCAGTAGATGGCGACGCCATTGGCCTTGCCATCGATGTCATCGAAGAAGTAAGGGTTGTACTCCTCGGGGAAGAACAGGTTGTCCTGCAGGTCATATTCGGAGCACTGTAAATCCTGGATGCAGACGAAATCCGCATCCTGTTCTTTCAGCCAGTCGTAAAATCCTTTTTCGGCGGCGTTCTTGATGCCGTCGGCGCTGAAACTGATGATCCGCATTCATAGCCCCTTGATATGAGAGCGTGTATTATATCCAGCCCAAGGGGGCAGCCGCTTTCAGGCTGCCTCACGGACTGTCCTAACTCGTATTCCGATTGCTACTGACTTCAGTCCCGCTACTGTCGCTGTTTATTTGACTGGCCCGTCATGTCATGGGTGACGGGGCAGTAGTAGAGACCGGGCAGCCGCCCATTCTAGCCGGGAATGCTTGGATAACAAAGTCCGGAAATGTACAACAATTGTGAATTCGGGCCATACCTCGAGGAGAATCACCCCCATGCAGGCTTATCAGACGGAATTCATCGAGTTGGCGAAGGAGTACGAGGTGCTCAGGTTCGGCGAATTCACCCTCAAGTCGGGCCGCATCAGCCCCTACTTTTTTAACGCCGGAGCATTCGACAGCGGGCGCGCCCTGGCTGCCCTTGGCCGTTGCTACGCCAACCGCATTGCTGCCTCCGGAATCGAGTTCGACGTGCTGCTGGGACCGGCTTACAAGGGCATTCCGCTGGCCACCGCGACGGCCGTGGCGCTGGCTAACGAGCATGGCGTGGATGTGCCTTTTGCCTACAACCGCAAGGAGGCCAAGGCCCATGGCGAGGGCGGCGTGCTGGTGGGGGCGCCGCTGCAAGGCCGGGTGCTGGTGATTGATGATGTGATTACTGCGGGAACTGCCGTCCGTGAGGTGATTGCCATGATTGAGGGTGCCGGCGCCAGGCTGGCGGGGGTCGCCATCGGCCTCAACCGCCAGGAGCGGGGCGAGGGAGAGTTGTCGGCGATCCAGGAACTGGAAAAAACCTATGGCGTGCCGGTGCTCAGTATTATCGATATGAGCCACATCATTGCTTACCTTGAGCAAACCGGCGAGTCCGCCGACGCGCTGGAGAAAATGAAGGCATACCGCAATCGCTACGGGGTGTGACTTGTTCCGAGTATCGCCAGCGCCTATATTGGGCGGCATGAATTGCAAGCAGCCCCTACTATCCGCTTTTATTGCTGCCGCGGCACTTGTTGTGCTGCCGCTTCCGGCTTTCGCCGTGGAGCTTTACCGTTATATCAACGATGAGGGCAGCACGGTGGTCGACTACCAGGTGCCGCCGGAATACGTCAAAAAAGGGTACGAGATCCTCAACGACGAAGGCGTGGTGATGCGTGTGGTGCCCCGGGAACTGACCGAGGAAGAGCAGAAAGAGGCCGACGCCCGCAAACGTCTGGAAGAGGAGGCCCTGGCCGAACAGGCGCGGTTGCGGGAATGGGACGAGGCCCTGCTGCTGCGCTACAGCACCATTGAGGACATCGAGGCTGCCCAGGAGCGCGCCCTGCGCGACCTGCGGATTCGGGTGAGCATTCTCAAGTCCAACAAGCGCTCGCTGAAACAGCAGGTGGAAAACTACCAGGCCCAGGCTGCCGAGATGGAGCGTATGGGCAAGCAGGTGGACGAGGCCCGGCTGCAGGCGATTGCCGATCTGCAGTCAGAAATCGCGATTACAGACCGTGCCATCGCCGATCGTAATGAAGAGATCAAGGCGGTGCAGGCCGCCTATGAAGCGGATATCGAGCGCTTTGGTGTGCTGCTGGATATGGTGGAATTCCGGCGCAATATGATGGCCCGGCAGCGGGCGGAAAAGCAGAAAAACATGCGCGAAGACCCGCGCCGCTAAAGGGCCGGGGTCTCAGCCCTGGCTCAGCGGCTGGGCAAAGCCACCCTGCCCCGGGTGTGGCTGGCTCACAGCCTCCTTGAAGAAACCGTCCATCAGCAGGTCCCACTGGAGTTTCCAGTCCTGCGTCGGTGAGCGTTTGAAGCCCGAGCGCACGTATTGGGAAATGCGACCCTCGGCGGCGGCCATCAACAGGTTGGCAGCGGCCGGCAAGGGGATTACCGGGCGCAGTCCCTCGCGCATCTCGGCCTCCCTGATGACCTGCCTGAGCTGGGTCTCAAAACGATCAAACAACTGGGCCACCCGCAGGTGCAGGCGCTCGGTCTCACCGGCAAGTGCGTCGCCGGTGAGAATCCGGGTAATGCCCGGGTTGCGCTCGGTGAAGGCCAGCAACAGCATCAGCATTTTCTCGCAACGTCCCGCAGCGCTGGGCTCTTCACTGAGAATGAGCTTGATGCGGCTGAACAGGGTGTCCTCGATAAATTCGATCAAACCCTCGAACATCTTGGATTTGCTGGGGAAATGTCGGTAGAGGGCGGCTTCCGATACGCCTACCTGTATTGCCAGTCCCGCAGTGGTGATCCGGTTGCCGGGGTTGGCCTCCAGCATCTGGGCAAGAGCTTCCAGAATTTGCTGGCGCCGTTGGGACTTTCTGGGAGGCATGAAAAGTACGCGTCGCTCGGGTTATTCACCATGCTAGCGATTACCCGTGAGCGCTGCAATAAGCAACCGCGAAAAATGGCTGAGAATATAGTGCCAGCGCGCACTGGGTCACAAAATCAGTCGCGCTTGTTGGTAATCAGGGTGCCAATACCCTCGTCGGTGAAGATTTCCAGCAGCACGGCGTGAGGCACCCGGCCGTCGATAATGTGAGAACTGGCTACCCCGGATTTGACCGCGTCCAGGGCGCAGCTGATTTTGGGCAGCATGCCGCCGTGGATGGTGCCATCGGCAATCAGCCCGTCGACCTCTTTGGTGCTGAGGCCGGTGAGGATGTCACCATTCTTGTCCAGCAGCCCGGAGACGTTGGTCAGCAGCATCAGTTTTTCCGCCTGCATGACTTCCGACAGCTTACCCGCCACCAGATCTGCATTGATGTTGTAGCTGTTGCCCTGGCGGTCTACCCCGATGGGCGCGATAACGGGAATGAAATTACTGTTGAGGATAACCGACAGCACCTCGGTATCGATCTGGTCGACCTCGCCCACGTGACCGATGTCGATAATCTCTGATGCATCCAGCTCCGGGCTGTGGCGGGTTACCTTGAGCTTGCGGGCGCGGATCAGCTGGCCGTCCTTTCCGGTCACCCCAATCGCCTTGCCGCCGTTTCGGTTGATGGAAGAGACGATCTCCTTGTTGACGCTTCCTCCCAGCACCATTTCAACCACATCCATGGTCTCGGCATCGGTGACCCGCATGCCGTCGACGAATTCGGTGTGAATGTTGAGCTTTTCCAGCAGCTTGCCGATTTGCGGGCCGCCGCCATGGACGACCACAGGGTTCATTCCCACCAGCTTCATCAGCACCACGTCGCGGGCAAAACTCTCGTGTAGCTCGGGGTCGACCATGGCGTTGCCGCCAAACTTGACCACCACCGTTTTGCCGGTAAAGCGCTGGATGTAGGGCAGGGCCTCAGTAAGAACCTTGGCAATATTGAGGGCTGCGTCGCGGTCGAGTGACATGTGATACCTGTGGGAGCCGGGCCGGCTCAGAAGTTCAGTTGCAAGGTAGAGTCCACCAGCGCGATTTGCTCGCGGAACTCGTTCATGATCATTTCCAGTGCTTCCTCGCTGGTCGCCTCAAAGCGGGCAGTGAGTACCGGATTGGTATTGGAAGCCCGCAGCAGGCCCCAGCCCTCGGAAAAATCGACACGTATGCCATCCATGGTATTGACCTTGCCGGAGGAGAAGTCGGTGTTGCGAACAATGCGGTCCATCAGCGGGTACTTGTTATGTTCGGCCACCGGGATGAGGATCTCGGGGGTGTTCACGGTTTTGGGGAAGCCGTCGATAATGTCGTCCAGACTGTCGCCCTGGGTGCTCATGATCTCCGCCAGCCGGCCGGCGGCGTACATGCCGTCGTCAAAGCCGAACCAGCGTTCTCCGAAGAACATGTGGCCGGAGAACTCGCCGCCGAGGAGGGCACCCGTCTCCGCCATCTTTTCCTTCATGAAGGCGTGGCCGGTCTTCCACAACACCGGCCGACCGCCGTTGCGGGTAATCACTTGGGTCAGGTTGCGGCTGCACTTGACGTCGAATACAACATCCGCCCCCGGGTTCCGTGACACCACATCCTGGGCGAAGATCATCAGCAGCACGTCGGAGCGGACAATGCGGCCGGAACCGGTGACGACAGCCAGCCGGTCGCCGTCGCCGTCGAATGCGACGCCGAAATCAGCTTCTTCCCGCACGACCGCCTCGCACAGGGCGCGCAGGTTGTCCTCATTGGAGGTGTCGGGGGAATGGTTGGGGAAGTTGCCGTCCACGCTGCAGTACATGGGAACGACTTCACAGCCGAGCTCTTCGAACAACTGGGGGGCGACATCGCTGGTGGCGCCATTGCCGGCGTCCACCACGACCTTGAGGGGCACGGCGATGGCGATGTCCTGGGCGACCTCGTCAATATAGGCGGGGACAACGTCTTCCTTGATCATCCGGCCGTTACCCTTGCTGAATTCACCCCTGATAACGCGGTCGCGAATATCCTCGATACCGCCGGCGTTAATGGTCTGCCGGTTGAGTACGATCTTCAGGCCGTTATCGGTCCTGGGGTTGTGGCTGCCGGTAATCATCAAGCCGGACCGGCAATTAAGGTGGCGGGTGGCAAAGTAGAGTACCGGGGTCGGCACCAGCCCGATATCAATGACGTCCCTGCCGGATTCCATCAGTGCTCTGACCAGTGCGGACTTGAGGGCCGGGCTGGAGTTGCGCCCGTCACAGCCCACCAGTAGTGACTGCTCCTGCATCTCCCCCGCCAGGGTGCCGATGGCGAGGCCGATTTTCTCCATGAGTTCCGTGGTGAGCTCGCTGGCTGCGTCGCCGCGAATGTCATAGGCACGAAAGATGTGGGCGGGGAAGTCACTGGGAATCGTGGCCGGTGCGGCCGGATCTTCCTCCATGACCAGATCCAGTTCCAGCACCTCATCAAGCTCCGCCGCCGAGGGGAAATCATCCGCTGACTCGGCAATTTCCAGCTCGCCATTGGTGGAAGGCAGTGGAGCGCTCGCACCGCCGTCAGCCTGGCGCAGGGCGCGGAGCGTAGCCCGGCGCAGCTGGCGGGCGACAGCGACCAACTCAGGCACGCTCAGGCTCAGTTCCGATTTGCGATCCGCTGCGGCGATCATCCGGCTGACATCGTCCTCGATAATTCTGGGAATGCGCACCGCAACGATGGCAAAACCACCAAGGGCCGCCGCCAGGCAGAGTGCAAGAACCAGATAAATCGGCACGCTGGAGGCCCCCAGCGAGGCAATCAGGTCTGCCGAGGGGGTAAAGGCGATACGCCAGTTGGTGTCGGGGATGGTTGCGTAGCGCTGGTACTCGCTGGCGCTGGCGCTGCCTGCCTGGGCGATAATGTTGGTGCTGGTTTTGCCATCGCTGGCGGTGTAGATCTGCTCCAGTGCGTACCTGCCGGTGTCGGCGTTCAGTGCCCGCAGCTCCCTGGAGAAGGCCTCGTTATCGATGGTGGCAACCAGCACGGCGCGCCGGTCGTCGCGCTCCGGATGTTTCACCAGTTCTGCAATGGTGGTCAGCCAGTGGTCCTCGAACTGAAAAGCCTCCGGCAGGGTTTGTTGACCCCTGGCGGTGCGCCTGACCAAGTCGACCTCTATATGGTTGCGCAGGCCTTGGGTACCCCGCTCGAATTCTGCGGTACCCATGTCGCCGACAGGTATGAGCCGCAGGGTCAACAGGTCGGGGAAGTAGTCCAGCACCGCCTGTTCCAGGCTGTCAATTTCCTGCCTCCCGCGACTGGCAATGGCCGCAAGGGCCAGTGGCGATTGGGCGGTACTCTGCAGGCGTTCGCGCATCAGTGAGATACGAGCGTTGATGTTGGTCGCCTGCTGGGTGGCATAGGCACCGGCAACCCGGTCCGCCTGTTGGGTTTTGACGGCGGGTTCGCGAAGCAGCAACAGGTAGGCGAAACTGCCCAGTACCACCAGCAGTGTGACCAGCAGGCCCGTGCCCACGGTTTTGTAGGTGGCGTTGCCGTCGGCCGCAATGCCCTGGGGATTACTCGCAGCCTGGCGTTTTGGCTCCCCGGGGGCGCCCTGTTTCTTCTTTTTTAGGTGATTCAGCATTATCCCTGGCCGACAGTGGCTTGCAGCAAATGATATTACGCCCCGCGCTTCGGGTGAACGCGGATTGCGATTTTTTGTTCATGGGTCGCGGGTTTAGCGGTGATTGGCGATTAACTCCACGATCTGGCGGGCGATAGCCGCCTTGTTGGCGCGGGCCAGGGTCTGTTCCCCGCCTGGCCACAGCACCGTGACCTCGTTTTCCGCACTGTTGAAACCGATGCTGCTGTCGGAGACATCATTGGCGATGATCATGTCGAGGCTCTTGCGCTGCATTTTGGAACGCGCGTAGTGCAGCACATCCCGGGTCTCGGCGGCGAAACCCACCGTGAAAGGGCCGTTCTCGCTGGCGGCCACGGTGCTGACAATGTCAGGGTTTTTCACCAGCTCGAGGGTGGTGGTGTCGTCGCCTTTCTTGATCTTCTGCGGTTGCACCTGTGCGGGACGATAGTCGGCGACCGCCGCACAGGCGATAAAGATGTCGCAGTCGGCCACCAGTTGCTGGCATTTTTCCAGCATTTCCAGGGCGCTTTCCACCCGGTGACACTGGACGTGTTCAGGCACCGGCAGGTTGACGGGCCCGCTGACCAGCGTGGTGCGGGCGCCGGCGTCGACGGCTGCTGTTGCCAGCGCATAGCCCATCCTGCCCGAGCTGTGATTGGAGATGTAACGCACCGGGTCCAGCGCCTCCCGGGTGGGTCCGGCGGTGATAAGCACGCGCTTTCCCGCCAGCAACCCGCTGCTGAACAGCGACGCCGCTGCCTCGGCGATCACCGGCGGCTGTTCCATGCGGCCCGGACCCACGTCGCCGCAGGCCTGTTCCCCGGCGGCCGGGCCTGTCATCCTGAAACCTCGCTGGGTCAGGGTGGCCACGTTGGCTGTGGTCGCCGGATCACGCCACATCTGCTGGTTCATGGCCGGGGCGATGAGTTTGGGTGCTGCCGTGGCCAGGGCGACCGTGGTCAGCAGGTCATCGCCGCGACCGGCGGCCAGGCGGGCAATGACATCCGCAGTGGCGGGGGCTATCAGCAGCAGGTCTGCCCAGCGGGCGAGCTCAATATGGCCCATACCCTGTTCTGCTTCCTCGTCCAGCAGCTCCGTGTGCACCGGATGTCCCGATAGCGCCTGCAGCGTTAGCGGGGTGATGAACTCGCGCGCACCCCGGGTCATGATGACCCGCACGGTAGCACCCAGTTCCTGCAGCTGGCGCACCAATTCTGCCGACTTGTACGCGGCAATCCCGCCGCTCACGCCAAGGAGGACATTGCGATTAAATAGATGTGCCATTGCTGGACCTGAATTGCCACAATTGTTGCCCGAAGGCATGGAAAGATACCACCTGCTTCCTTTATTTGACACCGGGGGCGGGCTCAGGGAGGCGCGTTGTGGCAGATCAGGCATGGGAGCCGGGAGAGGGCCCGAGGGACAGGTTGATGTTGCGGGGCCCGGGAAGCCTGGCCGACGCAGAGTTGTTGGCGGTGTTGCTGCGGACCGGTTACCGGGACTGCAATGCGGTAGTGCTGGCCCGGCAATTGCTGCAGCAGTTCGGTGGCCTGGCCGGGCTGTTGCGGGCAGACCCCGCCAGTATACTGGCCTGCCAGGGTGTGGGTCGTGCCAAGTATGCGCTGCTGCAGGCCTCGGTTGAGCTGGCACGGCGGCTGGCGCTGCAACAGTTGGAAGACGCTGATGTATTATCCAGTCCCCAGCGCACCCGGCGATTCCTGCAACACCATCTCGGAGCCCAGGTGAGGGAAGTGTTCAGCGTCATATTTCTCGACAACCAGCACCGGGTTATTCGTTGCGACGACCTGTTTCTGGGTACCATTGACGGGGCGGCGGTATACCCCAGGGAAGTGGCCGTTAGGGCCCTGCAGTACCGCGCCGCTGCCGTCATTTTCGCCCATAACCACCCCTCCGGCGTGGCCGAGCCCAGCAGTGCCGATCGCCGGATTACCGAGCGCCTGGTGGCGGCACTGGGGCTGCTCGACATCCGGGTGCTGGATCACATCATTGTCGGCGCGGGCCAGGAGTTCTCCTTTGCCGAGGGAGGACTGCTGTAAAGCCCGGCGGCGCTCAAAACCTGGCGTGGGTATTTCTTGCTATGGGGTGGCTGTTCTGGTATAAAGTCGCGCTCCGCGCGGCTGGGGTCCCTTTTTTGGGCCCGTAAAAGCCTCTTATTTATTAATTCCCTGCGATTTGGGAGAGACAGGATCATGGCAAGAGTATGTCAGGTCACCGGCAAGCGTCCGGTTACCGGAAACAACGTATCACACGCAAAAAACCGTACCCGTCGTCGTTTTTTGCCCAACCTCCACAAGCACCGTTTTTGGGTGGAATCCGAGAAGCGCTTCGTCAGCCTGCGGGTTTCCTCCAAGGGCATGCGCATCATCGACAAGAACGGCATTGAAAGCGTTCTCGATGATATCCGCGCCCGTGGCGAGAAGGTATAAGGAGTAGTCCGATGAGAGAAAAAGTTCGCATGAATTCGTCTGCTGGCACTGGTCACTTCTACACCACAGACAAAAACAAGCGCACCACCCCAGACAAGCTGGAAATGAAGAAATACGATCCCGTCGCCCGCAAGCACGTGATGTATAAGGAAGGCAAGATCAAGTAAGCCTCCCCCAGCGTACGTCGAAAAACCCCGGACATTGCCGGGGTTTTTTGTGCCTGTAGCCGGGGTATCATTGCCACCCCCAACCAGCGATACCGCCCAATGCCTGAACTGCCAGAGGTAGAGACCACCCGCCGTGGAGTTGCCCCCCATGTGGATGGTCGCGAAATCAAGGCCATGCTTGTACGTGAGCCCCGCCTGCGCTGGCCGATTCCCGATGACCTGCCGGCAATGATAGAAGGGCAGCGAATTACTGCGGTGCACCGCCGTGCCAAGTACCTGTTGTTCCACACTGCGCCGGGATATGTGTTGCTGCACCTCGGAATGTCCGGGTCCCTGCGCCTGGTGGACCCGGCGGAGCCCGCCGCATTTCACGACCACTTCGATATTGTGTTGTCGGGCGACAAGATCCTCCGCTATAACGACCCCCGGCGGTTCGGGTGCTGCCTGTGGCAGCCCGCAGGTGAAGCGCACCCACTGCTGGTGGGGCTGGGCCCGGAACCGCTGTCCGCGGATTTCGACGGAGACCTGCTGTATCGACGCTCCCGGGGGCGCAGGGGGCCGGTCAAATCGTTTCTCATGGACCAGAAGATCGTGGTTGGGGTTGGTAATATTTACGCCAACGAGGCGCTGTTCCTTGCCGGCATCCGTCCCGACCGGGCTGCCGGGCGTATCTCCCGGGCTCGCTACCAGGTGCTGGCTGAGCGTGTAAAGCAAGTGCTTACTTCGGCTATAGAGCAGGGGGGTACAACCCTGCGAGACTTTGTTGGCGGTGACGGTAAGCCCGGGTACTTCGCCCAGCAGCTGTTTGCCTATGGGCGCGAGGGCCTGCCCTGCAAGCAATGTGGGAAAAAAATGCAAGAAAGTCGAATTAGTCAGCGAACTACGGTGTACTGCGTGGCCTGCCAGCGATGAACAGGCTACACTAAAAACTCCATAGGGGACGGGGATGGGACCTCGGGGAGTAATACAATGACAAGAAGCAAAGGCGCTCGTCGCCTGGTAACAGCCCTCATGATTTCCTGCCTGATGGTGCCGCAGGCACTGCTGGCAGAATCGGCAATCGATGAAAGCCCTAACGAATGGGCCATGGTGGGAGATCTGCTGGTGGCCAGGCCCGTGGGTCTGGTGATGACAGCGGGCGGTGCCGCGGTCTGGCTGGTGAGCCTGCCGTTCACCCTGCTGGCGGGACACGCCGGTGAAGCAGCGGAGACCCTGATCCTGGGGCCCGGTGAGTCCACGTTCATGCGTTGCCTGGGTTGTCGTAACACCGGTTATACCCACAAGGACGTCGACGCCATTCGCGCCGCACGCGAGGAAGGTTAAGCCGCGAAGTCTTCGCCTGCTCCCGGCCCGACCACGCTATTTCAGGAAAAGCGCGCCTGAAGTGCCGCCGCCACTGGCGCCGGCACAAAGGGCGTGATGTCGCCGTTCAGCGCGGCGATTTCCCGCACCAGCGACGACGAAATGAAAGATAGATGTTCCGAGGGTGTGAGGAAGATGCTCTCGAATTCCGGGTATATTGCCCGATTCATGTTGGCCAGCTGAAACTCGTATTCAAAATCCGCCACCGCGCGCAAGCCTCGTAACACACAGCGTGCTCCCTGGCTCTTGGCAAAATCTGTCAGCAGATTGCTGAATCCGGTCACTTCCACATTATCCAGGTGTGACAGGGCAGTCCGGCACAGCTCCACCCGCTTGTCCAGATTGAACAGGGGTGTTTTCTTCTCGCTGTGGGCGATGGCGACCACCACTTTGTCAAACAGTCGGGCAGCGCGTTCCGCAAGATTGACATGACCGTTGGTGATGGGGTCGAAGGTACCCGGGTAAATGACCGTATTGGTGCGCATTGCTGTCTGCCTGGCAGTGGAAGAAGATGCAGCGGATGGTAACCCGATTCACGCTGACCGGACAACGAACAGCCGGTAACACACGTCGCCGGCTTTTTTCTCCCGGTGCAGTTCCCAGCCAGGTGGCAGTGAAGGGAGCGCTTCGCTGGCGCCGGTTTCGATATAGACCAGCCCGTTATCGGTCACCTGTTGTTTTGCCCCAAGTAACGCGCAGCTGGGGCCTACAAGACCCTGGCCAAAGGGTGGATCGATAAAAACGATGTCCCAGCGGTCGGCTGCCTGCTCAAGAAAATTGATTGCCCCGATCCGGTGGCAGTGGCCCCGGTCCCTGGCATCCAGGGTCGCCAAATGATTCTCGACCTGGCCCAGGGTGGCAGCGTCCCGCTCGACAAAATCGCAGCTGGCGGCACCCCGTGACAGGGCCTCCAGGCCGAGGACCCCGCTGCCGGCGAACAGGTCGAGGCAGCGGGCGGCGTGGATATCCGGTGCCAGCCAGTTGAACAGGGTCTCCCTGACCCGGTCTGTGGTGGGGCGCAGCCCCGCGACCGGCCGGAATGACAGCTTGCGCCCCCGCCACTGGCCGCCGATGATGCGCAGCTGACTGGCCCGGCCTCGCGCTTTTGTGCCTCGCGACATTTAATCACTCTGTGAAGCAGTGGTAGGATAGGCCCTTTCGCGGCCGCCCCTCTGGTGACCGCAGACTCTAACACGACCAATATGAAATTTTTCAAACGCAATAAAAAGCCGGAGGCGCCCGCGCCTGCCGAGGAAGCGGCAGTACCGGTGAGCGCCGATTCGGCGGCGGGAAAAGAAGATCTGCCGGAGGGGAGTGCGGGAAGCGCTGCCACTCCTCCGGCGACAGCTGCCGCTGTCCCGTCAAGGAGCACAGAAGCCGTGCCAGAACCGGTGCCTGAACCCCTGCCCGTGCAGGCGGAAGTCGCAGCAACGGAATCGGTACCAACGGAATCCGCGCCAACTGCGGTGGCACCTGTTGAACCGTCGGCAGTGGCCGAACAGGCGACAGCAGCGGCGGCCAGGCCCGCTGAGCCGACGGCACCGGCAGCGCCAACGGCAGCCCCGGCAGTCACTCCCGCCACCCGGGAAAAGCCCGGCTTTTTCAGCCGCCTGCGCCGTGGTCTGGGCAAGACCAGCGATAACCTGGTCCAGGGATTGGGCAACCTGTTTCTGGGCCGCAAGGAAATCGATGCGGACCTGCTGGAGGAACTGGAGTCCCGCCTGCTGATGGCCGACGTGGGAGTAGAAGCGACGATGGAGATCATCGAGCACCTCACCCAACGGGTCTCGCGCAAGGAACTGACCGACCCCCAGGCCCTGCAGGGAGCCCTGAAAGAAGAATTGCTGGCCCTGCTCAAGCCCTGCGAACAGCCCTTGTCAGTAAGTGCTAACAAACCCTATGTGATGCTGATGGTGGGGGTTAACGGTGTAGGCAAGACAACGACAATCGGCAAACTGGCAAAGCGGTTCCAGGCACAGGGGCACTCGGTGATGCTGGCAGCGGGTGACACGTTCCGGGCCGCGGCGGTTGAGCAGTTGCAGGTGTGGGGTGAGCGCAACCAGGTTCCGGTGATAGCCCAGCACACCGGCGCCGATAGCGCCTCGGTGGTGTTCGATGCGCTGCAGGCTGCCCAGGCCAGGCAGATTGATGTACTGATCGCCGATACCGCCGGCAGGTTGCACAACAAGGACAACCTGATGGAAGAGCTGAAAAAGGTGGTCCGGGTAATGGGCAAGCTGGATGACTCGGCGCCCCACGAAGTCATGCTGGTGCTGGACGCGGGCACCGGCCAGAACGCCCTGGCCCAGGCGGACCATTTCCGCCAGTGGGTGGGGGTATCCGGCATCACCCTGACCAAGCTTGACGGTACCGCCAAGGGAGGCGTGATTTTCGCCATCGCCCGCAAGCTCGGACTGCCGATCCGCTTTATCGGCATCGGCGAGTCAGCTGACGACTTGCGGCCCTTTGAAGCGGAGCCATTTATCGAAGCATTGTTTGCCGGGGATGATCCTGCTGCATGATCAGCTTTGAACGGGTCAGCAAGCGCTATGCGGAGGGCCACGATGCCCTGCGCGAGGTCAGCTTTGACATCGCCCGTGACGAGCTGGTGTTTCTCACCGGCCATTCCGGTGCCGGCAAAAGCACCCTGATGCGCCTGATCATGCTGATGGACCGGGCGACCCGGGGCATGGTCTCGGTCGACGGTATCGACCTGGCCCGGGTTCCCAACCGCAGTATCCCGGCGCATCGCCGTGACATCGGGGTGGTGTTCCAGAACCATCAATTACTGTTCGATCGACCGGTGTTTGACAATGTGGCCCTGCCGCTGATTATTGCCGGCTACGACTACCGGGAAATTGGCCGGCGGGTGCGGGCGGCGCTGGACAAGGTCGGCCTGCTGAAGCGCGAGCGGGCCATGCCGGTGACCCTGTCTGGTGGCGAACAGCAGCGGGTGGGTATCGCCCGGGCCGTGGTGGGCAAGCCGAAAATCCTGTTGGCTGACGAACCCACGGGTAACCTTGACCCGGCGCTCTCCGCGGAGATCATGCAGCTGTTCGAGGAGTTCAATCAGGTGGGTGTGACCGTATTGATCGCCAGTCACGACCTGGCGCTCATCTCCCGGTTGCGTCACCGCATCATTACCCTGCGCGAAGGCCGCCTGGTGACCGGAGGTGGGTTGTGAACAGGGTGAGGGCCGAAGGGGCGGTGCAGAGTCGTGCCCGTTTTTCCGACCGTTACCACGCCTGGCTGCGGCACCACCGGCTGTCGGCAGCCGACAGTCTGCAACGGGTGCTGGACAACCTGGTATCCAGCCTGATGACCTGGCTGGTGATCGGCATTGCCCTGGCGCTGCCGGTGGGGCTGGATGTCGCCCTGGACAACGTCACCGAGCTCAGCACCGGCTGGGACAGTCCGTCCCAGATCTCGCTGTTTATGGAAGAGGGCGTGAGCAGCGAACAGGCCCGGGCGCTGGCCGGGCAGATCCGGGCCAGGGACGACGTGGACGATGTGCTGTTCGTCTCCCGCGAGGATGCCCTGGCCGAGTTCAGTGCGCTTTCCGGGTTTGCCGATGTCCTGGCCAGCCTGGAGGACAACCCCTTGCCCAACCTCTTGCTGGTAACCCCCGCGCCATCCGCGGATGAAGACGGCACTTCAGGCCTGCGCGCCCAGTTGGCCGCAAACCCCGATGTCGCCGAAGCCGTGCTGGACATGGAGTGGCTGCAAAGGCTAAACAGCCTGATGGAGTTGAGCCGCCGCCTGGTGATGGCTATTGGTGCCCTGCTGGTACTGGGGGTGGTGTTAATTCTGGGCAATACCATTCGCCTGGCGATTGAAAACCGGCGGGAAGAGATCGTCATCGTCAAGCTGGTGGGTGGCAGTAATCCCTTTGTTCGCCGACCTTTCCTGTACACCGGGCTTTGGTACGGTGTGGGCGGCGGTCTGTCCGCCGCTCTCCTGGTCAGCCTGTCCCTCTGGTTCCTGTCTGCTCCCGTGGCCGATCTGGCCGCGCTCTACCAGAGTGATTTCGTCCTTCGTGGACTGGGATTGATGGGGGCTCTCAACCTGTTGATACTGGGCGGCCTGCTCGGGCTGGCGGGCGCCTGGCTGGCGGTAAGCCGGCATTTGGCGGCGATCCAGCCCCGCTGACAAAAGCCCTTCGCTTATTCATGCTAAGCTATTGATTATATTGATATTTGACTAATAAAAATTTTCAATGACAGGGAACTTTTCCGTGATTAGCACTCTAATACAAAGAGTGCTAATATTGCCCGCCAATTTATGGAGAACCGAGTATGAGTAACAGCCTGCAACCTGTAGACCAGATGGTACCGGGAGCTAATCTCGCGGCCTATGTCCAGGCCGTTGGCAGCATCCCCGTACTTAGCCCCGAACGCGAGCGCGAGCTTGCCGAGGATCTCTACTACAACGACAACCTCAACGCGGCCCGGGAACTGGTTATGTCCCACCTGCGGTTTGTGGTGCATATCGCGCGCAGCTACTCCGGTTATGGCCTGGCGGAAGCCGACCTCATTCAGGAGGGCAACGTGGGCCTGATGAAGGCGGTAAAACGCTTCAATCCGGAGAAGGGTGTACGTCTGGTGTCTTTTGCCGTGCACTGGATCAAGGCCGAGATGCACGAGTTCATCCTGCGCAACTGGCGTATTGTGAAAGTGGCCACCACCAAGGCTCAGCGCAAGCTGTTCTTCAACCTGCGCAGCCAGAAGAAAAGTCTTTCCTGGCTCAGCGCCGACGAAGCCAAGGCAGTTGCCGAGGACCTGGGTGTGGATGTGAAGGAGGTTCATCGTATGGAGGGCCGCCTGGCCAGCCGCGACCTCGCTTACGACCTGCCCACCGACGGCGACGAAGAGGACAACTGGCAGGCCCCCCAGTACTTCCTGGAGGACCAGAGCTCCGACCCGGCCACCGCGGTGGAAGAGGGTGACTGGCAGGAAAATTCGGAAAGCCGGTTGCACAGTGCGCTGTCGGACCTCGACGAGCGCAGCCGCGATATTCTGGCCCAGCGTTGGCTGGCAGATGAAAAAGCCACACTGCATGAGCTGGCCGACCAGTATGGTGTGTCCGCTGAGCGAATTCGCCAGTTGGAAGCCAATGCGATGAAAAAGTTGAAGGCCGCGATCGCCGCCTGATTAGACCAACACGCTTGAAGGAGCCCTCTCGGGAGGCGATGATTGACATCAACATCATCGTCTTCCAGAGGGCTCCGGCATTTCAGGGGTAGCACCTACCATGGCAAAACTCTTTATTACCCTCGCATCACTCAGTGGCATGCTCGCCGTTGTGTTTGGCGCCTTTGGCGCCCACGGGCTGCGCAACCGCCTGGATGAGTACCAGATGGGTGTGTTCGAAACGGCGGTGCAGTACCACTTTTACCATGCACTGGCCCTGCTGGCCGTGGGCGTGATTGCGCTCAACCACCCCCAGACGATGTTGCTCAAGAGTGCCGGCTGGTTGTTCCTCATCGGCACCGTTGTTTTTTCAGGCAGTCTCTATCTTCTCGCCCTCACCGGCGTGAAGTGGCTGGGTGCTGTCACCCCGCTGGGCGGTCTGGCGTTTATTGCCGGCTGGGCCTGTCTGGCAGCGGTCGGCTGGAAACTGCTGGGCTGATATGAGCGACGACAGCAAGCACCGCAGAATCCGCAGTTACGTGCTGCGCACCGGGCGCATGACCCCGGGACAGGAACGTGCTTTCAAGGAGAACTGGGTGCGCTGGGGGCTGGAGCACAGTGATGGCGCCCTGGATTTCGATGCCCGCTTTGGACGCCCGGGACCGCGGGTGCTGGAAATTGGCTTCGGCATGGGCCAGTCGCTGGTGGCGATGGCCGCCGCGGCGCCAGAGAAAAATTTCGTCGGTATCGAGGTCCACAAACCCGGGGTGGGACGCCTGCTGCATTCCATGGCCGATGACGGCGTGGATAACATCAGGGTCTACTGCCACGACGCGGTCGAAGTCCTGCAGGATTGCATCGCCGATGCATCACTGGATACGGTGCAGATATTTTTCCCCGACCCGTGGCACAAAAAACGTCATCACAAGCGACGGTTGATACAGCCGGAATTCGTCGCCCTCCTCACCCGCAAGCTGAAACCGGGCGGGGTTATCCACCTGGCCACCGACTGGGAAAACTACGCCGAGCAGATGATGGAAGTCCTGTCTGCCGCCGGGGGACTGAGCAACCAGGCGGGACCTGGCGAATATGCCCCCCGCCCTGATGACCGGCCTCTGACCAAGTTTGAGGCTCGCGGCGAGCGCCTCGGACATGGGGTCTGGGACTTGTTGTTTCAGCGCGACTGAGGCTGTTACGCCGGCAGGAACTCGGCGATCACCGTATCCAGAAACCGGCGCCCCAGTATGGTTGCCCGGACGTTATCACCCTCTTGTTCCAGTAGGCCCCGCTCACACAGTGCCCCCAGTGTCGGTTGCAGATGACGTGCCTGCAGGCCGGTAGCCCGTTCGAATCCGGGCAGGCTGAAGCCCTCGTTGAGGCGCAGGGCGAACAGCATAAATTCGCTCATCACCTCGGGCCTGCCCAGTTCACGGCTGCTGGCGGTATAGTTTTCTCCCGTCAGGTAGTCCCCGGGTGTTCTGGTTTTCGCATAGCGCAGAATCCGGCCGTCTGCCCCGGTGATCTTGCCGTGAGCGCCGGCGCCAATGGCGAGGTAGTCCCCGAATGACCAGTAGTTGAGATTGTGGCGACACTGCATGGTGGGGCGGCTGTAGGCCGAAACCTCGTACTGCCGGTAGCCCTCATCGGCAAGTAACTGTTCGCCGGCATCCTGGATATCCGCCAGGGTGTCCTCCACCGGCAGGATTGGCGGTCGCTTGTTAAACACCGTGTTGGGTTCGATCGTCAGCTGGTACCAGGACAGGTGTGCCGGCTGAAAATCGACCGCGGTCTGCAGGTCTGCCAGCGCGTCTTCAACCCCCTGGCCGGGCAGACCGTGCATGAGGTCCAGGTTGACGCTGTCGAACCCGGCAGCCTGGGCGCACTCAACCGCGGCGCGGGCCTGCCCGGCATCGTGGACTCGCCCCAGTGCCTGCAACTTGTCTTCCTGGAAGCTCTGGATGCCCAGCGACAGCCGGTTGATCCCGGCCTGGCGAAATCCCAGGAATTTGCTGGCCTCTGCGCTGCCGGGATTGGCCTCCATGGTGGCTTCCAGCGTCACCGCAAGATTGAGCTGCTGCGCCACACCTTGCAGCAGCCGGTCAATGGCCTGGGCGCTGAACAGGCTGGGGGTGCCGCCGCCGATGAACAGGGTCTGCACTTCCCTGTCTGCCGCCAGGTCCTGGTCACGGCGCAGATCATCCAACAGTGCCTGCACATAGTCCCCCTCCGGGATGTGCGTTGCCTCGTGTGAATTGAAGTCACAATAGGGACATTTGCGCTCGCACCAGGGCAGGTGGATATACAGGCTCAGGGGTGGCAGTTGCACAGGTTCAGCGGCCGCCGCCCAGCGCCTGCAATAACAGGGCGCTGGCCCTGGCCCGGTGGCTGATCCGGTTTTTCTCCCCGGCAGGCAGTTGCGCCGAACTGCAGTTGTGTTCGGGCACATAAAACAGCGGGTCGTAACCAAAACCCTGCTCACCCTGCTCGGCAAACAGGATGCGTCCCTCCCAGCTCCCCTGGCAGATCAGCGGCGTCGGGTCCATGGGGTTGCGCATATACACCAGCACGCACTGGAACCGCGCGCTGCGCTTGCCCTCGGGTACGCCCTCCAGTTCCCGCAGCAGTTTGGCGTTGTTGGCGGCATCGCCCTGGCCGGAGTAGCGGGCGGAGTGAATACCGGGGGCTCCCTGCAGGTAGTCCACCTCCAGCCCGGAGTCATCGGCGATTGCCGGCAAACCGGTATGCTCACAGGCGGCCCGCGCCTTGATGATGGCGTTCTCGACAAAGCTCAAGCCATCCTCGGGCACGTCCGGCACGCCAAATTCGCCCTGGGACCTGATTTCCATGTGCAGGGGAGCGAGTATCCGGCTGAACTCTTTCAGCTTGCCGGCGTTGTCACTGGCAAGGACGACGATCTGCTTGTCCATGGCTGCCCTCAGTCCTCGTACATCTTGTGCTGGAGTTTGAAGGTATAGGTCTGGGTCGCGCCCTCGGGGCGGAAGTGGACCTCGAAAAAGCGATGTTCTTCGTCGAGGAAACTGATCTCGGCGATATAGTAAATCGCGGGTCCCTCTTTTACCTCCTGGAATTCGAGGACCTCCTGTTTTTGCAGCAGGTCCCGGGTGGTGCCCTTGAGCTGCATGGACCGGCCCACGTCACCGCCCCCGGGCAAGTGTTCCCTGACTGACAGATTCAGGATGGCCCGGTCCTTACCCCGGGTGATGCCATAGGTGGCGGCCACGTCCGGTTCGATAAAGGTGGTGTTGACCACGCTGTAGTGCAGTTCGTAGGTGCCGAACATTTGCGACTGCTGGGCGTTCGCGGGGGCGACCTGCAGAGCGATAATGGCGAACAGGATAACAACAAGTCTGTACATGGTGACCTCAGCGGGTGATGTGGTAAATCGCAGTAGTCGCAAACATATTGGGCCAGACATTGGCCAATAGCGGTTTACGCTCCGTATTACCTACTACGTCGCGGGCCAGAATGCGGATGCCCCGCTCGCGGCATAGCGCCTCAAAATCACGCACGGTGCAGAAGTGGATGTTGGGGGTGTTATACCAGGTGTAAGGCATGAACTTGGACACCGGCATTCGTCCCCTGGCGCCCAGGTAGAGCCGGCACTTCCAGTGACCGAAGTTGGGAAAGGTGACAATACACTGGCGGCCAATGCGCAGCATTTCCTCCAGCACCCGGTCGGGGTAGTGCACTGCCTGCAGCGCGTGGGCGAGCACCACCGTGTCGAAGCTCTGGTCCGGAAAGTTACCCAGGCCCTGGTCCATATCCTGTTCGATGATATTCAGGCCGCGGCTGATGGCCTGGTTAATGTTTCCCTGGTCGATCTCGATTCCGGTGCCGCGCACCTGGCGCTGGTCCCTGAGTATTTGCAGGAACTCGCCGTTGGCGCAGCCCAGGTCCAGTACCCGGGAGCCGGGTTCGATCCAGCGCTGGATATGTGACAGGTCCTGGCGCATCAGCCGTCACCTCCCACCCGCTTCATGTAGGCGGTAAAGGCTTCAATGTAGCGCGGTATAGGCATCAGGAAAGCATCATGGCCCTCGTCCGCCTCGATTTCGGTGTAAGTGACCGGCCGCTCGGCGGCGATCAGGGCGTTGACGATTTCCCGGGATCGCGCTGGCGAGAAGCGCCAGTCGGTGGAGAATGAGGCAACGAAAAAACTGCAGCGGGCATGACGGAATGCCTTCACCGGATCGTGGTCGTATTCCCGGGCGAGATCAAAGTAATCCAGTGCCCGGGTCATCAGGATGTAGGTGTTGGCGTCAAAGCTGCCGGAAAACTGGCTGCCCTGGTAGCGCAGGTAACTCTGCACCTGAAACTCGATGTTGTCCTCGTCGCCCATCTCGAAACTGCCCGAGCGCAGGTCGCGGCCAAACTTGTTGGCCATCGCCTCGTCGGAGAGGTAGGTAATGTGACCGACCATTCTCGCCAGGGCCAGCCCCTGGGCCGGCGTCGTCTGCTGGTATATGTAATTACCGCCCTCAAAAGCAGGATCGGAGATAATGGCCTGGCGTGCGAGTTCATTAAAGGCCAGGTTTTGAGCACTGAGTTTCATTGCCGCGGCTATCACGACGCAATGTTTAAGTCGCTCCGGGTATTCCAGGGCCCAGCGCATGGCCTGCATGCCACCCAGGCTGCCGCCGATGACGGCCGCCCAGCAATCTATCCCCAGCCGGTCTGCCAGTCGGGCCTGGCTATGGACCCAGTCGCGGGCGCGCAGGGGCGGAAAATTGGGACCCCAGGGTTTACCGGTGTCAGGGTTGATACTGGTGGGGCCGGTGGAGCCGTGACAGCCACCGAGGTTGTTCAGGCTGACGACAAAAAAGCGATCGGTGTCGATGGGTTTACCGGGGCCTATGCACTCGTCCCACCATCCGGGCTTGCGGTCGTCCTCGCTGTGGTAGCCGGCGGCATGGTGGTGGCCGGAGAGGGCGTGGCAGACCAGTACCGCATTGGTGCGGTCCGCATTGAGTTCGCCGTAGGTCTCGTACACGAGTTCATAGCTGGCTAACACCTTGCCACAGGCCAGGGTGAACGGCTTGTCAAAGCGAGCGAGCTGGGGCGTGACTATGCCGATGGATCGGCGGTCGCGGTCTGCAGTCATCAGCCGCTACTCAAAGACCGATGACCAGTGCCGGGTGCAAGCCCACTCCGGCCGCCATGTGGCGCAGGGCGATCTGGACCACGTTAATCAGGATGAAAACCAGGATTGGCGAAAAATCCATGCCTCCCATGGGTGGCAGTAGCTTGCGGAAGGGCGCCATTACCGGCTCGGTGATCTGGTACAGCAGGAATACGGCCGGATTGCCACTGCCGGGGGCCAACCAGCTGAGAATTATCATCGCCAGCAGGGCGAAAAAATAAATGTTCACCAGCAGTCCCAGCAGTCCCAGTGCCGACCACAACAGCAGTAATAGCGGATTGGGCAATCCCAGGCCGTAGAGCCCCATCAGGACGATGATACACAGCATCTGCAGCAGCAGTGCCAGTAGCAGTGAGGCCAGGTCCATGCCTGCGAGACCGGGCAGGACTCTGCGCACCGGCAACACCAGCGGGTTGGTGACCTTCACCAGGAACTGGCTGATCGGGTTATAGAAGTCGGCGCGCACCAGTTGCAACAGAAAGCGCAGGACCATGGCCAGCATGTACAGGGTTAGCGCTGTCTGCACCAGGTAAATAAATATCTCGTTAAAAGCACCCATGTTGTTATCCCATCTCCCTTGCCATCTCGTCGGCCCGGTCGGCCGCGGCCTGCATTGCCTCACTCACCAACTGGCGCAGTCCGGCTGCTTCAAAACTTTCCACTGCGGCCTGGGTGGTGCCTCCCGGGCTGGTGACCCGGCGGCGCAATTCTATCAGGTCGACGTCACTTTCCAGTGCCATCCGCGCCGCGCCCAGGGCGGTCTGCTGGGCCAGTCGGGTCGCGGTTCCCCGGTCCAGGCCCTGGGCCACGCCAGCGTCTATCATTGCCTCCATGAACAGGAAAAAGTAAGCGGGACCGCTGCCGGACAGGGCGGTAACCGCATCCAGGTCTTTCTCCCGGGGGACCCAGCTGAGTAATCCCACCGCCGACAGCACCTGCTCGGCATGGCGCCGTTGCACCTCACTGACCTGTTCATTGGCGAACAGTCCGCTGGCGCCACAGCCCAGCAGGGCCGGGGTATTGGGCATGCAGCGCACGATGGCAGTGGCGTTACCCAACCAGGACTGCATGCTGTTGATGGTGATGCCGGCGGCAATGGAAATGACCAGGCTGTCGGTCGCCAGACTGGCAGAAATACCGGTGCATACCTCCGCCATAACCTGCGGCTTGACCGCCAGGATGATGACGTCCGCTCCCGCCGCCGCCTCATGGTTGCTGGTGCAGGCATGCACGGGAGCGACCTGCTGCAATCGCTCCAGGCTTTCCGGGAACGGGTCTGCAGCGCGAATGTGGTCGGCGGGGTGGCCGGCTTCAACCAGGCCGCCGACAATGCTGGTGGCCATGTTGCCGGCGCCGATAAAGGCGATGGTAGGTGTGCTCAATGCCGGATCTCAGTTAGTTGCGGGTTAATGTGCCGTCACTCCCGCTTGCCGTGGATGACGGTGTGGTTGGTGATTCCAAACCGAAAGTATACCGCCCGCCGCCGGGCAATATCACCTCTGCCTTGGCCCAAAGATGGCGGTACCGATCCGGATCATCGTAGAGCCTTCTGCAATCGCCGCTTCCCAGTCACCGGACATACCCATCGAAAGCGTGTCCATGTGGGGGTGGTCCTGCTGCAGTGCCTCGAACACCCGGCGCAGACGGGCAAACGCCTGTCGCTGTTCCTGCTCATCGTCGGTGGCCGCGGGAATCGCCATCAGGCCCCTCAGCTGCAGGCCGGGTAACTCGTCGACCAGCGCCGCCAGCGCCGGCAACGCCTCCACGCTAGCACCCGACTTGCTCTCCTCGCCGGAAATATTCACCTGCAGGCAGACCTGCAGGGGGGGCAGCCCCGTCGGGCGCTGCTCGCTCAGCCTGCGGGCGATCTTCTCCCTGGCGACGCTGTGGACCCACTGAAAGTGTTCGGCAATGGGCCGCGTTTTATTGGATTGGATAGGGCCGATAAAATGCCAGGTAATGGGCAGGTCGGCCAGTTGGTCGATCTTGTCCAGCGCTTCCTGCAGGTAGCTCTCGCCAAACTGGTTCAGGCCGCAGGCATGGGCGGCCCGGATGTCCGCGGCGGGCCTGGTTTTGCTGACCGCCAGCAGTATGGGGGTACGGTGTGCTTTTTGGCTTTTTTCTGCACTCAGACGTACCCTCTGGAGTAGCTTTGCTATATTGTCGTTGGGGAAGGGCTGGCTCATGCCGCGAATGGTAGCTGATTCGCGGCACCGGGGGCCATATAAAGCCCAAATAAAGAAGAACAGAGCGGCCAGCGGGCCGAGGGCCTGGCGATCCCAGGGGAGCCTGAACGGCTTGTCGTCATGCCAGAGGGGATAAAATGGACATTACAGAGCTTCTCGCATTCAGCGCCAAACAGGGTGCTTCTGACCTGCACCTATCCGCAGGATTGCCGCCGATGATCCGGGTTGATGGCGATATTCGCCGGATCAACCTGCCGCCGATGGAGCACAAGCAGGTTCATGAGTTGATTTACGACATCATGAACGACAAGCAACGCAAGGATTACGAGGAATTCCTCGAGACCGACTTTTCCTTCGAAGTCCCCGGCGTGGCGCGATTCAGGGTGAATGCCTTTAACCAGAACCGCGGTGCCGGCGCTGTGTTCCGTACCATTCCCTCGAAAGTCCTGACCATGGAAGACCTGGGTATGGGCCAGGTGTTCAGGGATATCAGTATGATGCCGCGGGGCCTGGTGCTGGTCACCGGCCCGACCGGATCCGGTAAGTCCACCACCCTGGCGGCGATGGTCGACTTTATCAACGACAATAAATATGAACACATCCTCACGATTGAGGATCCCATCGAATTCGTTCACGAGTCCAAGAAGTGCCTGGTCAACCAGCGGGAAGTGCACAAGGACACCCTTGGCTTTGCCGAGGCCCTGCGCTCCGCCCTGCGGGAAGACCCGGATATTATTCTGGTGGGTGAGATGCGCGACCTGGAAACCATCCGCCTTGCCCTGACCGCGGCGGAGACCGGGCACCTGGTGTTTGGCACCCTGCACACCACCTCGGCGGCAAAAACGATCGACCGGGTGATCGACGTATTTCCTGCGGCGGAAAAAGACATGGTGCGCTCGATGCTCTCGGAATCCCTGCAGGCGGTGATTTCCCAGACACTGCTCAAGCGCACCACGGGCGGCCGGGTTGCGGCCCACGAGATCATGCGGGGCACCTCTGCGATTCGGAACCTGATTCGCGAGGACAAGGTGGCACAGATGTATTCAGCCATCCAGACCGGTCACGCCATTGGTATGCAGACCATGGACCAGTGCCTGCAGGAGCTGGTGGACAAACGGATTGTTTCCCGCGATGTGGCGCGGGAGAAAGCGCGCATGCCGGAGAATTTCTAGGGTGACGCAATAACCAGAAACAGGGGGCGGTATCATGCAAATAGAAGACTTGCTGCAACGGGTAGTGGACGACGGGGCCTCGGACGGGTTCATCTCTGCCGGAGCTCCTCCCAGTATCAAAATCGATGGCACCTTGTACCCGATTAATGACATTCCGTTGACGTCGGAAGAGGCGGCCGAGCTGGTTCTCTCCACCATGGATGAAGAACAGCGGATTCACTTTCACGAACACCACGAATACAACTTTGCCATCGGCCGCGAGGGGCTGGGGCGCTTCCGGGTCAGCTGTTTCCAGCAAAAAGGCGATTACGGCATGGTGTTGCGCCGTATCGTCACCGAGATTCCCACCATCGATGAGTTGGGACTGCCGGAGATCATCAAGGATCTCTCCATGACCAAGCGCGGGCTGGTGATTTTTGTCGGTGCCACCGGTACCGGTAAGTCGACCTCGCTGGCCGCCATGGTGGGTTACCGCAACGAGCACAGTCGCGGCCATATCATCACCATCGAGGATCCCATCGAATACATGCACAACCACGGCAACTGCATTGTCACGCAGCGGGAAGTGGGGGTGGATACCGAGTCCTTTGACGTGGCCCTGAAGAACACCCTGCGGCAGGCGCCGGACGTGATTATGATTGGTGAGGTACGTACTGCCGAGACCATGATGCAGGCGCTGACCTTTGCCGAAACCGGCCACCTGTGCCTTTGTACCCTGCACGCCAACAATGCCAACCAGGCGCTGGATCGCATCCAGAGCTTTTTCCCACCGGAACAGCACAACCAGGTGTGGATGGACCTGTCACTGAACCTGCGTTCCATGGTGGCGCAGCAATTGCTGCCGCGCAAGGACGGCGAGGGGCGGGTGCCGGTGGTGGAAGTACTGCTGAATTCGCCTCTGGTGGCAGACCACATCCGCAAGGGTGAGGTACACCTGATCAAGGACCTGATGGCCAAGTCTACCGAACTGGGCATGCAGACCCTGGACCAGTCCCTGACCAAGGCCTACAAGGATGGCCTCATCAGCAAGGAAGACGCGATCCGCTACGCCGATTCCGCCAACGATGTGCGGCTGGCGATCAAGATGTTCGAAAAAGGCCAGTTCGGGGTCGGCAGCGACGACTTTTCCCTGTCCTACGACGAAAAGGACGACAAGGGCCGCTTTATGGGCCGCAGCTGATTCAGGGCTCCGGGACCCTGTTGTCGGCCAGCCAGGTCTGCAGGATCAGTTCTGCCGCCAGGCTGTCGACAGGATCGGCGTTGTAATCTCCCCGGTGGCCCCGCTCGCGGCTCTGTTGCTTGGCCTCGAAGCTGCTGAGCCGTTCATCCACCATGATCACTGACATACCCAGCCTGCCGTGCAGGCGTCGGGCAAACTTGTTGGCCCTGGCCGAGAGCTCGCTGGCACTGCCGTCCATGTTCAGGGGTTCACCCACCACCAGCAGGTCCGGTTGCCACTCTGCTACCAGTTTAGCGATCTCGTCCCAGTCGGGGATACCGTCCCTCGCCCTGAGAATGGGCAGGGGGCGGGTGGTGCCGAGCAGGGTATTCCCGGTGGCGACACCGATCTGGCGCAGGCCGTAGTCAAAGGCGAGGACGGTGCGGGGGGGCTTGTTCAGGCGTGTCCCGCCTCCCCGGAGATGAGGTTCATGTCGATACCCAGCTGCGCGGCAGCCTTGCTGAGGCGCAGTTCGGCGGGCGTGGAGAATATGATTTGGCTGTCTGCGGGCAGGGTCAGCCAGCTGTTTTCTGCCAGTTCCTGCTCCAATTGACCGGCTGACCAGCCGGCATAGCCCAGGGCGATGAGGTGCTCCTCCGGGCCGTTGCCGTGGGCGATGGCGCGGAGGATATCCCGTGAGGTGGTCAGGGTGATTTCGTCGGTCACTTTCAGGCTCGCTTCCCAGGCGCTGTCGCTGCCACGGTGGAGCACGAAGCCGTGATCGATTTGCACGGGTCCGCCGGCCATGACCGGCATCTTGGAAAAATCCCGCAGGCTGTCGATTTGCAGGTGCTCGAAAATCTCGCCCACCGAGAGATCCAGGGGCTGGTTGATAACAATGCCCATGGCGCCGCTCTCGCCGTGCTCGCAGATGTAGGTAATGCTGTGGGAAAAAATGCCTTCACTGAGACAGGGCATGGCGAGCAGGAAATGATCCCGCAGACTGTCGCTGCTCCTCGCGGTAGTGGCGTGCACTCGTCCTGGCATGGTTGCGAAAATGACCTCGGTGGCGTCTTAAATGCCCGAAAACGGCTGTTTTCCGGCGTTAATTGGAGCCTAGCTCATTTTCCTGAAATTGCCATGTGCGAATGATTTCCAGCTTGTCGGTCGTGGCTGCAAGCTCAGCGGGAAAGGGTGAGTAGGGCGCTGCCATGCGCACGATTTTGAGTGCTGCCTCGTCCAGTACCGCATATCCGGATGACTTGAGCACCTTGATATCTTCCAGGCTGCCGTCCTTGCGGATAACCACCAGCAGCCGCAGGTCACCGTAAAGCCCGTAGCGTACCGAGGCTTCCGGGTAGTACTTGTTGCCAACGGCCTCGAGCCGCTGGCGCCAGTCCGCCAGGTAAGCCGCGTCGGCCGCCTGTTTGGCGGATACGGAGGTGAGTCGCCTGACCCGTGGCCGGTTGGCGTAGGCCTGTGTCTGTTCGTCCAGGGTCGCCTCAAGCGATGCCAGCTGCTGGGTCAGCGGGTCGACTTCCGGGTTGGTGCCCGGCGTCAGTTGCTGCCGTTTTTCATCCTGTTCGCGCTGTTCGTCGACCACCCGCGGAGCGGCGGCAACGGTCGACAGTAACTCGCCGCTGGCACTGGTATCGGAATCCGTATGTCGCGGTGCGGACTGTTGCGGGGTGGGCGACTGCAGGAGAGATTCGCTATTTTGTGAGCTGGCGGCCTCGAGCTCGGCCTCCTGGCCAGAGCCCTTTTGGTTCTGCTGGGCGATGTGCCGTGCCTCGTCCGGGGCCTGTGCGCTGGGCCGGGTCGCCAGGGTCACTTCAATCTGCGGGTTGTAGTGGGGGCTGGACTGGCTGCTGAACGACACCGCGAATGCCAGCAGAACGTGCAGGCCGGCGGCGACCAGCACCGCATTGCGCATCCGTTTGTGTTCACCCTCCGAGTGCTCCAGATAATACATCGTCCCTGGCAGCTCAGCTCCGTTTATTCAGTTCCCCGGCAATACAATCCATCAGATTACCGGCGATGTCCAGATCGTATCCGGCGTCAATTTCACGAATACAGGTGGGGCTGGTGACGTTTATCTCGGTGAGGTAATCGCCGATGATGTCGAGACCGGCAAACAAAATGCCGCGCTCTCGCAGGAAGGGCGCAACCTGCTCTGCAATCCAGCGATCCCGGTCGCTGAGTGGCTGGGGTCTGCCGGTTCCGCCGGCGGCCAGATTGCCGCGCAGTTCCCCGGCCAGGGGTACTCTTGCCAGGCAGTAGGGAACCACCTCGCCATTAATCGTCAATATCCGCTTGTCGCCGTCGATGATCTCGGGGATATAGCGCTGTGCCATGATGCTCTGCTGGCCATGTTGGGTGAGGGTCTCGAGGATAACGCTGACATTGGGGTCACCTTCCTGGGCCCGGAAGATTGAACTTCCGCCCATGCCGTCCAGGGGCTTGAAGATGACGTCCTTGTGCTCCCGATAGAATGCCTTGAGCCGGTTTATTTCACGGCTTACCAGCAGCGGCGGGCAGCATTGGGGAAATTGCGTGGCAAAGACCTTCTCGTTGCTGTCTCTGAGGCCCTGGCAGCGATTGACGATCAGGGTGCCCTTGCGCTCGGCGTCTTCAAGGATGTAGGTACTGTAGATGTACTCGTTGTCGAAGGGCGGGTCCTTGCGCATCAGGATCACATCGAGCTCCGCAAGCGGCTGATCCTCAGCGTCTTTCAGGTCGTACCAGGCCTCGGGGTCGTGAAATACCGCCAGCGGCGACATGGCCGCCCGGGCGTCCCCATCCCGCAGGTAGAGGTCCTTTTGCTCCATGTAGAACAATTGCCAATCGCGGGCCTGGGCGGCCCAGAGCATGGCCAGTGTCGTGTCTTTTTTGTAGTTGATATCGGCAATGGGGTCCATTACCACGCCCAGTTTGATTGTCATGGAGGACTCCTGTCGGTAAGCGGCATGCTACGTTACGCAATGGCTAAAAGCAGCGCAAGCGTGTCAGGTAGTGAATTAGTGATTGCTGCCCTAGAATAGGCGGTTTGCAATGCTGACGGAGGCTCGATAGTGAGCGGACTCTATTTTTTCCTGGCGGTCGTGTCCGCCATTGGCACCTGGAGCGCGGTCATCCAGGCCAGGCGCATCTACTGGGCAGCCCCCTTTTATTTCCTGGTCGCCTGGCTTACTGGCGAGCTGGCCATGATACACCTGATCTGGCAGGTGGCACTGACAGCATTGCTGGCATTCAGCGGGCTGCTGGACAGCGGTCTCGCCCAGGCGGGCCTGGGAGTGTTTGCCCTGTCATGGCTGGGACTTGCCTACCTGCACATCCAGTCCATGGAGACGCCACTCGTTCTGCGCCGGTCACTCAAGCGCGGCCTCGGCGAGGACTACCGCAGCACCCTGCCGGTTGAGCGCCAGCGGGTGCTGGAGGATGGGGTCAGGGCCGCTCACTGGATGCGGCCATTCAGGATGGCGCGCGAAGGCGTGCGCGTGCACTCACACATCGCCTACGCTGAGGCCGGTAAGCGCAATCTGCTGGACATTTACCACCCCCGGGAACCCCGGGAGGGCGGATTCCCGGTGCTGCTGCAGGTGCACGGGGGTGGCTGGATGATCGGTGAGAAGGAACAGCAGGCCAAGCCACTGATGTACCACCTGGCCCAACGGGGCTGGCTGTGCGTGGCGATCAACTATCGACTGAGCCCGAATGCGGCATTTCCCGCCCATATTGTCGATGTGAAAAAAGCCATTGCCTGGATTCGTGACAATATCGCTGAGTATGGCGGTAACCCGGACTTTATTGCCATCACCGGCGGCTCCGCCGGGGGCCACCTGAGTTCGCTGGCGGCGTTGACCCCAAACTACGCGCCCTATCAGCCCGGGTTTGAGGAGGCGGACACGTCCATCCAGGCCGCGGTGCCCTTCTATGGCGTGTATGATTTTTTGGATCGGTTTGATATCCGGTCTGAGATGTCGATGGAAAAAATGCTGGCCGACAAGGTGATGCAGTGTCGTCAGGAGCAGGACCCGGAATTGTGGGACAGGGGGTCGCCACTGAGTAATGTGAACGAGGATGCACCGCCGATGTTTGTGATCCATGGCACCCACGATTCCCTGGTCTGGGTAGAGGAGGCACGGACGTTTGTCTCTGCCCTGCAAAAGACATCGAAACAGGCGGTGGTTTACGGGGAACTGCCCGGCGCCCAGCACGCCTTCGAGGTGTTCCACTCCGTGCGCACCGACCATACGGTGAATGCGGTGACGGATTTCCTCGAGTGGAGCCATGCTCGCTGGCTGCAGCAGCAGGCCTGAGGGCGGGCGGCCAATGCCAACCCTGCAGCAGTATGAGCACGGCCCGGGTATGCGCGAGCAGTTGCAGGCCAACCTCTCCGCTTTCCAGTCCCGGGCCCAGTCCAACCCGGACCTGAAGCATGCAGCCGTGGTGCTGGCCATAACGCGGTTTGAGCGGGAAGCGGCGATCATTGTCACCCGTCGCGCCCGCAGCCTGCGCGCCCACTCCGGCCAATGGGCGCTGCCTGGCGGCAGACTCGACCCCGATGAAACCGTCAGGGAAGCGGCGTTGCGGGAAATGCACGAGGAGATCAATCTGTCGCTGGACGCGAAGCAGATTCTCGGCACCCTCGATGACTACGTGACGCGTTCGGGCTACCTGATCACCCCGGTTGTTGTCTGGAATGAGATTCCCTGGCGTGAGCTGCAGCCCAACCCGGGCGAAGTGGCGAGCATTTCGCCTTTCGGGTTTACCGAACTGGCCCGCAGCGATTCCCCGCTATTGAGTGACGCCGCTCAGGGCGGTCGGCAGGTGTTGTCCATGCACTTTAACGGCGATGTGATCTTCGCGCCCACCGGGGCCCTGCTCTACCAGTTCCGGGAGGTGGCCATGCTGGGGCGCAGCACCCGGGTCCTGCATTACGACCAGCCGCGTTTTGCGTGGCAATGAGCCGGCTCCGGCAGCTGGCAGCCCACTCCGTTGTGCCCGGTTGTCGCCGGCCCGGCTTACTCCGCGGTCGTCGGATCGATGACCGAAGCCACGCGCTTGATGCTGTTGGCCGGGAAACCCCCGGTGGCCGCATGTTCAGCGATCTGTTCCTCGTCTTTCGCCAGGTATTCGCAGTAGATCTTGTCGTCGCAGACGAAACTGCGGATCCACTGAATCTCCGGCCCCATATTTTTTAGTACGCCGCAGGAAGTCTGCGAAATTCCCTGCAGTTCATCAGGCGACAGATCTCCCGCCCCGGGAATTTCGCGTTCGATGATGTATCTGGGCATGGTTTGCTCCTCAACGTCTGTGAATCGGGTTGCAGCGACAAGTGTGGTCACAACGGGTAATGCTGTCTAACAAATATTAAATATAGTAGATTATTTGTTATTTGGATAATTGACGATGAGCCTGCGCAAGACCGACCTCAACCTGCTGGTGATACTGGATGCCCTGCTGGATGAAGCGCACGTATCCCGTGCGGCCCAGCGTATCAACCTGTCACAACCGGCCACCTCCGCGGCCCTGGAGCGATGTCGGCAGCTGTTTGACGATCCCCTGCTGATTCGAAGCAGGGGCGGGATGATCCTGACCCCAAAGGCCGACCGTTTGCACCATCGACTCAAACAAGTACTTGTCGAGCTGGAAGACGTGTTGGAGAGCCGCGATGAGGACTTGCAGCGAATCGAGCAGACCTTGCGGCTGTCGATGTCCGATGCCTATGTCGCCAGCCTGGGACCGAAACTGGCCGCCTACCTGGGAGCGACCGCACCCGGGGTCAACCTGGTATTTCTGCCCTGGGTGGGACCCGGAGCCGCGCTGGAGCAGCTGGTCAAGGGCCAAGTGGACCTCGCCATCTCCCAGTTTCCACAGGTGCAGTCCAGCATCAGCAGGCGAGAGCTGGCGCATGAAGACTATCGGATTATTCTTCGCAAGGATCATCCTGCACTGGCCAGGTTTGACCTCGATACCTGGCTGGCACTGCCACACCTTATCATGTCGGGCCGGGGCGAGACGCGAACGGGACTGGATCTGCTGCTGGAGGGAATGGGGCGAAAGCGCCGGGTGGCGATGGTGGTTCCCAGCTTCAATCTGGCGCTGCCACTGCTGCAACAAACCGAGTTGGTGTCAATGCTGCCGGTCCATGGGGTGCCGCGGGAACTGTTCGCGGAGTTCGAATTATTGCCCCCGCCCGTGGATATGCCCGGTTATACCGTGCACCTGGCCTGGCACCGCCGGCTGGATGGCGACCGGGTAACAGGCCATGTGGCCGACTTTATTGCTGGTGAATGTTTTCCCCTGGATGCGGCAGGGACCGGCTGAAAGACTGCCTTCTGCCGTTGGCAGGCGACCAAGGTCTTATTGCGCCGGTCCTCTGCGGCGAGTCAAATGAGGTTATGGACGCCTTTCGCTGTCTGAGATTCACGCCAGAGGAGAAATCTAAATGAAAAATTATCAGCCAACTGCGGCAACCTTATTCATCGCCGCTGTTCTGCTGGCCGGTTGCTCCGGTGCGACTGGAACCTACGAGACCCAGCCCTATGTCACCAACGGCGGTGAAACCGTGGTTCGGGTCACCGATCGCCAGGGCCATTGCATCCGCACCCCGGACTGGACAGAAGCAACGGCCACCAGGGAATGCGACCCCCAGTTGTTTACTGACCCCGAGCCCATGGCGGCGGCCGCGGCGGCCGAACCCCGCTATGAAGCCATGACACTGTCCGCCGTTGCCCTGTTCGAGTTCGATAGTGCGCAGGTGACGGAGAATGGCCTGGTCGAGCTGAAGGCGCTAGGAGACAGCATCCGCTCCAGGGGCGCCTCGGTCGTGGACATCGATATTATCGGCCACACCGACAGCGTGGGGGCGGAGGACTACAACCAGCAGCTCTCCGAGCGTCGCGCCAACGCGATCAGGGATTACCTGGTCAACCAGCGAAATGTCGATGCCGGCATTATCGATGTGTCAGGGATGGGAGAGAGCTCGCCGGTCGCCGACAACGCTACGACTGAGGGCCGGGCACAAAACCGCCGGGTTGAAGTCCGGGTGGGCACCCAGGTCCCCAACTAGCGGTAAGCTTGCGGGGTTGAGGCGGACCGCCGGCTTCAGCTGAGCATGTCGCCCCACCTTCCCTGCAGCAGGGCAATGGCTGCCAGCGGTGCTGTTTCCGTTCGCAGCACCCTCGGTCCCAGCCGCAACGACTGGTAGCCGGCCGATTCCGCCAGGCGGATTTCACGGTCGCTGAGACCCCCTTCCGGGCCGATCAGCAGGGCAACGCTCACCGGCGCCGCATCCGCACCCTCGTCATTGAGTGCGCGGTGGTGCAGGACCAGTTTACGTTCGGCCTGGGTCGCCTGCAGCCAGGCATCCAGTGACACCAGGGCCTCCAGCCGTGGAATGCGGTTGCGCCCGCACTGCTCACAGGCGCTGATGGCAACCTGTTGCCAGTGCGTTGATTTTTTTGCCGCCCGTTCCCCCCGGAGTTTTACCTCAGTGCGCTCGGTTAACAGGATGGTGATCTGGCTCGCGCCGAGTTCGGTGGCCTTCTGAATTACCCAATCGATGCGGTCACCCCGTGATGCGGCGATACCGAGGTGGATGGCCAGGGGGGATTCGGCCTCCCTGGGGTTGTGTTTCCCGGTGGTAATGGATACCTGCTTCTTGCCGATGGCCGACAGGGTAGCGGGGTACTCCCCGCCACGGCCGTCGAATACAACCAGAGCTTCACCCACCTGCATACGCAGGGCGCGGGCGAGGTGCTGGCTGGGCCCCGCTTCCAGCTCAAAGCTGCCATGGGGTGCAAGTGCCGCAGTGGTGTAGATCCGGGGAATACGCATGGGCGCATGCTACTACAGCGGTCGTTGATTGTGGACGGTAGTTAATGCGACCCGCTTACTACAAATTTAGTAGCCAGTTACTACAGATTTTGTCGGTTAACTGACCGTTGCATTGCTCTAGGCTGTTCTTGCGATCGGGGATGAGACCCCGAAGGATTATCAATAACAGGAGCAAAGAGCAATGGATAACGAAACCAAAGACCTGATCATAGTAATGACACGCGGTATTCACGATGAAGTCTCTACGGTAGGCCTGACACTGGCCAATGGAGCGCTTACCTCGGGCAAGACAGTGGGCGTGTTTCTCACCAGTGCAGCGATAGACCTGGTGCGCCGCAATGGCATTGACCACACCCATGTCAGCCCGATGGAGCCACTCAAGAATCTGCTGGAAGATTTTATGGCTCGCGGCGGCGATGTCTGGGCCTGCCCCCCCTGTACGACCGCTCGCGGCTATGATCAAGAGTCGCTGGTCGAAGGGGTTGTTATCTCTGGTGCCAGTGTCATCTTCGAGCGCATTCGTCAGGGTGCGGCGACGCTGACTTTCTAGGAAGGTCAGCGTCGCCGGTGGGTCTTCAGCTGATCCTGGCGAAGGTGTACGCTGGTCTTCGTGTAGATAACGGGAGCCCAGCCATGTTCGACTACGGTGAGTTTTGTCCGATCTCCCTGGCGACCTCGGTATTGTGTGAGCGCTGGACGTTGCAGATCGTTCGCGAGATGTTGCTCGGGGCAACGCGGTTCTCCGAGTTCCAGAGTCACATGCCGAGGATATCGCCGAGCCTGCTGAAGACGCGCCTGCGGTTTCTGGAAGAGCAGGGGGTGTTGGTTCGCAAGGCGCGCGCGGGCCAGCGTGGCAGCACCTATCACCTGACCCCGAAGGGGCGGGCGCTGGAGCCGGTGCTCTCGGAATTGGGCAAGTGGGGTATGTACTGGGTCCACGACCGGATTACCGATGAAGCGCTTAACGCCACGACCCTGATGCGCGATATAAGTGCCGGTGTGAAAGTGGAAGAGCTGCCTTCCGGTAACTCCCTGATCCAGGTCAATCTTGATGGCCTGCCGGATTTTCCCCGGCAATACATCCGGGTCTGCGAGGGTACGGTGGAGTTATGTGAAGTGGATACGGGGCACGAGGTGGACGTTTACATCACCGCTAGCCTCAAGACACTTACCCGTATCTGGTACGGCGACCTGGCATTGTCCAGGGCACGGGAGAGTGGCGATCTCAAGGTAGTGGGGCATCCCGAGTACGTGCGGTGTCTGTCTCGCTGGTTCGGTATCAGCGGCTACGCCAATCACAACCGGAATTTTATCGGTAAGGCCTGAAACAAGGTAACGCCGCACAGGACGCGCAGCGTTACAGCAAACAGGTGCTACAGCCCCAGGTTGTTGTAGATCTCCCGGGTCGGCTCCACCTGATTCATGGTGTAGAAGTGGATGCCGGGAGCGCCCGAATCAATGAGTGTCTGGCACAACTGGGTGACCACCTCCAGGCCGAATTTGCGCACGCTGTCCAGGTCGTCGCCATAGCTCTCCATGCGCTGGCAGATCCAGCGGGGGATTTCCGCGCCGCAGTTGCGGGAGAATCGGGCCAGATTCTGGTAGTTGGTGATGGGCATGATGCCGGCATAAATCGGCTTGTCGATACCCGCCGCCGCGCATTGGTCCAGGTAGTAGAAATACGCTTCCACGTTATAGAAATACTGGGTGATGGCGCTGTTGGCGCCGGCGTCCAGTTTCTTCCTGAGGAATTGTATGTCGCTATCGTAACTGCGGGACTCGGGATGGATTTCCGGGTAGGCGGCCACCTCAATCTCGAAGTGATCGCCGGTGCGCTCGCGGATAAACCCCACCAGGTCGTTGGCGTGTACCAGCTGCATCGCCGCACCCATGCCCGAGGGCATGTCGCCGCGCAGGGCGACCAGCCGTTTGATGCCTCGTTCCCGGTAAGTCTCCAGCAGGGCGGCAACGGTTTCCTCGTCGTCCCCCCCAAAGCTCAGGTGCGGGGCCACGTCGATGCCGGTTGCGCCGATGGCGGAGACGACCCCCAGGGTGGTGTCCCGGGTGGTGCCGCCGGCGCCATAGGTGACAGAGAAGAACTCGGGGTTGAGCTCATTCAGCGCCGGTGTGGTCTCATTGAGCAGCTTTTCCCTTCCCGCCTCGGTCTTGGGCGGGAAGTATTCAAAGCTGATTCTGGGCTTGGCCACCATCGCTCCTTAGTACTTGTAGCTTTCGGGTTTGAAGGGGCCGTCGATGTTGACGTTGATGTACCGGGCCTGTTCGCTGGTCAGCTTGGTAAGGACTGCACCGAAGCCGCCGATCATGTGGGCGGCCACTTCCTCGTCCAGCTTTTTGGGCAGGACCTCTACGGACAGGGCAGCGGGCTTCATTTCCGGCTCCAGATTGGCGAACTTACGCTCGTACAGGTAAATCTGCGCCAGTACCTGATTGGCAAAAGAGCCATCCATAATGCGCGAGGGGTGGCCGGTGGCGTTACCGAGGTTTACCAGGCGGCCCTCGGACAGCAAGAGCAGATGATCGTTGCTGGCCTGGTCGCGGTAGACCTTATGGACCTGGGGTTTCACTTCTTCCCACTCCCAGTTGCGGCGCATGAAGGCGGTATCGATTTCGTTGTCGAAGTGGCCGATGTTACAAACCACGGCACCGGACTTCAGGGCCCTGAGCATGTACTCGTCGCAAACGTTGTAGTTGCCGGTGGTGGTGACGACAAGGTCGGTAGTTTGCAGCAGTTCTCGGTTGACGCACTCGTCGTTGCCCTTGTTCTCGCCGTTGATATAGGGGGAGACCACTTCAAAGCCGTCCATGCAGGCCTGCATGGCGCAGATCGGATCGACCTCAGTGATTTTAACGATCATGCCTTCCTGACGGAGAGACTGGGCGGAACCCTTGCCTACGTCGCCGTAGCCGATGACGAGGGCTTTTTTACCCGCCATCAGGTGGTCGGTGCCGCGCTTGATGGCATCGTTGAGGCTGTGGCGGCAGCCGTACTTGTTGTCGTTTTTGGACTTGGTGATCGAGTCATTGACGTTTACCGCCGGTACTTTCAGGGTGCCCGCTGCAAGCATTTCCTGCAGGCGGTGCACGCCGGTGGTGGTCTCTTCGGTGATGCCGTGAATGCTGTCGAGCATTTGCGGGTATTTTTCGTGCAGCATGGCGGTCAGGTCGCCACCGTCGTCCAGCACCATGTTGGCATCCCAGGGCTGGCCGTCCTTGAGGATGGTCTGTTCCAGGCACCAGTCATACTCTTCCTCGGTCTCACCCTTCCAGGCAAAGACCGGAATTCCGGCCGCCGCAATCGCTGCAGCCGCGTGGTCCTGGGTAGAGAAAATATTGCAGGAGGACCAGCGCACCTCCGCACCCAGGGCAGTCAGGGTCTCGATCAGCACGCCAGTCTGGATGGTCATGTGGATACACCCGAGAATTTTTGCGCCTGCCAGAGGCTTGCTGTCGGCATAGCGGGCGCGCAGGGCCATCAGCGCGGGCATTTCGCCCTCGGCGATGTCCAACTCGCGGCGGCCCCAATCGGCCAGGGAGATATCGGCGACCCTGTAGTCGGTGTTGGTGTCCAGTTTTTCTGCTGTGCTCATGGTTTGTGTCCTTCAGTTGCGTCAGGGCCGCCAGGCCCTGAGGTTAAGTCCTTGTCATTCCGGCGCAAGCCGGAATCTACCGGCCCACGCCGGGATGACCTTGATAGATGGTTACAGCGCCGCCTTCAGCGCCTCTGCCTTGTCAGTCGCTTCCCAGGTGAAGTCTACGTCCTCGCGTCCGAAGTGACCGTATGCTGCAGTTTTACGGTAGATTGGCCGTTTCAGATCCAGCATTTCGATCAGGCCGCGTGGGCGCAGGTCGAAATGATCGCGTACCAGCTCGGCAATCTTGTCATCTGACAGCTTGCCGGTGCCGAAGGTGTTAATGGCGATCGAGGTGGGCTCGGCCACGCCGATGGCGTAGGAAACCTGGATCTCGCAGCGATCGGCGAGACCGGCCGCAACCACATTCTTGGCCACGTAGCGGCCGGCGTAGGCCGCCGAGCGGTCCACCTTGGACGGGTCCTTGCCGGAGAAGGCGCCGCCGCCGTGGCGGGCCATGCCGCCGTAGGTGTCGACGATGATCTTGCGGCCGGTCAGGCCGCAGTCGCCGACAGGGCCGCCGATGATGAACTGGCCGGTGGGGTTGATGTGGTACTGGGTGTTTGCGTGCAGCCACTCGGCGGGCAGGGTTTCCTTGATAATCAGGTCCATCACCGCCTCGTGGATGTCTGCCTGCGCTATGTCGGCATCGTGCTGGGTGGAAAGCACCACCGCATCGATGGCCACCGGCTTGCCGTTCTCGTAGCGCAGGGTCACCTGGCTCTTGGCATCGGGCCGCAGCCAGGGCAGGGTGCCATGCTTGCGCAGTTCTGCCTGCTTTTCCACCAGGCGGTGTGAGTAGTAGATGGGCGCTGGCATCAGCACCTCGGTTTCGTTGGTGGCGTAGCCGAACATCAGGCCCTGGTCGCCAGCGCCCTGTTCCAGGTGCGCGCCTTCGCCCTCGTTCACGCCCATGGCGATATCGTGGGACTGCTTGCCAATGGCGTTAAGCACGGCGCAGGAGGCACCGTCAAAGCCAACATCGGAGCTGGTGTAGCCGATGTCCAAAATCACCGCGCGAACAACCTCCTCGAGATCCACATAGGTGGAGGTGGTGACCTCACCGGCGATAACGGCCATGCCGGTTTTCACCATCGTCTCTACCGCGACCCGGGCGTCCTGGTCATCGGCGATGATGGCGTCGAGGATGGCATCGGAAATCTGGTCCGCCATTTTGTCCGGGTGGCCCTCAGAGACAGACTCCGAGGTGAAAATCGCATATTCACTCATGCTTGGTTTCCTTCAGTGATTGGCGGTGGCCAAAGAGGCGCACCTGTATTTGAAATCCGTTGCGTTGCGCCAGGTAGACACTGGCGATGTCATCCAGACCGGCGGCCAGGGCCCAGCGGGTTAGATCCGCCGGGTCAAAACCCAGCCACAGGTCACCGCAGTTCTCTCTGGCCCAGCCCTGGTCATGGCGGCACAGGTCAGTCACCAGCACCACGCCACCCGGGGCCAGGCAACCGGCCACATCTTTCAGGACCTGGCCAGGGTTTGGTGTGTGGTGCAGCACCATGTTGATGACCACACAGTCGGCCTGCAGTTCGCCCAGCCGCGGGTGGCCGGTCTCGCCGTGAACAAATTCAATGTTGTTGAGGCCGGCTTCGCCGGCCCTGGCGCGCGCCTGCTCCAGCATGGCCGCCTCGATGTCCAGGGCGACTACCTGATCGAAGGCGGGCGCCAGCTCCAGTAGAAAGCTGCCGTCACCGGGGCCCACCTCCAGTGCCGTGCCATGTCGCGCCAGCCGGGCATTGCGCAGGACATCCGCCACCGAGCCCGCGTACTGCTCGTAACTGGCAATCAAATCCTGCTGCTGGCGAAATTTGTCGGCATTATCGCGAAAGAAATTCCGCGAATTCTGCTCCCGCTGGCGGTGCAGGGCGTCCAGGGACTGCTCTGTTCCAGCCGGCAGCTCAATCCGGTCCACCGATTCAAACAGCGCGCTTTGCAGCGTTTCCAGCTCCGGTCGCTGGCCCAGTTCCGCGCGACGGTAGAAAATGGAATTCCCCTCGCGGCGGGTGGCTACCAGCGACGCCCCGGCCAGGACCTTGAGGTGGTGGCTGAGAGCGGGCTGGCGAATGTTGAAAATCGCGCACAGTTCGGAAACCCCGAAGGAATCCTCGCGCAACACCCGCAAGACCTGCAGCCTGAGCGGGTCAGCGCTGGCTTTACAGAAAGCGGCCAGGTCGCTGGCCAGATCGGGCTGTTCCGGCTCGTTGGCGCTTCCGGGTGTCTTGGTTGCAGATAACATGGCGCAGGATTCTAGCAGGACGGGCAATCTATATCAAAATATTTTGATATAGCTTTGGGGCGATGTCGCAGTAGTGTCCGCGTGCCGGCACCCCGGCCCCGATTAGCGCTTACCGGGCGTGAAATCCCGGGGCGGGCAGGTACAATTTACCCCCGATTTGATTGCTGTTAGCGCCTTGTTACGCGAAAATGGCGGCCCTTTTTTCAGCAGTTTCCCCCTGAAACGGAGAACCACATGTCGTCCAACCGCACTGAACTCGCCAATGCCATCCGCGCCCTGAGCATGGATGCAGTCCAGAAGGCCAATTCCGGTCACCCTGGTGCCCCCATGGGTATGGCAGATATCGCTGAAGTTCTCTGGAACGACTACCTGCAGCATAACCCGGCCAACCCGGACTGGCCCAACCGCGACCGTTTTGTGCTCTCCAATGGCCACGGCTCCATGCTGATCTACTCCCTGCTGCACCTGACCGGCTACGACCTGCCGATTGACGAGCTGAAAAATTTCCGCCAGCTGCACAGCAAGACCCCGGGCCACCCGGAGCACGGCTACACCCCGGGGGTGGAAACCACGACCGGCCCGCTGGGCCAGGGCATCAGCAACGCGGTGGGTATGGCCATTGCGGAAAAAGTACTGGCTGAGCAGTTCAACCGTGAAGGCCACGACATCATCGACCACTACACCTACACCTTCCTCGGCGACGGTTGCCTGATGGAAGGCATTTCACATGAGGTTTGTTCGCTGGCCGGCACCCTGGGCCTGGGCAAGCTGGTGGCCTTCTACGACGACAACGGCATCTCCATCGATGGTGAAGTAGACGGCTGGTTTACCGATGACACGCCGACGCGGTTCAAGAGCTACGGCTGGCAGGTAATCAACGACGTTAACGGCCACAGTCCCTCTGAAATCAAGGCTGCGATTGAGGCCGCCCGCCACGAGACCGGCAAGCCGACCCTGATCTGTTGCAAGACCATCATCGGTAAGGGCTCGCCCGGCAAGCAGGGCAGCGAGTCCTGTCACGGCGCTCCCCTCGGTGGTGACGAAGTCGCCGCCACCCGTATTGCCCTGGACTGGCCTCACGAGCCTTTCGAGGTGCCGGAAGAGGTCTACGCCGGCTGGAACGCCCGCGACAAGGGCGCCGCAGCGCAGCAGGCCTGGGATGAGCAATTTGCCGCCTATGCCGCCGCCCACCCCGACCTCGCCGCCGAACTCCAGCGTCGCCTGGCGGGTGAGCTGCCGCAAGACTTTGCTGCCCGGGCCGAAGACTATATCGCCGAGTGCCAGCGCGATGGTGCCAGCATCGCTTCCCGCAAGGCCTCCCAGAACTGCCTCAATGCCTATGGCCCCATACTGCCGGAACTGTTCGGCGGGTCAGCCGACCTGGCCGGCTCCAACCTGACCATCTGGTCCGGATCAAAAGGCATCAGCAGGGACGATGCCAGCGGGAACTACCTGTATTACGGGGTGCGCGAATTCGGTATGGCCGCGATCATGAACGGCATTGCCCTGCACGGCGGGTTTATCAATTACGGCGCCACCTTCCTGGTGTTCATGGAGTATATGCGCAACGCGGTGAGGATGGCCGCGTTGATGAAGCAACAGTCGATCTTCGTGTTTACCCACGATTCCATCGGCCTCGGCGAAGATGGCCCCACCCACCAGCCGGTGGAGCAGGTCGCGTCCCTGCGCAGTACGCCCAACATGAATACCTGGCGCCCCTGCGACACGGTCGAATCCGCTGTTGCCTGGAAGGCAGCCATCGAGCGCCGGGATGGCCCTAGCGCGCTGGTCTTCTCGCGCCAGGGATTGCCCCACCAGGACCGTAGCCCCGAGCAGGTGGCAGAGGTGGCCCGCGGCGGCTACGTGCTCAAAGCCTGTAACGGCACTCCGGATGCGATTGTGATCGCCACCGGTTCCGAGGTAGCCCTGGCCATGGCTGCAGCCGAGCGCCTGGAAGAGGCGGGCAAGAACATTCGCGTGGTGTCCATGCCCAGCACTGAAGTGTTCGAGGCCCAGGACGCGGCGTATCGCGAGGCTGTTCTGCCCTCGGACGTGCTGGCCAGGGTTGCCGTCGAGGCTCTCCACGCCGACTACTGGTACAAGTACGTGGGCCTGGACGGGCGCATTGTCGGCATGACCACCTTTGGCGAATCCGCCCCCGCCGGCGACCTGTTCCAGGCGTTTGGCTTCACCGTGGATAACGTGGTGGCCGCCGTGGAAGAGGTGCTGATCGACTAGCCAGGGAGTCATCATGATTCGGCTGGCGATCAACGGTTACGGCAGGATTGGCCGCAGTGTGCTGCGGGCCTTGCAGGAGAGCCCGCTGCAGGCGCACATGCAGGTTGTGGCCATCAACGAACTGGCCGACGCCGTTACCGTGCTGCACCTGACCCGCTATGATTCCACTCACGGTCGTTTCCCCGGGGAACTGCACGGAGATGAGCGGCAACTGGTTGTGGGTGGGCAGTCCATCACGCTGTTGCGCAGCGCCGACATCAGCACCTTGCCCTGGTCGGAACTCGGTGTTGACCTCGTACTGGAATGCACCGGGGCGTTTACCGACCGGGCCACCGCCGAGGAGCACCTGGCCGCCGGTGCAGGCAAAGTGCTGTTTTCCCAGCCGGCCCAGTCCGATGTGGATGCGACCGTGGTCTATGGCATCAACCAGGACCAGCTGCGGCCGTCGCACCGGGTGGTTTCAGCCGGATCCTGTACCACCAATGGTATCGTGCCGGTGATACGGGCCCTGGCGGATACGGTCGGCATAGAGAGCGGCACTATCACCACCATACACTCGGCAATGAACGACCAGCCCGTCCTCGATGCCTATCACCATACGGATTTACGCAAGACCCGGGCGGCGTCCCAGTCCATCATTCCTGTCGACACCGGCCTGGCCCGGGGGGTGGAGCGGGTGCTGCCGGAAATGAAGGGCAGGTTCAGCGCCCAGGCCCTGCGGGTTCCGACGCTGAACGTGTCAGCCATGGACCTGACGGTGCAGACCTGCCGGGACACCGATGTGGAAGCGGTCAACCGCGCCCTGCTCGAGGCTGCCCAATCCCGGTTCGCGGGGGTTCTGGGCTATACTGAGGAGCCTCTGGCATCCTGCGATTTTAATCACGACCTGCGTTCAAGCATCATCGATGCCAGCCAGACCCGGGTCAGTGGCTCGCGCCTGGTAAAGGTGCTGACATGGTTTGACAACGAATGGGCGTACGCCAACCGGATGCTGGATGTTGCCCATCACTGGACAAGTTTATAGGAGACAATCTCAATGGCCCTGAATGTGAAACTGATGCAGGACCTGGATCTCAAGGGCAAGCGGGTGTTGATCCGCGAGGATCTCAACGTGCCGGTCAAGGATGGCAGGGTATCCTCCGATGCCCGTATCCGCGCTGCATTGCCGACGATTGTGGCGGCGCGGGACGCGGGCGCAAAAGTTATTCTCATGTCACACCTGGGCCGGCCCACCGAGGGGGAATTCGAGCAGCAGTTCTCCATGGCGCCGGTGGCAGAGCACCTGGCGGATCTGCTGGGCCAGAAGGTCAGCCTGGTGGAAGACTGGAAACTGGGCGTAGAACTCAATGACGGAGAGGTCGCCCTGCTGGAAAATGTCCGCTTTAACCCCGGCGAAAAGAAAGATGATGAGTCCCTGGCCAGGGCATACGCCGGGCTTTGCGAGATTTTTGTGATGGATGCCTTTGGCACCGCCCACCGTGCTCAGGCGTCTACTCACGGGGTGGCGAAGTTCGCCCCGGTGGCCTGCGCCGGACCGCTGCTTGCCGGCGAACTGAGTGCCCTGGGAAAGGCCCTTTCGGACCCCGCCCGCCCGATGGTCGCCATCGTCGGGGGCTCCAAGGTGTCCACCAAGCTCACGGTACTGGAGACCCTGTCAGAGAAGGTCGACCAGCTGATTGTGGGTGGCGGCATCGCCAATACCTTCCTCGCCGCTGCCGGCAAACCGGTGGGCAAGTCCCTGTGCGAGCATGAACTGATACCCGCCGCCAGTGCCCTGATGGAAAAGACCAGCATACCCCTGCCCACGGATGTGGTCACCGGCAAGGAATTTTCCGAGAGCGCCGAAGCCGAGCTCAAGTCAGCGGAGGACGTGGCCGACGACGACATGATTTTTGATATTGGTCCCGCGTCAGCGCAAGCGATGGCGAGCCTGCTCAAAGACGCGGGCACCATACTCTGGAATGGCCCGGTGGGCGTATTCGAGTTCGACCAGTTTGGCGGCGGCACCAGAGCCCTGTCCCTGGCTATCGCCGAATCTGCCGGGTTTTCCCTGGCGGGTGGTGGTGACACCCTGGCCGCAATCGATAAATACAACATTGCCGACAAGGTATCCTATATTTCTACCGGGGGTGGGGCGTTCCTGGAATATGTGGAAGGCAAAGTTCTTCCTGCGGTGGCCGTACTGGAAGCCCGGGCTGCCGACTAACGCACACAAAACGATCGCAGAGGTAACACAATGGCATTAATCAGCTTGCGCCAGTTGCTGGACCACGCCGCCGAGCACGACTACGGCGTACCGGCATTCAACGTCAATAACCTGGAACAGACCCGCGCCATCATGGAAGCGGCGGACCAGACCAATTCGCCAGTGATCATGCAGGCCAGCGCCGGGGCGCGCAAGTACGCGGGTGCGCCTTTCCTGCGGGCAATGATGGAAGCGGCGATGAACGAGTTCCCGCATATCCCGGTGGTGGTGCACCAGGACCATGGCACCTCCCCTGCGGTGTGCCAGCGTTCCATTCAGCTGGGTTTCTCCTCGGTCATGATGGACGGCTCCCTGGGTGAAGACGGCAAGACACCGATGGACTACGACTACAATGTGGCGGTAACTCGCCGTGCGGTGGAAATGGCTCATGCCTGCGGCGTGTCCGTAGAGGGTGAACTGGGTTGCCTGGGATCGCTGGAAACCGGTGAAGCCGGCGAGGAAGACGGCATTGGTGCCGCCGGCAAGCTGACTCACGACCAGATGTTGACCGACCCGGAGGAGGCGGCTGAATTCGTCAAGGCCACCGAGGTGGACGCGCTGGCCATCGCCTGCGGTACCAGCCACGGCGCCTACAAATTTACCCGTCCGCCCACGGGCGATATCCTGGCGATTGACCGGATCAAGGAGATCAACGCCCGCATCCCCAACACTCACCTGGTGATGCACGGCTCCTCCTCTGTGCCGCAGGACTGGTTGGCGATAATCAACCAGTATGGTGGCGAGATCCCCGAAACCTATGGCGTTCCGGTCGAACAGATTCAGGAAGGCATTCGCCACGGCGTGCGTAAGGTCAACATCGATACTGACCTGCGCCTGGCGTCCACCGGGGCGGTGCGTCGTTTTCTCGCTGAAAATCCCGCCGAGTTCGACCCGCGCAAGTTTCTGGGCAAGACCATCGACGCTATGCGCGATATCTGTATCGCCCGCTACGAAGCGTTCAATACCGCAGGCAATGCGGACAAGATCCGGGTCAAGAACCTGGAGACCATGCACCTGCTGTACGATGCGGGTGAACTGACGCCCCGGGTAAATTGACGCCTGCGTTGCTGCCCTGTGGCCGTTGATGTGACGCGACAGCGAATGCTTTGCCGGTTGCCGGGTAACCCGGGTCGAAAGCTGTCATCCCCGCGTAAGCGGGGATCCGTTGAGGCCCCGTTCCCGGGGTCCCGTCCTGTCCCCGGGGATTCTCTTGCCGCGCAATTGACCCGGTGCGCGGGGACGACGAGGTACCGGTGACCCCGGACCAGGTCAGGCAACTGCGCCAGTCACTTCCGTCCTTCTCGGAAACCGTACCGCACTCGCCACTACTGGAAAACTACCTCCAGTTCTACAACCTCGACTTCACCGCCCGATACCCCGATGTCCAGCATCATTGCGGCACTATTCCATCGGGCCGTTTCCAACTGCTGACTCACCGCTGGCTGCAGCCCGGCGCCCGCGCCAACCTGCTGCTGGTGCATGGCTACTTCGATCACAGCGGGATATACGACAAGCTGATCGACTACGGCCTGTCCCGCCGCTGCAACGTGCTGATCTTCGACCTGCCGGGACACGGACTGTCCAGTGGGGAGCGGGCCGGTATCGATGACTTTGCCGACTACGGTCAGGCGGTCCACGAGGTGGTGAGTGCGGCGCAGATGCCAGACCTGCCGTTTAACGCCCTGGGACAGAGCACCGGCTGTGCCGCATTGATGGAGCTGGCCAGGCACCACCGGTGGCCATTCAGTAAACTGGCGTTGCTGGCACCGCTGGTAAGACCGGCTGGCTGGCGCGGCGTGCAGTTGGGGCACATTCTATTGCACCGCTTTACCGATAGCCTCGAGCGGAGGTTAAACCACAACACCTCGGACCTGGGGTTCCTGGATTTTCTGCGCGATGATCCACTGCAGAGCCACCGCGTGTCGCTGCCCTGGATTGGTGCCCTGCGGCGCTGGCTGAAATCGCTGCCCCTGGCCGACCTTGGCGTGGGGCCTGCCCTGGTGGTCCAGGGATGCAAGGACGGCACGGTGGGCTGGCGTTACAACATGAAGGCCATTGTCCAACTCTTTCCCGGGTCCGAGATCTGCTACCTGCCCACAGCGGGCCACCAGTTGGCCAATGAGTCCGCTGCGATCCGCGCCGACTACGAAGCCGCTCTGGACCGCCACTACTTTCCCTGAAGGCTTCGCTGCAGTTGCTGGTAGTTGGGGTTGCCGGGCGCCAGCTTCACCAGCTTGTCGGCGTAGCCGCGTGCCTGGGCGGTCTCACCCAGTTCCGCGCTGTAGTTGGCCAGGGTCAGTAACACCTGCTGGTCGGCCGGGAACTGGCGATGCAGCCTGCCCAGCTCAATCAGCGCCTCTCGCGGCTGGCCAAGGTCGTGCAGGGCGATGGCATAGACAAAACGATGCCGGGTGCCCAGGTTTTCCCGGGCCGCCGCCCGGCCCAGGTAATCCAGTGCCCTGTCGGGATTATCACTGCGCGCTTCCAGCAAGCCCAGAGCATGTAGGGCGTTGCCATTTTCCGGGGCCAGGGCCAAAGCCTCGAGTAACAGCGTCCGCGCCTCTTCGTCCCTGTCCTGAGCCCGCAACAGATCCGCCAGGTTAAGGTAGGCCGGCAGCAGCTGGGCGTTGAGCGTCAGTGCTTCCCGGTAGGCCCGTTCTGCGGACGGCGTGTCACCACGATTGGCCTGGAACATGGCCAGTTGCATCAGGACACCCGGCATATCCGTGTGCTGCTCCTGCACCGCCTGGTACTCGCCGAACAGGGTCCTGAGTGCTTTCGCTTGAGCGGGCTCGACCTGGTCGAGCGGAACTCCCGCCAGAGACTCGGCTACCTCCATGCGCACCGCCAGGACCGGGTCGTCGAGCAGGGGTGTGAGCAGCTGGAAACGCTGTGGCAGTGACAGCAACTGATCCAGTGAACGTACCGTGCTGGTGCGAATAATCGAATCGTCGTGATACAGCAGGCTGGCCATGGTCTGGGTCGCTTCGCGGCCGCCCGCCTGCCCCAGGGCTTCCATGGCTGTCGCGCGCCAGATTGGGGCTGCCTGCGGATCATTGGCCAGCTGTGCCAGTCCGGGTACGGCCCGGCTGTCGCCCCGGTCAAAGGCGGCGAAACTGCGGGCGGGATGGCTACCGGTGTCCCGGAAATTGACGCCCTGCGCGCGCAGGGCCTGCAGCGCCCACTGATCCGTCTTGTCGCTGTGACATTGGGTACAGGCATTGGGCGTGGCAATGACGACTGACAGGTCCGGTCGCGGCACGCGCATGCTGTGATCCCGGCGAGGGTCCACGCCCATGTAGGTGGTTTCCGGCATATGGCAGTTAGCGCAGGATGCGCCGGCACTGCCCGCAGGGTGGAAGTGATGATCAGGGGTGTCGTAGCGAGTGGTTTGATGACACTGGGCGCAGACGCCGTTACCCGGCGCCCTCAGTGCGTTGCTGTGGGGTTCATGGCAGTTGCTGCAAACGACCCCGGCCTGGTGCATTTTGCTCTGCACAAACGAGCCGTACACATAGACCTCGTCGAGGATCTGGCCGTCGTAGTGGTACAGGGGTGACTGGGGTAGCGACAGCCGGTGGGTGTCCAGCAGGTCTGCGCCATAGTGGTAGTCGCCAAGGGTGCCGCGGCGGCTGTGGCAGCGGCCGCAGCTGTCGATCTGGGTCCGTGATTGCAGCGGTTCGCTGCGCCGGGCGATGGATTCACCTGCGGGGAATGACCACAGGCCTCGCTGGGCAAGGTCGGTAGCGAAGCCACCCTGAGGAGAGTCGCCCAGCTTTCCCGCCCGGGCCAATTGCAGGTGTGCTTGACCGGGGCCATGGCAGGCCTCGCAACTGACGTCGATTTCAGCGTAGCGGGTGTCAAAGCTGCGCGTTGCACGGTCGTAGTTTTTTTGCAGGTCGGTGCTGTGGCATTCAGCACAGCGGGTATTCCAGTTCTGGTAAGGGCCGGTCCAGTGCAGGGGATCACGGTAATCGATGGGTTCGTCGGGATACAGGTGGTACCAGCGCTGTCCGCCCTCCGGTTCCGGCCTCGCGTCCCAGGCAATACTCAGTGCCTGGAGCCGACCGCGGGACAGTGGCAGCAGGTATTGCTGCAAAGGGTATACGCCAAAAACATAGGCCACCTCAAAATCGGTCAGCTTGCCGTCCTCACCGTCGGTGCGCACCATGAACTTATCACCGTCCCGGTAGAAGCGGGTGGTGATCCCGTTATAGCTGAAGCTGGCGTTGTTGAAGTTGCCCAGCACAGTGTCCGGGCCAGGCAGCTGCATGGCCAGGTCGTGGTGGGAACCCCGCCAGGCATCGTATTCGCTGGCGTGGCATTCCCGGCAGCTTTCCGCCCCCCGGAATCCGCCCTCGTTGGCCGCTGCGGTGGCGCTGGTAAAAAGCAGGGCCAGCAAAATCAGTCGGTTCAGCAAGTGTCCTGGTCCCGCGACTAAAGTGGACTGACACATTAACCCATCGCTGCGTTAAGCCCAAGGGTCAGGCGAGGGCAGTCGCACCGACACCTCGAGGTAGCCATCGCCGGAGTGCACCAGCGACCACAATGCGTTGCCGCTGTGGCAGTTCGGTGGCGCTGGCGTGTATTTTTGGTGACGGCAATGGCCTGCCCTATGGTGGTATAGACAGTACCGGGTGCCGTTTTTATCATGGGGTTTTGCGGGTAATTACCCGCCCCAGGAGACTCGCGTAAACCATGAAACTAGGAATTTTGAAGACCGATGCCGTGCGTCCGGAGTGGGTACCGGAATTTGGTGAGTACCCGGACATGTTTACCGCCCTGCTGGGACGGGAAGATCCGGCGCTGGAGTTTGTGGTTTACGATGTGGAGAAAGGGGAATACCCGGCGGATATAGACGAGGTGGACGCCTACCTGATGACCGGCAGCAAGTCCTCGGTGTATGAGGACAAGGAGTGGATTGCCCGGTTGATGGGTTTTGTTCGCGAACTGGATGCCCGCAAGAAAAAACTGGTCGGCATTTGTTTTGGCCACCAGATGGTCGCCCAGGCCCTGGGTGGCAAGACTGAAAAATCCACCAAAGGCTGGGGGGTGGGCCGACACACGCACCGGTTCACAGAGTGCCCTGAGTGGCACGACGGGGGCGCGGCCGACTTCGATATCCTTGTCAGCCACCAGGACCAGGTGGTGCGCAATGCCGAGGGCGCCAGGGTACTGGCGGGCAGCGACTTCTGCGAAAACGCGGTGGTTCAGATCGGGGACCACATCCTCACTTTCCAGGGGCATCCCGAATTTGTTCCCGGATACTCCCGGGAAATTATGGAGTTTCGCCGCCAGGCGATTGGCGAGGAAGCCTACGACCGCGGCATGGCGTCACTGTCGAAGGCGGCAGAGGGCGATCGAGTCGCGCGCTGGATACTGGATTTTTTGCAGCGCTGAATCACTCGTCCCTGAGTTTGCGCTGCATGCTGTCCAGGTAGTCGTCCAGCTCCTGTTCATTGGCAAACACGGCCATATCAGGCAATGCCTTGAGAATATCGAACACCTTGTCGATGTGCGGCTTGCGGTTGGCCGCCGCCAGTTTTCGTCCATCGTTTTTGGTTTGCTTGGCTGCCTTGAATATCACCCGTAACCCGGCCGAGCTGATGTAGTCCAGATCCTTCATATCCAGCACGGTAAGCTGGTAACCGCGGTTCAGCACGTCCTGCAGGCGCAGTTCAAAGGCCGGCGCGGTGTCGGTATTGAGTGCTCCGGCCAGGGCGACGCGGGCGACGGAGTTCTCTTCATCGATGGCAACGGTAGTGGTCAGGTCCATGGTGTTGTCGGCCTCAATTTTTGGGTGGCTCAAGCGGGCTGCCGCAGTCCGGGTGGGGGATGTCCTTTTCCACCCGCAGAACATTGTGGTTGCCTTCCCGGCGGTAGCTCTGGCGATCAGTGAGCCGGGTCACCAAGTGTACACCAAGGCCGCCAATCTCTGCAGAGTCGATATCCGCTCCCAGTGTCGAGCGGTGGCCTTCACTGAGCGGGTCAAAGGGCTTACCCGGGTCACGGATTTCAAGGGCGAGGGTGTTCGCCTGCAGTGCCAGGGTAACAATCAGTTGCTCATCCGGCGCCAGTGCAGCGTATTTATGGACGTTGGTGGCCAGCTCCTCGGCTACCAGGGTGAATTCCGTGACCAGGTCTGCCGGAACCGCCCAGCCCCGCAGCAGGGGTTGCAGCCAGGCCTCGATCCGACTGGTCAGGCCTGCGCCGGTGGTGAAACTATGGGAACCGCTGCGCCCGTCACTCGCGGTGTATTCCAGCAGCATCAGGGTGATGTCGTCCGACTGGGGCTGATCGCCGGTGTGCTTGTTGACGCTGGCGATCAAAGCGTGGCCGCAGGCCTCAAGGGGCAGTCCTGCGTTTGCCAGCAATTCCTCATTTGCTCGCTCTACCCCGTACATTCGGGCATCGGCATTGAACGCCTCGTCGATGCCATCGGTAAAAATGGCCAGCCGGTCACCGCCAGACAGTTGCAGCGTGTTGCGCGGATACACCTGGTCTGCTGCCAGGCCCAGGGCCGGCCCGGTGTCCTGCACAATCGACTGTGCCTGACCTTGCCGCAACAGGCTGGGCGCGGTGTGGCCGGCACTGGCAAAACACAACTCGCCACTGTCCAGGTCGAGTATGCCCAGAAACAGGGTGACAAACATGCAGCTCTGGTTGTCCCGCTCCAGGGCGTTGTTGAGGCGTGCCATGGCAGCATCCGGTGGGACATCGTTGCCGGCCAGTTGCTGGATGAAACTGATCGAGCGGGCCATGAACAGCGCCGCGGGTACACCCTTGTCGGAAACATCGCCAACCGCCAGCAACAGTTGGTTACCGTCGCGAAAGTAGGTGTACAGATCGCCCCCGACCGTTTTCGCCGGCAACACCTGTGCCCACAGATTGACGCCTCCTGCTTGCCACATCACTTCGCCACCACCTGGCAGCATCGACATCTGGATGTCGCGCGCTGCGTTCAGTTCACCTTCCAGGCGGCTGCGATTGGCGGTGGCTGTTTCCAGGTCCTGGATATAGGTCTTGAGCTCCCTGTTCATGCTGGAGAAGGAGCGCACCAGCCGTGATACCTCGTCGTCTCCCTGTGCCTGCGGCAGGGGAACGTCCAGCTCACCCCTGGCGACATGCTCTGAAGCGATGCTCAATTGTTGCAGCGGTCGGGTGAGCCGGGAGGTCAGCAGGTACACGGCCAGGGACATCAGCAACAGCGTGCCCAGACCCAGTAGCGCGGTCTTGATTTCGTAGCGATGCAGCGGTGCCAGGATTTCACGCTGGCTGTAGACCACCCCGATGGGCCAGCCAGTGCTCTCCAGGCGACCCATGCGGATGGTGCAGCGGCCGGTGTCTTCCGGGCAGGGAAATTCGGCGGTAACCCGCTCGCCGCCGAGCGCGTGGCCAAACAGTGCATGCCAGCTGTCCAGGTCTACGCCCTTGTAGGCCATTTGCGAGTAGTGTTTCATCACACTGGCCCGGTTGCGCGAGCTCATCACCAGACCCTCCCGGCTGAACAGCAGGCTATAGCTGCTCTCTCCGAGGTGCAGCTGGCCGACAACACGCTGCAGATCCTCCAGGGTCACATCAGCGGTCACCACCGCATAAAGCGAGCGCTCACCCGTGTCAGTGATGCGGTAGACCGGGAACGAATACGTGGTCATTAACACGTCACCACCGCCGGTATCAAAGTAGGGTTCGCTCCACAGGGGTCTGCCCGCCTTCACCGGCGCGGTATACCAGGGCTGGGCCTGGTAGTTGGCCTGTTCGCTGGCAAGATTGGCGTAGCTGGCCACGCCATTGTCCAGATAGTAGTAGGGCGCGAAGCCCTCCGGGTTGTCGCTGAGCGAGGGATTGAGTGCGATGGCGGCACCAAAAATTTCATCGTTGTTGGCGACCACGTCGCGCAGCACCTGTTGCAGGCCATCTTCACTGTAATCCGTCCGCTCCAGCACGCGGCCCAGCAGTTGGGTTGTCGCCTGCACGCCGCGGAGCCAGTTTTCCGTGTCGTTTATCGCAACACCAATCTCGATCCTGGCCTCCTCGGCCAGGCGCTTGAGAATTTCCTCCCGGGAAAAGTGGTAATCCAGTGCCATGCCCCCACCCATAATCAGCACCAACGCCAGGGTCAGCAGCATGATTAACCGGGTGGAGAAGCTGTTTCTCACTGGGGAGCTACCAGCTGCCGGTATTCTCCATGGATGCCCAGGGTTCCGCCGGCGGCAGTGACTCACCCGCCTGCAACAGTTCGATGGATATGCCGTCGGGTGACCTGATGAAGGCCATATGTCCGTCACGGGGGGGGCGATTGATAGTGACACCCTTGTCCATCAGTCGCTGGCAGGTGTCGTAAATGTTGTCGACGCGGTAGGCGAGGTGGCCGAAGTTGCGACCTCCCGTGTATTCCTCCGGATCCCAGTTCCAGGTGATTTCCACACAGGGACTGGCGTCCTTGCCGGCGGTGGCCATATCCCCGGGTGCGGCGAGAAACACGAGAGTGAATCGGCCCGCTTCACTGTCGTGGCGTTTTACCTCGATCAGGCCGAGCTTGTCACAGTAAAATTCCAGGGTTTCTTCCAGGTCGCGAGCGCGCACCATGGTGTGCAGGTACTTCATAGCCAGGCCTCTTTTGGCAGCAAGGGAAAAGCAGGTGTCTGGCACCCGCCTGACCATGGTAGAAGCGCGATGGCGGGCTTACAAGTCCGGGTAGGGTCAACGTCTGGGTGCTGAGGCGGCCTGCCTGCCAGCCAGCCGGCCGGAAAAGGTCGCGTCGCCCACCGACATACCGCTGGAGTAGCCCTCGGCACGGCGGACCACGCCGCAGGCGGTGCGGCCAGCGGCATAGAGACCGGGAATCACCTGGCGCTGGGGATTGACGACCTCACCGGTGGGCAGGGTGTCCAGCCCTCCGAGAGTGAAGAAGGGCACAAAACAGCCCCTGCCGGGGGTGATATCCAGCGCCACCAGCGGTGGTTCCAGTGGCTTCAGCCACTGGCTGGCCTTATGGTAAAGCGTGTCCTCACCCGCCCGGCAGTCCTCGTTGTACAGGGTGATGGTTTGCTGCAGGCTACCCTGGCGCAGTTGTAGCTCTTCCTCCAGTTCCGCGACGGTCTCACCGGTGCCTGCTATGGGCGCAAACAGGAAATTGAGCTGCTCGTAACTGCCGTAATCGTCGATGGTGACAATGAAGTAGAGACGATCCCCCTGCTGTTGCAGGGCCGCGTGGCCAAGACGCGCGTGGTACACGTCCTCATTGATGAAGCGCTGGGCCTTGTCGTTGATGGCTATACCATAGGTCATGCTCGCGGGCGGGTAATAGGGTATGCTGATAAATCCCTCGTGCATATTGATCGCGGCACCGCCTACCGCCATACCCATCTGGATACCGCTGCCGGTGTCTCCCGGATTGCCGATGGGCTCGGTGCCCTTGCTCAACATGGGCGCGTATTTTTGCAGCATCTCCTCGTTCATCACAAAGCCACCGGCGCAGAGAATGACCCCCTGGCGAGCTCTCACATTCAGTTCTTGCTGGTCCTTGCGGATGACAATACCTACGACCTCGTCCTTGTCGTCAATGATCAGGGTGAGGGCGCGAGACTCGTATTGCACCGTAATAGTGTCGCGTTGCTCCACGTTTTCGGTGACAATTTTCATAAACAGCGGCCCGCCGTTATCACCCTCGATGTATAGATTATGGCCCCGTGGACTGGGCTTGGCCTGCTGGGCAAAGGGGTAGGCCTTTTCACTGCCGGTGTACAGCAGGCCGTCGTCGGTCAGGCACATGATGGCGCGCTCCTGGTGGAAGCTGTCTTTGAACGGCACCCCCAGATCTACCAGCCAGTCGAAGTGAGCCCTGCTGTTTTCGCAGTAATTGCGGATTTTGGCTTCGTCGGCCTGGGGTCCGGCGCACATCATCATGTAGGTAAACATGTCCTCGGTGCTGTCTTCAAAACCACAGGCCCGCTGCACGCGGGTACCGCCATTCCCGCCCATGTAAATTTCCGCACTGGACATGGCCGTGGAACCGCCACTGGCGCTGGCCAGCTCGAAAATCGTTACCTGGGCGCCCGCATCCGCCGCTGCGATAGCGGCACAACCGCCGGCGCCACCAAAGCCGATCACGGCGACGTCGGTTTCCATGTCCCATTGCTCGATGTCGCGACGGTGGCGGGGTTGGGAGGGATTGGTTCTGGTCTGTTCGCTCATATCTGGTCCGGCCGCTGTGGCACTGGCTGTGGCTGTTTGGTCGTCGATGAAGCATTTAATCGGCTCACCCTTGGGGAGACAACAGCCCGGGGGGTCGCCGGGGACAACAATTTGTACACGTCGCGGATATTTCTGCCGAATGCGTCCCGCCGCTGGGTTACAATCCCCGGCTTTTCCCAGAGTTGTACAGAATTATGTGGTTCAAGAACATTCGCGCCTACCGTCTCACCAGTCCCTTTGATCTCTCTGCCGAAACCCTGGGGGAACAACTGACCCCGCGCTCGTTCGAGCCCTGCGCCAAGTCCCAGGCCCTGTCCCTGGGCTGGGTCTCACCGCTGGGTGGGGATTCTGACGCGCTGGCCCATGCCGCTGGCGGGCGTTTGCTGATCAAGCTGAAGCGGGAAGAGAAACTGCTGCCATCCACCGTCGTGCGCGAACAACTGGAAGAGAAGGTCGCGCATATCGAGTCCGAACAGGCGCGCAAGGTGTATCGCAAGGAGCGCCTGACCCTCAAGGATGAGATCATCCAGGATTGCCTGCCCCGGGCATTTACCCGCTCATCGGCGGTTCACGCCTACATTGACACCCGCAACAACTGGATATTCGTGGACGCGGCCAGTGCCGCCCGAGCAGAGGAATTGCTGAACCTGTTGCGCGAGTGTATCGGCTCATTTCCGGTGGTCCTGCCGCAGGTGAATAATGCGCCCTCGGCGACCATGACCGGCTGGCTGGCGCACCAGAACCTGCCGGACGATTTTGCCCTGGGGGAAGAGTGCGAACTGCGGGAGCCCGGCGAGGAGGGCGGTGTGGTGCGCTGTCGTGGCGTTGATTTGTTGAGTGAAGAGGTGGAAACTCATCTCAATGCCGGTAAACAGGTGGCGCGCCTGGCGCTGTCCTGGGATGAGCGGGTGAAACTGGTGCTGGCCGAGGACCTGTGCCTGCGGCGACTGAAATTCAGCGAAGAACTGATGAAGGAGAACGAGGACATTCCAGAGGCAGACAACGCCGCCCGGCTGGACGCGGACTTCGCTCTGATGTCCGATGCCATTTCTGCCCTGCAGGACCGGGTTATCAGTATCTTCGGTGGCGAGGCCGAGTAAGCCCTTGTCGGCACGCCCCGATACCGACGACTATCGCGCGCTGTTTCTGGCCGATACGCCGATGATGGATATGCGCGCCCCGACCGAGTTTGCCAGGGGCGCTTTTCCCAGTGCCACCAGCCTGCCGTTGATGACCGACGACGAGCGCGCCCGGGTGGGAACCTGTTACAAGCAGCAGGGTCAGCAGGCGGCCATTGAATTGGGGCACCGGATTGTCAGCGGCGACATCAGGGAAAAGCGCCTGGCGGCCTGGTGTCAATTCGCCCGCAACCACCCCGAGGGTTATCTTTACTGTTTTCGTGGCGGCCTGCGATCCCGGACCGTCCAGCAGTGGCTGCGGGACGCGGGGATTGACTACCCCCTGGTCCTGGGCGGCTACAAGGCCATGCGGCGCTTCCTGATCGACGAACTGCAGCGCTCTGTCGAGCGGGGCCACTTTGTCCTGGTTGGCGGTAAAACCGGTACCGGCAAGACCCGGGTCATCCTGGATATCCCCCACGCTGTCGACCTCGAAGGCCTGGCCCATCATCGGGGATCCACCTTCGGGCAACTACCCCAGCCCCAGCCCAGCCAGATTGATTTTGAAAACCGGCTGTCCATTGCACTGCTGAAACTTCAACACCGCTCCGCTGAACCGGTGTACCTGGAAGATGAAGGCCGGTTGATCGGTCGACTCTATCTGCCCGAAGCCCTGCGGGAAAAGATGGCGAAGGCGCCGATGGTCGTACTTGAACAAAGCCTCGATGAACGGATTGATGTGGTGGTGGAGGATTATGTTATCGACCTGGGCCAGCGTTACCGGGCGTTTTACGGCGAGCAGGGCGATGCATTGCATGCAGAGAAGCTGCAGGCCGACCTGTTCAGAATCCGCAAGCGACTGGGAGGGGAGCGTCACCAGTGCGTCAGTGAAATGATGGCGGCGGCCTTTGCCCGTCAGCGGCAAAGCGGTGATCTCGACGGCCATCGCCAGTGGATCGGTTTCCTGCTGGAGCAGTACTACGACCCGATGTACGACTATCAGCTGCAACAACGCCAGGGCCAGGTTCTTTATCGCGGTTCCCGGCGGGCTGTGCTGGATTGGGTTGCGGGCCGCTGATGCAGACCCCGGCGGAGTTGCAGCAGGACCTGGTGCTGGTAGGCGGCGGCCACAGCCACGCGCTGGTGCTGCGAATGCTGGCCATGGATCCCATCGCCGGGCTGCGCATTTCCCTGGTATCGCCCGCCAGTCATACGCCCTATTCGGGCATGTTGCCCGGACTGGTGGCGGGCCATTACAGCTTCGAGCAATCCCATATTGACCTGGCCAGGCTCTGCCAGTGGGCGGGGGTGCGGTTTATCGCCTCGGAGGTCACGGCGCTTGATCCCGCTGCCCGGCAACTGACGTTGCTGGGACGGCCGCCCATCAGCTACGACCTGCTCAGTATTGATATTGGCTCGCAGCCGGAGCTGGATTCAGTACCCGGCGCCAGGGCCCACTCGGTGCCGGTAAAGCCCGTGGCCGGACTCTGGCAACGCTGGCGTGAGCTCGAATCCCGCCTGCAGCTGTCCGACCGCAGCCACCGGCTGGCGGTGGTCGGCGGTGGCGCCGGCAGCGTTGAACTGGCGTTGGCCATGGCTCACCGACTGGCGGAGGATCCCGTTTCCATCGCCCTGTTCTGCGGCGCCCCGCAAATACTGCAGAGCTATAACCGGCGTGCGAGATCTGCCGTTATGGGGGCACTGGCGCGGCACGGGGTAGAGCTTTATCTCGACAGCAGGGTGGCGAAAGTGGAAGACGATGCCATCGTGCTTGGGGATGACAGCCGCCACCTTTACGACGACTTGTTCTGGTGTACCGGAGCCTCAGCGGCGCCGTGGGTAGCGGCAAGCGGTCTCGCCTGCGACGCCGGGGGTTTCCTGCTGGTAGACGATACCCTGCGTTGCCCGGATGATCCGGCCGTATTCGGTGCCGGTGATATTGCCAGCCAGCTAAACCACCCGCGGCCAAAGGCCGGCGTATATGCCGTGCGCCAGGCGCCGGCGCTGGCCCACAACTTGCGGGCCACCCTGCTGGGCAGGCCACTGCGCGAGCACCGCCCGCAACAGCGCTTTCTTTCCCTGCTGTCACTTGGCGACAGACAGGCAACCGCGGACCGGGGTCTGTTCAGTGCAACCGGACGCTGGGTCTGGCAATGGAAAGACCGGATAGACCGGGAATTCATGGGCCGGTTTGAAAATCTGCCCGCCATGACCGGGCCGATTGACGGGGATGCCGTGCCCGGTGCCCTTGAGCCGGGGGCTAAACCGCATTGCGGTGGTTGCGGTGCCAAAGTGGGAGCCGCCGGCCTGTCCGCGGTGCTGGCCGACCTGCACCACGAATTTCCCGAGCAGGTGGTTCCCCCGGGCGAGGGTGACGACGCAGCGCCCATTCCCGGCGCCCCCGGAGAGACGGTATTACAGAGCCTGGACCTGCTGCGCCAGTTGCTGGCCGATCCCTGGCTGATGGGGCGCATCGCCGCCAATCACGCACTCAGCGACCTGTATGCCTGCGGCGCGAGGCCGGTCTCCGCCCTCGCCGCCATCACCCTGCCATTCGCCAGCGGCAGCCTGCTTGAGCGAGACCTGCACCAGGTGCTGGCCGGCGCCCTGCACGAGTTCTCGAAAGTCGACTGTATCCTGGCGGGCGGGCACAGTATGCAGGGACCCGAAATGCAGCTTGGCTTTGCGGTTAACGGGCGAGTTGCCAGTGGCGGGCAGTTAACCAAGCGCGGGGCCGGCAATGGTGATGTGCTGATTCTCACCAAGCCCCTCGGCACGGGAGTGCTGTTCGCCGCCCACATGCAGCAGCTCGCCGACGGTCGGGACCTGGCGGCTGCGATCGAGATGATGCTGCAGAGCAACGCCCTTGCCGCGGAGCTCGCTGTGACCTTTGAGGTGTCGGCCTGCACCGATATCACCGGCTTCGGACTGCTGGGGCACCTGCTGGAAATGCTGTGCCCGGGTCAGCGGGCTACCCTGGAGCTGGCCGGCATGCCCTGTTTGCCGGGCGCCAGGGAGCAACTGGCGGCCGGGGTGCGCAGTACCATGCACCAGACGAATGCGGCCGCCGGGCTGGAGGCACTGGAACCGGACACAGCGGCCCCGGAAGGGGCCGCGCAGATTCTGTTCGACCCCCAGACCAGCGGCGGATTGCTGCTGGCCATTGCCCCGACGCGGGCCAGCGATCTGCTGGCAGGCCTGCACCATGCCGGTTATGACGAGGCCCGGGTGATCGGTAAGGTCGCGGCTGATCCCGATCCGGGCGCCGCGACGGTGATCCTCACTTAGCCGCCAGGTCGTGACTGACTACCTTCAGGGCCTGCCCGTCGCGCAGTCGCTCGGCACCCCTGATGACCACCGCATCACCAACCGCGAGGTCCCCTTCGATGGCGATCCGCGACCCGCGCCCGGCGAGGGTTTTGACCGGCACTTTAACGGCGGTGTTGTCTTCGGAGACGGTGTAGACAAAGACCTTATTTTCCCGCAAGACCAAAGCGTCCCGGGGTACGCTCAGCGCCAGGCTGGCTGCATTGTCAGGCAGCTCGACGGTGACCGCTTCGCCGATCATCCACTGTCCGGGATCCACTGACAGTCGCAGTTCCATCATGCGCGAGCGCTCGTCGCCCACCGGGACCATACCGCGAATCGCGTTGATGGACTTTTCGCCGTTGGCTGCCACTTCCACTTCGCTGCCGGGGTGGTTGTAGCGGGCAATCCTGAGCGGGGCGTTAACGCTGATCTCCACCCGCCGGGTATTCACCAGCCGGACCAGGGCTGCCCCTGGGGTTGTGTATTCGCCGGTGTACAGTTCGCGACGGGCAATCACCCCGGGGAAGGGCGCTGTCACCTCGGCCCGCTGCAGGTCGTAACGGCTGCGATCCAGCGCCACCTCGGCGATGCGCTGCTCCTGCAGCCGCATTTCCAGCCGTGACTCCACCTCATCCAGTTCAGCTCTGGCCATGTTGTTCTGCAATGCGAGCTTTTGCAGCCTGGCTATCTGCCGCTTGTTGTACTGGATGTCGGCTTCCAGCCGGGCGATCTGGGCTATATTGTTGCGCACCTCCAGTTGCAGCAGGTGATCATCGATCCGTGCCAGCACGTCGCCGCGTTCGACGTGATCCCCCACCTGGGCGACCCAGGTCAGGCGGCCGCTGATTTCCGCCGCGATCAGGGCGTCCTGGGTGCTGATCACTGTGCCCGGCAGCCTGACTACGGAGCTGGCAGTCTGCTCGCTGACGGTCGCCAGTTCGACAATAGCCTCCGGTTGCTGCGCCAGTGCCGCCTGACCTGCGCAGGCCAGGAAAAGGGAGCTTGCCAGCAGGGCACGGTTCAGGAATTTCATGGCTGTTCTCCAGTAGACATTCAAGCCACCGACTTGAGTTTGGGGGTTGGCGTCCGGTTGCCATCGCCCTCGATCACCCTGCTGTGGCTTTCGCCCATGCGCAGGAAGCAGGGCAATAGCAGCAGGGTGAACAGGGTGCTCACACACATACCGCCGACGATAACGGCGGCCAGGCCGCGGTAGATCACACTGCCGGCGCCGGGCATCAGCAGTAGCGGCAACATGCCGAAGATGCTGGTAAGGGTACTCATGAAAATAGGCCGCAACCGTGTCAGCAGGGCCTGCTCTACAGCATGGTGGCGACTGACGCCTTCACGTTCTGCGCTGCGGGTCTGGTGAACCAGCAGGATTGCGTTATTGACTACCAGCCCGAGCAGGATGACGAAGCCAATCATGGTCAGCAGGTCCAGGGGCTGGAAGGTAATCAGGTTAAGCAGGCGGATGGCGACGATGCCTCCCACCATGGCCAGCGGCATCGCCATGACGACCAGCAGGCTGTCTTTCATCGAGCGGAACAGGGCCGCCATCAGCAGGAACAGCACGACCAGCGCCAGGGCAAAATTGTTGCCCATGGACTTGATGGCCCGGGTCAGGGCGTTGGCGCTGCCGCCATAGAGGATGTTGCCGTCGGCGGGCAGTGCCGCCTTGAGCCGGGGTTCGACCTGTTCGCGAATGGTGCTGAGTACGTGCTCCAGTGACACATCTTCCGGCGGCCTCACATCGATAGTGATGGTGCGGCGACTGTCAATCCGGCGCAACTGGCTGGGCCCGACGGTGCGCTGTATATCGACCAGCTCGGACAGGGGGACCAGTGAACCCGCCGGTGTCACCACCGGAGTCGAGGCCAGTTGCTCGGGGGAATCCCAGGCCTGGGAACGAAGAATGATGTTCATCCGTTTCTCGCCGTTAAAGTATTCCCCCACGTACACGCCGTCGCCCATGGCCCGCACCAGGGTGCCGATGTCCTGCCGCGCCCAGCCGGCCTCGGCGATTTTCCTATCGTTGGGTGACAGTTGGAGTTCGGGTTCCGCCTGCTCGAGGTTGGGGCTGACCCGGATGTTGCTATTTGGCAGGGCTTCCCGCAGCAGGGTTTCTCCCAGTGACGCCGCCTCGGCGATGGCCTCGCGGTCGCGGGACTGCAAGTGCAGGGCAATGACCCGGTCACCTCCAAAGCCGCCGAACAGGTTGCCCTGGGAGGCAAAGAACTGCAGGTCCGGCAGGTCAGCAAAAATTTCCTGGTTGATGATCCGCTCCAGCTCCTTCACCCGGGACTGGTCCGCCACCCGGGCCCCCATACCACCACCACCGTTCCAGGTGAGGATGTAGTAGTTCTTCAGCGCCGGTTCCCGTTTGCCGCTCATAAAGGGCGCCATGCGCTGGTCCAGCACCTTGATGTATTCCTCGGCGATGGTGCGTTCGCTGACCCCGGGGGGGAACTGGAAGTAGGCATCCACCGCGTCGCGCTTGACCGGTGGCAGGTAATCCAGCTCAGGCAGCAGCAGGTAGCTGGCGCCGAGCGGGGTAAGGATAAGCACCGCCGCCAGGGTCCAGCGCTTGCGCGGGGTGGACGTGATCGACATGACGAAGTTGCTGATACGCAGCCACAGGCCGCGGTTACGATCCTCCAGTTTGTCCTCCCGCAGCCAGGTGCAGGCGGCCAGCGGCAGAATGGTCACCGCCACCAGCAACGATACAACCACCGCGATGGCGATAGTAATCGCGAGGTCACCGAACAACTGACCCTCGACCTCGCGCATGAAAATAACCGGCAGGAAGATGGCGACGGTAGTGGCGGTGGAGGCGAGCAGTGCGCCCCATACCTGTTGCGCGCCCTGCAGCGAGGCGTCGAAACTGTTCAGGCCCTTTTCCCGCAGCCGGACCACATTTTCCAGTACCACGATGGCTGCATCCAGCACCATGCCAACCGCGAAGGCGAGGCCCGCGAGGGAAATCACATTGAGGGTACGGCCGGTCAGATTGAGCACAATGAAGGTCGCCAGCAGCGATACCGGAATGGCCACGGCGACGATCAGTGTCGCCCGGAACCGGCGCAGGAACCACCAGAGGATGCCCACCGCCAGCAGGATGCCCAGTACGATATTGCCACCCACCAGGCCAATAGCGCGGTTGATGAACACGGATGCGTCAAAGGATTGCGCCATCACCAGGCCGCGGCCGGCAACCGGCCCGGCGTTCAGCTCCGCCACCACCGCCTTGACCGCGTTCAGGGTCTGCAGGGCATTGGCACTGGTTTCCTTGTCGATACGCACCGCGACGGCGGGATTGCCATTCTGGGTGTTGGTCAGCACCTGTTCGCCACGGGTGACGGCGATGTCGGCGATATCACCGAGTCTGATGGGGCGACCATCACGCCATTCGAGCACGAAATCGGCCAGTTCACCGGGCTCATAGCGACCGGTAAAGCGCAGGGTGTACTGGCGACGTCCGACATCGACGAAGCCGCCGCTGATGTCATTGGCGCGACCCAGCCTGGCCGCGGTCTCCGTCAGTGGAATGCCCAGCTGCGCCGCCCGGTAGGGGTCGAAGCGAATTTCCAGCTCCTGCTCCCCGGCGGCGTTGTTCTGTTGCACGCCGACCCGGGCCACACCGGGAACTGATTCAATGGCGGGACGGATCACATCCTCTACAAACTGGATATAGTCGTAAATCGACCCTTCGGTGCCGGGGAGTAACTGCAGGAAAAAGAAGGTCAGGGCAGGCGTGTCGCCGTTGCCACCGCCCAGCATGATGACCGGCTGGGTCGCGTCGCGGGGCAGGGGATCCAGCCGGTTCATCCGCGAGATCACTTCTAGCAGCGTGCGCTGCATATCGGTGTCGAGGCCGAATTCCAGGTTGACCCAGGCGTTGCCCGCGTTGGCGTAGGCGGCCATTTCCTTGAGACCGGGAATGCCGCGCAGGACAGCCTCAATCGGTTCGATAATTTCGGATTCAATTTCCCGCGGGGAGGCAGCCCGCCATCCGGTCTGGATGCTGATGGTCGGGTTCTCGATGTCCGGGAATAGCTGCACCGGCAGCCGGGTCAGGCTGTAGGCGCCAAAAAACAGGATGACCGCCACGGCAACGGCAATGCCGGCGGGATTCTTCAACGAGCTCGCAGTCAGGTTCACGACCCACCCCTGTGGATGCTTTGATTTTAGCTGCCACTGAACATAGCAGGGGGTGAGGTGTGAATCAGGGTATCTGCGGTGAGTTGCAGTGGGGGTGCGACGAATGCCGGAAGAGAACCGGGATACAGCGCTTTTGCTAGCTGGCGGCGAATGTCTCCAGCGCCGTTCCCTGCAGTCGATATCCCACCCATTCGCTCATGGGAACCGCACCGCAGGCCTCGTAGAAGCTGATGGCCGGCTCGTTCCAGTCCAGCACATTCCACTCAAAGCGGCCGCAGCCCTCGTCGACGGCCTTGCGGGCCAGGTACTGTAACAGCGCTTTGCCGGCGCCGTGGCCGCGGTACTCCGGGGAAACGTAAAGGTCTTCCAGGAAAATTCCGTACTTTCCCAGCCAGGTGGAAAAGTTGTAGAAGTAAATCGCGAATCCCGCGGCTGTCCCGTCCAGTTCACAGATCAGCGGAAAGGCGCGGGCAGTATTCCCGAACAGGGCCTCGCGCAGCATCGGTTCGTCTGTGGTGACTTCTTCCAGGGCTTTTTCGTAAACGGCCAGTTCGCGGATGAAGTGGTAAATCTGTGCAACATCCTCAGTGGTGCCCTCGCGTATTGTGATGGACCTCATGTCAAAGCTGCTCCAGTTGTCTGTCGTGAATGTGTCCCAGGCTAACCAGCGCGGTGACGGCCCCGAGCAGGGCCATGGCCATGTCGGTCTGGGTGTCCCACTGGTAGCCCTGGGTGCCCAGGAACGCATCTGCCGAGCTTCCCATCATCACCGCCGCGAGCCATTCAAGCAATTCATAGAATGCGGAGAACGCCAGGCAAAAACAGACGATGATGAAATTACGCCATGCTGCGCCGTTGACCACCCGTTTGCGGATCAGCAGTTCGCGGGCGATCATCGCCGGCACAAAGCCCTGGATAAAGTGCCCCAGCTTGTCATAGTTGTTGCGTTCGGCACCGAACAGGCCCTCGAACAGCGGCACTTCCGCATAGGTGTAATGCCCACCCACCATGAGCACCACGCAGTGCAGCAGAATCAGGCCGTAGAGCAAATGCGTCAGTGGAAAGGAACGGCGGGTAGATACCAGCACCGCCAGGCCGATGATCGCAGGCGACACCTCCAGGGCCCAGGTAGAGAGTTCTTTCGGATCAATCGCTGACCAGATGAAAGTCAGCAGGAATACGGTCAGCCACAGAACTCGCACCCAGTCAGTCCCGGTCCCAGTAACGGGTCATTTCCAGGTACAGGAAGGAGGCGCTCCAGGTAATCAGCACCAGGCCGGTAAGTGATTCCAGGCCGGTCAGGTAGCGCAGGTCACCGATGGGTTCAATGTCGCCAGTGCCCAGCGTCGTGTAGGTGGTGAAGGAGAAGTAGACGCAATCCAGCAGGCTGCCCTCGATGTTGCCCTGAACATATCCCCATTCCTGGGCATGGTGCATCAGGTAATAGCACACCGCGAATATCCAGACCTCCAGTGCATGGGCAGTCAGGGCTGCAAAGACCCCGATGACAATGCGAAAACGATGCCGGATTCTCAGCCTGGGCATGAGGATGGTAAACCGGTACAGGAATTCGTAGTGGATCATCACCGCAATGGCGATGACCAGGATATTGATGGAAACAATGGCAAGCATGGTTTTTTTCCGCAGCCCCGTGACTCAACTTTACACGGTTATGCGCATCTGCCCCAGAGCTCAGGCCGTGCATCCGTGCTCCTGAAACAGTGCTTGCTGATAAAATCGGGCCGGTTGCCTGGCGGAAGGGGCGGCCGATACGATACTGCGGCGCCGGTATTCGCTTTTGACGACCTGCCGCAGGCAGCGTAGTCTGGGGGTTCCGCGTGAGTGGACACGAGAATAGTGGTAACCAAAAGACGTAACCAAAACGCTTGTTTAAGGGAATTCATATGAAGACAGTTAATTATCTCGCTATTTTTGCCGCGTCGGCAGTCCTGGCGCTTTCCGGTTGCAGCAAGGAAGATGTGGAAGAGGCAAAAACTGCGGTAGGCAGTGCGGCGGAGACCGTGGCGGAAAAAACCGGAGAAGCAGTCGATGCCGCGGGTGACATGGCTGAAAGCGCCGTTGACGCAACTGGCGATGCCCTCGAGGAAGCTGGCGATATGGCCGCTGACGCGGTCGACTCCACGTCCGAGATGGCGGCTGATGCCAGCGACGCTATGGAAGATGCCGCCGCAGAAGCGGCTGACGCTGCAGAAGACGCGGCTGACGAAGTGGGTGATGCCGCGGAAGAAGCCGGTGACGAAATGAAAGAGGCCATGGGCCAGGGCTGATAAACCCGACCTGATCGAGGCTGCCTGGCCCTGTGCCGGCAGCCCCTTCGCCCGGCTGAAGGCCAGTGACGTTATAGACGGTCTCGCTGCAGGCTCTCTCCAGGATAGAGGCTTGAGGTATGGAACAGCAATTCCATGGCGAATGCCTGTGTGGCAAGGTCAGGTTTCATTACAGCGGCGCCAGCCTGTGGTGTGCCCACTGCCACTGCACCCTGTGCCAGCGTGCCCATGGTGCTGCGGTGGTGACCTGGGTGGGCGTCACCGAGGCGGCGTTCCACCTGGATGCCGCTGCCGACTTGCTCTGGTATGACTCCTCTGAACAGGCGCAACGGGGTTTTTGCGGCAACTGCGGATCCTCCCTGTTCTTCCGCTCCCAACGCTGGCCCCGGGAAGTGCACATTGCCCTGGCGGCAATGACCGATGCCATTGACCGGCAACCCGCGGCCCATGTGTTCTGGGATGCCCACGTTGACTGGCTGTCGTTCAATGACGCGTTGCCGAAGACAGAGGGCAGCGGTGACGGCTAGGGCCGACACACGGTGTCGGCATAAACAAAAAGGCCCCGGCACTGATGACGAGGCCTTTTTTTGTATGGTGCCCGGAGACAGAAATGAACCGGCCGGCGCTCCGGGGCCGACACACGGTGTCGGCATAAACAAAAAGGCCCCGCCACTGATGACGAGGCCTTTTTTGTATGGTGCCCGGAGACAGAAATGAACCGGCCGGCGCTCCGGGGCCGACACACGGTGTCGGCATAAACAAAAAGGCCCCGTCACTGATGACGAGGCCTTTTTTTGTATGGTGCCCGGAGACAGAAATGAACCGGCCGGCGCTCCGGGGCCGACACACGGTGTCGGCATAAACAAAAAGGCCCCGTCACTGATGACGAGGCCTTTTTTGTATGGTGCCCGGAGACGTATCTTATATAGCCCTTTAAAGTATTGTTTATATTGATTATTATATATTGCTATATGAGGTTGTGCCCCCAGAAATGCCCCCGTTTTTGCATCTCGTATTTCATAGTTTGGGTTGTCGCCCTTAGCTACCAGTCCATATTCGCTGCTTGGTCAGATATGTAGACTAGATGGGTTACAAAGTCAGTCATGCTCGAGGAATCCGCCATAGCATTTGTATAAGTACCGTCGAGCCCGTATGTGAGTATTGTCGGCAGCGAGCTTTCCTCTAGGTAAATTCTCGCTGGAGCTAAGGAGCCTGACCATAGGTGGTCAACGAATGCCCGGGTGAGAGCGACTGCTTTTGCATCATCCATCACCAAAGAATCACCTACACTGAATTTCGTTTTTCCGCTAGTGGGCTGCTGATGGACGGGTACTGCGCCGGCTCCCGAGTGAAACTGAAATGCTTGGCCGTTTTTGCCGAAAGCGCCGTGTGCGACAAAATTCCTCACCTCTCTCCGCAGCTCCACCAGTTGGTCATAGAACTTTTTGTTATCTTGATCAGAGAGATTAAGTACTTTTTTAAATTTAACGTTCCATTCTTGACCTACTAGGTCAGCAACGGCTCTTCCGTTAGCAACTGTGCTCCCCAGTATCGCCAAATGAATAAACAAATGCTCGGTCCAAGAGTAGAAAGCCTCAACAGCAGCAATGGCGTTCCATGAAATGATGTCGGCATTTTGGTTAGACAGAAAAGCTGAACTGAATAGCGAATTGAGGTTATCCAGCGAGTTATCTTGGATGGGTTCAATATTCGCTTTGCTTGTTTTGGCATCGATTACAGCGCTGTCATAACACTCCAGGTGGTAAAGATAGCGACCGTAAAGATCATTACAGTGATTGCTAACATTAAGTTTGGAGGCTTCGATAGCTTGCTCGGCTCTCCATTCAAAATAAGGTTCTGATGCTCGCACTCCTTTCTTGATGAGGTCTACAATTTCCTTAGCCATGCCCTCCTGTTCTTCAGAACAAAATAGTCCAAGACCCATTTTCCGATGCGAGATTAAGAATCGCTCACCCTTGAATTCAATTGGAACTGTCCAGGCCACCTTTTCATCCTGTCCCCAATGCTCAAAACCAAGAAGGTCTACCAATAAGAAGTAAACTGAGGGGTAGCCGGGTAATGATCTTCCTGCGCCTGATCGGCGGCTGTAGTAACTATAATTTTCACCATCTTTAATCGGCTGAATGGGGGCAATTATGTTGCCTGCTCTCCTTTTAACGAACAGCAGATTATCTGGTATTGGGGTCAATTTTTCGCCTCGTTGCTATGTGGAAATCGTGTCCTCGGTGCACCATAATTTTGCGCCACACGGGTTTTGATTTGCTACGTACTCAGTGGTAGCTCATTAAGTTCTGTTCTTGCTTCCTCCCAATGTGGATAGTGCTTGTCCAGTAGTGCCACAAATTGCTGGTTGTGGCTTGGCTCGATCAGGTGCGCCATTTCGTGCACCAGCACATACTCCAGTAAATCCTTTGGCTTTTTCACAAGTTCGCTGTTCAGACGGATGTTTCTGGTGCGGTGGTTACAGCTTCCCCATTTGGTACGCATCCTTTGGAGGTAGTAGGCGCTTACTTCAACGCCAAGCTTTGTCTCCCATTTGTGAATGAGCGGGGGGATGGCGGCATGCAGTAGTGAGCGCTGCCAGGCCGTGTAAACCTCTTCCCGTTTCCCCCGCGAAGCCCCCGGTCGTACCGTGAGGGTGACCCGCTTGTGGTCAAGTTTGACCCCGGGCCTGGTATCCACGTACTTGACCTGCAGCAGGTAGCGCTTGCCCCAGATGTAGTGGCTCTCACGGCTGACATATTGCCGGGGCGTCTCCCTGGCCTGGTTGCGCAGGTCTTCCTGCTGCTTGCGTATCCAGCCGAGCTTAGAGATGGCGTAGGCTCGCGCAACGTCCAGGCGGGTATGGACGGGGGCGACCAGCGTCACCCGTCCCTCTGGCGGATGAACGCTCAGGTGGACATTCTTGATGGCCTTCCGTGTCACCAGAATGTCAATGTCGCCAAGGGTGATGGTTTCCTGCATTAATAGCCCGGCTGGTTCTTGATAAGCTCAAAGAGCTTCATGGTGGCCTCCCGGTCCCGATTCATCAACGGAAAGAGCACGTTGAGCACCTGCCGTTCACGAATATCGTCGCCTTTCCATCCCGCGGGCGCGTGTTCGCGGATGGCCTCGTCAATCTGTAGGGCGAGAGCCGCTAGTTGTTCGGCTTCGCCCGGGTCGTGATCGGCCACTTCAGCAGCCGCGCTGGGCTGGGGGATGATCAGCGGCAGGTTATCGAAGATCACAATGGCCTCCGGGTGGCCGTCCAGGCTGGCGGGCCGGGAGCCGGTCGCAACGCCATCTTTAGTAACGACCCGTTTCACCAGGGCCTCAGCCTGGTTCAAAAACGCCTCGTAGGATTCGGTGTCATCGCGCTTTTGCTTGATCAGGTCTTCCAGTAGTTGCGACATCTCGGCGTAGAATCGCGGGTCCGTCAGCTGTTCGCGGATGATGGTTTTCCGAATGTTATTGATAATCCCCTCGGCCACCGCGTTATTCGACAGCTTGCCTTTTGCGTTGAGCTTTTTAGCAATAGCATCATGGATGCCGGTCTCGATAATCAGCTCGGTCAGCGACAGCGTGTCCAGATTACCAAGGGGCTCTGACTGGTCAGCCTGGATATAGTTGTTGATGAGGTGGCGCATGTCTGCCTCGTAGGGCTTGATGTCCAGCTCTTCATTCGAGTATTGCTTGATTGCGTTCCGAATTTCGGCAAATAGAACCGCCTCGGCTTGCAGCTGGGCGATCTCGGTGGCGCTGTAACCGGCCTCTGTCAGTTCGGCAGACAAGGCCGCGTAGGCGCGCACGAAGGTCACTACCGCCTTGTAAAAGGCGATACGCAGCTGCTCGGTGTCGTTTAGAGCGTCTGGGTCACTGGCGGGCCCGCAGAAGTAATGCAGGTACTGCTCGATATCACGGGGTTGTTCCACCGGCTCGCAAAGGTATAACAGGGCCTCCCGGACGGTATCAAGCTTTTTCCTGCCTTCTTCCAGCCAGTTCTTGACCGTCACGTTGCCGCTGTCGCCATCCTCGTCGATATCCAGCTCATCGGAGGTATAAACCGCGATGGCGTTCTGCACGTCGTGAAACAGCTCCTTGAAGTCCACGATATGCCCGTAGTCCTTGTCATCGCCGTCGAGCCGGTTGGTGCGGCAGATTGCCTGGAACAGGTTGTGATCGTGCATCTCGTTATCGAGGTAGATATAGGTACACGATGGCGCATCAAAACCGGTTAGCAACTTGCTTACCACAATCAGCAACTTGGTGTTGGCGGGCTCGTGGATAAAGCGATGCTTGGTCTGATCCTCGTAATCCTTGGTGGTTTGCCCCTCTTGCAGCACGTGCTGGGTGTAGGTATCAAACTTATAACGTTCGTCGCTATCCGGCGGTTCCCGGGAGATGGCGTTGTGGTTGGGCTGGTACGAAGTGATGATGCCGCAGTACCTGCCGAAGTGGGTGTTCTGGAACAGCCGGTAATAGTGGCAGGCGTCGTAGATGGACGCCGCCACCAGAATTGCGGTGCCGCGGTCATTATTTAGTCGAGGCTTGAGCTTAAAGTCCTGAATGATACTGGCAATGATGCGCTGTTTGCGCTCCCCGGCGCTCATCAGCTCTTCCATGGTGGCCCAGCGCTTTCTGAGTACCGCCTGCTGGTAGTTATTCAGCCCCTTGGCCGCCTGGTCGAACCAGTCGTCGATGTCCTGTCTGGAGGTCAAGCGCTGGGGTACAGCCCGGGCCTCGTATTTCAGGTCCAGCACTACCCCGTCCGCCACGGCCTGGTCGAATTTGTAGGTATGGATATAGGTGCCGAAGATCGCCCGGGTGGTTTTTTTGTCCTTGCGCAGGAGTGGTGTACCGGTAAAGCCGATGAAGATGGCGTCCTCCAGCCAGCGCTTCATCTGCTTGTTCATGCCGCCGCCCTGGGTGCGGTGACACTCATCCACAAACACGTAGAACCGCCCATGTACCGGCGGAGGCTCGCTCTTCAGATCCGGCTCGAACTTGTGCACCAAAGCGCACAGCAGTCGCGGGTTGGGGGCGCAGAGTTTGTCCGCGAACTCCCGGCGCGAGGTGATACGGGCCGAGGGCGCTTCCGCGCCGATTACACCGGCGTTGCGTATCACCCCGCCTATCTGTTTATCCAGCTCATCACGGTCGGTGATAATCAGAACCCGGCCGTCCGGGTCATATTCGAGTAGCCACTTGGCCAGCATCACCATGAGAATGCTCTTACCGCTGCCCTGGGTGTGCCAGATGACTCCACCCTCGCGCAGCTGGATGCGTGCCTGCGCTGCCTTGAGGCCCAGGTACTGGTGTACCCGCGGCACCTTTTTCTGGCCCGCGTCGAAAATGACACTGTTGCGGATCAAATCTAGCAGGCGGGACTTCTCGCACATCTGCGCCAGCGGTTCATCCAGCAAGTAGCCCGCGGCCGGGGGCGCTTCACTTTGCTCCTTCCAGTTGAGAAAGTACTTTTCCGGCGTACCGGTGGTGCCGTAGCGTAGGCCCTGGGAGTCATTGCCGGCAAAAACCAACTGCACGGTGCTGAAAAAGCCCTCGTTGAAGATGGCCTCCTGGTTGGTGATAAGCTGGCGGATGCCGTCCACGACATCCACCGAGCTGCGCTTCAGCTCGATCACGCCGATGGCGAGGCCATTCAGGTAGAGGACCAGATCCGGGCGGCGCTGGTAGCCTCCCTTGAGAGTGACTTCCTCGGCGATACCGAAGTGGTTGTTTTCCGGCGTGTCCCAGTCTATCAGATGGACCGTCTGGTGTTCCTGCCCGGCAGAGGTTTGCACCTGCACCCCGTACCGCAGCAGATTGTAGGTGCGCAGGTTGGCCTGGTAGAGGGTGATGCCGGTGGTGTCGGCGGCGCGCTGCAGCGCCTGCAGGGATGCGGCGATCTGGGCATCGCTATAGCCCCGTTTCTGCAGGTTCGCTTCTAGTAGCTCAGGTTCAATGGGGCGGTTGTTGTCACGCTGGTGCCAGTCGCCCAGGTAGCCGTAGCCCAGACAGTCGGGGTGGCTGGCGTCGCTGAACAGGCGGATCACGCGCTCCTGGGTCAGGCGCTCGGAGCGGATAGTTGTGTGCATATACCTTATCCCTTCACAAGCTCGGCAAAAACTGAGCGGCTTTGTTAAGGTCTTTGCTAAAAATTCAATGAAATACGCGATAAATCAATCGGTTATCTCGAAACCCTTTGCTAGTCATCTCCTGAAATACGCTCTTTAGCAAAGCCATCGTCAGTCAGCCTCTCGTTTAGAATTGGTTTCGTATAGCGTTTCGGTTATTGCGCCTCGAAACAATTCCTCATTCAGAAACTGTAGTAGCTTTTTCGCTGCCACCTTGTCCGCAGGAAATACGAGCTTGCCGTGAGAAATGTGGATATCGACGTCGTACCCCCTGGACCGCCGCTTAATAGCCTCAGTAGAGTAGTTATCAAGGACGCTTGAGTCCCGCAGCATCGCAAAGCGTTTTCGGAACCATTGATTCGCGCCGATAGCCAGCGAATCGGGGTCTTCGGCTTCCAGAAACTCATGGTCCAATACGTCGCGTATTTCGCTTTCGGATGCTTCATCGTAGAATTCCGAGAGTGGCAGAAAGGAGTTGACCGTTCGAAAATTGCGGAAGAGCAGATGGTTATCGCCCCGCCTAAAAACCGCACTCAATTTTCCATCAAGGGTAAGGCCGGGGTGGTCTATCGTTCTATAAGTGCTGTTCTGAAGCAGCAAAAATCGGCCAGGTTGAATGACGTGGGAACGGCTGAAATTCTGGAATAGAATTACCTCCTGTCCCTCCCCGTCTCGCGCAAAGGCCACAACGCTTTTGATTGAAGCAACCAGCTTCTCGTCGTTTGTTATCGGTTCAAGGTCGGGCGTTCTCTGGCTATTCTCGGTCGCAAGCCACGGGGGTAGTTCAAAGTTGTCGATTCGAAAACACTCATGCTGCTCGGGTGTATAGCCAGCATTGAATTCAATTGCTTGAGTTCCTTCGGTAAAGGCCTCATATTGCGTATGCCAGTTTTCCGAAAGCGACTGCTGTAGCGCCTGATGCAATGGAACATACCGCAGCAATATCTGACTGCCCTGCTTTACAATGACTGTCAGCTGAAAGTTATCGAGCATCCTTGCCTTCCGTATTGAGGTAAATGTGATTTGCCAGTTTTACTGTCTTGATTTCATGCCCGGGCCGTCGAAGCTCGGCCTTGCTTATGAGAAGGTGTGAAACTCCATCATCATTTTTGACGGAGTAGAAGTGGTAGCCCAGCAAGCCCATCACCGGATTAAAGTGGAGTGCGCCGGCATGTGCTATCACGAGAAAAATGATTACGAGGACATACGTTCCTGTAAGCCAGTCGCCAGCGAATCCCATTTTATCGGTGGAAAGAAACGGCAATAGATAGGCAATAAGGAACGCCAGCACTTCCTTGTCATCGCGCTCGAATTCCTTGATAAGGAAAGCATGCTGCTGTGCATTCTTCGCAGCGTAAATCAACACTGCCCAACATAGAAATATTAGTAGCATTGCCACTGCCAGCCAACTTCCCCATTGCACAAGCGATTCACCGCGAGCGAACTTGTTGACAGCCACGGCTCCTAATAACGGAGACAGCGAAGTTGAAACCAGCAGGAACTTGGCAAAGTTGTTTAGCATTCTGCAGCCTTGGCTTGAATTGGATCGACTAAACGCGTCTTCCCTGTGAGGAGTTCCTGCATCATACCCTGCTTGATGGCGCGGGTTTTGTTGCGGCGTTGTTCAAGGGCGTTGATTTCATCGTCCATATCGCTAAGTATTGTGGAGATTGCGATCTGCTCATCTTTATCATTGGGGAGTCGAACTTGAAATACGGTTAACTGGGCTTTCCCAATTTCGAGGAAAGTACTACCTCCACAAAGGCCAACAAACTGAGCCTTTTGAGTAGTCAGTAGATAGTATAGAAACTCTACATCTGTTGTTTCGTTCGGCACGAAATTTTTGAATCCCTGATTGGTCGAAACAGCGATTTGGTTTATGGCGCATTCGCCAATGGTGGCTCGCGAGGTCATTATGATCGAGCGAGCTGGAATCATCTCCGCAGAGCTTGAATTCAACCCGAGTTTTGTGATTAGCCGGGTGGTTCCGCTCAAATATTTCCTCCCACCAAGCGATGTAATGTCGGTTGGGGTGCACCATGGAATATCGCCGTCCCAGAAGTGGGCGACGGTTGTGCTGGGGGTTCCTCCACTCCGGATTTCTGCAAGTTGATCGAGCCGCTTTACCTTCCACTCGCCGTGATATCCGGGAAGGCGGGTCTGGCCAGTGAGGAGCTGCTGTATGGCGGCCTGTTTGAGGTCGCGTTTCTTGGCGATGAGTCGGTCCAGCGCCCCCAGCAGTACCTCCACATCGCTTAAGGCATCCGCGATGGCGTGTTGCTCGGCTGCTGACGCCGGCATTGGGAACTTGAACGCTTCCATCTCCCATTTCTGAGTATGGACCAGCGCGGAAGCTCCATGTGCTCGGTCCTCGATATATTTGGTCAGTTGCTTTAACGCATAAAGAAAGAAGTCTTTGCAGATCTGGCTCTCATATATCTGAACTTTCCAAGTATGATAATTGAGAAGCCCTATTGGGCCTTTCCAGATATGAGGTCCGAACGACGTTCCTCGGCTACCGGACCAAGCAAATAGTAGTTGACCGCTTTCAACTTCCAATTTTTTTGCATATAAGCCGTCAAAGTAATTAAAGTCTTTTGAGCCATTCAGGTTTTGTATTCTGATTATCGGTAAACCAGTACTTTTCCATTCGTATGGTTTGAATCCTCGGCCATTGATGAGCTTGCATACATCTCCGACTGACTTTACCTCCCAATCTTCCGGAGTCACGCCCACCTCGGTCTGCTTGTAACCGGACTTCACGATGCGGAGACTTCCATTTTCTTTAGGTGGGCTTCGACCTTGGCAGAGAGTTTGACGACTTCATCCACAACCTCCGGCAGCGGCACCGCATAACGCTCCGCAAGCACGCTGATACGACTGGTGAGCGTTTGGGAAACACGATCCAGCTCCCCTTGTATCGCTGCGGTAATCGTATTTAGCCATTTGTCATCCACTGCCAGCGCTTTAATTTCATCTTCAGTCAACTTCGGATACTGTTCGTAGGCGAGAAGGTCGAGATCGGCCTCGGCCTCCCGGATGGCCTTCTTGTGCGCCGCCTCTTCCTTGTTAAGCTTCAGCCACTGTCTGAGCACGCCGATTTCCTCCTGCGCCTCCGGATCGCTCTTGATCTCCTTCTGGCGCCTCGTCACTTCGGCCTTGTTGATTTTGTCCAGGGCACCGAGGCAGCCCTCCTCGCCGCCGTGTTCCTCTTCCAGCTCCGTCAGGCTGGCGCTGGTGGCTTCCAGCTCGGTCTGCCGAGCCTCGATGGCCGCCTGTTCCGCGGCGAAGTAGCGCGCCACGATCAGGGGCTTGGGGATCAGCTGGCAGGTCCAGCCCTTGTCTTTGCGCTTGCCCCTTTTGTCGGTCTCGATAATGCGACTGGTGTTGGCGACCCAACCATCGGCTGCGATCAGGTAGCAGTCGTCCTGCATGGTCGCGGCCCAGTAGTCCATCAGGTGCTGAAAAATGGCGTAGGGGTCGATCAGGGGCTGGCCCTCGGCGTGTGCCAGCAGGTTTTCCGACAGGGTGTAGATCACCTCCTTCGGCTGGCAGTCGCGCTGCAGTGCTCGCAGGTTGCCGGCGGCGGCTTCGCGCCACGCGGCGAAGTGCTGCTCCAGCCCCTGGATGAAAGCGCGGAACTGGGGGTGGCTGTGAATGGTATCCTTGAGTTGGGCTGCCTCGACCTGCAAGTCAAAGTAGCCGGGACGGTTGGGCTGGAACAGAGCGGCGCGCAGCTCGGGACAGAGCTGCCAGTACTCGGCGAGGGCGTCGATATCGCGGGCGGGAATGCCCCCGTGCAGGTGACCGCCGATATCCTGGATATCCTCCGCTTCCTGGGTGTCGATATAGCGGGGCAGGTTGAGGTTGAAGTCATTGTCGGCGATCTCGTCGTGGGGCACCAGGCGGGAATAGCCGGGGTGCTCCTCGTTGTTGGTGAATACATCGACGATCATGTGGATGTCGCGCTCGCGCAGGCGGTTCTTGTTGCCGTCCTTGATAAAGCCCTTGCTGGCGTCGATCATGAATACGCCCTTGCGGGCGGTGGCGTTTTCCTTGTCCAGCACTAGGATGCAGGCCGGGATGCCAGTGCCGTAGAACAGGTTGGCGGGCAGACCGATAATGCCCTTGAGGTAGCCGGAGCGGACCAGCCGGGCGCGGATGGCGGCCTCGGCATTGCCGCGAAACAACACGCCGTGGGGCAGGATACAGGCGCCTTTCCCCGTGCTCTTGAGGGAGCGGATGATGTGCAGCAGGAAAGCGTAGTCCCCCTGCTTAGCCGGAGGCACGCCCCATTCAAAGCGCTGGTAGGGGTCGCCCTTGCCGCTGTCGCCCAGGGTTAGGCCGGTGCTCCAGGTCTTGACGGAGAAGGGCGGGTTGGCCAAAGCATAGTCGTAGGTGCGTAGCTGTTCGCCATCCTTGAACTTGGGCTCTGCCAGGGTATTGCCGGTCTGGATGTTGGCGGTCGGAAAGTCGTGCAGGATCATGTTCATACGGGCGAGACCGGCGGTGGTCACGTCCATTTCCTGCCCTTCCAGGGTGATGTGCTTGCCCGCCTCGGCGGCGACTTTCAGCAGCAGGGAGCCGGAGCCGCAAGTCGGGTCGTAGGCGGTGGTGGCGGCCACCGCATTCTCCGCCGAGATGCCGATTACCTGGGCCACCACGCGGCTGACTTCCGAGGGGGTATAGAACTGCCCCTTGCTCTTGCCGCTCTCGGTGGCGAAGTGCCGCATCAAATACTCGTAGGCATCGCCGAGAATGTCGTCGTTGTCTGCCCGGTTCCTGGAAAAATCAAGCTCCGGTTTCTGAAAAATGCCGATGAGGTTGGTGAGGCGGTCGACCATCGCCTGGCCCTCGCCGAGCTTATTTGGGTCGTTAAAGTCTGGGAAGTCGCTGCGGGCGAGGCGGGTGTTGGCCTCGATGAGCGGCTGGATGACCTGGGTGTTGATTTTATCGCCGATGTCCGGCTTGCCCTTGAGGGCGATCATATCCTTGAAACTCGCTCCCCTGGGGATCGTCACCGGCGGCGCGAAGTCCTCGGAGTCACCGTACTTGTCAGAGACATACTTGATAAACAGCATGAACAGGACGTAGTCCTTGTACTGGCTGGCGTCCATGCCACCGCGGAGTTCATCGCAGGAGGCCCAGAGGGAGGAGTAGAGGTCGGATTTTTTGATGGCCATATACGGATAAAAATACTCTTTAATTGGTAAAAGTGGCTATCGGCAGTCTAGTGCCGGCTCTACGAGGGAGCCTTTCACTCGTCTGGATTCGTCGCCGAGGGCACATTCTACGCTGCCCAACTAGGAGAGGTCGCCTTCGATAAGCAGATAGCTTAAAGCCTTTCCGAAACCCGGTCAGCCCTCTCGTGAAGGCGGTCAATCTTACGCAGTTCGGAGTCAATCTTGGATTGATACTGGTCGTTGATGGCCTGCATCTCGCTGGAGATGCTCTCCTCCCAGGTGGCACCGGCCAGGTTGTTATTGGCGTAGCGCTTCTTGTTGCGGAGGGCGGCGATTTTCTTATCGCGCTCGGCTTCGAGGTATTCAATGCGGTCTTCCCTGCGGTCTATCTCCCGCTCAGCTTCGCGCAGCAGCCGTGAGGCCTCTACTTTGTCCCAGGTGTTTGGTTCCTGGGAGGGGGCGGTGGTCGTCGCAGCGGTCGCTGTGGGCGCGGGAGAGGTGCTTACGGGGCCGCCGTTGCGCCCAGGTCCGGTAATGGTTCCGGCTTGCGCGTTCTCGCCGCAGGGGCGTTGGCTGAACACGGGCTGGCCCCATTGATCCTTACATTTATAGAACTGGGTTTGGGCGCTGGCGGTGGTGGTGATGGCCAGTAAAACGGCGAAAGCGAGTCCATGCTTCATAATTCAGGTTCCCTAGTTTCCTATTTTGATAGTGGCAGAACCGGTGAAACCGGGCAACTTGCCAGGCTGAAAAGTGTGACCTGAACGGTAATTTCTGTATCTGGGTGTAGGGGAACCACTCTGGATGCATCTGGGCCAACGCTAGTGATGTCGCTGTCCAGCTCTTATGCGTCCAGTTCGCATCCGTGAAGTTTTGAACGATTATTAACCAGTTTTGTCTTGTGAGCCATGCAGCTCGAGTTCGTCGAAAGCTCGCTGCAGGTCTTCGCGGGCAATCCCGCGCTCACCTTCCAGTGAGGCAAGCCTCGGGCTGATCTGAATCGGTACGCTGTCGCCCTCCGGTGTAACAAGTCGCCAGCCGGATTCGTTGCCGGTTACGGTGCCTTCGAGGTAGTGGCAGACATGGCCGGAAGCCAGCGGGTCCGTCCATCCGGAATCCACCCACGCGACGCCACCTCCATCAAGGTCAAATGTGTGGGCCATGTAGCGCAGGCCACCGGCGGGGTGGTCGATTGTCAGGGTGTGCCCCTCGGCGCTTGCTTGTCCTGGTGTTTTCTCTGTCATGTTAGCCTCCGGGGTTTTTTCCCGGTAGTGGTCTACTTCAAGGACGCGCCAATTCGCAGGGCAACCCTTCGCCACTATGTTTTCGCCATAACGCAGCAATTTTGTTTATTTATCAACCACTCTGTATCAATCGACCTCGGTCCAGGGCCGGCGCATATGCCTGAGTGTTAGTTGTCTGCCCTAGCCCATTACAGAGTCGTACCCTTGGTATATTAGTAAGGACTTCAGATACTGAAGACGGGACACGCCGCTATGGCTACATCTTATGAATCCATCGGCTACAGAAACTGTATCGAGAGTGCCTGGTATTCGGGAAAGCGCGATACGGTTTCTGTAGCGAGTCGCTCCAGATTATGAAGAGGGCAATCTAAAAACGTCTTGGAGCGACCACCGTCGGGTTAAGATCGTGTTTTCCATTGCAGTCGTCGACCCCTCTCCACGTTAATGCGTATAACGAACAGGATCTATTGGGGTTCAGAAAAATTCCGTCGCGTGAACACCGGATCAGGTCAGCATCGAGCAGGGCCTTCTTCGCCTTACTCAGGGTCGCCTGAGAGTTGAACCCCCTTTTCTTAAGAACCGACCACGCAGCATGAAGGTCGCCATTGTTTTTGCCCCGGTATTGGTAAATCAATTCGAACAACAACACTTTCGCCCAGGGGGGCAAGTTTATGTAGTCCGGGTGTTCCATGACGACATGGGGCAGTGCGGCGAAAGCCTTCGTCTTAGCGTTGCGACCCTTGCTGTTTACTCCGAGGCTATTGGGCTTATACATCTTCAAGCCTCATGATTTGCCAGGAGTGAGCCCGTTTGTGCTGGCCGAACTTGCTGAGTCTAGTATGTGTCGCAAGCCTTCCCTTGATTATGAGGCCGTATTCCGGGAGGAGATCGACATTGAGCTCCCGTATCCTGCGACACGGGTCGATGGCATCGCAGGCCGCTATAATTTCGTCCGTACAAGCCCCCGGATTTCTGGCAAGGTAGTTGAAGACGAGTTTTTTCTGGTTCGACAGACTGCAACTAGAAAGAAGTTCTCCGATACGCTCACTGAGCGATTCCGGGTAGAACAGATTTAGAGTAGTATTCATTAAGGACTCCGAGACTCAATATCTTTAAGGTTTCCAGAAAGCCTGCTCCTGCCCGGGCGGGCTTCCTTCTTCTAGGGGTGGGATTAAGCTTCTCGAGACAACTCGTCCAGCAAGGCGCGGACATCTTCAGCGCGCCAGACAGTCGTCCTGCTTCCTAAACGAATTCCAGGTGGCGCTTTTCCTTCTTTGACCCAGAGCCACCACGTGCTTAGGCCGATACCGAAGAATTGGTGAATCTGCTTCGCTCGGACGAAGCCGGTCAGTGGAATTTCAGGGCTTACTATGGTGCCTGTATGGTTCGTGGTATTGGCCTTCACGATTGGTCCCCGCATATCTAGGTTGGTGTACATAAAACCAGATTATGCATGGTGGATTTTTTTCACCAAATCCATGCTAACCCATTGATTTTTATGGATGGCGTAAGTTTGGGTCGTTGGTTTTGGGCTGAAAATGAAGATTTTTATGAGGTGTTACAGCGGAATTTTGTCAGAAAATTCTTCCGTGAATTTTGCACATCTGGCGATTCTTTTACATTACCCAGAGATTGCCACTTTCCTAAGTTGGTCAAGGTAGTCGGCCCACTTCTGCATCATCTCCTGACGCTGTGGTAGGTGTTTCGTGCGGTTGTAGGCACGGCCTAGTGAATCCCTCACCTGGTGGGCGAGTTGTTGTTCTATCCACTCCAGCCGGTATCCCAGTTGCTCATCCAGAAGAGTTCTTGCTGAAGCTCTGAACCCGTGGGCGCTCTGGGTCTTTTTCGTGTCGTAGCCGAGCTTCTGCAGGGCGCTGTTGATGGTCGCAGGGCTGACGTGATGTTTGCGCCGCCGGGCGTTGGGGAAGACGTAGGGCAAATTGCCTGTAAGGGGCTCTAGATCCTTGAGGATGGAAATGGCCTGGGTGCTCAAGGGAACATCGTGAGCCTGGCGGGTTTTCATCTTGTCGGCCGGCAGACGCCAGAGCCCTTGCTTCCAGTCAATTTCCGTCCACTCCATCGCGATCATTTCTCCAGGTCGCTGGAAGAGGAGGGGGCATAGCCTCAGCAGGCAGCGAACCACGTGGGTGCCCTCATACCCGTCGATGGCATTGAGGAGCCTGCCAAAATCAGCGGGGGCGGTAATGGCCGCATGGTGTGTGGTGACCTTGGGCTTGAGGGCGCCTTTCAGGTCCAGCGCTGGATTTTCGGACACGCGGCGGGTCTGCTTGGCGTAACGGAAAATTTGTCCGAGCACTTGCCGGGCATTATGAGCGGTCTCAAGGGCACCGCGGTCCTCGATTCGCTGCAGGCAGGCCAGGAGATCCATGGTTTCGATATCGGCGACTGGGATTTTTCCGAGCCAGGGGAGTAGGTCGTTATCCAGTAAGGCGCGACGCTTCTTAGTGGTGCCATCTGCCCAGCTTCCAATTTGCTTCTGGAACCATTCCTCAGAGACCGCCTGAAAGGTGTTTTCGGCTTCCCAGTTCCTGCGGGCCTTGCGGGTACGCTTGATCTTGGCGGGGTCGATTCCGTCTCTCAGGAGGCGTCTGGAGTCATCCCTGGCGTTTCTAGCCTCCTTCAGGGTGACCTCTGGATATACCCCATAGGCCAGTCGCTTCTCTTTACCGGCAAAGCGGTATTTGTGCCGCCAGTACTTGGAGCCGTTCGGATGCACCTCCAGGTAGAGGCCCTTTTCGTCCGTAAGGCGGTAGGTTTTTTCCTTCGCTTTGGCGTTTTTTGCCGCTGGATCAGTGAGTGGCATGGTGCCCCCTATTGGGGGCATAAGATGGGCATATATGGCCCTGTGCCCCCGTTGATGCCCCCGGAGCGTGCCCGATGGGTCTGGGTGAACTTGGGTTAACGAGGGCAACAATACCAGCTAAGGCGCTGATAAAGCGACATTTTTTAGATTAACAGGGGTTAACTAAGAGGGAGGTATGGTGCCCGGAGACAGAATCGAACTGCCGACACGGGGATTTTCAATCCCCTGCTCTACCAACTGAGCTATCCGGGCCAAATCGCTGATCGCGAGAGGCGCGTATTAAACCCGTATGGGGTTTCCGAGTCAAGGGCGGAAGGCGGACGAAATCTGATCACTCTGAGGGCGGTACGTAGCCTTCAGCCTGGTCGTAGTCCTCACCCGCCAGGAACTTGTCCATTTCCTGTTGCAGGTATTTGCGCGCCTCCGGATCGACCAGCGACAGGTGCTTCTCGTTGATCAACATGGTCTGGTGGGCCTGCCAGTCCTGCCAGGCTTTTTTCGAGACATTGTCGAAGATCTCCTGGCCCTTGGGACCGGGGTAGGGAGGCGCATCCAGGCCTTCCAGTTCCTGCTGGTATTTTTTGCAGAAGACAGTGCGGGGCATGTGTTTACTCCTTTGCCTGGCCCTGCCGGGCCAGTTGCTCCAGCAGGTCCGCAACGGGGGCTGCCAGGCCAATTTGTGGTGGTTGGCGCACGTTATACCAGAGCTGCCGGTCCGCTTCCATGACCCACCCGGGCTTTGCATCCAACTCGACAAGTATCGGCACGATTTCCAGGTGATAGTGGCTGAACGTATGACGGAACTCGGGCCAGGTCTCGACCGCGTCCGGCTTGCGGCCGGTCCGGTCAAGGCACCAGCGCTCCGGATCCAGGTCCTCGCCCTCCGGAAAGCACCAGAGCCCTCCCCAGATGCCCGGGGACGGGCGCTTCTCCAGCCAGGCACAACCGTCACTGTCCCGCAGCATAAGGAAGCGCGTGCGCCTGACGGGCAAGGTCTTTTTCGGTTTTTTGCCGGGAAAGTCACCCTCCCGGCCCAGGCGATGGGCCGCGCAGTCCCCGACCAGCGGGCAGCGCTGACACTGGGGTGAGGACCGGGTGCAGACGGTAGCCCCCAGGTCCATCATGCCCTGGGTGTAGTCTGCGCAGCGTTCACCGGGGGTATATGCTTCCGCGATATCCCACAGCGCATTGTGCACCGCTGTCTTTCCCGGCCAGCCGGCAATCGCATGGTAGCGGGCCAGTACCCGTTTGACGTTGCCATCGAGGATGGCAGCGCGCCTGCCCTGGGCGATGCTGACGATGGCCCCGGCGGTTGAACGACCGATGCCAGGCAGGGCCATCAGCCCCTCGACATCCGTGGGAAATTCCCCGCCCCGTTGCTCACAGACCTGCCTCGCCGCCTTGTGCAGGTTGCGCGCCCTGGCGTAATAACCCAGCCCGGTCCACAGGTGCAGCACTTCATCCTCCGGTGCGGCGGCCAGGGCATCGACCGTGGGAAAGGCCGCCATAAAGCGGTCAAAGAAAGGAATCACGGTTTTTACCTGGGTTTGCTGGAGCATGATCTCCGATACCCAGACCCGGTAGGGACTGATATCGCGCTGCCAGGGCAGGTCATGGCGGCCGTGGTGGTCAAACCAGGCGAGGATGCGGGTGGCGAAATTGTTGGGCATGGGGCGGCTTGGCAATCCGGGTTTCTGGATCCCCGCCTACCCCAGGGCACTTTCTCTTGCGCTTGCAGCGCAATTCACCTTGTGCGCGGGGATGACGGTTCTCGGCAGCGAAGAAGTTTCCTAACGCTCTGTCACATCGGAACAGGGTACTGAGGGAGGCGGATTTCTGCCAGTGAATTCAGCTATCTATTCCCTTATAATGTGCGGCCTTTTGGGGACAGGCCCCGGAAAACCACCCATTTGGAGTGCATGATGGCTGAACGCAAGGCCACCGTTGAACGCAATACACTGGAGACCCAGATCACCGCCGCGGTGAACCTGGACGGTAGCGGTGTCGCGAATTTTGATACCGGGATTCCCTTCCTCGAGCACATGCTGGACCAGATTGCGCGCCACGGCCTCATGGATCTCGAGATCAGCGCCACCGGTGACCTGCATATCGACGACCACCACACGGTGGAAGACATCGGCATCACCCTCGGCCAGGCGTTCAGCCAGGCGGTCGGCGACAAGAAAGGTATCATGCGTTACGGCCACGCCTACTGTCCGCTGGATGAGGCGCTGTCACGGGTCGTGATCGACTTTTCAGGCCGACCCGGGCTTACCTTCAACGTGGACTTTACCCGTGCCTCGGTGGGTGGATTTGATGTGGACCTGTTCATGGAATTTTTCCAGGGCTTCGTCAACCACGCCCAGGTCACCCTGCATATCGACAACCTGCGTGGCGACAATACCCACCACCAGGCGGAAACGATCTTCAAGGCCTTCGGCCGCGCCATGCGGATGGCGCTGGCCGAGGACCCCCGCATGGCGGGTGTTACCCCGTCGACCAAGGGTGTTCTTTAGGACCCGCTTATGAGTGGTGTTGTCGCCGTTATCGACTACGGCATGGGAAATCTGCACTCGGTGGCCAGCGCCCTGCAGCATGTGGGCGCGGAGCAGGTGCTGGTCACCCACGATGCAGAACAGATTCGCCAGGCCGACCGCGTGGTGTTTCCCGGGGTGGGCGCCATGCGCGACTGCATGGCCGAAATTCGCCGGCTCAAGTGTGACCAGTTGCTCGCCGACGCCCTGGTGGAACAACACAAGCCGGTACTGGCGATCTGCGTCGGCATGCAGGCGTTGATGACCCACTCCGAGGAAAATGGCGGTGTCGACTGTCTCAACCTGATTCCCGGTGAAGTCCGGTATTTTGGCAATCCGCTGCGAGACGCGGCCGGTGAGCGCCTCAAGGTACCGCACATGGGCTGGAACGAAGTCCGCCAGACCCGCCCCCACCCCCTCTGGCAGGGGATCGAGGATGGCGAGCGATTTTACTTTGTGCACAGCTACTATGTAGACGCGGAAGACCGCGGTCTGGTGGCGGGTGCCCTGGATTACGGCGTCACCGCCGACGCAGCGCTGGCCCGGGACAACCTGTTCGCGGTGCAGTTTCACCCCGAAAAAAGCCATACCGCCGGCCTGCAATTACTGAAAAATTTCCTGGAGTGGAACGGCCAATGCTGATTATCCCCGCGATTGACCTCAAGGATGGCCAGTGCGTGCGCCTGCGCCAGGGCCTGATGGACGACAGTACCGTGTTTTCCGATGACCCGGTGGCCATGGCCGCGCGCTGGGTGGACGCCGGTTGCCGGCGCCTGCACCTGGTTGACCTCAATGGCGCGTTTGCCGGTGAGCCGGTAAACGGCGAGGTGGTCACGGCCATCGCCGCCGCCTACCCGAACCTGCCCATCCAGATCGGCGGCGGTATCCGCAACCTCGAAACCATAGAGCACTACGTTCGCGCCGGCGTCAGTTACGTCATTATCGGTACCAAAGCGGTCAAGGAGCCGGCGTTTGTCGGCGAAGCCTGTCGCGCCTTCCCGGGCAAGGTCATTGTCGGCCTCGATGCCAGGGACGGCCTGGTCGCCACCGATGGCTGGGCCGAGGTATCCGAGGTCAGGGCAACCGATCTTGCCAGGCAGTTTGAATCCGATGGTGTCTCCGCCATTGTCTACACGGACATCGCCCGGGACGGGATGATGCAGGGCGTCAACGTGGAGGCCACCGTGACCATGGCACGGGCCTCCTCCATTCCGGTGATCGCCTCCGGCGGTATTACCGACATCGAGGACATCCGTGCCCTCACTGCGGTTGCGGACGAGGGTATTTGTGGCGCCATTACCGGCCGGGCCATCTACGAGGGCACGCTGGACGTGGCCGAAGCCCAGCGCCTCTGCGACGGGGCCGCCTGAGCATGGGGCTGGCGATACGTATTATTCCCTGCCTGGATGTGGAAAATGGCCGCGTTGTGAAGGGGGTGAACTTCGTCGACATCCGCGATGCCGGTGACCCGGTTGAAATCGCCATCCGCTACAACGAGCAGGGCGCCGACGAAATCACCTTTCTCGATATTACCGCCAGCCACGAGGGTCGGGAAACCACCGTGCACACGGTGGAGCAGATCGCCGAGAATGTGTTCATCCCCCTCACGGTGGGCGGTGGCATTCGTACCGTGGATGATATTCGCACCATGCTTAATGCCGGGGCCGACAAGGTCAGCATCAATACCGCCGCCATCCACAATCCGGAACTGGTCCGGGAGTCCGCCGAGCGCTTTGGTTCCCAGTGCATTGTCGTCGCTATCGATGCCAAGCGGGTGGCTGATGTGGATGGCCAGCCGCGGTACGAGATTTTTACCCACGGTGGCCGCAAACCCACCGGTATCGACGCGGTAGCCTGGGCACGCCGGATGGCGGAGCTGGGGGCCGGGGAAATCCTGCTGACCAGCATGGACCGGGATGGCACCAAAAACGGGTTTGAACTCGGGGTGACCCGGGCTATTACCGACGCTGTGGAAATCCCGGTGATCGCCTCAGGGGGCGTCGGTAACCTCGATCACCTGGTGGCCGGTGTGATCGAGGGAGGGGCCGATGCGGTCCTCGCCGCCAGCATTTTCCACTTCGGCGAGTACACCGTGCCGGAAGCCAAGGCCTACATGGCTGAGCACGGAATTGAAGTCCGGCTCTGACGCCGGCGCCCCGTCATTCACCCGCTGGCCCTGTCCTCGGGCCAGGACTTCAGACAGCAGCGCCAGTTCGATGCCGCGACATTTCAGTGCCGGCAGCGCGTCAGCCAGGAATTCAGCGGTCGCCCGGTAGGGGTGACCGATGCCTACCGCCAGCCCGTCCCTTTCTGCCAGCGTCACCAGACGCTCGAACTGTGCGCCAATGGCCTCGGTCTTGATCTCGTTGTCGAGAAATACCGAACGCGACAGGTGGGGAACCTGGAAGTCGGCGGCGGTTTGGGCGGCAACGGTTGCCGGGTTGGTACGCGAGTCAACGAAATAGAGGTCCCGGCGCAGCAGGGTTTGCATTACCCAGCCCATTTGCAGCGGTTTAGTGGTCAACTCGCTGCCCATGTGGTTATTGATCCCGCGGGCGTGTGGAACGGCATCGATGTCTTCGCCGAGGATGCGATCGAATTCCGAACGCGGCAGTGACGGAGTCAGGCCGCCGGGACCCAGGGGCATGCCACCGGCATTACTCATGGGGGCGTGAAGCATGATTTCCTTGCCGGCGGCAAATCCGGCCTCGGCCAGTTCCCTGGCGTGAGGGGTGTGAGGCAGGACGGCGAGAGTGACCTTGCCGGGCAGGTTTACCATGGCCATGCCCAGGCTGCGCCGGTGCCCCAGGTCATCGATGATCAGCACCAGCGAGGCGCGCGACGCCGGGGCGGCTATTGCGAAGGGTGGCCCGGTGTCACAGCTCTGGCTCCAGTGACCGGCGCCCTGGCCGCTGGCCGGCAGAGCGACAAGCGACAGCCATAGCAACAGCCCTGGCAGCCGGGGGCGCCTCGAATTCCGCTCAGGATTCGGCCGCCGCGTTATTCCCTGTGTTCTCCGCTTGTTTATTGCGCATCCCCAGCACGTTCAGGCCCTTGAGCAGGGTCAGGGCCTCGTATAATTGGTTATCACTACCCAGCAGGCTGCTGGCTGGTTTTTTGTTTTTGACACCACTGCTGCCGTTGGCGTTGTCGAGATGGCGGGACAGGTCCGACTCAGTCACCCTGCGGGAATTGTCGTAGGCCGTTACCCGGGCTCGCTCCACTTCAATATCCGGCTCTATCCCTTCCGCCTGGATGGAGCGACCGTTGGGGGTGAAGTAGAGCGCGGTGGTCAGCTTGACCGCGCGTGAATCCGATATCGGTAAAATGGTTTGTACCGAACCCTTGCCGAAACTGCGGGTGCCCATGATGACTGCCCGACCGTGATCCTGCAGTGCCCCCGCGACAATTTCCGAGGCGCTGGCTGAGCCGGAATTGATCAGGACGACTATTGGCGTGCCCGAGCTGGCATCCGTGGGCTGGGCGTCAAAGTCCATGTCTGAATTGGGCAGCCTGCCCTCGGTGTATACCACCTTGCCGCCGTCCATGAACAGGCCGGCCACGTCAACGCTGGAGCGCAGCACGCCTCCCGGGTTATTGCGCAGGTCCAGCACCAGACCCTTCAGTTCGGTCTCGGTCATCAATATTTGCAGCGCCTTGCTGACATCCTCGCCGGTAGCGCTCTGGAACTGGGCAATGCGGATATAACCGTAACCTGGCTCCAGCCAGCGTTGCCTGACGCTGGCGACCTTGATGACATCGCGTATCAGGGTTACCTCGAACGGCTGGCTTTCCCCGGGGCGGCCGATGGTCAGTTCGATCTCGCTGCCTGCCGGTCCGCGCATCATGTCAATCGCCTCGTTCAGGGTCATGCCCTTCACCGGCGCCTTGCCGAGCTTGAGTATCACGTCGCCGCTTTGCAGGCCGGCTTCGGCGGCGGGTGAGCCATCAATCGGGGCGATGATTTTAACGTAGCCATCTTCCATCCCGACCTCCAGGCCGAGGCCGGAGAACTCGCCGGTGGTGGCTTCCTGCAGGCCTTCGAAGGCGTCCTTGGTCAGGTAAACGGAGTGTGGGTCCAGGCTCATCAGCATGCCCTGGATGGCGTACTCCAACAGGGTACTGTCGTCGATATCCTCGACATAGCCGACCCGGATCTGGTTGTAGACGTCAGCAAAGGTGCGCAATTCGTCCAGTGGCAACTGTCCCTGCTCCTCAATGGCGGAGCTGGCCGGGAGCGACAGCAGGGTGATAGCGGCCGCGCTCAGTAGCCGCTTGAGGATGGTGCAGAACATGGGTACCGCCAGTTGGCCGGGGGCCTGTATTGTCCAATAGGGAATTAAGTGTACCCCAAAGGCCACGATAGTGGCCAAGTGCTCAGCGGCGGCACCAGCGGGCGGGGTTGACCGGCTTGCCCTGCTCGCGGATCTCGAAATAAAGCGCCGGCCGGCTCAATCCCCCGCTGTCGCCCACGGTGGCGATTGGCGTTTCCGCGCTGACCCATTCTCCCACCTCACGCAGCAGGGTCTGGTTGTGGGCATAGAGGCTCATGTAACCGCTGCCGTGGTCTATGATCAGCAGCAGGCCCATACCCCGTAGCCAGTCGGCGTAGACCACGCGACCGTGATGTATTGCCTTGACCGGTGTGCCGGCAGGAGCGGGAATGGTCACGCCCTGCCAGCGCATCTTGCCCTGGTTGCGCTGGTCGCCAAAGCGGGAACTGGCCCTGCCGGGTACCGGCCAGGGCATTTTGGAGCGGGCGGACTTGAACGGTTGATAGTTGTCCGGTACCTGCAGGTTGACCACGGCCTCGCGAATGGCGTTCAGCAGTTGCTGCAGTTCTTTCTGGTCTGCTTCCAGTTGTTTCAGCTCGGCACCCTTGCCCTCGATGCTGTCGTTCAGTCTGGCGACCGCCTGTTGCCGGGTTTGTTGCGCGCGTTCCAGGTCCTGCTGTTTGCGGGCGAGCCGAGCCTGTTTTTGTTCCAGCTCCTCCAGCGTGTTGGCAATGTCCTGCCGGGTCGATTGCAGGGCCTCCAGTGTGGCCCGGAACTCGTTGAGCAATTCGTTGCGGGCGCGGAAGAAATAGCGGTAGTAGGCCATCACCCGGGCAACGGTATCCGGGCTCTCCTGGTTGAGCAGCACCTTGATTTGGCCCTGCTGGCCCATCTGCCAGGCAGTACGCAACTCGAGGGCGATGCGGGTCTGCTGTGCTTCCCGGTCCCTCTCCAGTGCGGCTTCCCGGCTCTGTAGCGCTTCCAGCCTGGCGCGCTGGCCGGTGATGGCCCTGTTGGCCCGGTCGATGTCCCGGTTGATCCGCGCCTGTTCCAGCTCCGCCTCGCGGAGCTGGTTCTGCAGGGTGTTGCGACGCCGGTTGGCGCTGCTGATCTCCTGGCTGATGCGGGTGATATCGGCCTGTAACCGGGTCAGCTGCTCCCGTGTCTTCTCCTCGTCGGACTGCGACAGCGCCTGCGGCGAAACCAGCGCCAGCGCTAACAGCAGTGCTCCCAGGCGTGAAATTGTCGAAGCTCCCGCAGTCAGGCGCTGGCTGTCGCCAGATTGCGGCCGGTCATTTCCTCAGGCTGGGGCATGTTCATCAAACCCAGCAGGGTAGGTGCGATGTCGGCGAGAATGCCGCCCTTGGGATCCAGCTCGACATTTTCCTTGCCGATGTAAACCAGAGGCACGAGCTCAGTGGTGTGCTGGGTATGGTGCTGGCCTGATTCGTAATCCATCATTTGCTCACAGTTGCCGTGGTCGGCGGTAACCAGCGCCTGTCCGCCGACTTCCAGCAGTGCCTCCTCGACCCGGCCCAGGCAGGTATCCAGGGCCTGAACGGCCTGTACCGCGGCCTCGTAAACGCCGCTGTGACCGACCATGTCGCCGTTGGCGTAGTTGCACACGATCAGGTCGTATTTACCTGATTTGATGGCCGCCACCAGTTTGTCGGTCACTTCCGGCGCGCTCATTTCGGGCTTGAGGTCATAGGTGGCGACATCGGGTGAGGGGATGAGCTCGCGGTCTTCCCCGGGGAACAATTGTTCGCGACCGCCGCTGAAAAAGAAGGTGACGTGGGCGTACTTTTCGGTCTCGGCGATGCGTAACTGGGTTTTACCCTGCTGGGCGAGGTAATCGCCCAGCACATTTTCCAGGCCCTCCGGCGGAAAGGCGCAGCTGGCGTCGAGGTCGGCGGCATATTCGGTGGTGGTGACAAAGGCGGCCAGGTCCGGTCGGCACTTTCGCTCAAAGCCGTCAAAGTGATCGTCCACAAAGGCGCGGGTCAGCTGCCGGGCCCGATCAGCACGGAAATTCATGAACAGGACCGCATCCCCGTCCCTGACCGCAGCCGGCCCGGTGCCTTCCGGCACGACAGCAGTCGGCAGCACAAACTCGTCATTCTCATCGCGCTGGTAGGCTGCTTCCAGCGCCGCCAGGGGGTCGCTCGCGGTCTGTTCCGCCAAGCCTTCGGTTAACAGACGGTAGGCGGGCTCCACCCGCTCCCAGCGATTGTCCCTGTCCATGGCGTAATAGCGTCCGCAGATGCTGGCGACCCGGCCACAACCGAGTTCCTCGAACAGTGCCCGCGCTTTTTCCAGCGAGGGGCCGGCGCTTCTCGGCGGGGTGTCGCGGCCGTCGAGAAACGCGTGCAGGTAAACTTTTTCCGCGCCGCGTCCGGCGGCCAGGCGGATCGCCGCGAAAATCTGCTCCTCGTGGCTGTGGACCCCACCGGGTGACAGCAGGCCGAACACGTGCACAGCCCCGTGGTTGGCGATAGCCTTGTCGATGGCGTCAGTGTAAGCGGGATTTTCAGCGAAGCTGCCATCGGCGATGGCCTGGTCGATACGGGTGATATTCTGGTATACGACCCGCCCGGAACCCAGGCTCATGTGGCCCACTTCGGAGTTGCCCATTTGTCCCGCCGGGAGACCGACATCCAGGCCGGAGCCTGAAACCAGCGTGTGGGGAGCTTCGCGCCACAGGCGGTCCCACACCGGTGTATCACCACCGGCGATGGCGTTGTCCGCGCTTTCCTCCCTGTGGCCCCAGCCGTCGAGGATGATTAATACAGTGGTTTTTTTGCGGCTATCGCTCATCGAAGTTCCAGTGTGGGGTCAGTAGCAGAGGTCGGCATTTTACCTTGTCTGGCCGACCCTTGCACCGCCGCTGCCCAGTGGGCGCGAGGCCAGCGCTGGCGCGGCTTCCGGGGGTGGTTGCCGACTCCCTTAGCCTGTATACTTGCGTCCTTTTGAAAACAGCCCCGGTTCCTGCAGCGCGATGCGGAACGACGGCTTCACCGCACATCCGGCGGCCGCGCCATCTCGAGACTGACACAACCATGGATTTATTTTTTGAATTCCTGACCCAGCAGTGGATTCTGGTGGCTGCCTTGCTGGCGGTTGTCGTGATGCTGTTCATGCACGAAACCCGTAAAGCAGGCACCTCCCTAAGCCCGCAGCAGGCCATCAACCTGGTGAACGCGGAGCAGGGCGTTTTTGTCGATCTGCGTGATACGGCGGATTTTCGCGCCGGGCATATTGTCGATGCCATGCACATCCCTTCGGCAAAGCTGCTAAACAACACCGGCCTGCTTGAAAAATACCGGAACAAGCCCATTGTACTGGTATGCAAGATGGGCCAGTCTGCTGGCCCGGTCGGTAAAAAACTCAACGCCGAAGGCTTTGAAAACGTAAACATAATGACCGGCGGCATGATGGAGTGGACCAATCTGCAACTGCCCGTGGTAAACAACGGGTAAGCAGTATGAGTCCAACGGTAACCATGTATTCCACCCGCTTCTGTCCCTATTGCGTCAGGGCGCGCATGTTGCTGGAAAGCAAGAAAGTTGATTTCACCGACATCGGGGTGGAAGCTCGCCCGGAACTGCGGCGGGAAATGATGGAAAAAAGCGGCCGCAGGACGGTACCGCAAATCTGGATCGGCGAGCGCCACGTGGGCGGCTACGACGACCTGTCCCGTCTGGAGCAGATGGGCGAACTGGACGATTTACTCAAACAGGTGACATCGGCGTAAAACCCGGCACCAAACCAATACCAATGGAGGACGGCACCATGGCCGACGAACAAGTACAACAGCAATTTGCGATGCAGCGCATTTACACCAAGGATATTTCTTTTGAGTCTCCCGCGACTCCCGGTGTGTTCAAGAAGCAGTGGCAGCCGGCAATCAACGTGGACCTGAACACCAAGAGCGACAAGATCGATGACAGCGGCAACTTCGAGGTTGTGCTCAGCGTCACCATCACTGCCAAGGTAGACGATGAAACCGCGTTCCTGGTGGAAGTGCAGCAGGGAGGCATTTTCCTGATCACCGGCATCGAGGGTGATGACCTGCGCCGGGTGCTGGCCACGGCTGCGCCTAACATCCTGTTCCCCTATGCCCGTGAGACCATCGACAACCTGTGTGTGAAAGGCGGATTCCCGCCCATTATGCTGGCACCGGTTAACTTCGATGCGCTGTACCAGCAGGCGTTGGCGCAAGCAGCAGCCCAGCAGGGTGGTGAAGCTGCCCAGGAAGCAACTCACTGAGTTGACGCGACCGCTGCGTCAAAGCAAAGGGGCCTCGGCCCCTTTTTTATTGCAGCCCGGAAAATCCCAGCTGCCGCAGTGCCTCGTAAGTGATTACCGCGGCGGCATTGCTGAGGTTCAGGCTGCGGCTGTTTTTCCGCATGGGAATGCGGATACGCTGTTCCGGCGGTAATTGCGCCAGCACCTCGTCAGGCAGGCCGCGGGTTTCCGGCCCGAACAGCAGGGCGTCCCGGGGTGAGTAGCGGGCCTCGTGGTAAAGGCTGCTTCCGCGGGTAGTCACCCCCACCAGTCGACAATCGGGATGCTGGTCGCAGAATGACACCAGGCTCTGGTGCACCTGTACCGTGGCGAACTCCCGGTAGTCCAGCCCCGCCCGGCGCAATTTCTTTTCGTCCAGGTCGAAGCCCAGCGGTTCTATGAGGTGCAGGCTGCATCCGGTGTTGGCGCACAGGCGGATGATGTTGCCGGTGTTCGGTGGAATCTCCGGCTGGTAAAGAACGATTTTGAGCATGCCTGCATGGTACAGGCGGCGGTAGCCGGGAGCTACATCTGCAGTTCTTTCATCTTCCGGGTGAGCGTATTGCGGCCCCAGCCCAGCAGTTCGGCGGCGTCCCGTTTGCGGCCCTGGGAGTGCTGTAGCGCTACTTCGATCATCACCCGCTCAAAGGCGGGAGTGGCCTGGTCGAGAATATGCTGCTTGCCCTGCACCAGCTCATTGCGGGCCCAGCGCTGCAGTAATTCTTTCCAGTCGGCTTCGCTGCGCTCGGCGGTTTCCGTCACATCACGGCTAAGCTCCGGTGGCAGGTCGGTCAGGTGGACTTCCCGGCCTGAGGCCATGACCGTAATCCAGCGGCAGGTGTTTTCCAACTGGCGTACGTTGCCCGGCCAGTCCAGGTTGACCAGGAACTCCTCGGTTTCTGGCAGCAGTACTTTGGGCTCGCCGCCCAGTTCGTCGGCGGCGGACTGGAAAAAGTGCTGCATCAGGCGGGGAATGTCTTCCCGCCGCTCGGCCAGTTTGGGGATGTGTATGCGAATCACGTTGAGCCGGTGGAACAGGTCCTCGCGGAATTCGCCGCGGCGCACCAGTTCCTCCAGGTCCTGGTGGGTGGCGGCAATAATGCGCACATCGACCTTGACCGGCGTGTGCCCGCCGACCCGGTAAAATTCCCCGTCCGCCAGCACCCGCAACAGGCGGGTCTGGGTCTCGGCGGGCATATCGCCGATTTCATCGAGGAACAGGGTACCGCCGTCGGCCTGTTCAAAGCGGCCCGCGCGCTTGGCGTTGGCGCCGGTAAACGCGCCTTTTTCGTGGCCGAACAGTTCCGACTCCATCAGGTCGCGGGGAATGGCGGCCATGTTGAGGGCGATGAATGGCCTGGCGGCCCTGGGACTGTGCTTGTGCAGTGCGTGCGCCACCAGTTCCTTGCCGGTACCCGACTCGCCGTTGATCAGTACGGTAATGTTACTGTGGGCGAGGCGACCGATGGCCCGGAATACCTCCTGCATTGCCGGCGCCTCACCGATGATCTCCGTGCCCGGCAGGTCTTCCAGCTGGGGGGTTTCCATATTGCGTTCACGGGCCTGGGCCAGCGCGCGCTCGGTAATCGCGACCACCTCATCCAGGTCGAAAGGCTTTGGCAGGTACTCAAAGGCGCCTTTCTGGTAGGAGGCCACGGCGCTGTCCAGGTCGGAATGGGCAGTGGTAATGATCACCGGCAGCTGCGGGTGGCTCTCGCTGATCTGCGCCAGCAGCTGCAGCCCGTTGGTGCCGGGCATGCGAATATCACTGATGATGACATCGGGGGTTTCCGTCTCGATCCGCTGCAGCAGCTGGTCGGCGTCAGCAAAGCTCTCGTTGCTGATGCCGGCCTGCTTCAGGGCGCGTTCCAGCACCCAGCGGATTGAGCTGTCGTCGTCGACGACCCAGACTTGCGCCTGTTTATGCATGATCTAAATCCATTGGTAGATATATTGAGAAACGGGTGCACCCAGGTTCGCTGGCGCACTCCACCAGGCCGCCGTGGCGGGTGATAATCGACTGGGCAATGGTCAGGCCCAGCCCGGTACCCTCGGCTCTTCCGGTCACCATGGGCATGAAAATGGTCTGCAGCATTGCCTGCGGAATACCGGGCCCGTTGTCCTCTATGTCCAGTCGGCAAACCAGGCGATGGCGCTGGGTGCCGATGGTGAACTGGCGCTGTGACCGGGAGCGCAGCGCAATCACGCATTCCGCATCACTCTCAGCGGCTTGCAGCGCGTTGCGTACGATATTAAGCAGGGCCTGAATCAACTGGCTGCGGTCGCCGAAAATGTCGGGAAGACTGGGGTCGTAGTCTCGCACCAGGGTCACCTGATTATCGGTTTCCGCGCTGATCAGGTTGAGCACGTGTTCCAGTACTTCATGGATATTCAGTTTGCGGGCCTGCAGATGCTTGTTGGGACCCAGTAACTGGTCCACCAGGTCCCGCAGCCTGTCCGCCTCACGGATAATGATGTTGGTGTACTCGGTCAGTCCTTCATCAGGCAGTTCACGGGCCAGCAACTGGGCCGCGCCGCGAACACCCCCCAGCGGGTTCTTGATTTCATGGGCGAGGCCCCTGACCATTTCCCGGGTCGTTTCCTGGACATTGTGCAGGCTTTCCTCGCGGCTGATTTTCAACAGCCTGTCTACCGGCTGCATTTCCAGCAGCAGGCTGAAGCCATGCTCATTGTCGGCGACCGGGGTAAGCATGAGGTCGGCATGAATCTCCCGTCCGGAGAGCAGGGTCAGCGGCATGCCCCGTCTGGCCAGGGGGCTGCGGTTGGCGCGAACCTGCTTGAGGACATCCATCAGGCTCTCCGGCTGGGCCACCAGTTTGCGGATGGGCTGGCCCAGGCAGCGGGCCTCGGAAGTTTCCAGCAGGTCCTGCCCGGAACTGTTCAGCGAGACGACCCGGAGCTCGGCGTCCAGGGCCACGACCGCGGTACTGATATTGTCGAGAATGACCTGGTTGGACTGCATAAATAGCGTGCTGTGCTCGAGTTAAATGTTTGCGGCGCTCATTCGTTGTTGGGCAAGCAATTATGGAGCCAACATAGCCAAACCCGGTAAATAAGCAGTAAATTGCTTGAAACTTGTGCGCACGAGGTATGTAAGTACTGACTATCGACGCTCGCGCTATGGATATGGCGATGTCCCCGGCCCGGTTGGTAGAGGTCTGAAACGGGTGTAACGGCCTGGCGCACCAATATGGTGCACCAGCTTGGAAGGCATGTCCAGTAAAGGGCGCCGGCGTCAGATACCTGGCCGCAGTACGTAGACACGCACCGGTTCGGAACTGGCAAGTACATCGCCATCCCCACCAAGACGCTGCACCACCAGATCGTGCGGCCCCCGGAATACGTTCTCGAGTTTCCAGCGATTACCGGTTTGTGGCGGTCCCTGGGGTTGGCCGTCCATCAGCAGCTGGAGGGTCTGTCCCGGGGCCAGCTCCGGGCTGGTCGCTGCGACCACATCGAAAATCCCACCACCCTTCGGAATGGTGGTTTCATCGGTGGGCGAGCTGATGCTGACTGCAACAGGGACCGGTTCTTCCTGCTGTGCAGCGGGTTTGCGTTCCACCGGCGCGATGACCGGCGGCGGAGGTGCGGTATTGGTGGGGGATAGTTCAACCGCTTCTGCGCTCGAACTGCCTATCGGCGGCTTATCGCTAAACACCACGTTGCCGTCAGCATCGGTGGTTTTGTAGATTTGCGCTAGCGCGGGGACGGCGAACAGGGCCCCGAGGAACAGTACCGATAAAAAGTGTTTGGGCATGGCGCTTTCTCCAGCCTGACAGGAACTCGTCCCGGTACCCTAGCAGAAAAGTCGCCGCCGGGAGAGTTCAGATGGTGTGAAAGCGCATAAAAAAGCCCGCCAAGAGGCGGGCTTGTCGCTACTGGCCGCTGACTTACACGGAGTAGTACATGTCGAACTCAACCGGGTGAGTGGTCATGTTCAGGCGCTCGATCTCGGCTGACTTGAGCTCGATGTAGGCATCGATCATGTCGTCGGAGAAGACCCCGCCGGCGGTCAGGAACTCACGGTCTGCGTCCAGGGCTTGCAGTGCCTGGTCGAAGGTGGCCGCCACAGTGGGAATGGCCTTGCCTTCTTCCGGGGGCAGGTCGTAGAGGTCCTTGTCCGCGGCATCGCCGGGGTGGATCTTGTTCTGGATGCCGTCCAGGCCAGCCATCAGCATGGCGGCAAAGGCCAGGTAGGGGTTGGCGGTGGGGTCCGGGAAGCGAACCTCGACGCGCTTGCCTTTGGGGCTGGGCTCGTAAGGGATGCGGATGGACGCGGAACGGTTGCGGGCGGAGTAAGCCAGCATAACCGGTGCTTCGAATCCGGGCACCAGGCGCTTGTAGGAGTTGGTGGACGCGTTGGTGAACGCGTTCAAAGCGCGGGCGTGCTTGATAATGCCACCAATGTAGTACAGGGCGGTCTCGGACAGCCCGGCATAGCCGTCGCCGGCGAAGACGTTCTCGCCGTCCTTGGAGATGGACTGGTGCACGTGCATGCCGGAACCGTTGTCGCCTACCACGGGCTTGGGCATGAAGGTGGCGGTCTTGCCGTAGGCGTGGGCAACATTGTGTACGCAGTACTTCAGGACCTGTACTTCGTCACCCTTGGCTACCAGGGTGCTGAACTTGACGCCGATTTCACACTGGCCGGCGGTGCCCACTTCGTGGTGGTGCACTTCCACGTCCAGGCCCATCTGCTCCATGGCGGTGCACATGGCAGCGCGAATGTCGTGCAGGGAGTCAACCGGAGGCACGGGGAAGTAGCCGCCCTTGACGCCCGGGCGGTGGCCGATGTTGCCTTCCTCGAACTGGTGATTGGACACCCAGGCCGCCTCTTCGGAATGGATCTGGTAGCTGGCGCCGGACATGTCCACTTTCCACTTGATGTCGTCGAAAATGAAGAACTCGGGCTCGGGGCCAAAGAAGGCAGTGTCGCCGATGCCGGTCGACTTGAGGTATTCCTCGGCGCGCTGGGCAACGGAGCGGGGATCCCGATCGTAACCCTGCATGGTGGAGGGCTCGACCACGTTGCAGCGCACGATGACCGTGGTGTCATCGGTGAACGGGTCCACCAGTGAGGCGCTGTCGTCGGGCATCAGGATCATGTCTGATTCGTTAATGCCTTTCCAGCCGGAAATGGAGGAGCCGTCGAACATCTTGCCGCCCTCGAAGAAGTCCTCGTCGACTTCCTTGGACGGAATGGTAACGTGCTGTTCTTTACCACGCGTATCGGTGAAGCGCAGGTCTACCCAGCGCGCTTCATTTTCTTTAATCAGGTTCAGAGTGTTCTCTGACATCGCTATTCCTCCATGGGATTGTGTATGGCCAGCGGGCCGGCCTGCGTGCTATTGCTGCAGGCTGGCTGAGCCATGGCCTACGTTTATTGGCAGTCTCAGAGACAGCAAAAGCTGTGCCAAAAAGGTGCTGCACATAAGTATATGATTTTTAGAGCATTTTTGTTGAAGCTTGCCGCCAGTGGTTCGGGTGCGCACCAATAGGGTGCGTGGGTGATCTATTGTGGTGCGCCGTGCCATTGTCAATACCGCACAGCCCGCTCTTGTCTGTCCGGGGGTATAATACGCGGCCCCGAAAGGCCATAGCATTACCACTCCAATGAAATTTGTTGTCAAGTTTTTCTCCGAGATCGCGATCAAGAGCAAGCCGGTGCGCCGTCGCCTGGTAGGCCAGCTGCGCGAAAATCTGAAATCGGTGCTGCTGGAGTTCGATCCCGACATACAGGTGAGAAAAGCCTGGGACAAACTGCAGGTTGAAACTTCCATCGAGGATCCGGTGCAACTGCAGTTGATGGTGGCGGCTATGCGTAACACCCCCGGCATTACCTATATCCTGGAGGTGGTTGAGTCTCCGTTGCCGGCCCTGGAGGATATTGCGGAGCGGGTATTGCCCATTTACGGGCCACGGCTGGAGGGTAAAACCTTCGCCGTGCGCTGTAAGCGCACGGGTAGTCACGACTTCACCTCGGTGGACGTGGAGCGCGAGGTGGGCGCCGCGCTGCTGGCCCAGAGCGGGGCAGCCGGGGTCAAACTGAAGCACCCCGAGGTGCGGGTAGAGCTCGAAATCAGCAAAAAAACCCTGTTCGTGATTGGCCGGCGCTATCGGGGCCTGGGAGGATATCCCGTGGGCAGTGTGGACCCGGTGCTGTCGCTGATTTCTGGTGGTTTTGATTCTCCGGTGGCGAGCTACCTGACCATGAAGCGGGGTATGCGTACCCACTTCCTGTTTTTCAACCTCGGCGGTCGCGACCACGAAGTCGGCGTCAAGGAAGTGGCGTTGTACCTGTGGCAGAAATACGGCTGCAACCAGCGAGTACTCTTTATCAGTGTGCCCTTTGAGGAGGTGGTTGCCGAACTGCTGACCCGTATCCAGGACAGCCAGATGGGGGTCATCCTCAAGCGCATGATGCTGCGGGTGGCGGATCGTATCGCTCGCGACCTGGAAATCGATGCCCTGGTGACTGGTGAGGCAGTAGCCCAGGTCAGCAGCCAGACCGTGCGCAACCTGGCGGTGATCGACGAGGTCTGTACAAGCCTGGTGCTGCGACCGCTGGTGGCCACCGACAAGGAAGTTATTGTTCGTATGGCCAATGAGATTGGTACCGGCGAGTTTGCCGCCAACATGCCGGAGTATTGCGGCGTCATCTCGGTGAACCCCACCACCAGGGCGCGACTGGAGCGGGTAAGGGCGGAGGAAGAGCGCTTCGACATGGCGATTCTCGACCGGGCCCTGGCGGGAGTCACCCGCACCCGCATTGACAGGCTGGCGGAGGAGGAACTGCTGCGTACCGACGTGGAAGTCCTGTCGGTACCGCTGGCCCAGAGCACTATCATCGACATTCGTCACCCGGACGAAGAGGAGCTCGCCCCGCTCGACGTGCACGTACCGGTGGAAAAAATCCCGTTTTATCAGCTACACAGCAAGGCGGCCGGGCTGAACCCCGACACCACCTATATGCTTTATTGCGGCAAGGGTGTCATGAGCCGGCTGCACGCCAGCCACCTGGTGGATTCCGGGCTGACCCGGGTAAAAGTGTACGCGCCGTAAAAATACCATTAACAGGCGGCAGTCCGGGGCTTATCTCCTGTATAATTCGCGGCCTTTTTTGCCCCGATCACCCGCTGAGGCTAGTCCATTGAGAGAGAAACTGCGCAATATCGCCATCATCGCCCATGTAGACCATGGCAAGACCACCCTGGTGGATTGCCTGCTGCAACAATCGGGAACCCTTGACCGTCGTACTGAAGGGGCCGAGCGGGTGATGGATTCCAATGACCAGGAGCGTGAGCGCGGTATCACTATCCTGGCCAAGAATACCGCCATCGAGTGGAACGACTACCACATCAACATTGTGGACACCCCGGGGCACGCCGATTTTGGCGGCGAGGTAGAGCGGGTGCTGTCGATGGTGGACTCGGTGCTGTTGCTGGTGGATGCGGTCGATGGCCCCATGCCCCAGACCCGCTTCGTTACCTCCAAGGCATTTGAGCAGGGCCTCAACCCCATCGTGGTGGTCAACAAGGTCGACCGTCCCGGCGCGCGCCCCGACTGGGTGGTGGACCAGGTCTTCGACCTGTTTGACCGCCTTGGCGCCAATGAAGAACAACTGGATTTCCCGGTGATTTACGCCTCGGCGATTGAGGGGATAGCCGGCCTGGACCACGAGGACATGGCCGGCGATATGCAGCCCCTGTTCGAAACCATCGTCGACAAGGTGCCCTCACCACAGGTGAACAGCGAAGGTCCCCTGCAGATGCAGATCAGCGCCCTGGACTACTCCAGCTATGTTGGCGTGATCGGTGTCGGTCGCATTACCCGCGGCAAACTGGCGCCCAACAGCCAGGTGACCGTGGTCGATAGCGAGGGCGGCACTCGCAACGGCAAGGTGCTGCAGGTCATGGGTTACCTGGGCCTGGAACGGGTCGATGTAGACCGTGCCGAGGCCGGTGATATCGTCTGTATCACCGGTATCGATGGTCTCAATATTTCCGATACGCTGTGTGATCCCGCTAACGTGGAGGCGTTGCCTGCCCTGAGCGTGGACGAACCCACAGTGAGCATGACCTTCCAGGTTAACGACTCGCCCTTCGCGGGCAAGGAAGGCAAATATGTGACCTCGCGCAATATCAAGGAGCGCCTGGAGCGGGAGCTTATCCACAACGTGGCCCTGCGGGTCGAACCCGGTGACAGCCCCGACAAGTTCAAGGTGTCCGGCCGCGGCGAACTCCACCTGTCGGTACTGATCGAATCCATGCGTCGTGAGGGCTTCGAACTGGGTGTCTCCCGGCCCGAGGTTATTCAGAAAGAGATCGACGGCGTTATGCAGGAGCCCTTCGAGCAGCTGGTCATCGACTGTGAGGACGAGCACCAGGGTTCGTTGATGGAAGAGCTGGGCCTGCGCCGCGCCGAGCTGGAAAACATGGTCCCCGACGGCAAGGGGCGGGTGCGCCTGGAGTTCATCATTCCCGCCCGCGGATTGATCGGCTTCCGCTCCCAGTTCCTGACCATGACCTCCGGGAGCGGCATTATGACCCACGTGTTCGATCACTACGGCCCGGTCAAGAATGCCGAGATCATCCACCGTACCAACGGGGTGCTGGTGTCCATGGTCAAGGGTAAAACCCTGGCCTATGGCCTGTTTAACCTGCAGGACCGAGGGCGCCTGTTTGTCGACCCCAACGTCGACGTGTACGAGGGCCAGATCATCGGCCTGCACAGCCGCGGCAACGACCTGGTGGTCAATCCCACCAAGGCCAAGCAGCTGACCAATGTGCGCGCGTCCGGTACCGATGATGCCCTGACGCTCACGCCGCCGGTAAGGCACACCCTGGAGCAGGCACTGGAGTTCATTGAAGACGATGAACTGGTGGAAGTGACGCCCGAGAGTATCCGCCTGCGCAAGAAGCTGCTGCAGGAACACGAGCGCAAGCGCGCCGCACGCAGCTGATCCGTGAAGGCCCTGCTACAGCGGGTCAGCGAGGCGCGGGTGACCGTAGCGGGCGAGCCTGTCGGTGAAATAGGCACGGGCCTGCTGGTGTTGCTCGGTCTGGACAGGGACGATGACGAGGCGGCCGCCTGCCGCCTGCTGGACAAAGTGTTGGCGTACCGCGTTTTTGCCGATGGCGCCGGGCGGATGAATTGCTCGGTGGCCGATATCAATGGTGGCGTGCTCCTGGTCTCCCAGTTCACCCTGTCCGCCGATACCCGTAAGGGCTTGCGTCCCAGTTTTTCATCCGCCCTGCCGCCGGATCAGGCCCGGGCGCTGTATGACTACACGCTGGAGCAACTCATCCGGCGCCACCCGACGGTGGCAGCCGGTCGCTTCGGTGCCGATATGCAGGTCAGCCTGGTCAACGACGGCCCGGTCACCTTCATGCTGGAGGTCTAGCCAGCACCATTTCCAGGTGTGGGATGCCGTCGAGCTGGTAGGGGGCGCTATCGGTGGCGAATCCCAGGTCGTTATAAAACCTTTCCAGATGGGCCTGGGCGTGGATGCGGATAGCTGCCGCTGGCCATTGTTCGAGGTTGTGGGCGATGCCGCGGCGCACCAGTTCCCGTCCCAGGTTCCTGCCCCGGGCAGAGGGGGCCACCACAATACGCCCCAGCGCGCTTTCGGGCTGCTGCAGCCCTGGCGGCAGGCAGCGCTGGTAGGCCAGCAGTGTCTCCCCCTCCCAGCAGGCGATATGGATGGCCTGCGGGTCCAGGCCATCGGCGTCCTGGTAGACACAGTTCTGCTCAACCGCAAAAACTTCCTGTCGCAGTTTCAGTATCTCGTAGAGCTCGGTATTGCCCAGTTCCCCGAAGCCCGCGATTTGCCAGCGCTGCTTCACTTTGCTGATTCTCCTTTTCCATCGACTCGGCGTTCTCCCGGCCGGGAGAAGTTGCTACTATAGGGTCGAAATAGCCGCGGGAACAGGGTAGTTCCCAGTCCGGCGGTAATGAGGCACGGCGGCCGGGGACAGCTGCCATCCCAGAGAGACGCACATGCTGGCTAACGCCGAACTCTCCCAGGATTTCAGTATCCTCGGGCAGCAGTATAAAAAACTTATCAGCGCCCTGCTGGAGGTGGTCAACATGCCCGCCATCCCGGTGGAAGTGGCGCCTACCAGTGGCGGAAACTTTCGCGGATTCGACGGCAACCAGTTTTATGTGGTGGAACGCGGTGCTATTTGTGCCCGCTACCAGGACAAGACCGTATTCCTGCTGGAAGAGGGCGATATCCTGTTGCCCGACATCGCCGGCACCAAAGATGAGAGCGCCGCGGTATGCTATGGCTCTGACTCCGGTGCGCGCCTCGCCAGCTATCCTGCGCTGGAGTTCATGCGCCGGGTGTTCAATGACCAGGCCGGAACCCGCTTGTGGACCCGGCTGCTGGTGACCTACGCGGGCCTGATGCTGCGCATCACCGCCGCCAGCGTACAGGAGCAGGCCGAAGCCACGCCAGGCTTTGAGGTGTACGAGCCGGGAGAGATCATTATCCGCCAGGGTGAGCGGGCCGATTTCGTGTTCAACATGTCAGCGGGTGTCGCCGAGGTGCTGGTGGATGAGGTCATTGTCGGCCGCATTGGCGAAGGCGAAATCTTCGGTGCCATGGCGGCCCTCACCCAGGCCGATCGCAGTGCCACCGTGCGCGCCAAGACTACCTGTTCCGTGGTCAAGGTCCCCAAAGAACAGTTCACCGAGCTTATCAAGCGCAACCCCTCCACAATTCACAGCTTGCTGATCGACATGGCCAATTCCATCGTCAACCTCAATGAGCAGCTGGTGGGCCTGCGTGGCTAGTTTTACCACCGCTGCCCGTCAGCGGTGACCCATTCAACGGAAACCACATGACAGACGTTATCGAAATCGACGAAGACGGCATCGAACAGGTGTCGATGAAGACCTATACCGAGAAGGCCTACCTGGATTACTCCATGTACGTGATCCTGGATCGCGCCCTGCCCCACGTTGGCGACGGCCTCAAGCCGGTACAGCGGCGCATTGTGTACGCGATGAGCGAGCTCGGTCTGAAAGCATCCGCCAAGTTCAAGAAATCCGCCCGGACCGTGGGCGACGTGATTGGTAAATTCCACCCCCACGGCGACAGCGCAGCCTATGAGGCGATGGTCCTCATGGCCCAGAATTTCAGTTATCGCTACCCGCTGGTTGATGGCCAGGGCAACTGGGGTTCGCCCGATGACCCCAAGTCTTTCGCGGCCATGCGTTACACCGAATCGCGCCTGACGGCCTACGCCGATGTGCTGTTGGGAGAGCTGGGCCAGGGCACCGTGGACTGGATGCCCAATTTCGACGGCACCATGGACGAGCCCTCGGTGCTGCCGGCCCAGGTGCCGAACGTCCTGCTCAATGGCACCACCGGTATTGCGGTGGGCATGGCCACCGATGTGCCGCCACATAACCTGAAAGAAGTGGTTGCCGCCACGGTACACCTGCTGGAATCGCCCAAGGCAACTGTCGGCGAGCTTTGTGAGCACGTTCTCGCCCCGGATTTTCCCACCGAGGCGGAAATTATCACTCCCCGGGAAGATATTATCGCCATGTACGAAAGCGGCCGGGGGGCGCTGAAGATGCGTGCAGTCTGGGAGCGGGAGGGCGGCGACATCGTCATCAATGCGCTGCCGCACCAGGTCTCCGGCTCCAAGGTGCTGGAGCAAATCGCCCAGCAAATGCAGGCAAAGAAACTGCCCATGGTGGCGGACCTTCGCGACGAGTCGGATCATGAAAACCCGACCCGGCTGGTCGTGGTGCCGCGCTCCAACCGGGTAGACGTGGACGCGGTGATGAACCACCTGTTCGCCACCACCGACCTGGAGCGCAGCTACCGGGTCAACCTCAACATGATCGGCATCGACGGTCGCCCGGGCGTCAAGGGCCTTGACCGTATTCTCAAGGAGTGGATCACGTTCCGTACCGACACGGTACGCCGGCGCCTGGAGTATCGCCTGGAGCGGGTTCAGCGCCGGCTGCACATCCTGGAAGGCTACCTCGTGGCATACCTCAATATTGACGAGGTCATCCATCTTATTCGCACCGAAGACAAGCCCAAGCCGGCGTTGATGGAGCGTTTCGGAATATCCGATATCCAGGCTGAAGCCATCCTCGAGCTCAAGCTGCGCAACCTGGCCAAGCTGGAAGAAATGAAGATTCGTGGCGAGCAGGACGAGCTGAAAGCGGAGCGCGACCAGCTGGAGAAAATTCTGGGCAGTGCGACCCGGTTAAAAACTCTGATAAAGAAAGAGCTGCTGGCTGTTGCCGAGCAATACGGCGACGATCGGCGTTCGCCACTGGTCGCCCGCGGTGAGGCCCAGGCCTTTAGCGAGCTGGACCTGATGACTGCAGATCCCATTACTGTCGTCATGTCAGCAAAAGGCTGGATTCGCGCAGCCAAGGGCCACGAAATTGATCCGGCGTCCCTCAGTTACAAATCCGGCGACAGTTACAAGATGGCCGCCCGAGGCCGCAGTAATCAGCCGACCGTCATCCTCGACTCCACTGGCAGGGCCTATACCATCCCCTCCCACAACCTGCCCTCAGCCCGTGGCCAGGGTGAGCCGGTGACCGGGCGTATCAATCCTCCCTCCGGCGCCACCTTTGAAGGGCTGATGATGGGCGCGGAAAATGACCTGTTTCTGCTGGCCTCCGATGCCGGCTACGGCTTTGTTGCCAAACTGGGTGACCTGCAGACCAAGAACAAGGCAGGCAAGGGTGCCCTCAATTTGCCCAAGGGTAGCGCGGTACTGCAACCGGCCGCCGTCAGCGATGCCGAGAATGCCTGGGTGGCGGCGGTGTCCAACGAGGGGCGACTGCTGGTATTTCCGTTGGCAGACCTGCCGCAAATGGCCAGGGGCAAGGGCAACAAGATTATCGGTATTCCCTCGGCGCGGGTGCAGGCCCGTGAAGAGTTTGTGGTCGCGGTACAGGTGCTGACCGCCAGGGATTCGCTCGTGGTCTACGCCGGAAAACGACATCACAAACTCAGGTTTGCTGACCTGGAGCACTACCGGGGTGAGCGCGGTCGGCGGGGTAACAAGCTGCCCCGCGGGTTCCAGAAGGTGGATGCGATGGTGGTGGAAAAACAGGCTGACCGCTAGATCAGCCCCGGGTCCAGCAAGCGCTTTATAATGAGTTGCAGCTGTCGTTCCAGCAGGTCCTGGTAGGGACCGGCAAAACTTTCCAGCATGGCGAAGTCCTGGACCTCCGTCTCCTGCAGTTGCAGACGTCCGGCGATATCCATGTCCTCCAGCACCGCGGGTGCCAGCAACAGTTTTGGCGGTTTGCTGGTACATACCGCCTGCAATTCGTCCAGCGTATGCTGCATGTAAAGCCCCGGATAAATGTCCCTGCCATCACCCACGCCGAGCTCACTTTGCGACATGGCCATGAAAATCTTCATTGACAGGGGCATGGTTTTTTCCAGCTCGCGGCTGACGGCCTGTACCAGCCAGGCGCAGGAAGCCGCCCGGAAGGCGGCACTGCCCGCCTTATTGGGCCCGCTGAAGTACACGGCGAGGGCGAACTGGCGAGACACGTGCAGCTCACCCCCGTAGAAACCGGCGGCGGCGTACACCACCTGGTGCAGGCGGTCGATGTAGCGCTGCAGGGACTGGTCGTTAAGGGTCTCAACGTAGTCGACCAGGCTTTCCAGGTGCAGGTAAAGTACCGCGGTAGAGCGATAGTTTTCCTCCCTCGCCCCGGTGTCGTTGCGAGTACGAAGCAGGTCCATGGGCAGCGCCGCCACCCGCGATTCCAGCAGTTCCAGCTCGTTCCCGGGGGTTTTCCCCGGGTCGTTGTCTTCCAGCGCCAGGGCGCGTGACAGCCGTCCGATGCGCGAGCCAAGGCGTTTGCCCAGTTGCAGCCCGGCGCCATACACCGCCAGGCTCAGTAGCACCGCGAGCCCCAGCAGGCTGAGAACGAAGCGCTGGTGCGCAGCGATGGCAGTATCGGAATTCACGGTGACCAGCACTTCTCCCGCCACGTCAGATTCGATACGTACCGGGGCGCGGTAGCGGTGGAGGTTGCTCCCGACTGCCCGGCCTGCTTCGCCGAGCACCTTTCCCTCGACATCAAAAATGGCAATTTCTTCCGCGGAGGAGGTTTCCACGAAGCGTTGCAGCGACGCGGTGACGCTTAACAGATCTCCCGCCTCCAGGGCCACACCGACCCGTCTGGCGATCTGGTGTGCCAGGGCATTGCCGAATTCCTGCTGCTGCTGCTGTTGCAGGTGCCTGCTGGAAATGGCGCCGAGAATGACCAGTGCCAGGCTGACCAGCAGGCAAAGGGCGGCTGCCAGGGTGGCGATCTGTTGACTCAGGGGGGCGTTTTTAAAGCGGTCGGGCACGTTTTGGCGTCACTGCGGAAACGACAGCCAGTATAAACCAGTCCAGCTGGCAGCGGGTGTTTTTATCCCCCGCCAACGGTAGAATGGCGCTCCCATTGCACAGCTGTCGGAAAGGCCGTGAGTCAGATACTGCTGATTACTATCTCCGGAGAGGACCATCCCGGAGTCACCGCTCGAATAACCGGGATACTCGCTGGCCACGGGGTCAATATTCTCGATATCGGCCAGGCGGTTATTCATGCCACGCTGTCCATGGGTGTGCTGGCGGAGTTACCGGAGCATTGCCCCCATGACCAGGTGATTGCCGATGTGCGGGCCTGCGCCGCAGACCAGGGCATGCGCGCGCGGATAGCGGAAGTCAGCAACGAGAGCTATGGCGAGTGGGTGGATGCGCAGGGGCGGGCCCGCTACATAATAACGCTGCTGGCCCGAAAGATAACCGCCGACCAGCTGGCCCGGGTGAGTGAGGTGGTCTCTGCCCACGGTCTCAACATTGACGGTATCAATCGTCTGTCCGGGAGAATTCCGCTGGGAGAGCTGCCCGCCTTCTCCAAAGCCTGTGTCGAGTTCTCGGTGCGAGGACCGTTGTCGGATTCTTCCACTTTCCGGCGCGATCTCTTGGAAGTGGCGGGTGCGCTGGAGGTTGACCTGGCATTCCAGCAGGACAGTGTTTTCCGGCGCAATCGCCGGCTGGTGGCGTTCGATATGGATTCGACCCTGATTGAGGCGGAAGTCATCGATGAACTGGCTGCCCGGGCCGGTGTCGGCGAGCAGGTCAGTACCATCACCGAGCGCGCCATGCGGGGAGAGCTGGATTTCGCCGAGAGTTTTCGCGAGCGGGTTGCGCTGTTGAAGGGGTTGGAGGAAAACGTCCTGGCCGAGATCGCCAGCCAGCTGAAGATTACCGAGGGCGCCGAACACCTCATCGGGACCCTGCGTACCCTCGGCTACAAGACGGCTATTCTCTCCGGCGGGTTTACCTATTTTGCCCATTTCCTGCAGCAGCGTCTGGGGATGGATTACGTCTACGCCAATGACCTCGATATCGAAGACGGCCGGGTAACCGGCAAGGTGACAGGTACTATTGTTGATGGTCAGCGCAAGGCACAGTTACTGCGACAGCTGGCTGACGACGAAGGCATAGACCTGCAGCAGGTGATAGCGGTGGGCGATGGCGCCAACGACTTGCCGATGCTCAGCACTGCCGGCCTCGGAATCGCGTTCAGGGCCAAGCCGCTGGTGAAACAGTCGGCGGAGCAGTCCATCTCCACGCTGGGGCTGGACGCGATACTCTACCTGCTGGGTTTCAGTGACCGCGACCAGCAGCCCGGAGAACACAGCCCTTCCGGGGCAGGCTAGATGTTGCTCCACACAGAGTCGTAGGCGCTATCCAGTGGCCCGTTCTTGTCGTCTGCCAGCACTTCATCCAACTGCCTGATGTAGCGGAAATCGAACTGCGCATAGCTGGCAGTGGCTGAAATCTGGTGAGTCAGCTGGATCAGGAGCTTCTCACCTTTGCGGAGCAGGGAAACTTTCTGTCTTTCTCGAAAGCCCGCCCGGGGAGTGATCAGGGTCTGGGCTTGCCCCACCAGCGGAATTTCGGGCAGCAGCAATACCCGCTGTGGCACGGGTGTCTGTCCGGTTTTCTTTTGGACCAGGGCGCCATAGGCCTGTGCTCTGGGGCTCAACAACTCCAGTCCCACCAGAGTATGGGCATCCTGTAGCGAGCTCACCCAGCGGATCACGGCAATGGCCCAGTAGTCGTCCCGGTTCTCCTGGACACAGGCAATGTTTCCCGCTCGCACTTCTTCCGGGAGCGTTTCGCTCCAGTCGAGGCAGTAGCCACCGGGACTGACATTGGTCAGCCTGACCTGGTAAACCGGCACCTCGGGCTCCGGCGGGATGTTGGGTAAATCATCTTCAATGGCGTGCCGGGTATAGTCATCCAGTTCCACCCGGTGGGCCAGTTCCGCCTCGATGCCACTGCCGCTGCTGTCGCGGACAAAGTCTTCTTCCGGATTGGCCGTGCTCCAGCTGTCCCGCTTTGTTTCCTCTTCCCTCATAAAAGGGTTGCTGCCGACTCTTTCGGACGGCGGGGGAATATAATCGTCGCCGTAGAGCAACTGGCCAAACGTCCTCTCCCCGGAGGAATGCACATGGGCTGACCCCAGGCCGATACTGACTGACAGCGGCGCGCTCAGCTGCACGCGATTGAAGTTGCGCATGCTCATGCTGCCGAGGGCGTCGATCAGGTGACTGAGCATGTTCGATGGCAGGGTGATGCCGCTCTCCAGTTTTATCCCCGGTTTACCCTGGGCGTCATCCAGCTGCTTGAGCTGCTTCAGGTAGGTAACCAGTGCTGCGGTGCCCAACTGACGGCACTGACTGCTGTTAGCGCTGCCGTAGAGTGAGCTGTACAGCGGCGGTTGGTCAGATTCCAGGTCCACCAGGAACAGGCCCTCGAAACTGCCCGCTGGCCCGATCCGCAGATGTTCCCGCCACTCGCCGAGGCCAGCGTAAATCGCCGCCAGGTCGGACTGGCGCAATTGATTCGGCTTACAGCAACCCAGTAACAGGGCCTGCAGGTAAGTGGCGCTGACACTGGTAGCCTGGCCATGTACGTCACTGACCGAGAGGGTGGCGAGGCCCTGGCGCTCCGCCAGGGCATACAACTGGTGCAGCGAGAGCCAGCCGCCCAGTGCCACCGGGTGATAGAGCTGGAAGGTCAGCAGGATATTGTGTCCCGCGTGATAAAGGGCGCGCTGTATCGATTCGCACACCAGGCGAGCGGGGTTGCTCTGGCGAACTTCGTCACTGCGTTGCAGGGTCTCTACCGCGACCAGAGAATAGGCCGTAGCCAGCTGGCCCTGCAGGTCACTGGTGAGTTCGGCCAGTTGCCGCGGCTCCTCCGGCATGACCAGGGGCTGATTGAGGAAGCGGCGGGTCAGGTTGGCGAGGGTAACCTGCAGCTTGTCGGCCATCGCCTCGAGAATCCTGAACCTCAGCTCCGATGCCAATGGGTGGCGATTCAGCTCGCTCACTGCCTGCAGCAGCTGTTGCGCCACGCTGCGTGGATTGGCCACGGGCAATTCGCTTGCCCAGCTGCGGGCGGCGTTTTCATCGGTCTGGAACGGGTCGAAGTGCGCCAGGTCCTGCCGCGGAAATTTCAGTTTTATTGGCGCTTCAGTGCTCATGTTCGCGGTCCCTGCGTCGGGTTCAGGTGCCTGGCAGCAAGATTAGCTTATTTCTCGAGGTGACGGCCAGCGGCAATAATCCCGATCTCCCCAATTCCCCTCCCCTGAGGTATCATTAGCGCCCTTTTCCAGCCCACAGTAAAACGGTAGCACCATGGCGAATTATTCAACCAACGAATTCCGCTCGGGCCTCAAGGTCATGCTCGACGGTGAACCCTGCAGCATTCTCGACAATGAGTTCGTGAAGCCCGGCAAAGGCCAGGCCTTTAATCGCGTGAAACTGCGCAATCTCAACACCGGCAGGGTGTGGGAACGTACCTTCAAGTCGGGGGAATCGCTGGAAGGGGCTGACGTCATGGATCGCACCATGGAATACCTCTATACCGATGGCGAGTTCTGGTACTTCATGGAACCGGACACGTTTGAGCAGTACCAGGCTGATGCCAAGGCGGTGGGCGACGCTCATCTGTGGCTCAAGGAACAGGAACGCTGTGAGGTGACGCTTTACAATGACAGCCCGCTGTCGGTAGCGCCGCCAAATTTTGTCGAGCTGGAAATTACCGAGACGGATCCAGGCCTGAAAGGCGACACTGCCCAGGGGGGCAGCAAGCCCGCCACACTCAGCACTGGCGCCGTGGTCAAAGTGCCACTGTTTCTCAGTGAGGGTGAAGTCATCCGGGTCGACACCCGTACCGGTGAATACCAGGGCCGCGCCAGCAAGTCCTGATCCCGATGAACTGGCGGCCCTCGGCAGCGATTGAGGAGCTGCGGGCCCGGGCGGGCCTGCTGGCCCGGATTCGGGCATTCTTCGCCAGCCGCGATGTACTGGAAGTGGAGACCCCGCTGCTGTGTAGCCGTGGGGTGACGGATCCCGCCATCGAGCCACTCTGTGTTGATCGGGGCAATTCCCTTGGCGCACCCCGCTTCCTGCAGACCTCCCCGGAATACGCCATGAAGCGGCTGCTGGCCGCGGGCAGCGGGCCGATCTACCAACTGGCGAGAGCCTTTCGCGATGGCGAAGCAGGATCCCGGCACAATCCGGAATTCAGCCTGCTCGAGTGGTATCGCCCCGGCTTGGACCATCACCAGTTAATGACGGAGGTGGCTGAGCTTGTCACTCACTGCCTGGGGCCGCAGTCGGTTGAGTATCACACTTATCGCGACCTGTTCCGCGCCGAGCTCGGCCTGGACCCCCTGACCGCGACCGTCAACCAGTTACAGGACCGGGCCCGGGAATCCCTGGATGTTGGCTCACTCAGCGGTGACCGGGACATGTGGCTGGACCTGCTGATGAGTCATCTGGTGGAGCCGGCCCTCGCTGACCGCGGCCTTTGTTTTGTCTACGATTACCCGGCCAGTCAGGCCGCCCTGGCCCGGGTCGAGGAAAAAGAGGGGCAGTTTGTAGCCCAGCGCTTTGAACTCTATGTGCGGGGTATGGAGATCGCCAACGGTTACTGTGAGCTGACCGACGCCAGCGAGCAGCGCCGGCGCTTTGTGGCTGACAACAGACGCCGCAGCGACTGTGGCCAGGCGCAACGGCCGCTGGATGAATGGCTCCTGTCGGCGCTGGAATCCGGGATGCCGGCGTGTTCCGGGGTGGCGCTGGGGGTGGACAGGCTGTTGATGCTCGCTACCGGGAAAACGGATATTCGCCAGGTGCTCGCTTTTGACTGGGCCCGCTGCTAGCTGACCAGGTCCTTGTCTTCCAGTCCCAGAACAGCCTCGCCATAGCCATCCAGGAATTCCGGGGGCATGCGCCGGGGCCGCCCGCTGGAAATCTCAATACAGGCAAACCGCATTGCCCCGCGCAGCAGGGTGACGCCGTCGCTGACACGAACCAGCTGAAAGCGACGTTGCATGGTCAGCCTCCTGTCCCAGTTGACGATCCAGGTAGCGGCAGTAATCTCGTCACCCTCGCGTGAGGCTTGCAGGTAATGGTATTGGCTGTGGGTGATAGCCATCGCCCGGTCGAGCTTGCGGTAGGCGTCCAGGTCAAGGCCCAGCGATACCGAGTGGGCCCAGGCCACCTGCTCGCACCATTGCACGTACACGGTGTTATTGGTGTGCTGGAGACCGTCGATATTTTCCGTCGACACCCGCACGTCCAGGGTATAGGGCTGTGGATAGTCCCAGCTGATGTCGCCGCGACTCATGAGTCGGTCACGGCCGCCGGCCCCGAGAGGTCGTAGGAGGCGGGCTTCAGCGCAAAGTGAATAAAGCCGTAGAAAATAGCCATCAGCGGGCACAGCAGGTTGAAGAACGCGTAGGGCGCATAACTGATCGTGGCCACTCCCAGGGTGGCGGACATGTAGGCGCCGCAGGTATTCCAGGGAATGAGCGCCGAGGTCAGGGTGGCGGAATCCTCCAGGGTACGGGACAGGTTAAGCCGCGACAGGTTTTTGTCGGTGTAGGCGTCTTTGAACATACGGCCTGGCAATGCTACGGCGATAAACTGGTCGGCGGCAAGAATGTTGGTACCGATGCAGGTGACCACGGTGGTCACGATCAGTGAGCCGACGCTTTTGACACCGCGCAGTGCCAGTCCCAGCAGGTAGGCGAGAATGCCGGTGCGCTCGAGAACGCCGCCGAACCCGAGGGCGCTGATAATCAACCAGACGGTATTGAGCATGGAACTCATGCCGCCCTTGCTCAACAGAGCGTCGAGGAATTCGTTGCCGCTGTTGGCGGTATAGCCATCGAACAGGGCAATCCACACACCCTTCAGTAGCACAAAGCCCATGGCGAGGTCGCCACTGTCTCCCGCCAGTTTCTGTACCTGCTCGGGCTGGAAAATAACGGCGAATACGGCGCCGGTCAGGGCGCTGATGACGATGGAAGGAAAAGCCGGGAAGCGCTTGAACACCAGGCCCAGCATCAGTAACAGGGGTAACAGCAGATGCGGGCCAATACTGAACTCACTGCTCAATGACTGCTGCAGGGCCTGGATCTGTTCCGGTGTTGTACCTTCGGAGCTGCCTATCAGGGAAAAAATCAGCAGCGCTATGGCAAAACTGGGGATGGTGGTCCACAGCATGTGGCGGATATGGTCAAAGAGATCAACCCCGGTGGCGGCAGATGCCAGGTTGGTGGTGTCAGACATGGGTGACAGCTTGTCGCCGAAGTAAGCGCCCGAGATAATGGCACCCGCGGTAATCGCCGGCGACAGGTCGAAACTGCCGGCGATACCCATCAGGCCGATGCCCAGGGTGCCGGCGACGGTCCAGGAGCTGCCGATACTCACCGCGACAATGGCGCAAATGATCGCGCTGGCGGCGTAGAAAATGCCTGGATCCAGTATCTGTACGCCATAAAAAATCATCGCGGGCACAGTCCCACAGAGAATCCAGGTTCCTATGAGCATACCCACGCTCAGCAGGATCAGGGTGGGACCCAGCCCCACGCCGATGCCGTGGACAATTCCCTCCTGTGCCTGGCGCCAGCTAATGCCGCTGCGGCGGGCAACCAGGGCCGTGACACAGGTTGCCAGTATCAGGGCGATCTGGTTGGCCCCATAGGACGAGTCCGAACCGAACAGGTAGACCGAACAGGCCAGCATGACCACCAGGAAAATGATGGGAGTGAACGCCTGCAGCGGCGTTATCTGTTCGTTGGTTTCTGTCACGGGATGCCGTTACCGGCGCTTCCTGCCGGATTATGAGAATGCCGGTCCAGAATGCCTCAATTTGCGCCAGCGGTACAGGGTCGGGCGATTGTGGATCTGACATGCGGGTGATGATCGCGTACTATAGCGCCGAGTTTTAGATCTGCTTTTGAGCTCCGAATGACCCCGAAATCTTCCCCTGCGGCACTGTTTGTCGCCACCGTTATTCTGCTTGCCGGTTGTAGTCTGCCGGAACCGGGCCCCGCGGTAGTGGAGCCCGTGCGTGAGAAGGATGCCAGTGCCAGCGGCCCCGGAGAGAAAACCCGGATTCGTGTCGTTACCTTGATTGAATGGCTGAAAGAGCCCTGGGGCATGGACTTTCTGCCCGACGGTCGCATTCTGCTCACGGAAAAACCGGGGGTCATGAAAATTGTCACCCCGGGCAGCTGGAGCACGCGCGATATCGACGGGCTGCCCGCGGTGGCGAACGAAGGGCAGGGGGGGCTGATGGATGTGCTGGTGCACCCGGACTTTGAGCGCAACCAGTGGGTATATTTCAGTTACAGCGTGGCGGTGGAAGAAGGCTTAACCACCCGGGTCAGCCGCGCCCGCCTGCAGGGCGACAGGCTGGTGGATCGACAGGACCTGTTTACCGCGAGACCGGCCTACCCCCAGCGCCGTCACTTCGGGTCGCGGCTGCTGCTGGATGCAGGCAAGCTTTACATCACAGTGGGAGACCGCGGCAGGCGGGCGCCGGCCCAGGACCTCATGGATCACAGCGGCAAGGTCCTGCGCCTGACCGAGAGCGGCGGGATTCCCCCCGATAACCCCTATGTGGGTAAAGCCGGGGCACGACCGGAGATCTATACCTACGGCCATCGCAATCCCCAGGGCATCGCCCGCCATCCGTATAGCGGACAAATATGGGTGTCCGAGCACGGCCCCCAGGGGGGTGACGAGATCAATATCCTCAGGCCCGGGGCAAACTACGGCTGGCCGGTCATAACCTACGGCGAGGAGTACGGGGGCGGTAAGATCGGCGAAGGGACCCACAAGCCGGGAATGGAGCAGCCGCTAATCTACTACACACCCTCGCTGGCCACCGGGGGTATCGACTTTTATACGGGGGATACCTACCCTGACTGGAAGCAGTCATTGCTGATTTCCAGCATGCGGATGACCCGCATCAATCGCCTGGAGGTCAATGCCGATGGTTCCCTGGGCCGTGAAACCCGGCTGCTGGGGGACCTGGGGATGCGGATCAGGGATGTGCAGGTCGGACCGGACGGCCTGATCTACGCACTGGCCGATCGTTCCCGGCTGATTCGGCTGGAGCCGCACTAGGGAGCCAGGCCGCTTGCCCGACCTTTCACCGCACTATTATCGAGACAATTTCCTGCGCCTGCTGGAGACGGTAGCGTCACAGTACGGCGACATCCTCACCGCCGCGGAACAGCAGTTCCTGGCAGTCTATGCGCAGCAGCCCTTCGATGCCCAGTGCCTTTACGTGCGGCTGGTCTCGCGCGTGGGCCCCTGGTTCCGGGAGCGGAAGCTCGACTACGCGGAGTTGGGCGATCCTGGCCGCGCCCTCGATGCGTTGCTCGCGGCGGGCCTGGCTCTCCGGCCCGACGGTCTGGAGCCGGAAGCGCTCGGGCGCCTGTGCACCAGAGAGGAGCTTGCTGTCATGTTCGAGGTGTCCGGTCGTGGCAAGGGGGAGCAACTCGAGCAGTTGGCGGCAATACCTCCGGCAGACCTGTTGCAGAAGCTGCTGGCATTTGACGCTGCCCGCATCGTCGCGCCCCAGTACCCGGAAACAGTAGCGCTTTTCCAGTTGTTGTTTTTTGGCAATCGCCGCCAGGGCCTGACTGATTTCGTGCTCAGCGAGCTCGGCGTTGCCCGCTACTTCCCCTACCCGGTGGATCGTGGCAATCGCCTGTTTCCGGGTCGGCCGGAACTGGATGAATACCTGGACTGTGCGGCGCAGACGGACCGCTGGTGGGAGTTGCAGGAGGCGGATGACCTGGAGGGTATGTTGGCGCTGGCGGACGAACTGATAGCGACGCCGCCCGGGTTTGCCACCAGTCTGCCTCGCTGGTATCGGCTCTGTAACCGGCTGGCCCGGCAGCTCGAGAGGAAGGGCTGCAATGAGCAGGCACTGGCGTTGTACCGACTCAGCGAGTTACACCCGGCCAGGGAAAGGACGGCCCGGGTGTTGGAACAGGAAGGTGAGTTGCAGCAGGCGCTCGCCCTGTGCCAGACGATTGAGGCGCAACCCTGGTGTGAGGAGGAGCTCGACGCAGCCGGGCGTATGGCGCCGCGCCTGCGCCGCAAGCTGGAAGGTACCGCCCAACCGAGACGGCGAGACAGTTTCGATGACATCCACCTGCGCCTGACCCCTGGCGACCAACCGGTAGAGTTGCTGGCCGGCAGTGCGCTGGCGGCCCAATGGCAGGCTGTTCACTATGTCGAGAACCTGCTGCTGAATGGCCTCTTCGGCCTGGCGTTCTGGGAACAGATATTTGCGCCGCTGCCCGGCGCCTTCAATAATCCTTTCCAGTCGGCGCCGGCCGACATGTACGAGCAAACATTCCAGAGTCGCCGCAGGGATAGGCTATCGGTCCGCCTGCAGCAGTTGGCCAAGGCGGACCTGGCGCAGGAGCTGCCGGCGCTGTGGCGCAGGTATGAGGGCTACCAGTGCCGCTGGGTCAACTGGAAATACCTGGACGAGTCGCTGGTGACAGCGGCGGCAGGCATCATTCCCGGAGATCATCTGTTGGCTATATGGCAGCGCATGTTGTTTGATCCCGGGGAAAATCGTCGCGGATTTCCCGATTTGCTGGCCCTGGGAAGCACCCCGGGAGACTACCGGATGATCGAGGTTAAGGGTCCTGGCGATGCCCTGCAGGACAGCCAGCGGCGATGGCTGCGGTTTTTCGCCCGGGAAGGCATACCCGCCAGTGTCGCCTGGGTACAGTGGACTGATGATTGAGTTCAGTCTCAGCGTACGTGACCTGGTGGCCTTCTGCCATCGTTCCGGCGATATTGATCACCGCTATACCCCGTCGCCGAGTGCCGAGCAGGGGATGGAGGGGCACCAGCGGCTGTACCGGCGCCGGCCGGACAGCTATGTTCGCGAGTATCCGGTCCGTTACCTCCATCGCCAGGGCGATATCCAGCTGCAGCTGCGGGGCAGGGCAGACGGTTTTGACCCCGCCCGGGGCTTGGTGGAGGAGATAAAAACCTGTCGGGTGGATCCAGGAAAGATTCCCGCGTCAGTCAGTCGCCTGCATCTGGCACAGGCACGGATCTACGCGGCGTTGATTGCCGAGGAGCAGTCCCTCGATGGGCTGGCCGTGCAGTTGACCTGGTTCAACATCGACCGCGATGAGGAAGCGCCTCTGCTGCAGTACTACAGTCGGGCCGAGCTACAGGAATTCCTTGCCGGAACACTGGCGGCATTTGCCGACTGGCTCGGTCTGCTGGGCCGGCGTCGGCGTGACCGCCAGGCAAGCCTGCAGCGGCTGGATTTCCCCCATGGCGAATTTCGCCGGGGGCAGCGAGTGGTGGCGGAACTGGTTTACAAGTGCATCGACCAGGGTGGCCAGGCCATGCTGGAAGCGCCCACCGGCATCGGCAAGACCGCGGCAGTGCTCTATCCGGCCCTCAAGGCCCTGGGCAGGCACAAGCATGAAGCGGTGGTATTTGTTACCTCGCGCACCGTCGGCAGGCGCAGTGCCGAGGACTGCCTGGGGCTGATGGCTAGGGCGGGAATGGATGCATCCAGCCTCTCGCTGACGGCGAAGGAATCGATCTGTTTTTCCCCGGGCCGGGCCTGCCACGGTGACGACTGTCCGTTCGCCCGCGGCTATTACGATCGCCTGCCCCGGGCACTGGCCGAAGCGGTCGGGCACGGAGTGCTCGATCGGCCAGCGGTGGAGACGATCGCCAGGGCTCACCAGATCTGCCCCTATCAACTGGCCCTGGATCTCCTGCCCTGGGTGGATATCGTTGTGGCTGACATGCACTACGTCTACAGTCTCACGGCGGGCGTGGGTTCCCTCATGGCCCGGGACGAGCGACGCTGGACCATATTACTGGACGAGGCTCACAACCTGCCCGAACGCGCCCGCGAAATGTACAGCGCCAGGCTCAGCAAGGCGGAGCTGATGCGGGTCAAGCGCAGTTCTTCGCCCGAGGCCAAACGCGCCCTGGAGAAGGTCAACCGGGCGATGCTGGCGCTACAGAAAGAGGATTGGGGGGAGGAGGTCTTCCGCGAGGAGCTCCCTGCCGGCCTGGTCAACTCGCTGGGGGATGTGGTGGCGGCGGTAGGCAGGGCCATGGCAGACGATCCCCGGTTTGTCCCCGCCAATCCGCAATTGATGAACTTTTATTTCGCTCTGTTGCAGTGGTTGCGCGTCGCTGAAAACTGGGGACGGGAATATCGCCTGCAGCTGAAACGTGGCGAGGGCAGCCAGGGGTTGAGCCTGGGCCTCAATTGCCTGGACCCGTCGCGCCTGCTGGCCCGCTGCCAGGCCAGGGCCCACGCGGTCATCGCCTTTTCCGCCACCCTCTCACCGCAACACTGGATGCGCCAGTTGACCGGCCTGGATGAATCGGCAGTGTGCCGCCGGCTGGACTCACCTTTTTCCGAAGCCCAGTTGCAGGTGGAGCTGGAGACGGCCATCGATACCCGGTATCGGCAGCGTGACCGCAGCGCCCCTGAGCTGGGACGCCGCCTCTCCCGCTTTCTGCGGGAGGCGCCCGGCAACTGTATTGTCTACTTCCCTTCCTATCGATACCTTGGCGCGGTGCTCGCGCTGATGAAAGAGGACGAATCCCTGTGGCGGGAGCGGCGGTTATGGCAGCAGTTGCCGGAGCAGAGCCTCGAGGATCGCGACGGCCTTTTCCAGGCCTTGGGCAACCACGACAACATGGCCGCTTTCTGCATCCTCGGTGGTGTGTTCTCCGAGGGGATTGATCTTCCGGGTGAGCTGTTATCGGCAGTCGCCATTGTCGGGGTGGGCTTGCCGCAGGTCGGGTCGGAGCGCGAGAACCTGCGCGACTGGTACCAGCAGGCCTACGGCGCCGGGTTTGAATACGCCTACCTGTATCCCGCCATGCAGAAGGTGGACCAGGCCCTGGGACGGGTGGTTCGTACCACCACTGACAATGGGCGGGCGCTACTGGTCGACAGCCGGTATGCCTGGCCGGCTTACCGGTCCCTGTTGCCACCCTGGTGGTCCTACCTCGACTAGGCACTGGCGGCCGGTCCGTTTGGTCAATTTTTTTGGGCTGCATCGTCCTTGTCTGCTGCCACCAGGGAGGTAAATTGGCCGACTGCCGCGCATTGGAGTAACGTTCATCACCCCTATGGCGCGAGGCAGAACAATTCACCTGATGAATATTGGTCATTGTTCCGGCGTTTTCTGCTCTGTGCTAGAGTAGGCGCCCGCTCCACGGGGCGGGTAGGATAAATGGCCCGCAGAGGCCAGCTCAACAAAGCGCCAGCGCGCCGGACGGAAAATTTCGGTGAGCCACAGGCCGACAAAAAATACACAGCAAGCATCGGGGGGTAACAACCGTTATGCGCATCGCAATACCCAGGGAGACACATCCGGGAGAAAACCGGGTGCCCATCACGCCAGAGGTGGCCAAGAAACTGGTCCGCATGGGTGCTGATCTGGTCATCGAAGCTGGCATGGGAACCGGCTCCGGTTACACTGACAGCGAATATTCCGACGCCGGCGCCACTATCTCCAGCGACCGCAAAGAGCTGTTTTCCAGCGCGGACCTGCTGTTGCGCCTGCGCAAGCCGGAGCTGGATGAAATCACTCTCATGAAGCGTGGCGCGATCCATATCAGTTATCTTGATCCCTTTAACGAGCACGGCCTCGTCAAGGCGTTCAAGGAGGCCGGCGTTACTTCCATCTCCATGGAAATGATTCCCCGCACCACCCGCAGTCAGAAGATGGACGCGCTCAGCTCCCAGGCTAACCTGGCCGGTTACCAGATGGTGATCGAGGCGGCCATGGCGCTGCCGCGCATTTTCCCGATGATGATGACCCCGGCGGGCACCCTCAAGCCCGCCAACGTCTTCGTGATCGGTGCCGGTGTTGCCGGCCTGCAGGCAATCGCCACCGCCAAGCGCCTGGGCGCCCGGGTAACCGCCTTTGATACCCGTCCGGTCGTCGCGGAGCAGGTGACTTCCCTGGGGGCCAAGTTTCTGGAGATCGACCTTGGTGAAACCGGCGAAACCGCCGGCGGGTACGCCAGGGAACTGACCCCGGAACAGGTAGAAATCCAGCGTCAGGCGCAAAAGGACGTGATCGCCAAGTCTGATGTGGTGATTACCACGGCCCAGGTATTTGGCCGCAAGCCGCCGGTGCTGGTGACCAAGGACATGATTGAGGGCATGGCCCCCGGTTCGGTCATCGTCGACATGGCGGCCGAGACCGGCGGCAATGTGGAAGGCTCGGTGCCTAACGAAACCGTCGAGTGGTCAGGCGTCACCATTATCGGCAAGGGCAACCTCGCCGGCGAGGTGGCTGTCGACGCCAGCCAGATGTATTCCGCCAACCTGTTCAACCTGGTGGAAGACAACTGGAGTGAGGAAAAGAAACTGTTCGTGGTGGATTTCGACGATGACATTCTCCCGGGGTGCATCATCACCCACGGTGGAGAGATCACCAACGACACCATTAAAAACATCGTGGAAGAGGGGGCGTAATCATGATACCCGCAGTAGTATTCCTGACATTTATCCTGATGCTGTCCATCTTCCTGGGCTTTGAATTGATCAACAAGGTACCGGCGACCCTGCATACCCCGTTGATGTCCGGCGCCAACGCGATTTCGGGCATTACCGTGGTGGGAGCGATCAGCCTGGCCGGTACCGGCAACCAGGACCTGGCCAACTGGCTGGGAGCCGGAGCCGTGGCCCTTGCCTCCATTAACGTGGTGGGTGGTTACCTGGTAACCGATCGCATGCTCGCCATGTTCAAGAAAAAGGAGGGCTAGGACATCATGGATACGATGATTCAATTCGCCTATGTGATATCCGCGGGCCTGTTTATTTTCGGCCTGAAACAGCTGGGCTCGCCGGCGACAGCCCGGCGCGGCAACATGATTTCCTCCACCGGCATGCTGGTTGCCATTGTCGCCGCCCTGCTCGACCAGGGCATTGTCGACTACCAGTGGATTGTTATCGGCATTGTTGTCGGTGGCGCCATCGGTGCTGGAGCAGCGCGGATGGTGCAGATGACGTCGATGCCGGAAATGGTCGCCCTGTTCAATGGCTTCGGCGGTATGGCGTCGCTGCTGGTAGGTTGGGCCGCCCTGTCGCCAGACGCCGGTACGTTCACGCTGGTGACCATTATCCTGTCCATCCTGATTGGTGGCCTGACCTTCACCGGTTCGCTGGTCGCCTACGGCAAACTCTCCGAGACCATCGGTTCCGGCGCGGTGCTGTTCAGTGGCCAACAGGTGGTGAACAGTCTGATCGTGCTCGGTATTCTCGGTGGCGCGGTGATGTTCTGCCTGGATCCCAGCAACCTGACCTGGCTGTTTGTGGTTATCGCCCTTTCGCTGGTGTTCGGCATCATGGCGGTCATCCCTATTGGCGGCGCCGACATGCCGGTGGTGATTTCACTGCTGAACTCCTACTCCGGCCTGGCGGCCTGCGCCGCCGGCTTTGCGGTGGATAACAATATCCTGATCGTTGCCGGTTCCCTGGTGGGAGCCTCCGGTATCATCCTCACCCAGATCATGTGTAAGGCGATGAACCGCTCCCTGTCCAACGTACTGTTTTCCGGCTTCGGCAGTGGCAAGCAGGACACCACGGAAGTGGAGGGAGAAATCAAACCCATCTCTGTCGAAGACGCCTACTATGTGCTGGAGGCTGCAACCAACGTGGCGATTATTCCCGGCTACGGCATGGCGGTAGCCCAGGCCCAGCATGTGGTCAAGGAACTCACCGAGTTGTTGGAACAGAATGGGGCTGAGGTCAATTTCGGCATCCATCCGGTGGCGGGTCGCATGCCCGGACACATGAACGTACTGCTGGCGGAGGCCGACGTGCCCTACGATCAGCTCCTGGAAATGGACGACATTAACCCACGCATGGAAAATGTTGACGTGGCCATCGTGATCGGCGCCAACGATGTGGTTAATCCGGCGGCCCGCGAGAACGAGGGCAGCCCGATTTACGGCATGCCGGTGATCAACGTCGATGCGGCACGCACGGTGTTCGTGCTCAAGCGTTCCATGGCCTCCGGCTTCGCCGGGATCGAGAATCCACTGTTCTACAAAGACAACACGCGGATGCTGTTTGGCGACGCCAAGGAATCGATCGGCGGCCTGATCCGCGAGTTCAGCTAGGGTTCAACAACGCCCCGATAAACGCCGGCCCAGTGCCGGCGTTTTTTTTTGAGGGGCTCCGGTTCAGCTAATTACCCTGTTCGTCCCTACCTGCTTTTCATGAGCCCGATCAATGCCCAACTTCACTGGACAGGCTAGGCTGGGGCCCTATGCTGGAAGCAGTAAACGAGGAGTACGCTCATGTCGGCAGCAAAGAAAGCCAGCCCCAGGAAGCCCGCGGCGCGCAAAAAAGCCCCCGCACGAACTGCAAAACCATCCCCCACGACAGCGCCCGGCAAGCAGGGTGGCGTGAAAGGAAAGGCTGGCAGCACCAGTAGTGACAAAGACCGGAAGGCCTACAGCCGTCAGGCATGGGCGCAACCGGGGCCGGCCACGGCAGCGCCCGGGCCTGAACAGCCGCTGATGAAAGCGTTACGGGCGGAACACCGGCACATCGCCACGGTGATGCAGTTGTTTTCCGATCAGCTACAGGCCATTGAAGCCGGTGAGCCGGTCGACGCCCATGTGGTTTACGAGGTGATGGACTACATGGCCAGCTGGCCCGATCGTTATCACCACCCCCGGGAAGATCTCATCTATGGCCGGGTCGCTGAACTGGACCGCAGGGCGGCGGAAGATGTGGATACGCTGCAACGTGATCACGATGCTACGGCCAAACGTGGTCGGCAACTGCTGCGGGAAATAGAGCGCTGGAGTGAGGGCGAGGTAAAAGGCGCTGCCATCGTCAAAGCTGGAAGGGAATATGTGGGCCACATGTATGAGCACATGAATGTGGAGGAAAAAGTGGTCTTTCCCCACATCGAATCGGTGCTCACCCTGGAGGACTGGCGGGAACTGGCAGAGGATGATGATTTGCGGGCGGTATCGGTACCGGTGTTCGGCCCAAGGGTACAACGGGAGTTCCGGAATCTCGCTCGACGCCTGCGCCGGGGTGTTCGCCGTCGGGTAGAGCGCGGCGTTGTCCAGGAATGGTTGGGTGTAGAGGCTTTGATGGAATCGCTGGAGGTCTTGTCCCTCGCAGCAGAAACTGCCAGCGAGACCGCTGGCGATCACCTGCGTACCGCGCTGGATAACTCCCGGGAGATGTTTCGTGAAGCCCCTTTGAGTGCGCCGCTGCGTTGCTCGGTCAACAACATGAAGCTGGGCTTTCGCCTGGTTGGCGATATGGTCGATATTTCTCGCGAGACGTTCGACGATCTGCAGCGGATTAACAGGGAGCGTCGGGAGCGGGGCGAACTGTTTGAGGACTGACTAGGCCTCGCGGGCAGACCTTTGATCGCGGAACTGCAGTCTCGCCAGGCGCTGGTACAGTTCACAATTTGACAGCAACTCTTCGTGGGTCCCCGTCGCGACCAGCCGGCCCTGATCGAGCACGGCGATGCGGTCAACATGCCGGATGGTCGACAGTCGATGGGCAATAATGACCGTGGTGCGGTTGTGCATGAGCTCTTGTAGCGCCTGTTGCACATGGTATTCGCTTTCGCTGTCCAGGGCGCTGGTGGCCTCATCGAGCAGCAGAATACGGGGGTCATTGAGTATGGCGCGCGCCAGCGCAATCCGCTGGCGCTGCCCTCCGGATAGTCTGACGCCCTGTTCCCCCAGGTGGCTGGCATAGCCAGCGGGTAGTGCACTGATGAACTCGTGGGCGTGGGCAGCGCAAGCGGCGGCTACGATTTCATCCTCGCTTGCCCCGGGCTTGCCGTAGGCGATGTTATAGCGCACGTCCCCGGTGAACAGGGCCGGCTGCTGTGGCACCAGGGCTATCTGTTCCCGCAATTGTTTCAGTCCGAGTTCACGAATATCGGCACCGTCCAGGCTGATCCTGCCTGAGTGTGGATCGTAAAAGCGCTGCAGTAATTCGAAGACGGTGGATTTCCCGGCTCCCGACGGGCCGACCAGGGCCAGCGACTGGCCAGCGGGGATGTGCAGGCTGAAGTCCTCCAGCGCCGGCACTTCCGTGCGGGTGGGATAGCGGAAGGTCACTTCCTCCAGCGCCAGTGCCGGCTGCCTGCGGGCGTTGTTCCCGGGCTTTTGACCCGGGTCAACAATCACGCTGCGGGTGTTGAGCAGTTCGATCAATCGCTCGGCAGCGCCCGCAGCCCGCTGTAATTCTCCCCAGACTTCGGAAATGGTCGCCACCCCTGAACCCACCATGATGGCGTAAAAGGCGAAGGCGCCCAGCTCGCCGCCGCTCATTTCACCGGAGATCACATCCTGTCCGCCGGACCAGATCATCCCGGACATGCCAGCGAACATGAGCAGTATGGCCGCGCAGATAAGCAGTGCCCGCTGGCGGATCCGGCGGCGGGCAATGCTGAAGGCGCGCTCGACTTCCCCGGCAAAGGCCGCGCTCTCGAACTGTTCCCGGGTGTAACTCTGCACCACCCGGATGTGCTGGATCACTTCCCCGGCATAGCTGCCGACGCTGGCGATACTGTCCTGGCTCTGGTTGGACAGGCGCCTGACCCGACGGCCGAACACCAGAATGGGTAAAAGCACCAGGGGCACAGCGACGGCAATATACAGGCTCAACTGGAGGTTGGTGATCACCATCATAACCAGCGCGCCCACCAGTGTAAGGCCGCTGCGCAGGGCCATGCTGAACGACGAGCCGATAATGGTCTGCAGCAGCGTGGTGTCGGTAGTGAGGCGGGACATGATTTCGCCGGAACGATTGACTTCGAAGTAGCCCGGGTGCAATCGGACGATATTGTCGAAAACGGCTTTGCGAATATCTGCACTGACCCGCTCCCCCAGCCAGGAGACCAGGTAAAAACGCGCAAATGTACCCAGGGCGATGGCAGCGGCGATGAGCAGTAACAGGCCAATGGCGGCGCGCAGGTCGGCGCTGTCACCGGCAAACCCCTGGTCGATCAACACCTGGAGTCCGCGTCCCATGGAGAGTGTTGCTGCTGCGGTGAATAACAGGGCCGCGCTGGCCGCCAGCAATCGCAGTTTGTAGGGTCGGAGGAATCCCAGGACCGGGATCAGGGAGCCAAGGGCCCCCGAAGGACTGCTCATGAAGCGGCGCTGGCCGACTCTGCCTTGGCATCAAGATTGAGCTGGGCAGGGCCAGTAAACCGGCAACCGGCCCGCTCGGCGATATCGAGTATGCCCAGGTTGAGGGTTTCCGCCACTGCCAGGTATTCCTGGAAATCGAGCGTGTCGACGCCGGCATCCAAACGCAGTATGGCGTTGGCATCGACGATGGTTTCAAAACGAACGCTGATCGTTTCGTCGATCACCAGATCGTGTTCGCTCATCAGGGCACGAATATCTGCAAGAATCTGCTGCATCTGCGCCGAGGAAGGGACCTCCATCTGGTAGCGTTTGAAAAAACGAATGCGGTCTCGCTGCGAATAGTTTTCGATCTCTACCGAGGAGAACATCGAGTTGGGAATCACCAGTACCGATCTGTCCAGGGTGCGGATTATGGTGGAGCGAAGCCCGATTTCCTCGACAACGCCCTTCACCTTGCCGAAGCGGCAAAAGTCACCGGCGCTCACCGGCCTGGCGGTATACAGGGTAATCGCCCCGATCACGTTTTCCAGGGTTTTCTGGGCCGCCAGGGCAACCGCCAATGAACCAACGCCCAGGCCGGCGAGGATGGTGGACATGTCGTAGCCGGCCTGCTTCGCCCAGAACAGGGCGATGATCGTCACCATGATGACCTTGACGATGGTAGTAAACGGCTTCAGCAGTGCCACATAATGGGTATTGCCCGCGTACTGCATTTTGCGAATCTGGTAATCGCGGAGCAGGGACAGCAAGCCCAGGGCGAGCACCGTGAACGCGATGTAGTCGACACCCGACGAATCCAGCAGAATCCGCGCGGTGAGGGACAGGCCCAGTTCGTTGATCAGCCCGCGGGCAATCAGGATATAGAGGAAAAACTTCATCGGCCCGCGGAAGAACCGCTCGATACCCAGCGGGAAGCGATTGGGGATCAACAGCGCAATCTTCATCAGCAGGTAACTGGCAAGCATGGCCAGGGGCCAGGCGATGATGAAAAATACGATAACGCCGAAGACCTGCCAGTTCTGCAATCCCAGGAAATAGAATTGCGGCAGCCATTGCCCAATTTTTACGATGGTGTCGTTATAGCCCAACTCATCCCACATGTCGGGGATTCTGGCCACGGTGGCGTTGGACAGTTTCCACACCCTGCCGCCCTTGCCGTCGGGAACCCGCTGCAGGTAGATGGGAACTTTCTCATCCTGCAGCCTGACACTGCCAATCTGGTCTCGGTAGGCGGGCAGCCCGTCGTCCAGTTTGCCCTCGGGGTTGTCGCTGACGGAGGTAACGTCGTTGATGTTCTGGCGGTTCCAGACATAGGCCAGGGCCCGGACCAATGCCTCGTCGCTGTACTGTCCCACTGCATCGTCAATGTAGCGGCGATCAAGATATTCCCCGGCGGTCTCGTAGTCTTTTTTGCGTATGGCATCACGCAGCCCCAGCATCGTCGCCAGCGGCGTGCTCTGGCCTTCGAGTGCGTTTGGGTCGGAGGACGCCTTTTCCTTAACCAGCTCTTCAGCCTTCTGGGCGGTCTCTATCAACTCCCTGGCGGAGAGGTCAGTGGCTTCCCGGGCCTGGCCCCAGGCCAGTGGAGCGACAAGGGTGAGAGACAACAATAAACGGGTGAGCATGGGCATCGTCGGGTCGGTCCGGATGATCTGTCTGCCCATGTTAGCGCAATAAGGTGGAATGCCCTAGACGCTGTCGCTTTCGGGGCCGGTGGCGTTTTTTTCCAGGAACCTGCCAAAGAAGATCCCGAATTCAAACAGAATCCACATGGGCACAGCCAGCAATGACTGGGAAATAATATCCGGCGGGGTCAGCAGCATGCCGAATACAAAACAGCCAACGATAATGTAGGGCCGTTTTTTGGCCAGGTCTTCGGCGGTAGTCAGACCCGCCCAGATCATCAATATCGCTGCGATGGGGATTTCAAAGGCGATACCGAAGGCGAAAAACAGCTTGAGCACGAAGTTCAGGTAGCTGTTGATGTCGGTCATGATGGTGATGCCCTCGGGCCCGACGCTGGTGAAAAACGCAAAAATCAGCGGGAACACCACGAAGTAGGCGAAGGCGGCTCCCAGGTAAAACAGGGCGACACTGGAGGCCAGCAGGGGAATGGCGAACCGTTTCTCATGCCGGTACATGCCGGGAGCGACGAAACTCCAAGCCTGGAACAGGATATAGGGAATGGCGATAAAAATCGCTGCCACCAGGGTGAGTTTGAAGGGCGTCAAAAACGGCGAGGCGACCTCGGTGGCGATCATGGTCGCCCCGGGTGGAAGTAACTCGCGCAAGGGTTCAGAGACGAAGGTGTAAATTTCGTTGGCAAAAGGAAACAGGCAGATAAACACCACCAGCACCGACAGCAGGGCGCGCAGGAGACGATCCCGTAACTCGGTCAGGTGGGCGACCAGCGGCAGCGGCTGATCGTTGGATTCTGTTTCGGTCATGGGGTTGTTTTGTCGTCGGAGGCGGACGCTTCAGGCCGTTTTTTCGTCTCTGGCAGCGGACTGGCCTCCTCCACCACACCGCGAACCTGCTCCTGCAGGGCTGCCGTTTCATCCCTGAGCTGCTGTTGGGTACTTTTCAGTTCCTGCATCACTGCATCATTGTGCAGTTCCTGTTGCACTTCACGCTTGATATCGTTAAAGCCGCGCTTGATTCGACCCAGCCAGGCGCTGCCGGTACGAATGGCACCGGGCAGGCGTTCCGGGCCGACCACCAGCAGGCCCACTATCGCGATGACAATGAGTTCGGCAAATCCGATATCAAACATGTTTGCTCAACTATCGATTTTTGTCGTCAGGCTTTTCAGAGCTGTCGTCTCCGGCTTCCTTTTTCTCGGCCGCTGATTCGTCCTCACCCATGCTCTTGCGGAATCCCTTGACCGCGCTGCCGAGGTCGGATCCCAGGGTGCGCAGTCGCTTGGTGCCGAACAGCATGACCACGATGGCCAGGATTATCAGTAACTGCCAGACGCTTATGCCACCTATTCCCATGACGTTCTCCGTATCAAGTAATTTTTGGTCCTATTGCCCGCGGCTTGCTTTCTCTTCCAGCCCGGATATGCCGAAGCGGCCCGCCAGGCATGCGCCGATCTCGTCCAGGCTGATGTCCAGGTGCGACAGCATTATCATGCTGTGAAACCACAGGTCGGCAACTTCACCTACTACCGCCTCCCGGCTGCCTCCCGCCTGCAGTTCCTTGGCGGCGATGATGGCCTCGGTGGCCTCTTCCCCGACTTTCTCGAGGATCTTGTTGAGGCCTTTCTGGTGCAGGCTTGCCACATAGGACGTGTCAGCATTGGCCGACGATTTTCGCTCTTCCAGAATCCCGGCGAGCTCTTGCAGAATATCGTTCATCAGCGTTTTATTCCGTACATGTCGGCTGGATCCCTGATCACTTCATCAGTCACCACGAGCTCACCGTTGTTATCGGCCAGGCGATAGAAACAGCTGCGACGTCCGGTATGGCAGGCAATGCCCCCAACCTGCTCGACTTTCAACAGCACGGTATCGCCATCGCAATCCACGCGGAGCTCCCTGAGTTGCTGCACATTGCCAGACTCCTCGCCCTTGCGCCAGAGCGCCTGACGGGAACGCGAGTAGTAAATGGCCCGCTGTTCCCGCAGAGTCAAATCCAGCGCTTCGGGATTCATCCAGGCCATCATCAGCACCTCACCGGTTTCCCAGTCCTGGGCGATCGCGGCCACCAGGCCGGCTTCATTCCATTTAATGTGTTTACTGAGACTCATAGCGTATACCGTGCGGACTGCCCATTATGGCACAGCTCAGGGTTCCCGGGGCCACAGCAGGGCCAGGCCAACACCGGCCAGCACCCAGCTGATCGCGGGGGCTGAAGACAGTTGTTGCCAGGCGCCGGGAAACATGCTGATGGCGGCAGCCGCGCAGACCAGCGCAGCCACAAGCTGGCGCCGGCGTCGACGGGTGTTGATGCTGGCTTGCTCCGCCAGCTTCTGGGCGCGCTGCTGTTGCTGATGAAAGCGCTGCTCCAGCTCGCGTGCATGTTGCAGGTTGTCCATCACCACGTCGGGCAACTGGGGTAACTGTTCCAGCCAGGAGGGGGCGTGGCGTTGCAGCCTGCGCAGCATCGACTGGGGCGAATAGCGCTCGGCAACCCATTCCTCGAGGAATGGCTGGGCGGTATCCCAGAGGTTGAGATCGGGATACAGCTGGCGCCCCAGTCCCTCGATATTGAGCAGGGTTTTCTGCAGCAGGACCAGCGAAGGCTGGACCTCCATGTCAAACCGCCGGGCCGTCTTGAACAGGTAGATTAACAGCTGGCCAAAGGAAATTTGACTGATCGGCCGCTCGAATACGGGTTCGCAGACCGCGCGCATGGCGGATTCGAAATCCTGGACCCGGGTATCAGGCGGCACCCAGCCACACTCCACGTGCAGTTGGGCAACCTCGTGGTAATCGCGGCGGAAAATAGCCAGCAGGTTACGGGCCAGGTAGTACTGGTCGGACTCCGACAGGGCACCAATGATGGCACAATCAACGGCGATGTACGTCGGGTCCGCCGGATCACTGGCATCGACGAATATATTTCCAGGGTGCATGTCCGCATGGAAGAAACTGTCGCGCAGCACCTGGGTGAAGAAGATCTCGACGCCCCGTTCGGCAAGCAGCTTGAGGTCCACCTCTCTGGCCCGCAGGGTGTCCAGGTCGGTGACCGGGATGCCGCTGATGCGTTCCATGGTGAAGACGTTCCTGCAGGTGTAGTCCCAGTGCACCTGGGGTACGTAGACCAGCTTGCCGTCTTCGAAGTTACGCCGCAGCTGGGAGGCATTTGCCGCCTCGCGATTCAGGTCCAGCTCGTCGAGAATAATCAGTTCGTAGTCCCGCACCACTTCCACCGGCCGCAATCGTTTGCCGTCGGGCAGGTAACGCTCCACCAGTTTTGCCAGCGAGAACATAAGCGCCAGGTCCTGGCGGATCACCGGGTTGATGTCGGGACGAACCACCTTGACCACGACGTCCTCGCCGCTGTGCAGTCGCGCGGCATGAACCTGGGCGACAGACGCGGAAGCCATGGGGCTCGGCTCAAAGCTGGCAAAGAGTTCGTCGACCGGCCGCCCCAGCTCACTCTCAATGATGGCGATGGCCTGCTCTCCCGGAAAAGGGGGCACCTGGTCCTGGAGCATGGCCAGTTCGTCGGCGATGTCCTCCGGCAGCAGATCCCTGCGGGTGGATAGCATCTGCCCGAACTTGATGAATACCGGCCCCAGTTCCTCGAGGGACTTGCGCAACCGCACCCCGCGGGGAAGATCGGGCGCCCCCTTCAGTCGCCAGGGAGAAAGCCGCAAGGCCCAGCGCAGCTGTGGCCGCAGATTACTGGTGTCTATGAACTCATCCAGTCGGTAGCGTCCGATGGTACGGGAAATTTTCAGCAGGCGAAGGGCGCGGGACATATCAGGCTTTTGCCGACTGCTGGCGTAGCTTTTTCCGCAGCCGCGCCGCCCTGGACTGCAAGCGATCCACCCGCAGGCCGAGATCCTGGACGTCCCGGTAGAAATCTTCCAGTTCCAGTTTGGGCGGGCAGAGCCGGGCCTCCTCGTGAATGAATTCTTCAAGCTGGCGGCTGAAACTGGCCGACGCCTGTTTGCCCCAGTTGAAACTGTCGCGCAGGAACTGCGCCAGCTGGTGACCAGCGACATCACCCAGGGCGCTGACCAGTGGTGCTTCCCAGTCCACATCCAGCTGCGCCAGGATGGACTGCAACTCCAGCAGTGGCGCGCTGTCGCCGTGCAGTTCCAGGTTGCCATTGATCAACGCGGCGGCGGGATCGCCAGCGGTTGCCAGCTCGGCAAAGTCTGAGGCCTTGCCGCGGATGGAGGTGGTAACCGGCCCATCGTAAATCCCCATCAGCCGGATGTGCCGGCCGTCGGGTTGCAGGTAGACATCCAGCTCCGGTGCCGTACAGTGCAGGGCAAAGACACAATCGTCCAGCTGACCCAGCCGGCCTGCTCCTGCTGGCGCCAGCTCCAGGGCCCGGTTGAGCGCAGTCTCCGCCGCTGCCAGCCCGGCGGTATGGAGGGTGGGGTTGATCGCGCCCGCCATACTCAGGCCTTAATGCCCTTGTGCAGGGCGACGATACCCCCGGTCATATTGTGAAACTCCACCCGGCCGAATCCGGCGTCTTCCATCATTTCCTTGAGCGTCTCCTGATCCGGGTGCATGCGGATGGACTCGGCCAGGTATTGGTAACTCTCGGAGTCATTGGCCACCAGCCGGCCCATTAGCGGAAGTACGCGGAAAGAATAGGTATCGTAGGCCTTGCTGAGCAGCTCGTTGTCGGGCTTGGAAAACTCCAGTACCAGCAGGCGCCCCCCGGGCTTCAACACCCGCAGCATGGAACGCAGTGCGGTCTCTTTTTCGGTGACGTTACGCAGGCCGAAGGCGATGGTGATGCAGTCGAAGGAGTCGTCCGGAAAAGGCAGGAACTGGGCGTCTGCCTGGACGAATTCGATGTTGGCACACTGGCCATTATCGAGCAGCTTGTCCCTGCCGACCCTGAGCATCGAGTCATTGATGTCGGCCAGCACCACCCGCCCCTCGGGGCCGACGATACGCGAAAACCTGGCGGCCAGGTCGCCGGTGCCACCGGCAATGTCGAGTACCGCGTTGCCTTTACGCACACCCGACAGTTCGATGGTAAAGCGCTTCCAGATCCGGTGTACGCCGCCTGACATGAGGTCGTTCATCAAGTCGTAACGGGAAGCCACGGAGTGGAATACATCCGCGACCATGCCGGCCTTGGCCTGTTTGTCGACTTCTTTATAGCCGAAGTGGGTGGTGTCTTTTTCGCTCATGGGCCCTCCTGGGAACGCGCCATTGTAACGCGATGTGGCCCCGCGGTCAGTGTGGCTGGTGGTTTAGGGGTGACCTAATTTTACAACCTGTACATCGGGGTCGCGTGCCTCGCCGGCGGCTGCCATCCTGTTCAGGTAGTCCTGCCAGTTGGCTTCCTGTTCCGTGCACAGCTGATAGAGGTAATCCCAGGAATAGAGCCCGGTGTCGTGACCGTCGTCGAAAACCAGTTGCAGGGCGTAGTTGCCCACGGGGCGGATGGCCTTTATGGCGACCTTGAGTTTCCCCGTTTGCAGCACCTCCTGTCCCGGTCCGTGACCCTTGACCTCCGCCGAAGGCGAGTAAACCCGGAGGTATTCGCAGCTCAGGTGATAGTGTTCGCCCTCGGGATAGGTCAGTTCCAGCTCCCGGGAGCGAGTGTGAAGCTGGATGTCAGTCGGTATCGGGCCGGTGCTCACGTCACTCTCCTAGAGGATGAAGCGCGACAGGTCTTCGTCGGCGCTCAGCGCTTCCAGTTGCTGATTGACGTAATGGGCATCCACGAGCAGTTGGTTGCTGGAAACACCGGCATCGGCGGCACTGAAAGAGGCTTTTTCCAGCAGGCGCTCCATCACCGTGTGCAGGCGACGAGCGCCGATGTTTTCGGTTTTTTCGTTGACCTGCCAGGCTGTTTCGGCAATCCGCCGCAGCCCGTCCCGGGTGAACTCCACCTGCAGCCCCTCTGTGGCCAGCAAGGCCTGGTATTGTTCGGTCAGTGAGGCATTGGGCTCGGTGAGAATGCGCTCGAAGTCTTCCGGCCCCAGGGCATTCAGTTCTACCCGAATGGGCAGCCGCCCTTGCAGTTCCGGGATCAGGTCCGACGGCCTGGCCAGGTGGAAGGCGCCGGAGGCGATGAACAGGATATGGTCGGTCTTGATCATGCCGTGCTTGGTAGAGACAGTGGAGCCCTCAATCAGCGGTAACAGATCCCGTTGCACGCCCTCGCGGGAGACGTCGGCGCCGGCACCCTCGCTGCGCTTGGCGACCTTGTCCAGTTCGTCGATGAACACGATGCCATTCTGCTCGGCTGCTTCCACCGCTTTTTGCTTGAGCTCGTCCTCGTTGACCATCTTCGCCGCCTCCTCGTCACAGAGCGCGGCGAAGGCCGCCTTGACCGGCATTTTCTGGGTCTTGCGCTGGCCACGGGACATGTTGGAAAACATGCTTTGTAGCTGATTGGTCATTTCTTCCATGCCGGGCGGGGCCATGATCTCCATGCCCATGGCGGGCGCGGTCACCTCGACCTCGATTTCCTTGTCGTCCAGGTCACCTTCGCGCAGTTTCTTGCGCAGCAGCTGCCGGGTACTCTCGCCGGTACTGCCCTCGCTGTCACGCGCCGGCGGCAGCAGTATATCCAGAATGCGTTCTTCCGCCGCTTCCTCGGCCCGAAAGCGCACTCGCGATATTTCCTGCTCCCGCATCATCTTGATCGAGGTATCCACGAGGTCGCGGATGATGGACTCCACGTCCCGGCCTACATAGCCGACCTCGGTGAACTTGGTGGCCTCTACCTTGACGAAGGGGGCCGCCGCAAGCCTGGCCAGCCGGCGGGCGATTTCGGTCTTGCCCACGCCGGTGGGGCCGATCATGAGGATGTTCTTGGGGGTGATTTCCGCCCGCAGCTCTTCCGGCAGCTGCATGCGTCGCCAGCGGTTGCGCAGGGCAATGGCCACCGCTCGCTTTGCTTCGTCCTGGCCGATGATGTGTTGGTCGAGTTCCGAGACGATTTCCCGGGGGGTCATGTTTGACATGGGTACAGCCTAAAAAGTCAGTTCTTCGATGGTGCGGTTGTGGTTGGTGTAAATACAGATGTCGCCGGCAATAGCCAGGCCTTTCTCAACCACGGTGCGGGCGTCGAGGTCCGTATTGTCCAGCAGCGCGCGGGCGGCGGACTGGGCAAAGGGGCCACCGGAGCCGATGGCAATCAGGTTGTCTTCCGGTTCGATGACATCGCCGTTACCGGTGATGATCAGTGAGGTTTCCTTGTCGGCCACGGCCAGCAGCGCCTCCAGCTGGCGCAGGGCACGCTCGGTGCGCCAGGCCTTGGCCAGCTCAACCGCTGCCCGCACCAGGTGGCCCTGGTGTTTGTCCAGTTGGGCTTCAAACAGCTCGAACAGGGTAAATGCATCGGCGGTGCCGCCGGCGAACCCCGCCAGCACCTGGTCCTTGTGCAGGCGTCGCACTTTCCGCGCGTTGCCTTTCATCACGGTATTACCCATGGAAACCTGGCCGTCGCCGCCGATGACCACGCTGTTGCCGCGGCGGACCGAGAGTATGGTCGTGCCTCTGTATTGTTCCATGGTGGGAGGATCTCCTGTGTCGTTTGTCGGATATGGGGTCGAATATCCGGGATTCAAGGTTCTTTCAAGCTACACGGTCCGGACAGTTGAAGGATCTTTTCCGGGACCGCCAAAAAGCGTACGTCCATGTACAGGCTCGGCGGACGACGTCCTGTCGTCCGACGCCCCGGAAAAGATCCTTCAACTCTCCGGACCTCTGCCAGATACACACATTTGACCTGGGGCATTTCGTCGAAACGCTCATCGATACTGATCACCCGCCAGAGAGGCGATTATGGAGCTGACGGAGGGCTGTGGGGCTGTATCTCCCTTCCCGGGGCGTCCGAGGGCAGGGACGCCCGAGGCCGAGCCTGTACATGGACGTACGCTTTTTGGCGGTCCCGGGAAGGGAGATACAGCCCCGCAGACCGGTGGTTAGTTACTAACTGGCATCAACCGCCGCGCTTCAACAACAAGGTGTCGATATTCTGCGCTGCCGTCAGGCTGCGGGCTTTGGACATCTTTGAGCGGGAGTCGAAGGGCCCGAGGTAGACCCGGAACCAGCGGCCGTTCTCGCCATTACTCTCCTCGATCGCCGGTTCCAGTCCCAGCAGCAGCAATTCAGCCCGGCGCCGATCCGCGTCCTCCCGCTGGCGGAAGGACCCCGCCTGTAACAGGTAGTATTCCCGCGGGGCAGCAGAGGCCGATGGCCGGGCCGGTTCACTGGCCGGCGGCTCTTCCTCCAGGCTCTGCTCTGGCAGCATGGTGTAAAAATCGAAGCGAGGTTTCGGCGGTGCCGGTTCTTCCGCTGCGGGGGTGGTGTGGCCCCCGGCGCCCGGGGCCTCTGTCGGAGGGAGGCTGCCAAGGTAGGCGAGGAAACTGAGGAAAACACCGGTGATTACCCCGGCACCGTACCAGCGCCAGCCGCTGCTTCCCTGAGGATTGGTGTTGCGCCCGCGGGCCGCTGTTTTCTTGCTCGCCGGGGGATGCTTGCGTCCGCTTTTGCCCGTTTTGGCGTAGTCCCTGCCCATGTCTTACATGGACTCCGGGGCGGATACGCCCAGCAGGTCCAGGCCGTTGCGAATGGTCTGGCGCACTGCCTCGGACAGGGCCAGGCGGGCGTCGCGCAGGGGTTTGTCATCCACCAGGGTCTTGTGGGCGTTGTACCAGGCGTGAAATTCGCCGGCCAGTTCCCGCAGGTAGTTGGCCACGGTATGCGGTTCAGAGGCGGCTGCGGCGCTGGCGACCACTTCCGGGAACTGGTCCAGCCTGCGCAGCAGGGCTTTTTCGTGTTCCTCGGTGAGTCGTTCCAGGCTGCCCAGCCCGCTGTCGACGGTCCAGGTGTCGCCCTGCTGGGCCAGTTTGCGCATGATTGAGCAAACCCGGGCATGGGCGTACTGGATGTAGTACACCGGATTGTCGTTGCTCTGCGACAGGGCCAGGTCGATGTCGAAGGTCAACTGGGACGAGGGTCCCCTGGCCACCAGGAAATAGCGTGTTGCGTCCCGGCCGACCTCGTCGATCAGGTCTCGCAGGGTGACATAGCTGCCGGCCCGCTTGGAGATCTTGACCTCCTCACCATCGCGCATCACGGTGACCATCTGGTGCAGAACGTAGTCGGGCCAGCCTTCAGGGATACCCTGTTCCAGTGCCTGCAACCCCGCCCGGACCCGGGTGACCGTGCTGTGGTGGTCTGCGCCCTGTTCGTTGATCACCCGCTTGAAGCCGCGCTGCCACTTGTTCAGGTGATAGGCGACGTCCGGCAGGAAATAGGTATAGCCGCCATCGCTCTTGCGCATTACCCGGTCCTTGTCGTCGCCGAACTCGGTGGTGCGAAGCCACAGGGCCCCGTCCTGCTCGTAGGTATGGCCGTTGGCGATCAGCCGCTCCACGGTTGTCTCCACGGCGCCGCTGTCATAGAGCGAGGACTCCAGGAAATACAGGTCGAAATGAACGCCGAAAGCCTTCAGGTCCAGATCCTGCTCCCGTCGCAGATAGGCAACCGCAAATTTGCGTATGGCCTCCAGGTTGTCTGCATCGGCGGCGCCGGTGACATGCCGATCCTCGGCGTCGATGGTGTCACCGGCCAGGTATGACCTGGCCACCTCGGCGATATAGTCGCCCCGGTAACCGTCCTCCGGCCATTCGGTACTGTCGGGTTCCAGGCCCTGGCAGCGGGCCTGCACTGAACGCGCCAGGTTGTCGATCTGGGCACCGGCGTCATTGTAGTAGAACTCGCTGGCGACCTCCCAACCGGTAGCCGCGAGCAGCCGACAGATGCTGTCGCCCACCGCCGCGCCGCGCCCGTGACCGACATGCAGGGGACCGGTTGGGTTGGCGGAAACAAATTCCACCTGCACCCGGCGCCCGGCGCCAGTGTCGCTGTGTCCGAAACTGTCGCCCCGCTCGAGCACAGTGCGCACGATGGCCTGGTTGCTGCTGTCGCTGAGGAAGAAGTTGATGAAACCGGGCCCGGCAATTTCGGTGTGGGCCACCAGCCCTGATGCCGGCAGGGACTCGCAGATCAGTGTGGCCAGCTCCCGCGGTTTCATACCCGCGGCCTTCGCCAGGGTGAGGGCGATATTGCTGGCCAGGTCGCCATGGCTTTTGTCGCGGGTCCGGTCAATCTGCACGCGGGGCTGGGTATCGTCGGGCAGGTGGCCTTGTGCCACCAGTGCATCCAGCGCCTGTTCTATCAGCTGGGTGATCTCTTGCTTCATCTGGGGAGAGTTACCTGAGTTGTCTCGAGGGCCCGGCCTGGCCGGGTCGCGTGGGCGTATTATCCCCGGATACACCGTTGATAGCCAGTTTCGGGGCCCCTGGCCCCATCGGGCATCACAGGGCTGTGTCAGAACATATCCTGGGGGTCCACATCCAGTGACCATTTGAGTCCCTTGCGCGCCGGCAGTACCTGGGCCTGCGCCACCAGCAGGCGAGCCGCCTGCTGCGAGTGCCGGCGCTGGTCGCAGTGGACCAGCAGCTGGCTGCGAAAGCGCCCGGCCCGGCGCTGCATCGGCGCGGGTAGCGGGCCGATCAGTTCAACCCCCGGGGGTAACTGGTCCTGGCAGTTCTGGCGCAGGTCGCGCAAAAACTGCTCGCCGCAGTCGGCATCCTGGCAGTCGGTGCGCACCAGCAGCAACTGTCCCCGGGGCGGCAGCCGCGACTGCTCCCGCGCTTCCAGCATCGCCAGGGCCTGCTGGTGATAATCCAGGGAGAGCATGGCCCGCAGGGTGGGGTGCTCCGGGTGGTGGGTTTGCAGCAGCACGGTTCCAGCAGCCTCGGCGCGCCCGGCTCTGCCGGCGACCTGGGTGAGCAGTTGGGCGCAGCGCTCCTCGCCCCGGAAGTCGGTGCTGAACAGCATACCGTCCAGGTCGAGCACCCCGACCAGCGATACCGCCGGGAAGTGATGCCCCTTGGTCAACATCTGGGTGCCCAGGAGGATGCAGGGTTCGCCGGCATTTACCTGTCCGACCAGTGCCGCCATGGACTCCCTGCCCTGCATGGAATCACTGTCCACGCGGTAAACGGGCACCCCTGGAAACCGTTGACGCAGGAAGTCCTCGGCCTTTTCCGTTCCCAGTCCCAGCGATAGTAACTGCTCACTCCGGCACTCCGGGCAGTGCCGGGGCAGGGGCTGACTGGCACCGCAGTGGTGGCAGCGCAGGCGCCGCTGTCGGCGGTGCAGGGTCAGCCGGGCATCGCATTCCCGGCAATCGGCAATCCAGCCGCAATCGTGGCATTGCACTGTGGGGGCATAGCCGCGCCGGTTGAGGAACAACAGGGCCTGGCGGCCCGCTGCCAGTGCCTGAGCTATCGCCTGCACCAGGGCTTCCGAAAACCCGGATTCCAGCGGGGTGTGACGGATATCAATAGCGCGCAGCTGCGGCAGCTCGCTGGTGCCGGCCCGTTGCAGCAGGCGCTGGTGACCGTAGCGGCCCTGCAGGGCGTTGTGCAGGCTCTCCAGCGAGGGAGTAGCGCTGCCGAGTACCACCGGACAGTTTTCCAGCTGGCCGCGTTTTACCGCCACATCCCGGGCGGAATAGCGGAAACCGTCCTGCTGTTTATAGGAAGCGTCGTGTTCCTCATCCACCACGATGAGACCGGGCCTGGCCAGAGAAGTGAACACCGCGGAGCGGGTGCCGATGATAATGTGAGCCGCCCCCGAGCGGGCCGCCTCCCAGGCCCGGTAGCGCTGGCGATCACTCAGGCCGGAATGGAGTACCGCAATCTCTGCCTGGAAGCGATCGCGGAAGCGAGCCAGGGTCTGGGGGGTCAGCCCGATTTCCGGGATCAGCACCAGTGCCTGCCGACCTCGCTGCAGGCAGTCTGCGATCAGTTGCAGGTAAACTTCGGTTTTACCGCTACCGGTAACACCTTCCAGCAGCTGACAGCTGAACCCCGTGCCCGCGTCGAGGATCTGCTGCATGGCGCCGGCCTGCTCCGGGTTCAGCACCAGGCCGCTGGCCGCACTGGCTGCAACTGGCGTCGCTGTCAGCTCGCAGCGCTTGGCGAGGCCTTTCTGCTCCAGCGCCCGCAGGATGGCGGGCCCGATATCCGCCGCTTTCAGGCCCGCTGTTGCGACCTGTCCCGACGCCTGCAGCAGGGCCAGGGCACGCGACTGTTTCGGTGAGCGGGCCAGGGCCCCGTGAGGTAGCCCCTTGCCGCGTGTGGTGAGCTGCCAGCCGGGTTCTGCATGGCCTTTATGAAGCGCTCCCTTGCGCAGCGCCCGGGGATAAGCGGCCTGGTAGACCTCTCCCGGCGGATGCTGGTAGTAGTTGGCAGCCCAGGCGCAGAGCGCCAGTACAGCGGGTGCTGGCAATGGCTCGGGGTCAAGTACGCGAATGGCCTGTTTGATGGCCTGGGGGTCAAGGTCGCTGTTTTCGACGACCTCTACCAGGTAAGCGGTCACCTCCCGCCTGCCGAAGGGAACCTGCAGCCTGATACCCGGCACCAGCTTGCCAGCGGGTGCATCGGTGGGAGGCAGGTAGTCGAACAGGGTGCGCAGGGGCGTGGGAATGGCCAGTCGCAGTACGGGCATGGGGCCCCTTGGGGGTGATTGCTGAGAGGAGGCAAGTGTAGCAATCAATGCCACCGGCGGGCCACGGGGGTTTGCCAGCGCCGTGACCAGTGCCCACCGGGGTGCAATAGCACCAATCAGGGCGCTTGCCAATCCCGCTGTGTCTGGTAAGATGCGCGCCTATTTTTTCCCTGGACCCTGTTCGGTCAGGTTGGCGTAACAGGCCGGCCGGGCTGGGCGGCAGACTCCAGTAACCAGACGTGGTGCCCGGCAGGAGATCGGGTGGCGACGTCAATGTAAGGAGCTATACCATGCAAGCAGAGATCCATCCCAAGTACGAGACTGTGACAGCTACCTGCAGTTGCGGCAACACGATCGAGACCCGTTCCACCCTGTGTAAAGATTTTCACGTGGACGTGTGCTCCCAGTGCCACCCCTTCTTCACCGGCAAGCAGAAGATCGTTGACTCCGGCGGCCGAGTGGACCGTTTCAAGCAGCGTTTTGGCAACCGTGGCGGCGCCAAGCGCTAGGCATGGCATGCGGCCCCGCGTCGCAGAATCCAGAAAGCGCCAGCTCCTCTCCGGACTGGCGCTTTTTTTATGCCTGCTGGCCGCGGGCTGTTCCCGCGGTGATGGCCCCGGCGCGGGTGTCGTCGCGCGTCCCGCGCCGCCGTCTGGCGCCTGTCAGGCGGATACGGCTGCGCTTCAGCGCCATTCGGTCGCCGTGGTCATCGACGGTGATACCCTGCGTCTCGCCGATGGCGAAAGCGTGCGCCTGGTTGGCGTGAACACGGCGGAAATAGGACGTGGTGGTCGTGCAGATGAACCGCTGGCGCAGGCAGCACGGGTAGCGCTGGAAGACCTGCTGGGGCCGGACAGGACCGTTTGGCTGCGGCCGGCGGAGGACCGGCGCGACCGCTATCACCGGTTGTTGGCGTATGCCTTTGATGGCCGGGGCAACAGCCTCTCGGCCCGCTTGATCGCCAGTGGAATGGGGTTTCATGTGGCCATAGCCCCCAACCTGGCGCTCGCGGCTTGCCTCGCCTCAGTGGAGCGCACAGCGCGGCGGCAGGGCCTGGGCCTCTGGGCGGAGCCGGCATTTTACCCCCGGGCGATGGCCGACCTGTCGCAGGGAGCGGCGGGGTTTCATATCGTCAGGGACCGGGTGACCCGGGTCTCGTTCAAGGACAATGGCTGGTGGTTGCAGTTGGGGGGTAAGCTGGGAGTGAAAATAGACGCAGATGACCAGGGCCGGTTTTCGCGCCGGCAACTGCGTGCACTGGAAGGCGCCATGGTGGAAGTGCGCGGCTGGCTGATCCCGATGAGTGGCGGCTGGTGGATGCTGAACCTCGATCACCCGACCATGCTGCAGCCGGTTGACTGACAGTCCGGTCGGGGGGCATTGCCTGTCGCTCGCAGCGAGCCCTAAAATATATCCCTGACCAGGTCGCCTGTGCCCTGGCTGCCCCCCGCCTCCGCGCCGTCTGTCCCCTGGCGCGGCACGTTCTCCTCACGGAAGTACTCGAATATCGCATTTTTCTGCCGCGAACCCGCGAGCATGCCGGTATCGGGGTCGATGCGGACATTGACCACCCCGGGGGGCAGCGGCCGCTGCTGGTCCGGGCTGTTTTCGAGCGCAGTCCGCATGTAGTCAATCCAGATCGGCAGTGCTGCTGTGCCGCCGAATTCGCGCCGACCCAGCGGGGTGTAGTTGTCGAAGCCCACCCAGGTGGTGGTGACGACATCGCGGTTGTAGCCGGAGAACCATGCATCCATGGGCCCGTTGGTGGTGCCGGTCTTGCCAGCCACGTCCTTGCGTTCCAGCACCAGCGCCCGGCGCCCGGTGCCGCGGGTGATCACATCCTGGAGAATACTGTTGATGATGAAGTTGGCGCGTTCCTCCATGACCCGTGGGGCCGCCGGCATGGCTTCGTCCCGGTCGTTATCCGCCGCCAGGATCTCTTCCATACTCAGCTCTTGCGCCCCACCGGTGACTGGTTTTTCATCGCAGTCCCTGCAAACAGTGAGTGGCCTGGCCTGGTATATCGCCTGTCGGTCGAGGTTTTCCACCCGGTCGATCAGGTAGGGTTCTACCCGGAACCCGCCGTTGGCGAGCATGGCATAGCCTGTCGCCACTTCCAGCGGGCTCATCGCATGGGTGCCCAGGGCAAGGGACAGGTCGGGTGACATGTCCGCGGTGTCGAAGCCGTAGCGATCAATCGCCCTGATCAGCTCGCCGGTGCCGAGCTGTTGCAGCAGCCGGATGGACACCAGGTTACGAGACTTGGTAAGCGCCCAGCGCAGGCGGGTGGGTCCGTGGAATACGCCGCCGTCATTTTCTGGCCGCCAGATATCCTCCAGGGACCGGTCTTCCATGACCACCGGCGCATCATTGATGATGCTGGCGGCGGTAAAGCCCGCTTCCAGCGCTGCGGCGTAGAGGAAGGGCTTGAAGTTGGAGCCCGGCTGCCGCATGGCCTGGGTTGCCCGGTTGAATTTGCTCAGCTCGAATCCCATGCCACCGACCACACTGATGATGGCGCCATTGTCAGGGTTGAGTGAAACCAGGGCGCCCTGGGCCGCAGGTACCTGGGCCAGTTGCCAGAGCTGCTGCTCGTTGCGCACCAGGCGTATCAGGTCGCCGGGCTGGAACAGGTCTGCCGGAGCTTCCGGTGGCTGACCCCGGGAGTTTTCCGTGATGTAGGGTCGGGCTTCTGACATCCCGTTTTCCCACAGCAGTTCGTCGGAACTGCCGTCACTGAGCAGCAGCGAGACGCGGTCCTCGAGAATGTCGGTGACCACCGCCGGCTGCTGGCCGGCGATAACCGGAATCTTGGCCAGTTTGTCGCCCCAGCGCGCGATGGGATCGGTGGCGTCGCCCTCCTTGATCGGCCAGCGCTGCTCCGGACCACGGTAGCCGTGCCGGCGGTCATAGGTGAGCAGGCCGTTTATGAGCGCTTCCTTCGCCAACTGCTGCAGTTCGCTGCTGATGGTTGTGTACACATGGTAGCCGTCGTTATAGGCACCCATGCCGTAGCGATCCAGCATCGCCTGGCGGGTCATCTCGGCGGCGTAGTGGGCGGCGAAGGAAATCTGTGCGCCATGGAGTTCGGCGGTAACCGGCTCCGTCAACACCTGCTGGTACGCCTCGCGGGTGATATAGCCCAGCTCCAGCATTCGGCCGGCGATCCAGTTGCGTCGTTCCCGGCCAGCCTCCGGGCCGCTGACCGGGTTATTGCGGGAAGGTGCCTTGGGAATGCCCGCCAGCATGGCGTGCTGGGCCAGGCTGAGTTCGGCAATGCCCTTGCCATAGTAAACCTGTGCCGCGGCCTCGAAACCGTACGCCCGGTGGCCCAGGAACACGCGGTTGAAATAGAGTTCAAAAATCTCCGTTTTATCCAGCGCCCGCTCGATCTCGATGGCCAGCAGAATCTCGTTGAACTTGCGCATGAAGGTGCGTTCAAGGCTGAGAAAATAATTGCGCGCCACCTGCATGGTCAGGGTGCTGCCCCCTGAGCCCTTTTGCCCGGTAAGCACCAGTTCCGATACCGCCCTGGCCAGGCCCATGATGTCGATGCCCCGATGCTGGAAAAAACTGTCATCCTCCGCCGCCAGCAGCGCCTTCACGAACTGGTCCGGAATTTCATCGTAGGGCAGTGGGCTGCGTTTCTGCTCGCCGAACTGGCCGATCAGGTCTCCTTCGCGGGTGTAAACCCGCATGGGGGTTTGCAGTTTTACGTCCCGCAATGTCTCCACGTCGGGGAGGTTGGGGCTGAGGTAAAGATAGACGCCTGCGATCAGCCAGAGGGCGCCAAACAGCCCTAAAATAGCTGAACGAACAAGAAAGTGGAGAAAGCTCATTTAATCTCTTTACAAAACAGTGGCTTGTATTACTGTTAAAAGAAGGGGCGGGTATGCGTTTGGTAATTATATGCCTTTTTTGACTTGGATATATATCAGACTGTGTTATACCTTCTAATTAATGTATCGGTGCATAAAAACATCCTAAGTTAGTGATACTGATAGGGAAAAAAGTTGCTTGGTCTAATAGGGAAAAGAAAGGCGACACCGGTTCTGGGGCTTGATATCAGCTCGACGACAGTGAAATTGCTGGAGTTGAGCTATTCAGGGGATCGCTACCGCGTGGAAAGTTACGCGGTGAGCTCGTTACCGCAGGACGCGGTCATCGAAAAGAACGTCAACGATGTGGACGGCGTAGCCAATGCCATTCGCAGCGTCGTCGCCCAGTCCAGGACTAAACTCAAAACGGCTGCGGCGGCGGTTGCTGGCTCATCGGTAATCACCAAGATGATCGATATGCCCAGCGGCTTGAACGAGGACGATCTGGAAACCCAGCTTACGCTGGAAGCGGACCAGTACATCCCCTACCCGCTGGAAGAAGTTGCCATTGATTTTGAGATCCAGGGGCCATCGCCAGAGGCGGCCGGCCAGGTCGAGGTGTTGCTGGCAGCCTGCAGGCGGGAAACCATCGATGCCCGGGTCGAGGCCATTGAGGGCGCCGAGATGGAAGCCAAGATCATGGACGTGGAAGCCTACGCCATGGAGCGCGCTTTCTCGCTGATCCAGAACCAGCTTGATCTCGATGATGATTCGACAGTGGCGGTGGTGGATATCGGCGCCACCATGACCACCCTCAGCGTGCTCAACAGCGGACAGACCATTTACACCCGCGAACAGCTGTTCGGCGGCAAGCAACTGACTGACGAAATCATGCGTCGTTACGGCCTGCCGCTGGAAGAGGCCGGTCTGGCCAAGAAGCAGGGCGGCCTGCCCGATGATTATGAGCCGGAAGTACTGGAACCCTTCAAGGACGCGGTGGTGCAGCAGGTGGCCCGTTCCCTGCAGTTTTTCTTCTCCTCAAGCCAGTACAACGATGTCGACTGCATCATCCTCGCTGGTGGTGTCGGCTCCATGGAGGGCTTGCCCGACCTGGTGCAGGAAAAGCTCGGCACGCCCACCACGGTGGCGAACCCCTTCGCCGATATGTCCATCTCGTCCAGGGTCAACGCCGTTGCCCTCTCCAGTGACGCCCCGGCCATGATGATTGCCTGTGGCCTGGCAATGCGGAGTTTTGACTGATGGCTAAAATTAATTTACTTCCGTGGAGAGAGGAGCGGCGCCAGGAACAGAAGAAAGAGTTCCTGATCACGACCGCCCTGGTCGCCCTGTTGAGCGCCGGCCTGGTGTTGCTCGGTGACAGGGTCGTCAATGGACAGATCGAGTACCAGAAGGCGCGCAACAATTACCTGACCGAAAATATCCGTGAGCTGGACAAGAAGGTGGCGGAAATACGCGAGTTGCAGAAACGGCGTAACCAGTTGATAGAACGGATGCGGGTGATTCAGGAGTTGCAGGGCAATCGGCCGATTATTGTGCGCATCATGGACCAGATAGTACGTACCATCCCGGACGGGGTGTTTTATTCCAACCTGTCCACCAAGAACCGCAAGATCACCATCAACGGTATCGCCGAGTCCAACAACCGCGTGTCCAGCCTGATGCGCCGGCTTGATGCATCGGACTGGCTGGCAAATCCGAACCTGGACAAGGTCAATGCGGCCACACAATACGGGGACCAGGCAACGACGTTCAACCTCACGGTGAATGTCGAACTGCCCAAGCCCGAAGATCAGCAGGGGGGGCAGTGATCCATGGCATTTGAAGATACCATGCGCTCCCTGCGCGAGTTTGATGTCAACGACCTGGACTTTGACACCGTCGGTAGCTGGCCGCTGCCCATCAGGATGTTCATCTGGATCGTGGTCCTGGGCGGGGTGCTCGCCTTTGGTTACTACTACCACATCGAGGACCTGCAGATACAGCTGGAGGGTGAGCGCAAGAAAGAGGAGCAACTCAAGCAGGAGTTTGAGAAAAAGGCCTTCCAGGCGGCCAATCTCGATGCCTACCGCCAGCAGATGAAGGAGATGGAAGAGTCCTTCGGTGCCCTGGTGAGTCAGCTGCCAAGCGATACCGAAGTACCGGGCCTGTTGGAGGATATTACCAACAAGGGCCTGCTCAACGGTCTCAACATTGCCAGTATCGACCTGTTGCCGGAACAGGCCCGGGAGTTTTACATCGAGCTGCCGATCTCGATCGTCGCCTCAGGTTCCTACCATGACCTGGGCGCCTTCATCAGCGGCATGGCCGCATTGCCGCGAATTGTGACCTTGCATGATTTCAATATTTCGGCGCCGGGTGGGGATGCCAACAATCTGCAGATGCGCATCATCGCCAAGACCTACCGCTACCGGGATGATGAGGTATGAGTATGAAGCGACTGACCCATATCGCCGCCCTGCTTACACTCCCGCTGGCCCTGGTTGCATGCGGCAGCCGCGACTTCGTTGATCTCGATGCCTTCATGGCGGAGAAGCTGGCCCGTCCCGGCGGAATCATTGCGCCAATCCCCACCTTCAAGGCTTACGAGGCTTTCGCCTACAGCGCGACTACCTTGCGCAGCCCGTTTGAGCGGCCGATCGAGGTTCGGGACATTGCCCAGCTACAGGCTGTCAGCGCCATCAAGCCCGACGAAAACCGGGCCAAGGAGTTCCTGGAACAGTTTACCTTCGACTCCCTGGTCATGGTGGGCACGCTGGAGCGAGGGGATAACAGCTGGACGCTGATTCGCGACCCCCAGGGTGGGGTGCACCGGGTGGCGGTGGGGAATTATCTCGGCCGCCATCACGGCAAGATTGTCGAAACTGCCGAGACCTACGTCGCCGTGGTCGAGATTGTCAGTGACGGCAGCGAGGACGGTTGGGTAGAGCGTCCTCGGACCATTAAATTATCCGGCTTATAAGCCGAGGCCATGGGTGATAGCCATGTCATTTAAAAAACAACCGTTGGGGAACAAGGCCGTGGGGAAAGGAAAGTTGAATTTGGGGAAATGGATACGCCCTGTCGCCGGACTGGCGCTGGGTGCCTGGGCGTTTGCCGCCCAGGCGGCACCCACTATCACCGACATCGAGTTCAGCTCGCGACCGGGCAGCAAGTTTGAAGTGCGCCTGGACTTTAATGAAACACCCCCGGACCTGAAGGCCTATACCATTGAAAAGCCGGCCCGTATCGCCGTCGACTTCCCGGGGACCACCAGCAGCCTGGAGCGCAAGCGTTACTCCCTGCCTTACGGCAATGCCACCGGCGTCGTGGTGCTGGAGTCGGGCGACCGGACCCGCATGGTGCTCAACCTGGTCAAACTGGTGCCCTACGAGACCCGGGTGGACGGCAATAGCCTGTTCCTGGTGGTGGGCCAGGACGGCGGCGACTACATCAAGCCGACCACTGATCCCAACAAGCTGAAAACCGAAGTGGAGCCGGTGGCCGACGTAAGCTCTGAAATCAGTGACCTGCAGTTCCAGCGCACCGGGGACGGCGAGGGTCGCCTGACCCTGGAGCTGACCAACCCCTCGGTGGATGTCAACGTGTTCAGTGAAGCGGGGGATATCAAGGTCCAGTTTATCGACACCAGCGTGCCCGAGCGTCTGATGCGCCGCTATGATGTCACCGACTTTGCCACACCCGTCGACAGCGTGGATGTGAATACCACCGAGCGCGGCGCAATCCTGACCATGAAGACCAGTGGTGACTTTGATTACCTGGCCTACCAGACCAATAACCAGTACGTGCTGAGCGTCAAGCCGTTGAGTGCCAAGGAAGTGGAAGAGCGGCGCAACGAGTTCTCCTATGTTGGCGACCGTATCTCGCTCAACTTCCAGGACATTGAAGTGCGAGCGGTATTGCAGCTGATCGCTGACTTCACCGAACTCAACCTGGTGGCCAGCGATACTGTGTCCGGTCGTATTACCCTGCGTTTGCAGAATGTGCCCTGGGACCAGGCGCTGGAACTGGTGCTCAAGACCAAGGGACTGGACAAGCGCCAGATCGGTAACGTGCTGATGGTCGCGCCGGCGGCGGAAATTGCCGAGCGGGAGCGCCAGGAGATAGAGGCCAACAAGCAGATCGCCGAACTGGCGCCATTGCAGTCTGAATTCGTGCGCATCCGCTACGCCAGCGCCCAGCAGATCGTCGGTCTGTTCCAGGCCGGTTCGGAAGAGGGTGGCAGCCTGATTTCCGAGCGGGGCTCGGTGGTGGTTGACCAGCGTACCAATTCGCTGATCATCACCGACACCGCCGCCAAGCTGGCGGAAATCCGCGAGCTTATCGAGCAGGTGGATATCCCGGTCCGCCAGGTGATGATCGAGTCCCGTATCGTTATCGCCCAGTCAGACCTTACCCGCAACCTGGGTATCGAGTGGGGCGGTGGCTACATCGACGATGTCAACGGCAATATTCTGTCAGTGTCGGGTGATGCTGCCAACGTGGTTGGAATCAACAATTCCATCATCAGCGGTCAGACGCCGTCGGTGAGTTATCCCGGAGCGCTGCTGGTTGACCTGGGTGTGGCCAGTACCAGCGGCTTTGCCCTCGGTTTTACCAGCGATGACCTGTTCCTGACCGCTGAGCTGTCTGCGCTGGAGGCCGCCGGTGAAGGCGAGGTCGTGTCACAGCCAAAGGTCATTACCGGCGACAAGCAGCAGGCGACCATCAAGTCCGGTACCGAAATTCCCTACCAGGAAGCGGCCGCCTCTGGCGCGACCTCCACCTCTTTCAAGGAGGCTGTGCTGGAACTGGATGTCACGCCCAATATTACCCCGGACGATCGGGTGATGCTGGACCTCAACGTCAAGCAGGACTCGGTCGGTGACCTGGTGCCCAGTGGCCAGGGTGGTTTTATTCCCTCCATTGACACCACCGAGCTGACCACCCAGGTGCTGGTGGGTAACGGCGAAACCGTGGTTCTGGGCGGTGTGTTCAAGACTGAAAATATCGAAACCATAAACAAGGTTCCCTTCTTCGGCGACATCCCCTATGTGGGTGCTTTCTTCCGCAGTGAGACCCGCAACAACACCAAGACCGAGACCCTGATCTTTATCACACCGCGGATTCTGGCTGATACCCTGCTCGACTAATGCCCGCACTACACCGCGTTTTTCTTGTCGGCCCCATGGGGGCCGGCAAGACAACTATTGGCAAGTACCTTGCCGATCACCTGAAGCTGCAGTTCGCCGATACCGACTCTGAGATCGAGTCGCGCACCGGTGCCGATATCCCCTGGATCTTCGATGTCGAGGGTGAGGAAGGTTTCCGGGATCGGGAGCAGCAGGTGGTGGAAGAAATGACCCAGTGGGACAACGTGGTCCTGGCCACCGGCGGTGGAGTGGTGCTGCGTCCGGAGAATCGTCGCGCCCTGGGTGGCAGGGGCTATGTCATCTATCTGTATGCCACCGTGGACGAGCAGGTCCGGCGGACCCGCCGGGACCGCAAGCGGCCGCTGTTGCAGACCGGCGACCCGGAAGAAACCCTGCGTAAACTGATGGCTATCCGTGACCCGCTGTACCGGGAAATCGCCGACCACGTTATTGAGACCGACGGCTGCAGTCCGCGCACGGTCGCCCAACGCCTGGTGCGCGAACTCAGCACCTGAAGACAGGGACCCTTGCGGGCAGTATCATAGCCCTCCCCTGAACAGGAGAGCGCTATTGTGTCATTACTCATGCACACCCTGCATGTTGAGCTGGGAGAACGCAGCTACCCCATTTATATCGGCCGGGATCTGTTACAGGACGCCGGGTTACTGAACAACCATGTCCCTGGCAGCCAGGTGGTGCTGGTGAGTAATGAAACCGTCGCCCCCCTGTACATGGATCGGTTGCGCGCCGCACTGGGCGAGCGCTCCCTGGTCACGGAAATCATTCTTGCGGATGGCGAGCAATACAAAAACCTGGACGTACTGGCGGAAATTTTTGACCGGGTAATGGGGGACCGGCACAGCCGAAACACCACCATGGTCGCCCTCGGCGGCGGTGTGGTGGGCGACATCACCGGCTTTGCCGCTGCCTGCTACCAGCGCGGTGTCAATTTTATTCAGGTGCCTACTACCCTGCTGGCACAGGTGGATTCCTCGGTCGGCGGCAAGACCGCGGTCAATCATCCTCTGGGCAAGAACATGATCGGCGCCTTCTACCAGCCCCGGGCAGTGCTCATTGACATCAATACCCTGCACAGCCTGCCGCCGCGGGAATATGCCGCCGGGTTGGCGGAGGTGATCAAGTACGGCCTGATCCGCGATGAACCTTTCTATCGCTGGCTGCAGCAACAGATGCCGCGACTGTTGTCGCGAGACGAAGCCGTCCTGGCAGAAGCCATCGAGCGTAGCTGCGCCTGCAAGGCCGAGGTGGTCGCTGCCGATGAGCGGGAAGGCGGACTGCGGGCTATCCTGAACCTGGGCCACACCTTTGGCCACGCCATTGAAACTGCCCAGGGTTATGGCAACTGGCTGCATGGGGAGGCGGTGGCCACGGGCATGCTAATTGCATTGAAACTTTCCGCACAGCGCGGCTGGGTGGAAGCCGGCGAGGTCGCTGCCCTGCGCGAGTTGTTGCTGTCTGCCGGCTTGCCGGTAGCGCCCCCGGAGGACATGTCGGCAGCGCAATTTATCGATCTGATGGGCAGGGACAAGAAAGTGATCGATGGTCGCCTGCGGTTGGTGCTCCTGCGCGCGATGGGCGAAGCCTGTGTTGTCGATGACGTGAGCGAAGAGGAGTTACTGGCGCTACTGGAGCCGCTGGCCAGTTAGCCGTTCTGGCGCGCCAAACCCCCGTTTGTCGCAGTCAGGGCATCTGTGTAAAATAAGCTCCCCCTTTTGCCCCAGCCTTTGTTGCAGGGTTGGGTCTCCGGTGTAACTGTTTGTTTTCACTTAATATTCTGGACTGACTATGAGCGCAGGCCTTTTTAGACCTGAAGAATTCCGCGACAATTGCGGATTCGGACTGATTGCCCACACTTCCGGTGAAGCGAGCCATCGCCTGCTGCAAACCGCGATTGAGTCCCTGACCTGCATGACCCACCGCGGCGGTATTGCGGCTGATGGCAAGACGGGTGATGGTTGCGGCCTGTTGTTGCAGATGCCCGCTTCTTTTATCCGCACCCTCGCCAGCGAGAGCTTTGGCGCTGAGTTGGGCGATGCCTTCGCCATCGGCCAGATTTTCCTCAGCCGGGATGATGACGCAGCCCGGGCCGCACGCGCGGCCACCGAAACCGCGCTCACCGGTCAGGGCCTGAAAGTGCTCGGCTGGCGGACAGTGCCCACCGATGACTCAGTGTGTGGCGAAATTGCCCTGCAGCAGTTGCCCCGTATCGAACAGGTGTTTGTCGATGCCCCCGGTCTCAGTGAAACCGAGCTGTCCACCAAGCTGTTTGTTGCCCGACGCAAGGCCGAGATAGCGTGCGAGGGTGACGAGGACTATTACATCTGTAGTCTGTCCGGCCGGGTGATCGCCTACAAGGGACTGGTCATGCCTGTGGACTTGCCGCGGTTCTACCTGGATCTCGCCGACCAGAGGCTGGAGACGGCCATCTGCGTATTCCACCAGCGTTTCTCCACCAACACCATGCCACGCTGGCCTCTGGCCCAGCCGTTCCGCCTGTTGGCGCACAATGGCGAGATCAACACGATTGAGGGTAATCGCAACTGGGCAGATGCCCGCACCCCGCGCTTTGAAAGCGAGCTGCTGCCGAATATCGAGGAAATCGCCCCGTTGGTGAACCGCACCGGTTCGGACTCCTCCAGCCTGGACAATATGCTGGACATGTTGCTCACCGGCGGTGTGGATATGGCCCGGGCCCTGCGCATGCTGATTCCCCCGGCCTGGCAAAACATGGAGTTGATGGACCCGGATCTGAAGGCCTTTTACGAGTACCACTCCATGCACATGGAGCCCTGGGACGGCCCCGCCGGCATTGTCCTGACCGATGGGCGCTACGCCGTGTGCCTGCTGGATCGCAACGGTTTACGTCCGGCGCGCTGGGTGAAAACCAAAGACGGCTTTATGACCCTCGCCTCTGAAATCGGCACTTACGATTACAAGCCGGAAGACGTGGTCGCCAAGGGCCGGGTCGGCCCGGGGCAGATGATCATGGTCGACACCCATACCGGTGAATTGCTGCAGACCGAGGAAATCGACCAGCGCCTGAAGTCACGCCAGCCCTACAAGCGCTGGCTGAAGGAAAAAGCCCAGCGCATCGAGGGTACCTTCGGCAGCGAGATGATTTCCGGTATCGATCGCGAACAGCTTGAAACCTACATGAAGATGTTCCAGGTCAGCTTTGAGGAGCGGGACCAGGTGCTGCGACCGCTGGCGGAGTCCGGCAACGAGGCGGTGGGTTCCATGGGTGACGACACACCCATGGCGGTACTGTCGAGGAAAGAGCGCTCACTCTACGACTACTTCCGGCAAAAATTCGCCCAGGTCACCAACCCGCCCATCGACCCGCTGCGGGAGACCATTGTCATGTCCCTGGAGACTGACCTTGGCGGCGAGAAAAACCTCTTCCACGAAGGGCCCGAGCACGCCGACCGGGTCATCCTCACCTCTCCGGTGTTGTCCCAGGGCAAGTTCACCACGCTGATGCAGCTGGATCGCCCGGGCTTCAAGGTTCACAAAATTGATTGCACCTACACGCCGGGGGAATCCGGCCTGAAGGAGGGGATTGCCGCGGTTACTGCGGCTGCCGAGCAGGCGGTGAAAGACGGTGCCACTGTGCTGGTGTTGTCCGATCGGGCAATTGAAAAAGGCAAGTTGCCGGTACACAGCCTGTTGGCCACGGGTGCGGTACACCATGACCTGATCCGCAAGGGCTTGCGCGCCGATGCCAACATCGTGGTGGAGACCGCCAGCGCCAGAGACTCACACCAGATCGCCTGCCTGTTGGGATTTGGTGCTACCGCCATCTATCCCTACCTGGCCTACAGCGTGCTGGAAGAATTGATCCGCTGCGGCGAGGTGCTGGGAGAACCCAGCAGGTGTTACAAGAACTACCGCAAGGGCATTAACAAGGGCCTGCTGAAAATCATGTCCAAGATGGGCATTTCGGCCGTCAGCTCCTATCGCGGTGCCCAGCTGTTCGAAGCGGTGGGCCTCTCCAGCGAGGTTGTCGACACCGCTTTTTGCGGCGTCGCCTCGCGCATCGAGGGCAGCGGCTTCGAGGAACTGGAGCGGGAGCAGCAGCTCCTCTCGGCCCGGGCCTGGAGCCCGCGCAAGGGCATCGAGCAGGGCGGTCTGCTCAAGTATGTCCATGGCCAGGAGTATCACGCCTTCAACCCGGATGTGGTGATGACTTTGCAACAGGCGGTGGCGAGCGGCGATTACGCCGATTACCAACGCTATGCGGAACTGGTCAACAAGCGACCGGTGGCCACCCTGCGGGACCTGCTCAAGCCGGTGGAAGGTGTCAGCAGTATTGCGCTCGACGAGGTGGAACCGGTAGAGAACATCCTGCCGCGCTTCGATTCCGCGGGTATGTCCCTGGGGGCGCTCAGCCCCGAGGCGCACGAGGCACTGGCGGCGGCGATGAACCGCATGGGCGCCCGTTCCAACTCGGGCGAGGGTGGCGAGGATCCTGAGCGATTCGGCACCGAGCGCATGTCCAAGATCAAGCAGATTGCCTCCGGCCGGTTCGGGGTCACTCCCCACTACCTGGTCAACGCCGAGGTGCTGCAGATCAAGGTGGCCCAGGGTGCCAAGCCCGGCGAGGGAGGCCAGTTGCCGGGGGGCAAGGTCAATGACCTGATCGCCCGGCTGCGTTATTCCGTGCCCGGCGTGACCCTGATATCGCCGCCGCCGCATCACGATATTTACTCAATCGAGGATCTGGCACAGCTGATTTTCGATCTCAAGCAGGTCAATCCCAAGGCTCTGGTGTCGGTGAAACTGGTGTCCGAGCCTGGAGTCGGCACAATCGCCGCGGGCGTCGCCAAAGCCTATGCCGACCTGATTACAATATCCGGCTACGATGGTGGTACTGCCGCCAGCCCGCTAACCTCAATTCGCTATGCCGGCTCTCCCTTTGAGCTGGGCCTCGCGGAGGTGCAGCAGACCCTGCGCGGCAACAACCTGCGCGGTAATATCAGGCTGCAGGCCGATGGTGGCCTGAAGACCGGCCTCGACGTGATCAAGGCCGCGATTCTGGGGGCCGAGAGCTTTGGCTTCGGCACCGCGCCCATGGTTGCGCTGGGATGTAAGTACCTGCGCATCTGTCACCTCAACAACTGTGCCACCGGTGTTGCCACCCAGCACCAGACGCTGCGTGACGAACATTTCAACGGCACCGTGGAGATGGTGGTCAATTTCTTCACTTTCATCGCCATGGAAACCCGCGAGTGGCTGGCGAAGCTGGGCGTCGCTTCCCTGGAGGAGCTCATTGGTCGTACCGACCTGCTGGAGGCCCTGCCGGGAGAGACCGACAAACAGGCCCGCCTGGACCTCGCTCCCATTCTCCACAAGGATCAATCTGCCCAGGACCAGCCCGAGTATTGCCAGGTGGCCGCCAACGACCCTTTCGACAAGGGTGAGAAAGCCGAGGAAATGGTCGCCGCGACCCTCTCTGCCATTGAGTCCCGCACCGGTGGTGAGTTCAACTTCACGGTGTGCAACTGTGATCGCTCGATTGGCGCCCGGCTGTCAGGCGAAATCGCCCGCCGTTATGGCAACACGGGTATGGAAGAAAACCCGCTGGTCCTGCGCCTGACCGGTACCGCAGGCCAGAGCTTTGGTGTGTGGAATGCCGGCGGCCTGCACATGTACCTCGAGGGGGACTCCAACGACTACGTGGGCAAGGGAATGGCCGGCGGCAAGCTGGTGATTTACCCGCCCCGTGGCAGTGAATTCAAGTCCCAGGAGACGGCGATTATCGGCAATACCTGTCTCTATGGAGCGACCGGCGGGCGGCTGCACGCGGCTGGCATTGCCGGAGAACGTTTTGCGGTGCGCAATTCCGGTGCCCATGCGGTTGTCGAGGGCGCGGGAGACCACTGCTGTGAATACATGACCGGCGGTAATGTCACCGTGCTCGGCCCGACCGGCGTCAACTTCGGCGCGGGCATGACCGGTGGTTTTGCCTATGTGCTGGACATGGATCGCACCTTTATCGACAAGTACAACAGTGAACTGGTGGAAATCCACCGGGTAAGCTCGGAGTACATGGAACCCTATCGGAACTACCTGCGCAGCAACATCCGCGAATTTGTCGAGGAAACCGGTTCTGAATGGGGTGCCTACCTGCTGGAAAACTTTGTCGACTACGTTGGCAAGTTCTGGCTGGTCAAACCCAAGGCAGCGGAGTTCGACCAGCTGCTATCACGTCTGCGTAACACCGACTGACGCGTGGACAGGAGAAGATATGAGTAATCGCCTGGCAAACAATTTCCAGTTTATTGATGTCGGCCGCAATGATCCCGACAAAAAGCCGCTGCAGTCCCGCAAGACGGACTATGTGGAAATCTACAAGCCCTTTACCAAGGGCCAGGTGGCGGAACAGTCCCATCGATGTCTGGAGTGTGGCAACCCCTATTGTGAATGGAAGTGCCCGGTGCACAACTTCATTCCCAACTGGCTCAAGCTGGTGTCCGAGGGCAACCTGTTCGAGGCGGCGGAACTGAGCCATGAGACCAACACCCTGCCGGAGGTCTGCGGCCGGGTATGCCCGCAGGATCGCCTTTGTGAAGGGGCCTGTACGCTGAACGACGGGTTTGGCGCGGTCACCATCGGGTCCTCGGAAAAGTACATCACCGATACCGCCCTTGCCATGGGCTGGCGACCGGATCTCTCCCATGTCGTTGCCACTGGCAAGAAGGTAGCGATCATCGGAGCCGGGCCGGCGGGGCTTGGCTGTGCCGATATTCTCACCCGTAACGGGGTCAAGGCTGTGGTCTACGACCGCTACCCCGAGATCGGCGGCCTGCTGACCTTCGGCATTCCCGAGTTCAAGCTGGAAAAACAGGTCATGACCCGGCGTCGAGACGTGTTTGAAGGCATGGGCATCGAGTTCCGCCTCAACACGGAAATCGGCAGGGACGTCGCGATCAGCGAACTGCTGGAACAGTACGATGCGGTATTTATGGGCATGGGCACCTACACCTACATGAAAGGTAACTTTCCTGGAGAGAACCTGCCCGGAGTCTATGAAGCACTGCCCTACCTGATAGGGAATGTGAACCACAATCTCGGTTTCGAACAGGAAGCGGAAGACTACGTCAACCTCCGGGGCAAACGGGTTATCGTCCTCGGCGGTGGCGACACCGCGATGGACTGTGTGCGCACGGCGGTGCGCCAGGGCGCGGATAAGGTCATCTGCGCCTACCGTCGCGACGAGGAAAACATGCCTGGTTCGCGCCGGGAAGTGAAAAATGCGCGGGAAGAGGGGGTCGAATTCCTCTTTAATCGCCAGCCCATCGAGGTGGTTGAATATTTTGGTCAGGCCTGTGGCATCAAGGTGGTGGAAACCGAACTGGGTGAGCCGGATGCGGATGGTCGTCGTCGGCCCCGGCCCATACCCGGTAGTGAGCAAGTGCTGGAGGCGGATGCGGTGATCATTGCCTTCGGATTCCAGCCCAGCCCGCCTGACTGGCTGGAGGAAGTGGCGGTGCAGACCAACGACTGGAATGGCGTGGTTGCGGAAGAAGCGCAGACCTACAAGTTCCAGACCAGCAACCCCAAAATTTTTGCCGGCGGTGACATGGTGCGCGGGTCTGACCTGGTGGTCACGGCCATCTGGGAGGGGCGCCAGGCGGCAGATGGGATTCTGGACTACCTGGGCGTCTAGGCGCGAACGACAAGCTGCGCCGTCCGGGTGCAGGCAAGAGAGATATTGATGAGTGAACTGAAGAACGACCGCTTCCTGCGTGCATTGCAACGCCAGCCTGTTGATCGCACGCCAGTGTGGATGATGCGTCAGGCCGGCCGCTACCTGCCCGAATATCGCGCCACCCGGAAACAGGCGGGTTCTTTTCTGGACCTCTGCAAGAATGCCGAGCTGGCCTGCGAGGTCACCATGCAGCCCCTGCGCCGCTACCCCATGGACGCGGCCATCCTGTTTTCCGACATTCTCACCGTGCCCGACGCCCTTGGTCTGGGCCTGTACTTTGAGGAAGGTGAGGGCCCGCGTTTTCGCAAGACCGTGCGCAGCGAGGAAGACCTGGCCGGGCTTAACAGTTTCACGGCCGATGATGACCTGGCCTACGTCATGAATGCCGTTCGCACGATTCGAGCCGAACTCAACGGCAAGGTGCCGTTGATCGGTTTTTCCGGTAGCCCCTGGACTCTGGCAACCTACATGGTCGAGGGTGGTTCCTCCAAGGACTTTGCCAACGTCAAGGGCATGGCCTACGACAAACCGGCCCTGATGCACGGCCTGCTGTCGCTGCTGGCGGATGCCGTGGCCGATTACCTGGCGGCGCAGATTCGCGCGGGCGCCCAGGCGGTGCAGATTTTCGATACCTGGGGAGGCAGCCTGTCTGCAGCCGGTTACCGGGAGTTCTCACTGGCGTACATGCAGCGGATCATCACCAGATTGCAGGGCCAGCCCGAAACCCGGGATGTGCCGGTCATTGTATTCACCAAGGGGGGCGGTCAGTGGTTGACCTCGATTGCTGACTGCGGTGCCCAGGGGGTCGGTATTGACTGGACCACGGACATTGCCCTGGCGCGTGCCGAGGTTGGTGACCGGGTGGCCCTGCAGGGTAATATGGATCCGTCGATGCTGTTTGCCTCACCGGCACGGATCCGCGAAGAAGTGGCGTCTATCCTGGCGGGTTTCGGCCATGGCAGTGGTCACATATTCAACCTTGGCCACGGAATAACGCCGGGCGTCAACCCGGACCACGTAACTGCGTTTGTGGACGCGGTCCAGGAGCTGTCACCCCAGTATCACCTGGGGGATTAGCGCCCTAGCCCGACTGCGACGAGACATCTCTCCCGTCGCAGCAGAAATCGTGATTCATATCCAGTGCCGGTGCGTCGGTGGCCGGTCGGCCCACAATCTTCGCCGGCACACCGGCAACCGTTGTGTGCGGTGGAACCTCTTCCAGCACGACACTGCCGGCGCCGATCTTGGCGCCCTCACCGACGCGGATATTACCGAGAATTTTCGCCCCTGCGCTGATCAGCACACCATTGCCTATCTTGGGATGGCGATCGCCGTCTTCCTTGCCAGTGCCACCCAGAGTGACCGACTGCAGGATGGAGACGTTATCGCCAACGACGGCGGTTTCTCCGACCACCAGGCCGGTCGCATGATCCAGCATAATGCCGCTGCCAATGCGCGCAGCGGGGTGTATGTCCACGCCAAATTTCACCGAAACCCGGTTCTGGAAGAACAGTCCCATGGAGCGCCTGCCGTTGTTCCACAGCCAATGGGCAATACGGTGGGTTTGCAGGGAGTGGAAGCCCTTGAAGTAGAGAAACGGGATATACAGCTCGTGGCTTGCGGAATCGCGATCGACCACGGCCAGCAGGTCGCAGCGCATCGCCTCGCCGATACGTTTATCCGAGCGCATGGCCTGCAACATGACCTCACGCAATAATAGCGAGGTGACGGTCGGGCTATCCAGTTGACTGGCCAGGTGAAAACTGAGGGCGCACTCCAGAGAGTCGTGATTGAGAATCGTGGCGTGCAGGAAGCTGGCCAGCACCGGTTCTTCCTGGGCGTGTTTCTCTGTCTCGGCGCGAATTCGTTCCCACACCGGGTCGGGCTGATTGGCAGTCATTGCGGTTCCTCTCTCTGCAGCGGGGACTTTAGCCTATAACAGGCTTTTCGTCACGGCGCTGCGGTGAACGCCCACAACCGGTGACCACTGTTGCGGTACTTGTCCTCGAACAGGGTCAGGGGTGGATCTCCGGATATCTGGCGTATCAGGCCTCGGCGGCCGGCGAGGTGCATGGCCACACCGAACTCTTCCACGTACAGCTGCCAGTTCGAGCGCAGTTCGATATAGCCGCCAAGTTCCAGCAACAGTGGAAAACTGCCGTGGCCGTGGACACGCCGCTGCAGGTGTTTGCGCTTGGGCCAGGGGTTGGGATAGAGCAGGTAGTGGTATTGCGCGCGGTAGCCATCGGCCAACAGCAGTGCCCATATATCCTCGACCTGGGCCTGCAGCAGCAGGTAGTTGCCGGCAGGGGAGGGTAGGTGTTTTTGCAGCCGGTGGGCGGATTGGTCTATACCCACCACCAGCTGGTCAGGATGCCTTTGCGCCAATAGCTGTGTACTCATTCCGGTACCGCAGAAGGAGTCGATAACCAGTGGTTGTGGCTGCGCACGGAGTCGCTCGGCCAGTGCCTGGTAGGCTGCCACTGAATGCGGTGCCGGTGGTCGGCGGAAGGGGTGATCCAGGTGACGCTGCAAAGTGGTCGCGAGCTGTGAATGCAGACCCGTCTGGTTACTGCTTACCGGGCGCGATATATCAGACTGGCGGGGCTCGCTCATGCTCGCTTTGGTGGATTCCGTTGCAGTTCAACACAGGGGTTGCCATGATAACGCCTCAGACTATTTCCAGCATCTATCGTGGAACCACGTTCATGCGTAAAGATCTCCGTCCCTGGTGGCTGAAGAAACTGTACCTGCGTTATCGTCAATGGTATGCCGAGTATTTCCTGCGGCCGCAGTGCGAGTCGCTGGGGCCGTATCACACCATTATGAAGCCCTGGTATGTCAACATTTCCGGCAACAATATCCGTATTGGGCGCTCCTTCACCGCCATCGGCGAGCCCATGCACCAGGTGGAAATTGGTGTGTGGGGCCGCGCCGAGGGCCAGGGCCGGATCGACATAGGCGACTGTGTGTTGATGAGCCCGGGTTCGCGCATCAGCGCTTCCGACGAGGTCACTATCGGTGATGGCACCATGTTCGCCAATGGCGCCTACGTCACCGATTCCGACTGGCATATGATCTACGATCGCACGGAACGCGACCCCACGCCGACGCCGGTACATATCGGCCGCAACTGCTGGCTGGGAGACGGTTCGGTGGTGCTCAAGGGCGTCACTATCGGCGACAATTCGGTAGTGGCGGCGCGGGCCGTTGTCACCCGCGACGTGCCGGCGAACGCGGTGGTGGCGGGCAACCCGGCAAAAGTGGTCAAGGAGCTGGATCCGGACCGGGGCTTCAAAACCCGCATGGATTATTTTGCCAATCCCGTTGAACTGGAGCGTTTTTTTGACGCCATCAACGCCGAGGTGCTGGCCGGTAACAGCTTCTGGCGCTGGCTGTGGTCGGTCATTTATCCGGCCTCTCGTCGCCGGGCCTGAGCCGCTCGTCAGTCAGTCGGCCGCATACAGGGTTTTCACTCCCTGTGGCGTACCCAGCAGCAATACATCCGCTGGCTTCAGTGCAAACAGGCCGTTGGTGACCACCCCGGTGATGCCGTTGATCTTTTCCTCGGTGGCCAGTGGCTGGGGTATGGAAAAGTTGTACACATCCAGGATGACATTGCCGTTGTCAGTGACCACACCGTCCCGGTACACCGGGTCACCCCCCAGCTTTACCAGCTCCCTGGCGACGTGGCTGCGGGCCATGGGAATAACTTCCACCGGCAGGGGAAACTGTCCGAGGGTGTGAACCAGTTTTGACTCATCGGCGATGCAGATGAATTCTTTTGCCACCGCCGTCACGATTTTTTCCCGGGTCAGGGCAGCGCCACCGCCCTTGATCAGTTGCAGGGCGGCGTTGCATTCGTCGGCGCCGTCAATGTAAAAGTCCACCTGGTCGACCGCGTTCAGGTCATACACCGGAATGCCATGGTTTCGCAGCCGCTCGGCTGATGCCTCCGAACTGGCTACCGTTGCGGTTAACAGCCCGCGAATGTCCGCCAGGCAGTCAATGAACAGGTTGGCGGTGGAGCCGGTGCCGATGCCCAGCACGGTGTCGTCGTCTATTTTCGGGCGAATATAATCCAGTGCGGCCTGGGCGACGGCCTGCTTCATCTCATCCTGGTTCATAGACCATGGCTCCAGAGTTCTGCGGAGGGCCATTATAGGCCAGCGGGCTGGTCGCGGCAGCAATTATCCGGTATCGGGGCTGCAAAACCGGCGCGGCTTCTTTAACATGGCCGCTTGCTTCAAACCAGCGGAACCCGGATCTATGCCAAAGTCCTACATCAAGCGGATTCTCGATGCGCGCGTCTATGACGTGGCCAGGGAGACCCCGGTAGACCGGGCTGAACTGATGTCCCGCCGATTGGGCAATCGGGTCTGGTTGAAACGGGAAGACCTGCAGCCGGTGTTTTCTTTCAAGCTGCGGGGCGCCTACAACAAGATGCATCACCTCACCCCGGAGCAGCGCGCCCTCGGTGTGGTGGCGGCTTCCGCCGGCAATCACGCCCAGGGCCTGGCCATGGCTGCCGGCAGAATGAAGGTCAGGGCGACCATTGTCATGCCTCGCACCACGCCGCAAATCAAGGTCGATGCGGTTCGCGATCGCGGTGCCAAGGTGGTGCTGCGGGGCGATTCCTACGACGAGGCCGCTGCGCATGCTGCCGTGCTGGTGGAAAAAAAGGGCATGACCTACGTTCATCCCTTTGATGACCCCGACGTTATCGCCGGCCAGGGCACCGTGGGCATGGAAATTGTCCGCCAGCAGGAGCGGCCGCTGGATGCGATTTTTGTCCCGGTAGGCGGCGGCGGCCTGCTTGCCGGTGTTGCTGCCTTCATCAAGTACGTCTGGCCCGATACCCGGGTCATTGGCGTCGAGCCGGAGGACGCTGCCTGCCTCAAGCTGGCGCTGGAGCGGGGCCGTCGGGCAGTCCTTCCTGAAGTGGGGTTGTTCGCCGACGGCTGTGCCGTCGCCCAGGTGGGCAAGGAGCCCTTTCGGGTGATCAAAGAGCTGGTGGACGAGGTTATTACCGTCAGCAGCGACGAAATCTGCGCCGCTATCAAGGATATCTTTGAGGACACCCGCAGCATTGCCGAGCCCGCCGGTGCGCTGGCGCTGGCAGGGCTGAAGCTCTACTGCGAGCGCGAGGGCGTGCAGGACGAGGACCTGCTGGCGATTGTCAGTGGCGCCAATACCAATTTCGACCGGCTGCGCTATATCTCCGAGCGAACTGAAATCGGTGAACAGCGTGAGGCAGTAATCTCGGTGACCATCCCGGAGCAGCCGGGTAGTTTCCGGGTATTCTGCGCCGCCCTGGGCAGGCGCAATATCACCGAGTTTAACTATCGCTATGTCGACAAGGGTTCGGCACAGGTTTTCGTCGGCCTCTCGGTGGTGCCCGGCGGAGAGGATCTTGCCCGCCTGTTACAGGTGCTTGAGGACAAGGGCTATGAGGCACAGGACCTCACCGATAACGAGGTGGCCAAACTCCATGTCCGGTACATGGTGGGTGGTCATGCGCCGGCGGGCCTGGACAATGAGCGGGTCTATCGGGTGGAATTTCCCGAGCGGCCCGGCGCGCTGGCGAAATTTCTCTCAGGTCTGGGGCAGCACTGGAATATCTCCATGTTCCACTACCGTAACCACGGTGCGGCATACGGCAGGATTCTGGCGGGCGTGCAGGTCCCACACGGGGAAAAGGGGGCGTTTGAGCAAGTGCTCGCCCAGATCGGGTATCGTTACTGGGACGAGACGGACAACCTCGCTTACGCGCTGTACCTTGGCCAGCGGGACAGCTGAGCCGCCTGTGCAACAGAAATAGTTCAGAAAGTTGAAGTTTTTGTCCACTAGCTGTAGACATTTTTCGTTTTTGTGAAATAATGCCGAAAGTTAGTGGTTGATTCCATCTGATAATAAGTCGAACAGGCCTTCCCGGAAGCGCCTGTTACTGATCCGAGAAGAGTGGGGAAACAGTGAAACGCAAGCCAGACCTTATGCTAGTCCTGATGGCCGCTTTTGGCATGGGCGTATTGGTCACCCTGATGCTGCCAATGGCCGCCTCCGACTCAGTTGCAGCACCTGCCTCCGAACTGCAGGCGGGCGTTATCATAAACGACTGAAGGCAGGCTCAGTGATCGCCCTGACAGTTGTACAGGGTACTTTCGGTCACGATGAAGTCCAGCTGAACATCCCATGACTGCGCCGGCAGGGTGCTCACCTGCTGGCACTCGTACGCCAAACCCACCTTCAGTACCTCAGGGGCGTTTGCCAGCGCCCTGTCGTAGAAACCGCCCCCCATCCCCAGCCGATTACCCTGCCGGTCCCAGGCAACCAGCGGCAGCAGTATGACGTCCAGTTCGCTGGCCGGGCGTGGGTCGCCCGAAGGTTCCGGAATACCAAAACGGTTCCTGCCGAGGTGCTCGCCCGCTTCCCAACGCGCGAATCGAAGTGATCTGTCGGCCTGGATTACCGGAAGGTACGGTGTCCTGCCTTCGGCGCGAAGGGTGTTGACCACGATAGAGGGGTCTATTTCTCCGTCATTGGCGAGATACACGGCGATACGTTGCGCCAGGCGCCAACTCGGCAGGGACGCCAGTCGCTCGGCAATTTTGCCCGCCGCCTGGCGCCGTTTGGTCTCTGGCAGCGCCCGCCGACGGGAACGCATGTCCCGGCGGAGCTCTGATTTGGACTGAGGCAGGTTTTCCATGGGTGTTAAAGATTCCCGGCGTACCGCTGACAGCGCTGCCCTTGAACCCGATGGTTCAAGGTGGAGGCACCTGCACTGCATAAGGCTTTCCGGTCATGCCGGACCTGCACACCAGCAGTGGCGAGACGCCCCCGGATACAAATTTATCGGCTCGAGGACTGTCTGCCTGGCGCATACGCCAGGGATCCGGGGTGGATTATAACGGGGGCGGAGAACAAATTCGCCCTTGCATTTCCGCGGGAATTACGGGAGGGCTCAGCCGATTTCCAGCTGTCGCAGCTGGTAGAGGGCGTCATCGAGCTTGCGGTTGAGGCCTTCTACGGCGCTGGCTTCCGGCGCGGGAGCCTCGCTGCCACTGTGTTCAGAGGCCTGCAGCAACTCATAGCTGATGTTGAGTGCGGCCATGACCGCAATGCGCTCCAGGCCGATGACCTTGCCTGTTTCGCGGATACTGCGCATTTGTTTGTCCAGGTATTTTGCCGATACCACCAGATCCGATTCCTGCTCTTCCGGGCAGGCGACCTGGTAGTCCTTGTCGAGAATTTTTACCGTGACAGTGTTGGGTTGGTTCACCGATTCACTCCATTGTGCGCAGACGGTTGATCATGGCTTCTACTTTGGATCTGGCCAGTTCGTTCTTGTCGATCAAGTCCTGGCGTTCCTGCTGCCAGCCGGCATTTTCCGCTTTTAGCAGCTGGTTTTCCCTGTTCAGCTGGTTGCACAGTTCGATCAGCTGATCGATCTTCTGGCTCAGGGCCTGCAGTTGCTTGTCCGCCATGGAGTTTTACTGGTGTTAGTCCCGTGTGGACTTTACTATAAGGGCGCTTCCGATCGAGGTCAACGGAACAAAAGCAATGAAAATCAAGGGCCTGCCAAGCTTTGTTAGCTTGCTGTTGTAACTTTCCCCGGGGTCACCGGGTTTCACGCGCCAGGAAATCGACATGTTTGATCCATCCCCCGATGAAGTCGGAGTCTTCGACATCGACGAGTTGGCCAATCACCTGCTGGAGCAGGGCCTGGACACCTCCCCCTCGCGTATCCACGGTTGTTTGTGCGGCCTTCTCGCTGCAGGCGCTCCGGCCCAGGCCGAGGCGGGACTGGCGCTGCTAAGTCAGGCGATGGACCTGAACTCGCACGGTGAGCTGGCCGCTCAGCTCATGCAACTCTACCAGGTATCGGCGGCGGCGCTGGAAGACGACGAATTCGACTTCTACCCCCTGTTGCCGGACGATGAGGTTGAGATTGAAGCCCGTACCGCAGCCGTGGCCGACTGGGCCAGCGGTTTTCTCGCCGGCTTTGCCCAGGTCAACCAGGCCCAGGTGTCACAGGACAGTAGTGAAATCCTGCGGGACTTCGCGGCTATCGCCGAGGCCGGGGTGGATGAAGGCGAGGAGGAAGAGGACGCAGAAAACGCTTTCATGGAGATTGTCGAGTACCTGCGTTTTGCCTCTCTCAACATTTTCATGGACAGCCGGGTCGAACCCGCCGGGGGAGAGCCTCCCTCTCTGCACTAGATAGCCTGTGGTAATCTGCGGATTTCCCGATTACAGCGTCACCGGATGAAGATAAGCAACGCAGAATACGCCCGCCGACGGCGCAAGCTGATGGCGATGATGGCGCCTGACAGCATCGCCATCATACCCGCCGCGCAGGAAAAACTGCGCAGCAGGGATACCGAATACCCCTTTCGCCAGGACAGCGACTTTTATTACCTCAGCGGTTTTTGCGAGCCCGGGGCGGTGTTGGTGTTGATTCCCGGGCGCGCGCATGGCGAGTTTGTCATGTTCTGCCGGGAGCGTGACCCTGCGACCGAGCTCTGGCACGGGAGCAGGGCGGGGCCGGATGGTGCCTGCGACCATTTCGGTGCCGACGACGCCTTTCCGGTGACCGATGTGGATGAAATTCTCCCGGGGCTGATTGAAGGCCGCGACCGGGTCTACTATTCCATGGGCCGCAGCGCAGAGTTTGACCGCCAGATCATGGGCTGGGTCAACAGCATTCGCAGTAAGGAGTCCAGCGGCGCCTCTCCTCCCGGAGAGTTCACCGACCTGGACCACATGCTCCATGATATGCGGCTGATCAAGAGCGCCGCCGAGCAAAAGCTGCTGCGCCGGGCCGGCGAAATCACCGCCAGTGCCCACCGCCACATCATGCGCTATTGCCAGCCCGGCATGTTTGAATATGAACTGGAGGGTGAACTGCACCACCAGTTTGTTCGTGGGGGCGCCCGCTATCCGGCGTACCTGAGTATCGTCGGCAGTGGTGTTAACGCCTGTACCCTGCATTACGTGGAAAACAGCAGCAAAATGCGCGCCGGTGACCTGGTGCTGGTCGATGCCGGATGTGAGTTCGAGTATTACGCGGCGGACGTCACCCGCACATTCCCGGTAAACGGCAGGTTCAACGCCGAGCAACGAGCGATTTATGAATTGGTGCTGGCCGCCCACGGGGCGGCGATCGCTGAGATTCGCGCCGGCAATCACTGGAACCAGCCCCACGATGCCAGCGTCCGGGTGATCACCGCGGGCCTGGTGAAGTTGGGCCTGCTGGAGGGTGAGGTCGATGAACTCGTTGAAGCCCAGGCCTACCAGCCCTTTTATATGCATCGATTGGGGCACTGGCTGGGCCTGGATGTGCATGATGTGGGCGATTACCGGGTTGGCGATGAGTGGCGCCTGCTGGAAGCGGGGATGGTGATGACGGTGGAACCGGGTATCTACATAGCGCCAGGGAATACCGACGTGGCGCGCAAGTGGCGAGGGATTGGGGTGCGTATAGAAGACGACGTTCTGGTGACTGCGTCAGGTTGTGAGGTGTTGACCGCCGACGCGCCGCGCACCATAGAGGAGATTGAGGCCACCATGGCCGCCTGATCATGCGTGAGCAATATGACATCGTGATAGCCGGTGGCGGCATGGTGGGCATCAGCCTCGCCCTTTACCTGGCGCACGTCCTGCCCCCGCGGGCCAGTATCGCGCTGGTAGAAAGCTATCCCTTTCCGGAGCCGCAGCCGGGGCACAAGCCCGATTACCATCCTTCGTTTGATGCCCGGTCTACCGCCCTGAGCTATAGCAGCCGCCTGATCTACCAGCGCCTCGGCCTGTGGGCGGACCTGCAGCAGTGGTTGTGCCCGATTGAAACCATTCACGTGTCCAACCGCGGCCGTTTTGGCAGCACCCTGATGCGCGCCCGGGATTACGGCTGGGAGGCGCTGGGCTATGTGGTTGAAAATGCCTGGCTGGGTGCCAGCCTGGCTCAGGCCTTGCATCGCCAGGGGCGGGTCGAACTGATCAGCCCTGCCAAAGTGACCGAGGCCCGTCCCGCCGGGCAGCTGACCCGACTGAGCCTGGCGGGGGGCACGAACGGGGAGTTGGAGGCCGGCTTGCTGGTGGTGGCTGACGGTGCCGATTCCGGGCTGCGCCAGAAGCTGGGAGTGGGGGTGAGCGAAAAGTCCTACCGGCAGCAGGCACTGGTTGCCAATATCGGCTTTGCCCAGCCGCATAAGGGTTGTGCCTTCGAGCGTTTCACTGAACGCGGCCCGTTGGCGTTACTCCCGTTACTCGGGGTTGCCAACAGCGTCAATCGCAGTGGCCTGGTCTGGACCCTGGCACCAGAGGAAGCGGAGCGCCTGCTGGACTGCCCCGAGGCGGAGTTTCTACAGGTCTTGCAGCGGCGGTTCGGCTATCGACTGGGGCGGCTTGAGCAGGTCGGTGAGCGGCACGCCTATCCCCTGTCACTGGTGACGTCTGATGAGCAGGTGCGCCAGGGGGTGGTCGTTATGGGCAATGCCGCCCATGCCCTGCACCCGGTCGCTGGCCAGGGCTATAACCTGGCCCTGCGCGACGTGGCGGAACTGGCCGGTGTGCTCGCCGATGCCGCCGAGCGGGGAGAGAGTTACGGGTCTCTGGCGGTGTTGCAGCGTTATGAGCGACGCCAGCAGGACGACCAGCGGCGAACGATTGAATTCAGTGATCGACTACCGTCACTGTTCATGCAGACCGACCCGGTGCTCGGCCTGGTCCGCGACGCGGCCCTCTCGGGGCTGGACTTACTGCCGCCGCTGAAACGAAATTTCGTCAACCACGCCGCCGGCCTGGCCGCACTGGGGGAACAGTGAGCGGGCCTGCGCAGTACGATGTGGTGATAATCGGCGCCGGTATCGCCGGCACCGCGCTGGCGACCGCCCTCGCCGGCAGTGGCTTGTCACTGGCCCTGGTGGAGGCGCAGCCCCTGCAGCGAAAAACGCTGCCGGCCGGGCGCGATCTCAACAGCTATGACGCCCGGGTCAGCGCCCTGACGCCCATTTCTATCGCCTTTCTCGAACAGTTGGGCGCCTGGGAGCGCATTGCCGCCTACCGTCACTGCGCCTATTCCCACATGACAGTCTGGGACGCCGAGGGCACCGGCCGCATTGAGTTTGACCGCTCGGAACTGGGTGTTCCGGCGCTGGGGCACATCGTCGAAAACCGGGCCATCATTGATGGCTTGCTGGCAGTGATGGAGCGTGCCCGGGATATCGCTACCTACAACCCCGACTGTCTGCAACAGTGCCAGCGGGGTGGTGATGGGACAATGCTGCTTGAACTGGACAGTGGCCAGAGCTTGCGTGCCAACCTGGTGGTGGGTGCCGACGGTGCCCTGTCACGAGTGCGGCAGATGCTGGAGTTTTCAACCCGTGAGTGGGATTACGGCCATCGCGCCGTGGTGTGCACCGTACAGACCGCCCTGGACCACCAGCAGACGGCCTGGCAGCGCTTCCTGCCGACTGGTCCGTTGGCTTTCCTGCCGTTACCGGGCAGTGCCAGCGAGCATTTCAGCTCCATTGTCTGGTCGCTGCAGGATGAGGTGGCCGAGGAGGTGCTGGCCCTGGATGATGACGGCTTCTGTGCCCGCCTGGGTGCCGCCTTCGAGGAAACCCTTGGCCCGGTGCTGGCCAGTAGCCCGCGCTTCGCGTTTCCGCTGCGCCAGCGCCATGCGGTGGACTACATCCAGCCAGGTGCGGCGCTGGTGGCCGATGCCGCCCATACCATTCATCCGCTGGCCGGACAGGGCATAAACCTGGGCTTGCGGGATGTGGCGGTGCTGGCCGAGGAGTTGTTGCAGGCCCATGAGCGCGGCCTGCAGCCGGGACGCGTGGACGTACTGTCCCGTTACCAGCGCCGGCGCAAGGGGGACAATTTGTTGATGATGGGCGCCATGGATGGTTTCAAGCGCCTGTTCGAGCAGCAGGCGCTGCCGGTGCGGTGGCTGCGCAACGCGGGTATGCGCGGAGTGGGTCGCATCGCGCCGCTAAAACAACGGCTGATGCGCCAGGCCCTGGGCATCGGTTGAACCTCACTGTATTGTTTTTCACCCACTCCCCGTTAGAATGAGCGGCTCAGCTCCCATCATTGATCCAACAGAGGACGCTCCATGAGCCAGACACCAAGCGAATTGAGATACGCCAGCAGCCACGAGTGGGCGCGCCTGGAAGAGGATGGCACCGTGACTGTGGGCATCTCGGATCACGCCCAGGATGCACTGGGCGATGTGGTTTTCGTGGAGTTGCCGGAAGTGGGCATCACCCTGGCAGCCGGTGACGAGGCGGGCGTGGTGGAGTCGGTGAAGGCCGCGTCTGACATATACACTCCCGTGGGTGGTGAAGTGCTGGCGGTCAATGAGCAGCTTGAAGACGAGCCCGAAACGGTCAACGCCGACCCCTACACTGACGGCTGGATGTTCAAGATACAACCAGCGGACGCCAACGAACTGGATGCCCTGCTCAGCGCCGAGGACTACCAGAGCAAGTGTGACGAGGACGACTAGAACCTCGTCCGGTTCCCCGAACCTCCCCATGACAGCATTCGCCGACCTCTACCTGCGCCAGGGGGCCGACCGACGCCTGCGCGCTGGCCACCTGTGGGTTTATTCCAACGAGATTGACAGTAAGCGCAATACGCTGGCGAACTATCAGGCCGGCGATCTGGTGCGGGTGCTGGACACTCAGGGCCGCCTGCTGGGCAGCGCCTATATGGAACCGCAGTCCCTGATCTGCGCCAGGCTTTATGCCCCGGGCGAGGAGCGGGCCCTCGATGGCGAATTTTTTACCCGACGGCTGCAGCGCGCCCTGCAGGGCCGTGAGATCGCATTTGACCAACCCTTTTATCGGCTGGTGTATGGCGACAGCGATCTGCTGCCGGGCGTTGTCATCGACCGGTTTGGTCCGCAACTGGTTGTGCAGTTCAACAACGCGGGGATCGAGCGTTACCGCCAGCCACTGCTGCAGGCGCTGCAGGCGTTGTTGCAGCCGGAGGGAATCCTGTTGCGGGGCGACAGCCGTGCCCGCCGGGAAAGCGGGCTGGAGGAATCTGCCGAAGTGGTGTTTGGCCAGGTACCTGAACGGGTTCCCCTGGAGGAAAATGGCGTGCAGTTCCTGGCGCCGGTCCACGCCGGACAGAAAACCGGCTGGTTCTACGATCATCGCATGTCCCGCGCCCGGCTTGCCCCCTGGGTGGCCGGCAGGTCGGTGCTGGATGTTTACAGCTACATTGGCGGCTGGGGCATCCAGGCGGCGGCATTTGGCGCCCGCCAGGTCAGCTGCCTGGACAGCTCCGCGGTCGCCCTCGAGGGGGTGATGAGAAATGCTGAACTCAATGGCCTGGCTGATAAAGTGACTGTCCGCCAGGGTTCAGCGCCGGAAACCATGAAGCAGATGATTGGCGAGGGCCTTTCCTTTGACGTGGTCATACTGGATCCGCCCGCGTTCATCCAGCGGCGCAAGGATCTCAAAAAAGGAATCGCTGCCTACCGGCGGATCAATGAGCTGGGTCTGCGCCTGCTGGCTCCTGGCGGCCTGCTGGTTTCCGGTTCCTGCTCCATGCATCTCGGCCGTGCTGACCTGATGTCGGCACTGCAACAGGCCGCGGTGCGTGCCGGTTGCCAGTTGCGTGTTGTGGAGCAGGGTGCCCAGGGGCCGGACCACCCGATTCACCCGGGAATTCCGGAGACCGAATACCTGAAAGCGATTTTCGCCCGCCGGGACTGAGCCGGGCCTGTTCACACTAACTGAGTTGGCCCTGGTCGCGCAGGGAAATCACTGGCCATCCTGCTTCCCGCGCCCTGGCCAGCAACGTTGGGTCGGGGTCCACTGCGATCGGCTTGTCCACCTGTTCCAGCAGCGGCAGGTCGTTGTGGGAATCACTGTAGAAGTAGGCCCCGGCCAGGGAGATATCCCGTCCCTGCAGCCACTGTTCGAGCCTGACCACCTTGCCCTCGTGGTAGGAGGGGGTGCCAGAAGGTTCGCCGGTATATCGGCCATTCACCCTTTCCGCTTCACAGGCGATGATATCGTCGACCCCCAGCGCCGCGGCAATGGGGCGGGTAATGAATTCGTTGGTGGCGGTAATGATCAGCAACTGGTCGTGGCGCTGGCGGTGACTGTCGACCAGCTGTTGTGCTTTCGGCAGCATTATCGGCTGGATCTTGCTGGCCATAAACTCGCGGTGCCAGCTGGCGAGGATTTCCGGGTCGACGCCCTTGAGCGGAGCCAGGGCGAAGCGCAGGTACGCGTAGATATCCAGGTCGCCGGATTTGTAGTCTTCATAGAACTGGTCGTTGCGGGCGGCGAACTCCTCACTGTCGACCAGGCCCCGCTCGCAGACAAATTCCCCCCACAGGTAGTCGCTGTCACCACCGATAAGGGTGTTGTCGAGGTCAAAAATCGCCAGTGCCATCGCCGCTGCTCCGGGTAAAAGGAGGGCAGCATAGCCGCCGGCACCGCCGGAGTAAATTTCTCAGGGACGGGAAAGTGTGGAACAATAACCGGCTGTTTGGCTGGATAGACCAATAAACGTGATCGATAAAGATGGCTTTCGGCCCAATGTGGGAATAGTGCTGGCAAATGACCGGGGGCAGGTCCTGTGGGCCCGGCGTGTCGGTGGACGGGACGCCTGGCAGTTTCCCCAGGGAGGGATAAACCGCGGTGAATCTCCGGAAGAGGCGCTGTATCGCGAGTTGGAGGAAGAGGTCGGCCTGACCCCGGATGCAGTAGAAGTGCTGGGGGTGACCAAGGGCTGGCTGCGCTACCGACTGCCCAGGCGCTTTGTGCGCAAGGGCCAGAAGCCCGTCTGTATCGGCCAGAAGCAGAAGTGGTTCCTGCTGCGCATGCTGGCCGATGACGACGCGGTGCGCCTGGATCACAACCACAAGCCCGAATTCGACCACTGGCAGTGGGTTAGCTACTGGTATCCACTGGGCCAGGTTATTTCCTTCAAGCGCGAGGTTTACCGACGAGCCATGAAAGAACTGGCATTGCCCCTTGGGCGCCACACGGAACAACAGTTTGAGGCACAGGGTCGCTGATGCTGGAGGTACTGCGCCAGATAGTCCAGGAGGTCAACTCCGCCAGCACGCTGGAAGAGGCGTTGGGGATTATTGTCAGCCGGGTGCGCGTCGCCATGGGCACGGAAGTCTGTAGCGTCTACCTGCGGGAAGAGGACGGCTCCCGGTTTGTGTTCAGCGCCACCGAGGGCCTGAACCAGGACCAGGTGGGGATTGCCAGCCTCGCGCCGGGGGAGGGCCTGGTGGGCACGGTGGCTGAACGGGAAGAACCCTTGAACCTGGAAAATGCCGAGAACCACCCCAATTTCCGCTTTTTCCCTGACCTGGGAGAGGAGCATTTCAACGCGTTTCTCGGTGTACCCATTATTCACCAGCGTGACGTACTGGGCGTCCTGGTAGTCCAGCAGGCGGAACACCGTCGCTTCGACGAGGGTGAGGAAGCTTTCCTGGTCACCATGTCGGCACAGCTGGCGGCGGTCATTGCCCACGCCCGGGTGACCGGTGCGGTGGACTCGGACGAGGTCGCGGCGGGTGCGCCCACCAAGATCAGCGGTGTTCCCGGTGCGCCGGGGATTGCCATAGGCACCGCGGTGGTGATTTCGCCAATAGCCGACCTGTACGCGGTGCCGCAGAAGTTCGTCGACGACCGCAGGGGTGAGCTGAAGGCCTTCCGCGGCGCCCTGGGCAGGGTGCGTGAGGATATCCGGGGCGTGGCCGATAATCTCGGTGGCGAACTCAGCCCCGAGGACCATGCCCTGTTCGACGTGTACCTGGGAATCCTCGATGACTCTTCTATCGGTCGCGAGGTGGTCAGCCTGATCAAGGAAGGTCACTGGGCCCAGGGAGCCCTGAGCAAGGTGATGATCGAGCACATCCGGCATTTTGAACGGATGGAGCACAGCTACCTGAAAGAGCGTGCGGTGGACGTCAAGGACCTTGGAACCAGGGTGCTCGCCTACCTCCAGGCATCGGACAAGGAAGAACAGGTCTTCCCGGAACAGACTGTGCTGGTGGGGGAGGAACTGACTGCTTCGTCGCTGGGTGAAATTCCACGGGACAGACTGGCGGGCCTGATCTCCGTGCGCGGATCAGGCAATTCCCACGTCGCCATCCTCGCCCGGGCCATGGGTGTCCCCACGGTAATGGGGGCGGTGGACCTGCCCTACACCAAGCTGCAGGGTCGCAATCTGGTGATCGACGGCTACAACGGGACCGTGCATCTCAATCCGCCGCCGGAAGTGCTGTCCCGGTTCGAGGCGATTGTCGATTCCGACCGGGAGTTGAGTCGCGACCTGGAGTCACTCAGGGATCAGCCCTGCGTGACCGAAGACGGCCATCGCATGCCGCTGTGGGTGAATACCGGGCTGATGGCCGATGTCTCCCGTTCGCTGGAGCACGGGGCCGAAGGGGTGGGTCTGTACCGCACCGAGGTGCCCTTCCTGTTGCGCGAGCGTTTCCCCTCGGAAGAGGAGCAGCGGCAGATTTACCGCAGCCAGCTGGAAGCATTTGCACCCAGGCCGGTAACCATGCGTACCCTGGACATTGGCGGCGACAAAGCCCTGCCCTATTTTCCTATCGAGGAGGACAATCCCTTTCTCGGTTGGCGGGGCATCCGCGTCACCCTGGATCACCCGGAAATTTTTCTCTCCCAGGTCAGGGCCATGCTCAAGGCCAATGCCGGGCTGGGCAACCTGCGCATCATGTTGCCGATGATTTCCAGCGTCAGCGAACTGGATGAAGCCCTGGAACTCATTCACCGCAGTCACCGGGAAATTCTCCAGGAAGGGGTGGAGACCCCGCTACCGCGTATCGGGGTAATGGTGGAGGTGCCCTCGGCCGTTTACCAGGCTAGGGCGCTCGCCCGCCGGGTCGACTTCCTGTCGGTGGGTTCCAACGACCTGACCCAGTATCTGCTGGCGGTAGATCGCAACAATGCCCGGGTGGCCGACCTCTACCACTCGCTGCACCCGGCGGTGCTTGGTGCGCTGCAGCAGGTTGCCGAAGCAGCCCGCGCCGAAGGCAAAAAGGTGGGTATTTGCGGAGAGCTGGCCGGCGATCCGGAGGGGGCCGTGCTGTTACTGGCCATGGGCTACGACATGTTATCCATGAACGCCACCAGCCTGCCCAAGGTGAAAAGAGCATTGCGCAATGTCAGTCTTGTCGAGGCGCGGGCGTTACTGGAGGAAGTAATGCAACATGAGTATCCCGGCGCCATTCACGCCCGCCTCGAGCGTTTCCTGGCTGAACACGGGATGGAGAACTTCATCCACAACCCGGTTGCGTAGCGATGACCTGCTCCACGGTGCCGGTGATCTCTCCGCTGGCGGCGATGGTCTGCTCCCGCCAGTGATATGCGGCCGCACTGTCGCGCCAACAGGTGGTGGTCGCGCGGGTGCCGTAGGCAGGATTGACGATAAACTGGGCTGATAGCATCTGGTCCATCTCGCCGTCCAGACCCTGGGGGTGTAACTGTTCCTCGCTGGCGAGCTGGCGATCCCCGACGACTGCGGCCAGCTCGTCGTGATTAATCACGTCCCCTGCCAGTACCCGCGACAGCGCCTGCTTGCCCAGTTCCACCTTGGGCCAGGGCGTATCCAGCAGCGCATTGCTGAGGCCGTATACGCCCGGCGCCAGCGGCCTGGGGAGAGCCCCGGAACCCTTGCCGCTGTTGCTGTAATACCACAACTCGTCACCCTCACCCAGCAGCAGGCTGAAGCCTGCGTAGTCGTCCACCGAGGTCATCAGCCCGGCGAGAAAGTCCTCCGCGCCGGTGTCTGTGAGCAGGAACCGGGTGGTCAGCTCGCCCCGCGAGCGGGGGGCGGCTCGAGTCCGATCCGGATCGCGAAAATTGGTGATGGCAGCAAAGCGGCCGTTGCTGTGGATGCCCATCCAGGTGCCGCCGGCCTGCAGGTCCCGCCCGGCCAGCAGCCCCGGGTGCTCTGGCCACCGGTGGGCCGGGGCGGTCGGTCTCGAATGAAACTCATCGCGATTGGCCGCTACCACCAGCGGGTAGTCGGCGCTGACCTGGTGGGCAAAAAGAATCAGGCACATCGTTGGGAGAGTTTCCTCCTGTTGGCTAAACAATTGTGAAACTGGGACACGTGCATAATAATACGCCCTTATCCCGATGGTTGTTCCATGCTTCCTTATCCTGAAATAGATCCTGTCGCCGTTGCTTTCGGGCCGCTGAAAATTCACTGGTACGGGCTCGCCTACCTCACCGGCATTGCCGCCGGCTGGTGGCTGGCGGTCAGGCGGTCGGCCTATCCCTGGACCCCGGTAAACCGCGAACAGGTGGACGACCTGACCTTTTACGTGGCCCTGGGTGTGGTGCTGGGGGGGCGTGTCGGCTATACCTTCCTCTACGGTGGTCAGCGCCTGTTGGAGGACCCGGGCTGGGCCCTGCGGGTGTGGGAGGGCGGTATGTCCTTCCACGGCGGGCTGCTGGGCGTACTGCTGGCCATGTACCTGTTCGGGCGCAGGCAGCGGATTCCCTTCTGGCGGCTGGTGGACTTTATCGCGCCCTTCGTGCCCATCGGCCTGGGCCTGGGTCGGCTGGGGAACTTCATCGGCCAGGAATTGTGGGGCAAGCCCACTGAGGTTCCCTGGGGAATGGTGTTCCCGGCGGATGCCCTGCAACTGGTCCGCCATCCTTCCCAGCTCTACGAGTTTGCCCTTGAAGGCGTGCTGTTGTTCGTTGTGCTGATCTGGTTTTCCGCCAAACCACGGCCAACTTACGCGGTGTCCGGGGTGTTCGCCCTGGGTTATGGATGCGCCCGGTTTTTCGTCGAGTTTTTCCGCGAGCCGGATGCCCATATCGGCTATGAGGCCTTCGGTTGGTTGACCCGGGGCCAGATATTGAGTGTGCCGCTGATCCTGGCCGGTCTGGCGCTGCTGTTTTTCGCCTACGGCAAACCTCCGGGTGCGCTGCAATCCGCCAACGGTAAAAAGTAAATGAAGCAATACCTAGACCTGCTCCAGGACATTCTTGATAACGGTGTCAGCAAGGGGGATCGTACCGGCACCGGTACCCTGTCAGTGTTCGGCCGCCAGTACCGGCACGACCTGGCCGACGGGTTTCCCCTGCTGACCACCAAGAAGCTGCACCTGAAAAGCATCATCAATGAGCTGATATGGTTCCTCAACGGCGATACCAACACCGCCTGGCTGAAGGAAAACGGTGTGTCCATCTGGGACGAATGGGCTACCGAAACCGGTGACCTGGGGCCTGTCTACGGCGCCCAGTGGACCGCCTGGCCGACCCGGGACGGTGGTTCCATTAACCAGATAGACTACGTGGTCGACTGTCTGCGCAATAACCCGGACAGCCGGCGGATACTTTTTCATGGCTGGAATGTGGAATTTCTGCCTGATGAAAGGGTCAGCCCCCAGCAGAATGTGGAGGCCGGCCGGATGGCGCTGCCGCCCTGCCACCTGCTGTACCAGTTCTACGTGGCAGGGGGCAGGCTCTCAGCCCAGTTGTACATTCGCTCCAGTGATTCCTTCCTGGGCCTGCCCTATAACACCGCCAGCCTGGCGGCACTGACCATGATGCTTGCCCAGCAGTGCGACCTCGAGCCCGGGGAAATTATCATCTCCACCGGCGACTCACATCTGTACAGTAATCACCTGGAACAGGTTCGCGAGCAGCTGTCCCGGGAGCCCAGGCCGCTACCCCGGCTGCGGATACTGCGCAGGCCGGAGACGATCTACGATTACCGGTTCGAGGATTTTGAACTGGTCGATTACAACCCGCACGGGCACATCGCAGCCCCGGTGGCGGTGTGAGCCGGGTTTGATGCAGCTGGCAGTCATCGTCGCCGCCGCGGAAAACGGTGTCATCGGCAGAAATAATGCCCTGCCCTGGCATCTGCCCGAAGACCTGAAGTACTTCAAGCGCGTCACCCTGGGCAAACCGGTGGTTATGGGGCGCAAGACCTTCGAGTCTATCGGTCGTCCGCTTCCCGGCCGGACCAATATCGTCATCACCCGAAAGGAGAGCTGGAGCGCTGCAGGCGTCAAAGTGGTGCACAGTCTCGACGAGGCGCTGGCCCTGGCCGAAGAGATCGCAGTGATCGATGGCGCCACTGAGCTGATGGTGATTGGTGGCGCCGAGATCTACCGGGCGGCGCTGCCAAGAGCGGATCGCCTTTATTTCACCGAGGTTCATGCCGAGGTGGAGGGGGACGCGCTGTTGCCGGATATCGACTGGTCGACCTGGACCGAGGTGTCGCGAGAGCGTTTTGCCGCCAGCGAAGCCAACCCATATCCCTACAGTTTTGCGGTATATGAGCGCTAATGGCGCACAGCCTGCCCCGGTTTGGTTCGTTGTTACCGCATGCTGTTCTTGTGACAAAAAATGTTACCTTCCTACTCAAAGTCCATTTATCGACGCTCGGAAGGCCGACTAAAATTGAAAAACTGACCCTGATTGGTTTAAATTCGCCACCTCGGTTTACCGACTCTGGTTTTTCCACTATATAACTAGTTCCGATACCGGTTTTATCAGAGCCGATTTCTTTTGTTGGACACAGGAAACACGATTCCCATGACTATGCATCGATTGAAAAATGCCCTGGTCGTCGCGCTTGTCTCCGCGGGTACCCTGGTGGGTGCCGCGGTTGCAGTGCAGGCCAGTACGCTGGACTCCATCCTCGCGGTTGGAGAGGCCAAGAACGACGCGGCGCGCAAGTCCCAGGCCAAGATTGACCGGCTGGCGGACGAGACCCGCGACCTGCTCAATGACTACAAGACAGTCAACAAGCAGATCGACGGCCTCAAGGTGTATAACGCACGCCTGCAACGCCAGATCGACAACCAGATGAAGCGAGTGGGCGAGATTGATCAGTCGATCTCCCAGGTCACCATCATCCAGCGGCAGATGACGCCACTCGTTATCCGCATGATCGATGGTCTTGAGCAGTTCGTTGCGCTCGATGTGCCCTTCGAGAAGGACGAGCGGATGGAGCGCGTCGAATTCCTGCGGTCGAATATCGACCGCGCGGATGTGAGCGTTGCGGAGAAATTCCGCGGCGTTCTCGAGGCCTACAACATCGAGCTTCAGTATGGCCGCGGTATCGACACCTATCGGGGAACCATTGACATGAACGGCTCGTCCCGTGACGTGGACTTTTTGCGTATAGGCCGCATCGCCCTGTTGTACCAGACAACAGACGGTGCAATGTCCGGCGCCTGGGATGCCAGCAATAACGCGTGGGTTGACCTGCCTGCTGGCGAGTATGACGCGTCTATCCGTAAAGGGATTCGTATTGCGAAGAAACAGGCCACCATTGAATTGTTGAACATGCCAGTTTCGGCTCCGGAGGCCAACTGATGAGCGTTAAAATCGTAAAAGCCGCCGCTATTGTTTTGTGCGGCGCACTCACACTCTCAACGGGCCCCGCCCTGGCACAGGAAGCCAAGTCCCTTGACGAGCTGCTGCAGTTCGTCAAGCAGGGCCAGAGTGCCGAAGCGAAAGAAAACCGCGCGCGCGAGCAGCGCTTCGCCCAGGACAAGGCCAACCAGGCCGCCGAGCTGAAGCGTGCAGAAGCTGAGCGAGCGAGGCAGGAACAGCTCAGTAGCGAGCTGGAGAAGACCTTTGAGGAAAACGAGCTGCTGATTGCTGCCAAGCAAAAGCAGTTGCAGGAGAAGCTGGGCACACTGACTGAGCTGTTCGGTCACCTGACCTCCGCTTCAGGCGACCTCGCTTCAAATATCGAAGTGTCACTGGTCTCCGCTCAATACCCCGGGCGCGAGCAGTTCCTGAAGGACCTGATTGCCAAGATGAGTGGTTCCGACACCCTGCCCAGCATCGAAGAGATCGAGCGGGTGTGGTTCGAGCTGCTGCGGGAAATTCGCGAAACCGGCGTGGTCACCACGTTCAGTGCTGAGGTTTCATCCCCGGCGGGCGAGCGTGCCGAGCGTGACGTTTTGCGTGTTGGCGCTTTCAATGTGGTTGATACTGACGGCAACTACCTGACCTACGAAAACGGTAACCTGAGCGAGCTGCCGCGCCAGCCCAGCGGGCCCTACACGGGTTGGGCTGCCGACCTGGCATCCGCCACCAGCGGTATGCACAAGTTTGGTGTTGATCCCACCGGGCCGACCGGTGGCTCCTTCCTGGCGGCGATCATTGACACGCCGAACCTGGAAGAGCGCTGGCACCAGGGCGGCTATGTGGGTTACGCGATCACCGCGGTAGGTATTTTTGCCTTCCTCCTGGCAATCTACAGACTGTTTGTCCTGACGATCGTCGGCAGCAAGGTGAACGCCCAGCTGAAGAGTGACAAGGCCAATACCAACAATCCGCTGGGTCGTGTTCTCAAGATTCACGAGGACAACCCCACCATGGACACGGAAACCCTGGAGCTCAAGCTCCACGAGGGTGTGTTGCAGGAAACTCCGAAGCTTGAGAGTGGTCTTACACTACTGAAGATCATCGCGGCTGTGGCACCCCTGATGGGTCTGCTGGGTACGGTGACCGGTATGATTATCACCTTCCAGGCCATCACCATCTTCGGTGCTGGCGATCCCAAGGCAATGGCCGGCGGTATTTCCGGTGCATTGATCACCACCGTGCTGGGTCTGTTGGTGGCAATCCCCACCGTGCTGCTGCACACCGTGGTCAATGGTCGCGCGCAGCGCATCATCCACATTCTCGACGAGCAGACCACCGGGATGATTGCAGAGCATACTGAAGCCAATCTGAGGTCTTGATATGGGCGGTTTTATCGAGGTGCTCCTCGGTTTCATGGACAAGGGAGGCGATGTACTGTGGTTAATCGCCGCCCTCCTGTTCGTGATGTGGACCCTGATTTTTGAACGAGTCTGGTACCTGAAGTTCGGCTGGAAGCAGGACGTTGCGAAGGTCATCAGTAAGTGGGAAGGGCGCCCCGAGCGCAAATCCTGGGAGGCCGAGCAAATACGTACCATGCTGGTTTCCCAGGCGCGCATGCAGATCAATCGAAACCTGCCCGTGATAAAGACCCTGGTTGCCCTGTGCCCCCTGCTCGGTCTTCTCGGCACGGTGACGGGGATGATCGAGGTATTTAACATCATGGCAGTGACGGGCGGCGGTGACGCCAAGTCGATGGCAGGCGGTGTTCAGCAGGCGACGATCCCGACCATGGCCGGCATGGTCGCCGCACTTTCAGGCGTATTTGCCAATACCTATGTGACCAGGATTGCCCAGCGGGAAAGTGTATTCCTGCGAGATAACCTGACCACGGATCACTAATAGAGCCAAGTTGATGCGAAAGAGTAACCGAGAAGCCGCAGCCGATGAGGCTGAGATCGACCTGACACCGATGCTCGACGTCGTGTTCATCATGTTGATCTTCTTTATCGTCGTCGCTTCCTTCCTGAAGGAAGCCGGTATCGAGATGAACCGGCCCGACAGCAACCAGAATCCTCCCGAATCGGACGCGAGCAGTATTGTTGTGACGATCACCGGGGATAACCAGATTTGGATGGAGAATCGTCGAATCGATATCCGTGCGATACGGGCCAACATTGCTCGCCTTCTGGCGGAGGACCCTGAGCAGTCATTCACTGTGAAAACAGAGCCAGGTGCCACTGCCGGCACGCTGCTTGAAGTGGGCGATGCTGCCCGCGAGGCCGGCGTGAAACAGGTGAATTGGCCAGCGGAGGAAAAGAAGTGAGCAGGCGGAGTATGGAAGCTGGTCGAGCAGGAGCGGACGGCGGCGGTGGAGAGGGTGAAATTGACCTGACTCCAATGCTGGACGTCGTGTTCATCATGCTTATCTTTTTTATTGTAACTTCGTCCTTCGTCAAAGAGCCGGGTATCGATATCCTCAAGGCCGAGGCGGTTACTACAGGCCCTTGCGAGCGGGGAACGATCATCTTTGCTGTTAACGCGACGGGCGATATTTACTACGACAAAAAGCAGGTCCCGGTGGACCGTGCTTACCGGCTTGCCGAAGCAGCCAAGAAAGAGGCTCCCAAGGCAAACTTTGTAATTCAGGCTGATGTTGATGCACCAACTTCAGCGTTGAGCGAATTGCTGGCAGCGATCAAACCGTTGATGGACGCGCCGCTGTGTGCTTCCACTGACGACGCGAGCTAGGGCAGGGGTGATAGTAAAGTGAGAATAGTTTTTTCAATTTTGCTCGCGATTCCCGTAGTGGTGGGCCTGTTTTTTGTCATGCACAGTCTGATCGATCGCGATTTCAAAAACCCCGAGGTGAAAAATCAGAAAATCGCGGACCTGGTGCAGCCGGATGAAGAGATCCAGCTGGAGACAACAGCCAAAAAGCCGGAGAAGGTGGAAGACCCTGAAGAGCCACCGCCGGAAATGGATATGGCCCAGATCGACCTGAACATGGATACCAATGTCGATAATATTGCGCCCACCGCCAGCATTGACGTGACCATTTCGACCAGCGGTATGTCCTCAGGGGACGGTGAGTATCTTCCCATCGTGAAGGTCGCGCCCATTTACCCTCGCCGGGCCCAGACCCGCGGTATTACCGGTTACTGCATTGTGGAGTACACCGTGACCACCTCCGGAGCGATTCGCAATCCCGTCCCGGTGGACTGCCAGCCCTCTGGTGTGTTTGAAAGCGCCTCTGTCAAGGCGGCAGAGAAGTTCAAATACAAGCCGCGTGTCGTCGACGGCGAGGCCATCGAAGTGGCGGGAGTACAGAACAAGTTCACCTATGAGCTGGAAAACTAACAAGGCTTGGTTGTTATGAAATTGTTGAACCACAAAACCTGGTCCCGCGCAGCGCTGCTTGCAGTGCCGGTGCTGATGACCCAGGTGGCCGTCACTCAGTTACAGCGTGATGCGGGTATTGCAGCGCTCGCCAGTGCCGTTGCCCAGGAGCAGCAGAAGGACACGCGTGGAACCCGCCGTACGCCCGCCCTGCGCAACAAGGTGTATGAGAAGCTCGCCGAGGCCCAGGCAGCGGCTGAAGCCAAGGACCTGGGTGAAGCACAGAACATTCTGGACGGGATGATTGCCGCCGGGGGTAAAAAAGCGCTGAACAGCTACGAGCTGGCCAACGTCTACAACCTCTACGCGTTTATTTATTACTCCCGCGAGGACTACAGGAATGCGCTGGAAGCGTATGAGAACGTGGTCTCGCAGCCAGATATTCCCCTGGCGATGGAAATCAACACCCGTTACACCATCGCCCAGCTGTATTTCGTCCAGGAAGACTGGAAGCGGGGTATCGACGCGCTGCTGAAGTGGTTTGATATGACGGAAAGCCCTAATGCCGCCGCCTATGTGCTGCTGGCCCAGGGTTACTACCAGATAAAGGATTACGACAAGGCACTGGCGAATGTCGAGAAAGCCATCTCCATGTACGACGAAAAGGGCAAGTTGCCCAAAGAGCAGTGGTATAACCTCGCTCGTTTCCTGTACTTCGAGAAAAACGATATCAAGTCGACGGTGGATGTCCTGGAAACTCTGCTGACCCACTACCCGAAGAAACAGTACTGGGTGCAGCTGTCACATATGTATGGCGAGCAGAAAAAAGAGGCGGTCCAGTTGGCTGCGATGGAAACTGCCTATGTCCAGGGCATGCTGGACAAGGGTACCGAGCAGGTCACGATGGCGTACCTGTATCTGCAGGGTGAAGTGCCTTACAAGGCCGCCAAGGTGATGGACAAGGGGCTCAAGGACGGATCCATAGAGGATAACTCCAAGAACTGGGAAGTGACCGGTAGCGCCTGGCGCCAGGCCCAGGAACTGGATAAATCCATCCCGGCGATGGAGAAGGCAGCGGCAAAATCCGACACGGGTGAGTTGTACGCGCGCCTGGGTAATATCTATCTCGATGGCGACCAGAACCGCAAGGCAATCACCGCCATCAACAAGGGATTGTCCCGCGGTGGTGTCAAGCGTCCGGATAATGCCCGCCTGGTTCTGGGCATGGCCTACTTCAACGAGAAGGAGTACGAAAAGGCAAGGGAGGCGTTCAAGGCCGCCGCACGCGACAAGCGCTCTGCCAAGTATGCGGACCAGTGGATGAAGTACATGGACTCCGAACTGGACCGTCAACGCAGCCTGGCGGAAGGTTGAGTCTCTGAACCCAGCCGCCTCCCGCTTGCGGGTTGGCGTCTGGCAGGCACAAAAAAAGGAGCCGGTTGGCTCCTTTTTAGTATCTGCCGTAAAGTGCTTACAGCGCGATTACGTTTTCCGCCTGGGGGCCTTTCTGGCCGTCAGTAACGTCAAACTGGACTTTCTGGCCATCTGCCAGGGTACGGAATCCGTCCCCCTTGATAGCGCTGAAGTGAACGAATACATCGGGACCGTCCTCGCGCTCGATGAAGCCGAAGCCCTTGCTCTCGTTAAACCATTTAACGGTTCCGGTAGTTGTAGACATAACTTTTACCTGTATTGCTTGCCACGCCGCAGTGAACGCAGCTGTTTATCTAAGTGTATATGGTTTACGTACCGACGAACTCGTGGGAACTTCGACCGCTATCCAAATCTCGCTGAAAACCTTCAGCTTTTTTGAGTGTAACACCAGATTGCGAACCTTGCCGATTATTTCAAGCACTGTTATTTGGCAATAATGCCTGTTTTGCGGCCAGGCTTCAGGCCTGTTTCATCTTGACCGGGCAGGGTATACCCTTTGGATCTGGTCAATCTCAGATGGATTCGGGCTTGCGTATACTGCTGGTGGAAGATGATGTGCAGTTGGGGGAATCCCTGGATGCGGCGTTGCGCCTGGAACAATACGCCGTCGACTGGTTGCGCAGTGGTGAGCCGGTACGCGCCACCCTGGGAGCCACCCCCTACGATCTGCTGGTTCTGGACCTCAACCTGCCGGGCGTTCCCGGCATGCAGGTACTGAGGCAACTGCGGGCAGACAAGCACGATCTGCCGGTACTGCTGTTAACCGCACGCAATACCCTTGAGGACAAGGTAGACGGTCTCGATTCCGGCGCCGACGATTATCTGACCAAACCCTTCGAGATGGATGAGTTGTTCGCCCGCATTCGCACCCTGTTGCGCCGCACCGGTGAACGGACCGGCCAGCAACTGGAAGCCGGCGGTATCGTTATCAACCCCGTCGACCGGGTGGTGGCATTTGGCGGATCGGTGCTGGACCTGACCGCAAGGGAATACGCGATACTGGAAATACTGGTTCGTAACGCCGGACGGTTCGTCTCCCGGGCCAGGCTGGAAGAAGGCATTTACAGCTGGGGCGAGGAAGTGGGATCCAACACCGTTGAAGTCTATATTTCCCGTCTGCGCAAACGCTTTGGTGGCGATAGCATCGAGACTATGCGCGGCGTGGGTTACCGCATTCCGCGATGACCCTTTCCCTGCAAAAGCGCCTGACCTGGATCCTGCTGGCCCTCACACTTTTTGCCTGGATTGGCTCCGCGGTAGTGACTTACTTTTACTCCAACCGGGTGCTGCTGGAGCAGGTGGACCGTCAGCTCGGGCAGTATGCGGACCTGGTCAACTATATTACCCGGGTATTTGAGCGCCAGCTGGCCCAGGGACAGCCCCTGTACGAGGCCTGGAGTGGCGTGGACTATGACCAGGCCCACCTGGAGCCGATTGTCATCGAGGGGCCGTTCAGCGAGGGCTTGGCACCGGCCATCAATGTCTGGGAAAACCAGACCCGCATCGCCATCGTGGCGGGTTCACCGCTGTTCGAACGCCCGACCCGGGAAGGCCTCGCCGATCGCGAACTGGGCGGCGGTTCCGGTCACTGGCGGCTGCTCAGCAAGCGAGACCCGGCGACCGGTCTCTGGGTGCAAGTGGGCATAGAGCTGGGTGCAGCCCGGCGCGATATGCTAGGCACCCTGGGGCGCGCATTTCTCCCGCTGCTGATCGTAGTGCCGTTGACGATTGCGGTACTTTACCTGGGGGTCGCCGGGGGACTGCAGCCGTTGAAGCACCTAGCTGCGCAAATTTCCAGGCGCAAACCCGGTCTTCTCGACCCGGTTGCGACCGACGATGTTCCCGCTGAACTGGACAGCGTGGTGTCAGCGCTGAACAACCTGCTGGCGAGGCTGGCTGAGGCCATGGAAAGTGAACAACGATTTACCGCCAACGCGGCCCATGAACTGCTCACGCCCCTGGCCGCCATCAAAACCGAGGTGCAGCTCTGCCAGCGCCAGCTGCGCGAGCAACCGGCGGCCAGCATGTTGTCCCGCATCACCCAGCGTGTTGACAGGGCGACTCACACGGTAGAGCAGTTGCTCACTCTGGCCCGGCTGGACCCGGACGCGCCGCTGGGCCGAAGCGAAATCGACCTGCGGGCCTTGCTCACCGAAGCGGCAGCGGATACCGCCCACCTTGCCGCCGACCGGCAGCTGTCGCTGGTACTGGAGGATGGGCCGGCGATCAGCCTGCAGGGCAACACGGAAGCGCTCGCGATCATGTTTCGCAACCTGTTGACCAATGCTTTCAGGTACAGCAGTGGCAAGCCCGAGGTGACTGTATCCCTGCGTCAGCAGGGGGGTGAGGTTTGTCTGGAGGTCTGCAACGATTGCGAGCCGCTGTCGGCAGCGGAGCATGCCCGCCTGGGTGAGCGCTTCTATCGGGTGCCGGGCAGTGCCGGCCTGGGCGCCGGCCTGGGCCTGTCTATTGTGGGGCGTATCGCCCTGCTGCATGGCGCCCGGCTCGATACCGGGCCGGCAGACAGCGGTCGGGGCTTCTGCGCCCGGGTGAGCTTTTCTCAGCCGGGTTGAAGCGGGGCATTGGCGGCGCCGATCAGCCCCGGGTTGTCGGCGATAATGACGTTTACCGGTATCGCCCGCAGGTGCTCCTGCATCGCGCCCTTGTCCTGGAAGCGCGCCAGGAAATCACTGCGCTGCAGGAAGTCGATCATGCGGGGCACGATACCGCCGGCGATGAACAGGCCGCCGTAGGCACCGTTATCGAGCACAAAATCGCCGCAGGCGGAACCGAGCAGCGCGCAGAAAGTGTCCAGTGCCAGCACACAGTGTTCATCCGCCCCCTCCAGCGCCAGCCTTGATACGTCCGCCGGGTCCAGTGCTTGGGGTTTGCTGCCGTGAATTTCGGCGATGCAGTTGTAGAGCCTGACCAGGCCGATTCCCGACACCAGCAGCTCGGCGTAGATATTGCCGTGGATCGGAAGCAGGGCTTTGAAGATGGCAATCTCGAGGTCGTTGCCCGGGGAGAGGCCGGCGTGGCCGGGTTCGCCACAAGCCGCGTAGGGCACACCCGCCGCCCAGCGCAGGGAGGCGCCGCCCAGGCCGGTTCCGGGGCCTACCGTGGCCAGTATGCTGTGCTCTGTTTCCTGGCCTGGATGGATCTGCTGCAGGTCAGATGGGCTCAGGTAAGGCAGTGCGTGTGCGTTGGCCTGGAAGTCGTTGAGCCAGCCCAGCTGGCTGAATTCAAACTCCCTGGCCATTTCCTTGAGGGAAAACGACCAGCCAATGTTAATCATGGAAACCTGGTCACCGGAAGGGGGCGCGGCGGCTGCGATACAGGCGGCCGTCGGCCAGGCCTCATCCAGTTGCTGCCGCCAGTGGTTGATCACATGGGACAGGCTCTGGTGATCGCGGTTACTGAAGCTGGATACCGCCCTGAACTCGTTTAGCTGCTCATCGAAAAGGGCGATGCGTGTATTGGTGCCGCCGACGTCGGCTACCATTCGGGTATTTGTGACCATTTACTGTACCGGCAGAATTTTAATGATATTGGTCGAACCGGACCTTCCCATGACGGTGCCCTTGGTCAGCAGGATGGCGTCCCCCCGCTGCAGGTAACCGCCGTCTTTCAGAAACTCTATGGCCTGGGCGTCGACTTCGTCGTGATCGAAGACGCTGGCATCGAAGTAGAGGGGGATTACGCCCCGGCACAGGCAGAGCTTCTGCAGTGTTTCAGCCTTGCTGCTGAGGCCAAAAATAGGTAGCCCTGAACTCAAACGGGACATCAGCAGCGGCGTGTTGCCACTTTCCGTCAGGCAGGCGATCCCGCGCACATCGCTGTAGTGGTTGGCTGCGTAGATAGCGGACATGGCGATGGTTTCCTGGGGCGAAGAGAACTGCCGATCCAGGCGGTAGTGGGAGGTTCGGGCGACCGCCTGGCGTTCGGCCCCCAGGGCGGCGTCGGCCATGGCGGCAACCACCTCCACCGGGTATTTCCCGACCGCAGTCTCGGCCGATAACATCACCGCGTCGGTACCGTCCAGCACCGCGTTGGCAACATCGAACACCTCAGCCCGGGTGGGCATTGAGCTGTCTATCATGGACTCCATCATCTGGGTGGCGGTAATCACCACCCGGTCCATCTTGCGGGCGCGGGCAATCAGCTCTTTCTGGATGCCTATCAACTGGGCGTCACCCACCTCCACACCCAGGTCGCCCCGCGCGACCATCACTCCCAGCGAGGCGAGGATAATGCCGTTGAGTACGTCCCCGTCGGCTACCACTTCTGCACGTTCGATCTTGGCGATGATTCCCGGGTCCATACCGTGTTTTTGCAGCAGCTCCCGGGTCTGGAAAATGTCCTCTTCGCTGGAGACAAAGGAAACAGCGACAAAATCCGGCCTGACCTCCGTGAGACTGTCGATGTCGGCCATGTCCTTGGTGGTCAGGGCGGGGGCGGCGAGCCCGCCTCCCAGCCGGTTAATACCCTTGCGGGAGCTCAGTTTGCCGCCGATAAGCACGGTACAGTTCACCGCGCTGGCCTCTACCTCGTCGACTCGCAGGCGGATCCGCCCATCGTCCAGCAGCAGCGTGTCACCCCGGCTGACGCTGCTGCACAGCTCACGGTAGTCAAGGCCTACGCCGCGACTATCGCCCTCGCCTTCAGCCAAAGTGAGATCAAGGCGGAAGCTGTCCCCGGCGGCCAGCTCGATGGCGTCATCGCGAAAGGTGCTGATACGTATCTTGGGGCCCTGCAGGTCCGCCAGAATGCCAACGTAGCGGCCGGCGATAGCGGACTGCTTGCGAATCCGCCGCGCCACCTCGGCGTGCTGCTCACTGGTGCCATGGCTGAAATTGAGGCGAAAAACATTAACTCCAGCGGCGATCAGCCGGGCTATCATGTCCTCGGATTCGCTGCCGGGGCCGATGGTAGCTACGATTTTGGTGCGTCTGTTTACTTTGGGCGTCACGGTTTATCCAAACTGGGTTGTTGCCGCCCGGCAGAAAGCCCGAAGCGGTCAGAGGGCCGTGCCTCAGGGCTTGATGATGCCCTGTTGCCGCGGTGAGTGCCAGTGGCAAAGATCACAAAAGGGCCTGGCCAGGTGGCCTATCGCCCTGTCGTTGATCGCCGGGATTTCAGGTAGGCGCCGGTGAGGTCCGGGAAGTCGGTAAACACGCCGTCGACGCCCGCCAGTTCAAACAGCGCACGGTGTAATTGGTCGACATTGTCCACGCCTTCAGGTAGCTGGTCACGGCGCAGGGTATAGGGATGAACCAGAAGCCGGTGACGCCTCGCCAGTGCGATGAGTTCAGTCGGCTGCAAGCCTTGCGGGCCCTGTTCGATGACCTGGGGAATCCATGGCCCTATGCCCTGCGCATAGCTGGCCACTTTGGCAAGACCGTGGTCGGTGCGCATGGCGTCGTAGTCGACACCGCCGTCTTCTCCCCAGCTGTTGTCGCCAATCAGCTGGATGAGTGGCAGTGAGGTCCTGGTTTTCAGGTCGATCAGGGTCTGGTCGTCAAAACACTGCAGGTACACCTGGTCCGGTTTGTCGGCATAGCCGCTGCGATGCAGGACAGCGAGAATCGCCGAGGCAATGTCGTAGCCCTGTGCCCTGTGCCAGCGCGGCGCCTTCAGCTCAATGTAGAGTCCGGTGGTGGTGCCGCGGCTGCGGTCCAGGCCGGCGATGAGCTGAATGTCCTCTTCGAGGGTGGGCACACTGAATGTACTCTGCCCCAGCGGAAATCGGTCGGGGAAGTAGGCCCGCTCGGTACCCGCTTCATCCCGGTAGCTGCGCTCGTGCAGGCGCAGCTGGCGGATCTCTGCGAGGTCAAAGTCCAGGGCATAGAATCGCCCGTCACTGCGGGCCCGGTCCCCAAAGCGCTGTTCGACATCGGTCGTGCTCTCCAGGTAGATGTCATGGAGAACAATGGGCATCCGGTCCCGGGTCAGGACAACGTCCTGCTCGATGAAGTCTGCGCCCATGGCGTGAGCCACGGCCTTGGCCGCGAGGCAGTGTTCGGGCAAATAGCCGGAGGCGCCCCGGTGGGCGATGACAACCGGTTCCGCCTGGTTCACAGACCACCCCGGCCACAGGCTGACAGTGAGTGTCGCCGCGAGCGCGCAGTGGCGACGCAGAACCCTGTCACCGTATCAGGGGAGGGCGGCTATCCAGTCGCCGTCTTCAAACCACTTCTTGCGCAGCTGGGAGAGCACGCCGGTTTTGCCGAAGGCACCGAGAAAATTATCCACCAGGTTCTGGAACTCCGGATCGGTCTTGCTCACGGCGATACCGACTGGCTCCAGAGTGAGGGGCTGCTTGAGTGTTACCAGGCCGGCACCCCGGTTACGCAGTACCGCCAGCTTGGTTACCGACATATCGGCGATTACGCCGTCGACTTTACCGGCCAGCAGCAGGGCCACAGCCTCGTCCGAGCTGTCTGTCTCTATGAGATTTGCTGCCGGGGCGTTTTCACGAATGAACACGGAGCTGGTGGAATTTGCCACCGCCGCCAGTTTCAGGTCTTCCCGGTTGAAAGCTCCGGTATCCTCAGCCTCGGCCAGCACCGAATTGCGGGTCAGAATCGACTTGCCGGTCATCATGTAGGGGCCGACAAAATGGGCTTTTTCCGTGCGCTCCGGAGTAATGGACATGTTCGACATGATCATGTCGATTTCGCCTTTTTCCAGGGCATCGAGCAGGTTGCCAAAGGGCAGCACCTTGATATCCAGTTGCACCCGCATGGCCTTTGCCAGCCCTCGGGCGAGGTCCACATCCATACCCATAACCCCTCCCTGGCGGTTCAGGGCGGTCATCGGCGGCTGATCGGCAGACATACCTACCTTGAGTGTCTTGAAGTCGATAATACGTTGCAGGGTCTCTCCCGCCTGGGCGCCGCTGATGAGTGAGAGGGCAACGACCGCACCCAGCAGGAGCTGCTTCAGTGTCTTGATCATGGGGTAGGGATTCCTGGTTACATTACACAATGTTTGGCGTAGGTGGAGGCCTCGTTGGCCGTCCATTCACCCTTGGGTTTGCCAGCCAGGTCTTCACACCACTTCTCCGAGCCTACTTCCATGCCATCGATAATACAATTCTTGGCGTAGGTGCCGGCGTCAGAGGCCGTCCATTCCGACTTGGGTTGTTCTTGCTTGGCCTCGCACCACTGTTCGCTGCCGGGCTCTGCTGAGCAGGCGGCGAGGGCGAGAATGCTGGAAATGATTAGCAGGCGCTTCATGGAGCCTCCCTGTTAGTGCTTGGGGTTGGCCCTTAAGTATTGCACCCGGCTGGCGATCCCGCCAGCTGGTTTTATGTTCCGGTGCCGGGAGAGTCCCCGTAGGCATCGGTTTCCCGTGAAGCGCGGGTGACGGCTGCCAGGGGGTTTATCGCTGGATTTAATGTGGACCTTTGGGGTGAGCGCCGGGATTTGCCCCGGATTTGCCCGGAATTTGTTACCTGTCCTGTTCGCAAACGGTCGGGTCGGGCAACAAAACTGCGGCGCAGCAGCTTGGCATTATTTCGACCAGCTGCTAATAATGTTGCCATGAACTACCAGATTGACAGCGACGATCCGCGCACTCCCTCTCCCCCCTACGGCTACTCCCGGGTCTGTACCCACAGCCGCGAGGAACAGATTCACATCGTGGCGGAGTTCCACGCCCACAAGATTCGTCCCAGCCGGATCGCCTACAGGGTGGGCATCGATATCGCCTTCATCGAGCAACTGATTGCCGGCGAGATCGAACAGGAACGCTTTCCCCGCCTGGTGGCGCGCTACCGGCGTCAGCGTTTTGCCCAGCGCATGCGGCAAAGCGCCGCGCGCAAGGGCATCAGCCGTTACGAACAGGAGCAGCGGATCGAACGGGAGTTTCGGCAGGAGACTGACCTGTAGACAGGGCCACAGGTGGTGTTCACCACCCCGCTCAGGTCGGGCACGAAGGGTTTTCTGCTTCGATGGCGGGTATGTCGTCGGGCCCGTGCCAGACCGACCCGATCGCCTTGCGCGGGCCACGATCGTGGGCCGCCACTACGTCGATCCTGCCTCCCTGTTGCAGGTAGGCGCGGATCTGCCTGTCGATCTCCGCGCGGATGCGGTTCTTCTCACTGCTGCTGGTTTGATCGTTTCTCCGGCCCATGTGCGCCCCCTCCGGTTATTTCCCGACAGGATCGCGTTCGGGGGTTACAGGGAAAATAAACCCCGCTGAACATTTTATGAAGCAAACCCCTCTCCCTTGACATCTCTGTCCAGGAACCTTGCCCTGTGAGTCTCTCTCACCGCTTATGCCTCCTCGCGCAGTGCCAGGCGGATCTGCAACTTTAATAATTCTGCAACAGAAGCATCACATTGATGTCACTTCGCATCCCTAATATGCGGCGCTTAGTTATCGGCTGAAGCCGCTCTTTTCCTGAAAACGTAAATAGGGGTTAAACATGGCGTCTGAAACAAGAATGAAGCAATTCTTGCTCGCTCTCTTCGTGGTCTCGCTGTCCGCCTGCGGCGGTTCTTCATCGGATAATGTATCGCCGGGCCAGGTCGTGGTCGAGGTTCCCGGGGGTGGGGACGGCGATGGTGACGGCGATGGTGATGGTGATGGAGACGGCGATGGCGATCTTGTCGAAAGCGTGATTCCCGCTGCCCTGGAGTCCGCGATCACCCCGTCCAGTGAGACCGCCAACGATGGCCGCGAAATCTACGACATCGATGTCACCGCGCTGCCGGGCGGCAAGCTGGATCCCGAGGGTCTGCTGCTGGGTAACGACGTCATATTTCGCATCAGGGGCGGCGCCCTTAGCGTTAGCAACGGCTGAGGGGAGACATGAGAATGAACCGTACAAAATTGTATCGCAGCGTTGCAGCAGGTCTGCTGCTTTCTACCGGCTACAGCGCCCAGTCACAGGCCCAGTCCTGTGTGCTGGAAATCGCACCTGGGGCCGCTATCGTTGGCGCCAGCAACGAGGACTTCCTGGTCATCGAGCAGGGCTGCCAGATTGATGCGCAAGGTACCGCAGAGCAACCGATCCGGTTTACCGCAGAGAAAGCGGTAACCGGCGAAGTGGAAGATAACGAGCGCGGTCTCTGGGGCGGTCTGGTGATCAACGGCTTTGCCCCTATCAACGACTGCCCGGAGGGCGTCGAGGGCGGCACCGCCGAATGCACCAAGGAAGGTGAAGCCAACTCCGGTCTTTTCGGCGGTGATGACCCCGACGACAGCTCCGGTATCCTCAAGTATGTGGTGGTGAGCTACGCCGGCTCCAACGTCGACCCGGAAAACCAGCTCAATGGTATCGCCTTCCAGGGCGTAGGCTCCGGCACTGAGGTCGACTACGTCCAGGTACACAACAACCTGGACGACGGTATCGAGTTCTTCGGCGGCACGGTCAGTGCCCGTCACGTGGTACTCACCGGCAACGCCGATGACTCCCTGGACTGGACCGATGGCTGGCAGGGCAATATCCAGTACCTGTACATGGAGCAGTCTGGCTCCGGCGATAACCTGATCGAAGCTGACAACCGCGAGGGTGATGAAAATGCCCTGCCGCGCTCATTGCCGTCCATCAGCAATATGTCCGCCTATGGCCTTGCCGGCGAGAACGGCCTGCGCTTCCGTCGCGGCACCGGTATCCACCTGAGCAACAGTTTCGTGGTCGATTCCGGCAGCTGCCTCAGAATCGGCGGCGAATCCCGCAATCTGCTCGGTGGTGACCTGACTATCGCCGGCACCAGCTTTGGTTGCACTGAAACTCATGCGGATGACGAAGACGGTGCGGTAGAGTCCTATCTGGACAGCGCCGAACAGGTATCCCAGACCGGTGGCCAGGTAAATCCAGTGACCCCGTTGGGCGACTTCTTTGAATCCGCAGCCTACATTGGCGCGATCAGCGGCGATGACTGGACCGCTGGCTGGACTGTCCCTGGTTCTGTCAGCAATGGCGAGGGTGGCCAGCCCGGACTGGGTTGCCCTGCGGGAACCGGGGAAACCGGAGAATCGGTCGCCGGGAAAGCAGTATGTAGCCTCACTGGCACCCTGACCCAGGACGTAACCCTGACCTCCTCCAACCACTACGAGTTGAACGGTAAGGTGGTTGTGGGTGGTGATAACACCGAGTCAGCCACCCTGACCGTGCAGGCCGGTACCACCGTGTACGGCCCCAGCAGCAGCGACTTCCTGGTGGTTTCCCGCGGATCACAGTTGGTCGTCAACGGTACTGCCAACGCTCCGGTCACCTTTACCGGCCTGGCTGACCTCGAAGGCAATGCGGATATCGACACCACCCGCGGCCTCTGGGGTGGGGTGGTGATCAACGGTAATGCACCGATCAACGACTGCCCCGAAGGCGCGACCGGCGGCACTGCCGAGTGCACCAAGGAAGGTGAGGCCAACTCCGGCCTGTTCGGTGGCGATGACCCGACCGACTCCAGCGGCAGCCTGAAGTACATGGTGGTGAAATACGCCGGCTCCAACGTCGATCCGGAAAACCAACTCAACGGTATCGCCTTCCAGGGCGTGGGTTCCGGCACCCAGGTCGACTATGTACAGGTGCACAACAACCTGGATGACGGCATCGAGTTCTTCGGCGGCACCGTCAGTGCCAAACACGTGGTGCTGACCGGTAACGCGGATGATTCCCTTGACTGGACCGACGGTTGGCAGGGCAGTATCCAGTTCCTGTTGATCAACCAGGGTGCTGACTCCGCCGATAACGGCATCGAGGCGGATAACCGCGAGGGTGACGAGAATGCCCTGCCGCGCTCCACCCCGATGATTGCCAATATGAGCATAGTGGGCAACCCGGCCGAGCGAGGCGTGCGCCTGCGTCGTGGCACCGGCCTGCGTCTGTACAGCTCCTACGTGACAGACAATGCCACCTGCCTTGACGTATCCGGTGAATCCCTGAACCTGCTGGGCACCGACATCGACTTTGACGGCGTTTCCTTCAACTGCCCGGAAACAGTGGATGGCGATAACCCCGAACTGCAGTCGTTCCTCGATGGTCTGGGCAATGTTTCCCAGGAGGGTGGCTCGGTCGCTGCCGCTGACCTGTCCGGAATGGCCGACTTCGAAAGTGCTGACTTTGTCGGCGCGGTTGGCGAGATGGACTGGACCGCCGGCTGGACCGTAGGCGACCTGGATACCGGTAGCCCCGGTTTCACACCGCCGGTGGCGGGCTGTCCTGACGGCACCACTGAAGGCGAGGAAATCAACGGTACCCCTTCCTGTGCGTTGCCCCAGTCGATTATCAGTGATCTGCAGCTGACCGCCGGCAACTTCTACATTCTCGATGGCAAGACCATTGTCGGTGGCGACAACATGGACTCCGCCACCCTGACTGTGGATGCGGGGGTCACCATCGTCGGTGACGACGCCGAGGACTTCCTGGTGATTTCCCGCGGTTCGCGTATTGTTGCCAACGGCAGCTCGACCGCACCGGTAACGCTGACCGCAATCGACGATGTCGAGGGTGTGAACCTGGGTAACGCCCGCGGTTTGTGGGGCGGGCTGGTGATCAACGGTAACGCGCCGATCAACGATTGTCCGCAAGGCGCAACCGGCGGCACCGTCGACTGCACCAAGGAGGGCGAGGCCAACTCCGGCCTGTTTGGTGGCGCCGACGTCAGCGACTCCAGCGGTGTACTCAACTACGTGGTGGTCAAGTACGCAGGTTCCAACGTCGATCCGGAGAACCAGTTGAACGGCATCGCCTTCCAGGGCGTGGGTTCCGGCACCGAAGTCGACTACATACAGGTGCACAACAACCTGGATGACGGTATCGAGTTCTTCGGCGGGACGGTGGATGCAAAGCATGTGGTGCTCAGTGGGAATGCCGACGACTCCCTGGACTGGACCGACGGCTGGCAGGGCCGCCTGCAGTTTGTCCACATCGTCCAGGGCGACGACTCGGCGGACAACGGCATCGAGGCGGACAACCGCGAGGGCGACGAAAATGCCATGCCGCGCTCCAACCCGACCATTGCCAACCTGTCCATCATCGGCAATTCCGGCGAGCGAGCGATTCGCCTGCGCCGGGGTACCGGGGCGGACCTGTACAACACCATAGTCACCGGTTCGGCTACCTGTCTGGATGTGGACGGTGACACCTCCGTCGGCTTGCTTGGAGCCGAAATCAATATCGAGAGCGCTTCCTTCGATTGCCCTGAAGTCGTCGATGGCGATAACCCGGATCTGCAAAGCTACCTGGACGGCGCGGTTAATGTCAGCCAGGACGGCGGTGATGTCCCGGCGGCTACCCTGCCCGCCGACGGTTTCTTCGAGCAGTCTGACGTGGTCGGTTCCGACTTGGACAGCTGGAAAGGTAGCTGGGTATTCGGCCAGTAATCGAGAGTGTATTTGATGAAACGCAATCAACTATCAGTGGCGGTCCTGGCTGCGCTGGCGGGCCTTCCCGCCAGCGCCCTGGCCCAGGACAGCGGGACAGTGTACATACCGTCGCCGGACATCGAGGAAGTCTTTGTTACGGGTGAGTTTATCCCGGACGAAAAGCGGGATACCTCTGAAATCTCCAATGTAGTGGGCGAGGAGGATATGGACATCGTGCCGGAAACCACGGTTGGCGCCACCCTCTCCAGGGTGTCCGGCCTCAGCCTGGTGGGTGGCAAATATGTGTACGTGCGTGGTCTGGGTGAGCGCTATTCCTTTACCTTGTTCAATCGTTCGCGCATTTCCTCACCGGTACCGTTCCAGAAGACAGTACCCCTGGACATTGTCCCCAACAACATCGTCAGGAGCCTGCTGGTGCAGAAGACCTACTCTGCCCAGTATCCCGGCGATTTTTCCGGTGGAGTGGTGGATATCCGTACCAAGACCATACCCGATGAGGACTACCTGACCGCCAAGCTGCGTATCGGTGGCAATTCCGAAACGACCGGTGGTGATGGGATTTTCTATCGTGGCGGGGAGAATGATAACTGGGGTTGGGACGACGGTACCCGCAAGGTGCCGAAGAATGTGCAGAAGCTCAGCAGTGAGGAGTTCGAGGATAACCCCTATCCGCAGAAATCCAACCTTGGCGCGAGTTTCTACAACAACTGGGACATCTACGAGAAAGATATGAAGCCGATCTACAGCGGCGAGGCCGAATTCGGCAAACGTATCGATTTCGACAGCGGCATGGCCCTGGGCATTCTGGGTAATGCCAAGTACACCAATACCTGGAACAACACCATCAAGGACCTGGCTCGCTACGAGTTCACCGGTGTCGATGGCGGCAGTAACCAGACGGTGGACTACACCCGCTGGATTACCAAACAAACGGTCAACCTGTCGGGTTTCCTGAATCTTGGCCTGGAGCTCAACCAGAACAACTCGGTCTCCTTTACCGCTATCAACCTGCGCCAGTCCGAGGACGAGGTCCAGCAGGACCGGGGCTTTTCTTCCGAGGATGATGTCACCGACGGCACATTTGTCGAAAGCTACCGTCTGCAGTGGACAGAGAACGAAATCGAGTCTTTCCAACTGACCGGCGAACACTATTTCCCCAGCCTGAACGACATGTTGCTGGAGTGGCGCCTGGTGGACGGCTCCGGTTCCCGGGAAGCGCCGGATACGCGGACCTACACCTATGCCGAGGAAAACAACGGCGTAATGGCCGTGGTTGACCCCAGTCGCCAGGCGGCGGGGGACCTGCGTGACGTGTTCCAGGCCCCGGATCGCAACTACAGCGAACTGGAGGACAGCATTGATGACATCGGTATGGATATTGAGCTCCCGGTCAGCTTCCTGGACAGCGTGATCAAGGCTGGTTATTCCGACTACGAGCGTTCACGCGAGACTGAGGACCGCTTGTTCCGCTTCGGTCTGCTGCCTTCCGCGCCAGGTTACGTTGCCTGGATGACACCCCAACAGTTGTTCCGTAACGAGAACTGGGCCGACGGATACCTGTCGGTCCGCGACTTCTCGGCGGGCCAGGCTAACGCGTCGGGCGTTTTCCCGTTCGCGGAATCCGAGGAATCAATCAAGGCTTATTACGGATCCGTGGATTCCCAGGTGCTGTCAACAGTGCGCTTGCAACTGGGATTACGCAGCGAAGATACCGACATTACCGCCGATGCCTGGGGTGGCAACACCGAACAGGGCACGGATAACCGGGTTAAGCGCTCCTACTCGGATACACTGCCCAGCGCCTCGCTGACCTGGGAGTTCCTCGAGAATATGCAATTGCGTGTTGCCTACTCCGAAACGGTCAATCGCCCCAGCCTGCTGGAGATTACCGGTTCCACCATCCGCAATCCCGAAGACCAGAACCTGTACCGCGGTAACGTATTCCTGGAGCCGGCGGATGTGGAAAACATCGACCTGCGCTGGGAGTGGTACTTTGCCGCTGCTGACGAGATGTCTATCGGGGTGTTCAGCAAGGACTTTACCAACCCTATCGAAGTGGCCAAGATCCAGGCCCAGGGTGATATCTTCACCTGGTTCAACGCGGAAGAAGCGACCCTCGACGGTGTCGAGTTCGATATCCGCAAGGACCTGACCTTTGGCACCTGGTTCGACCTGGACCCGGCCTGGGACAGCCTCCGGGCGTCTTTCAACGTATCCTGGATCGACTCGGAAGTGACCCTGCTGGGTAACGGTGAAACGGCAGCCGACGTGCCCCTGACCGGAGGTCGCCAGATCGCACCGCTGTATGCCAATGAGCGGCCGATGACCGGCCAGTCGGACCTGCTGGCCAACGTCCTGCTGTCCTACCAGGACTATGACAACGGCATTACCGCCACCCTCGCGTACAACTTTACCGGCGAGCGTATCGTACTGGTGGGAGACAACAACGCGCCGGACATCATGGAGGAGGATCGTCACCGGGTGGACGTGCTGGTGAAATACCTGCTGCCCTGGGGCAATAACGAGTTCGAGGTTGAGGCCAGGGCGGCCAATATCCTCGATGAGGAAGTGGAGTGGACCCAGGGTGGCCAACGCTACGAGCGCTGGGATCCAGGCGTGACCTACTCGGTGGGGATCAAGGCAAGGTTCTAGGGCCTGTTCACACTAACTGGGTTGGCCCTGTTGTGACAGGCCCTGGCCACCGGCTGCTGGAAACGATAAAGGGGATGCATCGCATCCCCTTTTTTTGCCTTGGCGACGGGCTGCGACCAATGGGCGCGACCCTTGCTGGTCAGGCGCCGATGCTGACCAGTTCGGTTTTGCTGCTGCCGTCTTTCTGTTCCTGGTAACGGTATTTCACCGTGCTGCCTTCAGGGGCGTCCTGCAGGCGCGGGTCGGCGGGGAGTTTGAACTCCATCTTCTCGCCGCGACGGACCCGGCATTTGGCGTCTTCGTCATAGCGCTTGGCGGAGTGGAATGTAACCCCTGTTTGTTCCTCACCAGACTTGTACACGGTGCCTTCGAGCAGGCAATCTTTTTCAGTTTGCGCCAGGGCTAAGCCGGGGCCCGCAAGCAGGGCGACGGTGGATACAGCAGTCATTAGCTTTTTCATTGTCTATACCTCTCTATAAGCTCGGGCGGGACTCAACTGCCTCGCACCGGGGGTTGCGGCCTTCGCGGCCGTAAGTTTCATCTGACTGTCATAATTTCATAACAACGACTTGCTCCGCATGTGGCAAAGGATACCCACAAAAACCTCGCTGCTTCTATCGTTGTCATAAAAAATTCACATACGGTACACATCCCTGTAACAATTGCGCCGGTGGGGTCCGGGACCCTGACGCGCTGTCAAAAAACAGTCATATTGCTGTAAAGAAAGCCGGGTATTGTTCCCAATACAGGCCGGGCGATGCGCGGCCGGATTCTCGCTAAATCCCTTTGGATCAGTAAGTTATGCGTAATATGGTGATTGCGGCGGCATTGGCCGGCACGTTTTTTAGCCAACAGGCAGCGAGCCTGTCCCTCGCCCCGGAGGAGTTCCTGGCGTCGCGACAACTGGCTTGCGTGCTTGCTGAGCAGTCCCTGGGCTATCTCTCGGAAACGGAATACGGTGCCCGAACCCATACGGTACTGGACGGGTTTGACGACACGGAGCGGGACACTATTCTCGCCAAGGCGCTCGGTTACATGGATGGGCTGATGTTTTCCATCGACGAGGGCGACGACGACCAGGTCCACGGCCGGCTGCGGAGCTACGTTGAGAGTAGCGACTGTGAGTCCAGCGAATACTACCAGGCAACCGTCAGTCTGTAGGGATTACCCTTTGCCCTTGCCGCCGCAGACCTTGCGAAAACCGGCTGCGGTGAACGGGATCATGTGATCATAGGCCGCCTGGAAATCACTGGAGCGGCACTTGCCCCCGGATAGTTTGTCGATCCGGCCGGTTTGCGCCAGGGTCAGGGTGAGCGCGCCTGACAGGTTGTGATAACACCAGTAGAGGTCTTCGTCGCGGGCGTCCGGAAGGGCGGTGCGCAGGGCGGCGATAAATTCCAGCACCAGTTTATCGAACAGCTTGGACATCATTTTTTCACCCCAGTAGGGGGAGTTGTTGACATAGGCGATGAGCGCCAGGTAATTGGTCCAGCCCTCGTCGCCCGTTTCCTGGGCAATTTCCAGTGGTCGCAGGAAGGCTTCGATAATCTGCTCCACGGTCGGCCCCTTTTTCCCCGCTCGCTCCTGGCACTGGCGCAGGGCGCTGAGGCGTGACTCGTTCAGTTCCCCGGCACGGCGCGCAAAAACAGCGTTGAATAAATCCATTTTCTTGCCGAAGTGGTAGCTCGCCAGGGCGACGTCGACACCGGCACCGGTTGCGATCTGGCGCAGGGTGACGCCGTCGTAGCCGTGCATGGCAAACAGCTCTTCGGCGACATCGAGAATGCGCTCGCTCTTCGGGCTGGACGATTTTTTGTTCATTGAAATCCCCGCAAGGTTGCGGCAGCAGATTACCATAGTTGCTAATTCAACGCTTGTTGAATATGCTTGTCGCCACAATAACTGATCATAACTGGCGGCCTGCAATGAGTCCGGAGATATTCAAATACCTGATAGTGGGAGCCTATGCCCTGCTGGTGTACTGGTTGTCCTGGCTGGGTATGCGCCGCACCCGCTCGGTCGAAGGCTTTTCAATCGGCAACAAGGACATGAGTCCCTACATTGTCGGTATCACCCTGGCGGCGTCCATCTCCTCGACCGCCACCTTCGTCATTAACCCGGGCTTTGTCTATACGCATGGTCTGTCGGCGTACCTGCACTACGGTGTCGCCGGTTCCCTGGGTATACTGTCTGCCTTCCTGGTATTGACCCGCGGGTTTCTGCGGCTGGGTGAGAGTTCGGCGGCCCTTACTATTCCCCAGTGGATCTTCTATCGCTACAACCATCGCGGTTTCAGCCTGTTTTTCGCCGGTATAAATCTCCTGTCGATTACCTTTGTGGTGCTGATCCTGGTCGGCTGCAGCCTGCTGATGACCGGCCTGTTCCCGCTGGAGCAGAAGACAGCGCTGGTCATCGTACTGGTTTTTGTTTTTTCCTATGTATTGATGGGCGGCACCTATGCCCACGCCTACACCAACTCTCTGCAGGGCATCATGATGATGCTGGTGACCGCGGTATTGTTTATCCAGGGTTGGAAATATTTTGACGGCGATGTGCTGGGGTCGTTGACGGCTGTCGGTAGGGAGTACGCGTCGGCATTCAACCGGGACAGCAGTCTTTACTTCGACTTTTTCTCAGTGTTTGTCAGCGGCTTCGTGATCACCTTCGCGCTGATGCTGCAGCCGCACATACTGACCAAAGTTCTCTACCTGCGCAGCGAAAAAGACATCAACAAATTCATTGGTACCACCGTTGTTGTGGGCTCCCTGTTTACCCTGATGCTGATGATCGGTTTCTACGCCCGCTTGTCCGGGGTAGAGGTGGACGCCCAGGATGCGGTGGTTCGCGAGTACCTGTTGCATGAGTTCGGCAGTTCCCTCTGGGGCGAGTATGTGCTGGTGTTTATTTTCATTACTCTGCTCGCCGCGGGAATGAGCACCCTGGACGGGATCCTGGTGTCGCTGTCGGCCATGGTGGTCAACGATATCGTGCAACCGTTGGCGGGAGACAGGGTGAATGGACTGGCCCTGTCCCGGTGGGTGCTGGTGGTGGTCGGCGTGGTGGGGGTTGTGCTGGCCTGGAACCCGCCGCCATTGATCGGCCTGTTTGCCCAGAAGGGTGTGTATGGTCTTGCCGCGGCCTCGCTGGTGCCGGTTTTATTCGGGGTGCTGGTCAGGCGCCACATTCCCCTGTGGGTCGTTGTCGGAGCGGCCGCGATCGGGTTGTTGTTGCACCTGGCCCTCAACCTGTTCGGCGGGGTGGAAAACCCGGCAGTATCAGCAACCTACGCGATCTTCGCCTCACTCGGCTTTGGTCTGGTCGGCCTGGCGATGAGTCGAGACCAGCGGCCGGTCCAGGCTGGCTGAATAAAAAATCGGGTGCAGGCTTGACATTTCAACACTTGTTGAATTAGATTCTATGAAAATTCAACAAATGTTGAAACAGGTCGGCCGTGGCGGGCCGATGGATAACATAACGAATGCCGACATATAAAAACCTGGAAAGAGGTCTCCATCATGAAACCATGTACCGCTCGTACTCCCCTGTTTGCTGCCGTGGCTTTTGCCTCTGCAATGTCTTCGCCAACCCTTGTTGCCCAGACCGATGAGCCCGGTTTTGCGCTTGAAGAAGTGGTAGTGACTGCCCGGCGACGCAGCGAAAGCCTGCAGGATGTGCCTATTGCGGTGACTGCATTTTCTGCCCGGGACCTCGCCATCAGGGGCGATTCGGACATCACCGAGCTGGCCCAGTCTGTCCCCAGCGTGACCCTGGAGCCTTCCCGGGCGACCAGCTCCACCCTGACCGCCTTTATTCGGGGTGTCGGCCAGCAGGATCCACTGGCTGGCTATGAGCAGGGCGTCGGCCTTTACCTGGACGATGTCTACCTGGCGCGCCCCCAGGGTAACGTGATCGATATTTATGACGTTGAGCGTATCGAGGTATTGCGCGGTCCCCAGGGGACTCTTTACGGCCGCAATACCGTGGGTGGTGCAATCAAGTACATTACCCGACGTCTTGGCGATGAATTCTCCGGTCGCCTGAAGGCGACCTACGGAGAGTATGACCAGATCGATCTGGTAGGCACTGTCTCGGTGCCGGTGAGTGATGCCTTCCGCATCGGCGGTACCGTGGCCTCTTTCCAGCGCGACGGCTATGGCGAGAACAAGACCACCGGCGATGAACATTACAACAAGGATGTATTCGCCTACCGCCTGAGTGCGGAATGGCTGCCGACAGAGGACCTGCTGGTGCGCCTCGCCTATGACGACACCACCGATAAATCCAACCCGGTTGCCGGTCACCGGGTGCGTCCAGGTGCTGTTTCGGGTGACCCCGTATTGCGCGATATTTACGACACCACTGCCGGTGCAGCGGAAAACATCTCAACCCAGGGCATTGGCGGTAATAACGAGGTGGAAGCGGAGGGCTGGATGGTCTCTGTGGACTGGAACTTCGGTGATCATTATACCTTTCGCTCCATTACCGCCGAGCGCGAGGATTACACTGAATCGGTGATCGACTTTGACAGCCTCGCGGTTGACGACTTTGACGCTCCGGTTATCTACGATAACGAGCAGTTCACCCAGGAGTTCCAGCTGCTGTACAACGGCGAGAAAATGAACCTGGTGACCGGACTGTATTACATCGACGCCGACGCCTCCAATGACTTCGACGTGGTGCTGGGACAACTGGGGCGTGCTGCCTATGGCGCGGAACTGACTGCCTACACTGGCGGCAAGGTGACCACCGAGTCCTGGTCCGCCTTCGCCGATCTCACCTGGAATTTTACCGACAAACTGTCGGTTGCTGTGGGTGGTCGCTACACCGATGACAAGCGAACCGCGGATGTATTGCGCGCCAGCTACCTCGGGGCCGGCGGTTCTCCCTTCTTCGGCAACGATGACGCGTTGTTCCTGGGCGCTTCCAGTGATTATCAGGCGGAAGAATCCTGGACGGACTTCTCTCCCCGGGTAAACATCAGCTACCTGTGGACCGATGACATTACGGTGTACGGTGGCTACAGCCAGGGTTTCAAGGCGGGTATGTTCGACCCGCGGGGCGCCAACTTCCTCACCCCGGCGGTAGAGGAGGGCGTCGACCCCGAGACGCTGGATTCCTACGAGGTCGGCATCAAGGCCAGTTACTGGGATGGCCGTGCGATCACCAATGTAGCCCTGTTCTACTCTGAATATACCGACATGCAGGTGCCGGGCTCCGTGGGTATCGACACCGACGGCGATGGCATAAATGACGACTTTGCCGGCACCCTGACCAATGCCGGTGAGGCGGAGATTTCCGGTATCGAGATCGAGGGAACCTTCCTGTTCACGGAGAACTTCTCCATGCAGGTGGCGGCCAGCTTCCTCGACGCGGAGATTACCGAGTGGATCGTCAACGATGTGGATGTGTCCGATGATCGGTCGGTACAGAACACGCCGGAGGAAATGGCCTATGTTGCCTTCAACTACCTCACCGGGGCATTTGGCGGCGACCTCAACCTGAATGCGAACTGGTCCTACAGGGGCGATAGCACCCAGTTTGAATTTGCAGCTCCGGTGTTCGACCAGGAGGCCTACGACATGTTCAACGCCAGTGTGGTCTGGGTGTCTGCCAGCGAAGCCTGGCTGCTGGGGCTTTACGGCAAGAACCTGAGCGACGAAGAGATCAAAACCGCCGGCTATTGCTTCGGTAACGAGAGCTACTGTAGCCCGCTGGGTTTCGAAGATAACACGTCGATCTTTTACGCTGCGCCCCGCACCATCAGCGCTACAGTGGCGTACCGCTTCTAGGCCATTTTTGGGCTGCGGTGCCCTCTGGCCGCAGGTGATGCCTGCGGCCTTTTTCAGGGACTGACTTCAGGTTTTGACGCGTGAAAAAATTTGATAATACGCCACCCCTGCTGCCCGAAATACTGGCATTGCACGGCAAGTGGCGAGCCAATTGTGACGCTGTGCTGTGGCAACAGGAACGTTGGTCCTGGGCGCAGTTGTGCGCCGCCAACCATCGCTTCGCCCACGGGCTGATTGCCGCCGGGGTAAGGCCCGGCGACCGGGTAGCGATTGTCATGTCCAACGGTGTCAGCATGGTGCAGGCGATATTCGGCAGCATGGCGAGCGGCGCCTGCTCGGTGCCGATCAATCTGTCGGTGTCGGATGAGGCCCTTGCCGGCATGCTGCACGATGCCGGGGTGGTGGCGCTGGTCGCCACGGCCGACCAGGTGATGCGCATCCGCTCGCTGCCCGGGGGTCTCCCGGAAAGCCTGCAACTGCTGGTTTGTGACGATGCCCCCGCCGATGGCTGGACCACTATTGACCAGTTGTGCAGCGGCCAGCCCGACACCCTGCCGGAGGTCGACATTGATCCCGATGGCCCGTTGAACGTGATCTACAGCTCGGGTACCACCGGTCTGCCCAAAGGCATCATGCACACCCACCGCGGTCGGCGTGACTGGGCCTACGACCTGGCCATCGCCCTGCGCTACAACGGCTCGGCGCGCACCCTGTTGACCATTGGGCTGTATTCCAATATCTCCTGGGTGGCCATGTTATGCACCGTACTGGCTGGTGGCACGCTGGTGGTCCACTCCCGCTTTGATGCCGCAGAATTTCTCGCTACGGTACAGCGTGAGTCGATTACCCATACCGCCATGGTGCCCATCCAGTTTCAGCGAGTGGTGGAACAGCTAAAAGTGGTACCTGCGGATGTCAGCAGCATGCAGGCCATGATGAGCTGTGGGTCTCCCCTGCGCGAGACGCTAAAACGGGAGATATTTGACTGCTTCCCCTGCGGCATCATCGAACTGTATGGCCTGACCGAGGGCATCATCACCACCCTGGAGCCGGAGGACGCCGAAGGGCGCTGGTCCAGCGTGGGCCGGCCCCTGCTCGGCACTGATATCTGTATCGTCGATGACCAGGATCGGGTGCTCGGTATCAATCAGTCGGGCGAAATTGCGTCTCGCGGCAGGATATCAATGCCCGGATACTGGCAGCGCGAAGACGCTACCGCCGAAGCGGAGTTTATCGACCATAATGGCGTACAGTGGCTGCGTTCAGGGGATATTGGCTATGTCGATGAAGAAGGATACCTCTATATCGTCGACCGCAAGAAGGACATGATTCTGTCCGGGGGGCAGAATATCTACCCCCAGGACATAGAGGCGCAACTGGTCACCAACCCGCAGGTGGACGATGTGGCGGTGATAGGCCTGCCCAGCAAGCGCTGGGGAGAAACCCCGGTGGCTCTGGTGGTGCCGGTAGCTCAGCAACCGATAGACCCCGGCTCGCTGATGGCCTGGGCCAACGAACGCCTCGGTCGCCAGCAGCGACTGGCAGAAGTGATTCTTGTTGCCGAGTTGCCTCGCAATCCCAATGGCAAGATACTCAAGCGGGAGTTGCGCCAGCGTTATGGAGATCGGGAGTATGGCTGACTACCAGGACGTGTATTACCACAGCAGTGATGGCCTGCGCCTCTACGCCCGGGATTACCCCTGTCGCAGTGGGGAACAGGCCAGTGCGCCGGCGATCCTGTGCATGCATGGCCTGACCCGAAATTCCGCCGACTTCGCCGGTCTTGCCCGCCACCTGAGCGCCAGCTACCGGGTCATCGCGGTGGACAATCGCGGGCGGGGCCTCTCCGGCTACGACAGCAACATCGCCAATTACACGCCGGCGACCTATGTCCAGGACATGTTCACCCTGCTGGGGGAACTGGGTATAGGCCAGGTGATTCTTTGCGGCACTTCCATGGGTGGACTGATGTCCTTCATGATGGCGGCGATGCAGCCTGAGCGGGTGAAGGCCATGATTATCAATGACATCGGCCCCGAACTCGATCCCGCCGGGCTGGCCCGCATCAAGGGCTACGTGGGCAAGAGCCGTCCCGTCAGCAACTGGACCGAGGCCATTGCCCAGGCCCGGGAAATCAACGAGATCGCCTTTCCCGACTTTACCGAGCAGGAGTGGGAAGAGTTCACCCGTGGTCTCTACCGGGAAGAGAATGGTGTGCCGGTGCTGGCTTACGACCCTGCCATTTCCCGGCCCATGAACGATGACGATTCCAACGCAGTGCCCCCGGATCTCTGGCCCCTGTTTGAAGCGATTACCGACATTCCGATGCTGGTGATACGCGGTGAAAGCTCCGACATTCTGGCGCCCGACTGTGTGGCCACCATGCGTGAGAAGAAGCCCGATCTGGCGCTCGCGGACATCCCGCGGCGGGGCCACGCGCCCACGCTCAATGAACCGGTTTCCCGGCTGGCAATCGATCAGTTCCTGGCTGCTTTGTAGGGCGACAGCCGGCGCGGACCCTTGGAAACCCCGGTTCCGTGCCTTACCATCCCCGGGTGCTGGCGAATGGACGCCAGCTCCCGGAGGAATCCGTATGAATAAATCATTGCAAGCCTGGCACCGGGTGGTCGCCAACCAGGATACCGCGCTGTTGCGGGAGCTTCTTGCCGAGGACTGTGTGTTCCTGTCCCCGGTGGTCCATACCCCCCAGCGGGGGCGCGATATCACCCTGATGTATCTGACCGGTGCCATGCATGTGCTGCAGGACGGATTTCACTACCAGAAAGAGATCGTAGACGATCGGCACGCCGTGCTGGAGTTTGTCTGCGAAATCGACGGCGTCCAGGTCAACGGCGTCGACATCATCAGTTTTGATGAAGCCGGTAAGATCTGTGAGTTCAAGGTGATGCTGCGGCCGTTAAAGGCCATTAACAGAGTGCACGAGAAAATGCGGCAAATGTTGGAGCAACTCTCAGCCTGAGCAGCTATATTGCCAGTATCATCGAGGAGAACCACCATGCAAATGAAGACCCCGAGTATTCGCGCTCTGTTACTGGTGCCGTTAATTGTGGTGCTGGCGGCCTGCGGCGGCAGTGCCGATGAGACCAGCGCCCGAGAGGAGGGGGCGGCAATGTCGGCCATTGTGGGCACAGTCTTTTACCGGGAGCGGATGATGCTGCCGTCGGGCGCAGAGGTAGAGGTGCAGCTACAGGATGTGTCCAGGGCGGATGCCCTGGCGACGGTGATGGCCAGTGTCATGTTCACTCCCGAGGGGGCTCCCCCCTATCCTTTTGCCATCGAGTACAGCCCCGCCGATATCGATGAACGCATGCGCTATTCCCTGCGTGCGACCATCAGCGTGGGGGACAGGCTGATGTTCACCAGTACCGAGTTTATTGACCCTTTCAGTGGCGAGGAAATCAGCATCCTGGTTCAGCGGGTTCCCGAGCCTGTCGACCGGAGTCCCGCGTCGGCCACCGAGCCGGTTGCAGAGGAGGGTGATTCACCAACCTGGGTGCTTGAGACCCTGGCGGGTGAGGCGGCTCCTGTCGGCGCCGGAGGCAAGCCCATCGAACTGGTGCTCAATGCGGGTGACATGACCGCATCAGGTTTTTCCGGCTGCAACCGCTACAGCGGAAGTTTCAGCAATGACGGCAAGTCCAGCCACGGCACTCCTCTCAAGTTCGGCCCCGTGGCCGGTACCAGGATGGCCTGCGCGGATGGGGACCCGGCGGAGCGTGCTTACCTGCAAATGCTGGACAAGGTTGACGCTTACCGCATGCAGGGGAGTAGTCTGGTGCTGCTGCAGGGCAGCGAAGTAGTCGCAACCTTCAACATGCACTGATCCCGCTGGCCTCAGCATGGAAATGGACTCCCGCCAGACCCTGATCATCGCCATTCTGGTGCTTTACCTGGGGCGCTACATCAACGGCCGGACGCGTGTGCTCAGGGACTTCAATATACCCGAGCCGGTGACCGGCGGTCTGCTGGCCTCCCTTGCGTTTGCCCTGGTCTACACCATTGGGGGCATTGAAGTCGACTTCGACATGGCCAATCGCGACATGCTGTTGATCGTATTTTTTACCACCATCGGGCTGTCCTCGCGGATCGATGTGTTGAAAGAGGGCGGTAAGTCGCTACTGGTGTTGCTGTTTCTGGCGGTGGGCTACCTGTTCCTGCAAAACCTTGTCGGTATCGGTATCGCCGTCGCAACCGGTTCGCCGCCGGCGACAGGGGTGTTGACCGGCTCGGTAAGCCTCAGCGGGGGTCATGGCACTGCCATTGCCTGGGCGCCTGTCTTCGGCCGTGAATACGGCATCCCCTTTGCCATGGAAATCGGCCTGGCCTGCGCCACCTTCGGCCTGATTTTTGGCGGCATTATTGGTGGCCCCATCGCCCGGTTCCTGGTCTGGCGCCACCAGCTGAGCCCCGAGCAATCCGGCGACCTGACGGTCGGCTTTCGCTACAAGGAGCATGAAATCATTGATGTGGATGGCATTCTCAAAGTGCTGCTGGTGATCGCTATAGCCATTGGCGTGGGAATCCACCTGAACGACCTGTTCAGCAGTTGGGGTTTGATGTTGCCAGATTTTGTCACCTGCCTGTTTGCCGGCATCATCCTTACCAACAGCCTGCCCCGGTTTCTCCCCAGGTACCAGTGGCCAACCGGAACCCGCTCTCTGGCGCTGGTATCGGATGTCAGCCTGGGGCTGTTCCTGGCCATGTCGCTGATGAGCCTGCAACTCTGGGTTCTGGCGGGCCTGGCCGGCCCCATGATGCTGATGCTGGCTGCCCAGGTGCTGTTGATTATCCTGTTCAGTATTTTTGTGGTTTTCAGGGTGCTGGGCGCCAATTACGATGCCGCGGTGATCTGCTCCGGCTATTCCGGGCTGACCCTCGGGGCGACACCCACCGCCATCGCCAATATGGCCGCGGTAACCAAGTCGCTGGGGCCCTCTCCCAGGGCTTTCGTGGTGGTGCCCCTGGTCGGCGCCTTTTTCATCGATCTGTCCAATGCGGTGGTCATTAATCTATTGTTGCACGTGTTCGGCTGACGCCGGGATAGCCTGATTCTCCAGCTTCTGGTTATAATGCGGTCCGGAATATATGAGATCCATGATCTTATGCCCCTGATTTGTCGCACCCGCAACAAGCCGCCCCTGGCGCGTATTTTCGCCCTGGTGGCGTTGCTGTGTGCCGGTGCATTGCAGGTCCAGGAAGCCGGACACGATCACTGGAGCTCCATCGACGACAGCTATTCCCAGTGCCTGGTGTGCAAAGCGGGAACGGCGATCCCGACCTCCGGGGCGTCTGTCGACCAGGTTGTCAGCACTGGCATTGTTGTCAGGGCGCAACCCACCCAGTCAACGCTTGCGCCGGCAAGCACCGCGTTCGATGCCCGAGGGCCCCCTTTCAACTCCTGAAGCAATCTTTTTTCGATTACCCAAGGAGTAAGAAATGAAACGTATCATCCCCCTTGCCGTGGCTGTCGCTACGGCAACGTCCGCTGCAGAACCGCTTCCCATGGAGCATGTGCTGGTTTCCGTGCCGCTGCACAAGCAGGAGGCAGAAACTGCCCTGCCGGTCACCGTATTGACCGGTGATGAACTGACCCGCGAAGTCGCCGGCACCATCGGCGAGACGCTGTCCAACAAGCCCGGCCTTGCTAACGCCTCTTTCGGTCCCGGCGTGGGCCAACCGGTGATTCGGGGGCAACAGGGCCCGCGGGTAACGGTGCTGCAAAATGGGACCAGCAGTGCCGATGCCTCCAATATCAGCGCCGATCATGCGACGGCTGTAGAACCTCTGCTGGCGGACAGCATTGAGGTGCTCAGGGGACCTGCCACCCTGCTGTATGGCGGCGGCGCCATCGGGGGTGTGGTCAACATCCTCGACAACCGCATCCCCACCACCCTGCCGGAAAAGGCCGGGGGAGACTTCGAATATCGCCACGATACCGCTGCCAGCCAGGATAATGTGGTTGCCCGTGGCCAGGCAGCGGCCGGTAACTTCGCCCTGTATGCCGATGCCCTCTACCGCGACTGGGACAACCTGACTATTCCCGGCCTTGCCGTGCGTGAAGAGGCTCACGAAGAGGACGAGGAGCATGAACAGCACGAAGAAGGCGGTGACGGCGAAATCGACAATACTGCCGGGCGCACCAAGAGCCTGACCCTCGGCAGCAGTTATCACTTCGACAACGGCTTTTTCGGGCTGGCGGTGAATCGCCTGGAAAACAACTACGGTATTCCCGCTGGCTCCCACGGGGATCATGAGGATGAGGAACACGAGGAAGAAGCGGAAGACCACGAGGAAGATGAGCACGGCCATGGCGATATCAGCATTGAACTGGAGCAGACTCGCTACGATGCGGCTTTGCACATCCATGAGCCCTTTGCCGGCCTGGAGGTGGTCCGCGGCTTCGTGACCTACACCGACTATGAGCATGCCGAGATTGAAGGCAGTGGTGAGGTCGGCACGGTGTATGCAAACGAATCCTGGGAAGGCCGGCTGGAACTGGTGCACCAGCCCCTGGGCAACTTCCACGGTGTGCTGGGCCTGCAGGCGGTTGACAGCGAGTTTTCAGCCGAGGGTGAAGAGGCCTTTATTCCGCTGACCCAGCGGGAAGGCCTGGGCCTGTTCCTGGTCGAGGACTATCATGCCGACAACTGGCTGTTTGAAATCGGCCTGCGCTATGACCGGGACGAACTGTCCCCGGAGTCTGCCGCCGCCTCCGACCAGAGCTTTGATGCTTTCAGCCTGTCCGCTTCTGCGCTGTGGGATGTGTCTGCCCAGTGGCAACTGGGGCTGGCCCTGTCCAAGGCCGAGCGTGCGCCGGCCACGGAGGAGTTGTATTCCAACGTAGACAATACGGGTGCCGATGACTGGGTGGTGCACGCCGCCACTGGCGCCATCGAGCTGGGTAATGCTGACCTCGAGGTGGAAACCTCGAATAATGCGGACTTCTCGGTGGACTGGCGTGGCGACCGGCATCACGCCTCGGTCACCCTGTTCTACAACGACTTCCAGGACTACATTGGCCTGCTGGCCACCGGGATCGAAGTGGACGAGGTGCCGGTGTATGTCTACGACCAGCAGGATGCCGAGTTCTACGGCGTTGAAATCGAGACCGGTTTCGGCCTGGCTGCCCTGGCCGGTGGCGATCTGCGCCTGGATGTTTTTGGTGACAGTATTCGTGGCCAGCTCGACGATGGCGCTGATGTTCCGCGCATGCCCCCCATGCGTATTGGTGCTCGCCTGAGCTGGGAGAACAGTCAGTGGCATCTCTGGGGTGGCGTACTGGATGCTGCCGACCAGGACCGACCCGGTGAGAACGAGGAGGCAAGCGAGGGCTACACCCGTTGGGATGCCGGCGTTGAATATCGGCTGCAGACCCAGCAGTGGGACCTGCTGGCTTTTGCCAAATTCAACAATATCAGCGACGAGGAAATCCGCCTCAGCACCTCCTTCCTGCGCGACGTGGCTCCCGAGGCCGGGCGCGGAGTGGAGCTTGGGGTTCGCTACCACTTTTAGCCCGTGACACCGGGCCCTAACCCTGTATAATCCCCGCCCCCTCTCTCTGGGGGCGGCCTATTCTGCCGCCCAAGGAAATGACATGTCCACGCAACCGGCGGTAAGCAGCTTCGCGGAGCTGGCCTTACCTGAGCCCCTGCAAAAAGCCCTCTCCGACGTCGGCTATGAAACCCCCTCTGCGATCCAGGGGGCGACGATTCCCGCCCTGCTGGAAGGACGCGATGTGCTCGGCCAGGCGCAGACCGGCACCGGCAAGACCGCCGCCTTCGCCCTGCCGGTGCTCGCCCGGCTGGAGGCCGCAGGCAAAAAGCCCCAGGTGCTGGTGCTGACCCCAACGCGTGAACTGGCTATCCAGGTGGCAGAGGCCTTCCAGAAGTACGCCCGCTACCTGAAGAATTTCCATGTCCTGCCTATTTATGGTGGCGCCGATTATCGCGGCCAGTTGCGGCAGCTGCAGCGCGGTGTACAGGTGGTGGTGGGAACCCCGGGCCGGGTGATGGACCACATGCGTCGCGGTTCACTGGATCTTTCCGGCCTGCGCACGCTGGTGCTGGACGAGGCCGATGAAATGTTGCGCATGGGCTTTATCGACGACGTGGAGTGGATTCTCGAACAGACACCCGAGCAGCGTCAGGTTGCGCTGTTCTCGGCAACCATGCCAACCGCCATTGGACGTATAGCCCAGCAGCATCTCGATAATCCGGTCAACGTGGCTATCGAAGTGCAAACTGTTACCAACAAGTCCATCCGCCAGCGGGTCTGGATGATGGCCGGTGTACACAAGCTGGATGCGTTGACCCGGATCCTCGAGGTGGAGGAATTTGACGGGGTCATCGTCTTTGTCCGTACCAGGATTGCCACCACCGAACTGGCGGAAAAACTGGCCGCTCGCGGCTACAGTACCGCGGCACTCAACGGTGATATACCCCAGAAACAGCGTGAGACCACCGTCGAAAACCTGAAGCGGGGCAAAATCGATATTCTGGTGGCCACTGATGTCGCCGCCCGGGGTCTGGATGTCGAGCGCATCAGTCACGTGATCAATTACGATATCCCCTATGACGTGGAAGCCTACATCCACCGTATCGGTCGCACCGGCAGGGCCGGGCGCGAGGGCGACGCCATCCTGTTTGCCGCCAATCGTGAGCGGCGCCTGTTGCGGGCGATCGAAAAGGCCACGGGCAGCATTGAAAAAATGGAGCTTCCCAGCGCAGCGGAAGTCGCCGACAAGCGGATTGGCAAATTCAAGCAGCGTATTACCGAAACCCTGGCCACGGCAGAGCTCGACCTGTTCCGCAAAATGGTGGAGGACTACCAGGCGGAATACGGCGTGCCCGTGGTTGAAATTGCCGCCGCTCTTGCTGCCATGGCTCAGGGCAAGAAGCCGCTGGTGGACAAGCCCGGCCGTGACAAGGCGGTGGTCGAAAAGTCCGGCCGTGAAAAGCCCCCCAGGGAGCGTGGCGACCGGGCTGACATGGCGCCGAAAAAGCCGAAGACCCCGCGCAGTACGGGCAAGGATTTGCCGGCGCCAGACAAGGGCATGGAGCGCTTCCGGATTGAGGTTGGCCATGAGCACGGTGTGAAACCCGGAAACATCGTCGGTGCCATCGCCAACGAGGCGGAAATTGACGCCGAGTACATCGGCCGGATCGAAATTTACCAGGACCACAGCACCGTGGACCTGCCGGACGGTATGCCCAAAGAGGTATTCGACCATCTCAAGTCAGTCTGGGTGAGTGGGCAGAAGCTGAAAATCAGCCGGGCCGGCGAGGCCGGTCACGGCAAGCCCAAACGTAAGGGCCCGCCCAGCAAAGGCCCCAGGGGCAAGGGCGGGACAAAGCGCGAACGCTGAATATTTGCTAGAGTTTGCCCTCCGGATAGCAGGGCCTGGTGATGGAAAAGCGGATTATTGTGGGTATCAGTGGTGCCTCAGGCATCGTCTATGGCGTGCGCGCGCTGCAAATGTTGCGTGAGCTCGGCGTGGAGACTCACCTGGTGATGAGCAAATCGGCAGAGCTGACCCTGCACCACGAGCTTGAGATGACGACCCGTGAGCTAAAATCGCTGGCGAGTGAAGTCCACGCCATCCGCAATGTCGGTGCGTCCATTGCCAGTGGTTCGTTTATCACCGGCGGCATGCTCATCGCACCCTGTTCTATCCGCACCATGTCTGAAATCGCCTCCGGTGTAACCTCGACGCTGCTCACTCGCGCTGCCGACGTGGTACTGAAAGAACGTCGCCGACTGGTGCTGATGGTGCGCGAAACACCGCTGCACACCGGGCATTTGCGCACCATGACCCGGCTATCGGAAATCGGCGCCGTGATCGCGCCCCCTGTGCCCGCCTTCTATGCCCGGCCGGAATCCCTTGAGGACATGGTTACCCAGGGTGTCGGCCGGGTCCTGGATTTGTTCGATTTACCGGTCAGTCAGGTGGTCCGCTGGCAGGGTGAGTAAATGAGAGCCGGTCACTGCAGCGGGAGTACGCGCTAGTGCCTGTGCTGTTCGTCGTGGTGCTGATCGACCTGATCGGCTTTGGCATCGTGATTCCCATTCTTCCTTTCCTGTCCCCGCAGTTGGGGGCAGATCATGTCGATATAGCGCTGATTATCGTCACTTACTCAGCCTGTGCCGGCATCTTTGCTCCTTTCTGGGGCAAGCTCTCGGACCGTCGGGGACGCAAGCCGGTTATCATGATCTGCCTGCTCGGGGGAGCACTGTCCTACGTGATGCTCGGCCTGGCCAGCGAGTTGTGGATGATATTCGCGGCCCGGGCATTCGCCGGTGTGATGGCCGGTAACTTTGGGGTGGCCTCGGCGATGATGGCGGATATCACCACAGCGGAAAACCGTGCCCGTGGCATGGGGCTGATCGGCGCCGCCTTTGGCCTGGGCATGGTGCTGGGTCCTTTGCTGGGCGGGCTGCTGGCGGGAGAAAGCGGCAGCTTTACGCTGCCCTGCCTGGTGGCCGGCCTGATGTCGGTGATGGCGATCATGGCGGCAGCGATCTTCCTCCCTGAATCCGTTTCTTCCCAGAGACAGGCGGCCAATCGGGAGTTGCAGAGTAGCCCAGACCGGGAATCGACCCTGTCGATACTGAAGTCATCGGGTAATCGCCTGTTCGTGGCCCAGTATGTGTTGCACACGGCCTGTGTGAGTTCATCCACCTACCTGTTCCCTTTGTGGGTCGGTGACCTGCTGAACTGGACTGCGCGCGAGGTAGGTATCGTGTTCGGGGTGCAGGGCGTGATTATGGTGATTATGCAGGGCGGTGCCATGGGCGCCCTGGTGAACCTGCTGGGGGAATGGCGACTGCTGCGTATTGCCATTTGCGGATTCCTCGGCGGGTTGGTGTTGGCCGTTGTAGCCTGGAATATGCCCAGCATGGTCGCCTCCATGTTTGTGGCGATGACCGGCGCGACCCTGTGTATGCCGCTGCTCAATACGCTGATCACTCACCGGACTGCGGCCGCTTATCGCGGCCGCCTGTTGGGAGCAACCTCCGCCGCTTCTTCCTGGGGCCGGGTGTTCGGCCCGGCCATTGCCGGATTTAACCTGGCCGTGTTCGGCTATTCCACTGCCTGGGCGTTTTGTGCGGTAGTGGTCGCCTTTTACCTCGCCTGGGCAGTGCGGGAGAGTCGGGGCGCCTGAGGCGATATTGGCGTAAAGCCAATTAGTGTTTGCCAAAGCCGCAGTCTGCTGACTAGAGTTATACTCAGGTCAAAGGATAGTGTTATGAGTGTGTTCAACATACACCCGCAATTGTTGCAGGACTGTCATCATCTGGGACAGTTGCCGGCGACCGACCTGCTGCTGCACCGCAATGCCAGCCTGCCCTGGTTTATCCTGGTACCGGACACAGAGCTCGCTGATTTTCTCGATTTGCCTGCGGAGCACGGGCGGGCGGTACTGGCCGACTGCGTCGCGGTGTCGGGTTTTATCAAGAATTTGCTGGGATTTTCCAAGGTCAATTTTGCCGGCCTTGGCAACGTGGTGCCGCAAATGCATTTGCACGTGATCGGCAGGGCGACGGTCGATCCCTGCTGGCCGCAACCGGTGTGGGGCAATCTGGAAGACTCCGAGGCCTACAGCCCTGAACGACTGGAAGAGTGGCAGTACGCCCTGGTGCGTATGCTCGACCTGAAGCCGGTCACGCCAGTCGACTGACGGGCGAGTGATGAACAAGAAAGTTTTTGTCACTCACCAGCTTCCCGGGGATCGTATCCACGAACTCTCCCGCTTCTGCGATGTGAATGTGTGGATGGGGCCCGGGCTGATCAGTGCCGCGAACCTGCGCGAAGAACTGTCCGGTTGTGACGGCCTGGTATGCATGCTCACCGATCGCATCGACCGCGACCTGGTGGCAGCGCTGCCGGAGTTAACCTTTGTGTCCAGCATGTCAGTCGGCGTTGACCACGTCGATGTGGCGGCCCTCTCTGCCCGCGGAATGCCCCTGGGCCACACTCCCGGGGTGTTGGTGGAGACGACAGCAGATACGGCGTTCGCCCTGATGCTGGCGGCTGCCCGGCGGGTGGTGGAAGCGGACCAGTTTGTACGCAGGGGCAACTGGACCCCGGAAAATGCCTGGGCCCCGGACTTTTTTACCGGCAAGGACGTCAGCGGTGGGACCCTGGGTATTGTCGGTCTGGGGGAAATTGGCCAGGCGGTGGCTCGCCGCGCCGCCGGTTTTGGCATGGAGGTGCTGGCCTGGAACCGGACCCGGCGGGAAGTGCCCGGAATAGAGAGTGTCTCCCTGGATGAACTGTTGTTGCGCAGTGACTTTGTCAGCCTGCACGTGGCGCTGACCGACGACACCCGGGGCCTGCTCGACGCCGAGCGGATTGCCCTGATGAAGCCTGGCGCGGTGTTGGTGAACACGGCTCGCGGGGGCATCGTCGACGAGGAGGCGCTGGCGTCTGCGCTGGCGAGCGGCAGGCTCTCAGCGGCGGGCATAGACGTGTTTGAGCAGGAGCCTGTAGCGGCCGATAATCCGCTACTGTCGCTGCCGAACGTGGTAGTGGCGCCGCACATCGGCAGCGCCACATTTATCACCCGGGCAAAAATGGCAGACCTCGCGGTGGACAACGCGATCGCTGCACTCAAGGGGCAGGAGATGCCCCACTGCGTCAATCCGGAGGTTTATTCCTGACCCGCCCGGGGCAGGACGCGAAAAGCCTGGCTGACCGCTTTGGTGATCTTGCGCTCCATGGCGTCCACGTCGATCTCGTTGCTGTTCTCCACGATGCTTGTCATCACCACCTGCCACACCTCCTGTTGGGTGGCAGTGTCGTTGAACTGAATGGCGATATTATTGGTGGTCTGTAATCCGGCGAGGGCGTTGGCGTTATCCACCATGGCCTGGTTGACCAGGCGGTTGGGGCGGGCCGAGGGTATGGGGTCAATGCCGCCACTGGCATCCTGGCTTTTCACGCCCTCGCGCAAGCCAAGGGCCTGCAGGTAATCCACGCTGAACTGTGCCTGTGCCGGGTCCTCGACGTAGCCGAGATTGTTGAGGGCCGCATTCACCTCGCGGCGAACAATGGGGTCTATCAGGTACAACACGTCGCCTGATTGCCTTGAATTAACCAGGGGTTGGCTGCGCCAGCGGTAGTACTTGTAGTCCCCCGCTGCAAAGGCGACGGTCTCGCCGGGGCGGGTTTCAATGCTGCTGCAGGCTGTCACGGCCAGTAACAGCAGCAGGGAAGATAGGATACGCATGCGGCGCCTCGCTGGTTGAAAGCGGCCATGTTAGCAGTCCGCGGGATCGCCAGCCAGCGCAGGCGGAGTGGAATCGGCTTTATCAGGTTTAGGACATTTCTGCTGTTCCTTGATAGCTACTGTTTGCTAGCATTGGGCGCATAACCATAAGTTATTTCTTTGGGGGCGAAGAAATGATTTCGAGGAAACTGATCCGGACCGATCTGAATCTGCTGGTGGCACTGCAGATTTTGCTGGAAGAGCGCAATGTTACCCGGGCGGCCGAGCGGTTGTCGGTCAGTCAGCCGGCGCTCAGCAAAACCCTGCAGAAGCTGCGCGATTGCTTCGAGGATGAACTCTTTACCCGCACCGCCCATGGCCTCGTGCCGACCCCCCGGGCGGAGGAACTGGGGGCCGGTTTGCCCGCCCTGCTGGAGACGGTCGAGCAGGTGCTGGGAGATTCGGAATTTGACCCGGCGACCTACAGCGGAAGTTTCAAACTGTTGTTACCGCCCATCCTTTGTGAGGCGCTGTTGCCGGGCCTGGTGGCTGAACTGGATAAGTCCGCTCCGGGCGTGCAGATCATGACTGCCGAGGTCACGCCGGATTACCAGGAGCTGCTGAAAAAGGGCGAGATCGATTTTGCCGCCTTCGTGGCATTGGAAACGGACCGCGACATTCATGCCGAGCCCATCGCCACCCTGGCTCCCCGTTGCTATATGCGGGTTGGGCATCCGCTGGTTGAGAAAGAGGAAATCAACCTGAAGGACTTCCTCGCCTACAGTCATTTGCGACTCTACCTCCCGGGGTTGACCCGGGAGAACACGTCCATGGTGGATGACGTGCTGGGTCAGTACGGGGTGCATCGGAATATTGTGCTGGAAACGACCCAGTTTGCATCAGCTGTCGGCGTACTGGCGCGCACCGATTGTCTGTTGGTGGCGAACTCCGGCTTTGAGGCCAGCGGTCTGTACAAGGATTTAATCACCGGCCGGGAAATGCCCGCCGAGTTGCAGCGGATGATACGCAATACCCACAGCAATAACCGCGGGAAGATGTCGCTGCTGCGGCATACTCGCACTTCCCGCAGCGCTCCCCACCAGTGGATGCGGACCCTGCTGATGAAACACTTGAGCGGCCCGGGTGAGCAGGTAGAGCCGGTACGTCAGCTGCAGGCCATTCCCTGACTATTCATCGTCCAGGGCCTGCAGGCGCTGTTCCGCCGAGTCCTTGACCATACTCTCCACGCCCTTGGCCTTGTCCAGCGATTGCTGGTAGCTTTCGGGGATGATGGATTCCGCTTCATCGCCCCCCGCGGCGTTATACAGTATCCAGCCAATGGCACCCAGTGCCAGGATCATACCGAGTAGTCTCATGATGGCACCTCCGTGAACCTATTGTGCGCCCGATAACAGCAGGCTGTCGATACCTGTCAGCTGGTCGAAATCGTAAGCGCTGATCCGGAACAGGTGTGGGTATTCACTGCTGGCCGCGAAGTGATCGTCGCCCAGCCGGAAAAACTCCAGTTTCCTGCTGCCCGCCAGGCTGGTGATGTCGAGTACCAGGGTCGCCTCTGAGCGGGTTGTCGCTTCCTGCTGCTCCTGCGAGGCAACGCCGAGAACCTGCAGGTTGCGCAGGGCGTCGAGCAGAGCCTGTAACTCCCGTGGATCCGGGGCCTTACCTGTACCCAGCCGCCACTCGCCGTCCCTGCGCTGCAGACTGTAGCCATCGGCCGTGATTGCCACCGGCGCCCGCACCTGCAGCAACCTCGGTTCCAGCCATTTGCCTGCCTCGAGTGGCAGGTCATAGAGGTTCAGGTCCAGGCTGTAGATCCCGTCGCTTCGCTCGTTGCGAGCGTGGACCTTGCGAAAACCGGGTGATGTACCGAGATAAACCGTGCCAATGGTTTGCCCCAGTGACGCCAGGCTGACTTTACGACGAAAGTGATAGTCGGCCACCTGGAAGCGCTGCCGTGCGGCCAGTGTATGGGCCACGGTCCAACCCGGATCCTCGTCGGTCAGCTGCTGTAATACTTTTGCGACTTTCTCCGGGTCGGCGGGAAGTCCGGCCAGGTCCGGCAGCTGCCAGAGGTTGCCGGTACGGCGCAGCACCACGCTGTTTCCGTTAGCATCCTCCACCGTCAGCTCGTCGATAACGTAAGCACCGCTGGACACCAGCGCCTGATTGTCGGTGTCACCAGCGCCGGCGCTGTCCTGGCGATAAAGCAGCAAGGTCAGGAACAACTGCGCGATCAGCAGTATGCCAAGAAAGAGGCCGACCCGGTTCACAGCCCAAGCTCCCTGGCGTAGTAGCGTGCCAGCCGGCGCCGCCGTATCCAGAATACCAGTCCCAGCACGCCCAGCCAGACCAGCGCGGCGCCATAGTTGAACAGTTCAAGGTACAGCCGGTGCTGTTGCTCCATGGGCGGCAGTGTGCGATTGAAGTGGGCGCGAGATCGAATCTGCAACAGCTGTTGATCCTGCAGGGCCCAGTCGAGGCTGTTATTGAACAGTTCCAGAGGTCCCAGGTAGCGGCTGCCGCTGGCGCGGACCAGTGCCCCCAGCACCCGGTCGCTGAGAAAATCGTTGGAAGCGTAGAGGATGATGCGCGCTGATTCGGGGGAGCGCTTCACAAAACTGTTCACCCCGGCGCTGACGCGGGTCGGCAGGGCCGCCAGTTCTGTCGGTGGCGCTTTGAAGTAGGAGTGGAAACGACCCTGCAGTATTGCCCCCAGCAGTTTGCGCCCGGTGGCGCCATCGGGGCTGCGGTCATCGTTTTCGCGCGGCGCGATGTCCTCGCCGCTCTCCAGCCAGGAATCTTCACTGCTCCAGAGCAACTGGGAGACCCGGCGCTGGTTGCCCCGCTCTATCTCAAGGGGGGAAGCCCAGGCCATGGTCAACTGGGGCAGGCTGGCATTAATCGGGTGGCGGCCAAAACCGTCACGACGAATATCGATAAAAAACGGGTAATCGACAATTTTGCTGTCCTGGAACTGGTAGTCGCCTTCACTGCGGTGTACCGGGGCCGGGAAGCGGGCATGGCGCCTGTCCAGTACCAGCGATTTGTCGGTGGTAATACCGTGGTGTTCAAGCCAGGGGACCAGCCCGCTGCTCCAGCGGCGCAGCTTGAGCTCACCTCCCAGCGGTTCGACCGAAAACGGGGAAGTGGCCAGTATGACGGTGCCGCCGCGCATCAGGAACTGATCCAGGGCGAATACCGCCGGGGTGTCCAGCACCTGTGGTGCGATCACCGCCAGAATATCCGCCTCCGGGCTGATCTCGCCGTCTGTCAGGTCCTCAGCGATGATTCTGTGGTTGCGGGTAATGGCAGCCTGCAGGGTGTCGAAGCTGGGACCCCCCAGGTTGTAGGCTGCCATTGTCCGGTTCAACCTGGGCGCTGCCAGGGCCACGGTCTTGGTGAAATCGCTGGTAAAGCGCTTGAGACCGGTGTCCAGTGATTTGCGAAAACTGCCGGGGTCGAAATCCCCGGTTGGCAGCTGCACGACCTGTTTCTCGTCTGCCAGGGTCAGGTAGAAGTAGAATTCCTGTTCCTCGTCCAGCGAACTGCTCATGGGGGCGAAGCCCCATTGTTCCTCGATCTGGCGAGCGACTCCGCCGCTGTTGGCCTCGGGTTCTATAAAGCGGTAGCTGAACTTGCCGCCGGAAGCAGCGGCGGCTTTTTCGAGTTGTTGCTTGATGGAGTCCAGGTAGGCCAGGAGCATGCCGGGCAGTCGCTCCTGATTGGACACATAGCCGATGAATTCCACCGGTTTGTCGATACCGGCGAACAGGTCGCCGCCGGCACGGTAGTTATAGAGGACATCGCGAATGGCCCGGGTGATATCAAACTCCGGGTTACGCAGTAGTACCTCGGCGTCGCCGCGGGCGCTGGTGCGGACTTCGATCAGGTCAGAGAACGACAGCACGTGATATTCGCTGCCGTATTTCACCAGCACATTGAAATATCCGTTGACCAGCGAGGCCTGGTACCGGTTGGTGACCTGGAATGGCGTGGGCTTGATGCCGTATTGTTCGTTGGCTTCTTTTTCGAGGGCCGGGTTGCGGGCCGGGTCGACAAACTCCACCCGCACCCTGGGTCCGCCGACGGCGGCATACTCTTTCATCAGGTCCTGCAGTTGTGGTACCAGAGGCGCCAGCAGCGGGTGGCTGCGGGCGCTGAAGTAGCCGCGAATCAGCAGCGGTTCCGCCAGTTGTTCCACCAGCTGGCGGCTGGACGGGGACAGTGAGTGCACCCGGCCCTCGGTAATGTCCCAGCGCAGTGCGGGTACCTTCGCCAGCCAGAGGTTGGTGACAATCAGGTTGGCCAGCAACAGGATAATCCCGATGCGCCAGTGGCGCTGCCTGGGGGTGCTGGCAAATCGTGCCCAGCCCTCCCGCTCCAGGTAGTAAATGTTGAGACCGAGAAAGGCAATCACCAGGCTCAGGTAATAGGTCAGGTCCCGCAGGTCGATAACACCGCGGGCAATATTGTCAAAACGTGAACCGCTGCCCAGCTGCCGCAAAACCTGGGCGGTGCGATCATCGAAAAAACTGGTAAACAGGTCACTGCCCAGCAAGTACAGGAGACCACAGAGGGCAACACTGCCTAACAGGCTGACAATGGGGTTATCGGTGCGGCTGGAGACAAAGAGACCGATCGCCAGGTAGCCACTGCCCAGCAGGACGCTGGCGAGGTAACCACCCCACACCGGTCCCCAGTCCAGTTCGGCCAGCAGTGCGACAGTGATCGGCAGCGGCAGCGTGGCCAGAAGGGCCAGCAACAACAGGCCGAGGCAGGCGCGGAACTTGCCCAGGCTGAATCGCCAGAGAGGACTCGGTTGCACCAGCACATGTTCCAGCGTGCCGCTTCTGCGTTCCTCGCTCCACATTTTCATGGTGATGGCGCTGCACAGGAAAATCAGCAGTACCGGCATCCATTCGAACAGGGGCCGGACGTCGGCCACATTGCGGGCGAAAAAAGATTCCACCCAGAAGACTACGAACAGGCAGACTGAGGCGAAGCCCCCAAGGAACAGCCAGGCGACGGGAGAGGCGAAAAACAGTGACAGTTCCTTGCGCGCAACGCGCCCGGCCACGCGACTAGTGTCCATTGTCGATCACCTCCCGGTAGACATCCTCGAGGTGCCTGGACTGTGACTCCAGCTGGTAAAGGCGAGCGCCTGCCTGCAGAACACAGTGAGAGATATTGCCTGCGGCGGTATCGGCAGAACAATCTCCACGCAGTTGCAGATGATATTCACGCATGTCCTCGCGGCTTTTGACGCACTGCACGGTGTCTATTTGCGGGAGGTGAGCCAACAAATCGGCGAGGTTGTCGCCGGCGGCGTCTGTTCGCAGCACCATGCTGCTGCAGTCGCGCAGCTTTGCCAGTGACTGGTCGAGGGCCAACTGGCCATTGCGGATGACCAGTACCCGGTCACACACGGCTTCTACTTCCTGCATGATATGGGTCGACAGGATAATCGTGGCCCGCCTCGACAGCTGGTCGATCAACGCGCGCATTTGTTCCGTCTGGTGTGGGTCCAGGCCGTTGGTGGGCTCGTCCAGGATCAGGAAACTCGGTCGTCCCAGCACGGCCTGGGCGACACCCACCCGCTGTTTCTGTCCGCGTGATAACTTGTCGATGGTCTGCAGGGCGTGAGCCGTCATTTCGGTGGCGAAAAGCGCTTCCTTGACCGCTCGCAGCCGCTCTGTTCGGGGAATGCCCTTTATCGTGGCGACGTAGTCCAGGTAATCCGCCACCATCATATCCGGGTAGACCGGCAGGTTTTCCGGCAGGTAGCCCAACTGACGCTGGATGGTGTATGCGTTCTGTTCGAGGTTTTCGCCGTTGACGGTAACCGAACCGGTTGTGGGTTCCAGGTAGCCGCTGAGCATGCGCATGATGGTCGTTTTGCCGGCCCCGTTGGGACCAAGCAGGCCGACCACCTCATTGTTGTGGATATTAAAGGAGACGTTTGACACCGCTGTGTTGCGGCCAAACTGTCGGGTCAGGTGGCTGGCTTCGATCATGCTCTATAGCGCAGACGGCAGTTAATCTTCAGGGAATGGCTCCCGCATTGTGACGAATTCCTCAGCGGCGGTAGGGTGAATGCCGATCGTGTTGTCGAACACCGCCTTGGTAGCCCCGGCCTTCATGGCGATGGCAATCCCCTGCATGATTTCACCGGCGTCCGGCCCTACCATGTGTACCCCCACTACCCGGTCGCTTTCCCGGTCGACGATCATCTTCATGAAGCTGCGTTCATCGCGACCCGACAGGGTATGTTTCATCGGCTTGAAGCTCGACTTGTAGAGTACTATATCGCCGAATCGCTCGCGGGCTTCATCTTCGGTAAATCCCACGGTGCCGATATTGGGCTGGCAGAACACGGCGGTAGGAATGAAATCGTACTCCGGGGCGGCATTTTGCCGGTCAAACTGCCGACGGGCAAAGGCCATACCTTCGGCGAGCGCTACCGGCGTAAGCTCCATGCCGCCAGTCACGTCGCCGAGGGCAAAGATGCCGGGTTCACTGGTGCTGAAGTGCTCGTCCACGGCGATGGTGCCGTCGGGCTTGAGCTCTACACTGACATTTTCCAGCCCCAGACCCTGAAGGTTTGGTTTACGGCCGGTCGCATAAAGGACGGTGTCTGCCTCAATGGTGCTGCCATCGGTCAGTTCCACCTGCAGGCCGTGCGATCCCCGCTTTATGGCCGTTACATTAGTTTCAAACTGCAGGTTAACGCCGCTCTTGGCGATTTCCCGGGCGGCATGAGCGCGAATGTCAGGATCAAAGCCGCGCAGGAACAACGGACCCCGATAGAGCTGGGTTACCTGGGAGCCGAGGCCATTGAAAATGCCGGCAAATTCGACAGCAATATACCCGCCGCCAACCACCACCAGCCGCCGGGGGAAGTCCTCCAGGTCAAAAATTTCGTTGGAGGTAATGGCATGTTCGCTGCCCGGGAACGACGGAATGTGGGGCCAGCCCCCGGTCGCTATGAGGATGCGTTCGGCAGTGTACTGGCGTTCTCCCACGGCCACGGTATGGGCATCCACGATGCGTGCCCGGCCGTCGATGAGTGTCGCCTCGACGCCGGAGAGCAGGTTGCGGTAAATCGCGTTCAGGCGGGAAATTTCAGTCTTTTTGTTGTCGCGCAGCGTATTCCAGTGGAACGTGGGCTTTCCGCCCTCCCAGCCAAAGCCCCTGGCGTCGCTGAACCCCTTGCCGTACTCGGAGGCATAGACATACAGTTTCTTCGGTACGCAGCCCACATTGACACAGGTGCCGCCCATGTAACGGTCCTCTGCCACGGCTACCCTGGCACCAAAGCCGGCTGCCATGCGGGCCGCCCGTACTCCGCCAGAACCCGCGCCGATGACAAACAGGTCAAAGTCCAGTTCGGACATGATCTCTCCAATATTCGATGAACGGCCAATCTTAGCAGCGTTGGCCCTGCGGCCCAATTTAAACCCTGCTATGGCAGCGATTGCCTGAGACTAGCGAAATCGGTCCCGGACACTGACTATGCCAGTTGATTTGAGTATCATCGAAACCGATTTTACTTACCACCGAATCTGCCATAGACAGGCAGGAAAGAGGCCATCCCATGACAGTATTTATGCGAATCATCGCTCTCAGTGTTGCCCTTGTTGCGCTGCAGGCGACCGGAGTGAAGGCCCAGGAGGCCGCCGCAGAGGGTTCCGTCGCCGCTGACGAAATCCGGCTCAAGAACGGCTCGAGAGTCATCGGCAAGGTCACCGATATCCGCGACGGCGTTGTCACCCTGGAGACCGACTTTGCCGGAGCCATCAGCGTATCCATGGAGCAGATTGTGACGATGACCACCAGCGATCCCGCTACCCTGCTGCTGGCGGACGATACCGTGATCGAGGGACAGGGCATTGAAGTGAGAAACTCTCAGCTGATCGTCGATGAGCCCGGGGTCCCGGAGCAGTCATATGCGCTTGAGCAGGTGCTGATTGCCAACCCGGAACCCTGGGAGCTGGGCGAAGGGTACCACTGGACTGGCCAGGTTGGTTTTGCTTTCGCTGTAGAGCGGGGCAACAGCGATACCGATGAGCTCGACTACAAGCTGGAGACTTACTGGCGCAGCCTTCGCGATCGCTACACGCTTAAAATGGATGCGCAAATCAAAGAGGCAAATGACCAGAAAATTGCGGATAACTGGATTATTCAGGGCAAATACGACTATTTCCTCAGTGATATCACCTATTGGGGTGTGAATGTCTCGGCTCGATCAGACGAGTTCAAGGACCTGGATATACGCTACCTGGTAGGCCCCTACATTGGCCGAGATTTCCTCACCGACCCGCTGTTTACCCTCACAGCTGAGGTCGGTGCCTCCTATGTGAATGAGAATTTCATCGTCGCCGAGGACCGGGATTACGCCGCCGCCAACTGGTATCTGCGGATGACCAGCGATTATCTGGGCGGCGACTCACAGCTGTATTTCGACCAGCGGGGTATCTGGAATCTTGACGAGGCCTCTGACGTGATCATTGATACCGCAGTGGGCCTTTCTTTCCCCCTGTTGTGGAGCCTGGAAGCGGCCGCCGAGATTTTGTGGAAGTATGACTCCGGTGCTGGTGAGGGGGTAGACGACCTGGACGAAACCTATCGCCTGCGCATCGGTTATAGCTGGTAACCCCGATCGCGGGCGGCTCTGCGTCGCCCGCTATCCGCTCCTGCTCATTCGCACTGCGGCGGCCAGCTGTTCGAGCAACGGTACGGTATTGGCCAGTGACAGGCAGGCATCGGTGATACTCTGGCCGTAGACCAGCTCACTGCCGTCGCCGATGCCCTGGCTACCCTCCACCAGGTGGGATTCCAGCATCACCCCCCTGATCGCCTCCTGCCCGGTCTGGATTTGTTCACAAAGACTGGACATAACCTGGGCTTGCCGCTGGTGATTTTTTTCGCTGTTGCCGTGGCTGCAGTCAACAATAAGCGAAGGTGTCAGTGCTGCCTCGGCGAGCGCCACAGCAGCCTCCTGCACCGCCGCGGGGCCGTAATTGGGCCCGGTCTGCTTGCCGCCGCGCAGTATCAGGTACCCGTGCGGGTTGCCAGTGGAGCGCAGGATGGCCGGGGTGCCCTCCTTGGTCAAGGATGGAAACCAGTGACTGTGGGCGGCGCTGCGAATAGCGTCGATGGCCACGTCGATGTGTCCATTGGTGCCATTTTTGAACCCTACGGGCATGGATAGGCCAGAGGCCAGTTCGCGGTGAATCTGGCTTTCTACCGTGCGCGCTCCGATGGCACCGAAACTCACCAGGTCTGCATAGTACTGGCCGAAGGTCGTGTCGAGGAACTCGCTGGCCGCTGGCAGGCCGATGTCCGCCACATTGAGCAGTACCTCCCTGGCCAGGTGCAGGCCCTTGTTGATGTGAAAACTGCCGTCCAGGTCCGGGTCGTTGATCAGGCCTTTCCACCCGACCACGGTGCGTGGCTTCTCAAAGTAAACCCGCAACACCGGAAACACCGCATCTTCCATCGGCGCACAGGCGGCCCTGAATTGGCGGGCGAAATCCAGCAGGGCAGCCGGGTCGTGCACCGAGCACGGGCCGACGATGGCCACGACCCTGGGGTCATTCCCGGAGAGAATGCCCTCGATAGTCCTCCTGCCGTTGGCGACGGTTGCCGCAGCGCCTTCTGCCAGCGGCAGCTCATCCGCCAGTACCCAGGGGGTGATCAGCGGCCGCGCGCTGCCGATCCGGATATCATCTGTTGTCGTCTGGCCCATACCGTTTCCGTTGTTTTGAAGTAAGTACTTGCTATCGTTGATAGCTATTAAAAAAGGCGACCTGGGCCGCCTTTCTCACCTCATCGAGGTTTACCGGGCGCCTTTGATCAGACTGCGGAACCAGTCCGCCCAGGTTTCGTGTTTGTAGTCGCTGAACTCACCTGCGTCCATAAACATGCCGTGTTCTTCGCACTCCTCAAACCAGATGTGAGGCTGGTCCGGGTCCGAGCGTTTTTCCATGTCCTTGCCACAGCGCGGGCAGGCGATGTCTTCTACCGCGTCCCACTTTTTGCCTTCCGCCGGATCGCCCATATCCAGGGCGTCACCCATCCACTTGCCTTTTAACGCCTCAGCCTCGCCGACGTCAAACCAGAGTCCCTGGCAATGGCTGCAGCGGTCGATCACCACATCGCCGCCGTAGGTGATCTCGTTCATGCCGTGTCCGCACTTGGGGCACTTCATGCTGTGCTCGTCTGCGTTGTATTCCATCTGTTATCCCTATCTTCTGGTCAGTGTTGAGCGCGCTTGGGGGTGAAGACCCATAACCTGACAGAGTCTAGCCCACGTCTTCATGCTTGTCCTCCCCTGGAGGCAGCTCCGGGGCAGAAAAACGGTTTTTCAGCTACGTTTAATCTTCGGAATTATCATATGGGGCTGCAACTGATACAAGTGGGTTGGGGTCCCAGCCAGATCCCACGGAGAAACAGTGATGAAAAATTGCATGAAAACCGCCCTGGTCCTTGCCGGACTGGTAACTGCAGCCTTGCCAGGCTTCGCCCAGGAGGTGGAGGCGGGCAAGGGATTGTTCACGACCTGTGTTGCCTGCCACGGCGAAAATGCAGAGGGCAACAAGGCACTGAATGCCCCCCGTCTCAATCATCTAGAGCCGGTATATATCGCTGCTCAGTTGGACAAGTTCCGTGGTGGGATTCGCGGGGGAGATGGCGCCAGCGCCAGCGCCCGGCAAATGGCACCGATGGCTGCCGTACTGGCCGATGAGCAGGCAGTTCAGGATGTCGCTGCCTACATCGCCAGTCTTGACAGCGAGCCCTCGGCGGCGACCATCGAGGGTGATACCGTCATGGGTGCTGACTACTACAACCAGTTCTGCGGCGCCTGCCACGGCGCTGCTGCCCAGGGCAACCTGTCATTGAACTCCCCGCGCCTGGCGGGCGGCGATGACTGGTACCTGGAGGCGCAACTGCTGGCATTCCGAGCGGGACAGCGGGGCGCCGATCCCCGGGACACGACCGGCAGGCAAATGCGGGCAATGGCGGTGATACTCCCGGATGAGCAGGCGGTAAAAGATGTGGTTGCCTTCCTGCACGGCCTCGAGCAGTAGGAGGCACTGTGCTGCGCAAGCTGATACTGCTGGTTTTGCTGCCCCTGGGCTGCCCCGTACTGGGGGCGGAGCAGGCGATTGAACTCAACGCAGATTGTCCCCCGGGGTTTGAACTGAGCGCGGGGCATTGCGAACTGCGCAGCCTGTACCAGATGTACCCGTCCCTGCAGGAGGCTGGCGTCGGTGGGCTCAAGACCGGCCTGCCCGCATATCGCGACGGCTTCACCCCGCAGCAGACCGATCTCGGCCGCTACCTGTTTTTTGACCCGGTCATGTCCCGTGACGGCAGTATCAGCTGTGCCAGCTGTCACCATCCCGACAAGGGTTTTTCCGATGGCCGGGGCCGGAGTGTCGGCATCCACGACGCAGTGCTTCCCCGGTCGGCGCCGACCCTCTGGAACGTGGCCTTTCTCAACAGTTTTTTCTGGGACGGCCGGGCTTCAACCCTGGAAGAGCAGATGCAGGGTCCGCTTTACGACACGCATGAAATGGGCGGCGATCCACAGTGGCTGCTCGCAACGCTCAACGGTATAGAAGCCTATCGGGCGCTGTTTGCCCAGGCCTTCCCTGCAGACTTCACAAATGATGCTGCGCAGATTCGGCTGGACCAGATTTACACTGCCCTGGCTGCGTTCCAGGTATCTCTGGTTTCCCTCAACAGCCGTTATGACCAGTACGCCCACGGCTATGCCAATGCCCTGACTGAACCGGAAAAGGAGGGCTTGAACATCTTTCGCTCATTTGTGGCCCGTTGCGCCGAGTGCCATACTCCACCGCTGTTCACCAACCAGCAGCTGGCAGTAATCGGTACCCCCGAGCCTGTGGGAATGCCATTCGATGTGGGTGCCGAACCCGTGCTCAAGGAGCCCAGCCAGCGGGGTGCATTCAAGGTGCCCAGCCTGCGCAATATAGAATTGACCGCGCCTTACATGCACTCGGGACGATTTGCGACCCTTCGCGAGGCCGCCGCTTTTTATACTGGCGGGCGCGGCCACGCGGTGCCGGAAGGTGAGGAACTGAAGATTCACTGGCATATCTGGGAACCGAACCTGAGCGAGGTAGAACTGGACAGACTGGTCGATTTTCTCAGAACACTGACCGACGAGAGTTTTAAACCTGAAACACCCAGCCGTTTGCCCTCCGGGATGCGGCCGGTTCACGACGACATCGCCCTTGCCGGCGAAATACAAGATGGAGCAACCAATAATGAATAAAATCGCAGTTCTGGCGGGCGCAGTGGTGCTGTTGGCAGGGGGTTACTACCTCGGCACCGCAAACCGACCCGAGCCCACCGTGATCAAGGTGCCCTCGACGCCGAAAGCGGAATTTGTGTCCGAAGGCAGCTCTGAAGTTGCCGCTGTTTCGAGCACCGTCAGCGTCCGCGCCTGGGAAACACCCACCTCGGGTGAACTTATCGTCGTGAAAGACGGTGAATCCATCCAGGAGGCGGTGGCCGCGGCCCAGCCCGGTGCCGTCATCAAGGTAATGCCCGGCACCTACAAGGAAACGGTCTACATCGACAAGGACAACATTACCCTGTCCGGGGTGATAGAAGAGGGCCGTTACCCGGTACTGGAAGGTGAGGGCGTGCGCAACGACGCAGTGCTCTACTCCGGAAACGGGGTGACGGTCGAGAACCTGTACATTACCCGCTACAAGGGCAATGCCATCATGGGGCAGGCGGGCAATAACTACATCATCCGCAACAATATCATCGTCGACACCGGTGTTTACGGTATCTTTCCCCAGTTGGGCAAGAACGGCATCGTAGCGCACAACATCATTTCCGGTATCGAGGATGCCGCGATCTATGTGGGCATGTCCGATAACGTCGATGTGGTGTACAACCAGGTATTTGACAGTGTGGCCGGCATCGAGATTGAAAACAGCCGCGCCGCGCTGGTTGAGGGTAACTATGTCTACGACAACACCGGCGGCATCCTGGCCTTTATCACACCGGGACTTCCGATCAAGACCTGCGGCGACGTGATCATCCGCAACAATTTCGTGGTCAACAACAACCACGAAAACTTTGCGATTCCAGGCTCACTCGTTTCCAACATCCCGCCGGGCACAGGCATGTTGATCATGGCGTGTGACGATGTGGTCCTGGAACAGAATATTATCACCGGTAACGATTCAGTCGGTGTGCTGTTTACCGACTTCTCGCTGGTGACCAATGCCGCTCGCGATCCCGATGCGGATCCTTACCCGAATCGCCCGAAGATCCTCAATAACATCATGCAGGACAATGGTAACAACCCGGCACCGATGGTTCGTGCCTTCCTGGCGACACAGCTGGAAACCCAGGGTCCTGACTTCGTCGACACCGTGGGTATGGATGACGGCTGTATTAGTCATCCCGAGCGCTTTCGTACCCTGGGTTTGGACAAGTATGGGGAGTGTGAGTTTTCCAGCACCAGCAATGTGCTGAGCTATACCCTGCCGGAGCCGGTACCGCCCCGCAAGGATGAGCCCAACATGGACAAGGGCAAACTGGCCTACTACGGCGTTTGTGCCGGTTGTCACGCTTACAGCTCGCGCATGATCGGTCCGCCTACCCAGATAATCCAGGCCCTGTACATGGACAACCCGGAAGGCATCGCCGCCTACGCCGCCAACCCGGTGAAGAAACGCGACGACTATCCACAGATGCCACCCCAGGCGCACCTGGATGAAGAGACCCGGCTGGCAGCAGCCAGGTTCATGCTGGACCTGAAGAAGTAGTATATTTGGGGTCAGAGTTATATTTGGGGTCAGAGTAAAAACTATTCTGCACGCCCGCATGCCGTTTGTGGCTTGTGATCAGAGTTTTTACTCTGACCCCAAATATAACTCTGACCCCAAATAATCACCCCAAATAATCATTCCGGAGTGCTAACACCAGCTGGCCTCGTCTCCGGGATGTTTGAGTAACTCCTCGATATTGGCATTGAGAACGCGGTAACCGACATTGCCGTACAGTACCTGGCGGCCATTGTTGAGTATCCAGGTGGGGCTGCCACGCACACCTGATTCCTGGGCGGCCCTGAGGTCGCTGCTCAAGGCCGCCATGGCACTGCCCTTGCGGAAACAGTGTGAAATCGCCTCGTGGTCCACACCCTCCTCGCGGGCAATCTGCAACAGCAGGTCCATGTCACTGATGTCTTTCGCGTCACAGAAAAAAGACCGGCGGATTCGCAGAGCGGTAGCCGCGAGCTTTTCTTCCGATGCAACCAGGCCGATGGCCCGTAGCAGCAAATGCGCCTGCGCGGAACTGCTCGGTCGTGTCGCCCGCCAGATTTCGGGATGCACCGTGGCATCCTCAAATGGTTCGGCAGAATGGTGCACATGGTCGGCAAATTTTTCGAAGCCGTCATGTTCTCCCCAGTTACGGGCAATCTTTTGGTTACAGTCACCGAAAATATCGACGTAGTGGTGTCGAAGCAGCACCTGTGGTCCCCACTGCCGTGACAGTTCATCGAGTCTCGGTTGGGCAATCCAGGCCCAGACACAGAGCACATCACTGTAGTAATCAATGATGACCGGGGATGTTTTATCCTGCATGGACGGCCTCCGGATGAGCGGTATTTTCCTGTCGTTGATGCTAGCAAGCAAAAAAATCAGAAGACTTGATGTAGGTTAAAAAATGTTCGTTACATCTTTCATAATTAGGCCTACACTATCCGGGCGGTATCGACTCACCATACGGAGCGCGTAGAGCAATGTTGGAAAAAGAACTGGCCCAGGCCACCAAGATGGCCTCAGAGGCCAATAAGAAAGTAGAGCAACTTCGCAAAAAACTCGTGTCTGAATCTGAGAAAGCAAACTCAAAAGCAAAGCGGGAACTTCAAGCAGCGCGCAAAAAACACAGCACAGCAAATGCCCGCTTGAAGAAAGCCCGGGATGCAGCGAAAAAGAAAGCGACTCCCGACAATCAGCAAAAAGTCGAGGCGCTGAAAAAGCAGGTACAGGAACTTGGCGATACCGTGGGCAAGATTGCCAAGGCCGCCTATGAGGCTGCGCAGAAATACGCAAAAGTGAAAACTGATGCGATTATCGAAGAGCGTAAGGCAAAAGCGGCCGATCGCGCTGCGGCAGCGGTCGAAAAAGCCGCGGCCAAGCCTGGCAAGAAAGCCGCTACGAAGAAGAAGGCGGCTGCCAAAAAGAAAGCTCCGGCAAAGAAAAAAGCAGCGCCAAAAAAGAAAGCGGCAGCCAAGAAAAAAAGCCCCGCCAAGCGCAAGGCGGCGCCGAAAAAGAAAGCCGCGGCTAAATAAGCCTCAGCAATAAGCAAATCAGCCAGCTCGGTGTAACCGCGCTGGCTGATTGCGTCCTGTTCTTCTTTCGTTCCCCTCTAAAGGCCCTTCATTCACCTGCGACTGATCAGTCGGTGGAGGATCGATAGGGTGTCATGCCGGCCCGCTCCCGGGCCTGGGCGTGACGCGCCTGCTGCTCCTGGGTGTAACGATAGGCGATGTAGTATTTGTAGATGTTGGACACGTACTGGACGGTCTCGCGGCCGATCTCGCGTGCTGCGACCAGTTCCACATTATCGAACCAGACATTGGGATCATATCCAAGTTTCTTCGCCTTGTTGCGCATATTGATCATCCGTGTCGGTCCCGCGTTATAGGCGGCCAGCGCCAGCAGGGTTTTGTTGCGGGTATCAATGGCGGGATCGTCGAAGTAGCGGTTGCGCAGGAAGTCCAGGTACTTGATACCCGCTTGAATGTTGGGTTCGACCTTGTGGATATCGGGAATACCCACGTTTTTGTCCTCTGCGGTGGAGGGCAACAGCTGCATGACGCCAATGGCGCCGGCAGCGCTGCGGGCGTTCTGGTTGAGCCGGGACTCCTGGTAACCCTGGGCTGCCGCGATCAGGTAGTCCACCCGGTACTGTTCACCGTATTTTTGGAAAAGGTGTTCCAGTTCGAGAAAACGCTGGTAGTCACTGTCATCCAGGGCGTTGGCAGCCCAGTCGAAGTCACGGATATAGCGATTTTTCAGGACGTTGCCGATCAGCGTACCCTCGCGGTTTTTCTTCAGGAAGTCGTTGACCGCGGACTCCAGCAGCGGGCTGTCTTCCCGAAAAGCCCACGCGATTCGACCCCCTTCGCGAAAGACAATATCCCGGCGCGCCCGGGTGTTGGTAAATACGTCTTTCCAGAGGTCCAGCTTGTAGTCGTCCACAATAGCCCAGGGCAGTAAACCCTTGTCGACCATTTCTATGAGGTCATCGTCCTCGAGAAATTCCGACACAGGTTCGATGTTAACCGGTGCCTTGCCTGCCGCTTTCAGTCGAGCGTTCAGGCTTTCTACACTTTCCCGGTAGCTGCTGGACAGGCGAACGTAAATGGTCCTGCCGGACAGGTCATCAATCGACTTCAGCTGGGGCGCCTTGGGGCCCGTGACCAGAATTTCCGACAGGGGTTTGGTCGCCGGTATGCTGAAGTCCATGATCTCAGCCCGTTCCGGGGTGATCGACAGACTGGCATTGATGATATCGCCATGTCCCGCGAGCAGTGCGGGAATCAGTTGGCTGCGGGCCATGGGAATGATCACCACGTTGACCCGAACCGAGTTACGGTTCAGGCGTTTGTTGACGAAATTTTCGAAGCGGGTGGCCATTTCCTTGACCAGGCCTTTTTCCTCGCCGTTTTCCTCCAGATAGTAGCGCCCCGGGCTGTATACCGTGAGCATGCGGATCACCCGCTGTTTTTCCATTTTGTCCAGGTCGCCGATCCAGGGATCGCGGAAACTGCGAATATGATCCAGCTTATCCTCGTCGGCGGTAGGGGCGATGGAGGGCCCATCAGCCGTTCCCTGAGGTACTTCAGTGGCAGAGGTCTGACCGGTCTCCGCGGCAGGGTTGCCGGAAGGGGCCTGTTCTGCGGCATCGCCACAGGCTGTGATCAGGAGAAAGCTGGTCAGGCAAAGTAGTCGGGTAAAGTGCATCATCGCTGGTATTGTTGTTGCTTCACGTCCAAAGTGGCTGCCGTTGGCACCGCAGCCCACATCATCGCTCCGGCCGCAGGTATTGGCAAGGGGCCGCCCAAATTGGCACCATTGCCCACCGTTATCTGGCGCTACTCCCCGTACTTACAGTTGCTATGGTGAGCCATGAAATAGCGGCAGTCGCATTCGGGAGTGACTGGGCAGGACTGGATTTTTGGAAAGTGGGTTATGTCTGAACAGACGGTGATACTGGTGGGTGTGTGCATGTACGTGGTCCTGATGCTCGCGGTGGGACTGCTGGCTGCCCGACGCTCTACATCGATGCAGGATTTCGCGGTTTCCGGGCGCAACATGTCGCTGACCGTGTGTTCGATCTCTATTGTCGCTACCTGGTTTGGCAGCGGTCCGATGATGGGGTCTGCCGCCGCTGCCTATGCGGGTAATGCACTGGAGGTGTTACGCGATCCGCTGGTGTCCGGCGTCTCCCTGTTTATTGCCGGCTTCTTTTTCGCCCGCACCTACCGCCGGTCCAGGCGAACGACCAGCATTGAGTTTGCCGAGATTCGCATCGGTCCGCTCGCCGGTGTTATTGGTTCCGTGGTCAACCTGATCGCCGGTACTATCTGGCTGGGCGGCGTACTGTTCGCGTTCGGCGTGGTGTTCGAGACGCTCACCGGCCAGCCGGCCGCAATGGGTATTCTGGTAGGCACCGCGGTCATCGTGGTCTATACCATGTTCGGCGGGTTGCAGGCGGTGGCCGCCACCGACGTGCTGCAAATGCTGTTCATCGTGGTCGGTGTGCTGGTCCTGTTCGTGGTGGTGCTGTTCGACGCCGGAGGCTGGGCCGAAGTGGTCCCCCAACTGCCCGCCCACGCTTTTGATTTCACCCCCCAGGGAGACAGTTTCAGCGACTGGTTCAGCTATCTGCAGGTCTGGTTCTCCTCCGGGCTGGTTGCCATAGGCACCATGTCGCTGGTGCAGCGGGCCATGGCAGCCCGGGATGAATACGTGGCCCAGAACGCCTTCTACATCGGCGGCACGGTGTACCTGATCTTCGGTATGGTGCCGGTCACCCTTGGCTATATCGCCACTGTGGCCATGCCCGGCGTTGAGGACCCCAATGCCATTATTCCGCTGCTGGCGATGGAGCATCTGCATCCGGTGCTGGTTGCCATTTTTGTCGGCGCCGTGGTTTCCGCCATTATGAGCACATCCGACAGCATCCTGCTGGGCTGCGGCACCATCATTTCGGTGAACCTGCTGCCGAGGGTTCATGCCAACCCGAGTGAAGCGCTGAAGCTTCGGGTGGCCCGCTGGTCGGTGCCCGTTATGGCCCTGATCGCGCTTTACACCGCCTTCAACACAGCCACTGTCATATCCGCCATCGCGGCGGCCATTTCGCTGGGCTTTGCCGGTCTTTCCGCGCCGGGGATTCTCAACATCTGGTGGCCGAAACTGAACAGCGCCGGTGGCTACAGCGGTATTTTCGCCGGCTTTGGTACGTTTGCCGTGTTGAAACTTGCTTTTCCTGAACTGCCGGCAGACTTCGTGGGTTTCTGGGTGTCACTGGTGGTGGCGGTGGTGGTTTCACTGGCCACCCAGAAACGTTCGCCACCGAAGCTGCTGACCGATGTGGACGGGCAGCCGCTGAATCTGCACGACCGGATGGGGACCTTGCCGCTGGTGCGCACCGATGCGGTTGCGGGCCGCTTGCGCGATTAGCGGCCGCTCCTGGTACCCGCAGCGGGCATTGACTGCTGACGGCGCCACGGAATCAGCCATCCAGTTTTCGCTCAGGACCTGTTCGCCTTTGGCAAGCGCGCCGCCGCCGAGGGCGAACAGCCCCAGTCTGCCGTAGTCGCGCAGGGTTGATAGCAGGCGCCCCGGCCAGGGCGACGGCGGCGACAAGGTTGCTGATGACTGCGAGGGCAATTCGTTTCATCCGCCCGGTCAATCCAGCTGCGGATCGATGCCCTCGGCTTCTAGCGTGCTGATCAATGGTGAGAGTTGACTGCGGAATTGACGCCATTTGCCCACTGAGCTGGTGTAAACGGGTTGCCTTACCTGGGTGGCGCTGGCGGTTGTGGACGCCTGGCGGTGTTTGTGGAAATCCAGGCAGGCATCTTCCCAGTCCAGCTCGCAGTGTTGCAGCAGTTTTCTCGCCTGGCCTTCGGTGTCCGCAACCAAAGCCTCGTAGGACTGGTGGTAAATTACACCGGGCATAGCCTCCTTCCAGTGTGCCATCAGCCGGCGATAGGCCGCGTAGTAGCGGCCCAGTTCCACCAGGTCGTAGGAGAACGGGTAGGCGTCCGCAAACAGGGTTTTATAGATGGCAAAGCAGGTGTCCAGGGGGTGGCGCTGCAGGTGAACAATTTTCGCCTCCGGCAGTGCCAGGCGTATGAGTCCGGCGTAGAGAAAATTGAGCGGCATTTTGTCGATGAAACGTTTGCTATCGCCGCTGAGCGGCCGCGTGCTATCGATGTACCGCTGCCCCAGCCTGGTGAAATCGATTTTAGTGCTGGCCACCACCCTGTCGAGCTTCGAAATTCCGGTCTGTACTTTTTCCGCTGGCATTTGCTGCTTTGCTGCGCTGCTCATCTGCAGGGCAAAGTTGTTGAGCTCACCGGCACTGGTGACCCTGGAGTGGCTGGCCAGTATCCGCTCTACCAGTGTGGTACCGGTGCGCGGCATGCCGAGAACGAATATGGCTTCCCCGTTGCTGCAACTGCCCTGGTGTTCGCGCAGGAAATCGCTGTCGTAACAGGCCGCAATGGCCTGCATTGTCTCCACGTCACCGTTGACGTCGTAGCGCATGCGCTCGCGCCGCGCCGCTGCCCCATGCCGAAGGTGCTCAAAGGCCTCAGGCCAGGCTTCCAGATCCTCATATTCCTTGGCCAGGGTGAAGTTAAGCTGCACCCGGGCGTTGGGGTCATCCCGGTGGCGTTCAAGAGCGGCGAGTAGCGAGTCCAGGTGGTTTTTCCGCGCGGTCTGGGTGCCCAGGTCGGAGCGCAGTTTATAGGCTTCAAAATCACCGGGATTCAGTTCGATGGCGCTTTCCAGCGCTTGCTCGGCGGCGCTGAAGTTGCCCAGGAAACGGTGGACGGTTGCCAGGTTGTAGTAGTGCTCGGACTCACCGGGCTCCAGTCTGATCGCGCGCTGGTAGTGGTACAGGGCCCGCTCATGCATATCCAGCCTGGACAGCTGCAGCGCGAGCTGGGCGCACTGGAAGCCACTGTCCAAATCGATTTTATCCAGCGTTTCCACCAGTGGCCTGGCGCCCCGGGTGTCACCCATACGCATCAGGCAGGCCGCCTTTTGCAACTGCCATCGCGGATTCTCTGGCTGCAGGGCAATGGCCTTCTCTATGGCCAGCAGTGCCCCCCTGGCGTTGCCCACCCTGGCGGCCAGCTGGCTGGTGGTGTACCAGCCGGAGGCAAACTCGGGGAACCGGCTATTGAGCTGTCGACAGACGTCTATCGCCAGTCGGGTATTGCCCCTGGCGATCGCGGCAAGCACCCTGGCTTCCAGCTGGGCGGGATCAGGGGCGTCCTCGCTGCCTGTTGCGGTATTGCTCATGGTGTCGATTATGCGGTCCGTGACGATCCTTGGCCATAAAAAAACCGGGCGCAGGGCCCGGTAAGCATTGCCACTCCAGGTAGGACGGAGTGGCCAGCATGGGTTAGAACCGGTAGTTGGCGGACAGCCCTATGGTGCGCGGCTGGGTGATCATCTGCCGGTTGCCATTGCCGTACCAGTTTTCAAAGCTGCCGGTATCGTAGCTCCAGTAACTTGAGGGGAAGGCGCCGGTCACACCTTCCTCGTCACCCAGGTTTTTACCGTACAGGGTGACATCCCAGTGCTCCGTTGCCAGTCCCAGGGAACCGCTGAACAACCAGAAGTCGTCATGGGTCTGGTTCAGGAGGGAGTCTTCATCGATAAAGTTTTCAGCCTCGGACTGGTAGTAGGCGTTGGCTCTCAATACCAGGTCCATTCCCCCGGACAGCTGCCAGACGTAGTCCACTGAACCGCTGAATACGTTTTCCGGAGTGCCGGGCAATGTCGATCCCTTGGGTGCTATGAGGGCGCCGGTCTGGCTGCTCAGGAAATCCTTCTCAAGTTCCGCCTTCACGTAGGTGTAACCGAGGTGGTAACCCAGTGAGTCGGTGAGGTTGCCGTTCAGCTCCAGTTCAATGCCCGAGGTGGATGCCTCGTCACCGTTGTCGGCCATGTAGAAACCGTACCAGGCCGAGGTGGTGTTAAGCTGCGGGTCCTGCCAGTCGACGTAGAACACCGAAACCGTATAGGCGGTGCGATCAAGCTGGCCCTTGATGCCGATCTCGTAGTTGTTGACAGAATCGGACTCGAAGGTGCGGATCGCCTCGGCATTGGGCTCGCCGAAATTGTCGCCGTTTTCGAAACTGGGAATCGCGTTGGCCCCGCCACGGCGATAACCTTCGGAGTAGGTGCCGTAGAGCATACTGCTGTCAGTCATGTCCCAGGAAAGGTTGACCTTGAATAACACGTCGTCGTCTTCATCCCTGGACTGGGGGGCTGACGGTGAGGTCGCCCCCAGGCCCAGGGGGAAGCCCAGTATGGTGTCGTTTACCGTTTCGTTGTCGAACCAGCGGAAACCACCCGTTAGGCGCAGGGCTTCGCTGAAGTTGTAGGTCACTTCGCCGTAGACCGCCAGTTCTTCAAAGGTGACATCGCGTCGGTATTCCAGGTCGCGTTCGCTCAGCTCGGGATAGAGTTTCGGCCAGAAGTTATCGCACACGGGATCGCCGGTGTCGGCGCAGGCAATACTGAACTCGTTCATACCCGGGTTGTAGCTGTCCTGGTAGACGGTCTGATCCTGGTCGAGGTAGAAAGCGCCGACCAGCCAGTCGAAGTTGGCAACCGATTCGTTGGATACCAGTCGCAACTCCTGAACAAAGGTCTCGTCGGTGTACCCGCGTTCAGCGCGCTGCGCGGGCCGCGGCCAGCCTGAGTAGCCGAAGGCGGTAATCCAGTCCCTGCTGGCTTCCGGTACTTCTTCGCCGCCGCTGACCCAGAGGCCGCCGTTGTCGCTTTCGCCGTAGCCTTCATTGTCGTACCAGGAGGAGTTGGACGTCAGCGTTGCGAAGCCCAGGTCCCATTCGACATCGAGGCTGAGCAGGTCCACTTCCCGTTCGGAGGGTTCCAGCAGCACCTGGCCGCTTTCGTGGTCGCCATACTCGAAGTACAGCTCAGAATCTTCCGGCTGGTTGTTATTGCCCTCGGTAATTGCGCGTCGCGCTCCGACTTCATCTTCCTGCTGGTGGTAGCTCGCCAGCACACTCAGGTTCTGGGTAATATCCCAGCCTGCAGCAATGCGCAGGTAGTCGATCTTGACATCATCGGCATCTTCTTTGTTGGTGTAGCAGGCGCCGTTTTTCAACACCGCCTCATCAGCGGCGTCCCTGGGGCTGACACAGCCGCCGTCGGTGGCAACCAGCGGCTCGCCAAACTGGTTGAGCTGGTAGGCGTTGACGTAGTCGATGATGCCGTCATTGTCGATTCGACCGATAGAGCCCCGGACCGCAAAGGAATCGCCAATCGGTACGTTGATCATGCCGAACAGGTCGGCATTGTTGCCGTCCGAGCCGGAAGTCTCGCTGTATCCTGCTGTGATCTGTCCTTCGATTCCCTCCGACGTCGGCTTGTTCGTTATGTAGCGAACGGTGCCGCCCAGGGAACCCGATCCATACAGGGTGCCCTGTGGACCGCGCAGCACTTCCACGCGTTGGATGTCGCGTAGTACGAAATTGGCGAACAGCGGCGTGTTATCCACGTAGGTGGAGACTGTGGGCACCGCGTTCAGGGCGATGTCGCCATTGAGTCCGTTGTCCACATTGAGGCCGCGAATGATGATGCTGTTGACCATACCTGAGTTGCGATAGCCACGGTCTACGACGGAAACACCCGACATGGCCCTGAGTAACTCAGCCTGATCGGTGATCTGCTGCGCTTCCATGTCGGTACCGCTCATGGCCGAGATGTTGTATGGGATATCCTGCATGGATTGCTCGCGCGCGGAGGCGGTAACCAGGACCTCCTCCAGCGTGTCGGGTTGCGCCAGTGCGGTAGCGGCGGTGAGCGTTGAAGCCGCGCTGATGGCGGTTGCCAGCAGTTTCTTGCTAAACGTTCTCTGTGTACTCATGTATTCCCCCAGGATGACTTACAGGATTTTGTTCCGGTAATAGCTTAATTTGTGCTTCTGTCAGTTAACTTACCTAAGTCGGTTTCTGCGACGTAGGGCCAATTGCATATTCGTCGTTAGTCCAGTTTGTCTTTGCGGTGTGGCTCCGGTTTGACCAGCGGGCCCAGTGTGGCGGTAGCCCCGGCGGGAGCCGCACCCCGGTAGACGGGGAATTCGGACCCCGAGTCACGCAGGCTTTTCAGGGTTTGCCCAAGTCCCAGCACGCCGCGTTCCCTGACCCGCGCGACACTGGCAATATCCAGCTCGATGGGAATCGTTTCCTGGAGTTCTCCCGCTTCATGGATAACCTTGCCGTCAGGGCCGATGACAATAGAGCGGCCATTGCCGAGCTTGCCTGCCACGTTGACGTTGAATACGTAGCACTGATTGCTGATTGCGTTTGCCCGTGCCAGACAGAGCTCCAGCTCCCGGTCGATGGTGTTGGTCATGGTGGGGCAGATCAACACTTCCGCTCCCATCCATGCCAGTTGTCGTGCGGTTTCCGGAAACCACTGGTCATAACAGATGTGGATGCCGAAGCGACCAGCCCCGGGCACATCGAACACCAGAAATTCAGTGCCGCCGGTGACGTTTTCCTCGTAGGGGCAGAACGGGAACATCTTGCGATAACGGCCGACCACCTTGCCTTCGGGGTCGATGGCCATCGCGGTGTTATAGATCTCATCACCGTCTTTCTCGTAAATGCTGCCAGGCACCAGCCAGATACCGAGGTCGTGGGCGATGCGGCAGTAAAAGCTTTCGATGTCGCCAGGTAGCTCCTGGGCAAAGGACTTATCGGCACCAAAAGTAGCCAACTCTCCGATCACCACCATTTGTATCCAGGGGTAGAGGCGGATCGTTTTTTCTATCTCTTTCTGGATGAGATAGCGGTTGTCCTTGCCGGATACCTCCAGCTGTAGCCCGGCAATGGCAAAGTGACTCATCGGCTGTCCTCCGTTGTTAGCCGGTGAAAGGTTGAGAGTTGAATCTACGGAAAAAAGTCGGCGTTGAGGTAGGGCCAGTTGTCAGCCGCTTTTTAGGCCAGATGCCAACTGCGCATCCTGTTCACTGGATTTTTGTGGAATATAACGGTCTATCAACCAGCCGTCCTCGTCGAACAGCTTGAGAATATTGCCCTCGCGGCGTACGTCATATATCCCGATTTCGCCCCAGGCCCAACGACCCCACTGGCGATGCCAGCGGTCGTGCTCTATCCACCACTGACCTTCGTCCTGGTCCTCGGCGGCGTAGCCGGCCTTGCCTATCAGTGAGCCGTCGTCGCAGACTTCTATCGTGCAGGGGTCGCCATAGGCGATAATGCTGACCATCACCTTGCCCGCCAGGGCCTCGCGCAGGGCGTCGCCGGTGAGGTGCTCGCCGCGGGCACTGTCAAAGGTTTCGGTCTTGTTTTCAGTGAGATCGTGGAACAGGTCCCGCAGTGCCAGCACACCGTCGCGAATCGCGCCATGAGGTATGCTGGTCACACCCATGCGGAAGCAGTTGCGGGGCGCGTTGGACGTTGCGTAGTAGTGATCCACTGGCTCGATCAGTATGCCGCGCCTGGCTGCCTCCTGGGCAACGAATTTCACATCCAGGTCTTCCGGCCCCTTGATCCACAGGGATGTGCCCCCCTGGGCCGGCGCCATTTCCACGTAGAACAGCATGTAGTAATTAAGGGCGCGGCGCAGCGCAATCCAGCGCTCTTCGAAAATACGGTGCAGGTGCATCAGGAAGCTGTCGTAGTGTCCCAGGGACAGGAAGAACGCGGCAGTACGCTGGTTGTTCAGTGGCGGGTGGCGCACCATCAACCGGCGCAGCTTGCGCGCTTCCTCTATGACCTCCGGCGCCGCCACCATGAAGCCCAGGCGCAGGCCGGGGGACAATACCTTGGACAGGCAGGAGACGTAAATCACCCGGTCCCCGTTGTCCATGCTGCGCAGGGCCGGGTGCGGTGAGCTCAGGTAATTGCTCTCAAATTCGAAGTCGTCCTCGATAATCAGCGCATCAGAGTCGTTGGCGCGGGCCAGCAGGGCCTTCCTGCGTTCGCTGGACATGGTCACCGCGGTCGGCGTCTGGTGGCTGGGGGTGACGTAAATCAATTGGCAGTCGTCCAGCCGGTCATCCACCACCAGGCCCTCTTCATCCACCGGTTGGTAGACGATGGGGGCACCGCGCTGTGCCAGCAGCCGGCGCATACCCGGGTAGCCCGGTTCCTCGACGGCTACCGCTACGCTGGAATCCACCAGCAGTTCGGTAGCAAGGTAAAGCGCCTGCTGGGTGCCCACGGTGACCAGAATTTCCTCCGGCCGGGCCTGAATGCCCCGGCGGGGCAGGATACGGGAGCGGATCTGTTCAATCAGCATCGGGTCGTCGATGTCCCCGGTTTCACCCGCCCAGGTGTTGATCTCCTTGACCCCCAGCGCCAGCCGGCTGGCCTCTCGCCACTCCCTCACCGGGTAGAGGGAGTGATCGAACTGCCCCTCGATGAACGGGAACGGATATTGTTGCCAGTTGGGCGGGCAGGTAAAGTCCTGGGCGGGAGTGGTCGAGTTGCGAAACCGTTGCCGCCAGCGATCACTGGCCTGCCGCTGGCGCCTGCTGTACTGCTCCGGCGCGACCTGTCCGCTGCGGATCTCCTCGTTGACGTAGAGCCCGCTGCGCTCGCGACTGACCAGGTACCCTTCGTCGACCAGTTGCTGGTAGGCGAGAACCACGGTGTTGCGGGCAACGCCCAGTTGTTCCGCCAGCTTGCGGGAAGAGGGCAGGCGTTCTCCCTCGGGGAAGTTGCCCAGGGTGATAGCCTCCACCATTTTCTGGCGGATCTGGGCCTGGAGATTAAGCTCCGAATCGGGATCGAGGTAAATGATGGCATCGCTCATGCCCGGATATTACCCGACGCCAGCGTCAGAGCAAGCAATCACTAGCCGGCGGTCTGGGCACCGTCGATGGGCAGGCCGATGCCGTTGATAAAACGCGCTTCCTCTGACGCCAGGTAGGCGACACTGGCGGCGATCTCTTCCGGCTCAGCCCCCTCGGACAGGGGCATTAGCCTTGCCATCAGGTCCGTGTCCACCTGTTGTGGCATGGCGAAGTTGGCGGACAGCGGCGTTTTCACGAAACCGGGACAAACCGCATTGACCCGCACGCCCTGCCTGGCGTATTCCAGGGCCAGGGATTTGCTGAACATCAGCACACCGGCCTTGGTTGCACAGTAAGCTGAGTTGTAAGCCTGGCCGACAAGGCCGGCAGAGGAAGACATGTTGACGATGTTGCCCCCACTTTCAAGCAGGTGCGGCATGGCGGCCCGACACATGAAAAACACTCCGTCCAGGTTGATGCCTACCGCCCGGTGCCATTGTTCGTCGGTAATGTTGGAGAGGTTGTCGCAGATCGCGACACCGGCGATGTTGCAGAGGATATCAAGCTTGCCAAAGGCCTCCACGCAGGCCGCTACCGCGTTGTTGCAGTCAGCGGAATCGCTGACGTTGAGTTGGAAACTGCGGCTGCGACCGTCTGCCGGCAATGCGGCGACGGTCTCGGCGAGCCCGGCGGGGTTGATGTCAGCGAGGAATACGGCGGCCCCCTCTGAGGCCAGTCTAATAGCGGTGGCGCGGCCAATACCGGAGGCCGCACCGGTAACCAGTGCGACCTTGTCGTCGAATCTCTGCATTGTGGCTCCTCAGGGTCGGAGAATGATCTTGCCCATGTGAGCGCCACTTTGCATGTAATCGTGGGCTTTGGCCACGTCTGCCAGTTCAAATACCCGGTCGACTACCGGTTTGATGCTGCCGTTATCCAGCAGTGGATAAATATGCTGGCGCAGCTCCTCGCACATGACTGTCTTCTGGGCGAAACTCTGCGCCCTGAGTGTCGAGCCGGTCAGTGTCAGGCGCTTCAGCAACAGCGGGGCGAAGTTGACTTCGGCCTTGAAGCCGCGAATAAAGGCGATGTATACGATGCGGCCTTCCGGCGCCGCCAGGTTCAGGTTCTTCTGGATGAAGTCACCACCGGCCAGGTCCAGGATCACGTTGATACGGTCCCGCAGGCCGGCCTCGCTGCAGGCGGTTTCGAAGTCCTGGGTCTTGTAGTTGAACGCCCTGCGCGCGCCGAGGGCTTCCAGCGCCGCACACTTTTCGTCGCTCCCCGCCGTGGTATAGACCTCGCCACCCATGGCGCTGGCCATCTGGACACCCAAAGTGCCGATGCCGCTGGCGCCGCCATGGATCAGTACTTTTTCGCCGGGCTGCATCGCGGCCCGTTGGAAAATATTGTGCCATACGGTCAGCAGGGCCTCCGGCAGGGCCGCTGCCCCTTCCATGCTCAGGCCGCCGGGAATGGGCAGGCACTGGCCCTGGGGCGCGATCGCCAGGTCCGCGTAACCGCCGCCGTGGGTCAGGGCGCAAATGGGATCACCGACCTGCCAGCCCTCCACACCGTCGCCGAGGGCGAGCACGGTACCGGACACTTCAAGGCCCATGATCGGTGAGGCGTCCTCCGGCGGCGGATAGAGCCCCGCCCGTTGCAGCAGGTCGGCGCGGTTGATTCCCGCCGCGGCGACCTTGATCAATATCTGCCCGGGGGCCGGGTCGGCAAGGGTGTCAGTGGCCACCTTAAGGCTGCGGTCTTCGGGATTGATGTCGATGTAGCGGCGTGGATGCGACATGCTCATTCAGCCAGGGCCACCCGCCATCCATGGGGGTCGTCTGCCTCGCCACTCTGGATGGCACACAGCTGCTCCCGCAGGCGGCTGGACCAGGGCCCCATCTGCCCATCGCCCACTTGTATCGTGTCACCGTTGTAGAGCAGTTCGCCGACCGGGGTGAGTACTGCCGCGGTGCCGGTCAGCGCGGCCTCGCCATTGGGAGCCCGGCGCAGGAGCTCTTCCACCGTGAAGTCCCGTTCTGTCACTTTCAGGCCGGCGTCCGCTGCCAGGGTGAGTATGCTGTCGCGGGTGACACCCGGCAGAATTGAGCCGTCCAGCGGCTTGGTCAACAATTCATCACCTTCAATGAGCACAAAGTTGGCAGCCCCGGTTTCCTGCACAATGCCGCCGGGGGCAAACAGTACCTGGTCCGCCCCCAGTTCCTCGCGGGCACGGACGACCTGGCGCATGGCGGCGGCGTAATTACCGCCGGTTTTTACCTCGCCGAAATTCGGAGTGGAGCGCTGGGCCTGGTCATCCACCTTGACCCGCAGGGGCTTGAGGCCGCCGGCGAAGTAGTCGCCAACGGGTGACGTCAGCACGTAGAAGATAGCCTTCTGGGTGGGCCGGGCTGCAGCGCCGATATCTTCCTCGGTACCGAACAGGGTGGGGCGCAGGTAGAGAGCACCGGGATAGGCAGGAATTTCATCTTTTACCGCGGCAACTGCCATATGCAGGGCGCGAGTAAGGGTGTCGCCGTCGGGTATGGGCAGCAGCAGTTGCGCGGCGCTGTTGAGCATCCGGGCCACATGCCGGTCGGGACGGAACAGGTGAACCTCGCCGCTGTCCGTGCGGTAGGCCTTGAGGCCCTCGAAGCATTCGCTGGCATAGTGCAGCACGTGAGTGGCCGGATGCAGGGAGAAGGGCGCCACGGGCACCAGCTCCAGGTCGGACCAGTGCCCGTCCTGGTAGGTACCCAGTATCATCTTCCCGGTAAATTTCGTGCCAAATGCCGCCATCGCCTAGGTCTCAAAGTTCTTTTGCTGAAACGTTCAATAATACCCCGAGACGCACGCCTATGGAGCAGTTGGCGGTCAAAAATAGACAGAAATATGTCACAGCCGACCGCTGTGAGCGGGGAGTACCAGACCGTCAGTGACGGCGCGTCAGCCGTGCTGGCATCTGCTTGAATCCGTGCACAATATTTGACTCGATGTAGCTGGGCGTCCCGGTGAGCTCAAGGCCACTGAAAGCCCGGAAGAACTCCTCCAGGAACAGTCTGGCTTCCATCCGCGCCAGGTTGGCGCCCAGGCACAGGTGAATGCCGTAGCCGAAGGCGAGGTGGGGGTTGGGATTGCGCCGAATATCGAACTTCATTGGCTGGTGGAAGACGCTTTCATCGAAGTTGGCCGAGCTGTATAGCATGACCACCCGGTCACCGGCGGCAATTTTTTCCCCACCCAGTTCCGTATCACAGGTAGCGGTGCGGCGGAAATAGTGCAGCGGGCAGGTCCAGCGCAGCATTTCTTCCACCGCCGAGGGAATGAGCGAATAATCGCGTTCCAGCTCAGCATAGGCCTGCGGGTGTTGTGCCAGCAGGTACATACCGCTGCTGATCAGTCCACGGGTGGTTTCGTTGCCGGCGACGGCAATTTGCACAAACAGAGAGGCGAATTCCGCCTCTGATACTTTCTCACCATCGACCTCCTGGTTGATCAGCAGGGAAATCAGGTCATCGCCGCCACCGTCCTTGCGCTGTGAGGCGAGCTGAAAACCGTAGGTACCCATTTCGATGCTGGCCTGGTTGACCTCCTCGGGAGTGCCGCCGAGGTCCGGGTCGGTGGCGGAGGTGCACAGGTCTGACCAGCGGCGAATCTGCGGCCACATGTCCTCGGGTATATCCAGCAGCGAGCAGATCACCGCGGTAGGCAGGTCGCCGGCCAGGTCTTCGACGAAATTGATGTCCTCCAACGCGCCGACCCGCGCCATGATGCCGCGGGCAATGGCCCGTACCCGGGGCTCCAGTGCCGCCAGTCGCTTCGATGTAAAGCGGGTGATCACGGCCCGCCGCAGGGGAGCGTGACGGGGCGGATCCATGCCCAGCAACTGGTTTCGCACCATGTCCAGCACGTCGGGTTCCATGTCGTCGACCATGACGAAGCCGCGCTCGGCGGAGTAGGTCTTGAAGTCTTTCGATACCTGGACCACCTCCCGGTGCCGGCTCACGACCCAGTAGCCGCCGCCGTCGGGATGCTCATGCCAGTACACGGGTGCGTTTTCCCGCAGCCAGGCAAACTGGCGGTGAGGTATGCCGGCAGTGTAGATCCCGGGGCTGTAAATATCGATCAACACGGCTATTCCACCAGCACATTGGGCCGGGGCAGGCCCTGCTCTTCACACATGGCGAGATAGAAATCCAGGGTTAGTTGGCCATCGACGACGGAGGTGATGTTGCCGTCGGGACCGAGGTTGATGTTGCTGCCATACATCTGGAACCAGACCCGGGTGTTGTCCTCGACACATTGCAGGGTATGCACTGAGCCTGCCGGCTCATAGAGAAAGGAGCCGGCACGGTTAACGTAGTCATATTCCCGGTACTTCCAGGCGCCGGATGAGGTATAGCCCCAAACGGGCCCGGTGTGTTTGTGCTGTTCCACCTCGTAGCCGGCCTGGAAAATATTCTCGATAATCCACAGTCCCTCGCCACGCTTTACCTGCAGGACCTTGAGCTGGCTGCCATCGCCAATATCGATAAATGGCAGGTCGTTTTCTCCAAAGTGGACCGCTTCGGGTAGGGTCATTGCTCTCTCCTTAATCACTCTGCTTAACTGCGCCCTTGTCGATCAGGGCCTCGATTTCTGTCTCGGCGAAGCCGAATTCCGCCAGTATTTCCCTTGAGTGCGCGCCTGTCCTGGCGGGCGGGCGCCGGATCTCCCCCGGGGTCCGGCTGAACCGGGGCGCCGGCGCCGGTTGCCAGCTGTTGCCATCGTCGAGATAGGTGGCCCTGGCCTGATGGTGGGGATGGTGACGGACCTCTGACAGGGACAGCACCGGCGCGTAGCAAATGTCCGCGCCGGCGAAGAATGAATCCCACTCGTCCCGGCTGCGCTGTTTGAAGAGATCGGCCAACTGGGCTTTGAAGGCCGGCCAGTTTGCCATGTCCCACTGATTTTCCAGGCCCGCGGTATCCTCGCCCAGTCGCTCCAGGAAAGCGGCGTAGAACTGCGGCTCTACCGGCGCGATGCTGATGTACTTGCCATCGGCAGTTTCGTAGACCTCGTAAAAATGGGAGCCGGAATCGAGCACGTTGGTCCCGCGCTCGTCTGACCAGAAGCCCGCCTGCAGTGCGGCGTAGGTACTCGCCATGAGGGTGGCGGCTCCGTCCACCATGGCCGCATCGACCACCTGGCCTTTGCCGGAGGTTTTCATTTCGAGTAGAGCGCAGACGATGCCGTATGCCAGCATCATCCCGCCACCGCCAAAGTCGCCCACCAGGTTTAATGGGATAGCCGGCTTTTCTCCCGCCCGGCCCATAGCGTGCAGAGCGCCGCTCAGGGCCACGTAGTTGAGGTCATGCCCCACTTCGCCTGCCAGCGGGCCCTCCTGGCCCCAGCCGGTCATTCGCCCGTAGACCAGTCGCGGGTTGCGTGCCAGACAGGTATCCGGGCCCAGCCCGAGGCGCTCCATCACCCCGGGGCGATTGCCCTCCAGCAGGGCGTCGGCCTTTTCCACCAGGGTCAGTACGATATTAACGCCCTCGACGGTTTTGAGGTCTGCCGCGATGCAGCGCTTGCCGCGGTTGAGCACATCGAGGCAGGGGTCCTGCTGGTCGGCGAACAGGCCGCCGCCGGGGCGCTCCACGCGGATAACGTCGGCACCCATGTCGGCCAGTGACATGGCGGCGAACGGGCCCGGCCCAAGGCCGGCGATTTCGATGATGGTAGTGCCTGTCAGTGGACCCATGCGTGTTGCTCCGTGTCATCGGGGGTGCAGCTTGCCCTTCGCCAGAGCGATGAACAATGGCGAGACTGGGCTTACTGGCTGTCCTTACAGATCAGGTACTCGAACAGGCAGCGGGCTTCTTCCAATTTGGCAAACACGGGGTAGCTGCTATCCAGGCACCAGCTGATGGTCAGCATGTTCAGGGTGCCCACCACGTTAGTGGCGAGCGTTTCCGGGGAAAAGCGGGTGTTGACATCGCCCTGTGCCACCCCGGCTTCAAACAGCCGGGTAAAGCTGGCCATGGCGGAAAGGCCGATTTCCCGTTGCTTGTCCGGGTCCTCGGCGAACGCTGTCGGGCCCACCAGAATAAGCTGGCGGTCGATGTCCGTCATGCCGGAAAAACTGGATTCAATGTAGTCGATCATTGCCTCGAGACGACCACGGGTGGTGCTGTGGGCAGCCATCAACTCAGCCAGCATCGGTTCGGAACGGCTGTACAGCCGGTTGATGCCCAGCCCGCCGAGCAGGGCGTGCTTGTTGTTGAAGTGGCCGTAAAAGGTGCGCCGGGCAACGTCCGCCTCGACACAGATCTGTTCGATGCTGGTGTCCTCGATGCCGTGTTGCTGGAACAGGCGGTAGGCGGCGTCCTCGATGCGCTGGCGGATCTCTTGCTTGCGCTTTTCGCGACGCCCCAGAGGGGCCTCAATAGTGTCCATGAATAAACCGTAATGCAGTTGCATTCGTCAGGGCATTAAACTATTTTGTATACAAATGTGCAAGCTTGCCCGTTTGTAGCGTTATTTTGTCGATAAAACTGAAGCGTGAATTCAACCATGTCAGATAAATTGTTGGTGGTCTCCACCGATTGCCATGCCGGTCTGCCCATCGCCGACTACAAGCCCTACGTGGAATCGAAATACCACGAAATGCTGGATATGGCGGTTCCCATCACCGTGGAGATGATGGAGAAGTCCGAGTCGCAATTCCTGATCAAGGACATCAACGACGCCTGGCGGGCACCGATCCAGCAGGAGCTCACCGGGGCATGGGATTACCGGGAGCGGGTGAAAATGCTGGCCAATGACGGCATTGCTGCCGAGGTCATCTTCCCCGACGGGATTACCGAAAAGAATACTCCCCCTTTTGGCGCCGGGCTGGGGCTGTCGCCCAAGGACATGGTGCCCGAGCTGCAATGGGCCGGTGCCATGGCCCACAACCGCTGGCTGGTGGAATTGTGCGGCAATGATCCCGCGCGGCACATCGGCGTGGCCTCCATTCCCCTGCTGTGGGACGTAGATCAGGCCGTGGAAGCGGTGCGCTGGTGCGTGGACAACGGCCTGCGGGCGGTAATGATTCCCACCCTGTGGTACGAGCAGGACGCCTACCACCACGTGAAGTACGACCCCTTCTGGGAGGTGTGCGAAGACCTGGGCGTCATCGTTCACTTCCACTCCGGTCCCGCGCCCCACGCCGAATATTTCGGTGCCGGCTTCCCCGCCGAGGACAACCGCGAACAATTGCCCGGCGCCATGGGCGTTTATGTTTCCGAGGTGATGTGGTGGCTGTACCGCCCGCTGACCTTCATGATCTGGGGCGGTGTATTCGAGCGCTTTCCGCGGCTCAAGGTGATGATTGTCGAAGGCGGAACGATGTTCATGTTACCGCCCTGGCTGCGGTTGATGGACTTCCATTACAGCGAGGGCCAGATTTCCGCCAAGCTGGGCAATTTCCGCGAGCACCTGTCAATGAAGCCCAGCGAATACTACCAGCGCAATATCGGGATCGGCGCGTCCTGCGTGTTGCGTCCCGACATCGACATCCGAGATGACATTGGCCTGGAAAAAATCATGTGGGGTAGCGACTATCCGCACCCGGAGGGCAGTTGGCCCAACACGGCCCAGTATTTACGCGACACCTTCAGCAACCTGCCGGAGCAGGACGGGCGCAAGATTCTCGGTGAGAACGCCGTCGAGTTTTACCGCCTGGACCGGGCCCGCCTGCAGCAGGTGGCCGAAGAAATCGGCCCTGACGTATCCATTTTCAACTGAAACACGCAACCCTGAACAGACGACAGCAAGGCGACGGAGACCCATCATGACTATCGTGGAAGCCTGTGAATCCAAGACCAACACCACCCCTGAATTTCCCATGGGCTGGTACTCGGTGGAGCGTTCGCACCAACTGGCCATCGGCGAGGTCAAGCCGGTCAAGGCCTTTGACCGGGAACTGGTGCTTTACCGAACCCGCTCGGGCAGGGTAGCCCTGCAGGACGCTTTCTGCCCCCATCTGGGTGCCCACCTGGGGCATGAGGGACGGGTGATTGGCGAAACCGTGCGCTGCCCCTTCCATGGCTGGCAGTTCAATGCCGAGGACGGCAAGTGTTCCAGCATTCCCTACTGTGACGATATACCCGAGCGGGCCCGGGTGCGTACCTGGCACACCGAGGAAAAAAACGGCGAGGTTTACGTCTGGTTCCACCCGGAGAATACGCCTCCCCAGTGGCAGCTTCCAGACCTCCCGGAGCTCGGTGACCCGGCCTGGACGGCGCCGCGTTACACCGAGCACCTGGTGCCGGCCCATGTCCAGGACATCTGCGAAAATTCCTGCGACCCGGTGCACTTCGCCTACGTTCACAGCCAGATGGAAATACCCGACTCCGAGGTCACCATCGATCCGGACGGTCGCACCATGCACCTGCACTCGGACATGAAAAACAACGACTATCCCAGTCACCTCCATGCCACCACCTACAGCCCCGGCTTTGCCCTGGTGCGCACCACCTACGGCCCCAATGCGGAGATGATCATGTACAACAGCCCGCAGCCGATCGACCGTAACCAGACGCTGATGCGCTGGACCCTGATTGTGCGCAGGGAGATCGAAGATCTGGCCGGTGACGACGTGATGAAAGGCATCATCGATGGGCTGGGTGACGACTACCCAATCTGGGCCAACAAGGTGCACAAGCATCGCCCGGTGTTCTGCCGGGAAGATAAAACCCTGGTCACCTTCCGCAAGTGGGTGCGCCAGTTTTACATCACGTCCCAGGACAAGCAGGAGATTGCATAAGTGCAGGATTTCAGCGGTAAAGTAGCGCTTATCACCGGCGGAGCGAGCGGTGTGGGCCGTTCACTGGCCTTCGCCCTCGGACGCAGGGGCGCCCGGATCGTGGTGGGCGATGTGGATAAAAGTGCCATGGAGCAGATCGCGGCGGATCTCGCCGCCGAGGGTATCGATCACCTGGTCGAGCACTGCGACGTGACTTCCGTAGACAGCCTCAACGCCCTGGCCGACGCGGCGGAGAAAGCCTTTGGCGGCCTGGACCTGGTGTTTGCCAACGCCGGTATTGGCGCCGGCGAGAGCGGCGCCATGTGGGACTACTCCGAGAAAGACTGGCAGTGGTGCCTCAACGTCAATGTGTGGGGGGTGATTAACAGTATCCGCGCCTTTATGCCCCGCCTGGTGGCCTCCGGCAAGGAGGCGCACTTTGTGGTGACCGGCTCCGGCAACGGCGCCTATATCATCCTGCCCGATGCCCCGATCTATACCGCCAGTAAAGCCGCCGTGCACGCGATTACCGAAAACCTGCATTACCAGTGCCAGGCCGGCGGGCTGCCGGTGAAAGTCAGCGCCCTGTTCCCGGGTCCCCATGTGGTGGACACCGGCCTGTTCAATTCCGGCAGGGTACGCCCTGAGGCGCTGCAAAAAGCGGTAGCGGGCAACGAGTCCGGCATCAATTCCGTCGAGGACATGAAGAAGATGGCCGCCGAATACGGCATTGAGCTACAGACCACCCACCCGGATGAAGTGGCCGAGATGGCGGTGAAAGGCCTGGAACAGGACGCCTTCTGGCTGCTGGCAACCACCGAGGACACGGATGCCAAGATACGGGCCCGGGCCGACATGATCCTCAATCGCACAACGCCTGTGCCGGCGATGGTGGGGTAGGGCCGCCCGAGCAGCCGCACTCCACAAACTCTGAACGACAAGCAAAGGAAAAAACTATGACAAATGAATCAGGTGCACCCCAGGGCAACCCCGGCGATATCGTCAACTGGCCCATGCTCAAGATCGTCTACCGGACCGATCCGGAGGCGATTGCCAAACTGCTTCCCCCCGGTATAGATCCGGGCGCAAATCCGCACGTGAATCTGACCATTTATAACTTCCCGGTTCCCGACGAGCCCGAGTTCGGTATCGTCACCACCGTTGATGCCGACTACCAGGGCACCGCCGGTGAATACACCCTGGGCTATGGTATCGACCAGGAGTCGGCGATTTTCATCAGCCAGGAAACCAACGGCCAGCCCAAGTACCCCTGTACCACCGAGTACTATCGGCTGGGGCCCCAGGTCAGCGCCCGCTGCATCCACCAGGGCTACACGTTTGTGGAATTCAAGGGCGTGTCCACCGGCCCGGTGGAAGCTGCCGAGGAGTGGGTGCAGAACGAGTGGTGGCTGAAATACTCCCGCGCGGTCAGCGTCGGGGGGCCGGCCACGGGTTTCGATTTCCCGCCCCACGTGGTGCACGTGATGAGCAAGTACGGTACCGCGTGGAAAGAAGAGGTCCAGGGCGAACTGGTATTGCGTGACAGCCCCTGGGATCCGCTGGCCAGTCTGTTGCCCCTGCGCGAGCAGGTATCGGCCCACCTGTGGTGGCCCATCTTCCTCGACCGCCAGATTACCCTCGCCGGCGAACTGGATGCGGAGGCCTTTTTACCCTACGCCGATACGATTTCCGGCTCCCGCTGGCCCGGTGAGAACGGAGGACCGAAGCGCAGCTGACTGCTGCGCTGTGCCCGCTGACAGAGTCCTGACATGCGCTCGCTGAGAGCCTGGCTCCCCGCCATGGCGGGGATGACTTGCCTGGGTTTGGGCGCGGGCCTGATCTCCCTGTTCGGTTTTTTTGTCGAGCCGGTGGCCGCAGAGTTTGCTGTCGGTGTGGCAACGATCAATATCGCACCAGTGGCGCTGTTGCTGGTGCCCGGCCTCATCGCGCCCATGGTGGGTCGGCTGGTGGACAGTTGGCCCATCCGGCGCATGCTGCTCGGCGGCTGCGCGTTCGCCATGCTGTCCCTGTTTGCCATCAGCCTGTCCTCCAGCCTCTGGCAGGCCGGCCTGGGCTTCCTCGGATTCGCCATAGGCATTACCTTTTACGGTCCGGTGGTGGTCAATGGCCTGATGGTGAAGCTGTATGCCAACCAGCAGGGGCGGGCCCTGGCGGTCGCCGCGCTGGGCATCAGCGTGGCATCGGTAACGCTGCCGCCGGTGATCGGCGCTTCCTTTGAGTGGCTTGACTGGCGCCAGACCCTGGCGCTGATGTCACTGTCACTGCTGGCGGTACTCTGGTTGTGGATTTTACTGGCCATCCCTGCCGATGCCGGCGCCGTCGTGGACGCGGTGGAGCGCAAGCTCGACCGTGGCTTTTACCGCCAGCGTGAGTTCTGGCTGGTGGGCATCACCGTGGCGTTGACGCTGAACGTCATGGTCATCATGACCATCTGCTACCCGCCGCTGTTTTCCAACCGGGGCTTCAGTGCTATCGAGGCCGGACTGTTCCTGGCCGTGGCAGGTTCCGGTGGCGCGCTGGGCAAGCTCATCGTGGCCCTGCTGGCGGACCTGTTCCGGCCCCATGCGCGCTTCTTCGCGGCGGCGTTACTGCTGCTGAACATGCTGGGACTGCTGATGTTGCTGCAGGCCGATACCACCGTGCTGGTGGCCGTCAGCGTTGCCGTGATGGGGTTCAGCGGTGGGGCTTTTCTGCCCATGCACCCCTACCTCAACAGTCGTTACTTCCCCGCCGGGGTCATCGGCCAGGTCAATGGCGCCCAGGGTCCCCTGTTCCTGCCGCTGGGGCTTGTCGGGCCGCCACTGGCCGGTTATGTCTACGACAGGACCGGCAGTTACGACCTGGTGGTGGCGGGGCTGGCGGCAATCATGCTGCTGGCGGTGGTTGTTGTGCTGATCCTGCCGCGCTCGCGGTATTGATAGCGGCCGCTGGACTCAGTCCGGTGCCATCTCCGGATGGGTAATGGTCAGCATGTATTCCGCGGCAGCGCCAATATCATAGTCAGTGGCATGACCGGCGTTTCCCCGGGCCGGCATTTTCAGGTAGCCTTTTTGCGCGTGTTCGGTCAGCACCGCGTCCCACAGGTGGGAGCGACCGGCCCAGTCTTCCTGGTTGCCTGCCACGGGTGCACCCTCAACGCCGGTTTCGTGGCACTTCGCGCAGATGAGCTCATAGGAGCGCTTGCCATCGTCCAGGCGCTCCGAGCTGGTGGCGCCCTGCGCCACGGCCAGAAGCACGGCGGTGGTGATGGTGGCCGCAATAGACTTGCTCATGTTATTAATCTCCCCGGTGACTGCAGTTTCAGTGTAGCAGAGCCTGAATCGGCACTTTTGCCAATGCGATGACAAAAATGCCGGTACCTGTCATGCTTGATAATCTAGCCGTGACTAGCGTAGTGGAGAGCCTGTGGACGTCAGGATTGGCATGGACATGCGACTGTGGGGAGACAACCCCGGGGTCGAGCAGCTGCCGGTACTGGAAATGCTGGCCGCTCAGGGCTATGAGGGCGTGGAAATTCCGGTCTGTGGCCAGGGCAGCTCCGCACTGAAGCTGTTGCGGGTGGCCCTGGATAATCTGGATTTCGATGTCACCACCAGCACCCGGCTGCCGCCCGCGGCCAATCCCGTTTCGAGCGACCCCGCCGAGCGCCAGGCTGCGCTTGATTTCCTGCGCGCCCGGCTGGACGAGTCGGCGATCCTCGGCAGCACGGTATTGTCCGGTGGCCTGTTTCAATCCCAGGGTGTGTTTACCGGTAAACCCCCTACCGACCGCGAGTGGGAATGGAGCAGGCAGTGCCTGCGCGCCGCGGCGGAGTACGCCGCCGGTATGGGCATTTCCCTGGCCCTGGAATTCCAGTGCAGGTTCGATGCCCACCTGATCAATACTGCCGCCGACGCTGCCCGCATGTGCCGGGATATTGGCCTGGGCAACGTCGGTGTGTTGTACAACACCTTCCACGCGCACCTGGAGGAATTCAATCCCGCCCGGGCTCTGCCAGCCGCAGGCGAGCAACTGCTGCACGTGCGCCTGAGCGAAAGTCATCGCGGCGAACTGGGCCGTGGTCAGGTGCAATGGCAGGAGACCTTTGCCACCCTGGATTTCCTCGACTATCGTGGCTGGCTGGTTGTGCAGGCACTGGCGGTCGGGTCCGGCACCGCGAGCCCGGAGAACATCTGGCGCGATAACTTCGACAGTCGCGAGCAGTTAAGCGCCGACGCCATTCGCCTTATCCGGCAGATCTTGCGCATTCAGCGCCAGTAGTCTGATTTTGCGTTCCGGGCTTCGGTGACCGAGGCGGCCTGTCTGCTAGTATTAGCCTGCCAGAGAATAAGGAAACCACTGATGTCCGCTTTCATTCGCAAGCTCCGCCACCGCTTTTACCTGCTCATGTTACGTGCCATGACAGGAATTCTGCCCGCTGCAAGTCACATGGCCTTTGTCGGCCAGGGCAGCAGCCGGCAACTGGGCCAGCATATTGCCAGCCTGTCGCCCCGCAAGGTCTTGATCGTCACCGATAAGCCCCTGCGGGAACTGGGTGTTGCCGACACCGCTGCGGCGGGCCTGCTGGAGGCGGGGGTGGACTGCGCCTGGTTTGACGGTGTGCTGCCCGATCCCACGCACGAGCAGGTCGATGCCGGTCTGGCCGTGTTAAAGCGAGAGAACTGCGACACCCTGCTGGCGATTGGCGGTGGCTCGGTAATGGATTGCGCCAAGCTTATCTCCGCCTGTGCGACGTCCGACGAGTCACCGCGGGACTGGGTCGGGATGGGTAAGGTCAAGCATGAGTTGCTGCCTATTTATGCCATTCCGACGACCGCCGGCACTGGCTCCGAGGCGACTTCGGGGGCGGTGGTGAAGGATTCGCAAACCCTGGAGAAAGTCGTGGTTTCGGGGCCGGGAATGTTACCCCGGGCCGCCGCCCTTGACGCCTCACTGATGGCGGGGCTGCCCCCGCACATAACCGCCGCCACCGGGATGGATGCGCTGACCCATGCCATCGAGGCCTATATCGGGGTCTGGGAGCGGGGTACCCGGCTGGAAGACGGGCGAATCGCGGTGCAGCTGGTCTTCCAGCACCTGGTCAATGCTTACGAGGATGGTGGCGACTCAGAGGCCAGGGAGGGTATGGCCATGGCCGCCTTTTACGGTGGTAAGGCGATCAATCAGGTCAATGTCGGTAACGTACATGCGATAGCCCACCAGGTGGGTGGCAGGTACGGGATTCCCCACGGTCTGGCCAACGCGCTGATACTGCCCCACGTGCTGGAGTACTGCCGGGAAGAAGCGCAGCCGAGGCTGGCGGAGCTTGCGCTGGTGGTCGGTGCTGGTGAACCCGGTGAGGCCGAGGCGCAGCTGGCTTTCAAGTTCATCGCGGCGGTGCGCGAGCTACGCACCCAGGTGGGCATACCCGATCGCTCGGACCTGATTCGGCGCGAGGATCACACCGCCCTGGCCGATGCGGCCATTGCCGAGAGCCTGGGTTACCCGGTGCCGCGGCTGCTTGACGAGGCCAGCACCCTGGCGATCCTCAGCCAGATAACCGAGTAGCAGGGCCTCAGGATAGCGGGGTGCCCTGGAAGACGCTGGCTCCGGATTCGGCCTCGGTCACCGAACGGCGCATGTGGGCGAACAGCTCCCGGCCCATGCCGCTCTCGCTTTCAAGCGAGTCACGGACGGCATTCTCCCTGGCCTGCCACTCGTCCTCGGCCACCAGCACGCTGAGTTCCCCCTTGTCCGCGTCAAGGCGCAGCAGGTCGCCGTCCTGCACGCGGCTGATAGGGCCACCGTGCAATGCCTCCGGGGTCAGGTGAATCGCTGCCGGCACCTTGCCGGAAGCGCCTGACATACGGCCGTCGGTGACCAGCGCGACCTTGAAGCCCCGGTCCTGCAGAACACCCAGGTAGGGGGTCATCTTGTGCAGTTCGGGCATACCGTTGGCAGCGGGACCCTGGAAGCGCACAACGGCGATGAGATCCTGTTCCAGCTCCCCGGCCTCGAATGCGGCGAAGAGTTCAGCCTGGTCGGAGAACACCTTGGCCGGTGCCTCCACCACACGGTGCTCGGGGGCAACGGCTGATACCTTGATCACACTGCGGCCGAGATTGCCCTTGAGCAGCCTGAGACCACCCTCCGGGGAGAAGGGTTGGTCGGCGGGCCGCAGCACCTCGGTATCCGCGCTCTCGGCCACGCCGGGCACGTAGTGGAGCTTGCCGCCTTCGAGCTGGGGTTCCTGGCTGTAGCGGGACAGCCCCGGCCCCCAGTTGGTATTCACGTCTTCGTGCAGCAGGCCGTTCTCCAGCAGTGTGCGGATCACGTAACCGGTGCCCCCGGCGGCGTGAAAGTGGTTAACGTCGGCGCTGCCGTTGGGGTACACCCGGGCGACCAGCGGGGTGATCGCCGACAGGTCGCTGAAATCCTGCCAGTTGATGAGGATACCCGCCGCCCTGGCAATGGCGATCCAGTGAATACTGTGATTGGTGGATCCGCCGGTCGCCAGCAGGCCGACAATCGCGTTGACGATGCACTTTTCATCGACAACATTGGCCAGCGGGGTGTATTCAGTGCCCAGCGCGGTGATCTTGCAAAGCCGCTGGGCGGCAGCGCGGGTGAGTTCGTTGCGCAGTTCGGTCCCCGGCGGTTCAAAGGCCGCTCCGGGAATATGAATGCCCATCACCTCCATCAGCATCTGGTTGCTGTTGGCGGTGCCGTAAAAAGTACAGGTGCCCTCGCCGTGGTAGGCGGCGGACTCTGACTCCAGCAGGGCGTCCCGGCCCACCTTGCCCTCGGCGTACTGCTGGCGGACGGCGGCTTTTTCCTTGTTGGATATTCCCGACGTCATGGGGCCGGCCGGGGCAAATATAACCGGCAGGTGACCGAAGGACAGGGCGCCGATCAGCAGGCCGGGTACAATCTTGTCGCACACGCCCAGGCATAGGGCGCCATCGAACATATTGTGGGACAGGGCAATGGCGGTGGCCCCGGCGATCACATCGCGGCTGAACAGGCTCAGTTCCATACCTGGCATACCCTGGGTCACGCCGTCGCACATGGCGGGCACGCCACCGGCGACCTGGGCGGTACAGCCCACTTCGTGGGCGGCCTGCCTGATCAGTGCCGGGTAGCTCTCCAGTGGCTGGTGCGCGGACAGCATATCGTTGTAGGCGTTGACGACACCGATATTGGCCGACTCGGTCAGTTTCAGGGTCTGCTTGTCCCGCTCGCTGCAGGCAGCGAAACCGTGGGCCAGGTTGGAGCAGGAGAGGCCGCCGCGCAGGGGGCCCTGGCCGCGCATGCGGTCTATTTTTTCCAGGTAGGCGGCGCGGGTGTCGGCGCTGCGGCTGGCAATTCGTTGGGTTATGGTTGTCAGTCTAGAATCGGTCATCAGGGGGCCCACCAGATACTTGCAGGATTGCTCTGCTGTTCGGTAATTGCGGCAATGGGATAGCGTTTTTCACTGGCCTCGGCCAGTATCGCGCGCTTTTCCTCGCCGGTGATGTGGAGAATAATCTCGCCGGCGGCGAGAATGGCCGGGAGTGTAAAGGTAATGCGCTGGTGCGGCGCGGTGACCGGGTCGCAGCAACCCAGCAACGCTTCGCCCCGCGGATCGATCAACTGCTGCAGGTTGCTGGCCTGGGGAAACCAGGAAGCGGTATGGCCATCGCCACCCATGCCCAGAACAGCGCAGCTCAGTGGCAGCGGTAGTTCATCCAGACGGGCGGTTACCTCCTGCAGTCCTGCGGCGGCATCTGCCGCATTGCCTTTGAGGCCGATAAAATGGGCCTCTGCGGCGGCGTTCTGCAGCAGATTCTCGCGTACCAGCTTTTCATTGGAATCGGGACTGTCGGCATCCACCCAGCGTTCATCAACCAGCGTAATCCACACCTGGTCCCAGGGCAGGTGCTGGCGTGAGAGTGCCGCAAACATTCCCTGGGGTGTGCTGCCGCCAGAGACTGCCAGGCTGGCTTTGCCGCGGCTTGCAATGTCCGCCGCCAGCCGTTCGGCGATGTGCGCTGCCAATGCCGTATCCAGTGCTGGTCGGTCGCTGAAACTGTGTTGCTTACTCATGCCAGCTGCGTCCGTCCACGGCAATCAGCGCCGTTGCTGCATTGGGGCCCATGGTGCCCGCGTTATAGGACTTGATGGCGGTGCCATTTTCATCCCACGCCTCGATGATGGAGTCGATCCAGCGCCATGCTGTCTCCACCTCGTCGCGGCGCATAAACAGGGTCTGGTCACCGTGAATGGCATCCAGCAGCAGTCGCTCATAGGCATCGTAGCTGTCTTGCCTGTTCTGAGATTCGTCCGTCAGGTGCAGCTCAACCGGCTGCAGTCTCAGCTTGTTGGTGAGGCCCGGCTTCTTGTTGACCGTGTGCAGACTGATGCTCTCTTCCGGCTGCAGGTGAATCACCAGCTTGTTGGTCAGCTCCTGGGGGTCGTTGGCAAACAGCGAAAACGACTGCTGCCGGTATTCGATGACGATTTCCGAATAGCGCCGTGACAGCCGCTTGCCGGTGCGCAGGTAGAACGGTACCCCGGCCCAGCGCCAGTTATTGATGCTGGCCTTCAGGGCGACGAAGGTTTCGGTATTGTCTGCATCGTGGAAGGCGTCTTCCTCGAGGAAGCCTTTTACCGCTTTGCCGGCTACAGCGCCGGCGGTGTAGCGCCCGCGCACGGTGCACTCCTTGACGTTGTCCGCGGTGATCGGCTCCAGGCAGCGCAACACCTTCATTTTTTCGTCGCGGATGTCGGTGGCCTTCAGGGTGGCCGGTGGTTCCATCGCCACCAGTGACAGCACCTGCAGCAGGTGATTCTGGACCATGTCGCGCAGGGCGCCAGTGTCGGCATAGTAGCTGCCACGGCCGGCGACGCCGATTTCCTCGGCCACGGTGATCTGTACGCTGCTGATGAAGGTATTGTTCCACATGGGATGGAACAACTGGTTGCCGAAGCGCAGTGCCAGCAGGTTCTGCACCGTTTCCTTGCCCAGGTAGTGATCGATGCGGAAGGTCGCTTCCTCGTCGAATACCCGGCCTACCTGCTGGTTGATTGCCCGGCAGGACTGCAGGTCGTGCCCCAGCGGTTTTTCCAGCACCACCCGGCTGTCGTCATTGACGACCCCTGCATCCTGCAATTGCTGGCATATCTCGCCATACAGTGAGGGCAGGGTGGCCAGGTAATAAAGCCGCCCGGAGGTGTTGCCTGCGGTCAGCAGTTGCGCCAGCTGTTGGTAATCATCCGCCTTGTCGGCGTCTACCTTGACGTATTCGAGGCGTTCACGAAACGCTTCCCAGACGGACTCGTCCCAATTTTCATGGGGCAGGTATTTCTCCAGGTTGGCGCGGGCTTCACGGCGAAAAGCCTCGGTTTCCATTTCACCGCGACCGGTGGCGATGATCCGGTTGAGCCGGTTCGCCAGGTTGTGCCGTTGTAACTGGTATAAAGCGGGTAGCAGTTTGCGGGTGGATAAATCCCCGGTGCCCCCGAAAATCACCAAATCGACAATTTCACTCATATAAAAAGCTTCCTCAAGACTGAGTAGTAATTATTTTGTGTGTCGTAACATGTCTGCGGGCGCAGACAGGTGTTATAGCGGTGATTCGGTCCGCAGCGTTCTCTGGCTGCTGGAGAGCAGTGGATGATAACAGAATCTCCATGCCCGAGTCTCGGGTAATTTAGCGCCTTTTCACTCCAGCGAATCCAGCCAGTCGCAGAATTCTTCGATGAATTCATTGAAATCATCCGTGGGACCCTCGGAGCAGGCGAAGCCGTGGGCGGCACCGGCGAAGTGCCGGTGACGCACATCCACCCCGCACTGCCTGACCGCATCGGCAAAGGCCTGGCCTTCGTCCCGCAGGGGGTCGCGCTCGGCGGTGACGGCAAACAGGGGAGGCAGCTGGCCCAGCCGTGTAGAGCGCAGCGGGCGGGCGTTTGCGGCCTGCGCAAGCGGGGTGCCGCCCAGGTATGTCCCCCAGAACCAGCGCATCAGCCCGGTGGTAAGAAGGCCGCTGCGGGCCTCTTCCCGGTACGACGGCCAGGCCTGCTGCGGGTGGTCTGCCGCCGGATAGAGGGTGGCCGCACCAGCAAGTCGCTGCCGGGCATCTGCGCCCAGATCCAGCGCGCTGCAGGCAGTCAGGTTACCTCCGGCACTGTCGCCGGCGATCACCAGCCGCCCGTTGTTGGGGCCCAGTTCCGACAGGTGGCCGGCTACCCATTCGGACGCGGCCAGGCAATCCGCTTGCGCCGCCGGCCAGGGGTGTTCCGGCGCCAGCCGGTAGTCCAGGGCCAGTACCGTAGCCCCGCTGCGTTCGGCCAGCACCTGGCAAAAAGGGTGGTGGGTGTCGAGGTCGCCGATCACCCAGCCACCGCCGTGGAAATACAGAATCAGCGGCAGCCTGCCACTGGCTGTGTTGCTGTACAGTCGCGCTGCCAGCGGCCCTGACGGGCCGGGGATCTGTAGCAATGAGGTGGCGTGATCGATGAATTTTCCGCGCCAGACATACTGGTTACTGAGCCGGTAACCAAGCCTAAGTAGCCGGGCTTGTACCTTGTCCAGCCACATCACCGCGACACCTGCCGGAATGCGCGGGGGGAGCAGCCGTGCCAGCGTTTGAAGGCGTTGCTGAAATTGCCTGGCGCACTGTAGCCCAGCAGGGTTGAAATCTCCTCCATAGGCAGGGTCGAGGTCGCCAGGTATTCGCGGGCCAGTTCGTAGCGAACTTCGGCCAGGATGTCCTGGTAACTGCTGTCCTCTGCGGACAGCCGTCGGCGCAGGGTACGGCTGGTCATATTCAGTCGCTCGGCCACGTAATCGATATCGGGAAAGTAGCCCGGTCGGGCCAGGATCAGCCCGCGTACCTTGTCGACAAAGGTACTGCCGGCCCGCATCCGGGCCAGTAACAGGCGGCACTGTTGCTGGCAGGTGGCGCTGGTTTCGCTGTCGCCCAGGGGCATCGGCACGTCCAGCAGTGATGCATCAAGCTGCAGTTCCGAGCATTCGGCGGAGAAGGAAATAGAACAACCGAAGTGACGCTCGTAGGTGTTGCGCAGCCTCTGTGTGCCGTGCATGACCTGTATGTGTCGGGGCTCCAGTGGCACGCGCAGTGCCCCGCGTCCGCCATTGACGGCGGCGGTCAGGTCGCGGTCCACATAGTATTGAAGCAGGTCGTCGGGCACCGGAATGTCTGGCGACAGGCGCAGGGTGCCCTTGTTGCCCTCGCTGAGAAAGTTCACCTGGAACAGGGTGAAGGTGAGCGGGCCGTAGTTACGCAACACGATCAGTGCATGGCGCAATGTAGGGGCACTCATGAAGGCATAACCGAGTAGCCCATAGCTTTCCAGCAGGTAGGATTTACCCAGCAGCAGACCGAGCATCGGGTTGTCGCTGAGCGCCAGCAGGTTGCGATGAAACTGGAATTCCTGCTCCAGCGTAAAGTCAATGTCGGCCCCGGGTCGGCCGAGATCCGAGAGCCTGAGATCGGTTCCCTGGAGGCAGTCCTGCGGGGCGAAGCCCATGGTTTTCATGGCATCCAGGGCCGGTGGAATAGCCCTGATGTGATGTGTGGTATCGACTTTACGCGCCATGCCGTACTGCTTTCTCCCCGGGCCGCAAGCCCCGTGACTACGTCCGCAGGCTAGCAGGTTCTGTCCGAATTTCATAAGTTTTTGTCCTTGATCGCTATTTGATCAGTCCCGATCAGGGGGTAAAGTCAGCCTGTCAGTCACTTCATAAGGCGGGAATTGACCCCAATGAGCGATGAAAAAAGACAGAATCCTTCGGTCGCCGTTATTGGTGCGGGCATGACCGGCATTCTGATGGCGATCAGGCTGCGCGAGGCGGGCATTGCCGACATCCACATCCTGGAGAAAGCCGACAGGGTTGGGGGCACCTGGCGGGAAAATACCTACCCGGGGGTGGCCTGCGACGTGCCCGCTCATATGTATACCTACAGTTTTCGGGCCAACCCCTGGTGGAGTCACCGATTTGCCCATGGCGACGAGATCCAGCGCTACTTCGAACAGGTCGCTGAGGAGCAGGGTATCCGCGAAATGGTGCGCTTCAATGAGGCCGTGGAGCAGTGTCACTATGTCGACGGCAAGTGGCGGCTGAAGACCAGCAAGGGTGCTGAACGGGTGGTGGATTTTGTCGTCTCTGCCACCGGCATTCTCCATCACCCTGCCTATCCCGACATTCCCGGTCTGGACAGCTTTGCTGGTGACCTGTGGCATACGGCACGCTGGAATCACGACGTGGACCTGCGCGGCAAGCGGGTGGGAATCATCGGTACCGGTTCCACCGCCTGCCAGGTCATTGCCGAGATATCCGGGCTGGACTGTGAGCTGACGGTTTTTCAGCGCACTGCCCAGTGGGTGGTGTCTGTACCCGACAAGGAATACAGCGAGCAGGAAAAGGCCAGGTTGAGCCGCAAGCCCTCCCGACTGGCGGCCCTGCGCCGCTGGTATGCCTTCGCCCTGCGTCATACCTTCAGCAAGGCAGTCACGGGCAGCAAACTCCCTCATGCCTATGTGAGCTGGCTGGCAAAACGGAACCTGCGCAAGAGCGTGCGCGACCCCGAGCTCCGCGCCAGGCTGACGCCGGATTACCCGGTGGGATGCAAGCGCCTGATTATCAGCAGCCACTTCTACGAGGCCATGCAGCGCGACAACGTACACCTCGAAACAACCGCGATCGAGCGCATCAGCGAGCAGGGCGTGGTGACAGCCGATGGCCGCACCCACGAACTGGATGTATTGATCCTGGCCACCGGGTTCAGGCCGTTCGATTTCATGCGGCCGATGGATTTACGCGGCCGCGACGGGGTCACCATTGATGAAGCATGGAAGAAAAAAGTGCAGGCTTACCGCTCGCTGTGCATTCCCGGTTTTCCCAATTTCTTCCTGATGCTGGGGCCGAACTCGCCCATCGGCAACTACTCGGTTATTGCCATGAGCGAAGTGCAAACCGACTACGTGTTAAAGCTGATCGACCTGTGGCGCCGCCGCGAGTTGCCAACGGTGGAGGCAACGGAGGAAGCCAAGCAGCGTTACAATGACTACCTGAAAGCCGGTATGGGCAAGACGGTCTGGGTGCGGGGTTGCCAGAGCTGGTACCTGGATGCAGATGGCGACCCGGCCATGTGGCCCTACTCCTGGCAACAGTGGGTGCGGGAACATGAGCAGCCGGTGCTCGACGACTTTGTGCGCCAGCCCCCGGCAGAAGAAGAGCCCCTGAGGCCGGCGGCCTGAGCTATTCGTCGAATTCCGCGGTTTCAGGTATCTGCTGATACCAGTCCACCCCATGCTCGTCGCGGGTACGGGTAATCCGGTGTCTGCCCAGCAGGCAGTTGAGGTGGGCGAGAGTTTCACCGGTGGCGAGGTTGATGTTATGGCCGTCTATTTCCCGCTTGAACAGGGCTGGAAAGCAGTCCACCGCCCGACAGGGTTGTTGCAGGAAATTGAACAGGGTGATCAGGTCGCGCTTGTGACCCTCGATAATCTGGCTGAGGCGCACGTCGAGACCGTAAAAGGGCGCCTCGTGGGCGGGCAGTACCAGCAGGTCGTCGGGCAGAATTTCCCGGATTACGCTCTGGGTGCGCAGCCATTCCTTGAGTGGGTCGCCTTTGGGTTCGGTGGGGAATACGCTGACATTGGGGGAGATGCGCGGCAGTACCTGGTCGCCGGAGATCAGCAGTTTCAGCCCCGGGCAGTAGAGTGCGGCATGTTCCGGGGAATGGCCCCTGCCGACAATCACCTGCCAGTAGTGGCCGCCAATGGTAATGGTCTCCCGGTCGACGATACGGCGAAAACTTTCCGGCAGGGCATAGATCGCACGGCCGAAATTGCCGAACCTTTCCTTGTATCCCTCCAGCCAGTCTTCTTCCCAGCCTGCAGCCTTGTAAAAGCGCAGGGCCACATCCGGGGCCGGCTTGCCAGTATCGTCGGCCATGGTATGGCACATCAGGAACTCTTCCCGCGACATCCACAATTCGGCGTCAAAGCGCTCGCAGAGCCAGCCCGCGAGACCCACGTGGTCCGGGTGCAGGTGGGTGCAGATCACCCGCTTGACGGGTTTGTTGTGCAGAAAACCGCTGAACAGCTGCTCCCAGGTGTCCCGGGCGCTGTCGATGTTCAGGCAGGTGTCAATGACAGTCCAGCCATCGCCGTCTTCCAGCAGCCAGAGGTTGATATGATCCAGCGACATGGGCATGGCAAACCTGACCCAGTAAACGCCTTCGGCGACTTTTACCGGTTGCCCCGGCGGTAGGTCGGGTCTGCGGCCGAAGGGGTAATTGAGTCCGCGGTAGGTTTCGCTGGTGTCCGTGATCATGGTCCGTCCGGAGTGACAGTGGAAGGCTATGTTCGGCTTCTGCGAGCCGCCTGTCCAGACTTGCAATTCCGCGGCGGTGCCGGTACCGGGTCTCCAGAGGGACTGGATTCAGCTCACGTTGCGCGCGTGATCGCCCCAGTAGCGGGCCTTTACGGCCTTCTTGTCGGGCTTGCCCACCGGTGTCAGCGGCAAGGCGTCGACAAAGTCCACCGACTTGGGAGACTGCACCGAGCCCTTTTTCTCCTTGACCAGCGCCTGTAGTTCGGCGCTGAGTTCCTCGCTGGCCTCCACGCCGGGCCTGGGTACGATGACGGCCTTGACGGCCTCGCCCCACTGTTCGTCCGGTACGCCGACCACAACCACCTGGGCGACGGCTTCATGGCTGCCCAGCACATCCTCTACCTCCCGGGGAAATACGTTGAAGCCGCCGGTGACTATCATGTCCTTGGTGCGGTCGACGATATAGAGGAAACCGTCCTCGTCCAGCCTGCCGACATCACCGGTGTGCAACCAGTCCCCCGCGAAGGCCTCCGCAGTCTGCTCCGGCATGTCCTTGTAACCTTTCATGACCAGCGGGCCGCGCACGCAGATTTCACCGGGTTCACCCGCCGCGACCGGCTGGCAGTCATTGTCGAGCAGGGCGAGATGTATCCACGGGCTGGGTCTACCGCAGGACGCCAGACGTTCGGGTTTGGACAGGTCGTGGTCAGCCTTGCGCATGTTGGCAATGACCATCGGGCATTCGGACTGGCCGAAGAACTGGTAGAAGATCGGCCCCCACTTTTCAATGCCCTCCCGCAGGCGGGCGGGGCTTATGGGCGAGGCGCCGTAAAAAATAGTTTCCATGCTGTCCATGGAGCCATCGCTGGCGCGGGGTGAGTCCAGCAGGAAATAGAGCATGACCGGTACCAGCATGGTGCAGGTGATTTTGTGGTCGCGCACCACGTCGAAAAATTCGTCCGGGCTGAAGCCCTGCATCACGTAAAAGGCGCCGCCGCGTTGCAGCACCGGGATAAAGAACGCCGCCGCTGCGTGGGATAGCGGGGTGGCCATCAGCATCCGCAACTCATCGGGGAATTCCCATTCCGCCAACTGGATCTGGGTCATATAGGCGCTGACCCGGTGGGGACTCATTACACCCTTGGGCTTGCCGGTCGTGCCGCCGGTGAAATTGACCGAGGCGATATCCTCGGCGGAAATATCGGGAGCCACCAGCGCTTGCGGGCTGAAGCCTTCCGCCAGAGCCAGGTAGTCATCGCCCACTTCGTTGGGGCCAAAGCCCAGCAGGTGTTTCAGGCCCGGTACCCTGGCTTTCAGCGCGGCGGCCAGCTCCGCAAACGCCGGGGCATCGAAAACCAGCGCCTCGATGTCCGCCGCTTCCAGTACATAGGCGTGATCGTCGATCGAGCCCAGTGGGTGCAGTGGCGTACCGATGCAGCCGTTGAGTTGCATGGCGGCGGTATTGGCCAGTACCTCGGGCCGGTTGGTGGAGATAATCGCCACCCGACTGCCTTTGCCAATGCCCTTTGAGCGCAGTGCCTGCTGCAGGCGACTGGTCAGTTCGCGCATTTCCCGGTAACTGGCAACCTTGTCCCCGAGGTGCAGGCAGGGCCTGTCATCGTAACGGTTCAGTCCTTCCACCAGCAGGTGCGGCATCAGGGTCGGTTGGTACAGGGCATCGTTGCTCATGGTCGCTCCGTTATCTGGTCACTGTGAATCATAGTTTTCGTTGCTGAGCCCCCGGGGGCAATGGTCGCTAGGGCCACAAATTATTGGATTCGCGGTCAGCCGGGACCCCAGTCCAGTACGCGAAGCAGCAGTGATGCGGCAATCGCATACATAATCAGGGCGATCAGCCCATCGAGCATCTTCCAGGCCCGGGGTTGCTGGAAGATCGGGGTCAGCAGGCGCGCGCCGTAACCGAGGCTGAAAAAAAATGTCAGTGAGGCGGCAACCGCGCCGGCCGTGAACATCAATTTGTCACTGTACTGGGTGGAGATCGAACCGATCAATACCAAAGTATCCAGGTAGACATGGGGATTGAGCCAGGTGAACGCCAGGCAGGCCAGGGCAGTTTTCCAGGCGCTGGCGGTGGCATCGCCGGCGGGGTCCAGCGCATGCTCCGCGGTAAATGCCGAGATCAGGCTGCGGCTGCCGTAAGCGATCAGGAAGGCGGCTCCGCCCAGGCTGGCGATCGATTCTATCGCCGGAAAGCTGGCGATGAGCGCGCCGAACCCCGCCACGCCGGCGACGATCAGGATGGCATCCGACAGGGCGCAAATACCACACACCATGAACACATGGTGTTTTTTTAAACCCTGTTTGAGCACAAATGCATTCTGGGCGCCGATTGCCAGGATGAGTGACAGGCTGAGGGAGAAGCCCGCGACGAGGGCGTTCACTGGTGGGTCTCCTGGCAAAAACGTTTGCAGCAGTGTAAGTCGCGTCCAGGGCGCTTACAATCTGGGCTATGCTAGCCACTGATTCAATACCGACCCGTGAGTGAAATGAGATCGTTTACATGCAGATTCCTGGTGACTGTTTCAACCCTGTTCCTGCTCCAGGCCTGCGCGTCCCCGGCGCCGCAGCCGATGGCGACTCCCGTGACTGCTGAGTTGGGGGCCGGGGGCCGCCCGGTCGGGGAGATCTGGTCCCGGAGCCCGGTGTACGGCAGCAAGGGGATGGCGGCCACCGCACAGCCCCTGGCGTCCCAGGTCGCCCTGGATATCCTCAAACAGGGCGGTACCGCGGTGGATGCGGCCATTGCCGCCAATGCGGCGCTGGGCCTGATGGAGCCTACCGGCAACGGAATTGGCGGTGATATTTTTGTTATCGTCTGGGATCCCGCCAGCAGGCAACTGCATGGTTACAACGGCTCCGGGCGCTCTCCGAGGGGGCAGAACCTGGCCGAGCTCAAGTCTCGTATCGATGCGCTCAAGGCGCAGGGACAGTTACCCGCGGACGCGCGGGGTATTCCCTCGCACGGACCGCTGCCGGTGACGGTGCCCGGGACCGTGGACGGTTGGTTCGCCCTGCATGAGCGCTTTGGCAAGCTGCCCATGAACCAGTTGTTGGCGCCCACCATCGACTACGCCCGGGAGGGGTTTCCGGTCAGCCCGGTGATTTCCTACTACTTCGACCGCAGCTGGAAGTTTTTCAGCCAACGGTTTGCTGGCACCCCCTATCTCGACAACATCCGCAGCACCTGGTTTCCGCAGGGCCGGGCGGTGGAGCCGGGGGAACTGCTGACCAATCAAGACCTGGCTGATACCCTGGAAACCCTTGCTCTTGAGGGTCGCGACGCGTTCTACAAGGGCAGTATTGCCCGGCGCATGGCAGGCTACTTCGAGGGTATGGAAGGGGGCCTGGCCTACGAGGACTTCAGCCAACACCAGGGCGAGTGGGTCGAGCCGGGCAGCGTCAATTACCGGGGCTACGACCTTTACGAATTGCCACCCAATGGCCAGGGGTACGCGGCCCTGCAGATGCTCTCCATCCTCAAAAACATCGACCTCAGGCAGTGGTCCCGCGGCTCCGCCGAGGTATTCCACTACCTGGTGGAGGCCAAGCGCCTCGCCTTTGAAGATGTGGCGCGCTACTACGCCGATCCGGACTTTGCCGACATCCCCCTGAACGGTTTGCTGTCCGATGACTACGGCCGGCAGCGATTTGCTGAAATCGATCCGCTACGGGCCTCGCCTGAATTCGGCCCGGGCGAGCCCAGGCTGGAAGGCGAGGGCGATACCACCTACCTGACTGTTGCCGATGAGAGCGGCATGATGGTGTCGTTGATCCAGTCCAACTACCGCGGCATGGGCTCCGGCATGGTCGCCGACGGTACCGGCTTCATGTTGCAAAACCGCGGTGAGCTGTTCTCCCTGGACCCGGAGCACCCCAATGCCTATGCGCCGGGCAAGCGTCCCTTTCACACCATCATCCCTGCCTTCCTGATGCAAGACGGTGAGCCGGTCATGAGCTTTGGCCTGATGGGCGGCGGCATGCAGCCCCAGGGCCATGTGCAGGTTCTGGTGAACATGATCGACTACGGCATGAATGTACAAGAAGCGGGTGACGCTGCCCGCTTCCTGCACGACGGCGGACGACAACCCACGGGTAAGCATGGTGACCCGCTGGGTACCCTGTATGTTGAGCCCGGCGTGCCCGCCGAGACGGTGGAGCGGCTGCGCGCCATGGGTCACCATGTCGAGGTGGATCCAAGCGGTGTGCGCTTCGGCGGCTACCAGGCGATCAGGGTCGACAGGGAAACAGGCAGCTACGCAGGCGCCACCGAAATGCGCAAGGACGGAACTGTTGCCGCCTGGTGACTTGATTGAGCCGGGCTGAAACGGGCCACAACACCGCGTTGGCTGTGTTGTGGATGATTGTTGCACTGGCCTGCTTCTGCCTGCTGGCGATTGCCAGCAGGGAGCTAACGGCCAGTCTGGGCACCCTGGACATCCTGTTCTGGCGCAGCCTGCTGGGCTGGGTCATTGTGACCACCCTGCTGCTCAGCTCGGGAGGGCTTGCTGCCGTGCGCATGCCCCGTCGGGTCATGGGCTGGCATCTACTGCGCAACAGCAGTCATTTTTTCGGCCAGTGTGCCTGGCTGATGGCGATCGCCGCGTTGCCCCTCGCTGAAGTGTTTGCCCTGGAGTTCACCACCCCGCTCTGGGCTGCGCTGCTGGCAGCGCTGTTTATGGGCGAGTCCCTGAGTCGCGGGCGCTGGATATCGCTGGTGCTTGGCCTGCTGGGCGTGCTGTTTATTCTCAGGCCAGGAGCTGCGGTCATTAATCCCGCCAGCCTGGTTCTGCTGGCGGGCGCTATCGGCTTTGGTGTCAGCGTTATCTCTACCCGCCGACTCACCCAGTTGTTGCACGGGAACGGGCAGACGTTCCTGATTATCCTGTTCTATATGACCGCCATGCAGGCCTGTTTTTCCCTGCTGCCTGTTATCGGTGAGATGCAATTGCCAGATTCACGCAACTGGCTCTGGTTGCTGGTTGCGGCGATCACGGCGCTGGCGGCACATTATTGCCTGAGTCGTGCCCTGTCGCTGGCGGATGCCGCGGTGGTCATGCCAATGGATTACCTGCGACTGCCATTGATCATGTTGCTGGCCTGGCTGATATACGGCGAAACCGTCACTCTGTCGCTGGTAGCGGGCTCGGCACTGATTGTTGCCGGCAACGCGGCGGGGCTTTTTCTTGAGGCGCGAAGACTGAAGGTCCGGGGCTACGGCTGAGCTCGCGTTGCCGGAGTGCCGTCGCGCCCGGGCCGGCCACCGAGGGATTGCCGGAGCAACCGCCCGCTGTCTGATGCTGCTGGAAACCCGGTCTACGGCTGCTGTAAATGGCCCTTGCCGGGTACGTAATTGACCTCGATGCGAATACCGTCCGGATCTTCGAACAGGGTGGAGTAATAGCCCGGGGCCCACTCCGCCTCCTGTGGCTCGCGCACGATTACCGCGCCGAGGTCCACTGCGGTGCGATACAACTCGTCCACGTCTTCACGGCTCCGCGCCCGAAAGCACAGGTGGTGCAGCCCGGGGCGTCGCTGGTGGAAACCGTCGCCCGCCAGGTCCGGGTCGGCGGGAGCGATGGCGAGCCCGGTCTTGCCGCCGATACAGTAAAAATAATTGGGGTCGTCAAGCAGGGTGACCATGTTCATGCTGTGCAGGAGCCGCTCGTAGAAAGGCCGGGATCGGGCCATGTCCGATACGGTGAGCTGCAGGTGTGCCATGCCGCTGATGTCTGCCACGGGAGCGCCTCTCGATGGTATTGCAAAGCATCAGCGTAGCAGCTTTGTGAAGACCTGGCCGGAATCGGCAGCGTGTGCTCTGAGAGGTTAGGTCGCCCAATGCCAGGGACTCTGCTTGATCCCGCCTCGCGGCGACCGACAGTCAGACGTCGCGCAATATCTCCCTGGCCGCGTTGTGCCCTGGCGCCCCGGTGACGCCGCCGCCAGGATGGGTGCCGGCGCCGCACATGTACAGGCCACTGATCGGTCCCCGGTAGTCGCCGTGGCCCAGCATGGGCCTGGCACTGAACATCTGGTCGATACTGAGCGCCCCGTGCATGATGTCGCCGCGGGTGAGGCCAAACTTGCGTTCCAGGTCCAGGGGGCTGAGCACCTGTTTGCCGACGATACTTTGCTTGAAACCCGGGGCGTACTTTTCCACCTGGTCGAGTATTTGCTCTGCGGCAGCGTCCCGGTGCTGGTCCCAGTCCACATCGGGATCGAATTGCTGGCAGAACAGGCTGGCGACATGCTGCCCGGGCGGGGCGAGGCTGTCGTCCAGCAGGGAGGGGATCAGCATTTCCACCAGCGGCTCCCGGGACCAGCCGTGCTCTCGGGCATCGCGGTAGGACTTGTCCAGGTAGTCCATGGTAGGACCGATGACGATGCCACCTGTGAGGTGGTCTTCAGTGGCCCGCGCCTGTTGCTGCAGGCAGCTGAACCGCGGCAGGGAATCGAGTGCCACGTTCATACGGAAGGTACCCGAACCGTTCCGGTACTGGCGGATACGGCGGGAAAACTCAGCCGGCAGCTCAGCCGGGTCGACCAGGCGGCCGTACAGTAATGAAGGATTGACGTTGGACACCACGGCTCTGGCGCGAACGGTCTCCCCGTCGGCCAGCTGGACGCCAACCGCCCGGCCGTTTTCCACCAGCACCTGTTCAACCTCGCGATTGACCTCGATTTGCACGCCGCGCTCCCTCGCGGCAGCCGCCATGGCCTGGGTGATGGCGCCCATGCCGCCGATGGCATGGCCCCAGAGGCCTTTCTTGCCATTGACCTCGCCGAAGGCGTGGTGCATTAACACGTAGGCTGAGCCGGGCGTCCGGGTGTCGGCGTAGTTTCCCACCAGGCCGTCGAAGGCGAAGGCACCCCTGACGAAATCGTTCTCGAAATACAGCGCCAGGAAATCCGCCACGCTTTTGGTAAAGATATCCATGACGATGCGTTCGTCTTCCAGCGGGAGCTTGCGCAGTCGGTTGGCGAAGCCGGCCATCCTGAACAGGTCGCGGAGACCGCCGCCGGCGTTGGGCGGTGTTTTCAGCAGATAGTCGCGGATCAGGTCCGCGACCATGCCCGTGTCCCTGTTGTAACGCTCAAGGGCGTCGGCGTCAGCCCGGGAGTAGCGGGCAAGTTCGGCTTTCAGGGCCTCACTGCCCGCAGGGAAGGCGATAAAGTCGCCGCTGTCGTTGGGCCACAGGTTGTTAACCTTGCGCTCCACGATCTTCAGGCCGTGGCGATACAGGTCCAGGTCGCTGATAATTTTCGGGTTGAGCAGGCTGACGGTGTATGAGGCTACCGAGTTGCGAAAGCCCGGATGGAATTCCTCGGTGATGGCGGCGCCGCCCACAACAGGGGCACGCTCGAGGATGCGCACTTTACGGCCGGCCCGGGCCAGGTAGCTGGCGCAGACCAGGCCATTGTGGCCACCGCCGATAATAATGATATCCAGGGACATGTGCGGCTTACCTGCTGAGATTCGCTGCGAGCGGGAGGCGGCCCAGCTTGCGGCCTGCCGACCCCGGGTGCAATTGCCCTGTGAATCCGTCAGTCACTGAAGTCCCCGGCGCTGGCTTGCATCATTTCTTCCAGGAACCAGACCGGAAACTGGCCGACGAACTTCTGCATGTCCCAGTAGTCGCTCCAGCGATAGATCAGCCCATCCCGGATCTCGTGCATGGTGGCAAAATTGTGCGAGGCCGTTTCACCGCTGGTGAAGGTCCAGGTTTCAGTGTGGTCGAGAAACACCACGTCACCTTCGGCGACCAGATGGTGCGTTTCCTGCTCCTGTTTGCTCAGGTGCCTGAACGCGATCTGCAGCCGCCTGACGCAATTGTCCGGCCCATGGGCCCCCGGGTCATCGCTGGGCACATCGCGATAATGGATATCCGGGTGCATGCAGCTTTTCATGGTTTCCCAGTCCATCTTACTGAGGGCGAGCCACATTTTCTCGACGATTTCGCGGTTCTGTTGTACTGACATACCCGGTTCCCAAATAGTGTTGAGCTGTTGCCCGCTGATTCGGCAGAGGCTGTTTACCCGCTTCCGGTGCCTGCGTATTCCCGCTTCAGTTCCACAACCTGTACCCGGTAGGACGCGTACCACTGTTCGCGGCCCAGCTGCTGGGCCCGCTGGTGCAAGGGGTCCTGCTTCCAGCGGCTGATCTGCTGCTCACTGTCCCAGTAAGAAATCGCCACTTCCTGGTTTCCCTCGGTACAGGAAAAAAATTCCCGGCAACCGTAGCGTTCCATCGCCAGTGTACGCAATTGCTCGGCCAGTTGGACATATTCCGGGTTAAGTTGCCGGATGTCAGCCCTGAAAATCACTGCATACATATCACATCTCCGAAGGCACCAGCAGGTTCCTGACGGTATTCCAGGTGGTCCGGTCTGCCGCGCAGATCAGCCCGGTGCCGCCAGGGCCCGGTCGATAGTTCGCACCATCGTAGCGCCCGGCATGGGCACCCGCTTCGCTGACGATAAGCACACCGGGCGCGTGATCCCAAACCAGGGTACGGTAGTAAAACACGAACTGGTATTCGCCCCGCGCCAGTGCCCGGTAATCGCTGCCGGCGCAACCACTGGCCACCGTCATACCCAGCTGCCTCGCGCCCTTTATTGCCGGGTCGCGAAGTTTCCCTGGCAGGTATTTGGTGGACAGGGCGCCGCAAATATCCCCGGTCTCTCCGGTATAAGCGTCTATCGCAAGGTGGCTTCCATCCAGCTGCGCGCCGGCGCCGAGTTCAGCCTCCAGCATGGTATTCTCCACCGGATCGAAAATCCACGCCGCCAGCGTCTCCCGCTGGTGGACAAGGCAGACCATCACTGCGATGGGCCCCTCCCCGGCAGCAAAATTACCGGTGCCGTCCAGCGGATCGATGACCCACACCGGCCGCGTTGACTCCAGTGCAAGCATCAGGCCGGGGTCATGGTGCACCGCTTCCTCGCCAATGACCAGGGAACCGGGCATCAGGGAGAGCAGCTCACGGCTGATGAATTCCTCGCAGGCCCGGTCGGCCACAGTTACCAGGTCCCCGGGCTGTTTCTGCTCAATGTGGTGCTGGTGAAGATTTTGCCAGAGGGGGAGAATCTCCCGTGTCGCCGCTTCGCGGAGAATGCCCGTGATTGCCTGGTGATCAATGTTCATGACATCCCGGCGGTTCAGGGATAGTGAAACCCGGTACAGTCTTCGCTGATCTCCCAGAGCCTGGCGGCGGCTGCATCGTCCCTGGCCCAGGGTTTGGGTTTGGCCTGTTTGCAGTTGGCGAAGTAGGCGCCGCTGATGCCGGCCACCGCATCGCTCTGGCACAGGTAGATCGAGGTTTCCGCGCCCTTGTCCGGGTTGCGGAAAAAGGGTTTCAGCAGTTTCGGCAGCAGGTTCGCCAGCAGGCCTTCATTCTGCGAGCCCAGGGAGGTTGCCACTGCACCGGGGTGCAGGCAGTTGACGGTAATGTTGCTGTCTGCAAGTCGAGTCGCCAGGCTGCGGGTAAACAGGATATTGGCCAGTTTGGAGCGGCCGTACTCTCGAAATGTTTTGTAGCTCTGCTCGGCCTGCATATCCTCAAAGCCCATGCCTTTGACGAAGGCGTGGGCATCGGAAGCAACGTTGACGATGCGCGCCGCGGGCGCCTGTTGCAGGGCGGGCAGGAGCAACCCGGTGAGCAGGAAGGGGGCGAAATGATTGACCGCCAGGGTTTCCTCGAAGCCATCCGCGGTCACCCTGCGCTCGGTATTCACCAACCCGGCATTGTTCAGCAGCACGTCGATCGGCTTGCCCAGGGCCAGGGTTGCGGCGGCCGCCTCGCGGACGCTGTCCAACCGTGCCATGTCCATGGTGATGAGGGTGGGCTCGCTGCCGCCGGCGGCCATCACCTCCTCGGCCAGCGCTTCGGCTTTCTCAGGATTGCGGTTGAGCAGTGTCAGGTCTGCGCCCAGTTGCCCCAGGGTCAGTGCGCTGCTGCGCCCGATGCCGGCGGTCGCGCCGGTGATAACAATGTGCTTGCCGTTCAAGTCCATGTGCCTGGCCCTCTGTCAGGCGATGAGCGCTCGCCCGGGAATGGATTGCAGTAACTGTCGGGTGTATTCCTGCTGTGGTCGCTCGAACAGGTCGTCGCCGGTGCCCTGTTCCACCACTTCTCCCTTGTACAGCACCAGTATCCGGTCCGCCAGGTGGCGCACCACGGCCAGGTCGTGGGAGACAAACAGCATGGTCAGGCCATACTCGCGGCTCAGTCCCTGCATCAGGTCCAGTATTTGCGCCTGTATGGTGACATCCAGGGCGGACACCGGCTCGTCGGCCACCACGAACTCGGGGTGGGTGGCCAGGGCACGGCCGATGGCGATGCGCTGGCGCTGCCCGCCGGAGAATTCGTGGGGATACTTGCGGACGAAGTTGCGGGCCAGGCCCACATCATCCATCAGCTTCAACACCCCGCTGGCAACGGTTTTGCGATTCTCGATGCCGTGTAGCAGTAACGGTTCCGCCAGGGTATCGAATACGGTCATTCTGGGGTTCAGTGAAGCGAAGGGGTCCTGGAAGATCATCTGCATGCGGCTGCGGAAGTTCTTCAGGTCGCCGCCCTCCAGCCGGGTGACATCGGTGCCGTCGAAGGTGACCGATCCCGAGGTGACGTGCACCAGCCGGAGGATCGAGCGTCCTATGGTGGACTTGCCTGAGCCGGACTCGCCCACCAGCCCCAGCACCTCGCCGCGGTTGATGTCGAAGCTGACGTCGTTGACGGCCTTCACCGGTTCCTTGTGCCTGCCCTGCTCGAACCAGGTACAGAGCTCGCGCACCTGTATCAGTGGCCGGGTTTCCCCCGCCATCGGCGTTTTGCTGCCCGCGGGGATGGCGGCCAGCAGCTTGCGGGTGTAGGGATGCTCGGCGTTGTGGAAGATGTGCTGGCTGTCGCCGCCCTCGACCACCTTGCCCTGCTGCATCACAATAATCTGGTCCGCGATGTCAGCCACCACCGCCAGGTCGTGGGAGATAAAGATCACACCGATGTCCCGCTTGGTCTGCAGGTCAGCGATCAGCTTGAGAATCTGCGCCTGGATGGTTACATCCAGGGCGGTGGTCGGCTCGTCGGCGATCAGCAGCTTGGGCTCATTGATCAGCGCCATGGCGATCATGACCCGCTGGCGCATGCCGCCGGAAAACTGGTGGGGAAAGTTTTCAAACGTGCTCTCGGGGTCACGAATACCGACTTCCTCCAACAGCTCCAGCGCGCGATTTTTTGCCTGTTCCTTACTGACGTGCTTGTGGTAGAGCAGCGGTTCCATCAGCTGCTTGCCGATGGTCATATAGGGATTGAGGCAGGTCATCGGGTCCTGGAAGATCATCGCCACATCCCGACCGCGAATCTCCCGCAACTGGGCCTCGCTCATTTGCAATAGGTCCCGCCCTTCAAATAGCGCCTCACCGCCGTCAATGCGTCCCGGCGGCTGGGGTATCAGCCCGAGCATGGAATAACAGGCTACCGATTTGCCGGAACCCGATTCGCCGATGATGGCGGTGATCTTCCCTGTCTCGACCGAGAAGGAAATACCGTCCACGGCCCTGTTGGTGCCCATGCGGGTCACGAAGCTGACCTGCAGGTTATTGACTTCCAGTAGTGCCATCAGTCCTTGGACCTCCTTACGTCGAGAGCGTCGCGCAGGCCGTCACCGAGGAAGTTGAGTGAGAACAGGGTCAGCGTCAGTGCCAGGCCGGGGAAGATCAGCAGCCAGGGGAACTCTTCCATGGTTTCCGCTCCGTAGGAAATCAGCAGGCCCCAGGAGGTTTGCGGCGGCTGGATACCCAGGCCCAGGAAACTGAGAAAGGCCTCCAGCAGCATGACCGAGGGAATGGTCAGGGTGGTGTAAACAATGATCGGTCCCAGCGCATTGGGTATCAGGTGCCGGCGGATAATGGTGCTGGGCGGCAGTCCGAGGGAAATGGCCGCCTCTACAAACTCCTGTTGCCGCAGCTGTTGTACCTGTGAGCGCATGATACGGGCCATGGTCAGCCATTCCACGGCGCCAATAGCCAGGAACAGCAGCAGGATATTGCGGCCAAACACCACCATCAGCAACACGATGAAAATCATGAAGGGCAGGGCGTAGAGGATATCCACGAAGCGCATCATCGCAGCGTCCACCCGGCCGCCGACGTAGCCGGCGACGGCGCCCCAGCTGATACCGATAATCAGCGCCACCGAGGTTGCTACAAAGCCGACGGCCAGGGAGATCCGGCCGCCATACATGATCTGGGTCAGCAGGTCGCGGCCGAAAATGTCGGTGCCCAGCCAGTGGGCCGCCGAGGGCGGGGTAGCGCCAAGGTCCAGGTTCTGGGTCTCGTAGGAATAGGGTGCGATCCAGGGTGTGAGAATGGCAATGATCACGAACAGGATCAGGGTAATGCCGCCAAACAGCGCCAACTTGTTTTTGCGCAGCCGCAGCCAGGCGTCGTGCCACAGGGAGGAACCCTGTTCCGCTTCGGTAATGTCGGTAATCACTTCGGTGGTCATCTTATTACTGCTCCCCGAATTGTGCCCGCAGTCGGGGGTTCATCCAGGCGGCGAGGATGTCCGACAGCAGGTTAAACAGCACGATCAGGGTAGACAGGAACACGGTGGTCCCGAGGATCATGGTGTAGTCGCGGTTAAAGGCGGCCTGCACATAAAAGCGGCCCAGCCCGGGAATCTGGAAAATGGTCTCGACCACGAAGGAGCCGGCGAGCAGGCCGGCAAAGGCAGGACCGAGGAAAGCCACCACCGGGATCAGGCCGCCACGCAGGGCGTGTCGGGTGACCACCTGCCATTCCGGCAGACCCTTGGCCCGGGCGGTGCGAATATAATCCTGGGACATGACTTCCAGCATGCCGGCCCGGGACAGGCGGGCAATATAGGCGGCATAGGCGGAGCCGAGGGTGATGGACGGCAGCAGCTTGTCCCCGGGAATATCGCCCCACCCGGATACCGGCAGCCAGTCCAGGTGGATGCCAAACACCAGCACCAGTAGCGGTCCCAGCAGGAACGAAGGCATGCAGATACCGATCATTGCCGCCGTCATCGGTATGTAGTCCTGGGCGGTATTGGGCTTGAGTGAGGCGATCACGCCGGCGAGGCCGCCGATGACGACCGCCACCAGCAGGGCGTAGAAGCCAAGCTCCGCGGTTACCGGCAGCCCGGCGCCGATCAGTTCATTAACGCTGCGACCGGGGTACTTGAAGGACGGGCCGAACTCTCCCCGGGCCAGGTCCCCCAGGTAGGCGGTGTACTGGGAAAACAGCGGCTGGTCCAGCCGGTACTGGGCCTCCAGCGCCGCTTTCACCTCCGGCATCACGGCTTTTTCGCTGTCGAATGGCCCACCGGGCGCGATGCGCACCAGGAAGAAGGTAACGGTGATCACTGCCAGTATCACCGGGATTGCCTGTAACAGGCGGTAGCCGATAAATCGCCACATGTTGTCTACTAACCCTCGCCTTTCCAGACCGGGATCGCCGGGTCCAGGCTGATGTATTTGTAGTTCTGTACGTCGAGCACGTTGGGTGGTGCTCCTTTAACGCTGGGTTGAACCAGGTGCTTGCTGTTATAGGTATAAAGTGGCAGCAGCGGAACTTCCTCCAGCAGGATGGCTTCCGCTTCCCGCATCAGCGCGTTACGTTTCTCCGGGTCCGCCTCGGCGGGCGCCAGTTCGAGCATTATTTCATCATATCGCGCATTGGAGAAGCCGGTGCGGTTGATACCGCTCTCGCTGGTGAAAATGTTCAGGTAGGTCGCCGGATCCAGGTTCGAGGCAATCCAGCCCATCCGGGACAGGGTGTAGTCCCCCTCGTTGATTGTGTCCAGGTAGACTTTCCACTCCTGGTTGGCCAGGGTGATGCTGATACCCAGGGCTTCCTGCCACATTTGCTGCAGGACAACGGCGATTTTCCGGTGGTTCTCGCTGGTATTGAAAACAAACTCCATCCCGGGCCAGCCCTCGCCGCCGGGGTAGCCGGCCGCTGCCAGGAGCTGGCGCGCCCGTTGCGGGTCGTAATCCGGGGCGGGGGGAGACTGGTAGCCCGGTGTGTTGACCGGTACCAGTGCGGAATTGGGTACCTCGGTTTTCAGCAATACAGTATTGACGATTTTCTGCCGGTCGGTGGCCAGCGCCAGTGCCTGTCGCACCCGCTTGTCGTCCAGCGGGTCACGCCTGACGTTCAACTGGAGGAAGTAGGTCCCCTGCCAGCGGTGTTGCTGGTAGGGGGAGTTGTCCATCGCCTGGTAGCCGGGAATTTTGCTCAGCGGCACCAACTGGGTGAAGTGCAACTGCCCGGCCCGGAACATCTTTTCCTCGGCGGTTGCGCTCTCAATGGGGTGAAACACCACGGCATTCAATGTCACCTTTTCGCGGTCCCAGTAGGTCTCGCTGCGCGTGACCACCAGGCGCCGGTTGAGCTTCCACTCGCTGAGAACAAAGGGACCGTTGCCGACAAAATTGCCCACCCGGGTCCACTGGGCAAAACGGTCAGTCCATTGTCCATGGGCTTCCACGGTGGCGCGATGCACCGGGTAGGTGGGATAGGTGCCCATGGTGCTGAGGAAGTAAGGGTCGGGGTTGTTCAGGCGGATACGCAGGGTCAGGTCGTCCAGCACGTCTATACCCACAGACTCCGGGTCGGTGTTCCTGCCGGTGGCAAAATCCTGGGCGCCGACAATACCGAACAGGGTATAGGCCAGCTGGTTGCCCAGCTGCGGGTGGAGGGAGCGATGCAGTGACCAGCGGAAGTCTTCGGCGGTGACCGGGTCGCGATTGGACCAGCGGGCCCGGGGATTGAGGTAAAAGGTGTAGACCTTGCCGTCTTCCGAAATGTCCCAGCGTTCGGCAACGCCTGGCACCATTTCCATGGTGTGGGGGTGGCGGGTGACCAGCCCCTCGAACAGCGCCCGGGCGATGTTGACCTCGGGAGAGCCGCTCATCACGTGCGGGTCGATGCTCTGGGGTTCGGTGCCGTTGCCGAAGTGGAATACGCCGTCGCGGTTGCCCGCGGCGACGTTGGATTCGTTGAAGCCGCAGCTGCCGACGCACAGCGCCAGCAGGGCTGCGAGGAGAGGACCGACCCACCGCGTTGCGCTGTTGTCGGTAGCCATGGCGTTATTCTGCCCGCTTCTGCTGGTCCCAGTCCGGATCCAGCCAGACGTACTTGAGGTTGAGTGAGTCCATGAGGTTGGACGGCAGGCCCTTCACGCTGGGGTGAATCAGGTGTTTGCTGGTATAGGTGTAGATCGGCAGGATGGGCATCTGCTCCATCAGCATGGTTTCGGCCTCGTAAAAGATTCTGTAGCGCTCTTCCTGGGTCTCGGCCTGCGGGGCCAGCTCGAGAATCATTTCATCATAGCGGGGGTCGGCGAAGCCGGTGTTGTTGTTGCCGCCGTCAGTAAGGTAGAGGTCGAGGAAGTTGTTGGGATCGACGTAGTCGCCGATCCAGCCGCGACGGGCAATCTGGAAATCCATCTGGGTGACGGAATCGAGGTAGACCTTCCACTCCTGGTTGGAAATGGTCACCGCAATGTTGAGGACGTCCTTCCACATCTGCTGCAGGGCGACGGCGATTTTCCGGTGGCTCTCCGAGGTGTTGTAAATCAACTCCAGCCCGGGCCAGCCTTCGCCATTGGGGTAGCCGGCATCCGCCAGCAACTGGCGAGCCTGCTGCGGGTCGTACTCGAACAGTTTGGGCGGGTAGTATCCCAGGGTATCCGGTGGCGTGATGCTGTAGGCCGGCACATTGGACTTCTGCAGTACCGTGTCATTGAGCTTGTGCCGGTCGATGGCCATGGACAGGGCCTTGCGTACCCGCACATCATCCACCGGCGGACGCCTGGTGTTGATCAGGTAAAAGTAGGTCCCCAGGTAGGGCGCCTGGACGTAGGGCGTGTCCTCCATGGCCTGGTACACCGGAATCTTGTCCAGGGGAATGGTCTGGGTGTAATGCAGCTGGCCCACCCGGAACATCCGTTCCTCGGAAACCAGGTTTTCTGTGGGGTAGAAGATCACCCCATTGAGCCTGACCTTGTCGCGATCCCAGTAGGTATCGCTTTTTTCCATGCTGATGCGGCGGTTGAGCTTCCATTCCTTGAGGTTGAAAGGCCCGTTGTTGACCATGTTTTCCACCCGGGTCCAACGGGTGAATCGATCGGTTTTCTTGCCGTGCTTGAGAATCGTTTCCGGGTGAACGGCAAAAGTGGAGTAGTGGTCCATCAGTTGGATGAAATAGGGGGTAGGGGCGTTGAGATTCACCACCAGGGTCTGGTCGTCCGGCGCCTTGATGCCTACCTGCTCGAAATCCTCCAGTTCGCCCTTGGCATAGGCCTCGGCGTTGACGATGGGGAACAGCATGTAGGCATAGAGATTACCCATGGCCGGGTTAAGTGCCCGCTCCCAGGACCAGACAAAGTCTCCGGCGGTCACCGGTTCACCGTTGGACCAGCGTGCCTCGGGATTGATGTGGAAGGTGACCACCTTGCCGTCAGCGGAAATATCCCAGGATTCGGCGACTCCGGGTTCGGGCTCCAGGGTGTAGGGGTTTTTGACCGCCAGGCCTTCGAACAGGGCGCGTATCAGCTTGTTTTCCGGCACCCCGGTGACCACGTGCGGATCCAGTCCCTGTGGCTCAGAGCCATTGCCGTAATGAAGAATTCCCTCGCGGTTACCCTGGACCACGTTGGATTCACCGCCGCCGCAGGCGGCGAGCAGTAGTGCGAGAACGACAGTGGCGAGATTGCGGATCATGGGTGGTGCCCGGTATGGATTCAAGCGCTTATTATACAGAAATCACCTGCTTTCGCGCCGCGGCGGCTCAGGCCACCGGTAAACCCAGGCGATTCCACTGGATCATACCTCCCGCGAGGTTGGCGGCCCTGTCGACACCTGACTTGAGCAGGATCTGTGTCGCCATTGCCGAGCGTTTGCCGGACTGGCAGATAGTGATTACCGGCCGGTTGTCGGGTATCTCGTGCAGGCGGTCCCGTAGCTGATCCAGTGGAATCAGTAGCGCGTTTGCCAGATGTCCCAACTCGCCAGCGTATTCACCGGGGCCGCGAACGTCCAGCAGGCACAGTTCACGGCTGTGCCTGGCTACCCAGTCCGGCGGCACCTCGGGGATGCCGGCAAAACTTTTCGTTACCGGGCCCCAGTCGGGGGTGTCCGGTACCACACCGTCCTCGGGCTTGCCGCCGCGCAGGTTGGCGGGTACCGCGATATCGATCAGCCGGGGGTGGGGCAGTGCCATGTTCTCCATGTAACCGACGAAGTCCTCCTCCCTGGCCTCCCCGCCAATGCGCGGATTGAAGGCCTTTTCCTCGGCGACGGTGGAAACCGTGCGACCGTCATAGTCGTGACCGGGGTACAGCAGGCAGTCCTCCGGCAGGGAGAAAATCTGCTCGCGGATACTGCGCCACATGCGGTGGGCATCACCGGCCTGGAAGTCGGTGCGCCCGGCGCCCCGGATCAGCAGGCAGTCGCCGGTAAAGGCCATATCCTTGTCCCGGGTCACGTAGGTAAGGCAGCCATCGGTGTGGCCGGGGGTCGCCCGCACCGAGACCGACTGGTTGCCGAAAGCCAGCACGTCACCATCATTGACCTCGATATCCGCCTCATCGACGCCCGCCTGGCCGGAGATCACCGTCTGCGCGCCGAAGGTTTTCCGCATCAGCCAGGCACCGGTCACGTGATCCGCGTGTACGTGGGTATCCAGGGCGTAGCGCACCTTCAAGTCCAGCTCGCGGATCAATGCGGCATCCCGTGCGTGCTGTTCGAAAACCGTATCAATCACTACTGCCTCGCGGGTGTCGGGGCATCCCAGCAGGTAGGTGTAGGTAGACGAATCGGAATCGAACAGTTGGCGAAAAATCATGCTGCGCTCCCCGGGCTTTCGGCATGACGATTCTAGCATCACTCTGCTTGCGCCAGATTGATCTGGTTGGGTAAAAGCGTTGTTACCGGCGGAGCCGAAATCCATTGGAATGTTATCGTGGCTGGCGCCCACGCTGCTCCTGCCCCGAAGGAAAACTCAGTCGAGGCTCTTGTGAAAACGTTTGGTCGCGATGGTCAGCATGATGGCGGCGAATGCCAGCAGCCATAACAGTTCAGCCCACATCTGGCCGGCCGTCGCCCCGCGGAGGTAAACGCCACGAATCAGACGCATGAAATGCGTGGCCGGTAACAGCTCGGCGATATGCTGGGCGGCCCGTGGCATCGCATCGAAGGGAAACATGAAGCCGCTCAGCAATATGGAGGGCATGAGTATGAACACTGTCATCTGCATCGCTTCCATCTGGGTTTTGGCGATGGTGGAGATCAGCAGCCCGAGGGCAAGGCTGGCGCCGATAAAGGCCAGGGTGACGACAGACAGGTCGAACAGGGCGCCCTGGAACGGCACGTTGAACACCAGTCTGCCCAGGCCGAGAATGATAGTGATCTGGATGAGCCCTACAAACACGTAGGGCAGTAACTTGCCCAGCATCAGTTCCAGCGGGCGGATGGGCGTGGTAATCAGTAGCTCCATGTTGCCCCGCTCGCGCTCCCTGACCAGCGCCACCGAGGTGAACAGGATCATGGTCATGGTGAGTATGATCGCGGTCAGGCCGGGCACGATGTTAACTTCCGAGCGTCGCTCCGGGTTAAAAAACAGCGCCACTTCGAAACTGGGCACACGCTGGGTATAAGCCCCCGGGGGTACGCCCGCCTCGAGTTTCAGCGGCATGGTACGCAGGCCCAGCAGGGCGGAACCGACCATGGTGTCTGAACCGTCGACCATCCATTGGCCCACGGTCGCGCCATTGGCCAGTCGTTGCGGCAGGTCGCGCGGCAGTACCAGGGCGGCGCGCACCTTGCCGGCGACGATGGCGGCCTCGGCCTCCGCCGGGGTGTCGTACTGGGCGACGATATCGACCACCTGGCTTACCCGTACCTGTTCGCTGATCACTCTGGCAGCGGCGCTGTCGCTGAGATCCACTACCGCCACCGGTATGCCGCGTACCATGGTGTTGATGGCGAAGCCGAACAGCAATAACTGGATGAGAGGAATCATGACCACCATGCTGAAGGTCACACGGTCGCGGGACAACTGGCGCAGCTCCTTGGTGGCGACGGCGCTCATACGCTGCAGGCTGCTCATCAGCGAACTTCTCCCCGGGTACAGGCCACGAACACATCTTCCAGGCTGGGTTTGCCGACATGAATGCGCAGCTCCTCGCCGGCCAGTTCCTGGTGCAGGCGACTGATGGCGGCATCGCCGGTATGGCCGTTTTCTGCCATCAGTATCCTCAGGTGCAGGCCCTGTTGGGCGGCCGACTGGACACCGTCAATGCGCAACAGCCTCTCTTTCACCTGGCGCAGGTCTGCACCCTCGATTTCAATCACCCTGCCCGCCAGCGCCTCCATCAGGTCCTGGGGGGCGCCGTGCTTGCGCAGGTGGCCGGTTTCCAGTATCGCCAGCTGGTGGCAGCGCTCGGCCTCGTCCATGTAATGGGTGGAGACGAGCACCGTAGCCCCCTCGTCGATCAGGTCAAACAGCTTTTCCCAGAAATCCCGTCGGTTCTCCGGATCGACCGCCGAGGTCGGTTCGTCCAGAATCAACAGGTCGGGCTGGTGCAGGGTTGCCACCGCCAGCGCCAGTCGCTGGCGCTGGCCGCCGCTCATGGCGCCGGCGAGACGCCCCCGCATACTGCCCAGCGAGTAGCGGTCCAGCAGCTGGCTGACCCTGTCCCGGGCTGCGCTCCGAGCCATGCCGTAAATGCGCGCCATGAAGTGCATGTTCTCGCTGACGCTCAGGTCGTCGTAGAGCGAGAACTTCTGTGTCATGTAGCCGATACGGCGCCGCAGTTGCTCGGCATCGCGGGGAATCTCCAGTCCGAGTACCGAAATGTCGCCGGCGCTGGGGGTCAGCAGGCCGCACAGCATGCGTATGGCGGTGGTTTTCCCGGAGCCGTTTGGCCCCAGAAACCCGTAAATCTCGCCCCGGGGAATTTCCAGATCCAGCCCGCTTACGGCCGTCAGGTCGCCGAACTGCTTGCTGAGCCCCCGGGTCTCGATGGCGAGCTCAGTCATGCCCCAGGGCACCCTCTCTGGCTTCGCCATTCACCTTGTGCCCCAGGGCACCCTCTCTGGCTTCGCCATTCACCTCGTCGGCGAGCATGACCTGTACCGGCACTCCCGTGGGCAGGTCCGCGCCCTCCAGCAGGTCGAACTCGGCCAGGTAGACCAGGCGGGCGCGGTCGGAGGCGTTCAGTGCATAGTAGGGGGTGAAGGCGGGGTCAGTGGCGATCCAGCGCAAGATGCCGGTATACATGCGGTCCAGGCCATCGATATGCACCGGGTATTCGTCGCCCACCCTCAGTCGTGCCCGCCAGGGTTCAGGCACGTATACCCGGGCGAAGGGCTTGTCGCCGGCGAGCATGATGGCCAGCGTCGCGCCCAGGTTGACCCGTTCACCCACGTTCCAGGGCAGGCTGTCCAGGTAGGCATCCCGGGTAGCAACCACTGACAGCTCGGAGAGCCGGTGTTGCTCCAAAGCCAGCTGCGCTTGTGCCGCCTGCAGGGTAGCGGCCCCGGCATCAAGCTGTTCCTTGCGGGTGCCGTTGGTCAATCGCAGCAGCTCTTCCTCGGCGGATTCCAGGTTGGCTTCCGCCGCGTCGCGGCCCGCCCGTGCGCGATCGAGCTGGGCCTGGGCCGCCAGCTTCTGTTGCACCAGCGAGACCATTCGCTCATAGCTTGCGGTTGTCTCCACCAGGGTGGCCCTGGCGCCGGCTACCCGGGCGGTGGCGGCGGCAATGTCCTCGGGGCGGGCACCGTTGCGCAGTTCATCCAGCTGTGCTGCGGCACGCCCCACCTCCGCCTGCGCGCGGGCAACGATGGCTTTCTGTCGACTGTCATCCAGCTGCACCAGCAGGGTGCCTGCGGTGACCATGGTGCCTTCGGCTACCGGTTGGGCGGTGATGATTTCATTGTCGGTGGCTTTCAGGACGACCCTGTCGCGCTCCAGGGTGCCCAGGGCCTGGTTGGAGGCCTGGTCACCGCAGGCGGTGAGCAGGTTGAGAGACAGGCACAGAGCAAGTAGCCGAATCACGGACGTCGGGCTCCTTTGGGGATGGTTGTTTCTGGTTCGGGTCCGGTGAACAGCATAGCGCAACTGTGGAGGAGAGACTCATTGTGACAGGCATGCACCGTGGTCCCGGCGCTAGCGGGGATCACAGTAAAAGGTCCATCACAGGATGATCAGCTAGGCCGGGAGGATATTGGCCGGCTGGATCCCCGCTTGCGCGGGGATGACGGAAGTGACTCAGGCCGCCGACTGGTCCGCCGCCACCGGCGGTTTGCCGACGTAGGCGGCGCGCGGTCGAATCAGGCGATTCTCCTGGCGGAATTCCAGGAAGTGGGCGATGTAACCGTAAACCCGGGCCATGGCGAACATGGCGGTGAAGTAGTGGCTGGGAATGCCGAGGCTGTGGAACACGGCGCCCTTGTAGAACTCCACGTTGGCCCAGATTTCCTTGCCGCGCTCGCCGAACTCGCGCTGGCAGGCTTCTTCCACGGCGATCAGCGTAGCCAGCAGGTTTCTGCTGTCCTCGTCCTGGCACAGTTCGACGGCCATCGGCTTGAGAATCTTGGCGCGTGGATCGACCGTGCGGTACTCGCGGTGGCCCATACCCATGATCTTGACCTTGTTGGCCAGGCATTCCCTGACGTAGGCGTCGGCCTTGTCGGGGCTGCCGATCTCCATCGCCATTTCCAGGGCCGCCTGGTCGGCGCCGCCGTGCAGCCTGCCGAACAGGGTGCCGATTGAGGCAGAAATGGCCGACTGGATGGGGGCCAGGGTACTGGCGCATACCCGGCCGGCAAAGGTGCCGGCATTGAAGCTGTGTTCCATTTGCAGGATCTGGGCCGCGTCCAGCATGCGCACCTGATCCGGCGAGGGGGCCTTGCCATGGAACATGGTCAGGAAGTTTTCATGGCGCAGCTTGCCGGCGATGGGATGGAGAATCACCTTGTTCTGCCCCAACCGATGGTGGGCGGCGATCAGCCCGGATATCTTGGCGGCGATAAACAGGCCCTGCTCGGCGTCCAGCCCCTTGCCCAGGGTGTCTTCCTCGGGCATTTGCAGCAGGGGAATCATGCCCTGCAGCATCAGCATGGGATGAAGGTCCCGTGGCACCTGCCCCAGCAGGTCCTGTTCGCTGTGGGTGAGGCGCGCGTGACGACACATGAAGCTCTTCAGCCGGCTCTTTTCCTGCTCGTCGGGCCACTCGCCGAACACCACCAGCCAGGCCACGTGGAGGAAAGGCACACCGATCAGGTCATTGATATCGATACCGCGGTAGGACAGCAGGCCGGAGTCGCCCTGCACGTCGGAGATGGCGGTTTCGCCGACAACGACCCCTGCAAGGTCATAGGAAAATACGGATTGGGTGTCAGACATGCTTGCGGCTTCCTGCTTTTGGTAATTTTTCACAGTATACTCGCGGTCTTGATTAGTTGGGTTAATTTTACTTATCAAACTATAAGGCAGGCTTATATGCGCTTGGAAAACAGTGAGTTACGGGCGTTCCGGGCTGTGATCGAGGACGGCGGCTTTCGCCGGGCTGCAGAATCCCTGCACCTGAGCCAGTCCGCCGTGAGCCAGGCTGTGGCCGGCCTCGAAAGCAAGCTGGGCACAACGCTGATCCGCCGCGGCAAGGAACTGCGGCTGACTGACGCCGGCCGGCGGCTGTTCGACCACGCCTTTGAGGTGTTGACCGGTGAGCAGCAGACCCTGGAAGATATCGCCCAGCTGCGCCAGGGACAGTCGGAGACACTCAACCTGGCGCTGAGCGCCTCGATCAACCGCTTTTACGCACCGGCGCTGATCAGCGAGTACTACCGGCGCAACCCGCAGGTGCGGATGAAGATCTCCGAGATGCCGGCCCGCAATATCATCTACGCGGTGCTGGCGGGTAACGTTGAGCTGGGCTTCGGCCCCTTCCAGAAAGACATGCAGGCCTTTACCACCGTGCCGCTGTACACGGACAGCCGCCATCTCGTGGTGAGCCCCGGCCACCCGCGCTACGAGGACATGAAGAAGGGCGACGCGGAAGCCCTCAGGCAGACCCCGCTGATCACCTCCGCCCTGGATAATCCCGACCTGCGGCCGTCTATTCTGCGGCTGCGAGACCAGTTCAGTACGGTCTGGGAAGTGAGCAGCCTGTTGCTGCGCATTCACATGGTGAAAGAGGGTATGGGGGTAACATTTATCGACCGGAAGCTGCTGCGCGAGGACGATGACTGCGCCAACTTCCACGTGATTGATGACGTGTCATTCAGCACCATCGACAAGCAGGTGGGTCTTTATTACCGCAGCGGCAAGCAGCTCAATGCGAGTGCCGGTGAATTTGTCGCCCTTTGCGAGCAACACTGGAACTTGTAGAGTGTTGCGTTCCGGGAGGGGGACAACATGGCAATAAGTCTGCGCAGCAGCAATCTGCAGAAGCTGGGCGAGCAGGTCTACGATGTGCTGATCGTCGGCGGCGGCATCAATGGCGCGGTGGCAGCCGCGGCGCTGGCGGGCCGGGGGGTGAAAGTGGCGCTGATTGAGCGCGAGGATTTCGCCAGCGGCGTCAGTTCAAACTCCTCCAATCTTGCCTGGGGTGGCATCAAGTACCTGGAAAGCCATGAGTACCTGCTGGTCAACAAGCTGTGCAAGTCGCGCAACGAGCTGATGCGCGCCTATCCGTCCACCGTGAAGGAAATCCGCTTTTTTACTACTATCCAGAAGGGCTTCCGCTTCTGGCCGTTTGTTGTCTACCTGGGCGCCGTGGTGTACTGGCTGATGGGGCGCTTCAAGACCGCTGCACCCCGGTATTACAGTGCCCGTGACCTGGAACGGCGCGAGCCGGTGGTCAATACCAGCAATGCCGCCGGCGGCCTGGAGTACTCCGACTGCTACCTCTACGACAACGACGCCCGCTTTGTTTTCAACTTCATCAGGACGGCACTGAACTACGGCTGTATTGCGGCCAACTATGTGGAATCGATAGACAACCGCCGGGTGGGAGAGCTGTGGTACACCCGGGCCCGGGACAGTATCGATGGCGGGGAGCTGCAGATTCGCTCCCGGGTGCTCATCAACGCCTGTGGCCCCTACGCCGACGCCCATAACCGGCTGTCAGGCGAGCACACCGAATACCGCCACCTGTTTTCCAAGGGCATACACCTGATTGTCGACCGGGTGACCGATAACAAACGGGTGCTGACCTTTTTCGCCAGCGACGGGCGCCTGTTTTTCCTGATTCCCATGGGACCGAAAACCTGCATCGGTACCACCGACACCCAGGTGGCGGATCCCGAGGTAGGGGTGACCGACGAGGACAGGCGATTCGTACTCGACAATGTTAACGCCCTGCTGGACATCGATCCCCCCCTGTCCATGGACAGTATCATTGCCGAGCGGGTCGGGGTGAGGCCGCTCGCGGTCAAGGGCGAGGGCGGCGAGGCCGACTGGGTGCAGCTTTCCCGCAAGCATGTGATCGAGCAGAGCGAGCACCATCGGCACCTGACGATTTTCGGTGGCAAGCTCACTGACTGCCTTAACGTGGGCAATGAGATCGTTGACAAGGTTGCCGCCATGGGCGTGGTCGTGCCGCTCCCGGACAACTGCTGGTACGGTGAGCCCTCGGCGAGCCAGCGCGAGGAATTCATGCTGCAGGCCAGGCTGATGAACCTGGATGCGCTCACCGACCCGAGTTCTTCCGAGCCGCTGTCGGAGCGCTTCTGGCGGCGTTATGGCACCGCCGCCTTCGGCCTGCTGGAGCATATCCGCGAGGATGAAAGCTGTGTCGAGCTGTTGATCGAAAACGCTGAGTACACCCGCTGTGAGATTGAGTTGGCAGCCCGCCGGGAAATGATCGTCAAGCTGGAAGACTTTATGCGCCGGCGGTCGAAGATCGAGCAGGTGTTGCGCTGGTCTGATATCGAAAAAGCCCCCGGCCTCGCAGAAGCCTGCGAAATCCTGTTTGCAGACGCAGCGCAGTCTCGCCTGCGTGAATACCTGGCCGGACATGGGCCGGGGCCGGGCGCGGCGCCGTGAAAAAAGCCGCTATCGGGCTGCTGTGCTTGTTGCTGGTGCTCGGTGTGGCAATGGCGGTGGCGGTCAATCGGCTGCTGCAGGACACGGCAATGCTGGAGAACGTTCTCAGCAACACCCTGGAACGGGAGGTGCGCATTGGCAAGCTTCGTGAGCTGAGCCTGGGCGTCAGCTCCACGGTATTGATTGAAGACCTCACCATCGCCAATCCGGCGTGGGCGCCGGATCCCTATCTGCTGCAACTTTCCCGGGCCAGAGTGCACCTGCATGTACCGTCACTGTGGGGTGATGGTCCGGTTGTCATCAGTGACTTGACGCTGGTCGGGCTCCGGCTTGCCCTGAGTGAAGCGGAGGAGAATCCCCCCAACTGGCAGTTCGCTGAGCCGGCTGCCGAAAGTGGCGACCTGGGCAGGGAGTCGCTCACGTTGCCGCTGCTGCTAAAACAGGCCCATGTCAGCGACAGTGTGGTGACCTATGAGGCGCCGGGAGCGGAAATACAGGCAAATCTGTCGGGTCAGCTCACTGGCGGCAGGGGATTGCTGCTGGAGGTCGGTGGCCACTGGCAGAAGCAGCCGTTGCAGTTCACTGGCCACACGTCATATGAGGGCGGCGGTTTGAGCCTGTCAGGCATGGGTGAGTATCGGGGGTGGCAGCTCAACGCGGATGGCACGCTTGCCGACCCGCTGGCGTTTCGCGGGCTGGATTTCCAGCTCGAATTGCAGGGTCAGCTGCCGATGCCGCCGTCCCGCCAGCAACCGGCGAGGCAACTGCCCCTGCACCTGGATGTGCACCTGGGCGGTTCCGGGCGCAGCCTGAGTCTCTCTCGCGGGCTGCTGGTATCCGGTGAGAGCCAGTTGACCCTTAATGGCGAGATCGGCAATCCGGCGACGCTCCGTGGCCTCGACCTGGACCTGGTGTTCGATTCCCCCGATATCAAGCCATTGCTGCCCCTGGAGGCCGCCAGCGATCGGCCGGTGCAGGCGGCCCTGGAAGGACGCCTGCGGAGCGACGGTAAAATGCTCCGGCTGGAAAAAATCGTCGGCCGCAGCGGGGGTGTGCGCCTGCAGGGAGACCTTGTCTTGCCCCTCGCCGGCGGCCTGAAGGGCACAGAGATATCACTGTTTGCCCACGGTGATTCGGTGGCCGAAGCGCTCTCGCCCTGGACCGGGGATGGCGCGGAGGATGCGCCCTTCGAGCTGGATGTGGAAGGTCACTGGCGGGATCCGGTCTGGCATGTGGAGAAACTGCACCTGCAGTTGGGCAGTAACAGGCTTGAGGCAGTGCTCGCCCTGATGCCGGAGGAAGGCGGAACCGCGGCAACGGGACAGGTCAATCTCAGTGGCCGGCGGGCCCACCGTGCCCTCGAGGCGCTGGGTTTCCATGTGCGGCTGCCGGACGATGCCTACCTGTTGAGGACCGAACTGGCGCGTTCCGCGGAGGGCGAACTGCGACTCAGCGACCTGGACCTCCAGTTGGGGGGCAGTGACCTCGCCGGCCAGTTTTACTACCGGCCGGGCGAGCCGGCGCAATTGCAGGCTGAGCTGACCGCGAAAACCCTGGACATGCGCTTCCTGTCGCGGTCATTTGACCGTGAAGTGGAGCAGGCGGGTCCCGGGGCCGGGAAAAGGCCGTTTGACGCCAGCACACCGTTGAGCAAGGCGCAGCTGGCTGAGCGCATGATTCCCGCTACGTCGCTGGACTTCCGCTGGCTGAAAAATTACGAGGGCAAGTTCAGCCTGGTGGTAGAAGAGCTGATCGCCCGGGACGACCTGCGCAGCCAGGGCGATTTCAGTTTTACCCTGGCCGAAGGCAAGCTGGTCAGTGAGAGTCTGCAGTGGGGTGGCGGATTCTCCAGCGGTGAGGCCTCCCTGGTCCTGGAGCATCTGGATGCGGGGGCCGCCGTTAACCTGCAAATGCAAAGCCATCGTCTGCCGCTGTTCTGGTTGTTTACCGGCGATCCGACTGCTGAACAGCAATCCAATTACCGGGCGACGATCGCCGCCCGCGGTGCCAGCGTAAGGGAGCTGGCCACCAGCCTCAACGGCACTGTTTACCTGCGCGGCGGTGGCGGCAGGATTAACAACCAGGGACTGAACCTGTTCTTTGGCGATGTCATTGGCGAGATTTTTGCCAGTATCAACCCAATGAGCCAGCAGGAACCCTACACCCAGGTGGAGTGTCATTCCGGCATTATTGTCTTTGAGGATGGCCTGGCCACCCTGGATCCGGGCATGGTAATGCGCACTGACAAGGTTGATATTGCCCTCGGTGGCACGGTCGACCTGGACACCGAGGGACTGGACCTGGTGTTCAATACCCGCTCGCGTACTGGCGTGGGTATCAGTGCTTCCAAGGCCCTGACTCCCTACCTGAAACTGGAGGGTAACTTCAGTTACCCGCGACTGGGTGTGAACGCCAAGGGTGTCGTTATCTCGGGCGGTGCGGCGTTCGCAACCGGTGGCTTATCCATTCTGGCCGAGGGCATGTGGGATCGCTGGATTGCGACCTCGGCCAACCCTTGTGAAGCCCTGTTTGATGAGAGCAAAAAAGCGGAAAGCGAATTTAAAAAGCTGTTTGGCCGTCCCCTGTAATATCTAGCAAGGACCTATCGTGATGAATAAAACGTTCCCCGCACTGGTACTTTTCGGGGCCATGACCCAGCTGCCGCTATCGAGTGCGGCAACGCTCCTGGATTGCGCAGCGATAGGTGATGGGCTGGAACGCCTGGCCTGCTACGACAAGCTGGCGGAGGCTGCGGGCGCGGTACCCGGTGAGGCGCCTCCGGGGATCGCCGGGAACGAGGTCCGCCAACAGGCCGCGGTAGAGACCGGCCTGCTGGCGGACCGGCTGGCGGTGGAAGAGGGCGCTATGTCGTCGGCCTGGGCCATTATCCCCCATCATCGCAATTACCTGCTGCCGGCGACCTACAACAACAACCCGAACGAAGCGGCCTGGGCTGAGATTTACCCTGAAGCCGATATGGATAACATCGAGGCCAAGTTACAGATCAGTTTCAAGGCCGTACTGTGGCAAGACATTCTTGGCGAAGGCACGAATCTCTGGGGCGCCTATACTCAGGAAAACTGGTGGCAGGTGTATAACACGGATGCCTCTTCCCCTTTTCGTGAAACCAATTACCAGCCGGAACTGATGCTGACGGTGGAGAACGACTGGGACGTGCTGGGCTTCACCAATACCCTGTTGGGCCTGAGCCTCAACCACCAGTCCAATGGCCGTGGCAAAATACTCTCGCGCAGTTGGAACCGGGTCATGGGTCTGGCTGCATTTGAACGCGGTAACTTCAGCCTGGGGATGCGTGCCTGGTACCGACTGCCGGAGGATGAGGAAGACGACGACAATCCCCGTATGTATCACTATATGGGCTATGGCGACCTGGGAGGCTACTGGAAGTTGCAGGACCATACCCTGGGCTTCACCCTGCGCAATAACCTCAGTAGTGACAACAAGGGCGCGATCCAGCTCGACTGGACCTTCCCGATCAACAACCGCTTCCGGGGCTATGTGCAGTATTTCAACGGCTATGGCGAGAGCCTGATCGACTACGATGAGGCCACCAATCGGATTGGCGTCGGTTTTGTGTTGACCGATGCGATCTAAGCGTATGAACCGTTACCTGGCGGCGTTCATTCTCGGCCTGTGCCTGCTGCAGGTTGCGGCCCATAGCCGTGGCCAGACCGCCGCCATCCCTGACTTTGGCGAGGGCAACGCGGTCCCCCTGTCCCAGGAATACGTGATGGGCCGGGCCTGGCTGATGCAGTTCCGGCGCCAGGCGCCGATTCTCAGCGATCCGCTTATTCAGGACTACACGGAAAATCTTATCTACCGACTGGCGGCCAGCAGCCAGTTGCGCGACCGGCGACTGGAAGTGGTGCTGGTCAATGCAAAAAGCATTAACGCCTTTGCGGTGCCCGGTGGGGTGGTGGGTGTACACAACGGCCTGATCCTGGCGGCGCAGAGTGAGGCCCAGATGGCCTCGGTGCTGGGTCACGAGTTGGCCCACCTGAGCCAGCGCCACTTTTCCCGCAGTCAGGAAAATGCGAAAACATCCGGCAAGCTGGCCCTGGCCGGGCTGCTCGCCGGGATGGTGGCGGTTGCCGCCGGTGGCGGTGAAGCCGGCATGGCGGCCATCGCCGGTTCCCAGGCGGCGTCCCAGGACGCGTCACTGCGTTACAGTCGCCTGCACGAGCAGGAGGCTGACCGGATCGGCATGCAGAATCTGGTAGCGGCCGGTTGGGACCCGAGAGGCTCGGCGGGAATGTTCGAGGTCATGCAGGCCGAGTCGCGCAAGTACGGCAGCCGGCCCCCGGAGTTCCTGCTGACGCACCCCTTAACCGAAAGCCGGATTGCCGATGCCCGCAACCGCGCCGGCCAGTTTCCACCCAGGATGTACCAGGACAATCCCGGGTTTCACCTGGTGCGGGCACGTGTCGAGCTCAGCTTTATCGACGACCCGGCGGTAGCCGTCGCCCACTTCCGCAAGAAGCGCAAGGAAAGCCGCGGCGCGGAGGCGGTCGCCGCGCAATATGGGCTGGTACTGGCCCTGACCGACAATGGCAACTATGGGGAGGCTCGCCAACTGCTGGCGCCAATGCGCGAGTTCAAACCGGAAAACATGACTTATGCGCTGGCCGAGACCGAGATTGACCTGGCAGAAGAACAGTACGACCTGGCCATCGAAAAGCTGGAACGCGGGGTAAAACTGGTGCCGGGCAACCACCCGATCACCATTCAGTTGGGCAAGGCCTACTTCAAGGCCGGGCGTTACACCGAGGCGGACCAGCTGTTAACCGCCCATGCCAAATTGAAGCCAACCAACGTGACGCTCTGGTACTGGCTGGCGGAAGTACAGGGGCTGGCCGGCAATCGCTTCGGCCTGCACCAGTCGCGGGCGGAATACTTTTTTCTTAACGGCGCCATGAAACCGGCGCTGGAGCAGTTGAACCTGGCCCTCAAGCTGGCGCCGGACAATGTCGCCGTGGAGCGCATCAACCGGCGCCTGGCTTTCTTTCACCAGGTGGGTAAAGCGCTGGGGCAGTTGTGAGTAGTCGCCCCGTACCGTCAGTTGACTAGAAAAGTGCTTTCAGCCGGTCGGGATACCGCTGTCCGGGGCGGCCAGCGATTCAGAATATCGCCACCCCGGCCAGCCACGGGTGGGCCCAGGCCACGCCCGCAAAAACCACCAGCGAGACCACGAGTATCTTCAGGTCCTGTGCTGGGCCCGGCACTTCTGGTTTCACCCACTGGCCATCGCGGCGATTGATAAAAATAATTTCCAGTATCGCCCACAGTCCCAGTCCGCCGAACAGCACCAGGGCGCGGGTATCTCCGTTCATCATCAGGTGGGCCCCGGCCCAGAGGATCAGGCCGGTGAGCTGTGGATGTCGCAGGTACTGCTTGATCCGGCTTGGCTGGCCAGAGGCCACGAACAGGATAAAGGCCAGTAACACAATCAGCATGCCGAGGTGGCGCGTCCACAGCGGCAGGGTATACAGGTAGGTGGGTTGATCAATGCTTCGCCAGCCGAAAATAATCAGCGCCAGGGCAAGTAGCATGAGTGCGCTGAACATACCCTTGTAGCCATTCTCCCCGAGCCGGGCGACCAGCGCCTCCCGGGTCGATGGCGAGATCGATGGCATGAGGTGGGTGCCTGCCCAGAGCAGAACGCCGAGTGTGAGTAGAATCATAGCTGGCCTGATTTGCTGGTTTTGATTCAAGTGTAGTGCCTTGGTCGTGGATTGCCACCGCCGTGCTCACCTGCGGGCTCACGCCTGGTGTGATTTTTCACGCTCCGCGATCGCTGGCTAAGCACCGCCAACTCCCGTAAAATTCGCGCCCTTCCCTGTCTGCGCATAACAACGACTCCGCCGATCGGTTCCCGACCCCGCGTGCCCAAATGGTCCGCTTTACACTATTAGGTGAGTAGTCCGATGTTCGAGATCCATCCCAGTAACGTCACGTCCGTCAAAAATGACGTGCTGTCCGGCCTCACCGTGGCCCTGGCCCTGGTGCCGGAAGCGGTGGCCTTTGCCTTCGTCGCGGGCGTGGAGCCGTTGGTGGGTTTATACGCCGCCTTTATGGTGGGCCTGATCACCGCCTGTATCGGTGGTCGTCCGGGCATGATCTCTGGCGCCACCGGCGCCCTGGCGGTGGTGATGGTCGCCCTGGTGGCCGATCACGGCGTGGAATACCTGTTTGCCGCGGTGGTGCTGATGGGTGTGCTGCAGATCACCGCTGGCGCCATGCGCCTGGGCAAGTTTATCCGCATGGTGCCCCATCCGGTGATGCTGGGCTTTGTGAACGGCCTGGCGATTGTGATTTTCCTTGCCCAACTGGGGCAGTTTGGCAACCCCGGCGAGCCCGGCTGGCTGGCCGGCACCTTCATGGAAGGCTCCATCATCGACGTGGCCTGGCTGGAAGGCCAGCAACTGTACATGCTGTTGGGCCTGGTGGCGTTGACCATGGCGATCATCCACTTCCTGCCCCGGTTGACTACTGCCATCCCCTCCTCACTGGCGGCCATTGTCGTGGTGAGCCTGTTAGTGGTGGGATTGAGCCTGGACACGAAGGTCGTGGGCGATGTGGCCTCCATCAAGGGCGGCCTGCCCCAGTTCCACATTCCCATGGTGCCGCTGAACTGGGAAACCCTGACTATCATCTTTCCCTATTCGGTGATCCTCGCCGCCATCGGCCTGATCGAGTCACTGCTGACCCTGCGCCTGGTGGATGAAATCACCGAAACCCGCGGCCGCGGAAACAAGGAGTGTGTGGGCCAGGGCGTCGCCAACGTGGCCACCGGTTTCTTTGGCGGCATGGGCGGTTGCGCCATGATCGGCCAGAGCATGATTAATGTGAATTCCGGTGGTCGCGGGCGGCTGTCCGGCATCTCCGCCGCCCTGTTCCTGTTGGCCTTCATCCTGGTGGCGTCGCCGTTGATCGAACAGATTCCGCTGGCAGCCCTGATCGGGGTGATGTTTATCGTGGTGATCGGCACCTTCGAATGGTCCAGCTTCCGGGTGTTGCGCAAGGTACCCAAGTCCGACGCGCTGGTGCTGGTGCTGGTGTCCGCGGTGACCGTGGCCACCGACCTGGCGGTGGCCGTGGTGGTGGGGGTGATTGTCTCCGCCCTGGTCTTCGCCTGGGAGCACGCCAAACAGGTCCAGGTCAGGGCCCAGCAGGACCACAAGGGTTCCACCGTCTACGCCGTCAGCGGCCCGCTGTTCTTCGGTTCGGTCACCTCCTTCCTTGAGCAGTTTGATCCCATGGAAGCTAATGACGATGTGGTGATCGACTTTGCCGACTCGCGGGTATGCGATCACTCCGGACTGGAGGCTATCGATACCCTGGCGGAGCGCTACCTCAATTCCGGCAAGACCCTGCACCTGGTGCACCTGTCAGCGGAGTGCAAACAGTTGCTGCGCAAGGCCGGCAACCTGGTTGAGGTCAATGTGATCGAGGATCCGAAGTACTTTGTGGCCGAGGACGCGCTGGGCTGATCTAGAACGCCGGCTCGGTCCCGTGCACGCCGAGGTAGTGTGAGCTGGGCTTTGGCTCTTCCGCCAGCGCCTCGTTGAATTCATACAGCCGCTCGTAGCGGGTCTCGCGAATCAACCAGCGGCCGTTTTCCTTCACATAGCGGTCCCAGTACAGCACCGTGCCGGTGGTGTAGTACTTGTGGTTCAGCACCCAGAACTTGTCTTCGAGGTACCAGATGCCTGTCGCCTCGGTTGCTGACAGCATCTGGATTTCCGGGTGGTGGCCATGGTGCTGGCCGATGGACTGTTTGCTGAAAGAGGTGCCTATGCTGCCCAGGTACTCCTGCTTGCCATTGAGCTGCCAGTGGTAATCGCCACCCTTGAAATCCACCACCACATCGTCGTGCAACAGGGTGGCCAGCTCGTCCATATTGGCGGTATCGATGCAGCGGAAGTAGGCATACTTCAGTTGCTTGATCGCCTCCATGTCCATGAGCCGCTGGATGTCCCTGCGTAACTCCTCAATGCCGCCCGCCGAGGCCTCCAGCGGCAGTCCCTCGTCAATGCCCATGGTTTCCTTGTTAAGAACCTGTCTTTTTTCCGACATGTGCCTGCTCCGATGCTGATAAGTGTGTAGGGCACAAGGTAGCGGTGCGGCGGTAGGCTGACAACGACCTTTGCAGCCAAACCAATTGACCCGAGCGGTCGACCGCCCGGGTCGGGGGCAAATACTCAGGGCGTATACCAGATCGCCGAGGTGTAGGCGCGCTCCTGGTGCACCATGGGGACGCCCTCCGGCACTTCCGCACCGGGGAAGCGCAACTTCTCGTAGGCGGTCCAGCGCGGTGTCGGGATCTCCAGCACCCGGGCGTAGTAAAAGGCCCGCTGGTTGGGGTCAAAGTCGGGGTCCCGCCAGACGCTGATCAGTTCGGGGTCGCCAATGGTATTGGTCCAGGTGGCGTTGGCTACATCGACGGTATTGCCTACGGGAGGCAGTTTGCCGTCCGCGCTGGGTGTACGGTCACCGGCCCAGGCCACATCGTAAATCTTCTCCTGGGGCTTGCCCTTTTTGTCCAACCAGCCTTTGACGATCTGGATACGGTCGAGGTTGCCACTGAAAGGGTCCTTGCGCGCGGCGACCAGGAAGCTGGGCGTATTTCCCTTGGCGCCCTTGAGCTCGCTACCCATGGGGACTCCCTTGGTGTAGCCAGCGTGCCCCGGGGTGCGGGAAAGCGTATCTCCCTCGTCAAATTCCCAGCCGCCAAAAAAGCGGACCAGCATGCGAGAGCCGGTGGTGGCGTAGGTTTCGCGGCGTTTCATGGCGTCAAAAATTGCCCCGCGGGTATTCTCGGTTGACCATACTGCCGCCAGTCCACTGGCGGCCTGCTCCCAGCCGAAAATACACTTTTCGCCAAAGCATCCCACCGGGTGGGTCATTCGTTCGACGGTGGGTTCGGTGCCGGCATGCTTGCCGAAGAAATTTTCCTCGGCGGCAGTGGCCAGCGCTGTATGGCTGTCGGTCGAGCCGATGAAGCCGACCTGGTAGGGATTGACGCCCAGTCGGTCAGCGGCCTGCAGGCCCAGTTTCAGACCGGAGCGACCGTACTCGTACTGCAACATGTCGTCGGTCTTGGCCTCGGTGAGGGTCAGGTTACCCATGTCCCAGGTTTCGTAGTCGGCGAATTCATCGTTGGGTGAGAGGAAGGGGTGTGCCTCGCCGTCGCCCTTGATCTGGGTGATCTCGTACAGTGGTTCCCACTTCATCCGGGTCCGGGCGTAATCCCTGTCGATCTTCCTGCCGGTAAACGAGTCCACCAGGGGGAACATGATGCCGTTGCTGAGATTGCCATTGTGGGCGATCGCCAACAGGTTGGCGCCGGTGTTGTCGTGAACTCGCTGCAATTCCCTCCACAGGTCTACGGGGTTGGGACTGCCCGCCGGTGCGAGCGTGGTGTACGGCAGGCTGCGGCTGGCGACATCACCGCCATCCCGGTACATCACCACCCGGTGCAGGTTGGCGCCGTTTTCGTTGGAGGTCCACTCGTAGCCGATGAAGGCGGTGAATTCCCCCGGGGTATTGGCTTTGTCAGCAGCCTCAATGGCGATATCCCAGGCGGACTGGTAGGTGGGGGTGCCGGGCACGGAGGCGATCTCCTGCGGGAAGCTGCCGTCGGAAAAAGCACCGATGATTTCCAGTGCGGCGTCCACCGCCGTGCTGCCTCCGGTCTGGATCATCTGGTACCAGCGCTTGCCGGTGGGGTTGGCCAGGTAGGAGGGCTCACCGCCCAGCAGGGTGGGGAAAAAGCCCATGTTGTCCGAGTGGTCGGCGACAACCAGGAAGTCCAGGGGGCGTGACAGCTTTACTTTCAGGCCGCCCGAGGAGGTGACTTCTTCGCCGCGGGCAAAGCGGTAGGCGTCCTCAGGGGACAGGCGAGCCCCAAATGCGCCGGCGTCGAATGACATCGCAGTGTGCAGGTGGGTATCGCCCCAGAAGACCTGTCCCGGAAAGTTGCGTCCGGCGTAGGGCGAGAACTGGGTCTGGCTGGGCCAGGCCGCCGCCAGTGAATCCTTGTCCGGGGCGGGCGCCTGGGCGCTACCTGTTCCGCTAAGCACGGTGAGCGATAGCGCCGCCAGTGCTGCAGTGAGCTTTTTCATTTGAGTACCCTGTCTGCCTGAGCTTGTTTGCAAGTCGCCTTCCAAGTCTAGAATATTGCAGGGTAATGGCCAGTGGCAGAAATAACATCTGGAGCACAGTGGGTTTTGATCAGGTTCGTCACCCCGTCGCTGGCAGTCCGGCTGTGGCTCATTGCAGGCTGCGCCTTCCCGCTTGCTGCGCTTGCCACCAGCCCGGTTACCGAAATCGCCACCGCCGACGTCCCGCAGGGTACGCCTGGCCCGGGTTTTGGCTGGCGCTGGGGCGACAGCCCCTACAAGGGCATTGGTGATATCAGCACGACTGATACGGATGAAGCTTCAGACCTGCTGTCCTACTACGACGAGGGGCGCTCACTTTTTTTGCCCATGGCAGCAGCGTAGGCACCCAGCGCTACGACTTCTTCCCCCTGACGCAATAGCCTCCTGCGCGGTCGGTAAGGCGGGCCTCAGCTTTCCACAAATGCCCGCTCAATCACGTATTCGCCGATGTGGCCGTTACGGGTTTCGCTGAAACCGCGGCTGTCCAGCAGTTTGCAGATTTCCTTGAGCATGCTGGGACTGCCGCAAATCATGAAGCGGTCGTCCCCGGTATTGATTGCCGGCAGGCCGATATCCTTTTCCAGCTTGCCGATGCGCAACAGGTCGGTCAGGCGGCCGTTGTTGACGTACTTTTCCCGGGTGACCGTGGGGTAGTAGATCAGCTTCCGCCGCACGTCTTCGCCGAGGTACTCGTGATTGGGCAGGTGCTGGGTGATCAGTTCCTGGTAGGCCAGTTCCTCCACCTCACGACAACCGTGGGTAAGGATCACTTTATCGTAGGCCTCGTAGATTTCCGGGTCGCGGATAATGCTGAGAAATGGCGCCAGTCCGGTGCCGGTGGCGATCAGGTACAGGTTTCTGCCCGGCAGCAGGTTGTCTGTCACCAGGGTGCCGGTGGCCTTGCTGTTAACCAGCAGTTCATCGCCGGGCTGGATGTTCTGTAGCCGCGAGGTGAGCGGGCCATCGGGAACCTTGATGCTGAAAAATTCCAGTTCGTCCTCGTAGTTGGCGCTGGCCAGGCTGTAGGCGCGGAGCAGGGGTTTACCGTCCAGTTCCAGGCCGATCATGGTGAAAAACCCGTTTTTGAAACGGAATCCCTGGTTGCGCGTGGTCTTGAAACTGAACAGGCGATCGGTCCAGTGGTGAACCTCGGTTACCTGTTCCCGCAGTAGTGCAGCCATGGTCTTGCTCCTGTAATTCCGGCTGTCCCCGCGGCGCAGTGCCGCGAGCAGTTGGGGCAAGATAGCGCTTGCATAAATATCTGTAAAACAGATATATTCGATTTCGTATATCGGAAAAATAGATATGAAATTCAGCCTCCGCCAACTGCAGGTATTCCTCGCCACGGCCCGTTTCGAAAACGTCAGCCGCGCGGCAGCGGCATTGGCGATGTCGCAATCCGCAGCCAGTGGCGCCCTGAAGGAACTCGAAAGCCAGTTTGACGTGCAATTGTTCGACCGCCTGGGTAAGCGCCTGCAGCTCAGTGAACTGGGCCGCCAGCTGCGGCCCCAGGCCGAGCGGTTGCTGGCCGAGGCTGAAGCCTTCGAAGCGGCGCTGGGTGGCGAACAGGGTGCGGGCTCGCTGCGGCTGGGAGCCACGCTGACCATCGGTAACTACCTGGTGGTGCCGATGATTGCGGCTTTTCGCGATCGCTTTCCCGGGGCCGAGATCTCCCTGCAGGTGGCCAACACGGAAACCATCGCGCGCCAGGTCGCCGATTTTGAACTGGACCTGGGGATGATCGAGGGCGAACTGAATCACCCCCGCTTGCAAACCCTGCACTGGCGGGACGACGAATTGCAGGTGTTTGCCGCCCCGGGCCATCCCCTCGCCGGGCGGCGACCGGTCAGCGACCGGCAACTGCTGCAATTGCCGTGGATCGTGCGCGAACCTGGCTCGGGCACCCGCCAGACCTTCGACCGGGCGATGCATGGCATACTGACGGACCTGGACATCGCCATGGAGCTGCAGCACACCGAGGCCATCAAGCGTGCGGTGGAAGCCGGGCTGGGCGTAGGCTGCCTGTCCCGTATCAGTCTGCGGGAGGCCTTTGCCCGTGGCTCACTGGTTCCGCTGCAGGTGCCTCAGCGCGACTTCAGCCGGCAACTGAACCTGATCATGCACCGGGAAAAGTTTCACGCCAGTACGCTCACCCGGTGGCTGGAACTGTGCCGGGAATACAATACGGAGAACCCATCCCATGTTTTTTGACACCCCTGAAGATTCCAGTGCCAGGGTCACCTTTGGTCCGGCGCTGAAACACCTGGTCGTGTTCCAGTTGAAGCTCGGCGCCGATGCCCTGCGCGATCTGCTGATGAGCCCGTTGAGCATCGCTGTGTTTGTCCTTGATGCGATCCGCAAGCCGGCCCTGGAGGATAGTCTCTACCTGCGCCTGATGGTGCTTGGCAGGCGCTCCGACGAGTACATCAACCTGTTCGACCAGTACAAGGACAAGGGCCACTTCACCATGGACGAGGCGATTGAAACCGTTGCCCGGATGGCCTCGGAAGCCCATCAGGAGCATCAGCGAAAAGAGTGAGCGCGGTCAGCCAGTGACCGTCTCACCCCGCCGCGACTGGTATTCCAGTACCATGACCGTGAGGGCCGGCAGCATGGTCAGGGTCACCAGCATGGCGCCCATAATGCCGAACATGACGATAGCGCCTACCCCGCGGTAGAGCTCGGTGCCGGCGCCGGGTATGAGGACCAGGGGGGCCAGGCCACACAGCGTGGTAATCGTCGACATGGCGATAGGCCGCAGCCGGGTTTTTACCGCCTCCCTGACCGCCTCCAGGGGCACCGCACCGTCATTGAAGTTCTCCACCGCCCGGTGCACCACCAGAATCGGGTTGTTGACCACCGTCCCCATCAGGATCAGGAAGCCGAGCATGGAAATCATGTCAAAGGGCTGTGATATCGCCGCCAGGCCCAGCACCGGCAGTAGTCCGCCAATGCCGTTGAGCAGGGCCAGGCCAACCAGCCCGCCGGCGACCCCAAGGGGGATTGAGGTCAGGATCAGCAGGGGGTAGCCCCAGTGGTTGAAGATGGCCACCATCAGCAGGTAAACGATAAACAGCGCCACCAGGTAGTTGCTCAGCAGTGCCTCTCGGGTGGCTTGCAACTGGTCGGCCGCACCCGATATCACGATATCCACCTGGGCGGGAATGTCACCCCGGTCACGCAGGAAGGAAACAACGTCCTGCTGCACCGTCTCCACCCCGCTTTCCAGCGCAACTGACCGCGGCGGGATAACGTTGAGGGTAACAGTGCGCCGACCGCCAACCCGGCGAATGGAACTGGTGTCGACTGTCTCCTCGAAATCGGCAACCGCGGCCAGGGGAATGATCTCTCCCTGCGCGGTATACAGCGGCACCTGTCCCAGGGCATCGATATCCATGTCCAGCCCGGCGTCGCTGTACAGGTACATGTCGATCTTGTCATCGCCCATAAAGAACTCATCCACGTAGGTGCCGTCGGTGATGGCCGACACGGTGTAGCCCAGGTTGTCGATGTTGAGGCCCAGTTCGGCAGCGCGGTCCCAGCGGGGGTGAATCTGCAGCAACGGCTGGGCCAGGCTCAGCGCCCCGGGCTGGCTCTGTATGCGGGGGTTATCGAACACCTGGCGGGCGCGGGTGTCCGCCAGCTGGGCCACCCGGTAGATGGTGTAAAGGTCGGGCCCGGAGATCTCCAGATTGATCGAGCGGGTGCCGCCGTCGTTACTGGTGATGATGGAGCCGCGCGCGGCGAAGGCGCGCATGCCCGGGTATTCGCGGTACTTAGCGGTAATCACATCCATCAGGGCCTCGATATCGCGGGCGTCCACCGGTTCGGAAATCACCCGCACCCGGGTGTCGCTGGCCCCCAGGTTGAGATACTTCATGGCGGGTACCTGGGCCTCGCCGCGGTGATACAGTTCCGGGTCGGCCTCCACGGCTGGCAGCAGGTACGCTTCGATCTCGGCAGCGATGGCATCCATGGTTTCCAGGTTGTAGCCCGGTGGGGCGCTCATGCTGGCGAATACCTTGGGCTCTTCTCCCTCGGGCAGGTACTCGGCCGGGGGGGTCAGGAACAGGATAATGGTCGCGCTGAGCGCCGCAGCCACAATTACGGTGGTCCAGCGGTTGCGAGACGTTTGCAGGCACTTGTCTACCCAGCCCAGGGTGGTCGCCCGCAGTTTTTCACCGCGGGTTTCACCCCGTTGTTGCCGTTTGCTGTCGTTGACCAGCTCCAGACGCGCCGACGCGGTGGGCACTACGGTGACCGCGACCAGCATCGACGCGAGAATGGCAGCGGAAATGGCGATCGCCACATCGGAGTACAGCTGCCCCGCCTCCTGCTCGATAAAGGCCACCGGCAGGAACACCAGCACCGTGGTCATGGTGGAGGCGAACACCGCGGGCCAGACCTTGCTCACCCCAGCCAGGGCAGCGTCGAAGCGACCGGCCCCCTTGCGGCGTTCAAGTTCGATGCTTTCCAGCACCACGATACTGTTGTCCAGGGTCATGCCCAGGGCGAAGGCGATGCCAGCCAGCGAAATGACGTTGATGGTCCGGCCCGCCATCAGCAGGCCCAGGAAAGCCACGATGATACACAGCGGGATGCCGATCACACCCACCGCCGTGGTCCGCCACGAGCGCAGGAACAGGTACATGATGCCGGTGGCAAACAGGGCGCCAAGGAACAGGTTCTGCCACACGGTGCGGATGGAGTCTTTCACGTAGACCACGTCATCGGCCATCAGTCTCATCTGCAGCCCGGCGGGCTCCAGCACCTGTTGTTGCAGCGCCGCGACTTCCCGTAGCATCTGCTCCTTGATCGCGATGACATTGGAACCCGACTCCCGGCGCACGGCCATCATGATGCTATCGGCGCCATTGAAGCGGGCTGTCGATCGCTTCTCGAAGTGATCCATGTGCACGGTGGCGACATCCCGCAACCGGATGATGTTGTCGCCGCGCCTGGCCAGAATCAGCTCTTCAAGCTCTTCCAGATCGTGGAAGCGACCGATGGTGCGCAGCAGGTACTGGCGCTTGCCAGCGGACAGGTCGCCACCGGAGCGGTCGCGATTGCGGGCCCGGATCGCGGTGCGCACATCCAGCAGGCTCAGTTCTCGCTGGGCCAGGCGTGCCGGGTCCACCAGGATCTGGACCTGGCGTTCGGACCCTCCCCAGATGTTGATTTCCGACACCCCGGGCACACCGGCCATCCGCGGCCGGACATTGTCCTGCAGGAAGTCGAGAATCAGGTCCATGTCCAGCTGCCGGGGATTCCCCGGCAGGGGAGTGATATTGAAGAACATGAATGAATTGCTGGAGAACGAGCTGGCGTAGACCTGCGGTTCATCGACATTTTCCGGGTAGGAAGGCACCTGGCTGAGCGCGTTGTTCACCCGGATCATCATGTCAGTCATGTCGGTGCCGAGGGGGAATTCCAGCTCAATGGATGCCGAACCGATCTGCGCCGTGGCCGTCAGTCGGGTCAGGTTGGGAAGATTGCGCAGGTAATCTTCCTGTTCGATGAGAATCTCTTGTTCCACGTCCTGGGGCGTGGCCCCGGGCCAGACCGTGCGCACGCTGATGGTGCGCACGTCCAGATCGGGAATCATCTGTACGGGGATGCGGTTGGCCGCCAGAATGCCCAGTACCGCGACAATCAGCACGCAGACGGTGACCAGGGTGCCGTGGTGAATAATTTTGCTGAACATGGCTGCGCCTATCCGTTGGTGACAGCGACAGCAAGGCCGTTGCGCAGGGCCTCGTTACCCTCGATCACCACGGAATCACCTGCGCTGATACCGCTGCGTATCTCCACTTCGCCATCGAAGGCGAGGCCGACCCGCACCCGGCGTTCGCTGGCTACCGTGCGGCCCTCCTCGCGCTCCACAACCCACACGATCTGGCGACCATCGGCGTAGCGCAGGACCGCATCGCGGGGTACGGTTATTCCGCGCTGTCCCGTGGGCAGGCGAACCTCGGCCCGCACTGACATCCCGGGCAGCATTCCCGCCACGGCCCGGTCTGGCAGAGCCCTGACCAGGAACGTCCTGGACTGGGCGTCGCTGGCGGGCACGGTGGCGGATACGGTGGCGGGGTGGCGCCCCGGTCGGCCGCCGAGGCTGAATTCGAGCGGCTGGCCTGTCTGCAGCTTTCCCTGGTAGTCTTCCGGCGCCTGGAAGTCCAGCCGCAGCTGATCCGTCGATACCAGGGTAAAGGCAGCATCCCCGGGTACGATCCATTCACCGAGTTCGACCTGGCGGGCGGTAATCACGCCGGCGAAGGGCGCCTTGAGTTGATGCCGGTCCAGTAAACCCTCCCGGTAACCTGCTTCCGCGCGGGCCTGGTCGAGGGCGGCCTCGTCCTCGGCCACCTCGGCGGCGATGTCCCTGACGACGGTCTCGGCAATGCTCTGCTTGGGTGCCAGCTCCTCGGCTTCAGCCAGGCGCCTGCGGGCGTCAGCGAGAGCCCGGCTGGCCTGGGTTTGGGCCGCCATGGCGGCCCGGTATTGCTGTCTCGCCAGTTCGGCATCCAGGGCAAGCAGGACCTGCCCGGCCTTTACCTGATCGCCTTCGTCCAGCTCGAGCCGGGAGACCAGCCCCGCCGTTGCCACTGAGAGTTGGGCGTTCCTGCGCGCGCTCACGCTGCCGTTGAGTTGGATCACCTCGACAATGTCCCTCGCCTGGGCGCTGGCAATCGCCACCGGCGCTCCCTCGCCCTGGCCGTTGGCCAGCGGCGTGACAATGAACAGGAACAGACACAGGGTGGCCGGGAGGCCGCGCCGTTGCAGCATAGTGGTTTTCTGCCGATAGTGGACGAGGCGCAATGATGACCGGTTTTGCTGCTGACTGCCAGAAGTACGACGCCTGAACAGCAATGAGAATCGGTATTGTTATTAATATCAAGCCATTGATTTAAAAGGATATTTTGACTTTTACCGCCGTGGCGACTAGGCTTTAGGGCGTCAACCCGAAAGGGCCAGCAATATCTCGTTTGGAGTGCAATCATGCAAGGCGATGGCAAGGTAATCGGCTATCTCAACCGCGTTCTCACCCTGGAGTTAACCTCCATCAACCAGTACTTCCTGCACGCCAGGATGTTCCGCAACTGGGGTCTGGAACAGCTCAACGAAAAGAGCTACAAAAAATCCATCAAGGACATGAAGCAGGCGGATGAACTCATTGAGCGTATCCTGTTCCTCGAGGGCCTGCCCAATCTGCAGCATCTGGAGAAGGTGCGTATTGGCGAGCACGCCCGGGAGATGCTCGACTGTGACATGACCCTGCAGGTACAGGAGCTCGCCCTGTTGCGGGAAGCCATCGGCTATTGCGAGCAGGCGCAGGATTTTGTCAGCCGAGAGGTGCTGGAGGAGATCCTGGAGTACGAGGAAGATCATGTCGACTGGATTGAAGCCCAGCAATACCTGATCGAGAACACCGGCCTGGAGAACTATCTCCAGTCGCAAATTTAACCCTGTTTAACCGGAGGACATCATCATGAAAGGTAGCGATAAAGTCATTGCCGAGTTGAACGGACTGCTGGCCTGGGAACTGGGTGCCATGGACCAGTACTTTATTCACGCGGAAATGTATGCGGACTGGGGCCTGAACAAGCTTCACGAACGCATCGCCCACGAATTTGAAGACGAGAAGGGTCACGCCAAGGCGCTGATCGAGCGCATGCTGTTTCTGGAGGGCACGCCGGATATGGTGACCCGTCCGCCGATACAGGTGGGCAAGGACGTCCCGGAAATGTTGCAGAACGACCTCAATGTGGAACTGGCGGTCGACAAGGCCCTGAAGGACGCCATCAAGGTGTGTGAGGCCGAGCAGGACTACCACAGCCGGGAAGTGCTGGAACGATTGCTGGAAGACACTGAGGTCGATCACACCTGGTGGCTGGAAAAGCAGTTGGGCCTGATAGAGAAAGTGGGCCTGCCAAATTACCTGCAGTCACAGATGGGAAGCGAGTGACGGCCCTGCAGTCCCGGTGTCGCCAGTGGTGGCCGCGAAACGATAGCCAGGCGGCCTTCTAGGACCCGAATGTCGGCGCTGGCGGTTAGAGGGGATTATCCAGAGCCCGGCGGGTTGCCGGGCCTGGAATGGAGCCGGGGCCCGTCAGATGCCGTAATGGCTGGCCGTGGCATCCAGTGACTGCACCAGCATATCCACCAGGTTGTCCAGCTCCTCGGTTGTGCTGACCAGCGGCGGCGCCATGATCATGGCGTCGCCGGTCTGGCGAACCATCAGCCCCAGTTCGTTGGCGGCGTTGCGGCAGAACACCGCGCCGGCGGACTCCGGTGCCAGCTTTTCGCGGGAGGCTTTGTCCCGTACCAGTTCCACCGCCGCAAACATGCCACGACCGCGCACCTGACCCACCAGTTTGTGGTCGACCAGTTCCTGCAGTCGGCCCTGGAAGTGCGGAGCCAGCGTGTCCGCCGCGTTGGCGATGATGTTGCCTTCCCTGAGTATTTTCAGGGTGGCAAGACCTGCGGCTGCAGCCGCGGGGTGACCGGAATAGGTCAGGCCATGGGTGAATTCGCCTGCTTTCGACAGCAGCACATCGGCCACCTTATCGCTGACCATGACCCCGCCCAGTGGCTGGAAGCCGTTGGTCACCGCTTTCGCAAACGTGACCAGATCGGGTTTGATGCCATAGGTCTCGGAGCCGAACCACTTCCCGGTGCGGCCGAAGCCACAGATCACCTCGTCGGCAATCAGCAGGATGTCGCGTTCGTCGCAAATGCGCTGGATTTCCGGCCAGTAGGTATCGGGGGGAATGATGACACCGCCTGCGCCCTGCACCGGCTCGGCGATAAAGGCCGCCACGTTGGCCTCACCCAACTCGTCGATCTTCTGTTCCAGCTGGCGGGCAACGCGCAGGCCGAATTCCCCGGGTTCCTCGTCTGGACCCACCTCGAACCAGTGGGGCTGGTCGATGTGGTGAATGTAATCGAGGCCGTTGGTCTGGTCGTGCATGCCTTTCATGCCACCCAGCGAGGCGGCGGCGATGGTAGAGCCGTGGTAGGCATTCTTGCGGCTGATGATGTGCTTCTTCTCCGGCCGGCCCTGAAGCTGGTAATAGCGGCTGACCAGGCGCAGGTTGGTGTCGTTGGCCTCGGAGCCGGAGTTGGTGAAGAACACGTGGTTGAAGCGCTCTTCGGTCACGTCCACCAGGGCCTTGGCGAGCTCGATGGCTGGCTCATTGGCGCACTGGAAGAAGCTGTTGTAATAAGGCAGTTTGTGCATCTGCTCGGTGACCGCCTCCACGATGGACGGCTGGCTGTAACCGAGGTTGCAACACCAGAGTCCGGACATGCCGTCCAGCATTTTGTGGCCGGTGCTGTCGTAGATGTAGATATGCTCCGCGCGGGAAAATACCCGACCACCGTGCTGGGCATAGTCCCGGAAATCCGTAAACGGGTGCAGGTAGTGGGACTGATCAAGCTGCTTCAGGTTGCCGGTGTTGGCTTGCATGTTCATGGCGTTGCTCTCCCGTCTGGAACGCATTGTGTTTGCACATTCCCTATACCCCGAAGTGGTATGGCCGGGGTTTGCGCATCGTTGTTAAATAGTGTCGCATAGTGAATTGGCCAAGAAATTAACCCAAAGGTGGTGTTTTAGCCGCGGGTACGGGAACCTGATATGTCTGAAAACAACGATAAACTGCAGTCCTTTCTGGACCGGCATCCGCACATGGAGATCTTTGAGGTCATGTTGATGGATCTCTGTGGCGGCTTGCGCGGCAAGTGGGTGACCCGCGAGAAAATCGCCAAGGTGATGGCCGGCGGGCTGAAAATGCCGCTCAGCACCCTGGCTTTCGATGTCTGGGGTCGCGACGCCGAGGAGTGGGTATTCGACAGTGGCGATGGGGACGGCTGGTGCGCTCCCGATATTCGCACCCTGGTGCCTGCCCCCTGGCTGGATCGCCCGACCGGCCAGGTGTTGATGTCGATGAACAACGTCGACGGTAGTCGCTGTCGCTACGACCCCCGTTACCTGTTGCAGGACCTGGTGGATCGCTTTGCCAGCAGGGGGCTGACCCCGGTGATGGCCAGTGAGATGGAGTTCCACCTGCTGTACCCGGAGGAGGACGATGTCGGGCGACCCCTGCATACCCAGCGGGACCGGATCGGAGGTGGCCTCTGCGCAGGCCAGACCTACGGCATAGACCTGATGGAAGATGAGGCGGAGCTGATGCACGACATCCGCGATGCCTGTAAGGCCCAGGGGCTGCCGGTGGACACCCTGATCAAGGAGTCGGCACCCTCACAGTATGAAATCAACCTCTACCATGTGGATGATGCCCTGCTGGCCGCCGACCAGGCGATGATGCTGCAGCGGGTGATCCGGGGCGTGGCGCGCAAACACGGCCTGGTCGCCACCTTCATGGCCAAGCCCTTCGGTGATATCGCCGGTAATGGTATGCACGTGCATTGCAGCCTGGTGGACAGTGAGGGCAACAACGCATTTGACGACGGTACCGGAAGAGGCACCGAGTTGCTGCGTCAGGCCATAGCCGGCTGCCTGCAGACCATGGCAGACAGTATGCTGTTGTTTGCACCCAACCTGAATTCCTACCGCCGTTTCCGGCGTGGAACCCACGCACCCCTGGCGCCGACCTGGGGCTATGAGAACCGCACGGTATCGGTGCGGGTACCGGCGGATTCACCCGCGGCCACCCGTATCGAGCACCGGGTGGCGGGGGCTGATGCCAACCCCTACCTGGTCATGGCGGGAGTGCTCGCGGGTATGCTCCACGGGATCGAGAACGAGTTGCTGGCGCCGGAGCCCCTGGAGGGCAACGCCTATGAGCAGGTGCCTCCCAGCCTGCCGCGATACCTGCCCAACGCACTGCAAGACTTTGAGCAGTCCGAGCATATTCCCGCCTACCTGGGCAGTGAGTTCCAGAAAGTGTTTGCGATTCTCAAGCAGCAGGAACTGGATACTTTCGACAGCCAGGTAACAGCGCTGGAGTACGACGCCTGTTTGTAGGCCGGGCCGGCCGCAACCGGCGAGCGCTTATTTCAGCGCCCAGCCGAAGAGGATGGAATACCCGTCCACACCACCGCCGAAATTCCACTGGTAACCGAGGCTGAGGGATTCGAAATAGCGGCTGGTTTCGGGCAGGTCCAGGCCCAGGGAATAACCGGCTTCGTAAAAGTGGCTGAAGTCCAGCGCATCGCGGTTTGGCCCGGTGAACGCAGTCGCCCCCAGATGGGCGACGCCGAACAGGGGCAGGTCGGCAACGGTCGCGGCGTAGGGGTGACGGAAATCGATTTTCGCCGCCAGGGTGCCGGTATCCTCGCTGAACGAGGGCAGATCGTCCGACTCCGAGTAACTGGCGATGTGCGAAAAGGTGTAATGCGAATTCAGCGACAGGTCATAGCGCTCCCGCAGTTTCCACTGCTGGTTCAGTCCCAGGGTGGCACTCAGAATGCGCGCGTTGGTGTCCCAGTTGAACAGTACGCCATCGGCAACCGGGGCCAGCACGATATCCCCCAGGGGGCCGTTGTATTCGGCCTCGTTTTCCAGCCGGCTGATGCCCACTTCGCCGGCGGCAAAAACCGACAACCCGCGGCTCACCGGAACGAGCAGGCCGGCGCCCAGTTCGCCGCTGGTAGCGTCCCAGCGGGTATCGATAATTTCGTTTTCGAAGACGCTCAGCTCGCCCTCTGCCCTGGCTTTACTGAGGGTGCCGCGCAGGATCCATTGCCAGCCCCTTTCGCTGGGCGGCAATTCAATCTGCAGCGGCAGCTTGAAAATGTTGTAGTCGACACCGTCATCGAGCTCCAGCAGGGAAGCGCTGATGCTGGGGTCGGTAAACAGGTTGAGCATTTGCGCATAGCCGGCCCCGATGTCGCTATTGCGCACATCGCGGCCGAGTTGATCGCGGATATCTGCGACAGTGGACTGTGAGAGTGCCGGCAAAGACGAGGAAAAAAGCAAGGTCAACAGTGCCGCGTATCGATATCTCAGTGGCATCCATATCTCCCGGTGTCGCTGGAATATGTCCATCGCTTGAGTGTAGTTCAGCCCACCGGCAGCGGCGAGCGAATACCCGTAAAATGCAGGTCCGGACGCCAGCGTGTTGGTCATTAGCTAGACGGGTCTGGTAATGTACGCCTTTTCCCATGGAGCCAAGCTGAAATGAACCTGGCGTTTCCGGGCCTGCTGACTGCGGCGGCGGTGCTGGCACTTGTAATGTCCCCCCTGGCCCACGCTGCAGCAGACCGGATTTTCCTGAATGCCCGGGCTTACACGGTCAATGCGGCGGAGCCGTGGGCCGAGGCAGTCGCCGTCACGGGCGACACCATTGTCTACGTCGGCGACAACGAGGGCGCAAAGGCCCTGGTGGGTGAGACTACCGTCTTGCATGATCTCGGCGGGCAAATGTTATTGCCCGGTTTTATCGACGCGCATATGCATCCCCTGTCGGGCGGCGGCTACGCCCGGGCCCTGTCGCTGGATACCTGGGGCACGGTCGAAGACTGGCTCAATGCAGTGGGCGAGTTTGTCGCCGCCAATCCCGGCGATGGCCTGTTGTTTGGCTATGGCTTTCTGGCGACGACTTTTGGTCCGGAAGGCCCGACGCGGCAGCAACTGGATGCGATCGCGGCCGACCGCCCGATCCTGATCATGGACGAGGGCTTCCACGGTGCCTGGGCAAACAGTGCCGCCCTCCGGCAACTGGGAATCAACCGCGAAACACCTGATCCGGTGCCGGGGTTCAGCTACTACAAGCGGGACGCGAAGGGAGAGCCAACCGGCTACCTGCTTGAAGGTACCGCCATCGACGCGATGGATGCGCTGGGCGCGATTACCCCGGCGGTGATCGTCGACGGCACGGCCTACGTGTTCGACGTTCTCAACGCTTACGGGGTTACCTCGGTGTTTGATGCGGGAGCGCTGGAAGCCGCCCACTGGAGCGGCGATATCCTCGCCGAACTGGAAACAGCCGGTCACATGAGTGTGAGGATTGTCGGTAGCCATTTCGTCACTGATCTGGCAGCAGCCGAAACCGCGGTCGCGGACACGCTTGCCCAGGCGCGGGAGCTAAGGGGCGAACGGTATCACTACAACACCCTGAAAATCATGCTCGACGGCACGGTCGAGGGGCGCACAGCGGCGATGTTTGAGGACTACCAGGGGGAGCCGGGCAACCGGGGTGAACTGGTGTTCAGCCAGGAGCAGGTAACCGCCATGGTCACGGAGGCGGCCGCAGCCGGTGTTGACGTGCATCTTCACGGCCTCGGGGAGCGGGCGGTGCACCAGGGGCTCAACGCAATCGAAGCCGCCCGCCGCCTGCACCCCGATAGTGCAAGCCGCTTCACGATTACTCACGTGCAGGTGATTACCGATGAGGACCTGCCGCGCTTTGCCGCGCTCGATGTCATCGCCCAGTCCACGCCCCTGTGGGCCTCCTACGACGTTTATGGAGAGCAGTTTGTCAGCGAGGACCAGTTCAATCGGTTCTGGCGTTTTCACAGCCTGGAACAGACGGGAGCCAGGCTGACCTGGGGTAGCGACTACCCGGCCAGTGGCGCCGGTATGCTCGGCATGTCACCACTGGTGCAGATGCAGATCGGCATGACCCGGCAGGCCCTCGAGGATCCCGATGCCCCGATCCAGCCGGACGCCAGGGAGCGACTGTCGCTACCGATCCTCATCCGGGGCTTTACCCTTGAGGCGGCATACCAATTGCATAGGGAAGATGAGATAGGTTCTATCGAAGTGGGTAAAAAGGCTGACCTGGTGGTGTTGCAGAAAAACCTCTTTGAGGTTCCTGTCACCGAGATTCACACCGTTCCGGTAACAGCGACCTATGTCGACGGCCGGCAGGTGTATGGTGACCCGATAAGCCCGGCGGCTGTGGTCGCCGGGACCAACGACAATAATTGATGATTATGGTTGCGCGACCAATGCGTGCCGAGTAAGGGGGCAAGGTGGAAGAATACGGGGCGATCAGCCTGATACCTGTCATTGTGGTTCTCACGGTGGCCATTGTGACTCACCGAACCATTGCCGCGGTCACCGCGGGAGCCATTGTTGCTTTTCTCATCGCCGACGGGATGGGTTTTATCGGCTCCCTGTCAACAGCATTGCTGACGGTGATGGCAGATGAGAACACCGGCTGGGTACTGATGGTCTGCGGCCTGTACGGCAGTTTCATCGCCCTGCTGGTGCGGGCCGGCGGCGCCCGCGCCTTCGGCGACCTTGTGACCCGGCGGGTCAACAGCAAGCGCGGCAGCCTGATGTGGACCTGGGCCCTGGGTATGGTGATATTCCTTGATGACTACCTCAACGCGCTGACCGTGTCCTCCTCCATGAAGAAGGTCACCGACAAATACCGCACCTCCCGCGAAATGCTGTCCTACGTGGTGGACTCCACCGCCGCGCCGACCTGCCTGATCATCCCCATTTCTACCTGGGCGGTCTATTTCGCCGGCTTGCTGGAGAAAAACGGCGTTGCCGAAACCGGACAAGGCATAGATCTGTTCATCCAGTCCATTCCCTACATGTTTTACCCCTTTGTCGCGCTGGCCATTGTGCCGTTGGTCATCATGGGGGTGATTCCCCTGGTCGGGACGATGAAAACCGCGGAGGCCCGCGCTGAAAGCAGTGGAGAGCTGGCGCCCCCCGGCACCGCGGCGGATATTGAGATGGAGGAGCCCTATCACGCCGAAGGGGCGAAAGCCGGTAGTGCCTCGCTGTTCTTTGTGCCGATTTTCGCCCTGGTGTTTTTCACCGTGATCTCCGATATCGACCTGTTGATCGGGGTGATCGCCGGTATTCTCGTCACCATGGTGCAGTACCTGCTGACCCGGACGCTGACCCTGTATGAGATGTTTGACACGGTCATGGACGGCCTGCGGACCATGCTGCCGGTACTGTCGATCCTGGTGGCGGTGTTCACCTTTATCGAGGCCAACAACGCCCTGGGCTTTACCGAGTATGTGATAACCACCGTCTCGCCATTCATGACCGCGAAAATGCTGCCGGTACTGGCATTCATCACCATGGCGTTCGTTTCCTTCACCACCGGCTCCAACTGGGGTGTGTTTGCGATCGCGATACCCGTGGTATTTCCCCTGGCCCAGGAGCTGGATGTGAGTATTCCGCTGATGGCCGGGGCCCTGTTTTCCGCCAGTGGCTTTGGCAGTATGGCCTGCTTTTATAGTGACTCCACCGTGCTGGCCGCCCAGGGTAGCGGTTGCCCGTCCTACGAGCATGCGCTTTCACAATTGCCCTATGCGTTGCTGGGGGCGGCCATCAGCGCCGTCGGTTTTTTCCTTATCAGCTAGTTTGCCGCGCGCTCGGCAGCAGAGTCTTCTGTCAGGGAGTAAACCCCGGCCAATAAAAAGCCCGCTGTGTTCACAGCGGGCTTTGTCGTTCAGGTCCGGGCTTAACTCACTCCCAGGTCATTCCCACCCGCATACCGAAAGTACGCGGCCGCTTTGGACCAAAGAAGTGCGAGGGCAGTACGCCGCCGTTGGCGTTCTGGCCATCCCAGGTGAACTCGTCAGTGAGGTTTTCCACGTAGGCTTCAATGTGCCAGCCGTTGTTGGACGTGTAGCCGATGCGGGCTGCAACTTCGGTGAAGGCGTCGATGTAGTTCTCGGGGATGCCGGTCCAGTCGCCGCCTTTCTCATCTTCATAGAAGGCCTCCAGGCTACCGGTGATCGCGCCATTGCCCATGGGGAAGTACGCGTCCAGCATGAATGCCGCTGACCATTCGGGCGCCCAGAACAGCGGGCTTCCTTCACATTCGTCGGAGCCGCAGATGATCTGCAATTTATTGGCCTCTGAATCGAGGTAGCCGGCGGCCATGTACAGGGTGAAATTGTCGTTAAGCGCAGCGGTGACCGAGCCTTCAACACCCCAGGCCTCTACTTCGCCGACGTTGTCCACCAGCGAGGCGCCACCGTCGTAGTAGAGAATCTGCAGGTCTTCGTACTCGTAGTAGAAGGCCGTCAGGTCGATGTTGGTTGAGCCGTTGAAGAGGGTGTCCTTGTAGCCGATCTCATAGGAGTCAGCTGTTTCCGGTTCAAAGGTGTCGGGCAGGTAGCCGTCTTCCCTGGAAAGGTCTGTAGTGCCGAAATCCGGTGCCACGCCGTTGGCGTCGACGACAGAGAAGCTACCGAAGCCGCCGGACTTGTAACCCTGGGTATAGCTGGCGAACAGCATCGCATCATCGCTGATGGACCACTTGAGCAGGCCACGCCAGGTGGTGTCATCCCAGGATTCCTTTTTCCTCAGGGGTTCTGCAGTCGAGAAACCATAGAACCAGTAGGCGCCCAGGTCACTGTCGGGTGTGGGGACGTTGGTGGAAAAGTCCTTTTCATCCTCGGTGTAGCGGACGCCGATTTCCAGGTCCAGATTCTTGGTGATGTAGTAGTCCAGGTTGACGTAGGTCGCCCAGCCCTCGTACTCGCCCTTAACCCGGCCGCTCTCATGTAACAGGCCCTCGGGGTTCGGTGTGAAGTCGTACTCGTAGTAATCGTAAAGGTCCTGGCAGCCGCTGAAGTCGTTGCCCGGGTAGTAGTAGTTGCCGTAGTACTGGCAGAAGTAATCCTCGGCGCCGATCGAGTTAAAGACAACGTCGATATCTTCCTTGTAATAGGAGGCACCTGCATACCAGTTCAGTGGGCCCTCACTGTTGGAGGTCAGGCGCAGTTCCTGCTGGAAGTAATCACCTTCCTGGTCCTGGCCATAATTGTTGATGTTCAGTGGAGTCCCGTCGTAGTCCTCCATGTAGAAATAGTCGTGATCCTTGTAGCCGGTGTTGGAGGTCAGGGTCGCGAAGTCGAAGTCGTATTCGATCCGCAGGCCCAGGGTGAGGATGTCGGCGTCGTCGTTGTCGCCGGCGAACTGGTCGGAATCGATATCCTCGTCGGAGCCGCGCAGTTCCACACCACCCAGGTTTTCATTGAAAGCGTCCCAGATATCGCCCTTGTCGATGGCCCGGTAAACAGATCCGGACTGTTCGCGTTCCTCGTATTCGACGGTGCCGTAAACACCCAGGCGGTCGCGTTCGTAGGTAGTTGACCAGCGCAGCGCCCATTTCTCATGTTCGATAAGGTCGTCAGATCCGGGATAGAAGTTCTTGGCGAAGCCGTCCTCTTCTGAGTAGTAACCCGCCAGGCGAGTAGCCATATGATCCGTCAGGGGCAGGTTGACAGCACCCTCAACCGCGAGGCGATCGCGCTCACCCACGTCCAGGTCGACGTAGCCTGAGTTGCCGCCGCCAACTTCCGCGCGCTTGGTGTGAACACTGAAGGCGCCGCCGATCGAGCTGCGGCCGAACAGGAAGCCCTGGGGGCCGCGGAGAATTTCAGCGCGGTCGATATCATAGAGGCTGGTGACGGCCGAGCCGTTACGGCCTTCATAGAGGTCATTCTTGAAAAAGGCGGTGGACGGATCGCCACCGACGCCAAAGTCCTGGGTACGGATGCCGCGAACGCTGATCGCATCGATGAAGCTGTCCTGGGAGTTACCGGTAACCCCGGGAGTGAAAGACACCAGGTCCTTCACGTCATCCAGGTTGACCTTGTTGACGAACTCACCGGACAGGGCGGTAATGGCCAGTGGCACGTCCTGGATGGATTCGGAGCGCTTGGTCGCTGTTACGATAACCTCTTCCAAACTCTGGGAGAGGGCGGGAGCGGCGATTGCGGATGAGAGTACGGCTGCCGAGACGGCTCTTGCCATACGATTCTTTCGGGCTGTAATGCCACCAGGGTGGCGGTGCTTGCTACGAGTCATGGTATCCCCACTTGGACTGTGAAAGTTAATACGTTGCTTACGAGCCGCGTGCTTTTGATTGGCAAATTGCGGAATTGGCATTTCCGCTTGTATAGTTAGTCACCAATAAACTAGCCAAACTGCCTGAGTATTAATATACCCCTATAGGGTAGAAACAGTTAAGTGGGAATTATTCTATGGAAATTCCTGCTTTGCGCAGTTCGTCCTGCATCTCGGTGAGACCCGACTGGTACTTTTTCCAGCGACCGATGGAGCGGGTGTGGGCCGGCTCACGCACCTGTACCGCACTGGCGGTAGAGACAGCGGAATCCTGCTTGTGAAACTCCAGGCAGGCGTCCTCCCAGGGCAACTCCAGGTAGTCAAGGAGGGCGCGGGCGTTGGGCTCTAGGTCGGCCGCGGTCTCCTCGTAGCTGATGTCGAAGAACCTTCCCGGGAAACGCTCCCGCCAGATATCCATCAGTTTGCGGTAGCGGGCGTGGTGGCGCGCCATTTCACCCTGTTGGTAGGAATGCAGGTAGGCATCGGCAAACAGTTGCTTGAAGCTGGCGAAGCAGGCATCCATGGGGTTGCGGACCAGGTGTACGATTTTGGCATTGGGCAGGGCCTTGAGGATCAGCGGTATCATCAGGTAGTTCTGTGGCAGTTTGTCAACGAACCGCGGGGCATCACCGGCCATGCGGCTGCTGGTCTGCAGGTACATATTGCCCACTTTGGTGGGATCGGTTGTTTTTGCCAGCTCAAACAGCTCCCGGGTGAAACGCCTGGGGTTGCGGTAGTTGGACAGTCGGCGCAGGGCAAGGCCGAATTGTTGCAGTTCCCCGGCGGAATGAACCTGCGAGTGAGCGGCGATAATGCGTTCCACCAGGGTGGTGCCGGTGCGGGGTTGACCCAGCACAAATACCGGCGAGGGGTTGGGGCTGCCTTCAGGCAGGCCGTCGAACCACTCGCGGGTATAGGCCTCCTGCAGATAGTCGAACATGGCCTGTTCCGCGGCCTCGTCATATTCCACCGTCTTGCGGCGCGCAGCCGCACCGGCGCTGAAGGCCTCGAAGGCTTCGTCCCAGCGTTTGAGGTCTTCGCACTCTTTGCCGATAGCGTACAGGTAGAAAGCCTGCGCCCGGGGATTATTGTCGTGCTTTGCCGCCAGCGCGCGCATCTGGTCGATATGCTCGCCGTCCCGGGCCTTTGCTGAACCGGCCAGGGCCCAGTGAGCCTGGGGAGAATCCGGGAGAATGCGAATGACATCACGGAAGATGATGTCGGCGGTTTCAGTGTCGCCGTGGTAGACCAGGTTATTGGCCAGGTTGAGCATGTAGGGCGGGTGATTGGGTCTGGACGTATTGGCCCTCGCAAAAAACGCTTTGGCCACGCCATACTCGCCCATCTGTGACAGGGTCATACCGATCAGGTCCAGCACAATGGGGTCGGTGGGGCGGATACGCTGGGTCTCTCGCAGCGCGGCATCGGCCTTGTTGACCTGTCCTTCTGACATATACATACGCGCCAGTTGCGCCCAGGCTGCGGCGTGGTCCTTGTCCAGCTTGACCACAGACTGGAAGGCGCGAAAGGCTGTCGCCCGGTCTTTTGTTTCCAGTCCCACCAGGCCCACCAGGAAGTGCGCCTGTACCAGGTCGGGTTGTATTTTCAGCGCCTGCTGGCAGCAGTCTCCCGCCTCCTCGATGCGGCCGCTGGCAAGGGCGGCAAAGCCGCGTTTCATCAAGGCCTGCAACTCAGCGGCCTGCTCCGGTTGTATCTTGTTCATTGAGTACTCAGTGTTTTGGCGGTGGCTGCATATAGGCCACCAGGGTATCGCCGCCCTCGTAGTCCCGGGCACTCATCAGCGAGTCGAGGAACAGGTAGAAGAGCTCCGCCTGGGAGGAAACTTCCAGTTTGGCGTAGGCGTGTTTGCGGTGCAGCTTCACCGTCTCCATGGATATCGAGAGCTTGTCGGCCACGGTTTTGGTGCTGTGACCGTGTAACACGAGGTTGATCACCTGGGTTTCCCGTTCGGTCAGCAGGCTGGAGCCGAAGGACTCGAGGGCGCTGTGCAGCTGGGCCCTCAGGTTGACGCCGTTGTCTTCCGCACTGCGCTCCGTCCAGTGCTGCTGGCAGACGGCCTCTACGGTGGGGTATACATCCGCCAGGATGCGCAGCTCGCGCTTGGTAAAGCTGGCCCGGGCGGCGGTTTTACCCAGGGCGATGTTGACGAAACCGTCACCGGACGTGGGGATTACAAAGCCGCATTCGTCCTGGTAGCCGCAGTTGCGGTACCAGGCCTTGTAATATTCGCTGTCCTTGAAGCCCGTGGGCGAGAGGTCGCGCAGCCGGAAAACACCAAAACGCGCTTCCGCCGTCGCCGCGAGATAGTACGGGTCCAGCAGGAAGGGGCCCTTCACAAAGACATCCAGGGTGGATTCCCCGCCAGCGTCGTTGACCTCAAAGTACTCGACCACCGGTAGCTCCCGCTCCGGATAGAAAATGACGCTGGCGTCATCCACCGGCACCAGCTCCCGCAGCATGGCCACCAGCATGGCGGGATATTCGGCGCTTCCTGTCGCCGGGATCAGGCGGGCGAGGTGCTTGCTGAAAATATCGAGCGTGGGCATTTAGGCAGTGAAACTCGCAGTGAAACATGGGTTGGCAACCGCACCCCGGGCGATATGGAGCATTCTGGCCACCGCTATTGCTTGATTCTGGTCATGTTGCTGTTGGCTGGCAAGTGCTAATATCGTCGGCACCAGTCTAAGGAGGGATTGGTATTGTACAAAAACACCATAAAGATATTCCTGATTTTCCTTTCCCTGGCGTCGCGCGCAGATGTGCTCGTGGGTTACACCTACTATGACATGCAGGCGTGGGATGCCTTTGCCGAGCCTCTGGGTGAGGTGGGTTTGCAGCGGGACATCTCGCAGATCCTCGCCCGGCACAGCAGTATCGTGGCCATAAACGGGCTGAAAAATTTTGACGACGAGACCGTGGGGTTGCAGGGAGTTCCCTGGCAGCCTTTCCTTCGCGACTGCGGGGGCAGGCACTGCAGCTATGAGCAGTTACGTGCCCGCATGGGTCACGGCAGTCACTGCGCCGATCGCCTGGAGGATGTGGATACCCCGGTGGAGTGGCTGTGCTACCTGGATCGCATCAAACAGAATGCGGCCCTGGTGCGTGATAACAAACCCCTGTTCCTCCATGCCCAGCTGGCCGACTGCTGGCCCCATGCACCCTGTAAAGGCCATTTACGACCACTGCGAGACCTCAATGGGGAGTATCCTGATCAGTTCGTTTCCGCCGGAGAGGTGAGTTTTGCGTCTCCGGAGGTCGCCCGGGCTTATGGTCGCCTCAGCCGTTTTCTGATCCAGCATTACGCTGCCAGTTTCTTCACCCCCTGGCGGGAGCTTAACTACCGTCTGTCGCCTACTGTTCCGGATGAGGGCTTTATGCCGACCTATCGGGAAATTGTCCGGGCGGTGTATGTGGACAACCCTGAAGTCGCTGTTTTCCCCAGCTGGCGCCTCGAGTACGCGGTTGATTGTGATCCGGGGTCCGAATTCAGCTGTCAGATAGATCTGGCGACGGCGGGACACATCGCCGAATTCTGGAAAGTCCATCGTGAATACCATCCTGCGGCTCCGACACTGATTGGAATTTCCACCTACCCGTCACGCGCTGCTGATCCGGGTTCAGCCGGCCCGGTGAATCCCGCTGGATCTGACCTGCGAGAGCTGTTGACAGCAGCTCGGAGCCACCTCAAGGAAGGCAAACTTGAGTTTGCTCTCACACCCATTGCCATCACCGAGTCTGGCTGGGGTACCTGGAAACCTTTCCTGTTCAATACCGACCAGTGTAATTCGCCCCGAGGGCGGTACATCCAGGAAGGGGAACAGGCGCTGTACGCCAGGCAATTACTTGAATTTGAGTTCCTGCCCGGGCAGCCTCTGGTGCACCCCCTGTTTTTCGTCATCAACTGGTGGGCGGCGGATGTGGAGTTCCCGCTGACTGAGGATGACAGGATTGCCAGGAGCGCCCGGGATTTCGATCACTGGGCGATCAGTATCAACGGCATGACAGGCCCGGCATCCCAGTCCTATCGAACCAAGCGGGCATTTCTGGTTTACGCCGACACCCTCGCTGAAGACCTGGACCGGGATGGTGTGCCCAATTTAACGCTCGGTGAAGGGTCGGTTCCCGTGCAGGCTGACAACTGCCCACTGCATTACAATCCCGATCAGGCCGATTCTGACCTTTATGCTGGCAGGATCAGGGGTGATGGCATTGGTGACGCCTGTGACAACTGCAAGCGACTGTGGAATCCCTTGCAGTGGGACTGGGATCAGGACGGAATCGGCAACCGCTGCGATATCGACATGAATAACGACCAACGGGTCGATGTCGAAGACTGGGTGAATTTTTCCAGTTGTATCCAGCTGGAATCCGCCCCGGCGCAGTTGACGTGCCTCAGCCAGCCCGGTGCACCCATCCACCCCAACGCCATGGACCTCAATGAAGATGGTTTATTGAACGCGGCGGATACCGACCGTTTTGTCTCCCTCTTCCTCAAGTCCCTGTTTGAGCCACAGCTGCTGGTCTCAGGACTGGCGTGCGCCGGCTGCAAGGGCTGCAGTTTTCTGACCGACTAGCCAATCCAGAAACGCCTGGTTGGCCCGGGAGATGGTCCGGCCCCTGCGCCTGGCCAGCGCCATGGGTACCTCGGCCCTGGGTGACAGGGGAATTCCGACGATACCGGGCTCCTGTTCCGCCAGGGTTTGCAGCCCGACAGTGACCCCCATGCCCTGTTTGACCATGCGCACCAGCAGCGGCAGGAAATTGCTCTGGACGCGCAGCTCCGGCTCGACAGAGGCAGCGTGGCAGAGCTGGTCCAACTGGGCGCGAATGAAATACCCGCTCTCGTAGACCACCATGGGCGCTTCGTGCAGGTCGTCTATCTTGAGGCTGCGGCGCCTGGACCAGGGATGGTTCTCACCGACGCAGACCACCATTTGTTCTATCACCAGCGGCAGTCGCTCGAGCTCTGGGGTGCCCTGGGCAGAGGTGACGCCCAGCTCGATCTCGTCGCGCAGCAGCATCTCCTCGATCTGGGTGGTGCCGGCCTGGGTGACAGAGGCGGTAAGCCCGGGGTGTTGCGCCAGAAAACCGCTGAGCAGGTCGGGGAGGAAATAGGTGGCGAGCATGGAAGGGCAGGCGATACTCAGTTCCCCCCGCAGCAAACCCCGGAGATCACCCGCCGAGGCCTCGAGTTCTTCGACCTGCAGCAGAATTGACTGGGCCCGGCCGACCAGCGCCTCACCCTCTGCGGTCAGTGCTATCGTGCGCCCGCTGCGGTCGAACAGGGTGATGCCCAGGGATTCCTCCAGCTTGCGCACTGCGATACTGACGGCGGGTTGCGCCATGTGCAGTTGCTGCGCCGCGGCGCTGAAGCTGCCGCTGCGGGCCACGGCGGTGAATATCTCGAGCTTGCGCAGGTCCATGGCGTGTCCCGGGTGGGTGTGGGTGCGTCATCCCGCCGAGCCGATGGGTGTGTCAGGCGGGGCATCGCGACTATACTATATATAAAATATATATAAATAATAAAGTATATATATTATATAAATTGCAAAACATCTGCTATCTTCTCTCACCTATCCCCAACCCGTGCGGAGTACCCCACATGGCCGGCAAGAAATGGCAGAAACTCAACTGGCAGGATCCCTTCCTGCTTGACCAGCAACTCAGTGATGAACAGCGCATGGTGCAGCAGAGCGCCCGGCAGTATGCCCAGGACAGGTTACTGCCGCGGGTGCGCGAGGCATTTCGCGCCGAGCAGACCGACCCGAATATTTTCCGTGAGATGGGTGACATGGGCCTGTTGGGTTCCACCATCGACGGCTACGGCTGCCCGGGCGTTGACTACATATCCTATGGTCTTGCCGCGCGCGAAGTTGAGCGGGTGGATTCCGGTTACCGCTCGATGATGAGTGTGCAGTCCTCGCTGGTGATGTACCCCATCTACGCCTACGGCAGCGAGAGCCAGCGGGAAAAGTACCTGCCCAGGCTGGCCACCGGCGAGTGGATTGGCTGCTTTGGCCTGACCGAGCCCGATCACGGTTCCGACCCGGGCAGTATGGTAACCCGAGCCCGGACGGTGGCGGGAGGTTACAGCCTGAGCGGTGCCAAGATGTGGATTACCAACAGTCCCTTCGCCGATGTCTTTGTGGTGTGGGCCAAAACCGACGATAACAAGATTCGCGGCTTTATCCTGGAAAAGGGCATGGCGGGGCTCTCAGCGCCCAAGATCGAAGGCAAGCTGGCACTGCGGGCATCGGTCACCGGCGAAATCGTGATGGATGAAGTGTTCGTTCCCGAGGAAAACCTGTTGCCCAATGTGGAAGGCCTGAAGGGGCCGTTCGGCTGCCTCAACAATGCCCGCTATGGTATCGCCTGGGGCGCGATGGGCGCGGCGGAAACCTGCTGGCATACGGCGCGCGATTACACCATGGAGCGCAAGCAATTTGGCGTACCGCTGGCGTCCAAGCAACTGGTACAGCTGAAGCTGGCGGACATGCAAACGGAAATTGCCCTGGCGTTGCAGGGTTGCCTGCGAGCCGGGCAGTTAATGGACGCCGGCCAGATTGCTCCCGAACTGATCTCCCTGATCAAGCGCAACTCCTGCGGCAAGGCGCTGGATATCGCCCGCACCGCCCGCGATATGCTGGGCGGCAATGGCATCTCGGACGAATACCCCATCATGCGACACATGGTGAACCTCGAAGTGGTCAACACCTACGAGGGGACCCATGACGTCCACGCGCTGATCCTGGGTCGCACCCAGACTGATATCCCCGCGTTCTGATGGGCGCCTTGTCACACCTGAAAGTACTGGATCTGTCCCGTATTCTTGCGGGTCCGTGGGCGAGCCAGATCCTCGGTGACCTGGGCGCCGAGGTGATCAAGGTGGAAAACCCTGAAGGCGGTGATGATACCCGCCACTGGGGGCCTCCCTATATGCCCGACGAGCAGGGCAGGGATACCGACGAGTCCGCCTATTTCATGTGCGCCAACCGCAACAAACGTTCAATCCGGGTCGACATGAGGACCGCGCAGGGCCAGGCCCGGCTGCGGAAGCTGGCCACCGACTGTGACGTGGTTATTGAGAACTTCAAGGTGGGGGGCGCGGCCAGGTATGGCCTGGATTACGCCAGCCTGGCGGCGATCAACCCGGGTATCGTCTACTGCTCAATCACCGGTTTTGGCCAGACCGGCCCCCTCGCCAGTCGTCCGGGCTACGATTTCCTGGTCCAGGCCATGGGCGGGCTGATGAGCGTCACCGGCGCGGCGGATGGCGAGCCGGGTGCCGGGCCGCAGAAAGTGGGGGTGGCCCTGACCGATATCATGACCGGCCTGTACGCGGTGATTGGCATACAGGCGGCACTGGCCGAGCGGGAGAAATCGGGCCTGGGCCAGCACGTCGACCTGGCGCTGCTGGATGTCACCGCGGCCACCCTGGCCAACCAGGCAACCAATTATCTGGTGGGGGGGCTCAATCCCACTCGCCTGGGCAATGCCCACCCGAATATCGTGCCCTACCAGAGCTTTGTCGCCCGCGACGGACACCTGATCGTGGCGGTGGGTAATGACGGCCAGTTCAGGCGCTACTGTGACGTCATCGGCGCGCCCGAACTCGCTGAAGATACGCGCTTTCTAACCAACCGGGACCGGGTGAAAAATCGCGATGCGCTGGCGCCCCTGTTGCAGGCGAAAATGCTCGAGCGGGACAAGGATGAGTGGATAGCCCTGCTGGAAGCCGCCAATGTCCCGGCGGGGCCGATCAATACCGTGGCGGAAGTCTTTGCCGAGCCCCAGATCCAGGCGCGGGGGATGCAGGTCAATGTGCCTCACCCGCAGAACAGCGAATTGCAGCTGGTGGGCAACCCGATCAAGCTGTCTCGCACACCGGTGGCCTATCGCAGCCCGCCGCCGATGCTGGGCGAGCACGACGGGGACTATCAGTAACGCCGGCTGGTGAGGGCGTGAAAGCGGGGGAAGGGTTCAGTTACCCCTGATTTTCCTGTCCACCTCGTCAGCTACCTTGTCGCGAACATCGTCCTCGATGTCGTCCCAGTCTTTATCGTCTTTTTTGTTTTTGTTTTTGTTTTTGTCCTTGCTGCTTTTGTTCTTTTTGTCCTCGTTCTTGGAGGTCATTTCCTCCTTGTGCTGTTCCTTCTCGCGCGCTGTGGGCTGGCCACCCTCACCGGCCCACTTGGGCTTGTCTGCGAGAAGTGGAGGGGCAATGCTGAGCAGTAGTACGACACTCAATAGACGTGTTAGCTTCATGGGCAATCTCTTTAAGTAATTCACAGCGGGAAACACTGGTTGGACCAGGGCGGGGCCTGTTGGTTCATTGATGACGCCGGCGCCAGAGCCACCGGGGGCGGCTCAGCGTAACCCTGCAGCCTATCCGTCTCCCTGCATATCCTGCCCAGCGTCACTGGTGAGCGCCAGTTGTTAAATCCCCAGTACCTGCTCGGCGGGGGTGTAGTCATAGCCCAGCACATCGGCGACGGCCTTGTAGGTAATGTCACCGCGATGGACATTGAGTCCGTGGCGCAGGTGTTCGTCATCCGCCAGTGCCTGCCGGTAGCCTTTATCCGCCAGTGCCAGGGTGAATGGCAGGGTGGCGTTGTTGAGGGCAAAGGTCGAGGTGCGGGCCACGCCGCCGGGCATGTTGGCCACGCAGTAATGCACAACACCCTCTTCAACGTAGGTGGGGTCCTGGTGGGTGGTGGCACGGCTGGTCTCGAAGCAACCGCCCTGGTCGATCGCGACATCCACAACCACCGAGCCGGGGCGCATCTCGCGCAACATTTCTCGGCTCACCAGCTTGGGTGCTGCGGCACCGGGCACCAGCACTGCGCCGATCACCAGGTCGGCGCCGGTGACATGTTTCCACAGGGATTCACGGGTGGAGTAAATGGTGTTGAGCATGCAGCCGAACTGGAAATCCAGCTCCTTCAGCCGATCCAGGGAGCGGTCCAGCACGGTGACATGTGCCTCCATGCCCATGGCCATGCGAATCGCGTTGGTGCCCACCACGCCGCCGCCGATCACCACCACGCGCGCGGCTTCCACGCCTGGCACGCCGCCCAGCAACATGCCCGAGCCACCCTTGTGTTTTTCCAGCGCGTGGGCGCCAGCCTGAATGGACATGCGGCCCGCCACTTCGCTCATGGGAGACAGCAGGGGCAGGTGACCCCTGCGGTCGGTAACGGTTTCATAGGCGATGGCAATGCAGCCGGATTCCTTCAACAGCCGGGTCTGCTCGGGGTCCGGGGCGAGGTGGAGGTAGGTGAACAGGACCTGCCCCTCGCGCAGCATGCGGCATTCGTTGGGCTGGGGTTCCTTGACCTTGACCACCATGTCTGCGCGCTGGAAAACCTCCTCGGCGCTGGCGACGATTTCAGCGCCGGCGGCGCGATACAACTCATCGGTAAGGCCAACACCTTCCCCGGCATTGGTTTCGACGATCACCTGGTGGCCATGATGCACCAGCTCCTCTACAGAGCCCGTGGTCAGGCCGACGCGGAATTCCAGGGTTTTTATTTCTTTGGGTACACCTACCAGCATGACTAGTCTCCAGAATTGGCGGTTCACAATCCGGCGAAGTGTCACCTAATCCCAGGGCCATTGCGACTACTCTAAAGGGGTAGTGCAGGTGCGTGTTAGCGGACTATCTCCACCGGCGCCACCGGCGCCATTCGACCATCGGGATTGAGCCCGCGCATTTCCGCAATCATTCCTGCCAGCTGTGCTTCCCGGTTCCCCGGGGCCGGGTGGGTACTCAAAAACTCGGGGGGCGCGGAACCACCGGACCTGGCCATTTTCTGCCAGAGGGTAATCGCGGCATCGGGTTCATAGCCGGCGAGGGTGGCCAGGCGCATACCCAGGTGGTCCGCTTCCAGCTCCGCTGTGCGGCTGTTGGGCAACTCCAGTGCGATCTTGGCGGCCGCTGCCGCGCCCATCATGGCGGCGCCGGAATTATCCGAGGCAACACCGACCGCGACCACGCCGAGGGAGGTGGCCATGGCCCGGGACATGCGCTCGGCGGTGTGGTTGGCCAGGGCGTGGGAGATCTCGTGGCCCATGATCTGGGCAAACTCGTCATCGGTCAGCTTGAGCTTGTTGAACAGCCCGGTATATACCGCCATGCGGCCACCCGCCATGCACCAGGCATTGACCGTTTCCGGGTCGTCGATAATGGCAACACTCCATTCCCAGTTGGTCGACTGGGGGTACTTCTGCCGGGCCACGGTAACCAGCCGTCCGCTAATGGTCGCGACCTTGTCCACCAGCTTTGGGTCATCCACCAGTTTGTTTTCCTGGTCCAGCTGGCTCACCGTACTGAGGTAAGCCTTCTTCGACTCAACGATGGCCGCTTCCGGGGAAATCAGCATCAGCTGCGAGCGCCCGGTGGGGCTGGTGGCGCAGGCGGGCAGCAGAGTCAGGGCAAGGAGGGTAAGCAGCAGTTTTCTCATGGTCGGGTCTGTCAGTGGGCCGGAGGATGTATTCTAGCCGCAGGGATTGGGCTGCGGGAGTTTTTTTGGCTTGCGCTGGCGCCCCGCTGCTGTTTCAGCCGGGACGACCATCAGGGTAGTAGACTCTTTTTATGGACGGGAGTTTCAGTGGGGAGCATATCTGGCATATTTGGGGTCAGAGTAAAAACTCGTCCTTGAACCGCCTGTGCACCAGGTAGGCCCAAAGGAGTTTTTACTCTGACCCCAAATATGACTCTGACCCCGGATTTAGAAGGGGAGCCCGTCGTCAATGCTGTGATTGGCCGCGGCGGGGCTGATCATCCCCTGGGTGGGGTGGGTACCATTGACCTCCTCGCGGATCTTCGCGGCCTCTTCCGGCGTGGCGAAAAACTGCTGGTACCACTTCCTGCCAATCCTGAACGGGCCATCGGTCTTCATCTGCATGATCTTCAGTGCCGGGCGCTTGTTGGCCCAGACATTGAAATCGGCACCGAAGGCTTCCAGTGCCCCCGCCTGGATCTGGACTGCCGCCTCCACATCTTCGGCGCTGGCCGGATTGGCTGAGCCCTTGTACAGGCAACCGTGCCAGCACTGGGTCCTGCCGTCGTCCACCGGAGTGTTGGCAATCAACTCATAGACCACGGTGTCGGCCCACACCTGCTTGGACAGCAGAATGCCGGGGCCGGTGTACCAGGTCGTGGTGTACAGGTAGGTCTCGTACAACTGCATGGGGCCGCCCTGGCGCTGTACATAAATCTCGTTATTGATCTCGTTTTCAAAATACTCACTGGGCGCGCCGTGAGTGGGCCCCAGGTGGCGGCAATCCGCCATATTGTCGAGTATCTCCTGGGAGTGGATATCCAGAACGCCCAGGTGGTCCAGCTTCCAGTTCACCCACTGGGGATCGTCCCACTCCTTGAGGAAGGGGGCATCGTAGTCGGGGTCGCGGCCGTCGGGGTCAAACCAGGCCATGATGCAGCCCATGTTGTCGACTACCGGATAGGAGCGGATGGACGCGGACTTGGGGCAGGGGCCATCGTGGTAGGGGATATCATCGACATCACCGTGCTCGTTGTAGCGCCAGCCGTGGTAGGGGCAGCGGATGGAATCGCCCTCGATCTGCTCGCCGTTCTTGACGATCATGGCGCTGGTGCTGGCCGTCAGATGCGTGCCCATATGGGCGCAGTAGGCGTCCAGCATGACCGGCTTGCCGGATTCGCCGCGGTACAACGCCAGGTCGCGCCCCCAGAAACGCACCGCCAGCGGGCCGGCGTCGAGCTCTGAACTCTCTGCGACGATAAACCAGCCGCGGGGAAACTGATTGGGGCCCAGGCCGTATTCTTCTGCAGTTGCCATGATCACACCTTGCTACGATTTTGTGAGCCTGAAGTATAGCCACGGGACCGGCGCTGGGAATGGCTTGCGGGTAGTCGGCCCGGTTTCAGCCGCCTGTGGCTCAATAATTCGGACTTGTTGTGCGCGATTGTGGTGCGTGAAGCGGTGTTCAGGGGTCTGCTGGCACTGCCTGACCGGCTTCGGCTTTGCGTTTGAAGGCGCGTCCCAGTGCTATGCCTGTTCCCGCCCATAAAAATGCAATGCCGGCGCCGACACCGGCGGTGGCGGCAATACCGAGACCCAGTCCCTGGGTGAGGGCGGTGAATCCCCAGGCATTGAGCATGTCGCCGCCGCGATAAACCACGATATCGATGACCGGTTTGGCTTTGAAACGGGTTTCCCGGTCAACCGCGGTAAACAGCATCTCCCTGGCCGGCCTGGAAATCGCGTAGTTGCCCGCCCGGCGCACGATCTGCAGCAACACCACCGTGGCCACCGCGGGTGCCGCCATCAGCATCAGCATCCCCAGGCCAATCACCACGGGGACTGAGGCGAGGGTGAAGGACAGACCCATGCGGCTGGCGATTCGCCCGGTGGCGAACATGGCGATCATCAGGGTGAGGGTGTTCACTACCAGGTCCACGCTGGCCCAGATCTGGGCGCGTTCGGCGCGGCTGTAGTCCGCCATCAGGTTCTTCAGTTCGAAATAGACAAAGGAGCCGATGGAGGTGTACAGGAAAATGAACAGGCCGATGCCCAGCAGATAGGGATTACTGATGAACTCGGCAAACCCGGCGAAGGGATTGCCGCCGATGTATTCAAAATCATCCTGGCCCGCGGTAACGCCGGTATTGCCCAGGTCACTGATTTTCAGCCGCTGTACCCAGATCACCAGCGGCAGAGTGGCGATGATGGTGGCCGCGGCTATCAGCAGCAGTGGATCGGTGTTTCCCTGGCCGGCCAGCAACGTGGCCAGGGCAGGGCCGGCGATCGCGCCGACGCTGGCGCCGGCGCCGATAAAGGCGAACAGGCGGGTGGACTGGGGCTGGCTGAAGGTATCGGCCATAAAGCTCCAGAACACCGAGATATGGAACAGGCTGAACACGCTGACCCAGACATAAAAACTCTTGTCCACCAGGGTGCGGTCTTCGAGTAGCTGGGTGCCGAGATAGAACAGGGCAAAACTCAGGGCAAAAAACCCGTAGACGCCCGGTACCAGCCTGCGCACATTGATACGGGCAACGGCCGCGCCGTACAGTGATACCGCGACTGCGCTGAAAAAGAATGTGAATGTCCACAGCCAGCTGACTTCCGCGTCTGTCCAGTCGCTGGCCATGGCATCCCGCACCGGTCGCAGAATGTAGTAGGCGGCCATTAACACCAGTACCAGGGCAAAGGAGGCCAGGGTGGCCCTCACTTCCGCCTGCTCGATCTTGCAGGCGCGCCGGAGCAGACGTTCCAGCAGATTGGGGTTGTCGCGATTCATCAGGCGGGGAGCGCGTTGAACACGCGCAGCATTTCAGCCCGTTGGACAGCATCTGGCACGCGGCCGACATTGGCACCCATATTGTCCTCCATATGGTGGGTTCTGGACGTGGCGGGAATCAGGCAGGTGACCGCCGGATGGCCGAGAATGAACTTGAGATAAAACTGGCCCCAACTGCTACAGTCGAGGTCGCCGGCCACCTCCGGCAATGGCGTGTCACCTGAACGCCGGAACAGGGCGCCGCGCTGGAAGGGGCGGTTGATCATGGTGGCGATGCCGTTATCCCGGGCCAGCGGCAGCAGGGCTTCCTCGGCAATCCGATTGTCGATGTTGTAGCTGAACTGGACAAAGTCCAGGGGTTCCCTGCGCATGATGTCCAGTAGCTCTGGGTGATAGCGCCCGTGTGATGTGGTAATCCCGATATAGCGAACCTTTCCTTCACTCTTCCACGCCCTGAGGGTCGCCAGCTGGGTCTTCCAGTCGACCAGATTATGCACCGCAATCAGGTCGAAGCGCTTCACGTTCATGCGCCGGGCCGACTGCTGCATCTGGACAATGCCTTCCTCCCGGCCTTCTGTCCATACCTTGGTGGCGGCAAAAAGTGCCGGCGTCCTGTCCATATTGCGCAGTACATCACCGACCCGGGCTTCCGCTTCGCCGTACATGGGAGACGAATCAATCACTGCACCGCCACCGGTAAAGAACAGCTTCATGATCTCGGTCAGCCTGGCGATGGTGGCGGCGTCGGCACCTGCATCGAAGGTTCGCGAAGTACCCATGCCGATGACCGGCAGCAGTTCCCCGCTGCTGGGAATGGGCCGGGTGATCAGGGCAGGCGAACCGGGCCCGGCCCGGCCCAGCAGCGGTGACAGCGCCACTGCGGCGGCACCTGCAGTGAGCAGTTTTCTGCGGCTAAGCATCGACAAACTCCTTTCCGGGTGGCAGCGCAGGCGATCTAGTGTTTCAGCCCCCACTTGTGCGGTCAATAGCAGTGGCCAACGTGCCCCGCAACTCCCCCTGTTGCCGTTCCTGCTCTTCTGGACAGCGCGGGGACCATGATCTGATACCCGATTTGAGTAATTGGGACTAGACTACAGTGGCCAAGATCGGGAGTGTAGCAATGAAACCTTTTCTGACCTTCAACACAAGGACCTGTTTTACGGTAGTGCTGCTGGCGCTGGGCATTCCTGCCCAGGCGGCAGCGGATGAACGCTGGGAATTCACCCTCTCCCCGCTTTATCTGTGGGCGAAAAATATTGAGGGCAAGTCTGCCGTTGGTGAGCGCGAGACGCCCCTGGAGCTGGATTTCAGGGACGATATACTCGACAACCTCGATTCGGCCTACGCCTTTCACTTCGAGGCGCGTAAAAACAACCTGACCCTTTACGCCGAGTACAATAACGCCAAGCTGAAGCCGACCACGGTCGCCAACGTCGGCCCCGTGGAGATACAGACCGACATCGAGTTCGAAGACACCCTGTGGGAGGCGGGGGCATTGTGGGCCTTTGCGCAAAGCGGTGACTCCACCTGGGAACTGCTGGGCGCTATCCGCTATGCGGAGCATGATATCGACATGGAAATTTCACGCAGCGGCGGCCCGGGCATTGTGCCCCTGCCTGACAAGTTGCGTGCCGGGGACGACTGGTGGCAGGGTGTGGCTGGCCTGCGTTACACCTTTCATGTCACTGATCGCTGGAGCTGGCGACTGCGCGGCGATTACGGTTATGGCGACAGCGACAATTCATCCCTGCACGGGGCCGTCTTCCTCAATTACCGATTCAATGACTGGGGTTCAATCTTCGGAGGCTATCGTTATCTTGACACCGACTATGACAATGGCCGCAGTGCGACCGGCGGTTATGTGTTCGACGGCGATCAGCAGGGACCGGCACTGGGTCTGAACGTTTACTTCTAGGGCCGGCGGCCGGGCCGCCTGCTCGACGGTCAAGGCTGGCGTTCACGAATCTCCTGTCGGGTCCGCGCCAGCAGGTCGGTGAAAATCCTGAAGCTCTCATTGGCCGAGAGTTTTTCCCTGATCAGGGATTCGAAGGCTTCCCGTTCGATATCATCCAGCATTTCCAGTTTTTTCCCGGCGCTGGCATCACCCATGCCGTCCCTCACCTCGAACACCCGCCGGTAGAATACGTCAACGCGGTCCTTTTTCCTGTGGTCACGCCAGCGGGCGAAGGCGAGAAAAGCCGATATCAACAGGAAGGAGACATACACCAGCATGTTGATGGTTTCGGCATAGCGTTCGATAAAGCCCGGATCATCCCGTTCCAGATAGGCGCGTGCTCCCCGGTGTAAGGGGAAGTTCAGGTCCAGTGGGTCGAAGGATTCATTGATCCCTGCAAACAGGTGCGGCGCCATCGAGGTCAGCCTGGGTTTCTGCACCAGGAAGGTTCGGGTCAGTTCGTAGATGGTTGATTCCGGCACCTGTTTGCGGGTAACCAGCAGCGTATCCACGGCTACGCTCAGCAGCGATTCCTCGTTGCCGGGCAGGTCGTAGGTCAGCGCCGGGATCACCTTGGGTCGCATACCGGGGGCGTTATAACCAATCCCTTCTTCGTAAAATTTGCGCCGCGGGTTGAGACTGGCGCCCAGCGACACCATCGCAAAGCCCTCGCGCAGCCAGGCGGTATTGCCCGGGTTGATGGGGCCGAAATAAATAATGAAGTCGGTGTCGTTTTCCTCGAACACCGGGGTCACCCGGTACTGTCCCGGCTCGAAACCGTCCCGTTGCATGACCAACTCGACGAAGGTTTGCCCCGCCGATGAGCGATTGGCGACGTAGAAATTGGCGTTTTCCAGTGTCCTGTGCGGGTTGTCTTCGAAATAGGTCTTGCGGACGGCGAGGTGGAGCACGCTCTCAAAGGTGGGAAGTACCGCGCGAATGCCGGGCCTGAATGGCACGTTATTTTCCACCAGTGCCAGATCAGCCCTGTTCTCGGTCAGGGCCTGCAGCGGCCCCATGTTTTCGGGTACCTCAGCGAGCTCGAACCGTACCGATGAACGCTCCTCAATCGCACCCTGCAGAATCTCGGGCTCTATCTGCCGGTTGTCGGTAATCATTATCCGCAGGGCTGAACCGCCGGGGTCGCAGGCGCTCAGCAGGAAAACAGCCAGTAGCAATAGGGCCGGGCCAGCCATTTTTTTTACGCCGGGGCTATTCATTGCCGGCCCTGGCTTACAGCGCCTGGCTGTAGGTGAGGACGAACTGTGGTCCGCGTATATCCAGGTCGCCGACGGTGTCTTCGAAGTCCATTTCAGCATTCAGGTAGCGAAGGCTCAGGCCCACGTGCTGCCCCGGGCTGTACTGGTAGTCGATCCCCGTTCTGCCATAGAAGCCGAAGGCAAAGCTGGAATCCTTGTCCTTGCCGTAGTCGAGGTCGTCGCTGCCGTTGGCGATATGGTCACCCTCCACCCGGTGCTGGCCATACATGATCATCGGTCCTGCGGCGGCGTAGAGCGACACATTCGGTCCCATGTAGCCGCGAACGTAGCCCCCCAGGTGTAACTCCCCCAGGAACAGGGAGTTGTCAAACTCGAAGCGGATATTGGCGCCGGTGTCGCCACCGATAGTGCCCGATACCCGGGTGTCGCTGTTTTTCCAGCCGATGCTGCCCCCGGAGTTCAGGCCCCACTTGAAGTAATCGGTGACAAAATACGTGTACTCGGCCTCGACGCCGCCGCTGGGGATCGCCGAGGGGAAACTGATGTCCACCGGGTTCCCCTCCAGGTCTTCCCACTCGCCGCTCTGGTCATCCAGCATCAGGCTGCCAAAAAATGCCTGCACCAGGGGCGGGAACTCCTCCTGCTCTGCCTGTGACAGCAGCGGCAGGCAGAGGGCAAACAGGCAGCAGACTAATCTGGATCTGGGCATCGGTGTTCCGGGTGCGCTCATCGTCAGCTGTTGGCCAGCATCCACTTGCGCAGGCGATTGGAGTCGCCAAAGGGAGTGAGCTTGCCAAAGGAGTTGAGCAGCACGATGGAAACATCCTCACCTTCTATATTCGCCTGCATGACCAGGCAGCGGCCGGCCTCGTTGATGTAGCCGGTCTTGCTCAGTTCGATATCCCAGGTGGCATTCTTCAGCAGCCGGTTGGTATTGCCATAGGTCAGGTGGCCGCGACCCCGATAAGGGTAGACGTCCAACCGGGTTTTGGTGCTGGCCTCGGTAATCAGCGGGTATTCGTCAGCGGCGCTGACCATCCGGGCCAGGTCCGCGGCGGTGGAGACGTTCTCCGCCTTCAGGCCCGCCGGGTCGGCAAACCGCGAATGCGTCATACCCAGCGCTTTCGCCTTGCGATTCATATGGGCGACAAAATTGTCCATGCCGCCGGGGTAGGTGCGTCCGAGAGCCGTGGCTGCACGGTTTTCCGAGGACATCAGTGCCAGCAGGAGCATTTCCCGGCGACTCAGGCTGGCACCGTACTCCAGTCGCGAACCGGTGAGGCGGACAAGATCCCGGTCTGCTTTGGTGATGGTGATTTTCTCGTCCAGGGGAATACCCGAGTCCAGTATTACCATGGCGGTCATCAACTTGGTGATAGAGGCAATGGGCCGGACGGTGTTGACGTCCTTGCCATAGATGATATTGCCATCGTCGTCCAGCACCAGTGCGGAAGCTGATCTCAGCTCCGGGTTGCCGGGAAGACCGGTGAATTTGGAAGTGCCGGCGAAAGCGTCGCCGATTGTCGCGGCATACAGCGCCGCCAAGACAATAACTGACTTTTTGATGCCCATGGTCTCGTGTCCCGCTATTTTTGCCATCCCCGTACCGGGTGACAGTTTTATAGGGACCAATTCTGCCCTAGAACCGTAGCCACCGCCAGCTTCAACCGGGTTCGGATTCTGCCCCCGCCTCCACGCGTAACAGCCCCCTGAAGGCTCGGCTGGCGGTGGCATCGCCCGCCAGCACGCGGGATACATCCGATGCAATAGGCATTTCCACGCCGTGTTCATCTGCCAGTGCCATGACTGCCGGAGCACTTTTGGCGCCTTCGGCGACCATGGTCATCTCCTCAATAATCTCTTCCATGCTGCGGCCTTTGCCCAGTTCTATGCCGACGTGGCGGTTACGGCTCTGGGGGCTGGTGCAGGTAGCGATCATATCCCCCATGCCCGCCAGGCCAGCGAATGTTTCCGGCTTGCCGCCCATGGCGACTCCCAGCCGGGTGATTTCCGAGAGTCCCCGGGTGATCAGTGCCGCTCGGGTATTGTCGCCAGCGCCCTGGCCGTCGCCCATGCCCACCGCAATGGCGATAATGTTCTTCAGCACGCCACCCAGTTCGCAGCCGATTACGTCGGTATTGGTGTAGACCCGGAACAGGCCACTCTTGAACACGCTCTGCAACTCCTGGACGATGATTTCGTCTTCCATGGCAATAACGCCGGCAGCAGCCTGTCCGGACATGATTTCCCTGGCCAGGTTGGGTCCGGTGAGCACGCCCACCGGGTGACCGGGCAGTACTTGCTGGATAATCTCGGTCATGCGCATCCGGGTGGCCAGTTCCAGGCCCTTGGTCAGGCTGATGATGGGCACCCAGGCGCGGATGTGCTGCTTGACCTCCCCCAGCACCGAGCGAAAATTTTGCGAAGGAATACCCATGACCACGACGTCGGCATTCCTTACCGCCTGGCCGATGTCATTGGTCGCCCGCAGTCGATCGACCAGCCGGAACCCGGGCAGGTAGCGCTCATTGCTGTGCCGGGTGTTGATTTCCTCCACCGTGTCCGGATTACGGGCCCAGAGAGTGACCCCGGTGTTTCGTGCCACCAGCGAAGCGACGGTCGTGCCCCAGGAGCCACCGCCCAGTACCGCGATATTAAGTGCATTCATGCTGATTCCTCAGGGCGCAGCGTTGCGGTTGGCAACACCAATGGCCCGTATTATATCGATTCGGCGCAGCAGTTCCCGCAACTCGCGGGCAAGGTCCAGCCGTTCGGCCTTCAGCGATTCCCTGCCGCCTTCCGTCAGGTTGCGGCTCTGCAGCATTTTATAACCGTTTTTGAATAACAGCTTGCCGATGGACGATTCGCTGGAGATCCTGCGCTGCAGATAGGCCTGGCGGCCATATGTCAGGGCCTCATTCACGCATTCGTCCTCCTCCAGCGACTCGAAGGGTTCTTTGCGGGCCAGCATGGAGGCCACGACTGAGTAGGCCTCGGCATAGGTAAGCAGGGTGACATGGGCCACCAGTGGCGTCATGTTATTCAGCATGGCGCCGAAACCGGCAGACCCCTGCCCCAGTACCTCTTCCCACTCGGGACTGTAACGCGATATTTCATCACGTATTTGCTGGTGGAACTCCTCGCTGGGGGCATAGAAAAATTCGAACTTGAACAGGTCCCGCAGGTGGTCAACCTCAGACCAGAAGGCCTGTAGCGCATCTTGCTCCGACTGTTCACTGGCCTTGAGCAGGGCCAGCTCGATAATGGCCTTGTTGACGAAAAAATGGATGACCGTGTTCCGGTAGTAGCTGGCCACGGGATGTTGATTCAGGCCAATGCCGTAGACGACCTCCGGACCTTCGTCGTAACGGGTGACGATGTTTTCATCGATCATGATACCCAGCAGGCCTTCCATCTGGTCGGCGAAGGAGCGATTGAAGTCTTCGGAGATGCGCAGGTTGCGGGTTTCCGCCCAGTGCAGCAACGCGTTCAGGTCATTGATAACCTCTTCCTCGGTCAGTGCCTTGGGGGCCGCCCCGAGCAGGCTCATTGTCACCAGCGATGGGAAGGTGATGGGCGTGACATGGTTGGCCTCAACCGCAACCTCAAAGGCAATTTTTGACAGCGCCAGGTTGTCCCCGGGCTCCGGCGCGCGCGACAGGATCACCGGCTCTCCAACATCCATGTAGACCTTGCCCATGGGGCGTGCCAGGCTGCGCACGTAGCCAATAAACCACTTCAGCGACTCGGCGCCCTTGCCTCGGCCTGTTTGTTCGGTGGCGTATTCCTCCACATCACGGATGATGTCGTAGCTGATCGAGATCGGGATGATGTGAATGTTCCTGGCGTCGGTTTCGTAGCAGGCTTCCAGCACATATTTGAGCAGCCCGTAGCGTGGGGGCATCAGTTTACCCATGCGCGAGCGGGTCCCCTCAAAGGCCCAGTTCATCGGGAAGCGTTTCTCCATCAGGTAGCCGATGTAGTAGCGCAGGGTGAGCTTGTAGAGCTCGTTATCCTGGAAGCTGCGCTTGATAAAGATGGCGCCGGCGCGGTGCAGCAGGTGACCCAGGCCCGGGAAGTTGAGATTTGCGCCGCCGAACATATGCGGCATCGGGAAATCGTTATCGTACATCACCTTGGGCACAACCATGCCGTCCAGGTAGGTTTTATGGGTCCACAACAGCATCGCCGGGTTGTTGCGCACCGTCTGCCGCAGTCGTTCCACCGCGGCCTGGTCGTAGACAATTTCTTCCTCATAGCCCAGCCCCAGGCAGAACGTATTAAAACGGGCGTAGACGTCCAGCCAGAAGGAGCTTGGCGTTGAAACCATTTCCTTCATGTAACCGGCGGCTTCTTTCAGCAGTTCCTGCTTGCTGCGACCCTGCTCGTCGGCCAGTCGCTGCACCTCCCGGTTGTAATCTCCGTTGGCCATAATGGTGGCGGCCACATGCCGGGGTACCTTGTAGCGGCCCCCGCGGACCTGGCGCTCGCTGATATCCAGCACCACGGCGGCCTGGCGGGCAACAAAATTGGCGAATTCCTCCTGCGCCGACTCATCTTCCACCCGATGGTGGGCTTCGAAGCGCTGGCGCAGATTGGCCACGGTGTCGGGCGTGCCGGCAACGAGATGCACTCGCTCGGGGTGTTCTTCAGCGATGGTCCTGGCGCGCCGCGCCGATGGCTTGCGCGGGTCGCCGGTGACCAGATAGCGCAGCCGCCCCAGGGTGATGGCGCTACCCTCGGCGTCAGTCCAGACAACCCGCAAAGGGGTGATGATGGTGTCGTCGGGCAGGGCCAGCGACATGACCAGTTGGCCGCTGTCGAAGCCCGTGCGTTCATCCTTCAGGTCAATACAGACCTGGGGGGCATCAAAGGCATTATTGTCCCGGGTGCCGTGGTGATTTATCCAGCCCCGGAGGATTTGTTCCTCGGTGCTGTTACGTACATCGAGAATGAACAGGACTTGTTGTTCATCCCGCGCTGGCCACGGATTATTATTTTGGTAGTTCTGCTCCAGATTCAAATCGGCTCCTGATGTTGGGAGTTATTTTGCGGACTTGGGTCTGGCCTTGGGCCGGGCCTTGCCGGCGGCCTTTTTCCTGGGAGTGGCCTTTGCCTTTGCCGCTGCTTTTTTGGCGGCGGCTTTTTTCCTGGCCGGTGCTTTGCCGCCAGCGGCGGCTTTTTTACGTGCTGGTGATTTGCGCTGTCGTTTCTTGGGTTTGGCGGCTGCAGGATCCTCCAGCTCGGGCTGCCCGAGACTGCGTGCGAACATGTTGCGCACTTCGATCACGTGGCTGTCGATGGTCTTGGCGGACCATTGACTGGTGTCTACCGGCGGCAGTACTTCCACGTCGACGGTGGCCGGGCGGAATACGAAATCACCCTTGGGAGACACATCGCCGGCGTTACGGATGACGATGGGCACGATGGGCACTCCCGCCTGCATGGCAATGTGGAAGCCACCTTTCTTGAACGGCGCCAGCTTCGGTGACACGGTGCGCGTACCTTCCGGCGCCAATACCACCGACCGGCCCTCATTGCGCATCGCGTCGACCAGGGGCGCTATGGATTCGATCGCGCTTTTGGAATCTGCGCGGTCGATAAACACCACGCCACCAAACTCCATCACCTTGCCGATCAGCGGTTGTTCTCGCTTGATCTCTTTTTTCCCGATACCGGCGATGTCCCGACGCAGCAGTTTGGCAATGATCACCACGTCTGCCTTGCTCTGGTGGTTGAACAGGAAAACACAGGGGCGATGAGACCACAGGTGTTCCTCGCCAGTCACATTGAGGTCCAGGCCTATCAGGGCGCTGGCAGTGTCGGCGAACAGGGAGAATGAAAAGTTGACCGAGTCGCGGCGCGATCCGGTGAGTGCGTAGATGGGCAGTCCGGCGGCAAAGCTGGTCACCAGGCTGGTAGTGGCGGCGATGGAGCGGACGAATTGGCTGACACTGGGTCGGCCGCGGCTGCCAAAGCGGGCTGCAGGCCAGTTGTTCTTGTGGGCCAGCCTTTGCAGTTTGTCGCTGGGATTGAGTGCCCGCGGATGGCCGACACGCTCCAGCAGCAACTGGTCGTCGGTACTGTCGGAGTAAAAAAAGCCATCGTCCAGGTCGGCGCCGACCTGTGCCGCCAGGTCCTCAGCCGCATCCACCTTGCCCTGGCCAAAGCAGGTCGGCTTGACCACACCACCGGTGAACTTCCCGTCCACCACCTCCAGCCGGGTGCACAGTAAATGCTCGATGCCCAGGTCTTCCGCTGCCGGGGCGACCTGGTAGGGGGTCGCGGAGGAAATGATTGCCACCGTGTGACCCCTGGCGAGGTGGGCGTTTACCAGGGCGCGGGATTCGGGGTAAATGCGGCGGGCAATCTGCCGGGTATACAGCTCCTCGCCCACCTGCAGGTAGGTTTCCTCGTCGATGCCGCGCATGAACTGGGAAGTGACCGCCATCATTCCGGAAAAGCCAAGGTTGCCCAGACCAAAACTGGTCATGGCGCGGGCAATTTCAACAAAGTCCCGGGTAGAAATATCGCCCCGGCGTAATTGTTCGCGGATGAAAACGGTGGCGGAGTAACCGGCGATAATGGTGCCGTCGAAGTCGAAAATTGCAGTGATCTGTGGCCCTTTCGGTGCCTTCTCGATGTCCTGCAGCAATTGCTCAATGCTGGCCATGGGGTTCCCTTCGTTGATGGGGCAAGCATAGCGCAAACTTATTAGGAACGTAGACCTTATTCCCTATCCGGGCATAAAAAAACGCCACCGGGCCTGTGAGCGCAGTGGCGTGGTTGGGGTAAAGCGGTGTAAATACTGCGGAGGCTGTAACTGGTCCGGCCCGCTACCGGATCACCTTCCTCTGGCTGTGGCCATCTCTGACTAATGTCCACCCGCTTCCCCAAGGAACAGGCAAACTTCCGTGATCGCGACTCACCCCATGCGTGTAGTCCAATCTGTTGCCTGAGTCATCAGTATTGGGCAGGCACTTTTTACTGGCAAGAAATTCCGCTATGATATTTTATTATTTCTAATAATAACCATAGGTTATATCATGGGCGAGTTCAGCCCCGCAGGCTACTGGCGGACCTTACGGAATAACAACGTCATGCGGTCCGATTCACCAATCGCCAGCATCGCCGCCCGCTGTTCCGGGTCGTCCTGGCTGCCGCTCAGCGAGGGCGGCAGGCGCCAGACAGTGTCGCCGGGGCCGGGTCGGTCCTTGGGGTTGGCGTTTATCTCGCTCTGTGCCACCAGCTCAAATCCCGCCTGCTCCATGGCGGCAATAACCGTGGACTGCTTGAGGTAGCCGCGGCTGCCGTCAGCCCCCTCGTCCGGTGCCGACTCGGGCAGTCGGTGCTGCACGATACCGACCATGCCGTCGTCCTTGAGCATGCCGCGCACCGAGGCCAGTGCCTGTGCCAGCATGCCGGTCTGGGCGTTGAAGCGATTGAGGTTATGCAGGGCGCGAATCAACAGCACCCGGTCGACGGTGCCCGCAGCCTGCGATGGCACAGTGGTAAAGGTAAAACCGTCGGTGGTGATGCCGTTGTCGGTAAAGCCGGCCACCATGGAATTGAATTTGCCGGTGGCAGCAGCGCGTGCCTTGCGCCATTCGTCAGTCCGGCCGGGAAACATTGGCCAGATTCTCTCCGGGTAATTGATGCCGTAGAGAATTCCTCCACTGCCCAGATAGTTCGCCAGGATATTGCTATACCAGCCACCCCCCGGAAGTCCTTCGGCGACCGTCATTCCCGGCTCGACCTGGAAGAAAGTCAGTGTTTGAACCGGGTGTCGAGCGGCGTCGCGGGCGCGGTCTGACTCGCTGCGGGATTCAACGGCTGCAACCAGGGCGGGGTTGGGCGCGGCGGCAACGGTCGGGGCCAGGGCGCTGATCACTGCGAAGCTGGCAGCGGCGAGGGTTTTGGTTACAGGATGCATTGGCAGTTCCTCGGGGATTGATTCCGGTTCAGATCTCACCGCGCTGGCGCAGGGCCTCGCGCAGGGCGGTGGAGCTGTGGGTCTTGTCATCGCCGACAAATTCGATGCGTCCACCGCCGGCCTCCACAGCGAAACGCTCGGGCATTTGCGCCAGCGTGTAGTCGGTACCCTTGGCCTGGATGTGGGGACGGTACAGTTCAATCAGGGGGATCGGGATGGCGGCGTTAAGGGGGATCACGTAGTCGACCGCCGCCAGCGCTGCGATGACCTCCATGCGCTCTTCGCAGGGGTTGATCGAGGGTTCGCGATTGCTGTTGGTGGCGATCGATGCCTCTGTGTTGACGGCAATCACTAACACATCGCCAAGGGACTTTGCCGCCTCCATATAGCGAATATGGCCCACATGGATGAGGTCGAAACAGCCATTACCGAAGACAATAATTTCCCCCCGCTCGCGGTGCTGCTCGAGAATCGGCACCAGATCGTGGGGATCACTGTATATTTTTTCAAAGCTGTCCATGGGGGGCTGACGTTTCCGGGGCATCGCTCCTGCGCAGTGTAGCGGGGAATCAGGGTGGAATATATACTCCGGGCCTGGTCATCAGAAGGTTTTCGCCCCTAATATGCAAGCTATCCCGTTTCCCGAGGAGCCTGAGCGCATCCTGCTGATACTGCCGACCTGGGTCGGCGACGTGGTGATGTCGACGCCGTTTATTCGCGCGCTGTTTGAACGGTTTCCACAGGCGGAGATAACCCTGCTGATGAATCGCCACCTGTATTCACTACTGGAGGGTAGCCCCTGGGTGAGTCACTGCGAGTTCTGGCCGCCGCGGAACAGGACCGCAGCAGCAAAGCAGCAGCACCGTGAGTTGCTCTCCCGGTTGCGGGCAAAGGAGTTTGACCTGGCGGTCATGCTGCCCAATTCCCTGCGCAGTGCCTGGCTCGCATTTCGCGCCGGCGCCCGCCGCCGGGTGGGGTTCAATCGCGACGGCAGGGGTCTGTTGCTGACCGACCGGGTTGCCGTCCCCAATCGGCTCAACCGCGAGTACCAGCCGATGCCGCTTTGCGATTACTACGCGGTACTGGCAGCCGCGCTGGGCATGGATCATCCGGGAGACGGATTGCAGTTATTCCTCACCGAGGAGGACGATACCGCGGTGGAGCAGAGGCTGCGGGCCGAGGGCGTCAAGGCGGAGCAGCCCCTTGTGGTGCTCTGCCCCGGGGCGAATTTCGGCGCATCCAAGTGCTGGGCGCCCGAGCGTTTCGCCGCAGTCGCCGATCGGCTGGTGACTGAGTACAGCGCGGCAGTCGTGATCAGTCCCGGGCCGGGAGAGGAGCCTCTGGCCGAGGCCATCCGTGACCACATGGCCCAGGCCTCGGTGCTGTTAACCGAACCCTGTCTCAGTCTCGGTGAGCTCAAGTCCCTGATCGCCGATGCCGACCTGTTGCTGGGCAACGACACCGGCCCCCGGCACTTCGGCCGCGCCTTCGATACCCCGCGGGTAACGGTGTTCGGTCCCACTGAACAGAAGTGGACGGATACTTCCCATGGCAGTGAAACCATCGTCAAGGTGGAGGTCCCCTGTGGTCCATGCCACAAGAAGGTTTGCCCGCTGGAGGAGCAGGTCTGTATGACGCGGGTGACGGTCGATAGGGTGGTTGAGGCATGTCGGGCTGAACTTGCGGCAGTGCTTTAGGTTTCGTTTCGGCGGCGCCGTACCCGGCAAGCTAGATTACGTTCCGGGGTACGCCAAAAAGCGTACGTCCATGTACAGGCTCGGCTGCAGCCGTCCCTGGCTGCAGACGCCCCCGAAACGTAATCTAGCTCACCGTGCACTATGTTGGCGCACAGCTCTCCCTGGTGTTTTGGCGCGAAAGCTCCGGGGCAGGCGCAGCGCGGTTAGGAGTGAACTAACCCAGTAGTAATAAAGATCTAGAGAAAATAATCCGCCTCAGCCGACTCATCCCAGGACAGCTTGCCCAGCTCTTCCGGGTTGGCAATCAGCCGCTCAATCCACCAGTTCACATCGTTGTAGAGACAGGTCACCTTCTCGCAGGTCACCGTGGCGTTGAAGTTTCTCACCAGGTCGGCAGTCACACCGCGGGTCGCGTCGTAAGACTCCACCCCCGCGTTGGCATTCTTGTCGCCCAGTCGGCCGTGCTCCTGGTTGCGATACACCGGGCAGTTGTAGAGGCCAAGTGGTGATAACACCTGGCGGAAAAACTGCATGTGGCACTGCTGTGGCTGCTTGGCCAGAGTCTGGGTCTGGCGTTGCAGCATGGCCTTGAGCCCGGTGGACTGGTGGACCCGAAAGCTGTCGTCGGCGAGGGTCATCGCCTCATCCACCTGTGCCTGGATGCGATCGACGATGTCGTCCAGGTTGGAGTTGGAGTTGATGTCTATCACCTCCGCGTTGTTAACCTCGTCGCGGGTGAGGAAGGGCTTGAAGCTGATGTAATCAAAGCGGTTGTCCTTGGCCAGCTTCGCCGCCTGGGCGATTTCGTGCAGGTTTTCCACGATTTCGGAGTCGTTGATCTCGGCTCCCCGCCAGGTGACGATGTAGGAGAAGCCCACGGTGACATCCGGGTTGGCGTCCTTGATGAGCGGCACCCTGGCGCAGATACCCTCGAGGGTAAAGTTCTTGCGCGGCTTGTGCATGGGCTGGAACGTGGCGTCAGTGCCGGAGTCCAGCGACAGGCGTACCCAGTCGGATTTGTCCATGCAGTCGGCGACTTTGGCGATCTTTTCGTTACCGGTGCCGTTGGAAACGATGGCGATCTGCAGGCCCAGGTCCTTCATGAAGCGGATGACTTCCTCGAACTTGGGATAAAGCGTGGGTTCGCCGCCACCGATGACGATGACTGATTTCATGCCCCGCTCGGCCATGACCTTGAGCGATTCGAGCAACTTGTCGTGGTCGAAGCGAATACCGGTGTTGAGTATGTCGAGGTCGACGCAGTGGTCGCAGGCGTAGTTGCAGGCGGTGGTGAGATCCAGGTTGATGGAAATGGGCGCAAAGTCGGGGACTTTGTCCGGATCGAGGTCGGTCGCCTCGGTGTCTTCGGCACTGCGGATGGCGACCTGCCAGCGAACATAGTGCTCCAGGGCTTCCCTGGCGCCGGGCTGAACGAGTTTGGTGGCGAAATCGTGAATACTCGCCAGCTCCAGTTGCTCCTCGTGTTCCGCGGCGGGAGCATCTACGTCTGTCAGGGGGATTGTATCGTTCAAGGGGCACCTCAGGCGCTGGCGAAAGTCAGTGGTAATCAGGCGGCAATTGTACGGGGACAGTGGCCTTAGCGCCAGACGGCGGCCAATTGCAGCAAGTTGCGGTGGGCGCTGCGCAGGGTCGCACCATCGGTGCTGCTGCCTTGGGCCAGCGCGGCCAGGAAGGCTGCAGCCACCTGGTGCAGGGGATCGGCGAAATCCACCCGGGCCGCGGCGCTGGCCAGTGATTGGCGATAATCGGGCAGTGAGACCACGCGGTCCGCCCGCAGGCCGTTTATTTCGTACCACGCCGGTCGCGGCCGTTGTTCGCAGGTTTCCAGCAGCAGGCGGGCGTTGACAGTGCCCAGCGCGTGTCGGTATTGGCAGCTGAGCGCCAGCTTGCCGGTCGCTTGCTCAACTTCCATGGCGCAGTTCTCGCAATCCCCGGTTCCCGCCAGCGCCTGCAGCATGCTGATAAAGTGGGGCGCGGAGTCGGTGATCATCTCCTGGCCAATGGAAATCGGGCTGAGGCGCATGCCGAAATGGCTGATATCCCCGGGCAGTTGACCGTGCAGCGCCTCAAATGCGGCCAGCGTGGTCGGCCACTGGGCCACCATCTGCAACAACAGGCCCCGCTGCTCATAGGCAGCGATCAGCTGTTCGGCGTCTGCCTGCCGCGCCGGCCATGCCATCGGCTTTTCCACCAGGCAGTGGCAGCCGGCGGCCGCGACCACTGACAGCTGCTCGGCATGAAAGCGCCAGGGTGAACACAGGGTCACAGCGTCGGGCTCGAGCACCTCCAGTGCCGTTGCCAGATCGGTGAAGCCCCGGGTTTTGATATTCCACTCGCCTGCCAGGCCAGACAGCGCGTCCTGGACGCTGCGGTCACTGGTACCAACGATGCCGCAGATATCCGCACCGGCTGCCGCCAGACCGGCAGCGAGAAAGGGGCCGGTTCCCTGGCGGACGGAGCGGGCGCCGACGATCAGCACTCTGGGGGGGCTGGTCTGGTTCAAGGTGCTTTCCATGGATGTAGAACCCGGCATTGTAGCCCAGATGAAGGCTGGCCTGGGCCACCGTGCCGCAGCGAGTGGCCGAGTCTCGAAATGGCCGATATTTGCTTTATTTCTGCGGATAGCCGCTTGATACTGAAGGCTTTGTGAGGATAAACGACAAACAATGAGCGCTCCGACTGCAGCCGAACTCCTGGAATTACAGGAATCATTGTACGTGTCGAGAAACCCCACCAGGCGTTGGTTGCACCGGAGTCGACGCGACTGGGTTGTCTCGATGATCCGGCGTTGGGGGGAGAACAGCAAAAACGCGCTGGAGGTTGGCCCCGGTTCCGGTGTCTATCTGCCCGAGCTTGCCGACGTCGCCCAACAGGTGGTCGCCGCGGATATCGAGGAGGCCTACCTGGCCCAGGCCAGATCCATGGCTGAATCCGAGACCAGGTTATCGGTCGTGTGTGACGATATCACTGCCACCCGGTTACCTGCCGACAACTTCCAACTGGTGCTGTGCACCGAGGTCATCGAGCATATCGCCGATTCCCGGGCTGCGATTGCCGGCCTCGCCGGGCTGGTCAGCGAGGAGGGCGTGTTGATTCTCACCACGCCGCAGAAGTACAGCCCCTTGGAGCTGTTCGCCAAAATTGCTTTTCTTCCCGGAATCATTCAGCTGGTCAAGTGGGTCTACCGCGAGCCGGTGATCCCCACCGGCCATATCAACCTGCTGACCGAGAGTGAATTGTTGCGCCAGGTTGCGGCCAGCGGCCTGGTGGTGGAGTCGGCCTGGAAGTGCGGCTTTTACCTGCCCCTCGTTGCTGAACTGGGCGGTGATAGCGGCTGCCGGTTTTTGCAGTGGTGCGAGCGCAAATTGCGCGGCTCGGCGCTGTCCTGGCTGCTGTGGACCCAGTGTTACCTGCTTCGGCCCGGCGGCCGGGATGATTGACCTGGCGAAGCTGCTACGCTTTTCCACGGTCGGTTTGCTCACGGCTGCCTTTTACGTTGGCCTGCTGTCGCTGGTGGTGGAGCTGCAGCTGGCGCAGCCCGTGCCCGCCAGCGTCTTCTGTTATGTCGGCGCCGTGGTGCTGAATTACCTGCTGCATTACAGCTGGACTTTCGCACCCGGCGGAGAGAGCGAGCCGGCGCCTCACGGGCGGGCGCTCACCCGCTACCTGGTCATGGTGTCCTGTGGCTTTTTGATCAATGCCGGCCTGATGCACCTCTTCGTCAATGTTCTGGTGTGGCATTATCTGCTGGCGCAGACCTGTGCCCTGGTGGCTGTAGTAACATGGAACTTCGTGGCGTCCAACCTGTGGGTGTTCAAGACGTGAAGGAGAGCTGGTTTTGTCGCAGACGCTAAGCGTGGTGGTACCTGTCTATAACGAGTCGGAGGTGCTCGAGACCTTTCATGTTCGCCTGGTGAAGGTCATGGACGAGCTCCGGCTTCCCTACCAGGTTTTATACGTGGACGATGGCAGTGAAGCGGAGTTTTTATTCCAGTTGCAGTGCCTTCGTGACAGTGACCCGAGGGTTGCCGTGCTGGAGTTGAGCCGCAACTTTGGCAAGGAGGTTGCCCTGTCAGCGGGGCTGGACCATGCCACCGGTGATGCCGTTATCGTTATTGATGCCGATCTGCAGGACCCGCCCGAGCTGATTCTCAGTTTCGTCCAGGAGTGGCGGGCCGGATACGACGTGGTTTACGGCCAGCGAACGGAGCGCCGCGGGGAAACGGCAATGAAGCGCTATACCGCGGGGGCGTTTTACCGGCTGATGAGTGTCCTGGGTGATGTGGATATACCCCGTAACGTGGGCGATTTCCGCCTGCTGAGCCGACGCGCGGTTGACGCCCTCAACGCGCTGCCGGAGCGGCGGCGTTACATGAAGGGACTTTATGCCTGGATCGGCTTTCCCCAGAAAGCCGTGCCCTACGTGCGCGAGCCACGGGCGGCGGGCGAAACCAAGTGGAACTACTGGCGCCTGTGGAATTTTGCCCTGGAAGGCATTACGTCTTTTTCCGCAGCACCGCTGAAGATGGCCACCTACCTGGGGTTGTTAACGTCCACGTTTTCATTACTGTACGGCCTCTATTTCCTGATTCGCACCCTGTTGTTCGGCAATCCGGTACCGGGCTATCCCTCGCTGATCATCGTGGTGTTATTTCTCGGCGGTGTACAGTTGATCTGCCTGGGTATCATTGGCGAATACCTCGCCCGCACCTACCAGGAAAGCAAGGGGAGAGCGCTTTACTTTCTCAAGGCTTATCACCCGGCCACCAGTGTCACCGACAAAAACGATGCCACCTAGGGGCCTTGCAGGATGACTCACCCGCTGGCTGAGCCCCGCTACCTGTTGCTGCTGTTGTTTGTTGCGGGTTGTGTGTTGTACCTGTCTTTCGGTTACACGGAAATGGCGGGTTCCGACCTCTGGTGGCATATCGCCGCCGGCCGGGAGATTCTCCAGACCGGGTCGCCCCGGCTGGTGGATGACTGGTCCTTCAGCGCCAACGGCGCGGATTGGCTCAATCATGAATGGTTGGCCGATATTATCTACTACCAGTGGGTGTCGGTGTTTGGATTGACTTCACTGGTCTATTGGAAGTGGCTGCTTATCGTTGTCACTTTCGGCGTGTTGCAGTATGTGCTTTACCGCCAGACCGGCTCCGCCCTGGCCGCTTTTATCTGTGCCGGCATGGCGGCGGCGATGGCGGCCCCGTTCCTGGACGTGCGCCCGCACCTTTATACACTGCTGTTTTTCAGTGTTCTCCTGGGACTGGCCTGTGGCCGTCAGGTCTCCCGCTGGGTGCTGGCGGTACTTTTTGTCGTCTGGGTGAACCTGCACGGTGGATTCTTCTTCGGCCTTATGGCCCTGGCGATTCTGGTGTTTCCCTGGCGCCATTTATCCCTCGACCAGTTTCGCCCTGCGTTTATCACCGGCGCGCTCTGTGTCGCAGCCTGTTTGTTAAACCCATCGGGCTTCGAAACCCTGCTGTTTCCCCTGGTCTACGCGTTTGATGACAGCTCGCCCTATCGTGAACTGGCCGAGTGGCACAGCCCTTTTCGTGAAGGCGGCATTCGTTCGCCGCTTTTTTTCGTCCTCATGTGGGCACCTCTGCTGGCCCTGGCTTATACCGTCAAGAAAGTGCGCAGGCGAACCGGCCTGCCCTGGGAGGGCCTGTTGCTCACGGGGCTTACCCTGGCGATGGCGTTAACCTCGCGCCGCTTTATTCCTCTGTTTGGTATGTCGCTGGCACTGATGCTGGCCCCGTTGCTGGCGCTGCTGATGTCCGCTATCCGTAAACCGGCGCTCCGCTATACGCTGGCCGTGGTGGCCTTGCTGGCGGCGGTTGTCCGCCTGCTGCCCTATCCCCTGCAGGCCGCCCCCGCTTTTCATTACCTGACCGCCGAGTACAGTTACCCGCAGGACATGGTCGATTTCATTGAGGCCAACAACTTCAAGGGCAGGGTTTACGCCCTGTACAACTGGGGGGGATACCTGCACTGGCGCACCGATGGCGAGCTGAAGGTCTTTATCGATGGCAGGGCGGATACGGTTTACGATGCCGATACCTACTATCATTACATTGGCGTTCTTGCCGGCCGGCCCGGCTGGATTGACGCCGTGGAAGCCACCGGCGCGCAGTTTGTGCTCTGGCCTTATGGTCAAAGGAATGGACAACAGAAACTGGAGGCATTGCGAGCCACGGGCCGCTGGCGGGCGCTATACCAGGACTCGGTGTCCTGGCTGGCGGCGCGGACCAGTGTTGAGCTGCCTTCGAAACCGACGTTTCCACCCCCTTCGCCCCTGCGTGAGCTGAGCCGGGCGACCACCCTGGCGAGGAATGGCCAGGGTCACGAATCGCTGCAGGCGGTGCAGAATGTCAGGCGGAAACTGCCCTGGCAAAAAAATGCCTGTCAGCTGGAAATCAACCTGCACCGGGCCTTTAACGACGCAACCAGCGCCCAGCGGGTGCTCGATGAGTGCCTGGGATATTTCCCGACCCGGCTGCTGCGTTAGCCCGGGTCACTCGCCAGGTATTCCTCCGCTATGCTGCTCCCCAACTGGGCGGTGAGCTGGGCGCTGTTGCCCAGGCTCATCTCAATCTGCCGGGCCTGCAGGCAATAGCGGTGTAGCGGGTAGTCCCGGTCCACGCCGGTGCCGCCGTGGCAATGCTGCGCGGCCTGGCTGACCCGGTGGGCGGTATCGCCGCACCAGATTTTGGCGATCAATGATGCCTCCCGGGCGGGGCGGCCCTGGTCGATCAGCGAGGCCGCCTGCTCGGTGACCAGGCGCAGGCATTCAACATCAATGTAGCAATCTGCGACCCGGTGGCTCACGGCCTGGAAGGTGGCGATCGGGCGACCGAACTGCTCCCGCTCTGTGGTGTAGGAACCGGTCATGCGCATCATCTTGTCCGCCAGGCCCACCATCATCGCGCAGAGGGCGGTGCGGGTGGCACGCTGTATCCATTGCATGGCTTCCACTGCCTTGCGGCCGACCGCCACGATGTCCTCATCCGGAACCTGGACAGCGTTCATGGCCATTTCGTGCAGGGTCTCGCCGCTGGTCACCAGCTGCGGCGAGAGTGTTATGCCCGCAGCCCGGGGGTCCACCAGCGCCACCACCAGCTCGTCACCGTTGCGGGCACTGAGCAGGATTCGTCGGGCAATCGTCGCCTGGCTGACGCAGATCTTGGTGCCGCTGATGGCATAGCCGCCGACGGTGGCGGCGGCGATTGCGTCGGGCCGAGTGGGGTCGTCGTTGGCGTACTCTTCCAGCGCGCTGCTGACCTGTAAACTGCCTGCGGCGATGCCGGGCAGCCAGGTCTCCTGCTGTTGGTCACTGGCAAAGCGCCGCAGCGTGCCCGCGGCACTGACCAGTACCGGTACGACTGGCGCGGGCGCAACGGTTCGGCCCACTTCCTCACACAGGGCAGTGACCGCGTAGTAGCCAAGGTCGGTGCCGCCGAATTGCTCCTGGATGTCCAGGCCGAGCAGGCCGGCCGTTGCCAGTGCCTGCCACAGGTCCGGGTCGAAACGCGGCGCCTGCCGCTCAATGGCCTCAAGCTGGTCGACCGTGGTGAAGTCATTGAGAATCTGTTGCGCCAGGTTGTTAACACTGGCCAGCTCTTCCGGGATATTGAAATCCATGCCGCTTCCCCCTAGCGCGAGCGGGGCATCCACAGCCCCGCCATGGCGATAATGTCTCGCTGTACTTCATTGGTGCCGCCGCCGAAGGTGAGGATGGACCCCACCCGCCAGCGGAATTCCAGCTTGCCCTGGAGTACCGCCCCGGGTGAATCGGCAGCGATGGTGCCGGCCGTGCCCATGACCTCCAGCAACAGCCGGTAGAGCTCGACGAAGAACTCGCTGCCATACACCTTGGCAGTGGAGGCCTTGGCCATGTCCAGGGGACCCTGGTCCATGGACCAGGCCTGTTTCCAGCACATGATTTTCAGCGCTTCCAGCCCGGTTTTAACCCTCGCCAGGTTATGCTGCACCCAGGGCTGTTCGATCAATCTGCCGCCGCCGGGCCCTGCGGTCTGCGCCGACCATTCGGCAACGCCCTGGTACAGGGAGTCCACCTGGCCGTGGGTAAACAGGGACAGCCGCTCCACGTTGAGCTGGCTGGTGATCAGTTTCCAGCCGCCGTTGATCTCCCCCACCCGGTACTTGTCGGGAATGCGCACATTGTCGTAGTAGGTGGCATTGGTGCGCGCCCCCAGGGTGCGCACTGGCGTACAGGAGAAACCCTCAGCGCTGGTGGGCACCAGGAACATGGTCAGCCCCTTGTGTTTCTTCTCCGGGTCGGGATCGGTGCGGGCGGCGAGCCAGACGTAGTCGGCGTAGTTGGCGAGGCTGGTCCACATTTTCTGGCCGTTAATGACCCAGTCTTCGCCATCGCGCTCGGCTTTGGTGCGCAGGCTGGCGAGGTCCGTGCCGGCGTTGGGCTCGGAATAGCCGATAGCGATAACCACCTCACCGCGCTGTACGCCGCGAACCACTTCCTCCCTGACCTCCTCATTCGCGTGGGCCGCGATGACCGGGGTGCAGGCCTCGGTGGTCAGGAACGGATAGGCGAAACCCGAGCGAATGACCTCGTCGGTGAAAATGTATTGCTCGACGTGGGACAGTTCCTTGCCGCCGAGGTCTTTCGACCAGCTGAGGCCGATCCAGCCGTCAGCGCCCATCTTTGCGTACTGCTTGCGAAATTCAGGGCCACCTCCCTCGCGGAGGTCGTGATCTTTCATTTCCTCCAGTAAGGCCGGCGTCATGATGCCTTTCATGTACTCGCGCACTTCCCGCTGGAGGGCCTGTTGTTCCGCCGTCAGTTCTATATTCATGGACTGTGTTCCTCGTGAATCTGCCGGGGACACTGTCTGCGGAGTCCGGCGCGTGCCGCTGGCGCGTTTAACCCGCCTCTGCATTCAGCCTGTCGATCATGCCCCGGGCCTGCCCGGCGTAGCCGCCGCCAAACAGGTTGGAATGGTTGAGAATGTGGTACAGGTTGTACAGCACTTTACGGGTTGTATAGCCCGGATCAATGTCCCAGTGGCTACGATAGGAGTGGTAAAAACGATCATCAAACCCGCCGAACAGCTCGGTCATGGCCAGGTCCGCCTCGCGATCGCCGTAGTACACCGCCGGGTCGAATATCACCGGCTCACCCCGTTCGTCGGTGGCCCAGTTGCCGCCCCATAAATCGCCGTGTAGCAGCGAGGGCGCCGGCTTGTAACCGCCGAAGAAGGCCGGCAGATTTTCAATCAGGCGCTCGCCGGCAGCGACCAGGCGGGTATCCCCGCCGCATTTGGATGCCAGCGTCAGCTGTGGGCCCAGTCGATAACGGGCCAGGAATTCCACCCAGTCCGCGGTCCAGCTGTTGACCTGTTCAGTCGTCCCGATGTAATTGTCCCGGGTCCAGCCGAAGGCCGGGGCGGTGCAGCGGTGCAGGGCTGCGAGGCGCTCACCCAGGCGTGCTGAAGCCGCCGGGGAGGGCGGTCCGAACTCAATCAGCTCCAGCGCCAGCCAGCTGTAGCCGGCAGTTGTTCCTATGGCCACCGGCGCTGGTACCCGCACTGCATGACTGTCACGGAGTGCCTCAAGTCCAGCCGCCTCGGCCTCGAACATGGGCAGTAACTCCTCCCGGTTGCGCTTCAGGAAGAGGCGAGTCGAGGCACCTTCCAGCAGGAAGGCATCATTGATACAGCCACCGCCAACAGGCTTCGCTGTGGCTACCCTGAACGGTTTGCCCAGTGCTTCTGACAGGTCCTTCTCGACCCCTTTCCAGTCCATGACTCCCCCTGGCGACGGCGCCAAATCCAGGTGTTGAGCTCAGGCCCTACTGGCCTTATAATGCCCGCCCTCTGCAGGACTATAGCTCAGTTGGTTAGAGCGCTACCTTGACATGGTAGAGGTCCCCAGTTCGAATCTGGGTAGTCCTACCAAACAACAAAGCCTCCGCAACGCGGGGGCTTTGTTGTTTGGCTGGGGTTACGCTACGTGAGAACTGGCGTTCGACAAACTCTCCCCACGGGAGAGTTTGCACCGAGCGGCGCAGCCGCGAAGCCCGCAGGGACGTAACAGGCGAGCGCGCCCCGGGCCCCAGCCTGTTACGGGTCATCTGGGTTCCCGCTTCTCTGGCCTAACCGCCCCACCGCAGGAAGTTGTGGGACGCGGGCTCGGTAGCCTAGAACAACCACTCGAGCCCGGTGGCCCGCAGGAAGCGGTAGAGAACAGGCTGGTACTGTGTGGTCCGGCCCTTGATCCCGCCCCTGTCGATCAGGGCCCGCCGCATCTCCAGCCATTCTCTGGATCCCCAGAGGTAGGATTTTTCCCGCAGATGCTCGAAATCCGTATCGAAATCACGCGTCAGTGCGTCGCTGCGGAAGAAGAAGCCCATCTCGTTGTTGAACAGCCGCGATCGGTAATCGAAATTGGCGGTACCGAGGAAGCCGACATCGTCTGAGATCATGTACTTGGCGTGCAGTTTGCCGTAATCGGTATCACCGCCAAGCAGTCGGTCATCCAGCCTGCCGGTTTCATAAATCCTGAGACGAGGATTGTCGACCAGTCTTTGCCAGTCATCGCTCTCTACCAGTTCCATGCTGGCTTCAACACCCGCGGGCCTGTTCTGCCAGGCCGCGACGCCGTCCTCGTCGAGCAACAGGCGAGGAGCCATGTCCGTGTCGACAACCGACTGGGCCAAAAAGTTATCGGAAGTGAGCACCGAGTTGGTGATGATCTCGTACGTTCGTTCCTCGTCCGCCGCCAGCCAGCGGCGAATCTCCGCCGCCTCGTCCAGTAGCAGCTCGCCGTCGGGACCGAAATAACGCGCCGCAAACAGGTAGGGTGAAACCAGCCGGATATGCTTTCGCTCTGTATCCTCGATTGCTGTCAGCAGGTACATGATGGAATTGGGATTGTCCCTGAGGTTCGCCACCGCGTCGGAGACGACGCGCTTGTTGATCAGGTTGGCAAACTCGTGGGCCAGGCGTACTTCGCCAAAATGGTAACCCGACGCCAGGTATTCGGGCATGGCCGCCAGGCTTTCGGCGATGGGCGGCAGTGACTTGAGGCGTTTGAGACTGCGTTTAAGGTCGGCTTCCATCTCCGGCCACCCGGTGCGACGCCCGGGCGGGACTCGGCCCTGGATGTGTCTGTTATTCTTGAAGCTGTTGAGCAGGGTGAAATAGATTTCGGAGACCTCGGCGACATTGAGTTCGCTGCCCGAGGCGGGGTCGGGGCGCAGCAACAACTCGGCATCGAGGTAGGTGTCGTGATTGGGAGTACCATCGGCTGCGATGCCGTAGTAGGACAGCGAGATATTGCGCCCGCCGGTGATCACGATCGCCTGGTCCGGGACAAAACCGTCAACCACCAGCAGTTTGTCGTGGGAGCGACGGTTGAGGTTGGCGAACACCTGCGAGATGGGGTTGAAGAGCACCACCTGGACCCGGGCCCGGCGTGTGGAGAGTTCGCCGCTGGTATTGCGGATGAATCCAGCCTGCAACTGGCACTGGTAGAGTGCGCGTAATAAATTCCTGTCCAGGCTGATGGAGCCCATCGAGTCCACCAGCAGGCGCACATCAACGCCGCGCTGGACCGCTTCACACAATGCGCCCAGCAGGGCCCGGCCCACGAGATCGTCCTTGAAGATGTAATAGGCGGCGTCAATGCTGTACCGGGCGTTTTCGACCGCGTGGATTTTCGCAGCCAGGGAATAAAGCGCTTCTCTCGGGCGGCTACCCAGCAATTTCATGCGCGCTGACTGCACCGGAATTTCTGCGCGAATACCCTGTTCAATAGGGTCTTCGTCCCACTCGTCGGCTGACCTCCAGGTGCGCGCGTCGTACCAGCGGTTTACCTGCGGGTCGTCCACGGCCTCCAGTGGCGGGCAATTGGGCAGGGCCTGCCGTCCCGCCGGGCACTGCGAGGGCGGCGTATCCACACTCACGCAGGCCGATAGCAGCACCACCCAGGCGCCGACGATAACTCCGCGCAGACGGTTCATCCGTCCACCTGCGCCGGCACGCGTGGGAATCGTGCGAGGAGAGCGAATAAAGCCAGACATCGAACACTTACGGGGTGCATGGACACATTTAAGCACATCTTCCAGAAACCCGTCACTGCAGCCCGTATGCCGGATGCTGGGATACGGCTGCTTGTCGGCCTGTGAGGCCAGCACGGGCCCGCTTTGTCGAGGAAAATCGACCGGAGCCGCGACTACAACTGGCTCTCGATGGGCAGCAGTCGATAGAAAGCCACCTGCAGCTTGCGCCAGGCACCGGCGCCCGGTTCGGTGTCAACCACCTCCCGTTGCTCGCCGTCGTCGAACACCCAGCGCAACGCGCCCCGCTCATCCAGCTCGACCTGCCAGGTGACCTTTGACAGGGTTTGAAAGATTTCCCTGGTAAATGCGTCACCGACGTCGGCGGACTCGATAAACAGACCCATCTCCGTATTGATATAGATGGATCGCGGGTCAAAATTCAGTGAACCGATAAAAACCGTCTCGCGATCGACGACCGAGGCCTTGGAGTGAAGGGTCATGGTCTCGGGTCTATGACCCCAGGCATTGTTTTTGTCGCCCACCGCATCGGCCCTGATTTCAAAAAATTCCGCGCCGGCGCGCAGCAAGCGCTTGCGATAGCGCGCATAGCCGGCATGGACAGGGATATGATTGGTAGATGCCAGCGAATTGGTGACGATCACCACGCGTACGCCCCGCGCCAGTAGCGTCTCCACCAGCCTTGCTCCTGAATCCTGGGGGATAAAGTAGGGCGTCACAATCACGACCTCGCGCTCCGACGCTCGCAGCCGCCGGCCTAATTCGTTGGCCAGTACGGCGGTCTCGTCATCTCCCACCGCGGCCTGCAATTTGTCGGGCGCATCGGTGTAGAGATCTGCTTGCGCGACCACCGGCTTGACTACACCCTCTTTGATGTCGCGCAGGAGTCGACTGTCCAGGGCGGTGGCGTAGATGCCGTTGCGCTGACCCTCTATCTGTTCGCGCAGCCCTACTCGCCACTCATCGAGTACTGCCGGATCGACCTCCACGCCGAAAGCCTCAATGGGTACAGACAGGTCGCTGTTCCAGAACTTGTCGAAGCCGCCCTGGATCTCCTGGACGATCTCGCCGATCGCCAGCACCTCGTAGTCGTCGAACTTCACGTCCTGGTTAATCTCGAAATACTCCTCGCCGATATTCCGGCCGCCGACGATGCTGATGCCGCCGTCGACGGTGAAGGACTTGTTGTGCATGCGCCGATTGGCGCGCTTGAAGTCGGTGAGGAAACCCAGGTACTTGAGCCGCTGGCGTGCCAGGGGGTTGAACAGGCGCACCTCGATATTGGGATGTGTCGCCATCAGGGTAAAGGCCGCATCCACCCCGGGCGAAAAGATGTCGTCCACCAGCAGCCTCACCCGCACCCCGCGGTCTGCCGCGGCAAGCAGGCCGGCCGCAAACAGGGCTCCTGCCTGGTCTTTCTTGAGAATGAAGTACTGCGCGTCGACAGACTCCCGGGCCAACTCCAGCAGGCGCAGCCGGGCGCCGAGGGCGTCTACCCCGTCTGAGAGACCCAGGAAACCGGACTGCTCCCCGTGTTCCCGCTGCCAGGCGAGCGCCACGGCACCGATCTCGGAATCCGGCACAGCGGGAATCGCCAACGAGGTATCCCGGGGGTAATCAAAGGGCACGCTCGCGCAGGCGGCAAGCAGGCTCATGCAGGTTGCGAGCAGCGCGTTCCTCAGCAGCGACCTGTGGGTCGGGCGATCAATCACAAAACTTCCTCCCTGTAGCGTTCAGGATATCAGCACGGCAGCGTCACTGAAACGCCCGCACGCTGATATTCCAGCGCCTCGCAGCCCGCATCAGGGACAGGGGTGCACAGGTCACGGTTTGGGCGGGCGCCCTGAAGGCCATTACGCCCGAGAAGGGTTACTTCAACTTCTATGATGGCGTGTGGCGTTGCGACATTCTACGCGAGGAGCAGGTGTTGAACTGGGGTGAAGAGACCCAATATTCGACGCTTTACAGCGCGCCCATGGAACACCGCGTTGCCTGTTTACGCGGTATTCCGCATCCGGTAGCGGTGTCGCAACTGGTCGTAGACCCAGTGAAAAATATAGGTGTACACCAGCGTAAAACCCATCAGCACTATGTCCAGCAACAGGGCCTGGATAAATCCGATGTCCAGGTACCACATCACAAAGGGCAGGAAGGTCGTCACCAGGCTCAGTTCGAAGCCGACCGCATGCAGCAGGCGTACGCGCAGCGTGCGCTCGATGCGCACATGGCCGAACACCCGGTCGAAGGCCATGTTATAGAAATAGTTCATGACCAGGGCGATCCCCGACCCGACCAGGGAGGTTACCAGGGCCTGCTCGGGCTCGATGGGAGCTTCGGTCGAGCCCAGCCAGTAGACCAGGGGCGCTATCATTGCTATCAGCAGTGCTTCGAACAGCACTGACTGCAGCAGCCTTTCTTGCTGCGACATCATGATGGTACCGGCTCTCCTGATGATCTCAGTCGGCAACTCTACCAGACGCTTGAACGGCTTCTTACGGGAGAGTTTGCACCGAGCGGTGCGGCCTGGACGGTGTCGCCCAACCACTGGTCGAAGCGGATCGATGGTGCGGTAAATCGTTGCTCGCCGTAGCCCGCCATAGTATGAAAACTCAGGCGCCTTTGCCGCTGAGTATCCGGTCAAGGGATGCCCGGCCGGCGCCGCTGACGGCCAGTGAGACTGACATGGCGAGCAGGGCGAGGCCGAACTCGTAGCCATTGTTGCTCATGAACAGGCCGTTGCCGATATGCACGGTGAGGATGGCGACCAGCATGGTGACGGCCAGAACCGCCGCCGCGGGACGAACCAGCAGGCCGATGATAAGGGCCAGGCCACCAAAAAATTCCGCGCTACCGGCGAGCAGCGCCATCAGGTAGCCCGGCTCAAGGCCGATGGAGGCCATCCATTGACCGGTACCCTCCAGTCCATAACCGCCGAACCAGCCAAACAGTTTCTGAGCGCCATGGGCAGCGAAAATAATGCCGGCGGGGAGTCGCAGTGCCAGTGTGCTCCAACCGGCATTGCTGCCCAGTAGCCGCGCGACAAAGCCGGTGCCGGTGGGGGTGCTGTCCTGTTCGGGTGTGAAGGTGTCTTTGTTGGTGTGAGTCATCGTTGTCATGGTGTATCTCCGTTATCCAGTTAATGGGTTGTTGTCACAGCAGTGACTGGAGAGTGACTTTATAGGCCCTGGTTTATGCCATAAATAGCTATTACAGAGACTTATTGTTACGTAAAATAAAACAATGGATCGATTCCTCGAAATGCAGAGTTTTGCCACGGTCGTTGATGCCGGCAGCTTTGTCGGCGCCGCCGACGCCCTGGGCTGGTCCAAAGCGGCGGTGTCCCGTCACGTGAATACACTGGAATCGCGCCTGGGTGTGCGCCTGCTGCATCGCACCACGCGGCGCCTGTCCCTGACGGTCGAGGGCGAGATTTTTCTGGTCCGCTGCCGGGAACTCCTCGCCCTGCTGGAAGAAGCCGAGGCGGAAGTAACCGCAGGTAGCGAGGTCGCCAGCGGATTACTGCGTGTTAACGTGCCAGTGTCTTTCGGTTTGCGCCGATTGGCGTCGCTGTGGGGAGACTTCCGCCAGTGTCATCCGCAGGTCCGGCTCGACATCGACCTCTCTGACCGGGTCGTCGACCTCGTCGAAGAGGGTTACGATCTTGCGGTCCGCATCGGCGCCTTGAGCAGTTCCAGCCTGGTGGCTCGCCGGCTGACCGGCTCGCGCCTGGTCGTCTGTGCCTCGCCGGACTATCTCGCCGCCAATGGCGCACCCTCGCACCCCCGGGAACTCAGCGACCATGCGGTGATCGGTTACCGCTATTCGGCCGGGGGGGACGAATGGCGGCTGGAGGGCCCGCAGGGAACGGTGAGTGTCCGGGTTAAGCCCGCCATCCAGAGCAATAATGGCGATACCTGCGTCGCGGCAGCGCTCGCCGGGCAGGGCCTGGTCATGCAGCCGGATTTCCTCGTCGATGATGCAATCGCCAGCGGCAAACTGGTTGCAGTGATGCCGGAGTTCCGCGCCGGCGAACTGGGCGTTTACGCGGTCTATCCCTCGCGCCGACACATCGCGCCCAAGATCAGGGTGTTGATTGAATTCCTGGTTGAGCAATTCGCTATCCCCGACCCCGGGTAGCAAACAACCACCCTGGCGACTGGCAGCTGTGTCCCGGACGACCGCAACGGGCCCGGATGCCCCATCGCTGGCCGAACAGCGGCGCTCTCTCTACAATGCCAGAATTACACCACGTCGGAGTTCAAGCAGTGATCCCCAAAATAATACTTGCTGCCTTTCTGTTCCTCCCCGGCCTGTTTGCCCTTGGGGCCGGTCCCGGTCCGGAAGCGATCGCTACCCGCAACTCATCGCGATCCGGCCCCGATTTTGTCAGCTATGTGGGCCTGTCCGATGAACTGCACACACTGGCGGGCCGCGCCGATGTGGTGGTGAATGCCCTGCCGCTGACACCCGAAACCACAGGACTGTTCGACAAGGCCTTTTTTGCTGCGGTAAAGCCCGGCGCCCTGTTCGTCAGCGTCGGCCGTGGCAAGAGTACAGTGACAGCCGACCTGATAGCGGCACTGGAATCCGGCCGGGTTTACGGTGCCGGCCTGGATGTGACTGACCCGGAGCCCTTGCCTGAACAAAGCCCGTTGTGGCGTATGCCCAACGTGATTGTCACGCCCCACTCATCCGCTGCCGGCGGCGACAGCCTCCGTCGGGGGGCGATAATAGCCGCGGAAAACCTGCGACGCTACGTGGCTGGGGAAGCGCTGCTCAACACTGTAAACATGCAGGCAGGGTACTGATCGGTCGGGGAGTCCACCATGTCACCAGAAAGAGCCATCGAGAACCTGATCTATCGCTACGCCGAGTTGATCGATCAGGGTGACCTTGCCGCCATCGGTGAGCTGTTGCGCCGGGCCCGGTTTGTGGGTCCTGAGGGCGAGGTCCACGCCGAGGGCGGCGAGGCGATTGCCGCGATTTACCGGGCATTCACCCGCCTGCATGATGACGGGACGCCGCTGTCACACCATGTCACCAGCAACCTGATTATCGAGGTTGACGGGGACACGGCCAGGTCCCGGTCCTACTTCACCGTATTCCAGGCAACCCAGTCCCTGCCGCTGCAGCCGGTGATGGCCGGTCGCTACAGGGACGAATTCTGTCGCGACGAGGCCGGCTGGTATTTCACCAGCCGGCAGATTATACCCCGCCTGTCGGGGGATCTTTCCCAGCACCTCAAAGCCTGATCAGAACGCCTGCCCGGGGGGCTCCTTGCCCAGGGCCACGGAGCCGGTGAACAGTTGCTGGCGTTTTTCCTGCAGCGGGTGGAAGTGGGAGGCCATGACATCCCTCAGCAGTGATTCGATGCCGTTGGCGCGCATGAACCCGGGCCCGCCGCAGGCTTCCACGGCTTTGGCGCAGGTCAGTTTGCAGGCCTCGGCAGCAATGGTCTTTCGCTTCACCATCTCGTTGACCGTGTCAGTGTCCGCCCTGAAGGTGTAGCCGTCACTCAGGCGCACCATGTCTGCCACAGTCACCCGGGCACTGGTCAGTGCGGTTTCCATCTCGCCGATGATATAGGGTGTGACCGGGTCGTTGCTGCTCTCGCAGCGGCCGCGCGCCCTGGCTGCCGCTGTTTCGGCAACGCCCAGGTAAACGGACATGATGAGCGGCAGGGCCACCGGCAGCACCACACAGTAGACCGCGTGAAAGTCTCCCCGCGGACGACGACCGGCGATGGCTTCGTCGGCAATGAAGACGTCGTTGATCGACACGCTGTTAGAGCCGGAGCCGCGCATTCCCATGGGTGCCCAGTTATCCAGCACAGTGACGCCTTCGTCGCGAAGAGAAACCGGGAAATGCAAAACCTGCCAGCCCTCCTCGGGATCGAGGTAAGGGCCTGAGGTAACAAGCATGTCGGCCCCGGGGGAGCCGCTGGCAAAATGTTTGGTCGCGCTGAAGCGGTAGCCGCCATCGACGCGGGTCATTTCCCCATTGGAGGCCAGCCAGTCGCCAGCGCCAGTGCTGACCAGGCGCAATTCTCCAGCGGCCACTTTCTGCAGCAGGGGTCCGCCGCCCTCGCCGTGCAGGTCCTTGTAGACATTGGCGGCTACCACGTGCTGGTGCATGGACATCGAGAGTGCCGTAGACGGATGGTAACCAGCCAGGCATTGCAGCGCGTCGGCCATCTCACTGTAGGCATATCCTTCGCCACCATGGGCCTCGGGAATGAGTGCGGAAAATATCCGCTGACTGGCCAGCAGGTCATAATTGGCGGTGGAGAAACGGTCGTTGGCATCTGCCTCTCGGCCTTCGTCTGCGATTTTCGGACCCAGTTCCTCGATTCGCGTTTTCAGGCACATGATGTGCTCTCCTGGCTGGACCTTGCCGGTCTGAGTATAGGCCAGCGCAGTTGAAGCGTGGCTCGCGGTTTGCTGTTTGGCTATTGCAGTCATTTTCTGTGTTCTCCTGTTAGGCAGCCCGGTTCAGGCCGGTCTGTTGATGGGGATCCTGGATAGCGCTGAAGTCACCCCGCGCAAAGACCAGGGGGCGCCGGTCTGCGGCGTTGAAGGCCTGTACCTCGCCAATCAGCATGAGGTGGTCTCCCACCACCAGGCGGCGGTACACCGTGCAGTGCAGCCAGGCGCAGGCGCCCGGTATCTGCAGTGCACCCGGCTCGTCCGGGCACGTATCAGTTGTCGCGATGTCGGCAAATTTATCGGCGCCGGCAGTGGCAAACCGTCTGGCAATGTCTGCCTGATTTTCGGCCAGCACTGAAATGGTGTAGCTGCCACAACGCTCAAAAGCCCGATAGCTCCCGGCGCTGCGGTCCACGCACCAGGCCACCAGGGGCGGGTTCATGGAAATTGAGCTGAAACTGTTAATGGTCATGCCGCTGCACCGGCCCGCCTCGTCGACGGTGGTCACCACAGCGACCCCGGTGGGGTACTGGCTCAGGCTGCGGCGCAGGGCCCGTTTGTCTGAGCTGTTGAAACTGTTTTTGCACATGGTCTCGACCTCCTTGGGTTTGTGTTGACCCTGGGCGTAACCATAGCCCTGCAGGTGATTGCCGGAAACTGCAGAAAATGGAGTAATGAGCTACACTTTTTGAAGTAACTAACTACAAAAAGAAGAGCGATGGCTGAATCCGGCTATGGACAGTTCTGTCCCATTTCCAAGGCAATGGAAATCCTGGGGGAGAAGTGGACCCTGCTCATCGTGCGCGAGTTATTGTTGGGTGGTACCCGCTTTAATGAGCTGCAGCGGGGGCTCACCCACATTTCTCCCTCTCTGCTGACCAAGCGTCTCGCCAGCCTGGAAGCGGAAGGCCTGTTGGTAAAACGCAAGATCCCCGGCCAACGGGGCTATGAGTATTTCCCCACCGAGTCCTGCAAGGAACTGATGCCGCTGATGGAGCAGATCGGCAACTGGGGGATGCGATGGGCGCGCAATAATATGACAGACGATGACTTCGATCTGGAGTTGTTGATGCTGTACATGGAGCGCAGCATCAACCCGGCCAAGCTGCCCGGCAGGGAGACGGTGATCCGTTTCCAGTTCGAGGATGTCAGCGAGTTCAACCAGTGGTGGGTGGTGGTCGAGAATGACGAGGTGGACCTCTGCGTTCATGACCCGGGTAAGGAGGTCGATGTCTACATCAATGTGGACCTGCGAACCATGTGCGACCTGTGGATGGGGATGATCAGCTACCGCCAGGCCAGCCGGGAAGGCAGCCTGCAGTTGCTGGGCCCCCCGGCACTCACCCGCACCATCTCCGAGTGGATTACCCCGTCTATTTTTGCCGGCATTGAACCGGCCAATGCCATCGTCGCTCCGGCCTGACACTCGGTGAGTGCCCCGGCGTCGACCGTCTCCCCTGGGCGAAGCTGATCACGGCACAGTGCATCAGCCGGTTTTGCGAGGATGCAGCCACTTCGGCAGGAAATTGTAGGCATTGAAGCGCATCCCTTTGTCGTAATCGATACCCTCTTGGTCCATCAGCTTCTGCAGGCGACCCTCGTTGAAGGCGTCGAAGGTCTCGGTCGCACCACCGACATACTCACCGCCGACAAACACCTGGGGGATAGTCGGTGTGCCCAGGCGCTGCAGCAGCGCAGCCCGCAGTTCGCCGCCCCGGTTGTCACGCTGATAGGCCACGGAATCCAGGTCGATACAGCGATAACTGATACCCAGTTCCCGGAACATCTTGCGCACCGACCAGCAGAATTCGCACCACTCGAGTGAGAACATCACTACCGGTTGTTCGGTGTCTTCTATCAGCTCATCCAGCTCGCTGCGGGCCCGCGCCGGGGCCGCCACCAGGGTTGTGTTTTTGGCAGGGGAACTCTGGCCGCCAAAACGGTAGCCCTCGGTGGACTCCGACAGGGCCATTTCCTCTTCATCCATGTCGGCGCAAATATCATCGAACAGGGGAGTACTCAGGTAGCGCTCGCCGGTGTCCGGCAGCATGCATACAATGTTGCTGCCGGCGGGCGCCCGCTCAGCGATCTGCAGTGCACCCTGGAAGGTGGCGCCGGCGGAAATCCCGCAGAAGATTCCCTCCTGCCGGGCCAACTCACGGGCCAGGCGCAGAGACTCCTCGCCGTTGACCCCGATAAACTCGTCCACCAGCCCCAGTTGCAATACATCCCCTGCCAGTTTGGAGATAAAGTCGGGTGACCAACCCTGCATCAGGTGGGGACGGAATTGCGGGTGGCTGGCCAGGGGCGAGCCGTCGTCGGCGAACTGCTGGCCGATCCCGCTGGCGAGCAGGCGCGAGTTTTCCGGCTCGGTGGCGATGATTTTAACCGCGGGGCGCTGTGCCTTCAGCTCCCGGGCGACGCCCTTGAGCGTACCCCCGGTGCCGAAGCCTGTGACCCAGTAGTCCAGGGAACGGTGGGCAAAGGCGGCGAGAATCTCCGGCGCTGTGGTTCGGGAGTGGACGTCGGCGTTAGCCTCGTTTTCAAACTGGCGGGCCAGGAACCAGCCGTGCCTTGCGGCGAGTTCCGCTGCCTTGGCGAGCATGCCGGTACCCTTTTCCGCCGCCGGGGTCAGTACTACCCTTGCGCCAAGGAAACGCATCAGGCGCCGACGCTCCACACTGAAGTTTTCGGCCATGGTGACCACCAGGGGGTAGCCCTTTTGCGCGCATACCATGGCCAGGCCGATGCCTGTGTTGCCACTGGTGGCCTCCACCACTGTCTGGCCCGGTTGCAGCGACCCGTCCCGCTCCGCCGCCTCGATGATGCCCAGGGCCAGTCGGTCCTTGACCGAAGCCATGGGATTAAAAGCTTCCAGCTTCACGAACAGGTTGACGTGGTCTGGAGCGAGCTTGTTGATGCGGACAATCGGCGTGTTGCCCACGGTCTCGAGAATATTACTGTAGATAGCGTTCATGGTTTTCTCCTCAGTGTGTCAGTGATGAGCCGGCACTAAATTCCGTCTGCTCGCCAATGCCGGTATTGAATAGCCAGCGGCGGCGGGGACGCAGCTCGCACAGCTTGCGTTGGAGTGTGCGCATGACACCGTTCAGGTCCCGGTAATGGCCCGCCTCCGCAGCCAGAGCGACGAGAATGGTTGCGCTAAAGATGAAAAACAGGAGCAGTCCCAACAGGGTTTCCGCAGGAGCCTGGGTGACAAGCAATGTGGTGTTCATGATGTTTCTCCCTCTCCAGCCAGTTCGGTTTGGCGCATGAGGCGGCTGGCTGAGGCCGCAAACATGCGCTTCTGTAAGCGCTAAAAGTCGTCAGCCAGGTAATTCCGGTCTGGCCTTTCCTGGGTGTTCAGCAGCATGCTGGTTCGCTTCCGCCGGACGCCCGACCAGCAGTCGCTGCAGCAGCGCCGCGTCCAGCCGGGTCAGGGATTCGTCGGCCCTGGCTCCCAGCGCATCCGGCACCCTGGCGAAGAAACAGCGCCAGGCGGCAGCAGCGGTGACATCGAAGATTTCGGCATCGCTGAGGCCACAGGCCTTTAGCGTCGCGACGTCTTCACGGCAGATACGCGAGGCGTCGGTGGCGACCAGGCCGGCATAGTGCATGGCGGCCTTTTCGGTGGCAGTGAGCGGAGCCTGTTCGTCGTCCCGCAGAATCAGCAGCAATTCCTGCTCTGAAAAGTGTTTGCCAATCAGCGTGTTGGCGAAAGCCAGGGAACAGTAGGAGCTGTGACTGGCGCGGGCGGCCGCGAGATTCACCAGGCTCCACAGGCGCGGACTCATGGTGCCGCGCAGGGCTTCCATCAGGGTCGCGATCTGCGCCATCAGGGTGGGTCGATGGCAAAACACCCGGGCGTAGTTGGGCAGGTAGTTTTTGCTGCCCTGAAGACGCTGGTAAAGTATCTCCACGCAATCGGTGGCCTGGTCCGGTGAGATGGTTTCGATAAAGCACATGGTGATGACTCCGGTCTCCCTTTTCGTTGATGGCCATATTCCTCCCGAATCGGGGAATCCATCGTTGGAGTTACCGTGGAATTTTTGCAAATACCGTGTTTTTTCAACGATATCCGCGAGATAGAGCGACTCCCCGGTGACGGAAGGGCGCGGCCTGCCTATACTTGGCCCTTCTAGGTGCCCCACCGGGAGTCGTGGATGGCGGGACTGCAGTTGCAGGTGCTGGGTGATCTCGAAGTGATTCGGGATGGCAGCGTGCTGCCTCTGCCTCCCTCCCGCAAGACCCGTGGTCTGCTAGCTTACCTGGCCCTGAACAACCGTCCCCAGCGCCGGGAGCAGCTGTGCGAGTTACTGTGGGAAATTCCTGATGATCCCCGGGGCTCCCTGCGCTGGAGCCTGTCCAAGATTCGCAAACTCGTCGATGACGAGCAACAGCCGCGGATTATTGCCGATCGCAGTACCGTGGCCTTCGATACGGCGGACGTGGAGATCGACGTACTCGACCTGCACCGGGCCACGGATGACCTGGCGCACGCCTCGGTGGATGAGTTGGTCCGCCTGGCCGAGCAGAATCAGGGGGTTTTCCTCCAGGGGCTGGACCTGCCCGATTTTCACGACTACCACGCCTGGTGCATTGGCGAGCGGGAGCGCGCCATCCGCTCCCAGGCGCAGGTCCTCAGGGAACTGGGTGAGCGCCTGGCTGACCAGCCGGAGCGCGCCCTGGATTACGCCCTGTCGCTGGTCAGCCTGACCCCCTTTGACGAATCCCCGCGGGCGCGATTGATCCAACTGCTGGTGCAACTGGATCGCAAGCAGGAAGCGGAGCACCAGTACCGGGTGGGCCTGGAGAAGCTGGCTGAGTTGGGCGTGGAGGAATCCGGTCGTCTGGCAGCCGCCCTGCGCCAGCGTTCAGCCGTCGCGCCCCAGCCTGCGCCCGGCGCCAGGCGACCGGCACCGGAGCATTCACTGGTCGGTCGGGAGGAGGAGGTGGCCCTGTTTCGGGGGATGGTTGATTCCCTCGCCCAGGCAGATCGGGCGCGGGTGGTGCTGATCCGCGGCGAGCCGGGGATTGGCAAGAGCCGGCTGTTGCAGGCGGTGGCGGCCATGGCCCGGGATGTGGGCGCCGGCATCCTCAAGGCCGCCGCCTTCGAGTCGGAGATGATCCGTCCCTTTGGGGTCTGGAACGACGCCCTCAAGCGGGCCCTGCCAGACAACGCCACCAGTCGCCTGCTCGCCAGTGCCGGCGAAGTGGCCCGGGAACAGGTGTTCGACAGTCTCGCCCGGGTGTTGAGTGAACAGACGGAGCGGCACCCGGTCGTGGTCCTGTGCGACGACGTGCACTGGTCCGACGAATCCAGTCTCAGCGCCTTGCACTATGTCTTGCGCAGTTCTCCCCGGCAACGCCTGTTGCTGGTGGCCACGTCCCGCGAAGTGGAGCTCAGGGACAATAACGCGGCACAGCAGGTCCTGCGCAGCCTGCGCTCAGACAAGCTGCTGGATGAAGTGTTCCTGTCGGCGATGCCCCCGGAGCACATCGAGCGCCTGGTCAAGGCCCACTTTCCCGATTCAGAACTTGCGACCCTGGGGCACGACTGTGCCGGCAACCCGCTGTTGGCCCTGGAGCTTGCCCGGGCGGGGGTAGAGGGAGGCAGCTCCCTGGCGGAACTGGTGGCCGAGCGGATGTCGCGGTTCGATACCGACGCGGAGACAGTGCTGCACTGGGCGGCGGTGATATCTCCACGGCTCAATGTCTCGGTCCTCCAGCAAGTCACCGGCCTGCCCCCGCAGATGATCGACGATGCCCTGGCACAGGCGGAACAACAGGGCATTTTGCATCCCGGGGAGAGAGGACTGCGCTTTGCCCATGAATTGATACGTCAGAGTGTTTACCAGGGTATACCCCCGTCCCGTTGCCAGAGTATGCACCGGCAGGTGGCGGAACAACTGGAGCGGGACGCCGCGGTGGACCTGGAACTGGCGGCAGACCTGGCCCACCATGCCCGCCTCAGTGGCGATCCTTTCCTGGCGGGCAAGGCCATGGTTTCCGCCGGGAAGTTATGCCTGCGCTTTTTTGCCAACGAAGACGCCCTGGCCCTGTACCGTGAGGGCATTGCCCTGGCCGGTCAGCTCAACGATGCGCAACGGGTATGCCTGACCCTGGAGCTGGAGGAGATCCGCATGACCGGGGCGCCGGTGGAAGACTGGCAGGGCATGGCGAATGAGTTTGTTGGTCTGGCGGAACAGGCCATGGATCACGGCTCCCGCTCACACGCGCGGCTGGGCTACCAGATGGCCAGTTACCTGCGCTGGTTGCACGGTGAATTATCCGCCGCCAAGCGGTTCTCCCTGCAGGCGGAACGGATGAGTCGCGGCGGCACTGACGAGGCACAGATTCTTGGCCTGGCCGAGGCCGCCAAATGCCTGGCCATGTTGGAGCGCGACCTGTCCAGGGCGGATGCCATGACCATGGAGGCCCAGTCCCTTGCCCAGCGGACCGGCTACCAGAGCGCCGCTATCCCGACCACCCTCGGCATCCTGAATTACTACGCGGACAGCTTTGATGTCGCCATAGAACACCTGGAGGATGCCCGTACCCTGGCCAAGTCGCAGGGGGACCGATTGACCGAGTTCATGGCCAACGAATATCTCGCCATGGTGGAGATGGAGCGCAGGGACTGTGGGGCGGCACAGGATTATGCCGCTGCGCTGGTGGAAATTGGTGCCAGGGTGCGCGAGGGTAGTGAACTGCCCTATGCCCAGTGCCTGGAGGCCCTGTGCCGCTACTCGCTGACCGATGATGACTCGGGATTGGCGCCGGCCCTGGAGGCATTGCACCGGGCAGATGCCAAGCAGCGACTCGCTTTCGTGCTCAACCGCGCCGCCATCCAGTATATCGAGCATGGCGAATTGGCCCGGGGGCAGGCCTGCGCAACCGAGGCGCTGGAGTTGGCCCGACTTATGGAGCGACCCTCGGAGGTGCTGCAGGCACTGCTGAACCTCGAGCGTATCCACCAGCAGGACCCTGGGCTGGTGGAGTGCAGTCAGCGGGAACAGATACAACAAGCGGTGGCGGCCGGTGTTGCCGGGTGGGCTAGAAAACGCAGCCAGGCAGTCCTGGCAGGACCATAGGGCAGGATTATGGACGAGATCGTACTGCAGCGAACATTTCCCCAACCCCTGGGCGAAACCGGCTTCTACGCCCTGGCCAGGGAAACCATGGACTGCCTGGATCTCTACCGCGCCCAGTGGCAGGAGAGCTTTCTGGCGGAGCAGGGCAATCGCCTGGTCTGCCGCTTCCAGGCCCCCGACACGGAGTCGCTGCGCCAGCTCTCCCGAGACGACGGGGCCAGGCAGAAATCGGTGTGGGCGGCCACCGTGCACGAGGCCGGGGTGGATGAACTGGCGCGGGTGATCGTCGAGCGGAGTTTTGATGAGCCCGTCGCGATAGAGGACTTGCAGGCCCGGGAGGACGCGGCCGCCGGCTGCCTGCAACTGCACCGGGTGCGGTTTATCCGCAGCCTGTTCTCCCGCGACCGGCAGAGCATGGTCTGCCTTTATGCCGCGCCGGATGCGGAATCGGTGCGACTGGCACAGCAGCAGGCGAAAATGCCGTTCCAGTCGATCTGGGCCTGCCGGCACTACACCCCCGAAAATTTTTTTTCCTCGCCGGATGGAAGCGATTCCACGCCAGCGCCCTAAAAAACACGCTGACTTCCACGCAGGCTTAAACGCGCCATCCGCAGACTGCTCTCCAACGGCGGAATCACTGCCGTCAACCCAAGCAAGGAGAGTCACAATGAATATGTATAACCGAATCGTGGATAACGGCGTAAATGTGGAGGCGCTGATCGGCGCCCGGGAAGCGCTCACTGAGGCCCCGGCCGGAGCCCGATTTCAATGGCGTGCCACCTGTCACTGGGTCAATGGCACCCACACCCGCTCCGAGGTCGAGCAGTTTTCCGGCCTGGGGGAGGAACACTGTCACCGCCGCAATTTCCGCTTTGACGCGGACCACCCGGAAATCTTTGCCGCCGAAGACAATGGCGCCACGCCAGCGGAGTACGTGCTGGTGGGCCTGGCCAGCTGCCTCACGGCGGGTGTTGCCTCGGTGGCGCAGCACCGCAACATCCAACTGCACTCCGTCAAGGCCAGCGTGTGCGGGGATATGGATATCCAGGGCATTCTCGGCATCGACCCCCAGGTACGCAACGGCTACCAGGGGATCAAGGTGACCTTCGACATTGATGCCGATGCCACCCGAGAGGAAATAGAAGCTGTCGTCGCCCAGTCCCAGAAACGCTCTGCGGTGTTTGACATGGTCACCAATCCCACCATGGTGGAGGTCGAGGTACGCTCATGACTTGTGCCCACCCACGAGAGCGGTTGACCACGGTGGTGGTTATTGGCGCCGGACAGGCGGGACTGGCCTGCAGTTACTACCTGTCCCGCTTTGGTGTCGACCATGTGGTGCTGGAGCGCGGCGAGGTGGCGAATTCCTGGCGCCATGAGCGCTGGGACTCCCTGCGTCTGCTGACACCCAACTGGCAGAATGGGCTGCCAGGGCAGGCGTATCAGGGGGATGATCCTGACGGCTTTATGGACATGCGGGGTGTCATTGACCTGATCACGTCCTATGGCCGCCACCACCAGGCTCCGGTGCAGGTGCATACCCGGGTGACCGGCGTGGCGCCGGCGCCCGGCGGCTACCGGGTGTGCACCGACAGGGGCAACTGGCGCTGTGTCTCCATTATTGTCGCCAGTGGCGCCTTCAACCTGCCGTCGATCCCGGCGCTGGCACACGAGCTGCCGGCCTCCGTGGCCCAGTTCAGCAGTCATGACTATCGAAACCCCGGGCAACTGCCCGGGGGTGATGTCCTGGTGGTGGGGGCCGCGGCCAGCGGGGTGCAGATTGCCGATGAAATCCAGCGCAGCGGTCACCCGGTAACGCTGGCGGTCGGCGAGCATGTGCGCATGCCCAGAACCTACCGGGGTCGCGATATCCAGTACTGGCTGCAGGCAACGGGCCTGCTGGATGAAAACTGGCGGCAGCTCGAGGATCTGTCCCGCGCCCGTCGCCTGCCCTCGCCGCAGTTGCTGGGATCGCCGGAGCGGCGGGAAGCCGATCTCAATCGCCTGCAGCAGCAGGGGGTGCGCCTGGCGGGGCGTCTCGCCGGTATCCACGCCGGCAAACTGCAATTCTCGGGTGGGCTGGCCAATGTGACCCGGCTGGCGGACCTGAAGCTCGGTCGCTTGCTGGATGGCATTGACAGCTGGATAGAGGTAAATACCCCGCAAGTTGCCCCGGTCCGCCGCCCTGCAAGCATCCAGCTGGATAATCTCGCAGGCCTGGGCCTGCCTCTGGGCAAGGGCGGTATCCAGACGGTGATCTGGGCGACCGGCTATCGCCCGGATTACAGCTGGCTGGAGCTGCCCATTTTCGACCGCCGGGGTATGCCGCAACACGAGGGCGGGGTGAGTGCGATGCCCGGGGTGTATTTTATGGGGCTGCCGTTTATGCGCAGGCGCAGGTCCAGCTTTATCTGCGGCGCCGGAGACGATGCCCGGGATATCTGTCACCACCTGCTGGCCTATATCGGCCGCCCGGTGGACTGGTACTGGTGTCGTCGGTCTGCGTGATGGCTTTACCGGCGCAGATGCCCCAGTGGACGGATGTTGTGGCACCGATCATCGTCCTATCCGCCAGATATGCCCGGTGCATTGATTCAGGCCATGGTCCCGTCGGCGTTGGAGCGTTAAGATTCAGCGCCAGATTACCGTAAATACAGGAAAGTGAATCGATGTTGAAAACCGTACCTGAAATCGTGGCCGAGGCCCGGACCGAGTTACGCTGTGTGGATGCAGAGACCGCGATGACCGAGGTCAATGAGAACCAGGGCACGATCGTTGACGTGCGGGAGTTGATTGAGGTGGAACAGTTAAATGCGCCCCACTCTCTGAATATCCCCCGCGGGATCCTGGAAATGAAAATTACCGAACTGGTGCCGGATGAGAACCATCCGCTCTACCTTCACTGTGCCACGGGCGGCAGGGCGACCCTCGCCGCGGAGCAACTCAAGCGCCTGGGTTACCAGAACGTATCGGTCATTACCTGCCCCATCGACAATGTCCTGGAGCAGCAAAGGCTGCTCTCCGGAGACTGATCTCAAGCGGACAGGAAGGGCCCGTCCACGCACAGGCGGCGGCCGTCCGGCGCCGCGCAGGCACCGCAGATGCCCACCCCGCATTTGGTGAGGTAATCAATGGCGCTGAATATCTGCTCATCGCGGCAGAATTCCCGCTGCACCGCTTCTGCCGCATGCACCATCGGTTCCGGCCCGCAGTTGTAAAATACCAGTGCGTCCCGCTCCCCGGCTGACATCCCCTGCAGGCGCCGGCGCAACAGCTCGGTGACGAGGCCATGGTAGCCGGCGCTGCCGTCGTCGGTGGCCACATGCACCTCGGCGATCTGCTGGCATTCCTCGAGGAAGTACAGGCGCTCGGCGGTGCGGGCGCCGGCAAACACTTCCGCGTTACCGAAGTCCCGGGCCGCCTGGTACACCGCTGCCAGGCCGGTGCCACCGGCCACTGCCATGATTCGAGCGCCTTCCGGCGGGTCGACGGGAATGCCGTGCGGGCCGCGCACGTAGCACTCGGTGCCCTCGGGTAACGACATCATGGCGTGGGTGAATTCGCCTACGTCGATCACCACCAGGGAAAACGGGTCGTCGGTCAGGGCCGAGAAGGGTTTTTCGCCGACACCGGGCACCCACAGGAAAATGAACTCCCCGGCCTGGATGTTGATCTTGCGATCGAAGGTGAGAATGGTGATGTCGTCGCAGACTTTCTCGTTCTTTACCAGGCTGACCGGGCGGAAATTCATGTCGATGTCGTAGCGCACTTTTGACTCCGCGCGGTTCCGGTCGCGGGCCAGGTCTGACGACAGGGTCGCAAAATAGTCGCCAATTTCATCGGTGGTCAGTCCCACCAGTGCTGAGCCGACACCGACGATGCTGGCGCCGGCGTCGAAATAGGCGCGCACGTCATCGGCGCTGGACACGCCGCCACAGCCGATGATCGGCAGATCGCTGGCTTCCGCCACCTCCTTGACGCACTTGAGGCCGATGGGCAGCACGCCCTTGCCGGACATCCCCCCGGCGCCGTTGCTCAGCACCGGGTGGCCGTGGGCGGAGGTATAGCCGGGTCCCACCGTGTTGATGGCGCAGAAACCGTCGGCGCCGCCGGCTTCGGCAGCCCGGGCGATCACGGCGATATCGGGCGTATTGGGGGTCAGCTTGGGAATCACCGGAATGTCCACCGCGGCCTTCACCGCAGCCACCACTTCCCGCACCATATCCGGGTCCTGGCCCATGGCCATGCCATAGCCCTTGGCGTGGGGGCAGGACAGGTTCAGTTCCAGGCCGTCGGAGACCGGCGCCAGGATCTTCGCCACCTCGACAAATTCGGCGATGCTGCCGCCGAAAATCGAGGTCAGCAGAAAGCGATCTTCGGGTACGCGCAGCTGGGCCATCAGTTCCGCCGAACGCCGTGGCCCGGGATTGGTCAGGCCCACAGCGTTGACGAAGCATCCTGGGGCGTACTGGCTCAGCACAGGCTCCCGATACCCGGCCCGGGGCTCGGGACCGATGCTCTTGGTCGTCACCACGCCCACCTCGGGCATATGGTCAAAAATATACTGCATGATCGGCACCGCGGTAGTGACGATGCCCGAGGGAATGGTAAAGGGGCCGGAGAGGGTCTTGCCGAAAAATTCTGTGCTCAAGGTTATGGACTCGATCTGGGGCTGGCGAGGAGTGCGCATTATAAAGCCTGCCGGGCCATCCGGCGAATCCCGCACTGGCGGCCGGGGAGCAGTGTTGTACACTGTATCGAGCGGTATTGAGCGTGGTACGGAATAACCCCATTCGCAACAGGTGAGGTGGCTACGGAGTGGCATCACTGCTGAAGGAACTGAAGCGCCGCAACGTGTTCCGCGTGGCGGTGGGCTACCTGGTACTCGCCTGGGTGGTGATGCAGATTACCGACCTGGTGGCGCCGGCGCTGCTGCTCCCCGAGTGGACTCTCAGCCTGGTCACCTTCCTTGGCATACTGGGTTTCCCCTTTGCCCTGTTTTTTGCCTGGGCCTTTGAACTGACCCCCCAAGGTCTCAAGCGCAGCGAAGACGTTACCCCGGAAGAGTCCATCACCGGGCAGACCGCGGGCGCGCTTAACAAGATTACCATCGCGCTGCTGTGCGCCGCGGTTGCCATTCTGCTGGCGGACAAATACCTGGATTTTGGCTCGCTGCTTGCGCCGCCGGCGGAAGTCGACGTCGCTGCCGCACCGGTGTCGGCCCCCGAGGCAGAAGCGAAACCCCGCAGCATCGCCGTTTTGCCCTTCGTCAACATGAGCGACGACCCGGAGCAGGAGTATTTTTCCGATGGTATTTCCGAGGAGTTGCTCAATGCCCTGGCCAAGATTCGCGAATTGCGGGTGGCGGCGCGCACGTCCTCCTTCGCGTTTAAAGACAACAACCAGAACATCACCGACATCGGGGAGCAGCTCAAGGTGGAAACCGTGCTGGAGGGCTCGGTGCGCAAGTCCGGCGCCCGGGTGCGCATTACTGCTCAGCTGATCTCGGTGGACGATGGTTACCACATGTGGTCCGAGACCTATGACCGGGACCTGACCGATATTTTTGCCGTTCAGGACGAGATATCGGCGGCCATTGTCGATGCCCTCAAGCTGCACCTCTCGGCGGGTGAGGCGCCGGCAGCGCAGCAACCCGTGAATATCGACGCTTACAACCTCTACCTGCAGGGCCGGCACAATGTCCGGCAGCGCGATCCCAAGGCGCTGGAATTCGCGTTAAAGCAGTTTCAGCAGGCCATTGATATCGACCCGGACTATGCCCAGCCCTGGGCGGGGATGTCGCTGGCGACCCAACTGCTGCGGGAGGACAGCTACGGCAAAATTCCCGGCCCGGAGTCGGACCGGCTGGCCCAGGAATACCTGGACCAGGCCTTTGCCCTGGACCCCGAACTCGGCGAGGCCCACGCCGGCCAGGCCCTGCTGTACAACGTACAGGATCGCTGCGAGCAATCCCTGCAAAGCCTGGACAAGGCCCTGGCGCAGCTGCCCGCCGAGGGCATTCTGTACACCTGGCAGAGCTTTTGCCTCAGGTCGCTGGGCCAGTACGACGCGGCGCGGGAAGCGGTCAACCGGGGTTTTGAAGTGGACCCGCTGCACCGCTCGGTCAGGGTGAACTGGATCCAGCAACAGGTGGATGACCGCAATTTCGACAGGATTCGCAAGTCAGTCGCCAAGGGCACCCGGGAGTATTATGTCGCGGAGTTCTTTATTGCCGGCGCCGAGGGGCGCAGGGCGGACCAGTACCGCTTAATGGACGCCGCCGACAAGGTGCAGGGCCGGGAGCTGAACGCATTTTACCGTGACCTGGTGCGCTTTGTGTGGCTGGGTGAGACCGATTTGCCCGAGGGGACCTTCCCCACCCATATGGAAGATATCTTTACTGCAGTGCGTGCTCCGGATATAGCGGCATCAGCGTTAGTGGGAGACGATTTGCAGGCGCTATCGCGGGAACAACTGCATATCCTGGCCATAGCCCTGGTTGCCCTGGATCGCTGCGGCGATCTGCTGTCAAAATTGGCGGCTATGAATTTCGAACAAATGGACCAGTTTGGCGATCTGGGCGACGGCGATAGTGATTTCGGACTGGGCTCCTATTACGCCCACTGTCTGCGGCAAACTGGCGAAGTGGGGCGTGCGGAACAACTCGCGCAGAAGTTGTTGGCCTACTTCGACCGGGCAGTGGCAAACGGCCTGCCGATAAGGAGTTGGGACGATTTGCGGGCGCATTTGTTGCTTATTCTCAACAGGGATGAGGAGGCGGTGGCATCTTTGCGCGATGTGTATGAACACAACGCCCTCGCCCCTATACGGGTGGCCGCATTCTCCCGCCTGTTCGCCGGGTCACTCAGGGAAAATCTGGACTTCCGCCAGCTATGCCAGGATATGGAGGCAACCATGAACGAGGAACGTGCCAAGCTTGGTTGGCCGCCGAAATCACTGGCCGACATTCTTTAACCCGAAACCACTCGAGGACTAAACATGGGTCATTTCTTCCGTGCATTTATCGCGGTGCTTGTATTGATCACAGCACCCGCCATGGCCGAGCCGGCCCCGGCATTCTCCCTGGCTGACAGCAATGGCCAGCAGGTCAACCTGTCCGACTATGCCGGTAAACCGGTCATTCTGCACTTCTGGGCCAGCTGGTGCCCCGCCTGTAAAATGGGCCAGCCCGGGTTGCAGGCGCTGGCGGAGCAACACGCCGACCAGCAGGTGGTTCTGCTGGGGGTCAATTTTGCCGAGGACGAGGGCGTTGATCCACAGCAAGTGTTGAGTTCACGCGGCCTCAGTTTCAGGACTCTGGTAAAGGGCAAGCCGGTGGTGGAGCTGTATGGCGTGAAAGGCACGCCCACCACGTTCTTTATTACCCGTGAGGGTGAGGTGGCCGGCATCAGCAACGCCTACAAGCCCGAGGATCCGGAGCTGCGGGACATGCTCGCGCGCATCCTGTAATCGTCACCGGGTAACCGGGGTCAGGTCCCGCAAAATGTTCGTGACACGGTCTCTTCTGGCCCAGGGGGTAGTGCGTACTCCCGGTATTCAGGCGCAAAGGGCGACGGATGGGTCACCCGGTCCAGCAGTTTTTCGAAGGGGCCGAAATCTCCCTCATCCTCCGCTGCCCGTATGGCAGCTTCCACCAGATGGTTGCGGGGAATAAACGCCGGGTTGGCCCTGTCCATGCGCCGGGTCCGGGTCTCCGGGGTCAGTTGGTCGGCGTCCAGGCGCTGGCGCCAGCGGGACAGCCAGGGAATAAAGCTGTCGGGGAACTCGAACAGTTCAGCCACGGGCTGTTCCGGCTCTGTTGCGAGGTCGAACAGGCGGCGGAAGCATAGCGTGAAGTCGACCTGCCCACCGCTCATCAGTTCAAACAATTCATCCACCAGTGGTCTGTCCGCGTCGCGAATTTCGTCCAGGCCCAGTTTGTCGGCGAGGCCGCGCAAATGGGCGGCCTCAAACAGGCTGGGGAAATCATCCACGGCGGCCTGGGCCAGTGCTACCGCTGTTTCCTGGTCGTTGTGCAAGACCGGTAACAGGGCCTGAGCCAGCACGGCCAGATTCCAGTGGGCAATCCCGGGCTGGTTGCGGTAGGCATAGCGACCGCCGTGGTCGATTGAACTGAAGACTTTGGCGGGGTCAAAGTCGTCAATAAAAGCACAGGGTCCGTAGTCGATGGTCTCACCACTGACCAGCATATTGTCGGTGTTCATCACCCCGTGAATAAAGCCCAGCAGTTGCCAGCGTGGAATCAGCGCTGCCTGGGCGGCGATGACTGCCTGCAGCAGGGCCAGGGCCGGATTGTCGGCGTTGGCGCGCTCGGGATAGTGCCGTTGCAGGGTGTAATCCACCAGGGTGGCAAGGGTGTCCGGGTCCTGGCGGGCGGCGAAAAACTGGAAGGTGCCGATGCGGATGTGACTGGCTGCGACCCGGGCCAGAATCGCCCCCGGCAGGAACCTGTCCCGTGCGACCTGCTCGCCGGTGGTCACCGCCGCCAGGGCGCGGGTGGTGGGCACCCCCAGGGCGTACATGGCTTCGCTGAGCAGATACTCCCGGAGTACCGGCCCCAGGGGTGAGCGGCCATCGCCGCCGCGGGAATAGGGCGTCGGTCCGGCGCCCTTGAGCTGGATATCAAAGCGCTTTCCTTGCTCATCCAGCACCTCGCCCAGGAGTATGGCCCGGCCGTCTCCCAGCTGGGGATTGTAGCTGCCGAACTGGTGCCCGGCGTAGACGGCGGCCAGTGGCTCGGCCCCCTCCGGCAGATGGTTGCCGGCGATTGCGGCAACGCCCTCTGCCGAGGCCAGCCAGCCCGGGTCGATACCCAGTTCCCCTGCCAGTGGACGGTTGACCGCGATGAGTCCCGGAGTTGCCACTGCGGTAGGGGGCAGCCGGGTGTAAAACTCCTCCGGCAGGCGGGCATAGGTATTGTCGAAGGGGATCGGGCCCATGGGCTTGAACTATCCTGAAGCAGTCTGATCTGCTATATACGTCTGTTGGCGCATAATAGCCTAACCGGCGCAAAGAATATTCAGGAGACACGTATGTCGAGGAAAACCTGGGACACCCTCATCCAGAACGCACTGGTGTTTGACGGTACAGGTGAAAAGCCAAGGGAGATGGATATCGCCATCAAGAGCGGCAAGATCGCCGCCAAGGGTATGTTCCTGCCGCGATCCATGGCGGCGGAAGTTATCGATGGCAGCGGCCAGTGGCTGATGCCGGGGCTGCTGGACATTCACACCCACCTGGACCTGGAAGTTGACCTGGAGCCGGGCCTGCCCGAGGTGGTGCGCCATGGCACCACCACTGTGCTGGTCGGCAATTGCAGCCTGGGTACCTGTTTCGGCAGCCAGCTGGAGGGCGAACAGGACCCCATTGTTGACTGTTTCACCCGGGTGGAAAATATCCCCAAGTCGGTGCTGCGCAAGTGCGTCGCAGCGGTGGACTGGCAGAATACCGGCGAGTACATGGATCATTTCGAGAAGATCCCGCTGGGGCCCAATGTCGGGGTCTTTGTGCCACATTCCATGCTGCGGATTGAAGTGATGGGCCTGGAGCAGAGTATCTCCCGCGAGCCCACTGAAGCGGAACTGTTGCGCATGGAGGCCCTGCTCGACACGGCCATGGACCAGGGCTATATCGGCATGAGCACCGACGGCCTGCCCTTCCACTACCTCTCCAACGACCCACATACCGACAAGCGCATCCCCACCCAGTTCGCCAGCTTTGGTGAGCTCAAGCGCCTGCTGCGGGTGGTGCGCAACCGCGCCCGGGTCTGGCAGACCACTCCCATACTCGAGCACAGGCTGAAAGCGTTTCTCTATTTCATGTTCACCAGCGGGCGTCTGTTCGGCAAGACGCTGAAAACTTCGGCCCTGTCGGCAGTGGAGTTTGTGCTGGCGCCCAAGGCCGTGAACGGGTTCCTCGGCTTTGCCGCGTTGATGAACAGCCGTCTGTTCAAGGGCAATATCCACTTCCAGGCCCTGGGCACCAGTTTCCGAATCTGGTCCGACGGCATTGTCAGTCCCTTATACGAGGAGCTGGATTCAACCTGTCAGCTGATCGCCAAGGAGTATGACGACGTGGAGGGCCGCAGGGCCCTGCTCAATAACCCGGCCTTCATCCAGCAATTTCGGGACGACTGGCATCACGGCCGTGGTGACAAGGACTTCGCCACGATCAAGGCAAAGCTGGGCCTGCCCGATGTGCTGGTGCCGCGCGACCTGGACATGATGCACTTTGATGGCGCGCCGGTGCCTGAGTGGGATGGCGAAACCCTGCAGCAGGTGTATGACAGACTGGAGCGTTACCAGCGGGGTCAGGCTGACCAGGCCCGCTCTGACGCCGAGCGCGATGCCTTGGATAAATTCCCCCGGCCCGTTGGCGACGACGCCGAATTCATGCTGCATATGATGCGCGAGTACGACAAGGGCTTCCGCTACTGGGTGGATGTGGCCAACAGGAACGACGATGTTACTCTGGACCTCCTGCTCAACAAGCACACCCTGCCGGGCTTTAACGACTCCGGTGCCCATATCACCAACATGGCATTTTTCGATGCCAACCTGCATTCCCTCAAGCTGGCCCAGCGCAAGTCGCTGGAAACCGTTGCCAGGATGGTCAGGCGCCTGACCAGCGAGCCCGCCGCCTTTTTCGGGCTGGACGTGGGCACGCTGGAACTCGGCGACCAGGCCGATATCACCATGATCGATCCCGAGGCCCTGAAAACCTGGGATGACAAGACCGGCAGGCAATTGATCTACCGCGAGCTGTTCGAGCACCAGCAAATGGTCAGTCGTTCTGACGGCGTGGTGACCCATACTTTTATCAATGGCGAACCCGTGTGGCGGGACGGCGAGTTTGGCCCGGCCCTGGGCAAGCAGACCCTGGGGCGTGCCCTGCGGGCAGCCTGATCGGCAGTACCAGGCGAGGGCAACACGGGGTAATTTATTGAGCCAGAGCAAACTTGCGGGGTTTTGTACTGGCCATCACCGCTGCCGGCGCTATGCTGGTTGTCCTCAACTGTGAGTAACCGGGCATGACGCAGCAACAGCTTTCCATAGCAATCACCGGCGCCGGCGGCGCCGGTGTCATATCCGTCGGCGAGCTGCTGTTGCAAACCTGGGCGGCAGGCGGCGGCCGGGGCCTGCTGCGCAAGGCTTTCGGACCACAAATCCGCGGCGGCGAATCCGCCGCCCTGCTGAAACTCACCGATACTGAACACTATACCCCCGCAGACCGTTACGACCTGTTTCTGGCCTTCGACTGGACAAACTTCAACCGCTTTGGTGACGAGATAACGCTCTGCCCCGGTGCGCTGGTGATTTGCGGGGAAGAAGGCGAGCTGCCGCCGCCGGTGCGGGCGGTAGACCCCGATGTGCATTACCTGCCGCTGGCTGACCTGGCCGTCGACACTCACGAAGAGGGCCGGGTAAACATGATCGCGTTGGGTCTGTTGGGGCGGTTGCTGGGGCTTGCCAGTGCAGACCTGCAGTCGCTGGCCCGGAACAAGCTCGCCGCAAAACCACAGGCTTACCAGGATGCCGCGGCAGCCTGTATTGAGGCGGGCAGTCAGTTGTCGCTGCCCTGCCAGCTGGCTGCGCCACCGCTGGGTGAACCCGGGGCCTGGTACCTCAGCGGCAATCAGGCAGCCGGCCTGGGGGCGCTGGAGGCCGGCGTCCGCTTTGTTGCCGCCTACCCCATAACCCCTGCATCCGATGTACTCGAGTGGATGGCAGGAGGGCTGGAAAAACTCGGCGGCCAGCTGGTGCAGGCGGAAGACGAACTGGCGGCTATCAATATGACCCTGGGGGCGGCTTTTGGCGGTGTGCCGTCATTCACCGCCACTTCCGGGCCCGGGCTGGCGCTGATGACCGAGAGTATCGGGCTGGCGGTGGCCAGTGAAACGCCGGTGACCATTCTCGACGTCATGCGCGGCGGGCCCTCCACCGGTATTCCCACCAAGTCCGAGCAAAGCGACCTCAATATCGCCCTCAACGGTCTGCACGGAGACGCTCCCCACCTGGTGCTGGCGCCTCTGGACATTGCCGACTGCGTCTATACCAGCGCCTGGGCGGTGCACCTGGCGCAGGGCCTGCAGACCGCAGCCATTGTGCTCTCCGACCAGTTCATCGGCCAGTCGACGGCGGTGGTTACCGAGCCCGTTCGCTGTCCCAGGCCGGAATTCCCCGCGCAGGACAGCGGGAACGACTACCTGCGCTACAGACTGACCGAGTCAGGTGTGTCCACGCTGGCGGCACCCGGGGACGCGGACCAGCGTTTCACCGCCGACGGCCTGGAGCACAATGAGCGGGGTACACCCTCGGCGCGCGATGATGACCACCAGAAGCAACTGGCCAAGCGGGCCGGCAAATTGAACAATCACCCCTTTGGCGACGCCTGGGCCCGTATCGATGGCACGGGAGAGCTGGCCCTGCTGTGTTTCGGCTCGGCCTGGGCGGCGGTGACCGAGGCGGCCACGATCCTGGCCGACGCCGGCCTCAGTACGCGGACGGTGGCCCTGCGCCTGGTGGCGCCCCTGCAACACGAGCGACTGGCAGCAGCGCTTGCGGGCTGCCGCCGGGTGGTGGTGGTGGAACAGAATCACGGTGCCCAGCTGTTTCATTACCTGCGCGGCCAGATGGAGTTCGCGGTGCCCGTGGCAAGTTACAGCCGGGCCGGCCCGGTGCCCCTGAACGGGCGGGCGATTGCCGATTACATGACCGCGGAGGGCCGCTGATGAAGCAGTCTGTGAAAGTAAGGGCCAAGGATTACAAGTCAGAGGTCAAGCCTATCTGGTGCCCGGGCTGTGGCCACTTCTCGGTGCTCAACGCCATCACCAAGGCCTTCGCCGGTCTGGGCATTGCCAAGGACGACACAGTACTGGTCTCGGGCATCGGTTGTTCCTCCCGCTTGCCTGCCTACGTGGACAGCTACGGATTTCACGGGGTTCACGGGCGGGGACTTGCCATTGCCCAGGGACTCAAGGTCGCGCGACCGGATCTCACAGTCATTGCCCTGGGCGGTGATGGGGACGGGTTCTCCATTGGCGGCAATCATTTTCTGCACGCCTGCCGGCGCAATGTGAACATGACCTATATCGCCATGGACAATGAGGTCTACGGGATGACCAAGGGCCAGGCGTCACCCACTACCCCGGCCGACTGGGATCACAGCAAGCTCACCCCCCACGGCCCCGGTGTGCGGCCGTTCAAGCCGGCGGCTCTGGCCCTGGCGGCGGGGGCGCCGTGGATCGCCCGGGGTTATTCCGGCAACCCCAACCAGATGGCCGGGTTGATTGCCGCCGCTATCGAACATCCGGGATTCAGTTTTTTGCATGTGCTGTCCCAGTGCATTACCTTTTGTCCGGAGCAGACAGACTGGAAGTCCATCGTCAGTGAGCGTAGCGAGCCGGCACTGAGCGACGCTGACGTTGCGGCCAGCCTGTTTCACCACGAAGATGGCTTCCAGACCGGGTTGCTTTATGCCGCGCCGCGCAATAGCTGGCCAGGGCCGCAGGCGCAGGTGCAATCAGCGGACATCAGCGAAGGATTCAGATTATGAGCAAGCAACAGCTGGGTGAATTTCTGGCCCATTCGGTGGAACTGGAGTCAGAGGCCCGGGAACGCTACCTTGAACTGTCCGAGGCCATGGCAGAGCACAATAACAGTGAGGTTGCGGAGTTCTTTGGCCGTATGGCCGACGAGTCGCGGCTGCACCTGGAGGAAGTGGCGGAAATTGCCGAGCAACACGACCTGCCCGACCTCAAGGCCTGGGAGTTCAACTGGCCGGAGGAGGAATCACCGGAAGCGGCCAGCTACGAGGCGGTGCACTACCGCATGACCCTGCGCCAGGCCATGTTGCTGGCACTCGATAACGAACGGGCCGCCGAGCGGTTTTACCGATCTTTCGCCGAAACCAGCAGTGATAGCGAAACCCGGCGGCTGGCCTCGCGATTTTCTGCTGAGGAGGCATCCCATGCTGCCCACCTGGTCAAGTGGCTGGGCAAACTCCCCGCGGACCCGGAACATTCGCTGGAGGAGGACGACGCCCCGCACATGCCGGAATAGCCCCGTTACTCGATCAGTTTACACAGGCCCTCGAACACCAGCTCGCTGTAGCTGACAATACCGATCACCCTGCCATGCTCGATCACCGGGGCATTGGACAGGCCAAAGCTCTGGAACATCCGTGCCACGTAGCGCACGTCCATGTCGGGCTCCACCGGGATGACCGGCTTGGACATGATCTCGTAGACATTGACCCGCTCCGCTGCCCGGTCCCGGGCCAGTACTTCCTTGGCGACATCGGCCAGCAGCACAATGCCAAAGGCGTCGTTTTCGTTGCGTTTTTTCACGATCAGCACTTCGGACCGCTCTTTACGCATGGCGCTCAGCGCTTCGGCCACGGTGGCCATGCCGTCTATCTCCAGGTGGTTTGCGTGCATGACGTCCCTGGCTTTAATGACTTTACGGTTCATCAGATCAATTCCTCTACGTCACGGGATAGCTGCATGGCCTGGCGGGTGATACCTACCGCGTCCTCCACATCCAGCTGAAAAGCAATGCCGGTGCCGGGCCTGTCGTCCAGTTCGCCGGCGCGATTGATTTCCTCGAGAATCTGCCGCGACAGGTGCTGCTCCACCAGCATCAGAATCACATCCCGCTGGGTCTCCAGGCTCAGCCCGAAAAAGGTCTTGCTGACCTTGAGCCCCTCGCCACGGGCATTGTGGATGACAGTGGCCCCGGTGGCTCCGGCCTCACGGGCGGCATCCATGATGGCCTCGGTCTTGTCGTCCTCGGTAAAGACGATAATCATTTTGAAGTGCATGGCTTCTCCTTATGCGCGATGTTGCGCGTCCTCCTTTCGCCTCCGGGCCACAGCGCTGCGCAGTTCCGAGAGCTGAGCGTAGGCCATTACCGAAAGTATGGGAAACAGGCTGGCAAAGGCGATCAGGCCAAAGCCGTCAATAAGCGGGTTACGGCCGGGTACGGTTTCCGCCAATCCCAGGCCCAGTGCGGCCACCAGGGGCACCGTCACGGTTGAGGTGGTTACCCCGCCGGAATCGTAGGCCAGGGGAATAATCATTTTTGGCGCTACCGCGGTTTGCAGTACCACCAGCACATAGCCGGCAATGATATACCAGTGGATGGGGTCACCGGCCACGATGCGGTAGCAGCCCAGGGATATGCCCACCGCGACCCCGAGCGCGACCGCGATACGCAGTCCCCAGATGCCAATGGCACCACCGGATACTTCACTGGCCTTGATCGCCACAGCGATCAGCGAGGGCTCGGCAATGGTGGTGCTGAAGCCGATCATAAAGGCGAAAATGTAAACCCAGTAATAATCTGTCCAGGCCACATCCGCAGCGAGGTCTCCCGCTTCCAGTGCGCCGCGGATAAAGCCGGGGTCGGTCAGCTGCGCGGCCATCAACCGGCCCAGGGGGAACAGGCACCATTCCAGCCCCAGCAGGAACAGCGAGAGGCCCACCAGCACCCAGCAGAAGCCGAACAGTATCTCCGCCAGGTTGGCCGGCTTCTGCCGTATGACCGCGAACTGGAAGCCAAAAATAATAACGGCGATCGGTATCACGTCCTTCACCGTGCCCAGGGTGGTGGTCCAGATAGCGGTGAACAACTCCATCAGATCAGCATCCCGTAGGCCATGACGAAAATCATCGGGGTCAGGGACGCGAAGGCAATAAGGCCAAAGCCGTCGATCATCGGGTTACGGCCGCGTATGGAGGAGGCCAGTCCCACCCCCAGCGCTGTCACCAGTGGCACGGTAATGGTGGAGGTGGTGACGCCGCCGGAGTCATAGGCAATGCCGATAATTTCCTGTGGCGCGAACATGGTCATGATCACCACCAGAACATAGCCGCCGATAATCAGCCACTGTACCGGCCAGCCCTTGATAATGCGCACGACACCGATGACGATTGCCAGCCCGACCGAGAATGCCACTGTGTATCTCAGGCCGCTGGCATACTCGCTGCGGGCATCATCGGTCGACGCTATCATACCGCCTTCGGCAGCCACCGAAGCGGCCTCTGCCGCCACCGCGATCAGTGCGGGCTCGGCCACGGTTGTCCCGAAACCGAGGGCGAAGGCGAAGGCAATCAACCAGAACAGGCTGCCCTTGCGGGCAAAGGCGCTGGCCATGGACTCGCCGATAGGAAACAGGCCCTGCTCCAGCCCGTGAATAAAAAATGTCAGGCCCAGCACCACGAAGAGCACACCGACCAGGATCTGGCCGACATTCGGCAGGGGTTGTTGCAGCACCGCAAACTGGAAGAACAGGATCACCAGGATGATTGGCAACAGATCCCGCAGGCTGCCCAGCATGGCGGTGAGCAGTTTTTTTAGGGTAGAGGTCACTGGCGCCCTTAAGCTTGATTCAGCACAAGGGTATCAGGCCCGGCACCGGCAAAAATTGATTTAGCTAAAGGTTTTGGCGCGTAGGCATGGGGTGCTAATTGCCCAGCAGCCCCTTCAGCAGTGCGCCGGCTTCCTCGCCGTACTTTTTCTCGATCTCTTTCTGGGCCTTGCGCTTGAGTTCGTTGGTCGCCAGGTCCTCGATGATTTCCTGGCTGTCCACGGCGCACCAGTCGGCCGGGTCGCCGCTCGCGTTGCCCCGGCAGTTGACCGGCCATGCGATGGCTGTGATGCGCTCATTGACCCGGCACGCCGGATCCAGTTGCTCCAGACCAGGGGATAGCCTGGCGGTAAAGGTGGTGTCGAAATCGAGCGTGGCGATGTCCATGGCGCCCTCGCCAAGCAGGCGGATATCGGGGAAACTGGCTTTCAGTGGTTGCAACCGGGCCTTCCCACCGGCCAACTGCAGGGAAACGGACAATTCCTCGAAGGCGCTATCCTCGGGGAAGTCTGTGGCAAGGGCTTCCTGGTTAACCAGCGCCACGGTCTCACACAGCATTTTTTCCACGCCCATGCCCTGCAGCACCGCCTGTTCGGTTATTAAATTCACCGGCCCTCGCAGGGTGTTGGTGATGGCCCCGCTGGTGTTGCCCTGGCCGTGAAGCTTCCAGTCCAGGCTGGCCTGGCCGGTGAGAATGGGTTCCACGTCCGATGCTGCCAATGCGCTGGCGATATCCAGCTGTTGCAGGTCTCCCTGGGCGTTGACTTTGGCGGTGCTTTCCCTGGCATTGAGGCTGGCTTTCATGGTGAGTGTGCCGCCGTGAATGGCACCGGTAATCTTGTGGAAGATGGCCTGGCCGTCCACGACCCGCAGTTTGGCCTTGAATTCGTCTACCCGGTGGTTACCCCAGATGACCTGGTCGATGGCAAGGTCGGCCCGGGTGTCCATGAGGCGCAGCGCATCCAGCGGGAGTGGCACATCGTCCTGGTCCCTGGGTTCTGTCGGGGCGGTTTCCGCACTGGCGGCGTCGGGGCCCGCCAGTGCCAGCAGGGCAGGGGTAAACTGGTTGAGGCGCAGCTGGGCATCAACCTGCGGACTCTCGAAGCTGGCGTAGCGCAATTGTCCCTCGGCCCTGGTGTCGCTGATATCCGCCACCAGGTTCAGGTCCGCTATCCGGCGGTTGATATCTACCTCCCCGGAGGTGGTCATTGAGATCGGTGCCTGCAGTGCCCCGGTGACCGCGAGGTCCATGGTTTCCAGCCCGATAACCTGGGTCTCCTGGTTAATCATCACCTTGCCCTTGAGGCTCACCACCACCGGTGGCTCGCCGGCAACGCTGATAGCGGCGGCCACGGGAATCGGGCGTCCATCGAGGTTGAGCCCCTCGACCGTGAAGCTGGTGATTTCGATCACCTGGGTGTCGGCGCCGGTTTCTGTAATCTCAATGCGCGAGTCGGTAATGTGCAGTTTTGCCACCTCCAGCGCCAGGGGTATCGCCAGTATGTTCTCTGCGCTGGCGGCCTTGCCCGCCTCAACTCTGTCGGCTTCTTTTTGCTGGTAGAACCGGGCCAGTTGCTGGTCATTGTAGGAACTGGTGTCCACCGGATCCGGTGCCGGCTCGGTGACCATCGAAATGACCACCCCGTCCAGCAGGATGCTGTCGATGACCACCTGCTTCGACAACAGCGGCATCATTTGCACCCCGATTTCGAGGGTGCGGGCCCGCAGGCTGGTCTGCTGTTCACCGGGCATATCGAGCGCCACCTGTTCCAGGCTCAGCCCGAGTCGGGGGAAGATGCTCAGGTCAGCGGCGCCGCCGACCTCCAGGGTTGCCCCGGTTTTCTGCCGGAGTTCGTCCGCCGCCAGCGCCAGTATTTTTTCCTCGTCCACGAACAGCGTCACCAGGATAACCCCGGCCACTACCAGTACCAGCGGGATTGCGATCAGGTAAAAAAGAAAACGGGGCATGGAAATTCCTTGTTGTGTTGCCGGCGTCTGTAGCTATGACCACCAATAGCGGACCGGGTTCGATCCCGCTCCGGTTTCAGCCTTCCCGGTAGGCCCGGTGAACTTCTTCGCCGATGATGTCGATACCCTCGCGCACTTTGCCGGCGTCCTGGGCGTAGGACACCCGTATGCACTCGTGCTTGTGGGACCAGTCGTCGTCCATACCGACGAAGAAATTCTGTCCCGGTACCACCAGCACACCCCGCTGCTTCAGGCGTTGGTAGAGTTGCTGGCTGGTAATCGGCAGCTTTTCAAACCACAGCCAGAGAAATATGGCGCCCTCAGGCTTGTGCACGTGCCAGGGCAGGTCCCCGAGGCTTTGCTGGAACCACGCCACGGCCTGGCGGGAGCGCTCCCGGTAGAAGGGCGTCACAAAGTCGCGGCTCAGGGTGAGTATCTCGCCGCTGTCGAAAAGCGCCCGCGCCAGGGCCGGCCCCAGAGTCCCGCAGGCGAGGCTGACAATGGTATTTGCGTTGGTATACGCCCGGATCAGCTCCTCGCTGGCGACCAGTATGCCGGTTCGCACCCCGGGCAACCCCAGTTTGGACAGGCTCAGGGCCAGTATGGTGTTTTCATTCCAGTGCGGTGTGGCAGGCTCGAACAGGATGTTGGGAAAGGGCAGACCGTAAGCGCCGTCGATAATCAGGGGAATTCCGTTGGCGCCGGCGATGCTGTCGAGGTGCCGCACCTCATCGTCAGTGAGTACATTGCCGGTTGGGTTGGTGGGCCGTGAAACGCACAGGGCCGCTACCGAGCTGTCGACCTCCAGCTGTGAGAAATCCACGTGATACTTGAACAGGTGCTGGTCCAGCCGCTCGATACTGGGACGGGTGGCGGAAAAAAAGTGATCGCTCAGGCCGGTGTCGGCATAGCCGATGTACTCCGGCGCCAGCGGCAGGTGAATACTGCGCCGGCGACCGTCGGGCATCTCCCCGGCGAGCATATTGAAGAGGACAAAGAACGCCGACTGGCTACCGTTGCTGATGGCGATATTGTGTTCGCCCACTGGCCAACCGTAGTGCTTGTTGAGGAAGGCTGCCAGTCGCTGGCGAAACTCCCTGTCGCCCTGGGGTGACTGGTAAATGCCGAACAGGCTGTGTCGCTGTGCCGGGTCCGACATGATGGTTTCCAGCCGTTGCTGGAATATGCGTTCCATCTCCGGCAGGCGGCCGGGATTGCCACCGCCCATGAATATCATGTCCGGGTTCTCATTGAGGGCAGTGCCCAGGTCATCCATCAGTTCGACGATGCCCGACCGGCCTGAAAATTTTTCTCCGAAGGCTGATAGTTTCAAGCGCATGATTTCGCAGCTGCCATCTCAGCAAGGGTTTGGGGTATGGTAGCGTCTGGGGATACAGGCGTATACCGGAAGTCGCTAGACGAAGCGGGATCAGCATGGAAGATCGGGCGCAATATTGCCGCAATTGCCGGGCCAGGGTCACCGGGCAGTACTGTTCCGACTGTGGCCAGCGGGAGGGGCGCGCGGATAAGCGTTTCCTGGACCTGGCGGGTGAATTGCTGCGTGACGTGCTGGACGTGGATTCACGCTTCTGGCGCACGCTGGCGTATTTGTTGTTCCGGCCGGGTCTTCTGAGTGCCGAGTTCATTGCCGGTCGTCGCGCGCGCTATTTGCCGCCGCTGAGGCTGTATCTCGTGATCAGTTTCCTGGTGTTTCTGTTTATGTCTTTTGGCTCGGTGCAGGTAGTAGACCGGGCAGGGGACGGTGCCAATATGGGTAGCGGCCAGGTGATCGCCACTGTGGGCAGAGACGGGTTTCCCGGATCCGGGGACGAGGCCGGGGATCCCAACGATTTCTCGCCGGTTCTGGGTATCGCCGACGAGAACAGTCCCCAGTGGCTGCAGGACGTCCAGCGTCGCATGGAGCGGAATGCGGGCAAGCTGAAGGATGACCCGAACCGGTTCATCGAGACCGTGCTCGACTACCTGCCGCAGATGATGTTCCTGTTGATGCCGGTATTTGCGCTGTTGATCCAGCTGCTCTACCTGGGGTCCCCCTTCCACTACCTGCAGCACCTGGTCTTCTCGCTGCACTACCATTCTTTCGCCTTCCTGTTGTATCTGCTGGCGCAGCTGATTGGACTGGCGTCCGTGGATGTGGATGGCTGGTTGGTTCTCTGGTTGCTGGTCTACCTGCCGTTGGCCCTGCGCAGGACCTACGGCTCCGGCTGGACGGGGGCCGTGTTCAAGTCGCTGCTCGTTGATATCAGTTACGCCGTTGTTCTCGTTTCCGGCTTTGCGGTGGTAGCCGCGCTGGCGTTATTCCTCATCTAGACCCGGCGCGTTGTCTTGAAGCGCACGTGGGCCGGCGGGTCATTGTGTTTGCTGGCCTGGGCCTGGTCGCCAAGCCACTCAAACCATTCGCCCCAGGAGGGTTGCGACTGCTCCTCGCGCAGGTCTTCCTGCCAGCGCGCCAGTTTGCGGCTCATGGTCGATACAATTCCGCCAGCCAGGTCCATGACCAGACGCATGGGTGCGATACCCTCATGAGCCAGCAGGCCCATGGTTTCAAAGGACGTACACACGGTAATTGCCGCCTGTTCATAGTCTTCGCCGCGCTCTCGCAGTTCGGCCAGCGATATTCCGTCCGGAACGTTCTGCAGCAGGCGCAGGGCGCGGGCCAGGTCAGGGCTGTAAAACGTTTGTGCCAGGTTAATCGCAGCTGAATCACGCTGCTGGATGCGGAACTGGTGAATCTGGAACAGGCCGACGACCAGGCCGGTTACGATACTGCCGGCGCCGATGATCTCGGCCAGTGCGGCCCAGGTAGTCAATGGGATGTCGGTCATAGCCATACCCTCGAATGTGATTACCAGGCAAGTGTAACTGTAGATTTGCCATCACGCCGAAAGATTGTCAGGCTGGAATTGAGAAACCGCCGGTGATGATGCATCCTCAACCCATTACCGGCTTGGGGAGTAAGCATTTTGATCAGCAGCGTCGCGGGTTACCTGGCGTCACTGGCCCTGCTCGCTGGGGTGTTGGTCTGGCTGGCAAGGCGATACCCCCAATGGCCGTTGTTTCGCTGGCTACCCCCCATCGTGCTCACCTATCTCTGCGCCATGCTGCTGGCCGCCAGCGGGATCTGGGCGATCAACGACGCCCAGACCCGGGCATATGCCGAAATCAAGCGCCTGTTGGTGCCGGCGATGATCCTGCTGCTGCTGTTGCAGTGCCGCCTGGGGCAGTTGCTGCGACTGGGCCCGCGGTTATTGGCCGCCTTCGCCCTGGCGGCCGGCGGCATCATGCTGGGCTGCGTGGTGGCGTTCGTCCTGTTTCGGTCGGCCCTTGGCGAGGGTGCCTGGGGGGTGTTTGCCACGCTCGCGGGCAGCTGGCTGGGCGGCACCGCCAATATGGTTGCCGTGCAGGCCGCCCTCGAGGTGCCGGAGGCTGACCTGGGCTATGCCCTGCTGGTGGATTCGATCGACTATTCCCTGTGGCTGATGTTGTTGCTGGCCCTGGTGCCGTTCGCTCCCCGTTTCAATGCATGGGCCAGGGCCCGGTCGCTGTTACCGCCGCCAGCGGATGACGCCACGCTGGCCCAGAGCACGGCCGGTGAGTCCCAGCTGTTGCTGCTGGCAGGTGTCGGCCTGCTCGGCGCGGTGGTATCGGACCAACTGGGGCAGTGGCTCGGGGGGCAGGGGTTTTTCACGGTCAGCGTCGTGCGAATCCTCGCCGTGACTGCGATTGGCCTGGCCCTTGCCTATACTCCATTGGCCCGGCTCTCCGGCAGCGATAACCTGGCCAGTGCCCTGCTGTATCTGATGGTTGCCACGATAGCCTCACGCACCAGCTTCGCCGATCTTGCCAGTGCGCCGCTGTACCTGGTGGCAGGCCTGGTTATCCTGCTGGTGCACGGGGCCATCATGCTGGTCGCAGCGAGGCTGTTGCGCCTGGACCTCTTCACCTGTGGGGTTGCTTCGCTGGCGAACATCGGCGGGGTGGCATCGGCGCCGATTCTCGCTGCCGCCTATTCCCGGCAATTGGTGCCGGTGGGAGTGCTGATGGCCCTGCTGGGTTACGTGGTTGGCACCGCCGGCGGACTGCTGGTGGGCAGGGTTTTAATGGGCTTGGGAGGAGTAGAGACGTGAAGCTGATAACGGCGTTGGTATGTGTTTTCGCCCTGTGTTCGGCACAGGCGCATGACCATTATCCTTTCGTTTCCGATGTGCCGGCGATGGAAGAGGCCATGTTGTCGCCGGACTTCTGGGTGGCGCGGCTCCCGGATACCGAACCGAGAATGACCCCGGCGCAGGTGCGCCAGTTCAATCAGCGGGCCTTCGCTGTCGACGCCCATATGCACGACCTGGACCAGCTGCCCGACTCGCTGTCCCGCGAGCGACTCCTGTCCCTGATCAACACGGTAAGCCGTCCGGCATCATCAGCGCGCTACCACGCCGGGAGTGGCGAAAGGGTGAGCGACAGGGATTATCGCCGTTGGTCGGCCATGGCCAACCTGGAAGCCATAAAGGCATACAACCCGGTGCGCTGGGGCCTGGCGGTGAGTCGAAGCTCCATGCGCAGCTTTCCCACCGCAGAGCGGGTATTAAAAACCCCGGAAGACATCCACCTGGACCGCTTTCAGGAAACCGCGGTGTTTCCCGGCGAAAGGCTGGCCATACTGCACAGCAGCGCCGACGGCGAGTGGTTTTTCGCCCTCAATTATCACTATGCTGCCTGGCTGCCGCGCAATGCGGTTGCCCTCGGTTCGCGGGCGGAGATTGCCGCCTGGCATGCAGCCGAGCCGCGGCTGGTGGTCACCGGAGATCAGGTAAGCACCAATTTCAATCCGGCAGATCAGCGCAGTTCCGAGGTGCCGCTGGAGATGGGCGTGTCGCTGCCGCTACTTGACCCCGAGACCACCGGCTTCGAGGTGAATGGCCAGAACCCCTATGCCAGTTACATCGTCAGCCTGCCCCTGCGTACTGCCGGTGGCAGCCTGGAATTCGGTATGGCCCTGGTCGCACGGTCACGTGACGTCACTTTCGGTTACCTTCCCTATCAGCCCGATCTGTTGATTCAGCAGGCCTTCAAGTTCCTGGGAGAACGCTACGGCTGGGGGCACGACTACAATGGCCGCGACTGCACCGGGTTTATCGGAGAGGTCTACAAGTCCTTTGGCCTGTTGATGCCACGCAATACCAGCCAGCAGGCCGAGGGAGAGTATGCCGCTACCCTGCGCTTCAACGCCCCGGATGTGGAAGGGGTTCGGGCTGCACTGACCAAACTGCAGGCGGGAGACCTGATTTACCTGCCCGGCCATGTGGTGATGTACCTGGGTGCGGTCGACGGCGAGCCCTATGTGATTCATGACCGTACCGCCCTGGCCTATTTGAACGAGGCCGGTGAGACCTACCATGGAATCCTGTCGGGGGTATCGGTAACCCCGCTCACCCCGCTGTTGACCGAAGACGGCGCAGGGTTTCTCGCCAGCATCCATGCCATCAAGCGCATTGCGCTCGAGACCGGTTGGTGAGAGTCAGCGCCTATCGCCTGGCCATGCTGCGGGCGCCGCTGCGTGAAGTTTTTACCACCGCCCTGCGCCGGGTAGACCAGGTGGAAGACGTGGTGGTGTTACTGGAGACTGAATGCGGCAGGGTAGGTTATGGCAGTGCCCCGGCAACCCGGGCCATTACCGGTGAAGATCACGCGTCCGTGATCAGTGCGCTGGAAGCAGAACTGTTGCCGCAAATCATCGACCGGGAAATCGATAGTCCGGCAGCGATATTCGCCGCGCTGTCTGGCGGCAATCGCAATGCCCGCAGCGCGCTGGAGGTGGCGCTCTTCGACCTGGTCGCACAGAGCCGGGGTGTCCCGTTGTGTCGTTTGCTGGGCGGCGCGCCGGCCACCCTTTACACCAGCCTGACCATTAGCCTGGGCACCCCCGCCGGGATGGCCGCCAGTGCGCGGGCCGCCCTGGACCGGGGGTTTACCCGCCTGAAAATCAAGCTGGGGGGGGAACCCGGCGAGGATGTACAGCGGGTGCGCCATGTTGCCGTCGCGGTCGCCGGCAGTGCCAGTCTCTACCTGGATGCCAACCAGGCCTGGAACCTGGACCAGGCCATCTGGGTGATGGCGCAGCTGGCGGGCGAAGGTATTGCGGTGGATTTACTCGAACAACCCTTGCCCGCTGCCGACACCAGCGGCATGGCACAGCTGCGCCAGCGGATCAGGACACCGGTCATGGCCGATGAAAGCGTTTTCGACGGTGAAGATGCCGCGCGGGTTATCGCCGCTGGCGCCGCCGACATCCTCAATATCAAACTGATCAAGAGCGGTGGTATCACCGGCGCCCTGGCCATTGCCGATGCGGCAGCGGAGGCCGGGCTTGGCTGCATGATGGGCTGTATGCTGGAAAGCGCTGTCGGGGTGGCCGCCGCCGCTCATGTGGCGGCCGCCCGACCAGCCGTCGTTACCCGGGTAGACCTGGACGCGCCCCTGCTGGCGAGCAGTGACCCGGTGCAGGGCGGCACCCGTTTCGGCGGTTCCCGGATCGCCATCAACCACACACCGGGTCTTGGTATAACCGGCATCGAGGGGCTGGAGTACCTGTGAACCGGTTGCGGCTGGTACAGTAGGCTTTTACAGCAGGAGTAGATAATGGATCGGCGAAGCCTGATCAAGGCCATGGCGGCGCTGCCGCTGGCAACGGGGATGGCCGCGGCCATGGCAGCTGACGCAGGCCGGCCCCTGATCCGGCCCCGGCGTTTGCGCAAGGGGATGACAGTGGGGCTGGTGAGTCCTGCCAGTAATGTCCCCGAGGATGACCACATCGCCTTCGCCATGGATGTGGTGCGTTCGCTGGGCTTCGAGGTCAAACCGGCACAGCACCTCTACCAGCGCACCCAATACCTGGCCGGCACCGACCAGCAGCGGGCCGATGACCTCAACGCCATGTTCGCCGACGGCGAGGTCGACGCTATTTTTTGCCTGCGCGGTGGCTATGGTTCGTCCCGCCTGCTGCCTCTGCTGGACTATGAGCTGATTGGCGCCAACCCCAAGGTGTTGATGGGCTATAGTGATATCACCGCGCTGCATTGCGCCATACACCAGCGCACCGGGCTGGTGACTTTCCACGGCCCGATCGCCGGCGATAACTTCACCCCCTACAGCTACGCCCAGTTCCGCCAGACCCTGATGCGGGCCAGGCCCGATCAGGTACTCGCGGCACCGCCGCCGTTCGAGGACCCCGGCCCCGGTCGCGTGGAAAAAGACAACCGGCTGACGGTGTTGCACCCGGGGGTGGCCGAGGGGCCGCTGCTGGGCGGCAACCTGTCGCTGGTCTGCCACCTGATGGGAACCCCCTGGGAGCCGGAGTTCAGTGGCCGTATGCTGTTTCTTGAAGATGTCAGCGAGGCGCCTTATCGGGTCGACCGCATGCTCACCCAGCTGCGCCTCTCCGGGGCGCTGGACAGAGTGGCGGGCATCGCCTTTGGCAAGTTCACCGACGCCGAAACCAGCGGGAACAGCTTTTCCATGGAGCACGTGCTGCGTGAACGCACCGCCGGCCTCGGTGTGCCGGTGATCCGCGGACTGATGATAGGTCACGTAGAAGACCAGGCGGTAATCCCGGTGGGCGCTGCCGCGCGGCTGGATGCGGGGAACGCCACCCTGACCCTGCTGGAACCGGGCGTTGTATGAGCGACCCCAACTGGACGGTGCTGCTGCCGCCGCTGCTCGCAATCAGTCTGGCCCTGGTGACCCGTCAGGTCTACCTGGCCCTGTTCACGGGTATCTGGCTGGGCTACTTCCTGTTGGACCGGGAGGGCGTCCTGAGCGCATTGACCGGGGCCATCGATGCCTCTATCGGTGTGCTCGCCAACGCCGGGGATGCGCGGGTCATCGTCTTTACCCTGGTGATTGGTGCTTTCATCCTCACCCTGGAACGATCAGGCGGCGTCACCGGCTTTATCCGTTTTCTGGAACAGCGGCAGTGGGTGGACAACGGCAAACGGGCCCAGTGGATGGCCTGGTTTATCGGTGTCATCATTTTCATTGAATCAAATATCACCGTGCTGGTCGCCGGCACCGTGTCGCGCCCCCTGTTCGATCGGTTCCGGGTGTCGCGGGAAAAACTCGCCTACCTGATCGACTCGACCTCCGCACCCATTTGTATGCTGATCCCCCTCAATGCCTGGGGGGCGTTCAACCTGGGCCTGCTCGACGGGCTGGGGGTGGAAGAGCCCCTGCGGGTGTTGCTGTCATCCATCCCGATGAATCTCTATGCGATCACAGCCGTCCTGTTGGCGGCGTTCACCGTGGCCCGCAACTTCAACCCCGGACCCATGGCGAAGGCAGAGCGGCGGGCGGCAGCCGGAGAGTCACTGGCTGTGCAGCAGGACGCGCAAATCCTCAGGGAGTCGGCTCCGCCCAACGCCTGGAATATGCTGCTGCCGGTCGCCTGCCTGGTGGCGGCCATGCCCGTGTTCCTGTTGATCACCGGGGACGGCGACCTGTTTGCCGGCTCCGGGTCCACCAGTGTGCTTTGGGCCAGCCTGCTGGCCCTGACGGTGGTGTCGCTGCTGGTATTGTTCCAGCGCAGCATGAACCTGGACAAGCTCACCAGTACCTGGATGGAAGGCGCCGGCGGGATGCTGCCCATTGCCACGGTGTTGCTGCTGGCCCTTGCCCTGGGTGGCGTCTCCAGGGCCCTGGGTACCGGCGTCTATGTGGCCGGCCTGGTCGGAGACACCTGGCCGGCCTGGCTGCTGCCGGCCTGCCTGTTCCTGGCATCGGGATTTATCGCCTTCGCGGTGGGTTCGAGCTGGGGTACGTTTTCGATCATGCTGCCCATCGCCGTGCCGGTTGCGGCAGCGCTGGGAGTGGATCCAGCGCTGCTGGTAGCCGCGGTGTTGTCCGGGGGGATTTTCGGGGACCACAGCTCTCCCATCTCGGACACTACCATTGTCTCCTCACTGGCCTCCGGCACCGAACATATCGAGCATGTGCGCACCCAGTTGCCCTACGCACTGATTGCCGGTGGCATCAGTGTGTTCGGCTTCCTGTTGCTGGGATTGATGTTGCTCTGAGTGTGATCGGCCATGCCGGGGTTTCGTTGTCACGCTGCGCCCTTGCAGGTAAGTAACTGCTTGCCAATGCCGCCGTGTCGCCAATTTGCCTGATGAATCTGACCAAGTATTTCACAATATATAGTGGCTTGCCGTTGCCTGGGCGCCGATATGTAGGTATAAATACGAACTCTTATAACAAGCTTCGCGGCCGCACTTCGGGCGCACATTCTGACGGACAAGGGGCAGACATTGGAATCAGCAGCCAGGCAGGGCACCGCTATCCGCGGCAATAGCAGCACCATCGAGTTCCAGGGAGCGTCCCTGGATATCTGGGACAAGAAGTACCGGCTCAAGGACAACCAGGGCAATCCTGTCGATAAGGATATCGACGGCACTTATGCCCGGGTTGCCCGGGCGCTGGCCGAGGTAGAGGACGAGGCCGTCCGCCAGGAGTGGGAGCAGCGCTTTGTCTGGGCCCTGAAGCGGGGTGCCATACCCGCCGGCCGCATTGTTTCCAATGCCGGCGCCCAGGAGCACAAACCCTCCACCTCCACCATCAATTGTACCGTGTCCGGTACCGTCACCGATTCCATGGAGGGCATCCTGCAGAAAAACCTGGAGGCGGGGCTTACCCTCAAGGCCGGTTGTGGTATCGGCTACGAGTTTTCCACCCTGCGTCCCAAAGGTGCGTTTGTCTCCGGTGCCGGCGCCTACACCTCCGGCCCCATGTCCTTCATGGATATCTTCGACAAGATGTGTTTTACCGTGTCTTCCGCCGGGGGTCGTCGCGGCGCCCAGATGGCGACCTTCGATGTGCACCATCCGGACGTGTTCGACTTTGTGAAAGCGAAACGGGAGGACGGCCGCCTGCGCCAGTTCAACCTGTCATTGCTGATTACCGAAGACTTTATCAACGCGGTCAAGGAAGACGGTGAATGGCCGCTGTCCTTCCCGGTAACGCCCAGCGAGTTTGCCAATCTGGAACTGGACCCCACGGAAGAAATCGTCTGGCGGCCCTTCCCGGTGACCGAGGGCTATGTCACGGATGAACACGGCCAGGTGGCCTGCCGGGTTTACCAGCGCATCCGCGCGGTGAAGCTGTGGAACGCCATTATGAGCTCCACCTACGATTACGCTGAGCCCGGCTTTATCCTCATTGACGAGGTCAACGAAAAAAACAACAACTGGTTCTGCGAGAACGTGCGTGCCACCAACCCCTGCGGCGAGCAGCCACTGCCTCCCTACGGTTCCTGCCTGCTGGGCAGCGTCAACCTGACCCGGTTTGTGCGCGAGCCTTTTACGGCCAATGCCCACTTTGACTGGGAGGAATACCGGGAAGTGGTTGCGGTCTTCACCCGCATGCTGGACAACGTGGTGGAGATCAACGGCCTGCCACTGGAGCAGCAGCGCCAGGAAATCACCAGCAAACGCCGCCACGGCATGGGTTTTCTCGGCCTGGGATCCACGCTGGCCATGCTGCAGATGAAATATGGCGAGGAGGATTCGCTGGCGTTCACCGAGGAGGTGAGCAAACAGATGGCGGTCTCCGGCTGGAAGGTCGGCCTGGACCTGGCCCGGGAAAAGGGCGTGGCGCCGATCATGGAGCAGGAATTCGAGGTGACCGGCGACATGCTGCGTCGCCGCCCGGAAATGGCGGCTGACGGCATCAAGGTGGGCGATATGCTGCCCGGCAAGGTGCTGCACGGCAAGTACAGCCGTTACATGCAGGCCCTGGCCCAGGAAGAGCCGGAACTGGTGAACTCCATCATCAAAGAGGGAGCCCGCTTTACCCACCACTCGTCGATTGCCCCCACCGGCACCATCTCCCTGTCACTGGCCAACAACGCCAGCAACGGTATTGAGCCGAGCTTTGCCCACCACTACAGCCGTAATGTGATCCGCGAGGGCAAGAAGAGTAAGGAGAAGGTCGACGTGTTCTCCTACGAGTTGCTGTGTTACCGCGAACGGGTTAATGCCGATGCCATGCCGTTCAGCGATGAGGAAGGCAAGAAACTGCCGGATTACTTTATCGCCGCCGACAGCGTGACCCCGAAACAGCATGTGGATGTGCAGGCCGCTGCCCAGAAGTGGGTGGACTCCTCTATCTCCAAGACTATCAACGTGCCCACGAACTTCGATTACCGGGACTTCAAGGACACCTATCTGTATGCCGCAGGCCAGGGGCTGAAGGGTTGTACGACCTTCCGCTTCAACCCCGAAGCGTTCCAGGGCGTGCTGGTGAAAGAGCAGGACCTTGAGAACACCAGTTACGTGTTTACCCTGGAAGACGGTTCCACCGTCGAGTTCAAGGGCAATGAAGAAATCGAATACGATGGCGAGATGCACACCGCCGCCAACCTGTTTGACGCATTGAAGGAGGGGTATTACGGGAAGTTTTGACAACCGTTGTCCACGCACCATAGCTTGCGCCGGGATGACGGTTGCAAAGACAGGATGACACCCGTAAAACCCGCAATAGGTAAAGAACCATGAGCAAGAAAATCGACAAGAAAATCGTTGGCTTCCAGGTAAAAACCGAGGAAGAAAAGCAGAGGGAAATCGAGAGCAATATCGTGCAGATGCACGAAAAAGTCTCGCGCCCCGAGCAGCTGGAGGGGGCGACCTACAAAATCAAGACGCCCCTGTCCGACCACGCCCTGTACCTGACGATCAACGATATTGTTCTCAACCCGGGTACCGATCACGAGCTGCGTCGGCCTTTTGAGATCTTCATCAACTCCAAGAATATGGACCACTTCCAGTGGATTGTGGCCCTCACCCGGGTCATCTCCGCGGTATTCCGCAAGGGTGGTGACTGCACCTTTTTGGTGGAGGAGCTCAAGGCCGTATTCGACCCCCAGGGCGGTTACTTCAAGTCCGGCGGCCGCTTTATGCCCTCACTGGTGGCGGAGATCGGCTGGGCCATTGAGGACCACCTGCAGAACATCGGCCTGCTTGAAGCGCCGGGACTGTCTGATCACCAAAAGAAGATCCTCGAAGAGAAAAAAGCCGAGTATACCGCCAAGACCGGTGACGATGGTGGCGGCGGTGAGTTTCCCGCCAGTGCCGAGCTGTGCAAGAAGTGCTCGGTGAAAGCCTCCATCCTGTTGGATGGCTGCATGACCTGTCTCAACTGCGGCGACTCCAAGTGCGGCTGAGTCGCCGCTGACCGCGCCGGGACGATTGACTCCCGGCGCGTTACTACAGCTGTGATTCCGGCACGATAAATCGCAGGATGCCGGTACTGAACCGCTTCCACCAGGTGGTATCCGGTTCCCGGTTCAGACGCAATTCTGTTCCTTCCCTGACCGTTACCCACTCGAGCTTGCCATCGCCGTTCAGGAGCACCCGATAGGCGACGTCGTAGGCGGCTTCATCAAAAAATTCTGACAGTTCCCGGGCCTCGGCGGGGCTGGCATAGTAGGCGCCGAGTTCCGAGTTGAGCGCCACCGAACGACCGTCGAGATTGAAGGAGCCGATAAAAAGGTAGGTTTCATCAAAACCGAAGAATTTGGCGTGCAGGCTCGCCTTGGACCTGCCGATGCGGTTCCTGTCCCGCTGGTCCTTGCGTTGCTGGCGAACCACCGGGTTGGCGTCTGCCTTGTACTCGTAAAGTTCAACGCCGCCGGTGATGAGGGCCCTGCGGTAACGCATGTAGCCCGCATGGACCAGGGAGACATCGTTGGCCTGCAACGAATTGGTGAGAATGCGCACCCGTACGCCGCGATCCACCAGGCTGAGCAGGTAATCGGTTATGTCATCACCCGGCACAAAATAGGGCGAGACGATAATGAGGTCCCGTTGGGTTCTGTCCATGCCCATTTTGAGCTTTGGCGCCAGGTGGGTTTCGGCGTCTACCTTTTTTGCCTGCACCTTGCTCGGTTGGTCGTAAACCAGTAACCACTCCGACCAGGTCCAGTCGATCTGGTCGATACTGGCCAGGGCATCCATATCAAACTGGCGTATGACCTCGGCATATTCCGACATTTTCGCCTCTTCCAGAAACTCGTCTGAATGGGCACGGAAGGCGGCAAATTCAGCCGGGCTAATCGGCTTACCCCAGTCAAAGGCAGCGATGGGATAGGCCCACTGCGAGTTCCAGTAAAGGTCGAACTGGGTAGAGACCTCCTCGGCGATAGGCCCGACTGCGAGGGCATCCATGTCGCCAAAACCGACATCTCTGGCGGCGGCAAAATACTCGTCGCCGATATTCCTGCCGCCAAAGATGGTGACGATGTTGTCTGCGGTCATGGTTTTGTTATGCATTCTGCGATTAATACGGCGGGTATCACCGGCAAAATCGCCGAGTCGGTTATCGCGGTTGGCGAAGGGGTTATACACGCGGATTTCCACCCGGGGGTGCGCGTCTATGGTCCGCAGGACCTGGTCCTTGCCGGCGGTGTCCAGGTCGTCCAGCAGAATGCGGACCCTGACTCCCCGGTCCGCGGCTGCCAGCAACTGGTTGAAGAGGGTGCGGCCAGTCAGGTCGTCGTGCCAGATGTAGTACTGTAAATCCAGCGATTGCTCGGCTGCCTGTATCAGGCGCAGGCGGGCAACAAATGCGGCTTCACCCGCGCGCAGGGTGCGAAACCCTGACCTGTCGGGATTCAGTGCAAGCAGTGGCTGCAGACTTTGGCTCAGCCGGCTCTGGCTGGTGTCCGCCAGGGCATGACTGACGGGCTTGTCGAAGTCTGTGGGGAGTGAGCTGCAGCCTCCCAGCAGTAACAATAACGCCAGCAGGGCCAGAGTGTGACGGTGCCAATGGCGCATTCCAGTGTTCAAATTACAGGGTTCCTGTAGGTTCTTGGCACAGCAGCGCCTCGAGTTGCAGTGCACGGCCTTTGTCTTAGCCATGGTTCATGGAGCAAGCTTGGCAACAGGCCAATGGCCTACGCCCGCCCGTAGTATACCCCGCTGCCGCCTGAGGTCGCAGGTGGATAAAGCATGCGTTTGTTGTGGTAATTGTGGCAACATCGAAGGTATCACTCAGAGCTGTCGTCGACAGGTCGTCATCTACCGGGTTGGGGTTTTCTTATGTTTCGCGCAATGCTTCCACCGGGCTTGCTCATGGCCCTTACCTTGACCGCGCTGCTCGCGGGGTGCCGTGGCGAGGAGCCCGAACCACCGCCTCCCGCCTCCAGGCCGGTCAAGCTGTTCACTGTCGGCGGCGGCGGTAATGCGGCCATTCGTACCTTTCCCGGCAGGGTGGACGCGACCCAGCGTGCCGAACTGGCCTTCCGGGTCTCAGGCCGGCTGCAGGAATTGCGGGTGAAAGAGGGAGACCTGGTGGAGCAGGGTCAGGTGCTGGCGAAGCTGGACCCCACTGATTACGAAATTGTCCTGGAGGACAGGCAGGCCAGTTATGACAATGCCAAACGCAACTTCGAGCGCGGCAAGGAATTGATCGTCGACGGCAACATTTCCCGACTTGACTATGATCGCATGGAAGCGAACTTCCGCACCGCATCGGCGGCCCTCACCGCTGCCCGACAGGACCTGGACTACACGGTGCTTACTGCGCCCTTCAGAGGGCGCATAGCCCGCCGCGATGTAGAGAACTTCGAGGACGTATTGGCGCGACAAACCGTGATCTGGCTGCAGAATATCAACGAGCTGGATGTGGTTATCAACCTGCCGGAATCGGTTGTCCGCAGTGTGCGCGGTGAGGCCCGAGAGGAGGGCAACCTGCGCAGCGGAGAGGCCGCAGAGACGGTGGTTGCCTATGCCAGCTTTGAAGGCCGCAGAGATCGCCAGTTTTTGCTTAGGCCAAAGGAACTGGCGACCAAGGCGGATGAGCAGACCCAGACCTTCCGCACCACGTTTACCATGGACGCACCGACGGATTTCAATGTATTGCCGGGTATGACGGCGAACGTCACCATTGACCTTACCCGGGTGATGGATAACGACCCGGTCAAATGGGTGCCTGTCCGTGCTGTGCAGGCTGACAGTGACCTGGAGCCCAGGGTCTGGGTGCTGGACCCCCAGAGCATGACCGTTTTCTCCCAGCCGGTGGAGGTGGGCCGGATGTCCGGGCGCTCGATACAGATCCTTAGCGGCCTGGAGGGGGGGGAAGAGATCGTTGCAGTGGGCGCGCCCTACCTGGCGGAGGGTATGCGGGTCACCCGTATGCCGCTGAGTGAACAGGCCATTCCCCGTGACGGCGAGCTGTTGTAGGCGCGGACTGAAACAAGGACAGCGCAGATGAATATCGGTGAATACTCAGTCCGCAACCCGGTCATTTCCTGGCTGCTGGTGATCATTCTGGTTGGCGGGGGCCTGCTCGCCTACCAGTCCATCGGCAAACTGGAAGACCCGCCTTTTACCATCAAGGTGGCGAAGATCATCACGCCCTATCCGGGCGCCACCGCCCGGGAAGTGCAGAACGAACTGACCTACCATCTGGAAGACGCCATCCAGCTGATGCCGCAGGTCAAGCGCATCAAGATGTCGGTCTCCCGTCCCGGGCTTTCCGACATTCTTATCGAGTTCAAGGATGAGTACCAGGCTGAGGACCTGCCGGATATTTTTGACGAGCTGCGCCGCAAGATTGCCGATGTCAAACCCAGCCTGCCACCTGGAGCCAGCGCGCCTATCGTGCTGGATGATTTTGGCGACGTGTATGGCATATACCTGGTGCTCTACGGTGACGGCTACACCTGGCGTGATCTTTATGACACGGCCGATGCCGTCAAGAAACAGCTGGTGCTGGTTGATGGGGTGCGCAAGGTGGTGATCGACGGCGAGCAACGGGAGGTTGTCTACCTAGATATTTCCCGCAGCCAGCTGGCTGAACTGGGTATTTCCCTGCAGCAGATTGGCAATGTCCTTGGCTCGCAGAACGTGGTGGTCGACGCCGGCAGCGTCCGGGTGGGCGATGACTACCTGCGCTTCAGTCCCACCGGAGACTTTCAGTCGGTGCAGGCGATGGGGGACCTGTTGATCAGCTCCAGTCAGCGGCGCCTGATTCGCCTCTCGGACATCGCCACCATTACCCGGGCTTACGAGACCGTGCCCCAGAAGATATATTACGTCAACGGCAAGCCCGGACTCAGCCTTGGCATTTCCATGACCGCGGGTGAAAACGTGGTGGCAGTCGGTGAGCGGGTAGACCAGCGCCTGCACAGCCTGCTCAGTATCATCCCGGTAGGGATGAAACTGTCTACCGTGTATGACCAGCCCCGGGAAGTGAAGGCGTCGGTAGGGGGCTTCCTGGCCAGCGTCGCCCAGGCGGTGGCCATTGTCATCCTGGTGCTGCTCATATTTATGGGCCTGCGCACCGGCCTGGTGATTGGCGCGGTATTGCTGGTCACGGTGGCCGGCACGCTGTTGGTCATGAACCTGTATGGGATAGAGCTGCAGCGGATTTCGCTGGGAGCGCTGGTCATCGCCCTCGGTATGCTGGTAGACAACGCCATTGTGGTCGCCGAGGGCATGATGGTACGAATGAACAGGGGAATGGATGCTTTCCAGGCCGCCAGGGAAGCCGTGGGTAAAACCATCTGGCCATTACTGGGGGGCACCGCCATCGGTATCCTGGCGTTCTCGGCGATTGGCTTGTCGCCGGACAACACCGGAGAATTTGCCAGTTCCCTGTTTTATGTGATCCTCATTTCCCTGTCCCTGAGCTGGATCACTGCCATCAGTACCACGCCGCTGCTGTGCGCCCTATTGCTGCAGCCCGATCCGCAGGCCGCGGACCAGGACCCCTATAGTGGCCGGCTGTTTCGCGTATACCGGGCTCTGGTCGCCAAAGCCGTTGACCACCGCTGGGTCACGGTGGTTGGGGTCCTCGCCCTGTTTGTCGCCGCTCTCATCGGCTTTAATGGCGTCAAGAGCGGGTTTTTCCCCGACTCAAATACGCCCCTGTTTTTCGTCGACGTTTGGGAACCTGAGGGCGTGGATATCCGCACCACCCGCGACCACACGCTCGAGGTCAGTGAATTTATCCGCCAGCAGCCGGGCGTGATCGGTACAACCTCGGTGATAGGTGGCCCGCACCAGCGCTTTACCCTGGTCTATGACTCCCGGGAACCGGCGCCGGTCTACGCGCAGATTATTGTGCGTACTGAAACCCGGCAACAGATTCCCGCGATCCAGCAAGCCACGGCAAAGTTTATGCGCGACAACCTGCCTTCCACGGATCCCATCATCAAGGCAATGCGGATTGGCCCTGGCCGTGACGCGAAAATAGAAGCGCGTTTTTCCGGTCCCGATGCCAGAGTCTTACGTGAACTTTCCCAGCAGGCTCAGCGCATCATGCGCGGGGACGGATACGCGGTGGATGTGCGCGACGACTGGCGCGCCCCGGTCAAGGTGTCGGTGCCGGTGTTCAACGAACAGGTGGGGCGTCAGTTGGGTGTTGATCGAGAGGGGCTGGGCAGTGCGTTGCAATACGCCTTTGAGGGCACAACCGTTGGCGTGTATCGCGACGGGATTCGCCTGTTGCCGATCGAACTGCGTGCCCCCGAAAATGAGCGCGGCGACATCAATAATGTTCGCGATATCCAGATATGGAGTCCGGTGCTGGCGCGTTCGGTGCCCGCCTCACAGGTTGTTTCCCGCTATGAAACACGGATGGAAAACGCGGTCATCCGTGGACGGGATCGTATCCAGACCATCATTGCTTCCTGTAACCCGGCCAACGGACTGGCGACCGAGCTGTTTGAGCGCTTGCGTCCGCAGATCGAGGCGATTGAGCTGCCGGTGGGCTACAAGCTCGAATGGGGTGGCGAATACGAAGACTCGGCCAATGCCCAGAGCGGGTTGATCGCTTCATTACCGATGGGATTCCTGCTGATGATACTGACCAGCATCCTGCTGTTCGGCAAACTGCGGCAACCGGCGATCATCTGGCTCACTGTGCCCCTGGCCATTGTCGGCATTACCGCCGGCCTGCTCGCCACGGGCGGCGCCTTCGACTTCATGTCGTTGCTGGGCGCGCTGTCACTGGTGGGGCTGCTGATCAAGAATGCTATCGTCCTGATCGAGGAAATCGACCAGCAGATCGAGGAGGGCCAGGAACCCTACGAAGCCATACTGGACTCGTCGGTCAGTCGTATGCGGCCGGTGCTCCTCGCTGCGGCCACAACAATTCTCGGATTGATACCGCTGCTGTCCGACGTGTTCTTTGTCAATATGTCGGTGACCATCATGGCGGGCCTGGGCTTTGCCTCGCTGTTGACTCTCACCATCGTACCGACGCTGTACGCGATATTTTTCGGTATCAGCAAACCAGGGGAAAGTGTAACGGCGTGAGGACAGCAGCGTGAAGGTTCTGGTACTGGACGAGAACTTCAGTGAGTATCGCCGGTTGCTGGCGGCGGCCGGGGTGGCGGCCGATGCCGCTGCCGACCCCGCAAATCACCTGGGCGGCCATGATGTGCTGCTGGCGCAACCGGACCTGGCGGCCCGGTACCTGGAGCTGGGCGGGGAGGTTGACTGGATACAGTCCACCTGGGCCGGAATCGACAGGCTCCTGCCTGCCGGTCTCGGCAGGGAACTGGTGGTCACAGGCGTAAAGGGCATCTTCGGTCCGCAAATGGCGGAATACGTGTTTGCCTTCCTGTTGCAGCAATCACGGGATCTGCTGTTTTACCGGGCGGAACAGGAGGGCAGGCGCTGGTCGCCGCGCCGTCCGAGCCCGCTTGCCGGGCAAACCATGGCGATCCTGGGTACCGGGACTATCGGCAGCCACATCGCCGGGGTGGCCCGGGCCTTCGGTATGCGCACCCGCGGGGTGTCGCGCAGCGCCCGCCCTGTAGCGCAGTTTGATCGGGTCTGTTCGATGGAGCAGGTGACGGATGCCACCCGCCAGGCACAGGTCCTGGTCAATGCATTGCCGGGTACGGCACAAACCCGGGGCGTGCTCAATGCCGCCTTGCTGGACACCCTGGACCCGGCCGCTACCCTGTTTAATCTAGGTCGCGGTGAGGCCCTGTGCGAAAGCAGTCTGCAACGCTGGTTGGATAGCCGTCCCCGGTCCATGGCTGTGCTGGATGTCTTTGCCAGCGAGCCATTGCCCGCCGATCACTGGCTGTGGCGCCACCCGCGGTCGCGCATCACGCCCCATGTGGCGGCGGTGAGCTTTCCCGCCGACGTGGTGGGAATATTTCTGGACAATCTTGAACGCAGGCAGCGGGGGGAGCCGCTGCGCTATATGATCGATCTGCAGCGAGGTTATTAAGGTAAAGGTATCGCGCAGTCCTGCGTTCGCCATTGTGTTGCTGGCAGGCCGCCTGCAGCCGCAGGGTTTACTCTCCTGCATTAGGCCCGTAAAGGCCAACACCCAATTCGGCAGCGATATGGCCGATGGCTCTCAGGCCGCGCACACTGTTACCGGCGGGATTGAGAGGGGGCGAGAAGGTGGCGATGGCGAATTTACCCGGCACGACAGCGATGATGCCGCCACCTACGCCGGTCTTCGCCGGCAGGCCGGCCCGGTACATCCATTCTCCGGATTCGTCGTAAAAACCGGCGGTGGCCATGATGGCCAGTAATTCGGGGATATGCTCTTTGGCCAGCACCCGCTTGCCGGTTTTGGGATTGATACCCTCGTTGGCCAGCGTCGCACCCATCATCGCCAGATCCAGCGTATTGATGCCGATAGAGCACTGGCGGGTATACACCCGCAGGGCTTGTTCCGGCTCACTGTACAGTCGGCCATAGTTGAACAGCAGGTTGGCGATGGCGCGATTGCCCCAGGCTGTTTCATACTCGGAGTCGTACACGTCCTCCAGGACCTTGAGGTCGCGGCCGGCGTAGTCCTCGATATTGCCCAGCACCTGCTTCCAGCGTTCTTTTTCCGAGTCGGCCTCAACCAGGCTAACCGCGGCAATGGCCCCCGCATTCACCATCGGGTTGACCGACCGCTCCTCGTAGATCTCCACCGCGATCTTGGAATTGAAGGGCAGGCCGGTAGGCTCGACGCCGATTTTCTCGCGCAGTGTCCTGGGACCCTGTTGCTGCATGATCAGCGAGGCGGTGAATGGCTTGGAGACCGACTGTATGGAGAACTCGTAGTCGAGCTCGCCAGCAGCGTAAACCTCACCGTCGCGGGTGACGATAGCGACACCGAACAGGTTGCTGGGCACGGTTGCCAGAATCGGGATGTAGTCCGCGTTGGCGCCCTCATCGACGTCCTTGAACATGCGGTAGGCTTCGTTCACCACCCGCTGGTAGTCTTCTGCGGAAATTTTTGCCGCCAGGCTGGTTGTGGAAAAGGCGACCAGTGCCAGCGCAAGAATGCCGTGCAGAACGCGAACTAACATGGGGTATTCCTCATGGGGGTTATATTTGTGCTAAAGAGCATAGTAGCGCCCCCGGGGGGCGGCAAGCTGTATCCGCTAGAATTCCGGTCCGACGGTGATGTAGATCTGGAATGCGTCTTCGGCGTCATCCAGGGGAAAGCCCAGGTCGATCCGCGCCAACCCCACGGGCGAACGCCAGCGTAACCCGATGCCGGCGCCCAGCTTTTCCTCGAAGTCATCCAGATCGTTAAAGGCGTTACCCGCGTCAACAAAGGCAGCCACACTCCAGTCGGGGATGAATTCGTGCTCGTATTCCACGCTGGCAACGGCGATGTGCTTGCCTCCGGTGAGGGCATCATCCGGGAACAGGGTTTCGAAGCCATAGCCGCGAATACTGCGGCCGCCACCCGCCCGGAATTCATAATATTCCGGCATCTGGTTGAAGTTGACGCCCAGTACCCGGCGGGTCTCGGCGTCGGTATAGCCGAGATTGGAGCGCAGCAGGAAACGGCCGCGTTCGGCCACCGGCCAGATATTCCAGGAAGAGAGACGAAGCTGCCAGAAGTCGATGTTGGAGCCGAAGCTCTGGTCGGTGCCCAACAGTTCCACGCTCAGGTAGTCGCCCCTGCGAATGTAGAGAGGCTCATCGCTGCGCCGGAACTTGAAGCTCAGGCTCGGGACGACGGCCTCGAATTCGGGCGCCAGGGTTTCATAGGCCAGCGGCCCGATGGCGTCGATAATCGTATCCTGGGCCTTGCCCGGCAGATTGCCGAACAGCACTTCGAAAATATCGTAGCTTTCACCTACCAGACTCAGTCCGGCGGTTGAGCGCAGGCTGAATCCACCCAGTGCCCTCACCGGCATATGCCAGATCAGTGAGGCCAGGTTTGTGGCTATGCGGGTGTCACCGCCCTCGTCCAGGTCGACGTCCTCGAAGTTCAGGTCCTTGCTTTCGTGGCGTCCGTTGATTTCCAGGGCGCTGCCGCTGAGCGGGTCCAGGGGGATGGTATAGCTTAAATCCAGTGCCAGTCGCTCCCGTTCCTCGGCGATGGCAGCTCCCGCGTTGAACTGGTGTCCTCGTTTCCCGAGATAGCGCCGGGTCCAGTCCAGGCCGAGCCCAAACCCGGTATCGGTACCCCAGCCGACGCGGCCCCGGTAGCGATTGGCCGGGAACGGCTCCAGTTGGATGGTCAACGGTACCAGCGGGTTGGGGCCGGGAACGGGTTCCCCCGGCGTGATCAATACATCGCTGAAGTGGCCGCTGGAACTGAGCAGCCTGCGCTGCCGCGACAACCCGGATGGCTTGAAGGTCTGGCCGGAATGCAGCACCAGATAGCGTTCCAGGTAGCTGCGGGAGAACCGGGACTGCTGGAAGGTGATGGGCCCGATCAGGTAGCGCGGGCCGGTAGCGACGGAAAGGATAATCCTCGCCTGATAGGCGTCCAGGTCGAGTTCAATCCGATGCTCGGCGAGTGTTGCGTCGCGAAACCCCTGCTCGCGTATCCCGCTGAGCAGGGCCCGCTTGCCCTCTTCGTAGACGCGATGGTCAAGAACGTCGCCCGGCTGGAGCGACATCGCGGGTCGCAGCGCCTGCAGTTCCCTCGTCGCACCGGCATCGGCGCCGGGGAATTCCAGCTCCACGGCCTCAACCCTGATCGCCGTGCCCGCGTCGATCCGGTAGCTGGCGCGCCACGGCTCACCCGCCGCCGTCGGGGCGTCCAGCCTGCGGTCGATAACCGGGCGGTAGTAGCCAAAAGGTTGCAGGGTCCGGCGAATCTGCCCGTCGGCGCGCTGGTGCAGGGCCTGGATCCTGTCCGCTGTCAGGTCCGGGTCGGCACCCTGGGTGACCGCGTCCAGCGAGGCGCGCACATTGTCCAGGGGGGCACCCGCAATACCCCGGATATCAACCTCCAGAGCTTCAGCGGCGAGCGCCGTTCCCGCCGCGAGCAACAGGCCGCTGAACAGGGCAGCCTGCAACAACCTGAGAGCCGACCTAGTGTTCATAGGTGAAAGTCATATTGAGGTTGCTGTCCGCCTCACCCACGTTCAGGCCCAGTCCATAGCGCGGAGTAATGGTAAACAGCGAGTTGAATTCACTGGTTTTCAACAGTGTGTTGTAACCATAGGCCACGTAAATCCGTGGCGAGACGTAGGTACCGATGCTGAGGACGCTGTTGCGATCACGGGTGGAGCGACCGGTAAGGAGGTAGGACTGCACTTCACTGGTTTCCAGCTGGGGCCGCGAGAACAACTCCATGGTCGGTGTGGTTATCGGCCCCGTCAGCAGAATCCCGGCAGAGGTGACCCGGGAGTCATTGTCTATCCAGCGCACCGCCCGCAGGTTGATTTCCGGTTCAGTGGCGGGCTTGTTGTTGAACAGCAGTTCACCCGTCCTGATATCGAGGTCCTGCCCGAAGGCCCGGAAGGTTCCGTCCTCGACCGACAGCTTGCCGTTGGCGATGGGGATCAGCTCGGTTTGTTGCGGCGTGTTGCTGAACATGACATCGCCACTGAGGCGGCCGATGAAACCGACCGCCTTGATATTGACCTTTTCCCCCAGCCTGAGCCTGATCTGGTTGTCGATCCTGAAGGGAGCCTTCATGGGGCTCTCCTCCATCCCGGCCAGTTGTCCGCTGACGACGACCACATCCTGCGAGGGGGCGATGGCCTGACCTGCGGTCTGGGCCTGTTCGCCGTCGTCCGTGACCACTGCCGGGCTCAGTTCCAGGGTGGGGGTAATATCAGCGCTGGGCACGAAGACCTCGCCGCGCAGCGTCAGCGTATTGTCACGCCAGGTTAGCTGCAGGTCCGGAGAAACCGTCGCCCGGGCATCGCGGGTGTTGTAGGCCAGGAAGTTGTCGCCCACCAGCGCCAGCTGGAGACTGGTGTCGGTCATGTCCAGCGCGCCGGTAAGTTGCAGCACGCCCTCTCCCGATCGCATGGCGCCGTTAATAGCCAGCGTATCTTGTGCCGCAGCGGTCAGCTGCAGCTGTATGTCCGCCAGCTGCAGGCCGGCCAGGGGAATGTCCGCCTGACCGTTGTCCAGTTTCATGCTGCCCTGCAGGCTGGGCTGCCGCAGGGTTCCGGCCAGTTGCAGGTCGGCGTCCATTGACCCTGCGGTCGCGGCCAGTTCCGGCACCCAGGCGGCGGCAGCGCTGAGATCGGGAAGGGATACGCGGATATTGCCCTGTAGCGGTTGCTCCTGTGCCAGCGGGAGTGATGTCAGGGCCGGCATATTCGTCGAGGCAGTCACGGTGCCATTTTCAGGGGCGGCGAATGTCAGCCTGGTCGCCAGTCCCTGATCGTTGATTTGCAGGTCAAGTTCGCCGCCGCCGTGAGCCAGCGGCTTCCGGGCCGGGTCAACGGTAATCAGTCCCGCGCCAAGGATCAGGTCGCCAGCGGCGCTGAGGCCACCATCGGCGTCGAGCCGGCCCTGGAACTTGCCGTTGATATCGCCACTGATGGCGGGTTGGACGAGACTCAGGGGCAGGGCGGCTAAGGTGATGGCAACGTGGCTGCCCGCGGCGGTGGACCAGTGGCCGGACAGACAGGCCCGGCCCGGGCCATCGGCCCTGCCGAGGCAACTTTCACCCAGGCTCGCGGCGGAGGCCGACAGTGCCAGGGCGCTCTGCTGCTCGAGGTTCCAGTGGCCCAGCGCCTCGCTGCCCAGTCGCAGGGAGGCCAGGACGCCTTCCCAGCTGTCCAGCGCCTCGCCCAGCCCGCCCGCCAGAGTTAACGCGAGTTGCTCGGAGGTGGTGTCGAGGGAAAGGTCGACCTGGTGGGCGCGATTGCTGCCGGCGGCGCTGATCGTCACCGATTGCAGCAGCGGAGTACCAGCGCCCTGCAGCGCGCCCGCTGTCAGCTGCAGCTCCAGGCTGTCTTCCGGCTGCAGGCCCGCGCTGAACGCCAGCGAGAGGTCCCCCGCGAGGACGGTATCCAGTTGCAGCTGCTGGCCATGTAACTGTCCGCTGGCGCGTGGGGATTCAATGCTGCCGGTCACGGTGCCGCTGCCGGTTAGCTGCCCTGCGGCACCGGCAAGCAGTTCCCCCGGCGCCAGTGCCTGCAGCTGCCAGTCAAGGTCCAGCGATTGTGCGGACAGCCGGCCCCGGGCGTTCATCCGGTTATCGCCACTGACCAGGGCCAGGCTGTTGAGCTGGAAAACTTCACCCGACAAACGACCGTTACCGGTAATGTCCAGGGGATAACCCGCCAGCTCGCCCTGTAGCTGGCGCAGCTCTAGCTCGGCCTGGAGGGCTTCACCGGCGGCCATTTCGCCGCTGGTGATCAACACTGCATCCAGCTCGCCAGTTAACGCCGGCATCATTTGCCCCGGGTTCAGCCCGCTGGCCTCCAGCTGCAGCTGCCAGCGTGGTGCATCAGCCCAGGCCACCTGCCCGGACAGGTTTATCTCTCCTGCCAGCAGCTGGCCGCGCAGGGAGCTCAGCTGCAGCTGCGACAGGTCGCCGCTACCGCTGGCCCGCCAGCTTCCCCCGGGGATGGATGCACCGGCGATATCCAGCGCCAGCTGCAGGGAGTAGTCGTCCATGGAACCCGCCAGTTGCAGTTCTCCCTCAGGACTCGATAGTTCGACCGTCTCTCCCTGCAGTGGCCAGCGCAGTCCCTGCCAGTGCAGCGTGGCGTTGATAGCGGGCGAATCGCCAGCCAGGTCGTCGACGGTGCCGGTCAGGGTGAGGCCGAGGCCGCTCTCCGGTTGTTCGAGACTGACAGTTTCCAGTTGCAGGCTGTCACCCAGATAGCGACCAGCGATGTTTCCGGCCGCCCGGGCAGTAACAGGCAGTTGAGGTTGTAGCGCCGCGAGGCCGCTGGCGACGATGGAATAGCTGAGGCTGAAACCGATGGGCTCACCCCAGTCGAGCACACCCCTGATCCCGGTCTCGCCTGAAAACGGGGCACTTTCGGGGGGTGTGAATGTCCAACTGCTGTATAGCTCCAGTGGCATGCTGGCGCCGAATCGGGTTGTACCGCGTAAACTCAGTTGCCCCTGGGGGGCGTGGACCAGCAGTTGGTCCAGCGTCAGCGATTCGCCCGCCAGGCTGCCCGCCAGCCGGATACTGTCGACCTGCTGGCTCGCGCCGTCCTGGGTGAACGTAAGCCTGGTGAGCTGCACCTCCTCGAGGAATATATCCACAGGAGAGGAGATTGACGACGGGTCGAAAGGTGTGGCGGGTTCGTCCGTTGCAGTGGAGTTGAGCGCCAGGTCGATCCCGTCTGCCCTCAGGGTGATGAGTTCAAGTCGGCCGCGCAGCAGGGCCCCGGGACGCCAGTCCAGCTCGAGATGTTCTGCCTCAAAGGAGAGTTCAGGCTGCTGGTAGCGAAGGCCCGAAATATGCAGGGGGCCGGTGATCCTGCCTTCCAGCTGCTGCCAGCTCACAGCGTTGCCCAGGTATTGTCGGGCATGCTTGGCCAGCAGTGCGGTGCCTGACTCGGTGCCCACTAATCCGAGCACGGCCAATACGCCTGCCACCAACAGCAGCAGGAGCAGGGTGAGGGTGGCCAGCGCCAGTTTCAGGGGTGTGGGCACGACGGCTCTCGCTGGGTTTCGCAGAGTCAGGCGATGGTGGTTGCCACTGCCAACTGCAGCGTCTAAGGTTTCAACACGACGAACAATACTAGTGAAAGGGACAAAATGATGAAACGGATATTTTTTGTTTCGGCCATGTACCTGGCATTCACCGCCCCCGCCCAGGCGGTGGAATTCAATACCGACGCCCTCAAATCGATGCAGGAGGAGGGGCACAAAATTGTTGCCGAGTCCCAGGGGGCGCGCAGCTACAAGGCGTCCAATGGCGAGTGCCTGGATTTCAAGGGTAACGGTCTGTTGCTGGCCAAGTGCAACGACAAGAAGAATTCCCAGAACTGGACAATGGACGATAAACAACGCCTGGTGGCCAACAACGGGCGCTGTATCGGCGGCTCGAATCTGCAGGAATGTAGCAATGCCAAGGCCCAGAAATGGACGCATGACGGCCAGCAGCGACTGATCAGTAACGCCAGGAAGTGCCTGCAGCCCCAGGGTAATCCGCCGGAATCGGGCGCCAGGGTGGTCGCGGGAAACTGCAGCAAGTCAGATCACCTGGTCTGGAAGTAGCCCATTGAGCTTGTTGCCGAAGACGGCCCTGGCCTTCTTTGTTTCCACCGCGCTGGCGGGCCTGCTACTGCTGGTACCGCTGGCCCTGCTGGGGGTGGCGTTTTACTTCGCCTACGACCTGGCGGTGCAACTGGCCCGGGTGACCGGGCTGGATCTTCCGTTCAGTGAATTCGTCGATGGCATCATTATCGGCCTGGGCGCGCTGGTAGCACTCGTCCTGGCCTGCTTCGGCATCGGGCTGGCATTGCGCACCGGTATCGGCGCCGCGCTGGAATCCCGCTATGACAGTCTGCTGGATAAATACCTGCCGGTGCTGGGCATGCTGCGCAACCTGGTGATGCAGATTGTCGGCAGCCGCGAGGAGGTGCTCAAGCTAAAGCCCGCAGAGGTATCGCTTTACGGCAGCAGCGGCCGACAGTATGCGCTGATTGTCGAGGAATTGCCGGATGGTCGGGTGGTGGTTTTCGTGCCCGCGGTACCCGCCGCGACGATCGGCCAACTGCATGTGCTGCCGATGAGTGATATCACGCTGCTGGATACCCCGGTCCAGGAATTCCTCAACGCGGTGACCCAGTGGGGCGCCGGTGCCTCGCTGATGTACCGCAAGGGCGATTGAGGCGGTAGCGGGCCCCTAGTCGAGACGGCGGAACCAGAGCAGCGGTATTTTGCGTTTCGTCTGCTGCAGGTATTCGCCCTGGTGGTGATTGATCTCTACGATGTCTTGCCACAGGGCCTCCCGCTCCTCGTCGGGCACCTCTTCCGCCAGCGCCCTGAACCGCTCCCTGCCGAACTGCACCGAGACTTCCGGATTGGCTTTCATGTTCAGATACCAGGCCGGGTGGGCATCCAGCCCGCTGTTGGAGGCGGAGACCGCGATCGAATCCCGGTAGGGATAGCAGGCTATGGGCACCGTGCGCAGTTTGCCGGATTTGCGGCCGACCACGCTCACCAGGGCAACGTCGATCCAGCCCATGCGTGAACCCAGGCGACCCCCGGATAATTGATAGAGAAGCTTGTGGACCTTGCCAAAGTATTTCCAGTTCATATCTGCTCGCTGTCGTCGACTGGGAATAAGCTACTTTACCCGTCTGATCCCCGGACTGGAAATTCGCCGCTCGGCGGGCAATTTCGGCCTCAGGCCGCCTCGTGGTCGGCGAGTTTGTTGAGCACCCGCACGAAGGTTTCCGCCTCCTGGGCGCCGGGTACCTGGTAGCGACCATTGAACACAAAGGTGGGCACCGCGTAGACATCGCGGTCCAGCCAGCGTTGCTGCTCTTCGCGAACCGCATCCGCGAAGCGGGCATCTTCCAGCACCGCCCTTGCCGTTGCGGCGGGTAAGCCGGCTTTGCCTGCGGTTGCCGCCAGTACGTCGATATCACTGACATCCTGTCGCTGACTGAAAAACGCGTCGAACAGGGCGAGCTTGAGATCGGTCTGGCGCCCCTCCAGTGCTGCCCAGTGCAATAGCTGGTGGGCGCGGAAGGTGTTGACCATGCGCATACCGTCATAGTAGTCGAACACAAACCCCAGGGAGGCGCCCAGCTCTGTCAGTCGGGCGCGTGCCGCCTGGCTCTGCTCCGGCGTGGTCCCGTACTTTTGTGCCAGGTGTTCACGCAGATCCTGCCCTTGCGGCGGCATTTGGGGATTGAGCTCAAAGGGGTGCCAGTGCAGATCCACCTCGAACCGCCCCGCTAATTGCGCCAGGGCAAGTTGCAATTGCTTATAACCGATGATGCACCAGGGGCAGACCACATCGGAGACGATGTCGACGCGCAACGGCATGGGTGTGGCTGGACTGTTCATGCGGCACTCTTGCAGGGCAGGCGTGAACACCCATCATAGCAGGTGTTCAGGGTCCCGCTTTCCACCCCCTTGGTTCAGTCGAGCAGGGGGTATTTGAAACTGGTAAAGCCGTCGTCGGCGCTCACGGTAGTGCCGTTTATGCAGTTGGCCCGGTCCGAGGCCAGGAAGGCGTAAACGTTGGCAATCTCCACGGGCTGGGTGAACGCTGCGCGCATCTGTTCGTGGCGGATGTGATCCCACAGGCCCAGCGCCTCGTACTGGCGTAACATGGGGGTGTCGACCCTGCCCGGCGCGACGGCGACCACGCGAATATTGTGGGGAGCGAACTCCAGTGCCGCGCACTTGGTCATCATGTCCACGGCGGCTTTGCTGACGTTGTAAACGAAGGTCATTTCCGCAGCCATCTGGCCGTAAACCGAAGAGGCATTAAGAATCACCCCGGGCTTGCCCAGGTCGACGAACTTCTTCCCCGCCGCCACCAGGCCATGGTAGACGCCCTTCTGGTTGACGCTGGTCACCAGCTCCCAGTCCTCGGCGGGGTTGTGTTCCAGCAACAGTTTGGGCAGGCCCACCCCCGCATTGTTGATGACCACGTCCAGGGTGCCAAAGTTGTCGACAGCCGCGTCGAGCATCGCCTCAACCTGGGCATAATCGGTAACATCGCAGGCAAAGCCGGCGGCGGCGCTGCCGTAACTCGCTGCCAGTGTGTCAGCCTGCGCCTGGTCCAGGTCCACCACCAGCACTTTCGCTCCCTGCTCGACAAATTCCCGTACGATTTCGGCGCCGATGCCGCCGGTGGCGCCGGTAACGACGGCGACTTTATTTGCAAGATCCATGGTTTTATTCCTCAGCGGTAGGCCCGCAGCTGATGATTGGAGAAGGGTTCGATAATGACTTTTACGTGTTCGTTGCGCTGCATCAGGGTGGCGAAAGCGTCGGGGACGTGGTTAATCCCCACGGTGCCGGTGATCATGCGCTGCCAGGGTATGTTGCCCCCGGTCAGGACCTGCAGGCAGGCGGCGTATTCTTCCGGTTCGTAGTAATAGCTGAACTTGAGGTTGAGCTGCTTGACCGTGGCATGGGCCGGATTGAACGGCACTGGCTCAGTGTGCAGGCCGGTGAAGACAATGCAGGCCTGTTCGGGCGTCCGCTGGATAAAGTCGGGAATCATCCGTGGCAGGCCCACGCACTCCAGCACCACCAGGCGCCGGTCGCCGGCCAGTTCCGTGGCCAGGGCCATTTCATCCTGCGCGCCTGGATCTGCGACGTGAGTGGCGCCAAATGCTGCGGCATTGTTGCGCCCTGTGGCCAGCGGATCGCTGGCCACAATGGTCTTCACCCCGAGATGTTTAAGCGCGGCAATACAGGCCAGTCCAATGGGGCCGCAGCCCGCCACCAGAGCGACCTCGTCAGCCTCGGGTTGGGCGTGATTGACCGCGTGCAGACCGACTGCCAGCGGTTCGACGAGGGCCGCCGCCTCGTTCGGCAAGGCATCCGGTACCGGCAGCAACAGGGCTTCTTCCAGCAGGAAGTATTCGGAGTAGGCGCCGGGAACGCCGGGGGTCACGCCCACGCCGAGCTGTCCCTGCTCGCCGAGCAGCATTGGCACTGCGGTAACGCGGCTGCCGATGGCCAGTTGCTGGTTGGTGTCGGGTCCGAAGCTGACAATTTCAGCGCAGAACTCATGACCCAGGTTGATCTCCAGGTCCTGGGCGTTGGTGTCGGCAGGAACCACGCCGATTTCGCGGTAAAAATCGAAGATCTCCCGTGAGTGACGCACCAGGTGCAGGTCCGAGCCGCAAATACCGCAAGCCAGGCTCTTCACCAGGACCTGGCCGGACCCCGGCTCGGGTATGGGGGCGTCTTCAAGCACTACGCGACTGTCGCGCATCATGATAGATTTCATCATCGTTCACCTTGCGAAGCCGGCCCTGGACCGGCTTCGTCATGAGCCTGGAGGGCTCTTGTCTGTCATATTCGGCCCTGTCTCCCTCGGAGTGAGCCACCTTGTTCTCCAGTCGGGGTAAGTTAGCCCCCTTGCTTGCCATACGCTTGATAAATTGCGAAGCTGTTTTGATATTTTGCGAACAGGACCCGGAGTAGGCTGCCATGTTTCTGGTACGCAGCGGTGCCCTCAGTGGATATGAAAAGCTGGTCAAACGGCTGGGGGGTAACCCCATTGAGTTGCTGGCGGAGGTCGGCCTGAGTTCAGCCCAGCTGCGCAATCCCAATACCTACATTTCCTACAGCAAAATGGCCGAGTTGCTGCAACTTTCCGCAGGCAGGCTGGAAGAGGATTGCTTTGGCCTGCTGATGTCCCAGTACCAGAATTCATCGGTGTTGGGTGATCTCAATATAACCGTGTTCCAGCAACCGACGGTGCGTGAGGCGATCGACGCGGTCAATCGAAATCTCTACCTGCACGCCCGGGGCGTGCGCCTCGGGATTGAGGTGCGGGATGAGAGTTGCCAGCTGTCGCTGACCATTGAGGTGAGGAGTTCCCTGGGCCTGGACCAGACCCTGCAGCTGAGCGCCGGCCAGCTCGCCAACTTTCTCTGTGACTTGTTACAGCTGGATAATCCCGGTTTCCCGATCATGTTGCAGCAGCCCGAGCCCCGCCTGGACGTATCTTGCGTGGATGAGCGTCTGCTGTCGCGGGTGCGCTTCAATAGCGGCTTCGACGGGGTGCGCTTTGCCAGCAGCTGGCTGAACCGCCGGCCGGAATTCGATGAACAGAGCCTGCGCGCTCACCTGAAGGAGTATCTGGCGACACTGCAGGAGCGCTACCCGGACAATCTCCGTGACCAGACGAAAGAGATTATTGGCCAGTTACTGTCTACGGGAGAGTGCAGTCTGGAGCGGATTGCCTCCACCCTGGACATGCATCCCAGGGTGCTGCAGCTGCGCTTGCAGGAAGCGGGATGTCACTATGGTGAGCTGTTGCGGGAGACGCGACTGGAGCTGGCAGAACAGCACCTGCGGCACCGCACCCTGTCGGTGACGGACCTGGCGCTGAAGCTGGGCTACTCGGAGGCATCGATATTCAGCCGCAGCTTCAAGCAGTGGACCGGCTATTCACCGCGGCAGTGGCAGCAGCGTCACCAGGCGTGACGCCGCGTTGCGGGCTGTTAGCTTGAATACCCCGCATCGGCGCCCGGCTTGATGTATTTCGGCACGCCCAGGCCCTGGGCCCTGGCGGCTTCCAGGACCATCATCTCGATCCAGCCGGCATCCATGATATTGATGAAGTTTCCGTCTTCATCGAAGTTCACGTTACAACCCTGGATGACCATGAAGCCGTCCGCGCCCTCACCGTCGGCGTCGGTGGCGAAGGTGTGCACCGAGCCGCCCGGCTCGTAAAGGTAGGAGCCCGCGGTCTGCGGCTGGTCCGGATACTCCAGGTAGTGCCAGCTGCCGGCAGTGGTGTAGAAGTGTACGGTGCCGGTGTGGAAGTGCTTGGGCAGCACGACACCGGGTTCAAATTTCGCCCGGATGACCCAGACGCCATTCTCGGCGTCCAGGAACAGGGGCCAGATGTGCACGCCGGGGAGGGCGTTTTTGACCAGCGGCAGGGTGCTGGTGTCCAGGGTCAGCAGGAAGTCCTGGTGATTGATCGTTTCGGGCAGTGCCATGGTGATGTCCTCGTGTTGTTATCGGGTTCGGTGAAAAAACCAGTTCGCACTATAGTGGGGGGGCGTGAAGGTAACTTGGCCTTTCCCGAAGCAAATTTGATAAAACACGAATAGTGCCCGGAGCCAGAGGACGTTGCATCCGCGTCGCCTCGCCATCCCGGTGGGCGCCGGGTCACGGCGTAAGGGCTTTCTCCACCGAGCTCGGGCTGACAGGCAGGCGCTGTTGCATCATTTCGGCAACAAGGAGAAGCTGTACAGCGAAGTGCTGCTGCGCGTGGCCCGGCAACGGCAGGCGACTATCCGGGAAATACCGAACGGTGATCTGGATTCCGCCCGGCATCTGGAGGAGCGGGTGTTGGTTCAGCCAGCGCTGGCCAGGATGTTGGGGCCGGGTTTACTGGAAGAAATCAGGACAAATCATGAACAGGGACTGGGACATTGGTGAGAGTGAGGTTGCCGCAGTGACCGCTCGGAGTGGCAGCTGGTGAAGATCTCCCTGATATACGCACGGTCCGAGAACCACTGTATAGGCCGTGATGGGCAGCTTCCCTGGAAACTGCCGGAGGAATATGCCCATTTCCTCCGCGTCACCCGTGGCAATGCGGTGATTATGGGCCGCAGGACCTATGAGGAAAATAACAGCGAGTTGCAGGGCTGCCGGAATATTGTGGTTTCCCGCAGTGATAAGCTGGTCCTGCCGGCCAATGTTTCACGAGCCGGGTCACTGCCGGAGGCACTCTCGCTGTGTGTTGATCTGGCGGACAAAGTATTCGTGATCGGGGGAGTCAGTCTTTACCGGGAGGCATTGCCCAAGGCACAGGAGGTATACGAGACGGTGGTCATGGCCGACCTGGAAGGTGACACCTATATTGACGCCTTTGACTTTACCGAGTGGACCACGGAGCAGGTAAAGACTCACGGTGTGGATGCCAGCCACGCCTTTGCGTTTACTGTTTTCCGGCATCGCCGAAGCCGGGTGACCGCTGGTCAGTCGGAGTGAAAGACCCGCTGCGAATTGCGATAGTGAGATATGTGAAATGGATGTGATGCAAACGAACGCAACAACCGGTACCAGGGGCGGGTTAATCATCTCGCTTGCCCTGTCCATCGCGCTCGGGACAGCAACGGCTGCCGCAACGGAAACCTCAGCGGTTGAGACGGTGAGCGAGGTAACCGCGCCTGCCGGCGAGGAACCGGCATCACCACTCCCCGATCAGCCTGATCACCTGCCCCAGGCAGAGAGCGTCGACCTGGGTGATCCCGTTTCCCCCGAGGAGCCCGAGCCGCCGCGGCCGGCGGTAGCGCAACCAGAGCCACCACGGGAGGTCATCCCCGCGGAAGCTGAGGTCGCAGAAACGCCGCCACTGATTCTGCTGGGCAAGGAAGTACGGCCCAGCACCGCGACCCGCTTGTCCTGGTCGCCGGCACAGTCCTTCGAGGGACTGGCCAGCCCCACGTCCGTGCTGGTGGTCCATGGCGCCAAACCCGGCCCCGCCCTGTGTCTCACCGCGGCACTGCATGGCGATGAAATCAACGGCGTGGAAATTGTGCGCAGGGTCCTGTACGCAATCGCCCCGGAAGAACTGAGCGGCTCGGTTATCGGTGTGCCTATCGTCAATATGCAGGGCTTCCAGCGCGGATCACGCTACCTGCCGGATCGCCGTGACCTCAACCGCTACTTCCCCGGGTATGAAAACGGCAGTGCCGCCGCCCGCATAGCCTTCTCCTTTTTCAATGAAGTTATCCAGCACTGCAGTGCGCTGATCGACCTGCATACCGGCTCCTTCGACCGGACCAACCTGCCGCAGTTACGCGCCGATCTGTCCAACCAGGCGGTGCTGGACCTCACCCAGGGCTTTGGTGCCACCACGATCCTGCACAGTGCGGGCGCCGTGGGCACCCTGCGCCGCTCGGCGACGGAGCACGGTATTCCGGCCGTCACCATCGAGGCCGGGGGCCCCATTCGCTTGCAGGAAGAGGCGATCAGCCACAGCGTGAAAAGCATCAAGACATTGATGAACCACCTGGGCATGGTCGACCGGAGGCGCACCTGGGGTGCCAGGGAGCCGGTGTATTACGAATCGCGCTGGGTGCGCGCTGACTCCGGCGGCATTCTGCAGAGCGTGGTCAAGCTGGGTGAGCGGGTAGACCAGGATGAACTGCTGGGCACGGTGATCAACCCCATTACCAATGTCAGCACCAGTATTCTTTCGCCGTTCCCCGGTCGCGTCCTGGGCATGGCCTACGACCAGGTGGTCATGCCCGGCTATGCCGCCTACCACATTGGCATCAATGCACCGATAGAAGAGCTTCCCATCCATGATTCAGACCAGCCCACCAGCACGCCGCCAGAGCACACCGGGGAGGAGACATCACTGGACTCACCGGTGGCCGACGACACCGACGCGGAACAGCAGCCGGTGCTGGAATCGCCGGTGGATGAGCCTGAGTATGATGAGTGAAAGTGGCGAAGGTGGGGCGGAGCCGACTGTAGTTGGGTAATGCAATTGGACAGCATCATGGGTGGTAAAAATGCCGCCAGAGACGCGTTCAATGGCAACAGCAGAGCGGTCTTTTATGCGGAGTTTATTGCCGGGCACAGGTCTCTGCCAGTGGTAACACAGGCTGGTGGGCAATATTGGATGCGCTGCTCCACAGCGGCCAGCGATCATATCCAGTCAACGCCGGTTTGCCTCCCGCGGCAGCAGAAAGCATCCTGAACGTCCGTTCGGTCGTAGTTGAGCATCGCAATAGTGGTGGCGATGTTCCGGCCCCGGCTGCTATCATTGCATTTCCTTGTTTTAAACAAGTAACTGGAGATGCCGTCTTGAAATTTACCCTGGTTGGCCTTGTATCCTTGTATTCGCTGCTCTCGACCATCGCCGTTGGCGCACAGGACGGTGGGCTCGCCCTGCAGTTACAAACCGGCAAGGCGTTGTATAACGCCAACTGTTCGCAGTGTCACTCCATGACCTTGCGCGGTTCCGCCCACGGTACCGCGCTGAGCGGAACGGCTTTTATGGATCGGTGGGGCGATCGCAATTCCACGGCGCTGCTGCGCTTCAACCAGGCCAATATGCCCCCCGGGCAAGGCGCCGGCCTGGACGAGGAGCAGCATCTCGCTATCGTCGCCTACCTGCTCAGCAGTAATGACCTGGCCTTGCCGGCAGTGCTCAGTGCCGAGGCCCCGCTATCCATTGCCAGCGGGGAACCGCTGGAGATCGAAGCGGGGCAGGCATTGGAGAGCTGGGGCTCGGCCGATACCATTGATGCCGCCGCTCGAAGCAAATCGGGTTTCAGCAACCGGCCCTTGCCCGCCTTCACTCCGGTCACCGAGGAAGAACTGGATAACCCTGCGGCCGCCGACTGGTTGAGTTGGCGCCGCACCCGGGATGGTTGGGGTTACAGTCCCCTTGACCAGGTCAACCGGCGCAATGTGGATGACCTGACCCTGGTCTGGTCGCTGGCCATGGCGGATGGCAGTAACCAGGTCACGCCTCTGGTACATGACGGGGTGATGTATCTCACCCATCCGGGGAACAAGGTGCAGGCCGTGGCGGCCGACACGGGCACGGTCATCTGGGAATATCAATATCGTTTTCCACCAGAGGCCCGTACCCTGGGTGGGCCGGTACGCAATATAGCCCTGTACGAGGACAAGATTTTTCTCGCGACCTACGATGCGGCCATCGTGGCCATTGATGCCCGCACCGGCGAGCAGGTCTGGCGGACCCCGAAAGCTGACTATCGGCAGGCCTACACCCATACCGCGGGGCCTATCGTCGGTGGTGGTGTCGTACTGAGCGGCATCAACGGCTGTGAACTTTATACTGAAGCGGGCTGCTTCATCACTGGCCACGACCCGCAGACGGGCAAGGAATTGTGGCGTACCTCGACCATCGCACTGCCGGGGTCTCCTGGCAATGCATCCTGGGCGGGACTGCCCCCCGAACTCAGGGCCGGTGCAGACAGCTGGATCGCCGGGAGTTACGACGCCGAACTGGACCTGTTTTTTATCGGCACGTCTCAGGCCAAGCCCTGGGTGGCTGCGAGTCGCGGGATGTCCGCCCGGGATGCCGCACTTTACACCAATTCCACGCTGGCAATACGTCCCCGCACGGGCGAGATCGCCTGGTACTTCCAGCATATACCCGGCGAGACCATTGACATGGAGGTGGGTTTTGAGCGTGTGCTGATCGAGGTGGGCGGGAAAAAGCGCCTGTACACTATCGGCAAGGACGGTGTGCTCTGGCAACTGGATGCCGCCACCGGCGAATTTATCGGGCTCGCGGAAACCCTGGCGCAAAACATATACGCCAGCGTGGACAAGGTGGCTGGACGGGTCAATTATCGCCAGGACATCCTCGATGCGGGTATCGGCGATACCATTCAGGCCTGTCCGGGTATTTATGGGGGGCATAACTGGCAGGCTACGGCCTACAGCCCGGAGACGCGCTCCCTCATCATCCCACTGCACCAGCTGTGTTCTGATCTCGTCGGGCGCAAAGTGGATATCGCGCTGGGTGCCGGAGGCTACGGTGGCGACTCGCGTACTTACGAGATGCCCGGTGTCGAAGGTAATCTGGGCCGATTGGCGGCCTGGGATGTGGAGACGCTGCAGGAGCGCTGGAGCGTGGAGCAGCGAGCGATGTTTCTGACCGGCGCGCTGACCACGGCAGGTGAGCTGGCGTTTATTGGCGACGTGGATCGCTACTTCAGCGCCTTCGATGTCAACAGTGGCGAACGCCTCTGGCGCACGCGCCTGGGGGCTCCCCTGCACGGCTACCCGATCAGTTACAGCGTGGCGGGCCGGCAGTACATAGCGGTACCGACGGGTATCGGTGTGTTTCGGGCCCTGACGGCGACGGTCAGTCCGGAAATCTACCAACCCACCAATGGGCAGGCGCTGTATGTCTTTGCCTTGCCTGAGTAAGCTGGACAGCGGCACGACGAGGAGCCCCATGACCGCTGCCGAAGTGTTGACTTGCGAATAGTTTCCATTTAACTTGCTTGTTCAAAACAAGATAATAGTGACAACAGCAGGGTGGTGCCGGTGAGGGCAGTGACCTGCAATGAGCCAAGAGTCTGGATCTGGGGTATGGGAAATACAGAAGCGGTAATTGAAAAGCTGCTCGACCGTATCGACGAACTGGAGAGCCGGATCGCAATCCGGGATCTGGCGTCGGATTACTGCCACGGTTTTGACAAGCGCGATTACGAGCGATTCCTGGCCATCTGGTGGCATGACTGCGTGTGGGATATTGGCCCGCCGTTCGGTCGTTTTGAGGGGCATGAGGGGATTCGCGTCGCGATCCACGACGTGCTCTGGCCAGCCTGGCAGGAGAGTCACCACCTGGCTACGAACCATACCATCCGCTTTCTCGACGCCGACAACGCCACCGCCGTGTGCGACGTGGACTGCGTCGGCACCCTGGTTGACGAAGACGTCTGCCAGATAGTCGGGGCAACCTATTACGACACCCTGCAGCGTCGCCAGGGCACCTGGAAAATCCGCGAACGTGACGTTCGCATTCATTATTTCAACCCCGTGCCAGGCACCCGTCTGGCGTCACCCGCAAGTTCATGATGCACGGTAAGTAACACCCGATTAATCGACAACATAAGCAGAGTGAGAGCACCGACTATGAGCATTAAAACCCAAAGCACCGCACTGTCCCTTGCCATTGCCACCGCAGCTGGACTCGCAACGTCGCCCAGTGTATTTGCCGCCGACGGCGCACTGGAAGAAATCGTGGTTACAGCCCGGAAACGTGAGGAGAGTATGCAGAACGTGGGTCTGGCCGTGAGCGCCCTGAGCAAGACGGAAATAGAGCGGAGCTTCGCTCGTGACATTTCCGACCTGGCCAGTGTTTCACCCAACCTGATTATCGATGACACGGCTCAGGGCCCCGGTGGTGTGGCCGCCATATTCATCCGGGGTATCGGCGTTGCCGACGTGGAGAAAAACTTTGATCCGGCGGTCGGTGTGGTCGTCGACGGCATATTTATCGGCGCCAACGCCGGTTCGCTTCTGCGTAGCATCGACCTGGCAGGCATCGAGGTGCTGCGTGGGCCCCAGGGTACCCTGTTCGGTCGCAACACCATTGGTGGCCTGATCAATATCACTACCACCCAGCCCACCGGCGAGCCGGGGGCGAAGCTTCGCCTGGGCTTTGAGAATTACGACACCTACTACGCGGATGGCATCTTCAACTTTGGTATCGGTGAGGATTTTGCCGCCAAGATCAGTCTGGCGAAACGAGATCAGCGGGAAGGGTATTACGACAATGTAACCCTCAACAAAGACGCGGGCCGCAACGATTACCGCTCCTGGGGCGTGAACCTGTTGTGGGAAGCCACCGATAACCTGGCACTGGAGTACACCTACAAGAACGAGGAGACGGACCAGGATACACCGCCACTGCTGAACACCGCGCAGCCGCGGCACGCGTTCTGCTCGGGATTCGGCTACTGTTCTCCCTCACTGGACAAGCCGATTACCGGCGACCGACGCAAGATAGCACAGACCGGTTATCGCCCCGCGGGCAAGCTCGCCAACCGCAATAATCCCTTTGTGGTGCTGAACCCTGACCAGGTGGCATCAGTGCCGATGGAGGCCACCTTCGATACCGACGCCCACACCTTCGAGCTGCGTTGGGACCTCAACGAGAAATACCGCGTGGACTACCTCTACGGCCGGTGGGAGTCGGAGGAGACTATCCTGTCAAACTGGGACGGAACGCCGGAGCTCCTCTACGGGACCGACCGACCCGCGGATTACGAGCAGGACAGCCATGAACTTCGCCTCACCTACGATGCGGGTGGGCGGCTGACCTTCGTCGCCGGCGCCTATCTGTGGAACTCCGAGTATTCCATCGATCTGAACAGCTACATTGGTTTTAACCCGGATTTTCCTGGTCAGTTTCTGGATATCTACCAGTATTCCAGCCAGGAAACCGATTCCCGGGCGCTGTTCTTTGAGGCGGATTACAAGCTGACCGACGCCCTGTCCATTACCCTGGGCGGGCGCTACACCGAAGACGAGAAAGAGAGCCGGCAGTACGGTATCGTCAATACAATCAGCGGCGAATTCAGCGACCACCCGGACGACGAGTGGGACGAGTTCACACCGCGAGTTGGCGTCAGCTACACCCTCAACGATGACGTCATGCTCTTCGCCACCTACTCCAATGGTTACCGCAGTGGCGGATTCAATGGTCGGGTGGCTAACCTGGCGGAGGCGCGGGAGCCCTATGACCCGGAAACGGTCGACAACTTTGAACTTGGCATCAAGTCCGAGTGGCTGGACAACCGCCTGCGCGTCAACGCCAATGTTTTCTACATCGAGTACGACGACAAGCAGGAAGAATTGCAGCTCCCGGATGATAACGACACCGGGCAGAAGACGGTGGTGACGAATGCGGCCAGCGCTACCCTGCAGGGCGTAGAGCTGGATATCCAGGCCTTTATCGGTGAGGGGCTGAGCCTGCGTGCCAACCTGGGTTACCTCGACTCCGAATACGATGACTTCCAGTATACCGACCTGGCTGGCGGTATTGTCGACTTGTCCGGCCTGGAGTTTCGTCGCGCTCCTGATCTAACGGCTTCGCTGGACGCCACCTATGAGTGGGATATGGCCGGCGGTACCGCCTGGGTTCGCGGTGCCTATCACTACATTGGCGAAAACTTCGTCAATGTGACCAACGCACCGGAACTGGAAAACGATGCACAGAACCTGCTCGATGCCTCAGTGAACTACTCGATAAACAGTTTCACTTTCAGCCTCTTTGGTCGCAACCTGACCGACGAGGACGGTTACATTCACGGCTATGACGTGGCGGGGCTTTGGTCCTACGCGGCAACACGTCCGCCGCGCACCTATGGCTTTGAGATGATCTACAACTTTGGCGAGTGACAGCGCAGAGGTCGAGCGAATGGCTATGGATGCACTGGAGCAACTGGCGGCGAAACAGGAAATCAGCGAGGTGATCGCGCGCTATGCGCGGGCGATCGATCGCCTGGATGAGGCGTTGCTGCGCAGTGTCTTCCATCCCGGTTCCCGCCATCGGCACTTCTATGAAGGGCCGTCCTCCGACCCGGATGCTCCCTCATCGCCAGGACAGCCGGGTGACTTCGTAGCCTTCGCATTCGACGAACTGGGCGTATCCAGTCGCACTCATCACCAGATGGGGATTCCGCTGATCGAGCTGGAGGGCGACGACAGGGCTTACGCAGAAACCTACTTTACTGCCTTCCACCGTCTGCGCGCTGCCAGTGATCCGCTGGCGGGGCCGGGCGCATTCGATACGGAAATGGATTATTTTGTGGGCGGCCGTTACATTGACAGCTTCGCCTTGCGTGACGGGTGCTGGAAAATCACGGCGCGCACCGGAATGACCGACTGGACCAGGATGGAAGCACCTGTATCGCAGGGTTTCTTTGGTATCGATGCGGAGACTCTGGGACGCCGCAGTCCCGACGATTTCATATACAGGCATCGAGACCAGTGAAAGGTGCCGGCACCCGTCGTGCCTGGGGATACATTCAAAATTGAATAGGGGATAGCCGATGCGGCTTGCCGGAAAAACAGCATTGATTACAGGTGCCGCCAGTGGCCTGGGCGCAGCTGCGGTGGCGCGGATGAGCCAGGAGGGTTGCCGCATTTGCCTGGGTGATATCCAGGAGGACGCCGGCGAGGCACTCGCCGCCAGCCTGGGCGATGACGCTTTTTTCATCCGCTGCGATGTGACGCGTGAAGAGGATCTCGCTGCGGCCGTTGATGAGACCGTGGAACGCTTTGGTCAACTGGATATCCTGTTCCATAGCGCGGGCATTGTCGGCGCAGTGGGTCCGTTGGCGACTACGCCCGGCGCTGAATGGCGTTTCAGTATCGATGTACTGCTCAACGGCACCTTTTACGCAATGAAGCATGCAGCCAGGGTAATGACGCCCCGCCGCAGCGGGTCAATCATTACCATGGCCAGCACCGCCGGCCTGATGGGAGGGTTGGGCCCCCATGCCTATGCCGCAGCCAAGCACGCTGTGGTCGGTCTGACCAAAAACGTGGCGGCTGAACTCGCCGGCCACGGTGTCAGGGTGAACGCGATTGCCGCGGCGAGCATGGCCACCCCGATGGTGGCGAATGTGCTTACGGGTGATCCCAATGATATCGAAGGTGCCAAGGCGAAACTGGCGGAGGCCTCGCCACTGCGTGGGCGACCCGGACTGCCGGAGGACGTGGCCAACGCCGTGCTCTGGTTGGCCAGTGACGAGTCCGGCTACACGACCGGCCACACGCTGACGACTGACGCCGGCATTACTGTCGGTGCCACCCCAGAGGGACCCGAATTCGCGGAGTATAGTCCGATTATTCGTGAGGCAGGAAAAGCCGGGCTGGACGAGTAAGGCTGCTCCGCAGCCTTACGCCGGTCGTGCTCGCGCTCCCGGGGTGAGATGAAGCTTGTCGGCACGGCGCTCCGCTATGCCGATACTGTTGCGCCGGCAGCGTGTCAGATGCACGACGCTGCCGGTCAAGGCACAGCTGGAACGCTGTTGTCCCCTGTTCAGCTGGCCAGGCGCTGAAACTCCAGTTCCGGGAAGCCGGCTTCCACGGACTCCCGCAGTTTGTCGTAGTAGACGTTGGCGCCGCCGAAGTAGATCAGTACCCGCGGTTTGTGGTTCTCGATGTTGGCGCCCATCATCCATGAGTGTACCTTGTCACCCTCGGCCATCAGGGTCTGTTCGTGGACCTCCGCAACATGGGCAGACCATTCGTCTTCGGCGTCCTGACGGGGCGCACAGACATCGTAGTCCTCGTTTTCCATCTTTTTGATGCAGTCCGCAATCCAGATCGCGTTCTGCTCAATGGAGGTTGGCAGGTTGGCGAAGGGAGCCTGGGGTCCGGTGATCGTAAACAAGTTGGGGAAGTCCGCAACGCAGACCCCCATAATGGAATTGGAGGTTTTCTGCCACTTCTCCGCCAGCGTCTGGCCGCTCTTGCCGCGAATCGGGAAGGCCTCCAGGGCGCCGGTGTAGGCCCTGAAGCCGGTGGCGAGCACAATGATGTCAAACTCGTAGAGATTTTTGCTGGTGCGTACGCCGGTCTCGGTGATTTCAACGATGGGCTCGCGGTCCTTGATATCGACAAGATGGACATTGTCGCGGTTGAAGGCTTCCAGATAGCCATGGTCCAGCGGAGGGCGCTTGGCGAACAGCGGGTAATCGTCAGTCGACGGCGTTAACAGCTCGGCGATTTCCGGATCGTCGACGCGCTCTTTCATCTTATCGATGATAAATTGCGACGCTGCCCGGTTCGCCTCGGGATTGGACAGCAGGTCATCGAAGGTTTCGAATACCCAGCGGAAACTCCCCGTCCAGTTCTCCTCGAAAATGCGTTGCACCTCTTCCGGCGGCGTATCGGCCACATTGCGACCTACCGGGCTGTCAAAGGCCATACCGAAAACGTGGTTGCGGCACTTGGCAACAATCTCGTCGTAATTCTCCTTGATCTCCTTTTCCCATTCGGGGGTCATCGGCTTCTGCATCGCCGGCAGAATGAAGTTGGGCGTGCGCTGGAAAACGGTAACGCTTTCCGCGTCTTTCGCCATTACCGGTGTCATCTGCACGGTGGTTGCACCGGCACCGATAATGCCGACCCGTTTGCCGGCGTAGTCCAGTCCCTCCTGGGGCCAGCGGGAGGAATGGAACAGGGGGCCCTTGAATTTGTCCATGCCGTCAATTTTCGGAATGACAGGCTCGGAAATCATGCCCATTGCGCTGACGAAATACTTGCAGGTGCTGGTGTTACCGTCGCTGGTGGTGACCAGCCAGTAACCGGTGTCCTCCTGGTAGTCGGCACTGACGACTTCCGTGTTGAGCTGGATATGCGGCCAGGCGCCGATCTTGTCCGCCACGAAGTGCATGTAGCGGTGAGTTTCCTCCCAATCCGGATAGCGCCGTGTCCAGGACCATTCCTGTAACAGCTCCTTGGAAAAGGTAAGGCAGTAATAGTAGCTTTCGCTGTCAGTCATCGCTCCCGGGTACCGGTTCCAGGTCCATGTGCCACCGATGTCTGCCGCGCGGTCGATGACGCGAATAGACAGCCCTGCCTCACGCAGGTAGTGGATCAGGGCGAGGCCGGCAAAGCCGGCGCCAACGGCGATTGCGTCAAAGTCCGGTTTTTGCTGAGCAGTCATTATCGTTCTCCTTGTCTCAGGCTTGGCTTAACCAAGTAGATGTATCAGTCGTTTTCTTGCAGGTAGTGTCCGTATTTTTCCAGCGCTTTGGCGCGCTGGGTGGGAGTGTGGTAGGTGGGGAACAGCCCCGGGGCTGCTTCATAGTCGCGCAGCACTGTGCGCGCCACCGTCACCTTATGTACTTCTGTCGGTCCGTCTACCACGCCAAGTTCGGGAATGTCAGCCCACATGTACATGAGCGGGATTTCATCGGACATGCCAAGGCTGCCGTGCAGGTGCATGGCGCGATACACCACGTCCTGCAGCACTCTCGGTGTAGCCGCCTTTATCGCGGCGATTTCCTTGCGCACCTCGCGGTTGTATTCCTTGTGCTTGTCAATGAGCCAGGCCGTATACAGCACGTGGAGTCGATACTGCATGATCTGAGTGTAGCTGTCGGCTATTTTTTCCTGGGTGAATTGTTTCTGCGACAGCAGCTCTCCCTTTGTAGTCCTGCTCAGGGCACGTTCGCACATCATGTCCATCGCTTTTTTCAATTTGCCGACACTGCGCATGGCGTGGTGTACCCGGCCGCCGCCGAGGCGGGTTTGTGCGACCAGGAAGCCCTTGCCTTCTTCGCCGAGCAGGTTCTCTGCCGGGACACGGCAGTCGCTGAAACGAATATAGCCGTGGACTCCGTCACCCTGTTCAACGTAGGGCCCGACGGCGGAGTTGCGCAGGATCTCCATCCCCGGTGTGCCTTTTTCTACCAGGATGATGGAGGCCCCTTCGTGGATGGGGACGTGGGGATTGGTCACTACCATCACCAACAGGAATTCAGAAAAGCGTGCGTGGGAAGCGAACCACTTCTCGCCGTTGATAACCCATTCGTCGCCATCACGTACGGCCGTGCAGGTGAATTCCGCGGGATCGGCGCCGGCCTGGGGTTCGGTCATGGAGTAGCAGGAAGCGATCTTGCCATCCAGTAGCGGCTGCAGGTACTTCGCCTTCTGTTCCGGCGTGCCAAAGTGGGCGAGAATCTCGGCATTGCCGGAGTCGGGTGCCTGGCAGCCGAAAACACTGGGGCCAAAGCGGCTGCGGCCGAGTATTTCGTTCATCAGGCCGAGTTTGACCTGGCCATAGCCCTCGCCACCAAGTTCCGGGCCAATATGGCAGGCCCAGAGCCGCTTTTCCTTGACGATTTTCTTCAGGGGCTCCATGGCTTTCGCCGCAGGCGACTCGGGATCCCAGGGATCGCCTGGTCCTCGAAATACGAGATCCAGCGGTTCGATTTCTTCCCGGGTAAACGTGTCGATCCAGTCCAGGCGTTCCTGGAAATCGGGATCCGTCTCAAAACTCCAACTCACTGGATGCGCTCCTATAATTATGGTTTACCGGAAGCTACCCTCCGGCTATACTTGCTAGACTCAAACAAGCATATTTTGAATAAAGTTCAGAAACAAGCGTATTGTGAATAAAGTTTGGGAGAAAATCCATATATGGAGCAAGAAAAAGTCTGGCTGATCACCGGGGCCTCTCGAGGTATTGGTCACGCGCTGGCCAAGCGGGTGGCGGATGCCGGTGACCGTGTGGCCCTGGTGGCCCGTGGCGAAGCCGTTTTGGGGGTCGCCGAGGCCATGGGTGATAACGCCATGGGGGTGCAGGCAGACATTTCCGATGCAACTGCGGTTTGGGGCGCAGTGGACGCCGTGCTGGGACGCTGGGGTCGCATTGACGTCGTGGTTAACAATGCGGGCCTGCACCGCGGCGGCAAAGTCGGCCGCCTGGCCGCGGAAGACTGGCAGGCGGTACTGGATACCAACCTGACCGGTGCGCTCAATGTGATCAGCAGTGCGCGCCCGGCACTGCAGGCGGGCAGTGCGATTATCAACGTGGGTGCGGTGGTCGGCTTTCGTGGCTTTCCCGGTGACGCGGCCTACGCCGCATCCAAGGCGGGCCTTGCCGGTCTCACCCGTGCCCTGGCTATCGAACTGGCACCAGCTGCGATTCGGGTAAACCTGGTGATTCCCGGCCTGGTGCTGACGGAAATGACCGGCGCACTGTCAGAAAAGGCGCTTGAAGCGATGTGCCGCACCATTCCCATGGGCCGTTACGGGGAAGCGGACGAGATAGCCGAAGTCATAGAGTGGGTTGCACGTTCACGCTATATGACCGGGGCATTCGTACCCGTTGATGGCGGCCTGCTGTCCAGCTTTGGAACGCCAGGATGAGCGTTCAGGCGGACGCGTTCAGCCTTTGGGCGGAGGGTGAGCTGGGGCTGCGCAATGCGCATATTGACGGCGAGCTCAGCGGCGGCAATTCCAACCTGACCCGCATGGTTGTGCATGATGAAGGCAGGCTGGTGATGCGCTCTGCGCCTCAAAACACCATTTCCCCCAAGGCGCATTTGGGCGTGCAGCGCGAATCGGCCTTCATGGCCGCGCTGTCCGGTCATGCGCCTGTGCCGCAGGTGATGGCCTGGTGCGAGGACAGTTCAGTGGCGGGCCAGCCGTTTGCGCTGGTTGAATTTATCGACGGCCTTTCCCTGACCGACAGCCTGCCGCCCGCCTATGACAACGACGCGGCGGTCAGTGAACTCGGACTGCAATTGGCCCAGGCCCTGGGTAAAATCGCCAGCGCTCCCTGGCAGGAGCTGGGACTGGCCGATATGGGGCGGCCGCAGGGATTCCTGCAACGACAGGTTGAGCGCTGGTTGCAGGTGCGGAAACAGCAGCCCACGCGTGATCTCCCCGAGCTCGAAAGCCTGGGCAGCTGGTTGCTGGAAAACCTTCCGGCTGAGGGCCCCGTGGGTATTGTCCATGGTGATTATCATCTCGACAATACGCTGTGCCATCGACAGCGCCCGGAATTATTGGCGGTGATAGATTGGGAGATGGGTACCATCGGCGATCCGCTGGTCGACCTGGGTCTGCTGTTGATGTTCTGGGGGCCGCGGAAGGTGTCACCTCCCGGATTCGCCCATATCCAGGCAGTATCCCGTCGCGAAGGGGTGGTCAGCCGCCGCGAACTGGCCCAGGCCTGGTCGGCGTCCAGCGGGATGCCGTTGCCCAACATGGAGTTCTACCTCTGCTTCGCTTTCTGGCGCCTGGCGGCGATCGTCGAGGGTGCCTACGGCCTGTATCTGGCAGGTAAGGTAGACACGGATTACGCCAGGGGGCTGGAGTACGATGTCCCCGCATTATTGGATGAAGCCAGGCTGGCAGCGCAGGGAGAATGGTAATGCAGTCCACGATGATGCACATGCCGATGACGGTGCAAATGATCCTTGCCCATGGCCGCGACGTGTTCCCGGAATCGCAGGTCGGTACCTTCGATGGCGAGTCCATGGCGTACACCAGTTACCGCCAGATTGCAGACAGTGCCGGACAGCTCGCTGCGGCGTTGCATGCGATCGGCGTGAAGCCGGGCAACCGGGTGGCGACGTTCAGCTGGAATAACACCGCGCACATGGAGGCTTACCTGGGGGTGCCCTCCATGGGGGCAATTATTCATACGGTCAACATTCGTCTCTCGCCCGAGCACATCGCCTATATCATCAACCATGCCGAGGATAAGGTGGTGTTGCTGGATGCCAGCCTGATTGAGCTGTTCGCGCCGGTGCTGCCGTTGCTGCAGAGCGTCGAGCACATCCTGCTGATTGGGGAGGGCGAGCTACAAACTGATATATTGACGCTCGACTATCGCGCTCACCTGGCCGAACATGCGCCCTGCGAGACGTGGCCGGAGCTGGATGAAACTGCGGCGGCCGCCGTCTGTTACACCAGTGGCACCACAGGTAACCCCAAGGGTGTAGTGTACAGCCACCGCACGACCTTCGTGCACTCGCTGGCGTCGCGGGCAACCGACACCTTCGGTATTTGTGAGCGCGACCGCATCCTGCTGCTGCCGGCGATGTTTCATGCCAATGCCTGGGGCCTGCCCTATAGCGGCTGGCTCAGCGGCAGTGACTTTACCCTGCCCGGGCCGCACCTGCAGCCTGAAGGCATCAAGCGCATGATCGCCCTTGATCGTCCCACCTTCACTGCAACAGTGCCGACCATACTTGGTGACCTGCTGCACGCTGACGCACAGGACCTGGACATGAGCTGTTTCCGCATGCTGGTTTGCGGCGGTTCGGCAGTGCCGCCGGCGATGATCGATGCCGCCAGGGATCGCTGGGGGGTGCCTGTATTACAGGGCTGGGGCATGACCGAAACCAGTCCGTTATGCGCCCTGTCGCATCCGCCCCGCGATGCTCACGGGGCGGGCGAGACGGTTTGGCGTGCCAAAAGTGGGCGTCCCGTACCCGGGGTTCAGGTGCGGGTGGTCGGCGAGGACGGATCGGTCCTGCCCCACGATGGCGAATCGGTAGGGGAGCTACAGCTTCGGGGGCCGTGGATAACCGGCGGTTACCATCGCGGTGAGTCTCAGGACTCCCAGACTGAAGATGGCTGGTTGCGCACCGGCGATGTCGGTCATATTGATACGCGTCACTATGTGCAGTTGACTGATCGCACCAAGGATGTGATCAAGTCCGGGGGTGAGTGGATTTCCTCGGTGGACCTGGAAAATATACTGGCCGGGCACCCGGATGTGCGTGAGGTGGCGGTGATTGCCACGCCCGATGAGCGCTGGCAGGAGCGGCCGCTGGTGATTGTTGTCGGTGACCGGCCTGAGGTGGACCTGGGTGAACTGCGGGAATTCCTGCGTGACAAGGTAGCCCGTTTCTGGTTGCCGGAGTTTTGGGCCTTCGTCGATGAGATACCCAAGACCAGTGTGGGTAAAATGGACAAGAAACGCCTGCGGCAAATGAACGAGGCAGGTGAACTGAGCATAGAGGAAGTGCAGCGATGAACGACACCAAGGGTGGTAGCCGCGCCGAGGGGCGCATGACTCAGGCGGAGCGCACGGCGCTTTCCGACCGCCGCATGTTCAAGGCGGCGATTGAGTTGATCAACGAGCGCGGTACGCAAAAGACAACGCTCAAGGAGATCGGTGAGCGCGCGGGTTATAGTCGAGGTCTGGCCAATTATCGCTTTGGTTCCAAGGACGGCCTGATGATGGAGTTGTTCGAGCAGTTCGACAGCGTCTGGAAAGAGCATCTCGAGAATTACGTCGCCGGGCGTCAGGGGTTGGACGCCCTGCAGCAGGCAGCTTGCGCCTTACGGGATTTTCTCAAGAAGGAGTCCAGCTATATGCGTGCGATGTACCTGCTCTGGTACGAATGCCTCGGCCATGATACCGAGATGCGTCGAGCGCTGGCTCAACACCATGATGTCTATCGCGCTGATGCGCGACGCTGGATAGAGCAGGGTATCGCATCGGGCGCTGTGCGCCCCGAAGTTGACGCGGCCCAGGCCGCCACTCACTACTGTGCATTTGTATTCGGCATCGTCTATCAGTGGCTGGTCAACGCGGAGGCGCTCGACCTTGACGCCGTGTTCGACAGTTATATCGACAGTACTATCGCCAATTTGGCTAACCCGAACCAGTTTGAGGAGACCGCAGATGAGTAGCATGGCAAGGGAAGAAGGGAAGCAGGTCTATTACGAGGATTATGGTGCTGGCAACACCGCAGTCATCCTGATCCATGGCTGGGGCACCAGCGTGCGCGCCTGGGATTACACGCTGCCGGCCTTGACCGATGCCGGTTACAGGGTGGTGCTGCTGGATCATCGGGGTTGTGGTCAATCCGACAAGGACTTTGCCGACATGAGCATCGAGGCCATCGCCGGTGATGTCGCCGCGCTGGTGGACCATCTCGGACTGGAGCGCGTCGTGTTGAATGGGTGGTCGCTGGGTGGTGCTGTAGCGGTCGCCGCCGCAGAATCACTGGGCGCGCGCTGCTCCGGATTGGTGCTGACCTGCGGCGCCACGCCCTGCTATCTGCAGAAGCCAGATTATCCCCACGGTGGGACTGATGAGGCGCTCGCCGAAACACTGGCGGCGATGTCGGCCGACCGGGTCAATTTTCTCGCCGCGCTGTCTGCGGGGGTTTGTGCCAGCGAGGTCAGCCAACAGGTGACGGACTGGATGTGGGGTATGTTTCTGCAATCTTCCCCGCTGGCGGCGCGTTCGCTGGCGGCGTTGGGGCCACTGGACCAGCGGGCCGTGTTAAAAAACCTGGCAGTGCCGATCCTGACCTATGCAGGCAGCCAGGATGCGGTGGTGGATCCAGCAGTCTGTCGCTCGGTGGTGGATTACGCCGCCAATGTGAGGCTGGTTGAATGTGCCGGTTCGGGGCATGCCCCGTTTATCGAGGAGAGCGAGCTGTACCAGCGTGAGTTACTCGACTTCCTGCAAGGCAACCTGCAAGGAGGTGGTGCGTGAACAAGGTTAATATCGGTTTATGGTACGACTTCCGTAACCCGCCGCAATGGCAGCAGCCCTATGAGGCATTCTATGCCGAGCGTCTGGCGCAGATTTCCCGTGCAGAGACGATGGGATTCCGCTCCTGCTGGCTGACTGAGCACCACTTTTGCGACGATGGTTATACGCCCTCGCCGCTGCTGCTGGCGTCGGCAATCGCCTCGCGTACGGAACAGATGCGTCTGGGTACTAACCTGATGCTGTTACCGCTGCACGATCCGGTGCGGGTGGCGGAGGACGCGGCAACCCTGTCCCTGGTGAGCGGTGGGCGTTTCGACCTGGGGGTGGGTATCGGCTATCGGCAGCTGGAGTTCGATTACTTTCAGCGCAAACTGTCACACCGTCCCAGTTTGGTAGAAGAGGGCATCGAGATACTGCGACGCAGTTGGAGTGGTGAGGCTGTGAACTTCAGCGGCAAGCGCTTTGAAGTGGGCGACCTGCGGGTCACGCCGGTGCCGCAGACCAGGCCGAAGATATATCTCGGGGGTATGGTCGAGCCTGCCATCCAGCGTGCCGCGCGTGTTGCCGATGGTTTTCTGTGTACCGGGGGGATCGGTATCGATATGTACAATGCCGCGCTGGAGCAGCAGGGCAAGTCGGTGCAGGATGGTGATGTTATCCTCGGCTGTTGGGCTATCATCGCCGAGGACCCGGAAGCTGAAGCAGCGAAAATCGGCGAGCACATCCTTTACCAGGCAAACGAGTACATCAAGTGGGGAGCCTTCGGGCCACCGGGCAGCGTGCCCCTGTATGAAAATGCCGCGGCGGCGATTGAAAATGGCTTGTACGAGCTGTGGGATGCCGACATGGCGGTCACTGAAATCAACAAGCTGTTGGCCAACTACCCCAATATTCGCGATATTCATTTCTGGGCGCAGTTTCCGGGTGAATCGGTTGCCTCTGGCGATGCACGCTTGCGCTATATCGCCGATAAGGTGCTGCCGAGACTGGGCTGATTTATTTCAAGCCACCCATGGTCTGCATGCTGTCAACAAAAAGGCGGTGGGCGTCCTCGAGATCGATGTCATCATCGAAATAGACCGCTGAGCGCAGTCCGATCATCAAGCCGTAGCCGACCTCCGCCGCGTCCTTGCTGTCGCCCATGAAAATGGAGGGGCAGCTATCGAAAATACGGGCGAGGTGGGCTTTGCAGTGGACGTCGAACTCTGCCTTGGTGACCTTGAGGACGTCATCGTTCACGGCGGCTCCGAAGCATTCCAGCATAAACCCGATTTCCTTGATAGTGCTGGCTTCACCGCGGAACCAGAAGTCGGCGAGGGAGAGAATCTGTTGCTCTGGCGGCTGCTGGCTGAACTCGTCTAATTCTTCCAGAAAACGCACCGAAACATTCTCAAAGTACTGCTCGAGAATCGCCTCCTTGCCCTTGAAGTAGTACAGCAGATGGCTGGCGGACATGTCGGCGCCGTTGGCGATATCGGCCAGTGTTGTCTTGACATAGCCCTGGGCGAGAATGCAGTCGTGCAGTGACTTGAAAATACGTCGGCGTCGCTGGTCCCCGCGACTGCCGGCGCGCTGCGAGCGTTTCTGTTGAGTGGCTTTTGGCATGGCGCGCAACCTTATCACGGCTGAGGGGTTGTGGGGAGTTATACATCTTTTCTTGAATTAAATTCAAGATGCGCCTAGTATGACCAGACAACAATAAATGAGGATTCCTGCATGGGCGTTGAAGGGCTGCGTTTTGTGATCACTGGCGGGGCCGTGGGTATTGGCGCGGGTACTTCCCGTCTGGCGGCCAGTCGCGGGGCCAGGGTGGTGGTCGCGGATATAGACGATCAATCCGGCCTGGCCCTGGTGGAAGAGATTCGCGCGCAGGGCGGCGAGGCTATGTACCAGCACTGCGACGTGACCAACGAGCAGCAGGTGGTTGCGCTGATGGCTGCCGCGGCGGAAGCCTTCGGCGGTATCGATATCCTGCATAATAATGCCGGCATCCATGAAAGTATGTTGTCTACGGAGCTGACTCTGGAGACCATGTCCCTTGATACCTTCGAGAAAGTCATGGGGGTAAATGTCACCGGTGTCTGGCTTTGCGCCAAGCATGCCCTGCCGCACCTGAGAGAGAGCGACAACGCGTCCATTATCAATGCGGGCTCCACCAGTTCGCTATCCGGTTACCCCCAATGTCAGGCTTACGGGGCCAGTAAGGGCGCGGTGATGCAGTTGAGCAAGATGCTTGCAGTGGACCTCGCCCCGGATGGAATTCGGGTCAACTGCTACTGCCCTGGCTCCATCCACACCCAGATTGTGGACAAGTTCCTGGCGGCCGCGCCGGACCCGCAGGCAATGCTCAATACCATGACCCAGACTCACCTGGTACCGCGAATGGGCCAACCCTCGGACGTCGCCGAACTTGTCTGTTTTCTCGCCAGCCCTGAATCCCGGTTTGTCAACGGCGCTGTTTGGACCATCGACGGAGGTTCGCTCGCTTGGCGTGGCACCCTCGACGTACTTGGAATGGAGGTGCAGGCATGAACCTGACCGCAGAACAGAAACTGGAAATTCATGAACTGCTCAGTCGAGCTTCTTACGCCTACGACACGCGCGATACGGACATGCTCGCGAGTTGTTTCGCCGAAGATGCCACCATGTCAATGCGCATTGCGGGCGGAGAACTTGCCGGCCCGTTCGTGGGTCGTGACGCGATTATGGAACTGATGGCCGGTTCCATGGCCCAGCAGACGGACGTCCGCCGGCATGTGGTCAGCAATCTCTTTTTCCTGGCCGGCGCGGCCGGCATCAGGGTCAATTCCTTTCTTACCTTGATCGCCACCGAGAATAGCCAGACAGCGCTGCTGACCACCGGGGTCTACCAGGACACGGTGGTGCAGGACGAGGCGGGTAACTGGCGCCTGTCAGCCAGGCATCTTGATCTTGATAACGCGTACTAGGTGGCAGCAGTGAATATTGGTTTTATACCCGCCAAGACAGCGCGACTCGACCCTCAGCGAGAGGCGCTGATCGATGTGCACAGCGGGCGCCGTATGTGTTTTGGTGACCTCGATGAAAGGGTGCGACGCCTGGGCAATGCGCTGGTGGGAGAGCTCGGCCTGAACAAGGGTGATCGCGTCGCGATTCTGGCCAGGAATTGCATCGAGTATATGGAAATCTACTATGCCTGTGCCCGGGTCGGCATGATCGCCCAGCCGGTGAACTGGCGCCTGAGCGTGGAGGAAATGGCCCGCATTCTCGCGGATGGCGCGCCGTCCCTGGTTGTTTTTTCGGGAGAGTATATCGAGGCAGCGCGGGAACTGCAGGACTGTGTGAGTGTGCCCAACTGGCTGGGGTTTGGCTCTGGCAGCGATGACGCCTACAACCATCTGGTCGCGGCCTCGTCCGCCGACGAGCCGGCGGTCTCTGCCGGCGTCGGCGGCGATGATCCAACCCTGATCCTGTATACCGGCGGTACGACAGGGCAGTCCAAAGGCGCGTTGCATACCCATCGCACCCTGTTCATGGGCATGATCAATCAGACGGTTGCAGAACGGGTGGTACCCTCGGATGTCTACATGCTCACCGGGCAGATGTTCCATATCCCGGTGGCCCTGGCCATGAACTACCACGCCCATGGTTGCCCCTTGGTGTTGATCAACTTTGAGGCCCGGCTGGCGCTGGAGACCATTGAGCGCGAGCGGGTGTCGGCCTTTCTCGGTATCACCACGATGCTCAACTGGATGATGGCCGATGAGAAGTTTAGCGAATTCGATCTCAGCAGTCTGCGCAATATACAGTATGGCGGGGGCCCGATGCCCCGCACTGTGGTCGCCGCGGCACTGGAGGCGTTTCCCTGCACCATCATCCAGGGGTACGGCCAGACCGAGGGCATGACGATGAGTTTTCTTTCCCAGGAAGATCACATCCGGGCCCTCAATGGCGACCACCCTGAGCGTCTGGGATCCTGTGGACGAGAGGGGTTCATCACCGAGATTCGCCTCGCCGATCCCGAGGGCAATACGGTGCCGCGCGACAGCAGGACTCCCGGCGAGATCCTGGTGCGTTCGGAAGCAAACATGGTCGGCTACTGGCAGCGCCCGGACCTTACCGCCGAGACCATTCGCGACGGCTGGATGTGTACCGGCGACATCGCCGTCTGGGATGAAGACGGTTACATCTTTATCGTCGATCGCGCCAAGGACATGATCATTTCTGGCGGCGAGAACATTTTCAGCACCCAGGTGGAGGCGGCTATTCACCAGCATCCCGGCGTGCTGGAGTCCGCGGTCTTCGGCATTCCGGATGACGAGTGGGGTGAGTCCGTGAAGGCGGTGGTGGTGATGCGCCCTGGCGAGAGCGCAACCGAGCAGGAAATTATCGACGTTGCTGCCCAGCACCTCGCCTCCTACCAAAAACCCCGTTCCGTCGATTTTGTTGACAGCCTGCCCAAGGCGCCGACAGGCAAGATTCTCAAGCGCCAGTTGCGCGATGTTTACTGGCAGGCAGGAGGAAAGCAGGTATGAGCCTCCTTACGCCAGAGCTACTTGGCAACATCGGACGCAAGAGCGAGCCCAGGAGGGAGTTGGTTACCCGTCGGGATATTCGCAAGTACGCGGTCGCCACCGGGTCGCGGCAAGATAAGTACCTGCAGGGAGACCAGGCGCCGCCGATGTTTCATGTGCCCCTGTTCTGGGACGTGGTTGAACTGGACCAGCTCTCGCCTGACGGTGTGTCGATCGACACTCTGCTCCCGAAGTTCCCGCTGGAGAAGGCGATGGCGGGTGGCTTGAAGATCGAATACCACAAGCCGATTTACCCTGGCGACTGGCTGACCGCAACGCGCACACTTAGTGCTATTTACGAGAAGCAGGGGCGCTCGGGACCACTCATTTTTTACGAGGTGATCATGGACGTGGTCGATGACGACGGGGCGCTGGTGATTCGTGAAAAAACCACGAGGATTCTGCGATGAAGACCGCACAGGGCGCTGCGCGTTTTGACCTTCTCCAGGTGGGCGATCGTCTGCCGGAACGGGACTTTGAGTGCGACAATGTGCAGCTGATGCTGTACAACGCAGCTCTGTGGAATGGCCATCGGATACATTTCGATGAGCCCTATACCCGGGAAGTGGAAGGCTACCCGGGGCTGGTGCTCGCCGGCCCCCTGCTCGGCGACTGGCTGCACCAGTGCGTGGATGAGTGGTTGGGAGAGGACGGTCGGATCCTGTCCATTGACTATTCAAACCGGGTAGCCAGCTATGTTGGTGAGACCCTCACCTCTGGCGGTACCGTAGCGGCTCTCCGGCCAACGAACAGCGAGGCGGATATCGACGTCCATATAAAGAATGCAGAGGGTGAGGTCGTCGCCCCGGGGAAAGTGGTGGTGCGTTTTGGCGAATACTGGTAAGCAGTTGCGCGGCAAGGTCGCTATTGTGGGGTGTGCTGACACCGCCGTCGGCGTGCTGCCGGGGCGGACGCCGATGGAACTGTGCGTTGAGGCAGCGCTCTCGGCAATAGCAGATGCGGGGCTGGACAAGTCGGATGTCGATGGCTTGCTGACCTGTAACGCCATGGCGCAGCCGTATATGTATCACGCTGAGGCAATGGCGGAGTATCTGCAGATATTCCCGCGCTATTGTCTCTCCGTGGGTGCCGGAGGCGGGACCACCTTTTCCATTGTTCACCACGCGGCTTCAGCCATCGTCACGGGAATGGCGGACGTTATCGTTATCGCCATGGCGGATTCGCTGCGCAGCGGCCTGACCCGCGATCAGGCGATGCAGGTACAGGCGTCTACTGGTCACCCGCAGTTTGAGCAGCCCTATGGCCCCACAGTGCCGGCCTATTATGCGCTGATCGCACAGGCCCATATGGCCGAGTTTGGAACCACGCCCGAACAGCTGGCCGGCATCGCCGTGGCCTGTCGCCAGCACGCGTCTCTCAACCCCGCGGCGCAGATGCGCGACCCGATCACTGTAGACGATGTCCTGTCCTCGCGGTTGATAGCCGATCCCCTGCATCTGCTGGATTGTTCGCTGGTGTCAGATGGCGGTTCCGCCATCGTGCTCTGCAGTGCTGAGCGCGCCGCTGACCTGCGCCACAGTCCCGTCTATCTGCTGGGAGCGGGTGAGGGACATAACCACGAACACATCAGTGCGGCGCATAATCTGACAACCTCGGCTGCGCGCGAGGCCGGTGAGCGCGCCTATGCCATGGCCGGCCTGGGGCCCTCGGATATGGATTTCGCGCAGCTCTACGACTGCTTTACACCGACAGTGCTGGTCGAACTTGAGGACCTGGGATTTTGTGCCAAGGGAGAGGGAGGCGCGTTTGTTGACAGTGGTGCCCTGGCGCCGGGTGGCGCACTGCCGGTGAATACCCACGGCGGCCTGCTGTCCCACTGTCATCCTGGCAATCCGGGTTCGATGTTTGCTCTGACCGAATCCGTATGGCAGTTGCGCCACAGCGCCGGCGACAGACAGGTGGCCGATGCTCGCTGCGGGCTGGTCCACGCACAGGGGGGGATTATGTCGTCCCATACTGCACTTATTCTGTCGCGGGAGGCAGCCTGATATGAACGCACCGCAAGCCAGCAGGATCATGCCACCAGATACGGAGATCTCACGCCCGTACTGGGATGGCTGCAAGCAGGGGGTGTTGCGACTGCAGTACTGCAGTGATTGTGACCGTTTTCAGTTCTACCCGCGTATCCTGTGCAGCGAGTGTGGCGGCAGGTCACTGTCCTGGCGATCGGTGTCCGGACGCGGCCGGGTCGCGAGTTTTACTGTGGTCCGGCGCGGTATTTCGCCGGCCTATCCGGCACCTTATGTGGTCGCGCTGATAGATCTGGAAGAGGGCCCGCGCATGATGAGCAACATCATCGTGGACGATTCGCAGCCGGTAGCGGTGGGCGACACGGTGATCGTGGGCTTTCAGCCCTGGGGTGCAGACCATGTCATGCCGGTTTTCGAATTGGATAAGGTGAGCCGTTAGTGCAAGCGAGGTTAATATGAATAGTCCGAGTATCCCCGTTGCCATAATCAATCCCGACGCACCGCCGGAATCCCTGGAGGCGAAACAGCCCCCTGTCGATAACGGCACCGAGTGTTATTCCAAGGAGGGGTATTTCAGCCGCGATTACATGGCGCGGGAGTGGCAGCGCATATGGACCGATACATGGTTGATCGCAGGCGTCTCATCCGACCTGGAAAACGTCAACGATTTTTTTGTTTTCGATATCGGCGATGAGTCAATCATCGTCACCCGCACGGAAGAAGGCGTAAAAGCCTTTTACAATGTGTGCGCCCACCGGGGTGCCAAACTGGTCTGGGATGAACGCGGTCGCAGGAAGGTGTTTGTCTGTCCCTTCCACAGCTGGAGCTTCAGGAACGATGGTGAATTGCGACGCATTACCGATGAGGAGACCTTCCACCCGGAGGTAATCGCGCATCGCCCCGGGCTCACCCCGGTTGCCGTGGCCGAGCACGCGGGTATTGTGTTTATTCACATGGGCGATAATCCGCCGTCGCTGCAGGAGAGTATTGGACTGCCAGAAGGATACCTGGAAGCCTACCAGATCGACAAAATGAAGGTAGTGCGCCACGTCCGCAGCGAGTGGGGCGCCAACTGGAAGGTCGGTGTGGAGGCGTTTTATGAGAGCTATCACCTGCACGCCGTACACCCTGAAACACGCGGGGTGATGGGCGATCTCAATGTACAGTATGACCTGTATCCCAACGGTGCCAGTCGAATGATTGTGCCACTGGGTCAGCCCAGTCCACGCGTGGCTGACCAGAAAACCGTTAATGAAGGGCTACAGATGATGCTGCAGGAAGCCGGAATCGATCCGCAGGGGTTCGACGGTACCGCTGCTGACGTGCGACGTGCAATCCAACTCGGCAAGCGAAAGCGTTCCGAGCGACTGGGCCTGGGCTATGAGCGGTTCGAAGATGGGCAGTTGTCTGACAGCTGGGCAACGGGGATATTTCCCAATGTACAGATCGGCTGCCACCCTGAAGCGGTTTTCCTGATGCGCTTCCTGCCCCACGAGAAAGATCCCGAACGTTTTTATTACGACACCATGACCCTGCTGCTGCCCGCGGAGGATCCCAGCTACTGTCCACCCGCCTGGATGGGGTTGCCAGAAGGTACCGACGTCAGCGGCCGGGTGCGACCGGCGACGGAGCACTACACGCTGGAGGAAGACGCCGGGCTAGGGCTGGTATTGAGCCAGGACTCAGCACTGCTTCCGGTCGTGCAAAAAGGCATGCGCAGCCGGGGGTTCAAGGGTCAGTTGTGGGGCGAGCAGGAACAGCGCCTGCGTCACTTTCACGTTGAGCTGGAGCGCCGGCTCCAGGGCTGAAAATACAGCAGGGAGTTTACCGGGCAAAAAAGTCGGGAGCCCAATGTTGGATAATTTTTAACAACGAAGATATGAAAAACCAGGAGCATAATCATTATTAACAAGAGCATCACATTGCAGCGCAAGAGCTGGCAAATCACTGAGAACCTGGACATCAACCTGGCCTATGAGATGGTGCGCGACCAGGGCGAAGCTCCCATGTTGATCCTATGTCGTCCCAGGAAGTAATCCTCCATCACTTCGATGCGTCTCCCTTCGCCGAGAAGGTAAGAGTCGCCCTGGGTATAAAAGAGCTGTCCTGGCGATCGGTAGAGATACCCATGGTTATGCCCAAGCCAGACCTGACGGCGTTAACCGGCGGTTACCGCAAAACTCCCGTAATGCAAATCGGCGCCGATGTGTTCTGCGATACCCAGCGTATCGCCACGGAGTTGAATGACCTGGGAGCGGGGCCGTCGCTTTTCCCCGGCGACAACCAGGGCCTTTGCGCGGTGATTGCCGCCTGGAGTGACGCGTCCCTGTTCATCCCCGGGGCGGGCCTTGCGATGGGAACTAACCAGGATTTACCCGAGGCGATTCTCGCCGACAGGTTTGCCTTCTTCGACTTTCTCGATCGAAAATCCTTGCCGCAACAGTTGCCCAGCCTGTTTGCCCGGTTTCGCGCGGGCCTGCAACGTATCGAGGACATGCTTGCCGATGAGCGCTCGTTCCTGCTGGGCGACACCGTCAGTTGGGCCGATGCATCCTGTTACGCACCTGTGTGGATGTGTCGTAGCAACATTGCTCATGCCGACGAGCTGATGAAAAACCTGCCCCTTCTTGAAGCCTGGGAACAGCGCATGAAGGCCTTCGGCCATGGTCGGCCAACGGTGATGAAAGCAAGCGAGGCGCTCAAGATTTCCAGCTCCACCCACTCACTGGCCAGGCCTTTGCTGGATGTGGATGCCTGGCCGAAGCTTGAACTCGACAGGGTGGTGACGGTTACGCCCGAGGATTATGGCGCCGTACCGGTGCGAGGACGGCTGGTCAGGTTAAGCCAGTATGATGTCGCAGTCGCGCGAAGCGACGAGCGGGCCGGTGAGGTGGTGGTGCATTTTCCGCGAGCGGGTTACAGGGTGGAAGGACTATGAAAACCGGATTCGCGGTTGCCATGATTGGACTGTGGTTTACCGGCCTGGCGCAAGCCGCCGCTATCGAGCCTGGTAAAGCGCTGTATGAGCAGCACTGCCAGCAGTGCCATGGCGGGAACGTAGCCAAGGCCCCGCAGCTTAGCCTGCTTCAGGTCATGTCAGCAGGTTCGATATATCGTGCGCTGACTGACGGCGTGATGCGTGAGCAGGCCAGCGCACTGAGTGACGGGCAGCGTCAGCAGGTGGCAGAGTTCCTCACCGGTCACAGCATGGCGGAGGATGACGCCGTCAGCCTGCCGCCAGTTTGCGAGGGAGCGGCTGCCGAGTTCGATTATAGCCAGCCCCCACACATGGCGGGTTGGGGCGTTGAGCTTAATAACCAGCGGCGGTTTGACGACACATTAACGGAGATTGATGCGAGCAATGTTGCGCAGCTGCGCCTGAAGTGGGCTTTCGCCTACCCGCAGGCAGTGCGTGCGAGGTCCCAACCCGCCTTTGCCGGCGGCGCGCTCTACGTTGGCAGCCAGAACGGCACGGTATATGCGCTCGATGAGGACACCGGGTGTTTGCGCTGGGCCTTCAGCACCGTTGCCGAGGTCCGTACGGGTATCGTGGTGGCGTCCTGGGAGGCCGGTGAGCGCAGCCATCCGCTGGTGTATTTCGGCGACCTGGTGGGCAACGTGTACGCACTGAGTGCGGTGACCGGTGAACTGGCCTGGCGCGACCGGGCAGGTGATCACCCCAGCCTGACACTGACGGCTGCTCCGGCGCTGCACGAGGGCCGTTTGTATGTGCCGCTTTCGGCACTGGAAGTCACAGCGGCTGCAGACCCTTCCTATGCCTGCTGCACGTTCAGGGGCGGTGTTGCCGTTTATGATGCGCTAAGCGGGGAGAAGCTGTGGACAGCCCACAGTATCGATGAACCGGCGCGCAAGGTGGGTGAAAACAGTGTGGGCACCGCGCGCCTCGCACCCTCCGGCGCACCCATCTGGAATACTCCGGCCCTGGATCCCAAACGCGGGGTAATGTACGTCGGTACCGGCACCAATTATTCGTCGCCGGCAAATGACACCAGCGATGCCATTCTTGCCCTGGAGATGAAAGATGGCAGTATCCGGTGGCACCAGCAAATGACCAGCGGTGACGCCTGGAACATGGGCTGTGAAACGGAAGAGAGGATCAACTGCCCCCCGGAGGACGGCCCGGACTATGACTTTGGTGCCGCGGTAATCATAGCGCAGTCCGCTGCTGGCCGTGACGTGCTGATTGCGGGCCAAAAATCGGGCGATGTCTACGCCCTCGATCCGGATGCCAACGGCCGGGTTTTGTGGCATCAGAAGCTGGGACGCGGGGGTATTCAGGGCGGCGTTCATTTTGGCATGGCGGTTGACGGTAATACGGTGTATGTCCCCATGTCGGACTTTGACGGTGGAGCGCGCTGGCCGGGCAAACCCTATCCGGGTATGTATGCACTGGACCTGATGACCGGCAAAGTGCTCTGGTACCAGCGGGCAGAGGACCGCTGTGACGGTCGAGAGTTCTGTCAGCCTGGGCTGTCATCGCCCGCGTCGGCGTTTCCTGGTGGCGTGCTCGGCGGCGCGATGGATGGGCGCTTGCGCGCCTACCGCGCGGCCGACGGCAAGGTGCTGTGGGATATCGATACGGCGGTTGAATACGACACGCTTGGCGGCACCCGTGCCCGGGGTGGCTCTTTCGGCGGCGGCACTGGCCCGGTGCTCAAGGGCCGTCGGCTCTACGTGAACAGCGGTTACGGTATCTATTTCCATATGCCGGGCAACGTGCTGCTGGCGTACGAACTGGCTGAAGATTAATCAGAGGCGGGTTTGGTTTAATACCGCTGGTCTGATTCGTTGGGAGCTAAAGAAGTCGCCGTTGAGAGCGCCCGGCGACTGCGGGTGGAGTTCTTTTGCATTGGTAACCGATGAATTCCGGCCCCAATACTGTGGGAGAGCCTGTTTCCCAACCGACCGGAAGGGTCAATGAGAGAATGGCCCGCCTGAGAGGATTAACCCGCAACACCCTGCAGGGTGTTGCAGCCCTGCGGGCTCGCCTATGGCTCGGTTCAAATCGCTGGCGCGATTTGTCGAACCTGGGAGAACCGAATCTGGCCCTCAGTCAGGCGGTCTTACAAAAAACCCGGCGCGAGGCCGGGCTTTTTGTAAGATGGCCCGCCCGAGAGGATTCGAACCTCTGACCTCTGCCTCCGGAGGGCAGCGCTCTATCCAGCTGAGCTACGGGCGGTTTGAGGCGCGGATACTACCAGCCATGTGGGATTCCGTCCATCCCTCAGCTACCATAGTGAGCTGCAACGCGTTTTCAAGGTTTTCGCGATCCCAGCCAATCCGGCGAGAAGCCGGTGACGTAGCTGCCCATTTTCTCAACATTTATACGGAGTGTCTGTCGATGAAAGTACTAATGGTCTTAACATCTCACGATCAACTGGGCGACACCGGCGAGAAAACGGGATTCTGGCTGGAAGAGTTCGCGGCGCCTTACTATCGACTGCTGGATGCCGGCGCGCAGATCACCCTCAGTTCACCGGCCGGTGGCCAGCCGCCGCTGGACCCCAAGAGTGATGCGCCGGAGGCCCAGACGTCAGCCACGGAGCGCTTCAGGAACGATAAGCAGGCCCAGGATCTGCTGGCCAGTACAGTGCCGCTGAGCGAGGTCGATCCTGACGGCTTTGACGCGGTCTTTTATCCCGGCGGCCACGGCCCGCTGTGGGATCTTGCGAACAATGCCGATTCCATCGGCCTGATCGAGCGGTTCATTGCAGCCGGTAAGCCGGTTGCCGCGGTTTGCCATGCGCCCGCGGTGCTGGTTAACGCGCGATCCGCTGACGGCCAGCCGCTGGTCAAGGGCAGGGTGGTCAGCGGTTTCAGCAACAGCGAGGAGGCGGCGGTGGGGCTCAGCGAGGTGGTCCCCTTCCTGCTGGAGGATAAACTGCAGGATCTGGGCGGTCACTACAGCGCGGCGCCGGACTGGCAGCCTCATGCGGTGGTCGACGGCAAGCTGGTGACCGGCCAGAACCCGGCCTCCTCGGAACAGGTAGCCGATCACCTGCTGGAGTTATTGAACACGCGCTGAGGCGGGAGCTCAAAGCCTGCGTCCCCGCCGGCAGCGGATAACAATCACGGCAGGTGCCGGTAAGCCGCTAACATGGCATTATTTGCTCAATGCGGCATGAGGGCGATGGCTATGAAAAAGCAGCGCAGCGGACGGGACGACCCCAGGTTCCGGCAAATCGATTCCCTTGCCGACTATGTGGGTGCCGATCTTGCCCGCACCCATGGCTTCACCCGCAGTGAGGAGGCCGCCGGGCTGGACCCCGAGCTGGTGGAAACCCAGCACCGGCAACTGCTGCGTGACGGGTTTATCATCCTCCCCGATATGGCGTCGCCCGAGCAGATAGGGGCCCTGCGGCAGCAGTCCCGCCCGCACCTGGAAAAATTGGGCCGCAACTCCTTCGAGGGCGAGCGCACCCAGCGCATTTACGGCGTACCGGAGAAGCTCCGGGCGGCGGACCCTTTTATCGAGCACCCCCTGGTGCTGGCCCACCTCGACCGGCTGCTGATGCCCAATTACCTCCTGTCCCAGGCCCAGGTCATCAATATACTCGACGGCTCGCCGGCGCAGCCACTGCACATCGATGACGGGTTCTATCCCTGGCCGCGCCCGCGACCGGCGCTGTCGGTGGCCACGGTGTTTGCCCTCGATGACTTTACCGAGCGGAACGGCGCCACGGTGGCCATACCCGGCAGCCACCAGTGGGGCCAGGATCGTGTTCCCGGGGCAGATGACCCTCGGGTGAGTGCCGTCATGCCCGCCGGTGCCTGCATCCTGTTTCTGGGCAACCTGTGGCATGGCGGCGGGGCCAACGACAGCGGGGCCAGCCGGCTGGCGATCACCGCGCAGTACTGTGAACCCTGGCTGCGGACCCAGGAGAACTTCTTTCTCTCGGTGTCCCGGGAGACCGCCGCCAGTGTGTCGGAAAATATTCGGCGCATGCTGGGCTACTCCATTCACCCGCCCTTTGCCGGCATGTGTAACGGCATGCACCCCAAGCGGGCACTGCCCGATAGCGGAGAGCAGTAGCGGTTTTCGGTCTGATTATTTGTACTCGATGGGGCGGCAAACTGCCGGGGCTGACATAGGCTTACAATAGTTCACGGCGCACGGCGGCTACTCACAGGCGCTGCTGCAGGCAGCAGACCGTCGCTCGAGAACCTGAAGATCTGACAATAACTACAAGCAAAGGGTGGTTTCGACATGCAAACGCGTATCCAGCAACTTCACTCTCTCTTACTGTCCGGCGCCTGTCTGGCAGCCGCGGCCACGGCAGCCTCGCTGGCCAGCCCCGGCCTTGGTGCCCAGGTACTGGAGGAGGTCATCGTCACCGCGCGCAAGCGCACCGAGGCCATGCAGGACGTGCCGGTCTCCGTCACCGCCTTCACCGGCAATCAGCTGCGCAATGCCGGTGTCACCAACCTCAAGGACCTTGGCCTGCAAACGCCGGGCCTGCAGATCGACCAGAGCAGCGCCGCCCAGATCTGGATCCGGGGCATTGGCCAGCGGGACGACGGCTCCCGGGTGGATGCGCCGGTGGGGGTGTACATTGACGGGCTGTACATTCCGCGCAAGGACGGCCAGTTGCTGGACCTGCTGGATGTGCAGAGCGTGCAGGTCCTGCGTGGACCCCAGGGCACGCTGTTCGGCAAGAACACCACCGCGGGGGCGATCGTGTTGACCACCAATGGCCCGGAGGCGGAGTTCGGTGGTTTTGTCGATGCGCGGCTGGGCAACTACGACCGCCAGGACCTCAAGGCCACGGTAAACGTACCGCTGGTGGGCGATACCCTGTTATCGAAGGTTACCCTGGGCTCTATCTCCCGGGATGGCTACCAGAAGAATGTTACCACTGGCCAGCGCGAGGCTTCCGAGGATCGCAAGTCCGCCGCCCTGCAGCTGCGCTGGTTACCGGGAGACAGTTTCAGCCTGGATGCGCTGGCCTACTATGGCGACACGGACGAGGTCCAGCCGGCCACCAACTGCCGCTTTATGGTTGGCAGCAGCTACCAGGGTGAAGACTCGCTGTTCGGCAACCGGATCTTCCCGGGAGACCTGATCCCGGTGGACGCCTACAACAACGATGCCACCCCGGTGCGGGACGGCTTCATCGCCCAGAGTAAAGTGTTCGGGGATGCCTGCGCCCGCTCAAGGGCGCTCGATGATGACTACCGCACGACGTCCGAGCACCGGATTAATTTCAAACTGGAAAATCTGCTGCTGGGCCTGACCGTGGAGTGGGAAATCAGTGAGGACCTGAGCTTCAAGAGTATTACCGGCTACGGGGACCAGGAGAAGTCCGGCAATTTCGGCAACCCGGACAACGAGGTCACCGAGCTGGTTATTTCATCCCGCTATCGCGCCGGCAGTACGTCCAGCGATCGCAAGCACATCAGCCAGGAGTTGCAGCTCAATGGCACGGCTTTCGATGATCGCTTCACCTATACCGCCGGCCTGTTTGCCATGAATGAGGATATCGACGACGGCACCGATACCTCCTCTTCCGCGCCCTCCGGTTCCATCCTGTTCGTGCCCAACCCGATCATGCTGTTCAACGATCCCAGCGGGGAGCGCCAGACCTACGAGCTGGAAAACACCACCTTCGCGGCCTTCTTCCAGGGTAGCTACGACCTCACCGACAACCTGGAACTGACCGCGGGCCTGCGCTGGACCAGCGAGAAGCGCGAGCAGAGCGTGGATCTCGAGTTCCTCGACGTTAACGCATTCAGGGATGTTGCCTTTGACGCCATCGCCGGTGTGCCGGGTATCCTGCCCCTGCAGGACCTGGGTATTGGCATTATCACCGACCTGGATGCGCTGATGGCGGCGGATATTTTTTCGCTGATCGCCGACCAGTTTCCCCGCGACGCCCATGGCCAGTTTGTCTACGACCTCATTCCCGCCGAGCAACTGGTGCCGGATATCGAGGACGATGTGGATGAAACCTGGACCGAAGTCACCCCCATGGTCAGCCTGGCCTACCAGTTGCCGGACACGCTGCTCGCTGACACCGGCGTCGATTCAGCCATGCTCTACCTGACCTATGGCGAAGGCTTCAAATCCGGTACCTTCGAGCCCATCGGGGTCGACGGTCAGGCCACGGTCGAGCCGGAACTGGTGGCCAACTACGAATTCGGCTTCAAGCTCGATTTCATGGGCTCACGGATGCGTCTCAATGGCGCCATATTCCGCACCAATTTTGATGACATGCAGTTGCGCCAGGTGCTACTCGACAGTGGCGGCACGCCCCGGGTGGTGCTGAATAACGCGTCCAAGACCCGGATTGTCGGCGGCGAACTGGAATGGTCATGGGCGGCCAGCGACAGCCTGCTGCTGCTCGCTACCGCCAGTTACAACGACTACAAGTACCTGGACTTCGAGGAAACCCAGTTCAGCACCCGGGCCCTGTTCGCCCAGCAGCCGCTGCCGGTGGTCGATCGCAGTGATGAACCCTTTGCCGAGGTGCCGGAACTGACCTACAGCCTGGCCATTCAGTACACCTGGGAAAGCAGCTGGGGCACCTTTGTGCCGCGGGCCGACTACAGCTACGTGGATGACATCTTCATGGGGCTTGACGCCGGCTCCGGACAGAACCGGGGCCAGTCCACCTTCGATGATTTCGGCCTGCTGAACCTGCGCCTGGGGTGGCAGAGTCCGGACGCGCGTTTCGAGGGCGCGCTGTATGTCGCCAATGCCACCGACGAACTCTACTACATGGGCGCGGCGGCGGTGGCTGATTCCACCGGCGCCTTCCAGACCACGTCGGGGCCGCCGCGCATGTACGGCCTGGAGTTCAGGTATAACTTTTTCTGAGGGAGCTGATTAGCGGTCTGCCCTAGGCAGCTTGATCTCCACCATAATCTCATTGCGGCGCAGGAACGGCGGCGTCCAGGGCGGATTGTACTGGTTCAGAGACGGGTCGCCGATGGTCGCGATGCCATGCTGGGCCAGGGTTTGTATGAGTTCATCGGTCTTTCTGTCGACCTTGCCACCGGTGGCCCATCCGGAGAAACGAATGGCCGCCATGGTGCGTCCGGGCATCTCCTGCAGGGTCACGGAGTGATCTTTGGGGTCGGGCAGGTCTTCCAGGGCGTACTCAGACGGCATGGTGAAGGCCATGACGGGTGAGTCGGTATAGAGGGTTTCTTCAACCGGGGCGGTCATGGCAATTTTCTGGCCGGTGTCGTTGCCGCCGAAAATAAAGCCCGCCAGTCGCTGGAAGCCGGAGGTGGTTTCTGCCGAACTGTGCAAGCGGGTGACGGCGCGGATGCTGGGGGCGTACTCACGGAGTTCGACCTTGCCTACGGTGTCTACCAGTGTCCATTGCGGTTCTTCAATGTCGGCGGCCATCGCGTGATTCCACAGGAACAAAGTCAGGACGGCCAGGCAAATGCGTTTCATTGTCAGGGCCTCGCGGCTGTCTTCTACGCTGTTTGCTACGCGCCTGCCACCGACGCGGATTAGTCGCCGTCAGGCGGCGACGCGCTTGATGTCTGCGCCCAGGCTCGCCAGTTTTTCCTCCAGGTGTTCGTAACCGCGGTCCAGGTGGTAAATCCGGCTGACCTCAGTTTCGCCGGAGGCAACCAGACCTGCCAGTACCAGGCTGGCGCTGGCGCGCAGGTCGGTGGCCATCACCGGGGCGGCGCCCAGCTGGTTGCGCTTGCCGCGCACCACCGCGACCTGGGTCATGGGAGTGATGTCGGCGCCCAGGCGGACCAGTTCCTGCACGTGCATAAAGCGGTTTTCAAAGATGTGCTCGGTAACCACAGCCGTGCCCCTGGCCTGGGTCATCAGTGCCATGAACTGGGCCTGGAGGTCGGTGGGAAAACCCGGATAAGGCGCGGTGGCAATGTCCACACTGCGCCAGCTGTCGGTGGCCTGCACGGTGATGGTGCTGTCGCCCACATCGATGCGGAAGCCGGCATCGCGCATTTTTTCCACCAGCGATTGCAGGTGCTCCGGTACGCACTGCCCCACGGTCACCGTGCCGCCGGTGATAGCGCCGGCAATCAGCAGGGTGCCCGCCTCAATGCGATCGGGCACGATGCTGTGGGTTGCGGGCCTGAGCTCGTCCACACCCTCCACGGTAATCACGCTGGTGCCGGCGCCCTCGATGCGGGCACCCATGGCGATCAGGTAATTGGCCAGGTCGACGACTTCGGGTTCCTTGGCCGCATTTTCTATCACCGTGGTGCCGCTGGCGATACTCGCTGCCATCAGAGCGTTTTCGGTGCCACCCACCGTTACTTTTTCGAACAGGATGCGATCACCCACCAGGCGCTGTGCCCTGGCGATGACATAGCCTCCCTCGCTGGATATCTCCGCCCCCAGTCGGCGCATGGTCTCGATATGGAGATCGATGGGCCGGGACCCGATGGCGCAGCCGCCGGGAAGACTCACCCTGGCCTCGCCGTAGCGGGCCAGCAGGGGCCCCAGGCAGAGGATTCCGGCGCGCATTTTGCGCACCATTTCGTAATCCGCCACGTGGGCTTCCGGCGGGCTGACATTCACCACCAGGGTATCCCCGTCCCGGTGACTCTGCGCTCCCAGTGAATGCAGCAGGGCCTGGGTGGATTCGATGTCCCTGAGGTAGGGCACATTGTCGAAGCGGTGCTCCCCGTCGGCCAGCAGTGAGGCGAAGAGGATGGGCAGGGCGGCATTTTTGGAACCGCTGGTATTGACGGTGCCGTTGAGACGACGACCGCCGCGGACGATAATGGAATCCAAGTGTAACTCCGGTGTTAACGCCGGCGTGGAGCCGGCAACTTTGGCGAGGGGGATGAAAGGGCGCTAGGGTAGCAGTTCATCCTCGCGGGATAAACCTCCAGAACGGCGTTGGGCGGCGGTTCCACTCGCCTGCGACAGGGGGTATGGTGGCGGCAGCCAATAGTGGAAGCTTTCATGAGCAACAGCGACCCATCCACCCTCAGACAATGCATTGCCCTCAAACTGATGCCGGATATCCGCTTCTTTGACCGCGGTGACGGACGGGCCCCGGTGCTGGAGCTGTCGGACGAGCTGGCTCGCGGGCTGCGGGCTATCAACCCCTGCGGTGTCATCCTGTTTCGGGAAAACCTGGCGTCGGTAGAGCAGATCCGTCGGTTGACCGGTGAGATCCGCCGCTGTCTGGGACCCCGGGCGCTGATCGGTGTGGATCAGGAAGGTGGCCGGGTGACCCGGCTACCGAGGGCGGAGTGCACCAGCTTCAGCGGGAATATGGCCCTCGCCGCCTGCGAGGACGGGCAGCAACTGGCTCTCCTGGCCGGCGCTGCCCAGGCCGCCGAGCTGCGGGCGCTGGGGATTAACATCAACTTTGTCCCCTCCCTGGATGTCAACAGCAATCCCGACAACCCGGTGATTGGCGTGCGCTCCTTCGGCGACGACCCGGACCGGGTGGCGGCGCTGGGAGCGGCCTTGCTCGAGGGTTTGCAGGGGGGAGGCGTGGCGGGTTCGCTGAAACACTTCCCCGGCCATGGCGATACCAGCCAGGACAGCCATACCGATCTACCCTGTGTCAGCCGCGATGCGGAACAGGCACTGGCCAGCGACCTCGCACCTTTCTCCCGGGTCATCGAAAGCTCCGCACCGGCCATGGTCATGACGGCCCATATCCAGTACCCGGCGCTGGATGGGTCGACCCTTCCCGGTACCGATGTGGTGGTGCCCGCCACCCTGTCGCGGGCCATACTGACGGGTCTGTTACGGGAACAGCTGGGTTACCGGGGGGTGATCATTACTGATGCCCTGGATATGCGCGCCATCAGCGCCATCATCAGCCCCGCCGAGGCCGTGATTGGCTGCTTCCGGGCCGGCGTGGACATTGCCCTGATGCCCTTGCGGTTGCGCTCCCCAGCCAGCCTTGAAGCTTACCAGGCCATTATCGCCGCGGTGATGGACGCCGTGGTCCGGGGTGAGCTGGATGAAGATGAGTTGCGGGCGTCTGCCGCCAGGGTCCTGGCGCTGCAGGCGCGGTTCGGTGATGCGGCTGTCGACACCGGCCGGGACTGTATAGCCTGCGAGCAGCACTTGGCCCTGGAACAGCGCATCGCGGCGTCAAGCCTGACCCTGATCGCGGGGCAATTGCCCACCCTGTCCCCGGGCGCTGCGGTGCACCTGCTGATGCCCGACTGCGCCAGCGCTCGTGCCCTGAGCCTGGCCCTGCTGGCGGTGGAACCGTCGCTGCAGCTCAGTTGGCAGGGGCTTGATGATTTCCATGCGGGGCGCGAACGGCAGTATGTGCAGCAAACCGACTGCTACATTGTCGGGGTCAGCGAACCGGCAACCAGCGCGGTGGTTGCCGGCGGGGCGGAGGACCTGCCGAATCTGCCGGATCAACAACCGGCAACGGTGCAGCGGGCCATGCTGGCTGCCGCCGGTGACGTCCCGACAGTGGTGGCACTGCTCAATTCCCCTTACCCTGCCGCCCGTTTCGAGGGACTGGCGACGGCGGTCCTGGCCACCTACGACGGGGCCACCGAGGGCGTGGGTGGCCAACCGGGACCTGCCTTCCGGGCGCTGTCCCGGCTGTTGTGCGGCCGGAGCCAGCCCAGGGGGAGGTTGCCGGTGAGGCTGTCCGCGCGCTGAATGCCAGCCACAAAAAACCCGGCCGCAGCCGGGTGATTGCGCGGGTAGGGGTTTAGCGGGGCGGGAAGCCGTCCAGTACCAGCGCTGCGGCCTCGTTGATTTCGCCAGGCTCGTCCTCGTCACGCTTACCCTTGAGTTTGGACTGGGTCACGCTGCGCCACACGCTCTTTTTCAGGGTGGGATCGATCATGTCGATGATGAAGGTTCCCTCGGTGTAATTGCTGACCCTGACATCGGTGTTGGTGCAGCTCCAGCAGCTGTACATGCTGTAGCGGTTGTAGCCGCCGTAGTAGCCGTAACCGGCGCCATAGCTGGGTGTCTGGTAGGTGCGCACATCGGTTTTGTGCTGGGTGCCCAGGTGCCAGCTGATCAGCAGGTCGGCGTCCGCCGGATCGGCTACCATGGTCAGGCCCCGATTTTGTAATTCCTGCGCCAGGGCTTTGTCGATTCGGTCTTTCTGGAAATCGCTCAGGGTCATCGGGTCATCGCCGGTTACCTCACCGGAGTGCTTGTAAAAGCCGATCTTGCTGATGCCGCTGAAGTCATAGTCCTGCTTGTAGTCCACCACCGGGGTGAGGGTGCTGGCGCAGGCGCCCAGTAACAGGGTGGTGCAGAGCAGCCCCAGGGTGGCGGTCAGGCGCTTTGTGAATGAAGTCATCGGGGTCTCCAGGGTCTTGGTTTGGGCGCTAGTGTATCCATTTTTGAGACCCCTGGCAGCTTAAAGGGTTCCGTTCCGGGGGCTCTGGCAGCTGGACAGCAAGTGCTGCAGCGTGTCGACGTGTTCCCGGGGTTGCCGGCTCAGTCGCGCCAGGTCCTGCTCGCGCAGCTGTTGCCATTGCCGGTACGCTGGCGGCAGGGCGGCCAGCAGCAAGGTCTCCAGCTCCACCACCGGTGGCAGAAGCTGGTGGTAACGACGCCCGAGTGCCGCGGCTCGTGGCTGGATACCCTCGATAAAAAACTTGCCGATGACGTTGGGCAAAATATCGGCAGCCTGCGGCCGCCGGTCTGGCGGACACAGCGGACCCCGTTGCAGTCGCAGTTCCAGCGCGGCGTTTGCCCGCTGCAGCCACCGTCCCTGGTGGGCCAGCGCTTTCCACAGCTGGCCGCCATCCCCCCGGGCCACGGCGCTCAGTTGCAATTCAAGGTCCATGTTATCCGCCCGGTAGTCCCCCGCCAGCCAGCGCTGCGCTGACACCGTGATGCCCTCCAGCGCGGTGATCACCGTGCTGGAGGTGTTTTCGGGATACTGTGCTTGCAGGCGGCCCGGACGCCATAGCGCGGCGAACTCTTCACCTCCCAGGGTGGCGTTGAAGACCAGCGCCGGGAGTTGCCGGCGTTTATTCTCCAGCGCCCTTGCCAGAGTAGCGGCCAGTGCCTGTTCGCCGTCGGATTGCAGCAGCGTGATGCAGTCAGGCGCCAGGCGCATAAACTCCAGCGCCAGTAGCAGTCGCTGGGAGTCACGGGCCATCCGGCCGAGGCTGCTGTTGCTTTTGCCAACCGTGGTCTGCAACGCGCAGCCGCGCAGGTCGAGGAAGTCCAGGGTGCCCAGCTTGTCACTGACGATGTCCACCCGCAGTTGTCCGGGGCGGGCAAGCCTGGGCACACTGATGTCGGGGGCGGGCGGCACGGTGGCGATATCCAGGGTCCGGCCCAGCCGTTGCAGGTACTGCTGGAAGGGGGCGTCGACGCTGTCGCCGGTGCAGCTCGTCAACAATGGCAGCAGCAGGATAAGGGTAAAACAGCGCATCATCCTGGTCTTATACACAAGCTGCGCACGAAAGGGTTCATCATTGATGCGCGCAGGGAATGATCAGAAGTAGAACGCAAGCTGGGCAAACAGCGACGGTCCGGCGCCCAGTTGCAGTCCGTCTACCGGCGAATCCAGTCCCCCGAATTCGCTACCGCGGCTGCCAAAGGGGAGATTTGCCGCCAGCAACAGCTGCCAGTTCTGGGCCAGGTCATATTGGGTGACCAGCTGGAACAGGCCGGAGCTGTCACCGAGGTTGTAAAACAGGTTGGGGGTGAGCATAAACAGGGGGGTCATCTCGATAGTGACGCCCGCGGCGAGATAGTGCCGGCCGACGCTGAACAGCTCGCCGCGTTGCAGGCGCGCAATCAGGTCCGGCTGTTGCAGCAGTTGCGGGTAATCGTCCTGGCGCAGGCCCATGCCATTGAAAAAATACTCGGCCACACCGCTCATGTTCCTGCCGAAAGCCTGCCAGGAGTAACTGAGATTGATGACGGCCGAGGCGTAGGTGTCCAGATCGGTGTCGGTCAGCAGGGCGTCCCCGCGCAGGATGGCGCCACCGATACTGGCCAGCCCTCCAGCGCTGAGAATCGTGTCCCGGTAGTGGCGGGCAGCCACCAGGTCCAGTTCACCCGCGCCGATGAAAGCGTGGTACTTGAGCGTCTGGGTGTTCACGTCGCCGCCGGTATCGCCGTTTTCATCCCGACGCCAGACGGCGACAAACTCGACATCGTTACCGCTGTCCTGCAGGTACTGGCCATAGAGCATGTCATCGCCGCTTTTGTATTCCCTGTCGATCGCGGCGGGGTCGAAGGGGTTGAAAAAGTCGACCGGGTTGTACATCAGGCCGTTGCCCCAGCTGATCGCCTGCCTGCCGACACGCACGACCGCCTTGTCACCGGTGTAACCGGCGTGCAGCCTATCCAGTCGTTGCAGCAGGCGATAATCGTCGTGGTCGGAAATGGTCCGGGTCAGGTCCAGCAGGCGCCGGTCGTCGTTGAGGTTGCCGGCGGGCGCAAAAACCGACTCCTGCAGCGCCTGGCCCAGCTGCAGGCTGTCACCGCTGCGGGCCACGAGCTGATAATCCAGCTGCCAGCTGAAACGGTCCCGGTCGCCATCAACCAGCAGACGCAGGTCGCCGTTGACGTCGTGGGTGGGGGTGCCCACCAGTGTGCGCAACAGGCTGTCGTGGGGGTAGCTGGTCACCAGGTACTGTCCCTTGGCGTGGCCGCTACGGAACTGCAGCAGTTGCGCGCTGGCGCTGCAGCTCGCTGCCACTAACAGGGCGCCCAGCAGTCGCTTCATTGCGCCGCCGCCGGCGGCTCCCCGGGTATGCCTGACTGCAGTTCATCGCTGATGATCCTGCCGTCCTCCATGCGAATCAGCCGCGGGCAATAGGCCATGACCCGGGTATCGTGGGTGGCGATGACAAAGGTGATACCGCGTTCCCGGTTGAGCTTGCGAAACAGTTCGATCAGCTGGATGGCGCTGGCGGAGTCGAGGTTGGCAGTGGGCTCGTCCGCAAGCACCAGCGTGGGATTGCTGACAATGGCGCGAGCGACCGCCACCCGTTGCTGCTGCCCCCCGGACAGTTGTGAGGGCAGGCGGTCCTCGTGGTCGGCCAGACCGACTTCCCTGAGCATGGCCATGGCCCTGGCCTTGCGCTCGGCGGCCGGCAGCCCCTGGATCTGCATGACGAATTCGATATTCTCGCGGGCGGTGAGCACCGGGATGAGGTTAAAGGCCTGGAACACAAAGCCGATGCTATGCAGGCGCATATCCGCCAGCGCGCTCTTGCCCAGCTGGTCGACCCGGCTTTCGCCTACCAGGATTTCGCCGCTGTCGGGCTGGTCCAGTCCCCCCATGGCATTGAGCAGGGTGGTCTTGCCCGAGCCGGAGGGTCCGGAAAGGCAGACAAAGGAACCCTCCTCGATTTCGATACAGACATCGTCGAGCCCGCGAATCACCTGTTCACCCTGGGTGAAGGTCTTGTTGAGGTGGGTGCAGCGAATGGCAGTCATAATCCGGTTCCGTATCAGGTTCTGGCCAGTGCCTGGACGGGATTGTAGCGGGAGGCTCGCCAGGCAGGTATCAGGCTTGCCAGCAGCCCCAGCACGACCACCACGGCGGTAGACATCAGCATGTGCTGCAGTTCCAGTGTGGGGTAAAGGGTGGAGCCCATGCCTGCCATTTCGAGGCCGGCGGCGACGGCGGAGATGTCAATGCCATCCTCCATCGGCAGTATGGTCGCCAGTGCCAGCAGGTTGCCGATGACAAGTCCCAGGACCAGCAGGATGAGGCTCTCCAGCAGTATCTGATACATGATCCAGCCGGGGCGCATGCCCAGTGCCATCATCAGGCCGATCTCCCGGACCCGTTCGAACACCGCCATTACCAGCGTGTTGACCAGGCCGAAGGACAGCGCCAGGAATATCACCACCATGATGATCACGTTGTAGCTGGTCTGCAGGTTCATCATCGATTCCAGGTAGCCATCCAGTTGCATCCACGGCAGGGTTTCCAGGTCTGGCCCCGCGGCCTGTTCAATCGTACGCCACCAGCCGCCAACGGCGCGGAAGTCGTCGCCGGTGATGGCAATTTCCGAGACCCGGGTGCCGAGCCCGAGCAGCTTCTGTACGGTTGCCCTGCCGGCATAGACATTCAGTTCCTCGGTGGATTGTAATCGTGCCCGGTAAATCCCGACGACCCGGATACCCCGCTCGGCAACGTTGTTGTCCGGGTCCTGGGACATGATCACCACCCGCTTGTCGAGTTCGGTTTCCAGCTGTTCCGCCAGTTTGCGGCCGATCACCAGGCCATTGTCATCCGGCCCCTGCAGGAAGCGACCCTGGACGACATCCGCCGGGTCAAAGCCGAGGCTGATTTCCTGGGCCGGGTCTACCCCCAGCAGTTGCACACCGCGGTTGTCGCGTTCACTGGATATCATCGCCGGCACCCTGATTCGCGCAGCCCAGCCGGTGACCGGGGACTGGTTGAGCAGCGCCAGCAGGGCGCCTTCGGGCGCGTCGATGCTGTTGGCGACACTGGGGTCGTCGCGGTAGGCCGGATGGTGGACCTGGACCTCACCCGGGAGCGTGCGCAAGCCGCCCCGGACCATTTCATCGACCATGCCGGAAATAAGGGCACTGAACAGGATCATGGCCCACACCCCGACCACGATCGCGACCAGCATGATGCCGGTGCGGCGGTAATTGCGCCACAGGTTACGCCAGGCGAGGGTAAGCAGTATGCTCGCCGAGAGCCGGGTAGCTGCCATTTATACCGCCCTCATGGCTTCGACCGGCTGCAGGGCGTGCAGGCGCAGGGCCGGATAAACGGCAGCGAGCATACCGCCGAGAAAAACCACCAGCGGCCCCCCCAGCAGACTGATGAGCGACAGCTGTGGATAGATGCGGCCTTCGAGGTTGTAGCGTTCCATCGCTTCCTCCATGCCCTCCAGGGTAAAGCCGACCTGTCCCAGCCAGGCGGTGAACAGCCCGCCCAGCAGGCAGCCCAGCACCAGGCCCAGCAGTGACATGATGGCGGTTTCCAGCAGCACCAGCCGGGCGAGCTGGCCCGGGCGGACGCCCAGGGCGGTCATCACCCCGAACTCCCGGGTTCGCTCAAGCACCGACATCAGCTGGGTGTTCAGTACACTGAACGCGACCAGCACAATCAGTACGGCATACATCACAAAAGCGCTGAACATGTCCGCCTGGATGGCCTGGCGCAGGCCCGGCTGCAACTGGTCCCAGTCCAGTACGGTGGTATTCGCCTGCGGCAACCGTTGCCGGATGGTCGTTTTCAGGGGCGCCACTTCCGCCAGATCATCCAGCTTGACCACGATGGCGTGGACATCGGTGTCCATGGCAAAAATCACCTGGAAATAACCCAGGGGGATTTCCGCCACCGAGCGATCCAGTTCGGTCATGCCCGAATCGACAATACCAACCACGGTAGCGACACCGGCGGCGAAGGAGTCATCGCGACCGGAACCGAGAAAGGTGATTTCGTCGCCGATGCCGATCTTCAGGTTGCGCGCGAGCACCGACCCCACCACGATCTCCGCCGCGTCATTGTCCTGCAGGTAGCGGCCCCGGGTGACCAGTCCCGGCAGGGTGGACACCTGTGGTTCGAAGGCCGGTTGCACGCCGAGAATCTGGATGCCGAAGGAGCGGTCCTCGCTGGACGCCAGGGCAAAGGCGCTGCCCCTGGCGGCGATGGCGGCCACGCCGGTGTCGTCGCGCAGTTGCTGCGCCAGTGTCGCGCCATCGGCCACGGTGTAGCGCATGCGTGGTTCATCCCGGTAGCGCTTGTCCTGTACCTGAAGGTGGCCGGTAAGCACACTCAGGGTGCCGTCAATCATCAGCGCGTAGCTGCCCAGCTGCATTGAAATCATGAAGACCAGCAGGGCATTGCAGAACACCATGCCGCCAACGGTCAGCCAGGTGCGCCGGCCATGGCGCCATAAATTGCGCCAGGCCAGGCGCTCGGTCACGCTCACTGTCTCGGGTTTCTCAGGTTGGACAGGGTGAACAGATTGGCGGGAAGTTCCACGTTGAAGCGGGTGCTTTCGACCCGCATCTCGGTCCATTCATCGGGCTTGTCCACCTCCTGCATGCGCATTCTCGACGCCACGGTGCGGCCGTCCATAACCGTTATTTCCAGGGTCGTGAAGGTCTTTACCAGCACCCCGTCCTGGTCCCAGAACTGTTGTTCCAGCATTACGTAGTCATCGCGAATGGTCCAGACCTCTTTCCCCCAGACCACGGCCGCCTCCTCGAGGGGAATGGACTGGATGACCCAGGCCTGGTGGCCGTCCACCTCGCGGGAGTCCAGCAGGGTGTGATCGTACTGGTCGATGATGTCGGTGGATTTGCTGATGTCCTTGTTGGACAGGTCTGACCCCATCCAGCTCTGGTTCATCATCGAGGAGGGGACCTTGATCACCCGGTTGATCTTCGGCGAATAGGTCCACATGTTGTTGTCCAGCAGCAGGGTGCCATTGCCCGCGTCCCGAACCGGTGCGGTGACCCGCACCAGGGAATGTTTGTCGCCCTGGGTCCAGACCTGCATTGACATGGAGCGTTCCCAGTCGGGCCGGTGGATGATCATGGTCATCTCGCCCTGGGACGTGGTGCCGCGCCAGTGATCCATGGCGTTGCGAATAATGTCCTCGGGGGTGATCTCCTGTGCCAGCGCCAGCGCCGGCATCAGGGTCACAGCCGCGATGGCGATGGCGCTGCCCAGCCGGTTCACCGGCTCAACCGATTTCCGCCCGTGCCCGGGCCAGGTAGGCGTGAAAATTGGCCAGGTTTTCGGGTGGGTTACATTTGACCCAGCCGGAGAATCCGGCGCAGACCACCAGGTCGATATCGGCAAATGAGAAATTGTCACCGGCAATCCAGGTATGGTCTGCCAGGCGCTGGTCGATCTGCTCCCAGGCCCAGGCCAGGCGCTTTTTGCCCCGCTCGGCCAGTTCCGGGATTTGCTCGAGGTCCAGGGGGCCAGGCAGGGCGCGGCCCTTGAATCCCGGGCTGCCATTGCGCAGCGCCTCTGCGATGGACATAAAGACCATGCTGTAGATTTTTGAATTCCAGCTGGTGACCAGCCCTTTCTCCAGCGGCGTGGTGCCCAGTAGCGGCTTTTCCGGGTGCAGGGCCTCCAGATAGGTCACGATGCCGATAACTTCGGTCAACTGGGTGCCATCCTCCAGGATCAGGGCTGGCACGGTCTGGTCCGGTACCATGGCCTTGTAGGCCGCTCCCAGATGCTCCCCCGCTGCCATGTCCACCTGTTCCGTATCGATTTCAATGCCCTTGTAGCGCATGAACAGGGCCAGGCGCTGGGGGCTGGGAGCGGGGTCGTAGGTGTACAGTTTCATCGTGGGCAAATCCTCAACAATTGCGGGCTCGGGTGACAATACTAGGCGTAGCGGGCGATTGCTGCCAGAGCTGGGGGCCCATTTCCCTTGCACCATGAGTTTTCCCCCACCCGATAAGTGGCTATAATGCGCGCCGGACTGACAGAGGACCCCAATGTGATTATTCGATATGCCCTCGGCCTTGTGGCCATGATCCTGGCGTTTGGCGCCATCGCCGGAAACCTGAGCGACGCCCAGCGGGCGGAAATTGAACAGCGGCTGAAGCCGGTTGGAGAAGTATGCCTGCAGGGTGACGCCAGTTGCGGCGGCGCTGCGACCACCGCCAGTGCCGGCCCGCGCTCCGGAGAAGAGGTCTACAACAGCGCCTGCATGGCCTGCCACACCACCGGTGCCGGCGGCGCCCCCATGTATGGTGATGTCGCTGCCTGGGCAGACCGGATTGCCAAGGGTGCCGAGGTCCTTTATGCCAGCGGTGTTAATGGCGTGCCCGGTACCGGCATGATTGCCAAGGGTGGCTGTATGAATTGTTCCGATGAAGAAATTCACGCGGCAGTGGACTACATGGTCGCCGGCAGCCAGTAAGCACAGCGTCCCCGGAAAGGCCGCGGCATGTGAGTGTCGCGGCCTTTTTTTTCCATCCCGCCCGGCGGCTCTCCGGCGCCGGGCAAAACTTGCTGGACAAAACTTGCTACAGTAAGACTAACGCTTTTGGAGTATTCCCGATGATGCGCATTGCCTCGGCTGCCATGCTTGTCGCCCTTGCCACTGCCTGTTCCGAAGAAGTCCCCCAGCGACCGATGGTGGATGTGGTGGTGGAACCGGTGGTGCTGGAGCCCTACCAGCCCGAGCAGGAATATGTCGGCCGACTGGAAGCCCGGGACGATGTGGCCATTCAGGCGAAAGTGACCGGTTACCTTTTGACTCGCGACTTTCGCGAGGGAGATCGGGTGGAAGCCGGCGATGTCCTCTACACGCTCGATGCGTCGGAGTTCCAGGCCGCGCTGGCGCGGGCTGAGGCGGACCTGGCCTCTGCGGTGGCCAACCAGGTGAATGCTGAGCGCAATTACAATCGCGGCCTGGAGTTGCTGCCCAGGGGAGCGATCTCCCAGTCGGCAATGGATGAACTGACCGCCAAGACACTGGACGCAAACGCCCGCCTTGAAGCCGCCCAGGCCCAGGTAACCAGCGCCCAGGTCAATCTCAGCTACACCACCATAACCGCACCGATCTCCGGACGAATTGGCCGCAGCATCGCCAGCGTTGGCGACCTGGTGGGCCCCAATACCGGCAACCTGACCACGCTGGTGTCCATCGATCCTATCGAGGCGCTGTTTGCGGTGAGCGAGGCGACCTACGTGGCAGCCATGAAGAAGCGTATGACCGAGGGCCTGGACGTGTCCGACCTGCGCTCGCTGGAAGTGACCCTGGAATTGACCAACGGCACACTCTACCCGGAGGTCGGGTACGTCGACTATTTCTCCAACCGGGTGGACGAGACCACCGGCACCCTGGAGGCCCGGGCGTCGATACCCAACCCCAACTCCATTCTGGTGCCGGGACAATACGTGCGGGTATTGCTGCATGACACCAACCTGCTGGAGGGGCTGTTCCTTCCCCAGGCCGCGGTGCAGGCAGACCAGCAGGGCAGTTTCGTGCTGGTTGTGGATGCCGGTTCCACGGTAGTGCGCCGCAATGTGAGCCTCGCCGAGCGCTTCGATGACAAGGTGCTGGTGCTGGATGGGGTTAACGAGGGCGACATGGTCATCGTCCGCGGTTTGCAGCAGGTCAGGCCCGGAATGCCAGTCAAGTTTCACACCCTTGGCGAATCCGGATAGGCGCCCGGAAGATGTTCAGTGCCTTCTTCATCGAGCGCCCCAAGTTCGCGATGGTCATCGCCATCGTTCTCAGCCTGGCCGGTCTGTTGTCCATATACACCCTGCCGGTGAATGAATACCCGGCCATTTCGCCCCCCAATATTATTGTCTCAGGCAGTTATCCCGGAGCCTCTGCGGAAGTCGTGGAAGCAACCGTGGGTACGCCCATTGAAGACGCGGTCAACGGGGTGGAAGGCATGATTTACATGTCGTCCAAGAGCGCCAATGACGGCAGTTACAGCCTCACGGTCACATTCGAGGTGGGCGCGGATCCGGATATGGCGCTGGTGCGGGTGCAGAACCGGGTGAAGCTGGCGGAGCCGTCACTGCCTTCCGAAGTGACGCAGCGGGGATTGCACATCGATGAGCGATCGCCGGATATGCTCAAGCTGATCAGCTTTACTTCGCCGGACAGGTCGCTGGATTACAAGTTCATCTCCAACTACGTAAAAATCAACCTGCAGAACACCATTGCCCGTCTGGACGGGGTTTCCGAGGCCTCGATCATCGGCGAGGCTGACTATTCCATGCGCCTGTGGCTGAACCCGGACAAAATGGCCAGCTATCGCCTGTCGGTCAATGACGTTTACAGCGCATTGCGGGAACAGAACGTGCAGGTGGCGGCAGGCAAGATTGGCGCTCCCCCTTTTGACGGGGCGCTGCAGACTGAATACTCCCTGCGGACCAAGGGCCGGCTGGAGGAGGTATCCGAGTTTGAAAATATTGTGCTGCGCGCCCGTGCCGATGGTTCAGCCATCTACCTGCGCGATGTCGCCCGGGTGGAACTGGGCCAGGCCAGCTACAACTTCCACGGGGAGACCAATGGTGTCCCGGCGGTCAACCTCGCGGTGTACAAGATGGCAGATGCCAACGCACTCGAGGTGGGTGAGGCGGTGGATCAGCTGGTGGCGCAGATGGCCGGCCATTTCCCCCAGGGCATGGACTATGTGATCAGCTACGACACCACCCGCTACGTCAGCACGGCCGTGCGCCAGGTGGTGATTTCCCTGCTCCAGGCGGTGGTGCTGGTGGTGGCGGTGACCTTCCTCTTCCTGGGTAGCTGGCGAGCCACCCTGGTGCCGGCGATCGCCATACCGGTGTCCCTGCTCTCTGCCTTCGCGGCGCTGCTGGCGATGGGTATGACCATCAACACCGTGACCCTGTTCGCCTTGATCCTGGCCATCGGTATCGTGGTGGACGACGCCATCCTGGTGATCGAGAACTGCGACCGGCACCTGCGGGAGGATCCTGAGCTGACGCCGAAGCAGGCGGCGATCATCACCATGCGGGAAGTGGGCGGCGCCATCATCGCTACGACGCTGGTGCTACTGGCGGTTTTTGTACCGGTGGCCCTGCTGCCCGGTATCACCGGGGTGATGTATCGCCAGTTCGCCATCACCATCTGCGTGGCCGTGGTGTTTTCGTCAGTCAATGCGCTCACCCTCAGTCCGGCACTGTGCAGCCTGCTGCTCAAGCCGGGGGCACAGCAGCACGCCCGCTGGTACGCCGCGTTCCTGGGCGGTTTTGGCCGGCTGACCCGCACCTATGACAAGGGTGTCGGCTTTTTGCTGGCCCGGCTGCGGCTGGTGGCGGTGCTGTTCCTGGTGTGGAGCGCAGCGGTGCTGTTGGGCTTTGTTACCACGCCCACGGGGTTTGTGCCCAGCGAAGACAAGGGCGCGCTGATGGTCAGCGTGCAGCTGCCGGACGCCTCGTCATTGAGCCGGACCAAGGCGGCGATGGACAAGATGGCGGCGATCATTGCCGAGGACCCGGCGGTGGAAACGGTCACCGCGATCACCGGGTTTTCAATTCTCTCAGGCGCCATGGCCAGTAATGGTGGCACCCTGTTCGTGGTGCTCAGGCACTGGGATGAGCGGAAGGATCCGGACAATATTGTGTTCAGCGTAGCCCAGCGCCTCAATGCCCGGGGTTTCATCCAGGTCCCGGAAGCCCAGGTGTTTGCAATAACGCCGCCTGCGGTATCCGGTATGGGCGTCGCGGGGGGCCTGGAACTGGTGTTACAGGACACCCTGTCGCGCTCGCCCCAGGAGTTGGCCGCCACGCTGAATCACATTATCGTGGACGCGAACCAGACGCCGGGCCTGAGCGACGTATTCAGCACCTACCGGGCCAACGTGCCACAGTATTTTGTTGATGTAGACCGGGTAAAGGCCAAAAACCTGGGGGTTGCCCTGGACGAGATATTTGCCACCCTGCAGGCCCAGATGGGTTCGCTGTACATTAATGACTTCAACAAGTTTGGCCAGACCTACCGGGTGATCATGCAGGCCGAGTCCCGGTTCCGCGCTGATCTCGGTGACCTCGACCATTTCTACCTGAAGTCCATCACGGGTGACATGGTCCCCCTGAGCACCCTGGTCACCACCCAGCCGATTCTCGGCCCCGATGTCTCCGCTCGCTATAACATGTTTCGTTCGGCAATAGTGAGGGCGACAGCCATGCCGGGCTACAGCTCGGGCCAGGCCATGGCGATTTTCGAGGATCTGGCGGATCGCACCCTGCCTGCCGGCTATGCCTACGAATGGACCGGTATGTCCTACCAGGAACGGGAGGCCGGGCAAACGGCGGTATTTGCCTATCTCCTCGCCCTGGTCTTTGTCTACCTGTTCCTGGTAGCGCAGTATGAGAGCTGGTCAATTCCGGCGGCGATTATCCTGGTGGTGCCAATCGCGATTGGCGGTGCCATTCTTGCCCTGGTGCTCAGCGGTATCGCCCTGAACCTCTATGCCCAGGTGGGTATTGTGCTGCTCATCGGCATGTCCGCCAAAACGGCGATCCTGGTGGTTGAATTTGCCCGCCAGCGGCGTGAGCAGTGGAATGAGGACATTCTGGTCGCCGCCAGGGAAGCGGCGAGACTGCGTTTCAGGGCAGTCTGTATGACCGGTATCTCGTTCATCCTCGGCATCATGCCCCTGGCCCTGGCCACCGGAGCCGGCGCCTTCGGCCAGCGCTCCCTGGGGATGACGGTACTGGGCGGCATGCTGGCGGCGATGCTGGTGGGGGTTTATTTCGTGCCCGGCTTCTATGCCATCGTCCAGGGCCTGCGCGAGAAACTCAAGGGTGCAATCGGCCTGCCGGTTGCCGACCAGTCTGACAAGGCCGGCTGACAGGCGCCGGCGTTAGTCAGGCAAACAATTCCTTCAGGCCTGCCAGGGTTTCCTGGCCGCGCTCCTCGTTGGCCTGCTGGTCGTCGACATCAGTCCCCTGCCAGGTGAGGTCGTCCTGGGGGAGTTCATCGATAAAGCGGCTGGGTTCACAGTTGATGGTTTCGCCAAACTGGCGGCGCCTGGCGGCCATGGTCATGGCCAGGGTTTGCTGGGCGCGGGTAATGCCGACATAAGCCAGGCGCCGCTCCTCCTCGATATTGCCGTCCTCCACGCTGGCCCGGTGCGGCAGCAGGTTCTCCTCCATGCCGATGATAAACACGTGGGGAAACTCCAGCCCCTTGGAGGCATGCATGGTCATCAGTTGCACGTTGTCGGGACTGGCATCCTCTTCTTCCTGCTGCTCCATCAAATCGCGCAGGATCAGGCGGGAAATGGCCTCGTCCAGTTCCACGCCCTCGTCGGTCATGACCCGGTTAAGGCTGTCCACCAGGAAGTGCACATTGCCCATGCGCCGCTCGGCCACGTCCTCACTGGAGCTCAGCTGGTTGAGCCACTCCTCGTAGTCCATCTCACGGATCATCTGGCGCACTGCCGAAATGCCGCCACCGCCCTCGCACTGGCGGCGGATGCGATCCATCCACAGGCGGAATTCGCGCAGGCGGTTGCGGCCGGCCTCAGGCAATACGCCGCTGCCGATGCGGCCAATAGCCTGGCTCAGGCTGCAGTGCTGTTCGTTGGCGAAGTTGCCCAGGGCCTCCAGGGTGGACGCGCCCAGTTTGCGTCGCGGTACGTTGGCGATGCGTAAAAAGGCGTTGTCGTCGTTCTCGTTAACGATCAGCCTCAGGTAGGCCATGATGTCCTTGACCTCATTGCGGGCGAAGAAGGAGGTCCCGCCGGACAGGTGATATGGCACCTGCTGTTGCTGCAGTGCCAGCTCTATCAGCCGCGACTGGTGATTGCCCCGGTAGAGGATGGCATAGTCACCGAAGCGGGTGCGCTTGCGCAGCTTGTGATCCAGGATCTCAGCCACCACCTGTTCCGCCTCGTGATTCTCGTCAGCGCAGCGGATAACCCGCAGGGGATCGCCATAACCCAGTTCGCTCCACAGCTGCTTTTCGAATACGTGGTCGTTGTTGGCGATGAGGGTATTGGCGGCCTTGAGAATACGTGAGGTCGAGCGGTAGTTCTGCTCCAGCTTGACCAGTTTGAGGCCGGGGAAGTCCTCCTGTAACTGGGCCAGGTTCTCCGGCCGGGCGCCGCGCCAGGCGTAGATGGACTGGTCGTCATCGCCCACCACGGTGAGGGCGCCGCGCACGCCCACCAGCTGCCTGACCAGCAGATACTGGCTGGAGTTGGTGTCCTGGTACTCGTCTACCAGCAGGTAATGAATGGTGTTTTGCCACTTTTCGAGGATATCGGCATGGCTTTCAAAAAGAATGGTCGGCAGCAGGATCAGGTCATCGAAGTCCAGGGCGTTGTAAGCTTTCAACGCGCGCTGGTAGCGGCGGTAGGCCTGGGCGCAGAGCATCTGGGCCGGCCCGCTGGCTCCGGCCAGGGCCTGTTCTGGCAGGACCCGGTCATTCTTCCAGTTGGAAATCTGCTGCTGGATGATGCCCGCCTGGTCACCGTCCGAACCGTGCTCCTGGATGAGCAAATCCTTGATCAGGCTCTGGGTGTCCTGGCCGTCGAAAATGGAAAAGCCGTTCTTCAGGCCCAGTAGCTTGAGTTCGCTGCGGATGATCTTCAGACCCAGCTGGTGGAAGGTGCTCACGGTGAGGCCCTCGGCAGCATTACCGCCCAGCAGTTTGCCGACCCGATCTTTCATCTCCCGCGCGGCCTTGTTGGTAAAGGTCACCGCGGCGATGCGGCTGGCGCGGAGACCACAGGTCTCTACCAGGTAGGCGATCTTGCGGGTGATCACACTGGTCTTGCCGGAACCGGCACCGGCGAGCACCAGCAACGGGCCGTCGATGTAACGCACGGCTTCGCGTTGTCGGGGATTTAACTGGGACACGGACGTTTATAAACCGGGTGGTGTTACTGGCCGGCCATATTAGCAGAGTGGCGGGAGGCTGACACGAAATTGGCAGGTCACGGCCTCCGCGATGGCAGAAATAGTCATCGCCTTGTGACCGATTTGTGCCGTTCCACCGCTGCCGTAGTTCAAATCCCCATACAGGCTTTGGTAATCAGGCGCCGGCGCTTGAGGTCGACCCCGCATCCGGTATGTTGGCCGCTCGCAACAGTTTCCGGATTCGGGGTATACCATGACGCAAGACGCCTTCATTTACGATGCCATCCGCACACCGCGTGGCAAGGGCAAGCCCGGCGGCGGCCTGTATGAGGTCAAACCGATTGACCTGGTGACCAACCTGCTTGAGGAAATGAAGGTCCGGCACGATCTGGACACCTCGCAGGTGGATGACTTCATCTGTGCCACCGGCGAGCCGGTGAATGAGCAGGGCCAGAATATTGCCAAAACCGCCCTGGTTTACTCCAGCTGGGACGATGCTGTCAGCGGAGCGCAACTGCATCGCTACTGCGCCGGCGGTCTGGATGCGGTCAATAACATTGCCATGAAGATCATGTCCGGCATGGAGTCCATGGGCGTGGCCGGAGGGGTGGAGAGCATGTCGCGCCTGGGGATTGGTGCCAGCGGCGCCGCCGCTGGCGATGCCTGGGTGGCCATGCAGAGTTACGGAATCTCCCAGGGGCTGGCCGCCGACCTGATGGCCGGGCTGGATGGCTTTACCCGTGAGGATGTGGATCGCTATGCCTGCGAGTCCCAGCGCCGCGCGGCTCATGCCCGTGACAACGGTTACTTCGATAAGTCGCTGGTGCCGGTGACGGACCTCAACGGGGTCACGGTGCTTGATTCTGACGAACTGATCCGACCCACCGATCTCGCCGGACTGGCAGAGCTCAATCCCTCGTTCACCTTGTTCAACGACTTCGGTCACGGCGACTTCCTCAAGTTCAAATACCCCCAGGTGGAAAAAGTGGAATGTATCCACACCCCGGGTAATTCGTCGGGGGTGGTGGACGGCGCCTCACTGGTACTGCTGGGTAACCGGCAGGCGGGAGAGGACCAGGGGCTCAAACCCCGGGCGCGTATCCGTGCCATGGCAGTGACCGGCACGGAGCCGACCATCATGCTGGCGGGCCCTGCGCCCGCCTCGGAAAAGGCCCTGAAACTCGCCGGCATGGGCAAAGAGGACATCGACCTGTTTGAACTGAACGAGGCGTTTGCTGCCGTCGTGCTGCGCTACCAGCGCCTGATGGGTGTGGATGACGACCGGATTAACGTCAATGGTGGCGCCATCGCCATGGGGCATCCCATCGGTGCTACCGGCGCCATTGTGCTGGGTACGCTGCTGGATGAGCTGGAACGCCGTGACCTCACCACCGGCCTGGTAACACTGTGTGCCGGCGGTGGTATCGGTATCGCCACCATCATTGAACGCGTGTGAGACGAGAGACAGGATTGGAGTAAGCAGATGAGCTACATTCGACTGGAAAAAGACGCCGATGGCATCGTCGAGCTGATCTTTGATCAGCAGGGCAAGTCAGTCAACGTGATGGGCGATGAGTACGCCGAGGCCATGCCGGCCGCGCTCGATGAACTGGAGGCCATGGGTGATGCCCTCAAGGGCCTGTATATCCGCTCGGGCAAACCGGGCCAGTTTTTCGCCGGTGGCGATATTTCGCTGATGCTGGAAATGGACCTGGATCCCCCCCAGGCAGAGCGGGAGGCCATGTTCCGGGACCTGCTGGCGGCCAAGGAGCCCCTGGCGCGGATAGAACGCCTGGGGGTGCCGGTGGCGGTGGGCATTAACGGGCCGGCGCTGGGCGGCGGCTATGAAATCGCCCTGGCCTGCCACTACCGTATTGCGCTGGACTCGCCCGGGGTGAAGATCGGCTTGCCCGAGGCCATGCTGGGCCTGTTGCCTGGCGCCGGCGGTATCGTGCGCATGGTGCGCATGCTGGGAATGCAGGACGCGTTGACCCTGATTTCCCAGGGTAAGCAATTGAACGCCTCCGGTGCGCTGGAGCAGGGACTGGTGCATGAACTGGCGGCAGACGAGGATCAAATGGCGGCCAGGGCCAGGGCCTGGATCAAGGCCAATCCGGACGCCAGGCAACCCTGGGAAGAACCCGGTTACAGTATTCCCGGCGGCGCGCCTGGCGATGATTCGACCCAGGGTTTGACCTACTTCGGCCCGGTCAGCGTGATGAATCAGACCAAAGGCAACATGACCGCTCCCCAGGTTATTATCGCCGCCGTGATCGATACCGCCCGGGTCGATTACGCTACCGCCCACAAGATCGAGTCGCGCTACTTCCAGCGTCTGCTGCTGGACCAGGTCTCGCGCAACATGATGACCACCTTCTTCGTCCAGATGAACCAGCTCGACGCCGGGGCCTCGCGGCCGCAGGGTATCGACCAGACCGAGGTCAGAAAACTGGGTATTTTAGGCGCCGGGGTGATGGGCGCGGGAATAGCCTTTGCCGCCGCCAGGGCGGGTATCGACGTGGTACTCAAGGACCTCAACCAGGAGAATGCGGACCAGGGCAAGGCCTATGCGGCATTGGCCTGTGACAAGCACCGGCGGATCGACGAGGCGCAGGCGAAGCAGATACTGGCCCGGATTCACCCCACGGCACAGTTGGGTGACCTGGCGGATTGTGACCTGGTGATTGAGGCGGTATTTGAAAACCGAGAGGTCAAAGCTGCGGTTACCCGGGAAACCGAAGCGGTTCTGGCCGAGTCCACCGTGTTCGCCTCCAATACGTCGGCACTGCCTATCACCGAGCTGGCGCAGGCATCCACTCGGCCACAGTACTTTATCGGCATGCACTTTTTCTCGCCGGCGGAGAAGATGCCGCTGGTGGAAATCATTACTGGCGAGCAGACCTCGGACGCGGCCCTGGCCCGTGCCTTCGACCTGGCCCAGAAGCTGGGCAAGAAGCCCATTGTCGTGAAGGACGCCCCGGGATTTTTTACCACCCGGGTGATAGGGCAAACCATCACCCAGGGGCAGCGGATGCTCGCCGAGGGTGTCAATCCCGCCCTGATCGAAAACGGTGCGGCCTTTAACGGGTCACCCATGGGGCCGCTGGAAACCCTGGACACGATCTCCCTGGAAACCGCGCACCACGCCGCCAGGCAGCAACAGGCGGATGCCGGAGCCCGCGGCGAAACCGTGGAGCCCGGTGCGGAGTCCGAGGTGATCCGGATCATGGTGGAAGAGGTTGGGCGCCCGGGAAAGGCCAAAGGGGCCGGCTTTTATGACTACGACGACAAGGGCAGGAAAGTGCAGACCTGGCCCGGCCTGAAACAGCTGTTTGCGCCCCAGGGCTATGCCGATATCCCTTACCAGGACGTGAAAGACCGCCTGTTATTTTCCCAGGTGCTGGAGGCGATTCGCATTATGGAAGAGGGTGTCCTTACCTCGGTGGCAGACGGCAACATTGGCTCCATTATGGGTATTGGGTTCCCGCCCCATACCGGTGGCGTATACCAATGCGTGAACGCCTACGGGGTGGCGGCGTTTGCCGCCAGGGCCAGGGAACTGGCGGCCAGGTATGGGGAGGCCTTTGAGCCGCCACAGTTGCTGCTGGACATGGCGAAGGACGGGCGCGTGTTCGGCTAGCGGGGCTAATCCAGGTAGCGCGCCCGCACCGCTTTTTTGTAGGCCTCGGTTCCCAGCGGCGCACCGGTCGCTTTCTCAATCAGCTCGTCCGCCGTGTACAGGCACCCCAGGCTGCGAATGTTGTCATCGAGCCAGCCGTACAGCGGCTTGAAGTTGCCGCCGGCCAGCCCGGGCAGAATGTCGGGTGCGGCCTCCGTTGCCGCGGCAAAAATCTGTGCGGCGGCCAGGGCGCCCAGTGAATAGGTGGGGAAGTACCCCAGCAGGCCCTCCGGCCAGTGTACGTCCTGCATCACGCCGTCGGTGTCATTGGGCGGGGTGATTCCCAGGTATTTCTCCATCATCTCGTTCCAGGCGGCGGGCAGATCATTGGCCCTGATTTCGTCAGCGACAATGGCCTTTTCCAGCTTGTAGCGCAGGATCACATGCAGGGGGTAGGTCACCTCATCGGCATAGACGCGGATCAGCCCCGGTTCCACCTTGCGGTACAGGCGCAGGAGGTTGTCCGCCTCCCAGGCCGGCCCGCTGCCGCCGAGAATCTCGCGGGTGATGGGCGCCAGGTAGCGAATGAACTCTTCCGAGCGCGCCGCCTGCATTTCCAGCAACAGTGACTGGCTCTCGTGCAGGGTCATGCCGCGGCTTTCGCCCACCGGCTGGCCCCGCCATTCACCGGGACGGCCATCTTCGTAGAGGGCGTGGCCGGTTTCGTGGATAACCGCCATCAGGCTTTTGGTGAAGTCGTCTTCCTCGTAGCGCGTGGTGATACGGTTGTCGCCTTCGGCGCCCCCGGAGAAGGGGTGCGCCGCGGTGTCGAGACGGCCGCGGTCGAAGGGAAAATCCAGTATCTCCATGACCCTGCGGCTCAGTTTCTCCTGAACGGCGATCGGGAATGGACCTTGCGGCTGCAGTACAGCGGGGCCGCAGGCCTGTTTATCCATGACTTCCCGGGTGAAAGCCGGCAGAAACCCGGCCAGGTCGTCAAACAGTGCATCTATCTGTTTTTCCCGCCGCCCAGGGTCGTACTCATCCAGTAACGCCTCGTAGAGTGTGACCCCGAGCGCTTCGGACTTGATAGTGGCGACCTCACGCTGCAAGTTGAACAGTACCTCCAGCTTGGGCGCCAGCCGCTTGAAATCATTGGCAGAGCGCGCCTCCTTCCAGGTGGTTGCCGAGTCGGACCTGGCGATCACGATCTTTTCTACCAGCTCGGCCGGGGTGGCGTTGGCGTGCACATAATAGTGGCGCATTTCCCGCAGATTGGCCTTCTGCCAGGGATTGAGTTGATCCTGTTGTGCCTCGGCCTCTGCCAGCAGGTCCGGCAGCCGCTCGTCAGTCTCGATCTCGTGGATCATCAGGCTCAACTCGGCCAGGTCCCTGGCACGGCCCGGGGCAACACCCTCGGGCATCATGGTTTCCTGGTCCCAGTGGAGGATACCAACAGCATTGCCGAGTACGGAGGCGCGCTTGCGCAGCGCCTCAAGGGATTTGTAGGCGGTCATGATTCACTCCCGAAAAAAAGAGAGTGAATCATAATCGGTTTTGCCGTGTTTGTGGTGCTGAATCAGGCGGCGTTGGCACCGGCCGCTTCCGGCTCGAAGCTGATGTACATTTTCTTAATCGCGTTGACGAAGAAAGAGCGGACGTATTCGGGCTGCCCTCTGAACCGGGGATTGCGCAGCCGGGGGATAATCTCCTCGAACATCACATTCAGCTCCAGGCGGGCCAGGTGGGTGCCGATGCAGAAGTGCTGGCCAATGCCGAAGGAGCGCAGCTGGTTGTAGAGGTCCGGCATACGCTCGGCGCGGGTCACATCGAAATCCATGGCAGTATCGCCGAACACGGCCTCGTCGTGGTTGGCAGCGTGGTAATGCAGCACCACCTTGTCCCCTTTTTTGATCAGGGCGCCACCCAGTTCCACGTCTTCGGTGGCCGTGCGCCGCATGGAAATGAACGCGGTGTTGTAGCGCAGGATCTCTTCCACCGCGTTGCTGATCCTGTCGGGATTGTCCACCAGGTACTGCAACTGCTCGGGATGCTCCATCAGCAGGCGCATGCCTTGGGCGATAACGGTGCGAGTGGACTCGTTGCCACCTACCAGGATCAGGATGAACATCCAGCCAAACATTTCCTCGGAGACAGGTTCGCCGTCGAGCTCGGCATCCAGCAGGGCGCTGGTGATGTTGTTCATTGGCTCTTCGCGGTGCTTGAGTGCCAGTTGCATGGCGTAGCCGATCACTTCCATGGCCGCAATCTGGGCCTCTTCCTCGGAGGTGGACATGTCCGGGTCATCGGCGAAGATCATGGTGTTGGTCCAGTCGAAGAATTGCTTGCGGTCGGCAAGTGGTACCCCGAGCAGTTCCAGGATCGCGATCAGGGGCAGTTCCGCCGCCACTTCTTCCACAAACTCGCATTCGCCGCGGCTGGCTACCGAATCGACGATGCGTTTCGCATGCTTGCGGAAATTGGCTTCATAGGAGTTCACCCGTTTGGGGGTGAAGGCGTTGCGCACGATGCGGCGCACCTTCTGGTGACGGGGCGGGTCCATGTTGATGATGGTGTTCTGCTGCATCTCCACGGTGAATTCATCCATTTCCATGGGAAAGGCGGAGCGGGCCGCGGAGGAAAACAGTTTCGGGTTCTTGGACACAAAGTCCAATTCCCTGATCCGGGTCACCGCCCAGTAGGGCACCCCGGTAATCGGGTCTTCCATGCGGACTACCGGCCCGGCCTCGCGGATTTCCCTGAGCGACTGATAGGGCATGCCGTCCTTGTAGGTATCCGGGTCCAGCAGGTTGGCAAAGGGGCATTGGCTCATGATTCTGTCTCGGCGCTAGGTCTCGTTCAGATCACCCGGCAGGCGCTGAACTAATAACTACTAGTATTTAGTTCATTCTTGCACAACTGCCACGTCGTAGAAAGACTTCAGGGTTTTATCAATTGGACTGGTCGGCGACTAAACCGCTGCGCCGCGTGGGCCTGTTGCCGGGACAGGGTTGCTCAAGCGCCCGGGGCTTGTCAGTGCGCAGGCCGGTTAAAACTGCGCGCCGGCAGATTCCACCCCGACACTGCCCTTGAGCATGATGTTGAAACTGATGCTGATTCTTTCCTGGTCGCTGCGGTTTTCCTGTACCTGGTGTTGAAACCAGGAATTGAAAATCAGTAGCTGGCCTTCCCGGGGAGGAATGCGTTGTTTCCATGCGTTCTGCGGTGTTTGTACTGTTGCCCGCGGCTGCAATACAAGGGCCTGTTGCCTGGGGTCAATAAATTCGATATCGCCGCAGCCCTCGGGAGCCTGGAGATAGTACACCCCGCTCAGGAAGTTGTTGGGGTGGGTGTGAATCACGTGACTGTGACCGGGTGGATTGATATTGGCCCAGGCGTCGGTGATGACAAAGTTTTCAAACTCATATTTCAGAAATTCCAGCACACGCCTGGAGCCGGCAGTGAAGCATTCCATTAGCGGTTCGAATGTTGGCAGCTTGTTAAGATTGCCGCGACTTTGCCATGCCCCGTTGCCGGGATTGGTATAGCCGGTGGATTTCCTCAGCTCGCCGAGCTCGGCGATCATGCTGGCGTTCATATCCCGGAACTCCTGCAATTCATGGATCCATACGCAGGATGGAAAAAACGTTTTGATCTCACCTTTGCTAAACATGGCGGCGCACTTTCCTCGGGTCAGTTGTTCAGGATATCGGGTCGGGACCTTGTTCAGGGATACTAGCATGCAGTCGATTTCAACGACCACGGAGGTACCGTGCTGGAGGTCAGTTATCGCGCTTCGTGGCCGGCACTGCCTGCGATCTTGTAGCGGCACGCGGAGCAGTTCCAGGATGACGATCAGGGGCGGTTCTGCCGCAACCTCCGCAACGAACTGGCTCTCGCCGTGGCTGGTCACTGCATTGACCATCTGTATGGCCTGCTCGCGTAAATTGGCTTTACAGGAGTCGCCCTGGTTGAGAGTAAAGGTATTGTACGCGACCACCTGGTTGGGGGCATGTTAATGATGGTGTTCTGCTACATTTCCACGGTGGATTCATTCAACTCCAAGGGAAAGACGGAGCCGGCGATGGAAGAATTCAGTTTCGGTTTTTTGAAAAGGAAGTCCACCACCTCCATTCGGGTGGCTGACCAGTAAGGTATCCCGGTGAAAGCCGCGGCGGTATTCCCAACTGGACCGAAGGACCCTGATTGGCTCCCATACCGGATTCAGGATTCCCGGAAAGCGAGGGCTTCAGCGATGTCGGTGTGGCTGATCTGCTCGTGACCTGCCATGTCAGCAAGGGTCCGCGCCACCCTTAATGTCCGATGGAGACCGCGGCCGGAGAGCTGCAGTTGGGCTGCCAGTTCGGCGAGCCGGTCACGTTGGCGCTGGTCGAGGGCGCAAATGTCCAGCAGTGCCTCGGCGCCAAGCCGCGCGTTGCTGCAGTGCTGGCGCGCCAGCTGTCGCTGGCGGCAGCGAATGACCCGCTGGCGAATGTTGGCCGAAGACTCGGCGCTGGCAGATTTCCTCAGCAGGAGTTCCGGCGCCTGGCGCGGCACCTGGACGTGCAGGTCTATCCGATCCAGTAGCGGACCGGAAACCCGGCCCCGGTAGCGCTGTATTTGCTCCGGCGTGCAGCGGCAGTGGCGTTGCTGGTCACCCAGGTAGCCACACGGACAGGGATTCATGGCAGCAACAAGCTGGAAAGCCGCGGGATAGGTTTGCTTGTAGCTGGCCCGTGACAGGGTGACCTGGCCGCTTTCCAGCGGTTCCCGCAGTGCCTCCAGGCAGTGGCGGTTGAACTCAGGTAGTTCGTCGAGGAACAGCACACCGCCGTGGGCCAGGGAGGCCTCCCCCGGGCGGGGGTTCTTGCCACCGCCGATCAGTGCTGCGGCAGTGGCGCTGTGGTGGGGGCTGCGGAAGGGGCGCCGCAAGGCCTCGCTGGCGGCGTCCAGCCCCCGGAAGTCCCGCAGCGCCAGTGTCACCAGTGACTCCTCGCGAGAAGGTGGTGGCAGTATACCCGGGAGGCGACTGGCCAGCATGGTCTTGCCGGTGCCGGGCGGGCCGATAAAGAGCAGGTTGTGGCCGCCGGCGGCGGCGATTTCCAGCGCCCGGCGGGCCGCTGCCTGGCCAACAACATCGCCGAGGTCCTCGTAGTGGGGTTCAGCGGGTTCGGCAACGACTGTGGCCCTTTCCAGCCTGGCCGCGCCATTGATGTGGGCGCACAGTGTCAGCAGGTCGGATGCTCCCAGGACACAGGCGTCGGGCACCTGGCTGGCGTTGCCAAGGTTGGGTTCTGGCACCACCAGGGTGTTGCCGCAGGCGCTGGCGGCCAGTGCCGCGCAAACGGCGCCCGGTACTGCCTGCAGACTGCCGTCCAGCGCCAGCTCGCCGAGAAATTCGTGCTTGCCACTGAGCCGTTCCTCGAGCTGACCGGAGGCCAGCAGGATGCCCAGGGCTATCGGCAGGTCGAAACGACCCCCTTCCTTGGGCAGGTCGGCCGGAGCCAGGTTAATGGTGATGCGTCGATCGGGAAATTCAAAATGTGAATTGAGCAGGGCGCTGCGCACCCGCTCCTTGCTCTCGCGTACCGCCGTTTCCGGCAGGCCGACAATATTGAATGCCGGTAGGCCGTTGGACAGGTGGGTTTCCACCCGCACCGGTGGTGCCGACAGGCCGGACAGCGCCCGGCTGTGAACGATTGAAAGTTCCATGGCTCTTCCCTGAGCACAAGGCCGCCAGCGGCCGGCGTCAGCTCTCTTTGCTGAGCGCTTCCAGTTCCCTCGTCATTTCTTCCAGTTCAGCTTCCAGGGCAACCACCCGCTCGCGGGTGCGCTTGAGGATTTCCGCCTGGGTGTCGAACTCCTCGCGGCTGACCACCTCCAGGCGGGACAGGGCGGACTGGGCGAGGGCTCTTACGCCCTTGTCGACCTCGTTCCTGAGGCCGGAGTTACCCACCAGTTCATTAACCTGCTGCAGGACGTCCCAGGGGGGCGGCGGTGGTTTGATGGCCATGGTGCTCAACCTTTCAATGCTGTGACAGGCACAGAAGTCTACTTGTTTTTGTCGGCATTACACAGATCAGAAGTGCTCCCGGTTCGGCCACCGCGCTGGACGGCAGGGCGGGAAAGGGGAGGGCACAGAAAAAACGCACCAAACTGGTGCCCGAGGTCATTTGGGTGCACCGAGCGGCCCGCTATTGGTGCACAGGCGCTGGCGAAACAGCAGGCGAAACTCTCTATCTCTATGTTTTTATTACATAAAGGTGACTTTGGCACATCGGCTGCAATATTACCGGCGGATCTGTATAGCGCACACAATGCGCCCGTTACGAGATGACGCAATACATATCTGACACCTAGACCACACAAATCATGGAGATTTGAGACATGTTGAAAAAAGTACTTCCTGCCGCGATAGCCGCTTCGCTCCTGGCTGGCGCTACCGCAACGACCTCCCAGGCCGCTGAAATCAGCGCCAACGTTTCGCTGGTGAGCGACTACCGCTTCCGTGGTATCTCCCAGTCCGACGAAGATATCGCCATCCAGGGCGGCTTTGACCTGGGTTTTGATAACGGCATCTACATCGGCACCTGGGGCTCTACCGTCGATTTCGACAGCATCGACGGCTTCGACGGTTCCCTGGAACTGGACTACTACGTCGGCTGGGGCATGGACATTGGCGAGAATTCCGCCATTGACGTGGGCTACCTGTACTACGACTACCCCGGAGATGATGGTGACGAGGGCGATTACCAGGAAATCTATGGCAGTTTCTCCTTCCACGACCTGACCCTGGGCATGGCTTACTCCGACGACTACTACGGTGAAACCGACAAGTTCTTCTACTACTACGCTGACTACAGTTTCAGCTTCGGTGAAAACTGGAGCCTTGACCTGCATGCGGGTTACAACGACCTGGAAGATGACACCACTTTCTTGTCTGACGGCCAGGATTCTTACACCGACTATTCCGTGGGTCTGACCTGGACCGTGCTCGGTGTTGACCTTGGTGCCACCTATGTCGGCACCACCCTGGATGAGGACGAAGTGTTCGGCACCGATTGGGGTGAGGACACCGTGGTCTTTTCCATCGCCAAGAGCATGTAAGCGCACCAGAGTCTGACCAGGGGCGTCCGCCGCGGCGCCCCTCAATTAACACCAGGAGAAAAACATGAAACTAATCACGGCTATCGTGAAGCCCTTCAAGCTGGATGACGTGCGCGAAGCGCTGTCGGAAATCGGCGTCCAGGGCATCACCGTGACTGAAGTAAAAGGTTTCGGCCGGCAGAAGGGCCATACCGAGCTGTATCGCGGTGCCGAATACGTTGTCGACTTCCTGCCCAAGGTGAAAATCGAAGTGGCGGTGGCAGAGAGCGTAGTCGACCAGACAATCGAGGCCATTACCAAGGCCGCAAACACAGGCAAGATCGGCGACGGCAAGGTATTTGTGTCCCCGTTGGAGCAGGTTATCCGGATCCGTACCGGTGAAACCGGCGAAGAAGCTATCTAATCCTGAACTGACTACGAGAGAGTTATTCCAATGGAAGACAATATTTTTCAATTGCAGTACGCGCTCGACACCTTTTATTTTCTGGTGTGTGGCGCACTGGTAATGTGGATGGCAGCCGGCTTCGCCATGCTCGAGGCTGGCCTGGTCCGCTCCAAGAACACCACTGAAATCCTGCTCAAGAACGTGGCGCTGTTCGCCGTGTCCTGCACCATGTACATGGTTTGCGGTTACATGATCATGTACGGCGGGGATTTGTTCCTGTCGACGATCACCGGCGACGGTGTTGCCGGCGCAGAGGAAGCGGCTAGTTACGCACCCTCCGCCGACTTCTTCTTCCAGGTGGTATTCGTGGCAACTGCCATGTCCATCGTCTCTGGCGCGGTTGCCGAGCGTATGAAGTTGTGGGCGTTCCTGGCATTCGCCGTGGTTATGACCGGCTTCATCTACCCGATGGAAGGCGCCTGGACCTGGGGAGGCAGCGCGGTATTTGGCATGTACACCCTTGGCGACCTGGGCTTCTCCGACTTCGCCGGCTCCGGCATCGTGCACATGGCGGGCGCCTCTGCAGCCCTGGCCGGTGTCATCCTGCTGGGCGCACGTAAAGGCAAGTACGGCGCGGACGGCCAGGTCAATGCCATCCCCGGCGCCAACCTGCCCCTCGCCACTCTGGGTACTTTCATCCTGTGGATGGGCTGGTTCGGGTTCAACGGCGGTTCCGTACTGGCAACTGCCAGTGTTGAAAGCGCCAACTCGGTAGCCATCGTATTCATGAACACCAATGCGGCTGCAGCCGGTGGCCTCATTACCGCCCTGATTGTGGCCAAGATCATGTTCGGCAAGGCCGACCTGACCATGGCCCTGAACGGCGCCCTCGCGGGCCTGGTGGCTATCACTGCCGAACCTTCCACCCCTTCGGCCCTGCAGGCAACCCTGTTCGGCGGTCTGGGCGGCATTCTGGTGGTGTTCTCCATCGTCTTCATGGACAAGCTGAAGATCGATGATCCGGTGGGTGCCATCTCGGTACACGGTGTGGTTGGTCTGCTTGGCCTGCTGCTGGTACCGGTGACCAACGACGGCTCCTCTTTCAGCGGTCAGCTGATCGGCGCGGCCACCATCTTCATCTGGGTATTTGGCGCCAGCTTCATCGTCTGGTTCGTGCTCAAGATGATCATGGGCATCCGGGTCAGCGAAGAGGAAGAGTACGAAGGTGTGGATCTGGCGGAATGTGGTATGGAAGCGTACCCCGAGTTTTCCGGCAGCCAGTAAACACGACAATCTTGCGGGCGCATTGTTATGATGCGTGTACTTGGGGGGCCTTTTGGCCCCCCTTTTTTGTGCATCCTTGTCTTGGGTTACCCCGTTCGCGGTGACCGCTTAGCAGATACCGGCACCGAACCCTGTGAAAATCACAAACCTTGACATATATAAGGGACGCCTTATATTAGTAAAAACTTATGTTAGGAGTACGCAGTGCTTGATGTAAAGCTTATGCAGCAGAACGCGACGTCCGCCGCAGAGTTGCTCAAGGACCTGGCTCATCCCGGTCGCCTGCTGGTGCTGTGTGCGCTGGTGACCCGGGAGCACACCGTGGGTGAGCTCGAGGAGCTGACCGGGCTGGGGCAGTCGGCGCTGTCGCAGCACCTTGCCCGGCTGCGTGACAGCGGCATGGTGGCGACACGGCGGGAGGCGCAGCGGATTTTCTACTCTATCAGCGACGGCAAGGCACAAATCATGCTGGAGGCGCTGCACCGGGTATATTGTGTCGATGACCCCGTTGATTCCAAACTTGAACAGAGGATACCAGAATGAATGTAGACAGACTTGTTTTCGCTATTGCGGGTGTGTTTATCCTGGCCAGCCTGGCGCTTAGCCAGCTGCACTCGGTTTACTGGCTGTGGTTCACAGCCTTTGTCGGCGCCAATATGCTGCAGGCGGCCTTTAGCGGGTTCTGTCCCCTGGCCATGATCCTGCGGAAGTTCGGCAAACAACCTGGTTGCGCGTTCCAGTAAATCGCCGCGGAGCGAACATCCATGCCCCATCCCGTTGACCGACTGGTGCGCTCTACCCTGGGCGGTGGCCTGCCCAGGCTGATCTTTGTTGTCGGTCTGCTCGCCGGCTTCCTCGCCCTGACCTTCACGCCCCGCGAGGAGGAGCCCCAGATAGTGGTGCCGATGGTGGATGTTATTGTCGAGGCGGCGGGGCTCAGTGCCCGCCAGGTTGAACGGCAGGTCGGCATTCCACTGGAAAAGTTGCTGGCGCAGATCCCGGGCGTGGAGCATGTGTACTCCGCAACCGCGACGGGGAGGGTGACTGCCACCCTCAGGTTCCACGTCGGGGAGGACCGCGAAGACTCCCTGCTCAACACCTACAACAAGCTGTATTCCAACCAGCATCAAATGCCGCCGGTGATCAGTAACTGGATGCTGCGGCCGGTGGAAGTGGACGATGTGCCGATCGTGATGCTGGCGCTGTGGAGCGATGATCCGCAGCGCTATGACGATTTCGAGCTGCGGCGGCTGGCGGAGGAGGTTTCCACCTTCCTGCAGGCTATCCCGGCCACCAGTGAGGTCAACGTGATCGGTGGCCGACCGCGGACGGTGCGGATACTGATTGACCCGGAGAGCATGGGCGCCCGCAACACCACGGCGCAGGATGTGGTCATGGCGCTGTCCGTGTCCAACGTGCTGCGTGACGCCGGCGACTGGACCGTCGGTAACGATTCGGTACTGCTGGAGGCCGGCGATGTCATCCGCAGTGTCGCCGAGTTGCAGAGCCTGGTGGTTAACGTGATTGACGGTGCTCCCGTCTACCTGCGCGATGTGGCGCAAGTGGTCGATGGCCCGGCGGAAGCCGAGAGTTACACCTGGATCGGGTTTGCCCCCCAGCACGAGCGGGGCGGAATCGCTGACCGGCCAATGGTGGCGATATCGGTAGCCAAGCAGCGCGGGTCCAATGCCGTATCCGTGGCAGCGGCGGTGCACGAGGCCATGGCGGATATGCAGCAGGAGCTACTGCCGCCGGAAGTACAGGTGGAGGTGCTGCGCGACTACGGCCAGACCGCCGATGAAAAGGTCAATAATCTCAGTATCAGCCTGGGCTTCGCCATTTTTACCGTGGTGGTGTTTATCGGCGTATTCCTTGGCTGGCGACCCGCACTGGTGGTGGGCCTGGCGGTGCCGATTTGTTATGGCATTACCCTGGCCCTGGACATGGCCCTGGGCTACACCATCAACCGGGTGACCCTGTTCGCCCTGATCCTGTCCCTCGGCCTGCTGGTGGATGACCCCATTACCGGTGTCGATAATATTTCGCGGTTTATGGGGCGACGTGACCTCTCCGTCGGTGACCGGGTGGTGGCCGCCATGGCCGAAATTCGGGTGCCGCTGATATTGTCCACGGTAACGATTATCTTTGCCTTCCTGCCGCTGGCAGGTATTACCGGCATGATGGGGCCCTATATGGCGCCCATGGCCTTCAACGTCCCCGCCAGCGTGATTACCTCTACCCTGGTGGCCTTTCTGGTGACCCCCTGGCTGGCCTGCCGCCTGCTGAAGGAACAACCGGTGTCCCAGGACAGCCCTGAAGGCGCGGGCGTGTACGCCCGGATCATGGCGCCACTGCTGGATAATCGCCAGCTTGCCAAGCGGGTGCTCTGGGCGGTGCTCGGCTTGTTCATGGTCACTGCGGCGCTGCCGGTGTTTCGCCTGGTGCCGCTGAAGCTGCTGCCCTTCGATAACAAGAACGAAGTGCAGGTGTTGATCGACATGCCCGAGAGTGCCAGCCTCGAGCAGACCGCCGCGCTGGCGCGTGATGTCGCCGAAACTGTGACCCGGGTACCGGAAGTGCAGGCGGTGGCCGCCTTTGTCGGGGTGCCGTCGGCCATCGACTTTAATGGCATGGTGCGCCGTTACTATCAGCGCATCGGGCCTCACCTGGGCGATCTGCGGATTACCCTGGCCGATAAGACCGAGCGGCAGCAGCAGTCCCATGGCCTGGTCCTGCGCCTGCGACAGTTACTCGCCCCCTTCAATCGCGACGGTATCAGCGTGAAAGTGGTGGAAGTCCCGCCCGGGCCGCCGGTGTTGAGTACCCTGGTCGCGGAAATCTACGGCGAGGCGCATACGCCCTACGACATCCAGAAAGACGGTGCCCGCGCGTTGATGGCGCGGCTGGCCCGTGAGCCCCACGTGGTCGAAATCGATTCGACCATAGAGGCCGACCGGCAGCGCCGGCGTTTCGTGACTGACCGCCAGAAGGCAGCCCTTTCCGGTATTGCTGCTGACGATGTGGCGCAGACCCTGGCCATGGCCAATGAAGGTTATGTGGCGGGCTATCTGCAGCTTGAACGGGAAGCACGCCCGCTGCCCATAGAGTTGCGGCTGGAGCCCCGGGACAGGCTGTCAGATCACGACTTTCAGCGCTTGCTGGTCAAGGGCAGGCAGGGGGTGGCCAAGTCGAATACCGCCCAGGGCCTGGAGGTGGCGCCACAGCCGCTGGTGGCGCTGGGAGAGCTGGGCCGTTTCGAGCACGGCTCTGCCGACACCATGATTCACCGCAAGGACCTGCGCCCGGTCGTTTATGTGATGGCGGAGCTCAACGGGCGAACCCCGGCGGAGATTATTGCCGACATCCATGCCGACATGGGGCAACCGGCGGGCGAGGGAGACGACTGGCAGGGCCGCACCTTCCTGTCCAGCGGGGCGGGAGACGGCTGGTCTCTGCCGGAGGGCACCGATGTACAGTGGACCGGCGAGGGCGAGTGGCGTATCACCAAGGATGTGTTCCGGGACATGGGACTGGGTTACGCGTTTGCCCTGCTGGCAATATTTTTCGTCCTGCGGGTGCAGACCGCCTCCAGTTCCCTGTCGCTGATCATCATGTTGTCGATCCCGTTGACGGTGATCGGCATCATGCCCGGCTTCTGGCTGATGAACCAGTTTGGCGAACGCTGGATCGCGGGGGCGCCGGAGCCGGTGTTATTCACTGCCACGGCGATGATAGGCATGATTGCGCTCGCCGGCATTGTGGTGCGTAATTCCCTGATCCTGGTGGAGTTCATATCCCAGGCCAGGAATGCCGGTGCTTCTATTCGCGATGCCCTGCTCCAGGCGGGCTCGGTGCGCATGCGTCCGGTGTTGCTGACGGCCGGTACTACCCTGCTCGGCAACCTGATTATCACCCTGGACCCGGTATTTGCCGGACTGGCGCTGGCAATCATCTTCGGGATCGTGGCCTCGACCGCCTTCTCATTGATCGTGGTGCCTATTGTGTACCTGCTGGTGTTCGATAAACCTGACCTGCGTACGGCGGCCGCTACCGTGTCGCCAGAGGAAGCGTGACCATGAAAAAACTGTTGCTGCCGGTGGTGGCGATTGTCGGCCTGCTGTTATTGGTGGCACTGATGGCCGGTTATTTCAGTGACAAAATCGAACCGGACCTGGCGCCACCGGCGTCGATAGATGACGCCGCCGCAGTCGCGGTGACAGTGGTCCGGGGCCCCGTCAGTGAAAGCCTGCCCGCCTCCGTTGAAGCCCGGGAGACGACGATCATTTCTTCCCGGCTGCTGGCACGCATCATCCGGATCAATGTTCGCGCCGGCGACTACGTGGAACAGGGCCAGCTACTGCTGGAGCTGGAAAAAAGTGACCTGGAGGCCCGGGCCCGGCAGGCGGAGGACCAGGTGCGCTCGGTAGAGGCGCGGCTTAACGAGGCCCGCCAGAACCTGAAGCGTGCACAGGAACTGCACCAGCGCGGGCTGATAGCGGTCGCCGACCGCGATGCCGCCAGTGCCGACGCCGCGTCACTGGAGGCCGACCTGTCCTCGGCGCGCCAGGCACTGGAGGAAGCGCAGACGGCGGTCCGCTTCAGCGAGATTCGCTCGCCCATCGCCGGGAGGGTCGTCGATCGCTTTGCCGAACCCGGCGATACGGCTTCACCGGGTAGCAAGTTACTGTCTCTCTACAATCCGTTTTCCCTGTGGGTGGAGGCCCGGGTGCGCGAGCAGCTCGCGCTGTCGCTGCAGACCGGGCAGGTGCTGCGGGTGGATGTACCGGCGGTGGAAAAGTCCTATGACGCCATCATTGAGGAAATCGTTCCCGCTGCCGACCCCGGAGCCAGGAGTTTCCTGATCAAGGTTATGTTGCCCGCGGAGCGCGACCTGCTGCCGGGGATGTACGCCCGGGTGCAGGTACCTGCCGGCGAGCGCAGTCGTATGCTGGTGCCCGCGGAGCGGGTGGCCGAAGTGGGCCAGTTGAATGTGGTCTGGGTCGCCGGCGAGGCGGGGGTGGTCCGGCGCTTCGTACGCCTGGGGCAACCGGCAGGTGAAGGCATGGTAGAGGTGATCTCCGGGCTCGCCCCGGGAGACAGGGTCATGCCTCCGCAGTAGCGCCCTTCGTTTGCCCCCGAATTTACTCTTGGTTGAAATGCCCCTATGATTAGGCGCGTTCACACAAGGAGAACCCGCATATGAAACTGGTAACTGCCGTCATCAAACCGTTCAAGCTGGACGATGTTCGCGCCGCCCTGTCCCAGATAGGCGTTCAGGGGATCACTGTTACCGAGGTCAAGGGGTTCGGTCGCCAGAAGGGCCATACCGAGCTGTATCGGGGTGCAGAGTACGTGGTCGATTTTCTGCCCAAGGTGAAGCTGGAAATCGCCGTTGCCGACGGCGACGTGGAGAGTGCCATTGAAGCCATCACCAATACCGCCAACAGCGGCAAGATCGGCGACGGCAAAATATTTGTTTCCGACCTCGAGCAGGTCATTCGCATCCGCACCGGCGAAACCGGCGAAGACGCGATCTAGGGCCCGCTTACACTAACGGGCAGTACCAGTCCCATGCCCAGCGGCTCCGGAACCTCAGCCATCAGGGCGTAATCCCCCGGTTCCAGGTCGACTGAAAAGTAGCCGTGGCGGCCCGCCGCCATATCCTGTATCCCGCCGAGAAACCTGACCGGGCTGGGTGACTGCAGCCCGTCGGGCGTGCGCCAGTCCATCCACTCGGCCGCCGCCTGGAGGTCCCGGGGTCCGCTCAACTGCAACAGGTGAATGTCGTTGCCGACGAACGAGGGCAGCGCCTGTTGCTCGGCAAAGTCGACCCTGATGGTGTTGCTGCCAGCGCGCAAAGCCCCTTCTTCGAGAGTGATGCCGCTATTGCTGAGGGTGAAGCGGGCATTGGCTCGCGGTTCCAGGGCTCCGTTGTCCTCACTGGTTACGGTAAATTCCAGCACCATTCCCAGTTGCCCGTTTCCGGGGCTGGTGGTGTGGAACACACCGTCGGTTTTTACATAGCACTCCAGGACGTAACGACCCGGTGCCAGAAATACCGTGGTTTGGCCGACAAGCCCTGCCGACAGCAGGCCCGGGCCGCCGTGGCGCTCGAGATCACCCACCCAGGCCGGAAACGTGGCGTAGGCGGCGTTGACTGCTGCCTCGTCATTGGCGTTCATGGCATCCATGGCCAGCTGGAACGGTGCCATCAGCTGTTCGTCGAAGGTTTGCAGGTCAACCTGCGCCGGAGGGCGATCAATCATCGCAAAGTGAACCATGGCGGAGGTGTTTTCGAAACGGAAGGTAGTCCAGCCTGCAGGTATGGTCTCCGGGCCCTGGAAACTCATACCCACGGCACGGATCGTGACCAGCCCGGGAGCACCAGAAGATGCGCTCTGCGGTGATGAATCCGCCGCCACCTGCGGCGGCACTGTCTCCCGGCCGCATGCGCTCAACAGGACGAGAACGGAAATCAGCAATAATCTGCGACCTGGCAACATGGGCCTCCACGCCGGCGTTGGCCGGGCTCGATGGTGCAAAATGTAGCCAGTCACGTTAGAGCAGCCCCCGGAGGCTGTCAAATGTGGCTGCATGCCTCAGGGTAATGCGCGGATTGCGGCAATAGCATCAGGGAGCTGGACCAGCTCGGTGACTTCCCGATGGGCCGGCGGGCCGCCGGGCCACGGTTCCCGTTTCAGGTTGATCCACACCGTGTACATACCCACCTCGAGTGCGCCCCTGATGTCGTGCTCGGGGTTGTCGCCGACATGGACGATCTCGTGCGCCGCCGCGCCGGATTTTTCCATGGCAGCGTGAAACATGTCCGGCGCCGGTTTGCTGGCTCCGAAATCCTCGGCCAGGAAGGCGAAGTCGAAGTATTCCCCGGCATCGGTCTTGTAGATATCGGCATTGCCGTTGGTCAATGCGCCGATGCTGAATTCTTCCGCCAACTGCTGCAGCACATCCAGGGCCTGTTCGTAAAGCTCCACCCGGTGGCGCTCGTTGAGAAACACGTCAAAGGCCTGCTCGGCGCCGGATTGCGCCTGGGCCTGCGAGTAGCCAGCGGCCAACTGCAACTCCAGCAGCATCTGCCGGCGCATGGCGCTGACATTGTGCAGTAGCTGCGGATGGCGCTTCCATACGGACTTCTTGAATTCCCACAGGGCATCGTGGTCGTAGTTTTCAATCGCCCCCGGGCGGTGCTCCAGCAACCAGCGGCGCTGGGCTTCCTCGGCGCGGATGAGTGCCGGATCCACATCCCAGAGGGTGTTGTCCAGATCGAAGGTAATGACCTTGATGCCCATCTCAGTCGCGTTTGCGTCGCTTGGCCCGGGGGTGGGCAGCATCGTACACCCTGGCCAGGTGCTGGAAATCCAGGTGAGTGTAGATCTGGGTGGTGGAGATATTGGCGTGCCCCAGCAATTCCTGCACTGCTCTCAAATCGCCCGAGGACTCCAGCATGTGGCTGGCGAAGGAGTGACGCAGCATATGTGGGTGCACGTCCTGGTGCATGCCTGACTTGCGTCCCTGCAGTTTCAGGCGGGCCTGTATGTTGCGCCTGCTGATGCGCTGCCCGCGGTTGCTGGTAAACAGCGCCTTTGCCGAGTCGTCGTCGGCGGCGGTTTGCGGTCGTACCGCCAGCCACTGGTCTATGGCTTCCAGGGCAGTGGCGCCCACGGGCACCGTGCGGGTCTTGTTGCCCTTGCCGGTGACGGTCAACAGCCGGGCGCCGTGGTCAATATCGTCAATATTCACCGATCCCAGTTCTGCCAGGCGCAGGCCGGAGGAGTAGAACAGTTCCGCCATGGCCCGATCGCGCAATACGGTGGGGCCGCCGCCTGCAAAGTCCAGGTAGCGGTCGACCTGGTCCGCGTCGAGGGTACGGGGTAATTTGCGCGGTTTGCGCGGGGCCTGCACGCTGGCGGCGGGATTGCGAGGATGGCCATTAATCCGGCCCAGATAGTTGAAAAAGGAGCGAGCGGCCGACAGACTGCGCTGGATACTGCTCCCGGCCAGGCCGCGGCGGTGCAGCTGGCTTGCCCAGGCACGAATATCCGCCTCATCCAGGTCGCGGGCCTGTGGTCGGTTGTTGGCCTCGCTGTAGCGCTGCAGCGAGGCGAGATCCCGGCGGTAATTTTCCAGGGTATGGGGCGATAGCTGGCGTACGTCGCGCAGGTAGTCGATAAACTCTGCGCATTCGTTCGCCAGGGTGGTGCTCACATCAGCCTACCCGAGACGCGGCAGGAGACGAACGATGACATCGGCGACATGGGTGAGGAACAGGGTGCCCATATTGCCGCTGTAGCGATTGGCGTCTGCGCTGCCCACGGCAATCAGGCCCAGTTCCTCGCCATGGGTCAGAGCCACCAGCGCCGCCGATCCCACCTCTCCGGCATCGGGAAACAGGAAGGCGAGCTCGTCCTTGCGCAGTACGCCACAGACCGGTTTGCGGCCCTTGAGCAGGGCGCCTATCTCGATCCTGGCCTTTTCCGCCGACTCCATCCGGCACTGGCCTTCATCGGTGGCTTCACCAAACAGGATCATGCTGGCGTAATCGACCTTGAACCTGTTTTTCATCGCGTCCATGAAGGCTGTGTACAGCGCGTCGACACTGCGGGCCTCGAGCAGGGCCAGGATCAACTGGCGGGTCTGCTCATAGAGCAGGTCGTTGTCACGGGCATTGGCGGTGAGGGTGTTGAGCCGGTGACGCATGTCGATATTGCGCTCGCGCAATACGCTGACCTGCTTCTCCACCAGTGATATGGCACTTCCGGAGGCGTGGGAGATATGCAGGTGATCCAGCATATCCGGATTGCGCTGCAGAAAATCGCCGTTCTGCTTGAGGTAGTCGCGCACCTGCTCTTCGCTGAGCTCTGGAACAGTGGCAATCGCCTCGGCCTGGTCGTTGGACATGATGTATCTCCCCTGGTCTGCCGGAGGCTGCGCCCGGCGAGCCTTCGATGGAGGCGGGTGGCGCCTCAGATTCTTATCGTGCCCTCGAACACCGATGCGGTGGGGCCGGTCATTATCACGGGTTGGCCCGGGCCGGCCCATGATATGGACAGCTTACCGCCCGGAAGATTAACTGTCACGGTATCGCGCAGCCAGCCACGGCTTAATCCGTACACAACCGCGGCGCAGGCGCCAGTGCCGCAGGCCAGGGTCTCGCCGACGCCCCGTTCGAAAACCCGGAGACGAATCTCGGTGTCCGATACCAGCTCCATAAAGCCTGCGTTGACCCGCTGGGGGAAACGCGGGTGGTTTTCCAGCAATGGACCCAGGCGCGCCATATCCACCGCTGCCACGTCCTCCACCAGAGTGACGGCGTGGGGGTTGCCCATGGATACCGCACCCAGTTCGATGGTCTGGTCGCCGACATCCAGCGTGTAGCTGGCGGCCTGCTGTTCTGCGTCGAAGGGGATCTGCTGCGGGTCCAGTGTTGGAGCGCCCATATTGACCTCAACACGGTGGTTGTCGCGCACCCGCAGTTCGATGACCCCGGCGGCGGTTTGCACCGAAATCACCCGCTTGTTGGTCAGCTTTTTGTCGCGCACAAAGCGGGCGAAACAGCGCGCGCCATTGCCGCACTGCTCAACCTCGCCGCCATCGGCGTTGTAGATCCGGTAGCGGAAATCCACGTCGGGGCTGCCCGGTGGCTCCACCACCAGCACCTGGTCGCAACCGACACCAAAGCGGCGGTCCGCCAGTTTGCGGATGTCCCGGGGGCGTAGCTTGCAGTGCTGGCTGATCAGGTCGATAACGACAAAGTCATTGCCCGCGCCGTGCATTTTGGTGAATTTCAGTAGCATGGTCAGTCCGGCAGGCGGTGCTCACCGCGCATGATATCAGCCAGGGTCTCCCGCTCCCGCACCAGGTGCACCGAATCGCCATCTACCATGACTTCGGCGGCACGGGGCCGGCTGTTGTAATTGGAGCTCATGGTGAAGCCATAGGCGCCGGCGCCCGACAGCGCCAGCAGGTCGCCCTGCTCGATACTCAGCTCCCGCTGCTTGCCGAGAAAGTCACCGGTTTCGCAGACCGGGCCAACCACTTCCCAGCATTCAGTGGCCGCGCTGGCCTGCTGGCGGGCGTTGCGAATATCCAGCCAGGCCTGGTACAGGGCCGGGCGAAGCATGTCGTTCATGGCCGCGTCCACCAGGGCAAAGTTGTGTTCCGGGGTCCGCTTCAGGTACTCCACCCGGGTCAGGAGCAGGCCGGCATTGGCGGCGATTGAGCGCCCGGGCTCAAACACCAGGGTGAGCGGTCGCTCGCCCAGCTCTGCGCGCACTGCGGCAATGTAGTCGCCGATCGATGGCGGCTGTTCGTCCCTGTAGCAGACACCGAGGCCGCCGCCGAGGTCCAGGTGATGCAGCACGATGCCCTGGTCCGCCAGGTCGTCCACCAGTGCCAGCAGGCGCTTGAGGGCGTCGATGAAGGGACTGATCTGGGTCAGCTGGGAGCCGATATGGCAATCCACGCCCACCACCTCGATAAATGGCAGCTCTGCGGCTCGTTGGTAGACCGCCATGGCTTCATCCATGGTGACACCGAACTTGTTTTCCTTGAGCCCGGTGGAGATGTACGGATGGGTGTTGGCATCGACATCCGGGTTGACCCGCACCGATACCCGGGCTGTTTTGGCCAGTTGCGCGGCCACCCCGGCCAGCACTTCCAGCTCCGCCGCCGATTCCAGGTTGAAACAGGCGATGTCCAGCTCCAGTGCCCGGGCCATTTCCAGGGGCTTCTTGCCGACCCCGGAAAATACCACTTTGCCCGGGTCGCCACCGGCGGCGATAACCCGTTCCAGTTCGCCCAGCGAGACGATATCGAAACCGGCCCCAAGTCGAGCGAGCGTGTCGAGCACCGCCAGGTTGGAGTTTGCTTTTACCGCGTAGCAGATCAGGTGTTCACACCCGGCCAGGGCGTCCTGGTACTCCCTGAAGGATGCCTCCAGGGCGCCGCGGGAATAGACATAGCAAGGCGTGCCATGGCGCTCGGCAATTTTGCTGACGGGGGTGCCCTCGGCGTGAAGTTCGCCGTCCCGATAGGGGAAATAATCCATTGAAGGTCTCTTTGGTTTACATGCCGTCGGGAGTTGGCTCTTCGCTGTTGTCACTGGCGTTGCCGTGAGCCCCTGGTTCCGGTGCCTCGTCGGGCAGGTAAAGGGGGCCGGTCTGGCCACAGCCGCCCAGCAGGACCAGCAGTGTCAATGCAGCGAGATAGCGCATGGGATGTTCCCGAAGTGCAAAAGCAGCGATTATACCTGCCGGTAGTAAGCGGTGCGAGCAGCCCGTATCATGTGCGCAACGCACAATCTGGATGGTATGACGTGATTTCTGAAGCAGAATATGGCGAGCTGGTTGACCAGACCTTCGAGGCGGTGGAACTGGCCCTGGATGAGGTCGACAGTGACCTCGACTACGAGGCAGGGGGCGGTGTCCTGACCGTGAAGTTCGAGAATGGCACCACCATGGTATTCAGCCGGCAGCCGCCGGTGCGCCAGCTCTGGTTCGCCGCTCGCGCCGGCGGCTTCCATTACGAGTACGACCCCGCAGCGGGGGACTGGCGCAATACCCGCGACGGCAGTCTGTTCCGGCCCTTCGTGGTGGAGCAGATGAGATCCCAGGGGGACATCGATTTTCAATGGCTTTGAAGTGGGTGTTGCCGGCGCTGTTGGCAGGGGCTCAGGGTGCCCTGGCAGCGGAGCCGCTGTACGTCAGGAACCTGAGCCCGGTAGCGGGCCTGCTGGGGCTTCCCGCCCAGCGCAGCGCCGATATTTCACCCGCCGGCCAGTTCGACCTCGCTCTGCACGGCAGTATCGCCAGCCACTACGTGGTGGAGGCAAAGACCGGGGAATTCCTCAACCTGGATGGCGAAACCTCCCGGTTGGCGCTGGAAGCCCGCTACGCCCTCGGCGATAACTGGGATTTGCAGCTGGAAGTCCCCTGGCTCGAACACAGTGGTGGCAGCCTGGATTCGCTGATCGACAAATGGCATGACTTCTGGGGCATGTCTGATGGCGGACGCTCCGACGCAGAGCAGGATCTGCTGAATTACACCTACCTGGGTGCCGACAACTTTTCCCTGGTGGAGGACGGCTCGGGCCTCGGCGACACCAGCCTGTCCCTCAGCTACCGGTTCCTTGCCGACAGGAACTCCGCCGCTGCCGTCGTTGCCGGTTACAAGTTTGCCACCGGGGATGAGGACGAATTTCTCGGCTCCGGCGCCGCCGATGCCTATCTCGCACTGCGCTTTTCAGGCGACCATAACGGTGACCTGCCACTGCGCTGGCACGGCCAGCTGGGTTACCTGTATGCCGGTGAAAGCGAGCTGATTGAAACTATCCAGGAACGGCACCTGTGGTTCGCCGGCCTTGGCCTGGACTGGCGCATCGGCGAGTCATGGTCTGTGCTCGGGCAGGTCGATGCCCACGCTGCGCCGGCCGACAGTGATATCAAGGGCATCGGCGACGCGGCGATCATGCTCAGCGTGGGCGCCCGCTGGCGCTTTGCCGAAAGCTGGGTGCTGGATGTCAGCCTGGTGGAGGATATCCAGGTAGAGACCGCGCCGGATGTGGTGTTCCAGGCCGGGGTGAGGTGGCGGCGGTAGCCTAGTGTCTTTCCGCCAGCAACGCCGTGGCGCGTTTCGCCGCCGCGGCCACCTGCGCCGGCGCGGTACCGCCCAGGTGGTCCCTCGCACTCACAGATCCCTCCAGCGTCAACACCTCGAACACGTCCTCCCCGATATCGGTGCAGAATCCCTGCAGGGTGTCCAGTGACATCTCGGCCAGGTCCAGGTCATGCTCGACGCCGTGGGCGACGGCCTTGCCCACCACCTCATGGGCATCCCGGAAGGGCAGTCCCAGGCCCACCAGGTAGTCCGCCAGGTCGGTGGCGGTGGAAAAACCGGAGCGTGCCGCCTCCCGCATCTGCTCCTTGCGGGGCCTGATGGCGGGTACCATGTCGGCGAAGGCGCGCAGTGAATCCAGCACGGTGTCGATGGTGTCGAACAGCGGCTCCTTGTCTTCCTGGTTGTCCTTGTTGTAAGCCAGAGGCTGGCTCTTCATCAGGGTCAGCAGTGAAACCAGGTGGCCGTTGACCCTGCCGACCTTGCCGCGCACCAGTTCCGGCACGTCCGGATTCTTCTTCTGCGGCATGATGGATGAGCCGGTGCAGAACCGGTCTGGCAGTTCGATAAAATTGAACTGCGCCGAGGTCCAGATCACCAGTTCCTCGGACATGCGCGACAGGTGGGTCATCAGCAGTGAAGCGAAGGCGCAGAATTCGATGGCAAAGTCCCGGTCAGACACAGAATCGAGGGAGTTTTCGGTGGGCTTGTCGAAGGCCAGCGCGCGCGCTGTTTGTGCGCGATCGATGGGATAAGTCGTGCCCGCCAGGGCAGCGGCACCCAGCGGTGACTGGTTCATCCGCGCCCGGCAGTCCATCAGCCGGCCGTAGTCGCGCTGCAGCATTTCGTTCCAGGCCAGCAGGTGGTGACCGAAGGTGACCGGCTGGGCCGTCTGCAGGTGGGTAAAACCGGGCATGATGGTGTCGGTGTTGGCAGCGGCGAGCTCGATAGTGCCGGCCTGCAGCCGGGTCAGTTCCGCGCCGATCAGGTCGATCGCACGGCGCAGGTAGAGGCGGATGTCGGTGGCCACCTGGTCATTGCGCGAGCGCCCGGTGTGCAGTTTCTTGCCAGTGATGCCAATCAGTTCGGTGAGCCGTGCCTCGATATTCATGTGCACGTCTTCCAGCTCAATGGACCACTGGAAACTGCCGTCCTCGATCTCCTGGCTCACCCGGGCGAGTCCGTCCTGGATCTCCCTGAGTTCCTCCGCACTCAGCACGCCGACCTTGCACAGCATTTCGGCGTGCGCCAGAGAGCCGGCGATGTCCTCGGCGGCCATGCGCTGGTCGAAATTTACCGAGGCGGTAAACCGTTGTACAAAGCTGTCAGTGGCTTCACTGAAGCGCCCTCCCCAGAGTTTACTGGTGTCCTGTTGCTCGCTCATTTTCTGTCCTGTTGTGCAAAAGCCTGTCCGGCGTGACTTTTTATCTTGTCCGGGTGAAAAAGGGATGCAAGTATACCAGCTATGTATTCACCAGCGCGCCTCCATGCAGCCTGTGCCGGCTGAGCGGGAACGGGATTCGGGAACACCGGACGCCGGGGAGTTTTTTATTCCCGACCTGTGCGCACCGCGCGCGGTCTTTGTCATGGTGCTGCTCGCCGAATTGCTGGTGCTGGTGTTCAGCCTGGGGGCCAGCAATTTACCGCGCTTCAACTGGGACCTGTTTGCCCGCTGTTCGCTGTTCGTGCAGTGGGTAGTACTGGTATCTGCCCTGTTGCTGTGCTGGACCCGCAAGCCATTCAGCCGCCTGCAGCTACCCCTGGCGACCCTGTTAAGCCTGGCCCTGATTCTGGCGGTGACCGCGGGGACGAGTATGATCGCCCTGCAGGTGTTTCCGCGGCTGTCCGGGGCCACCGACCTGGGATGGTGGATGCTGCGCAATCTGCTGGTGGCACTGGTGATGGGCGGCATTGTCCTGCGCTATTTCTATCTGCAACAGCTATTGCGCAGGCAGGAGAAGCTGGAACTGCTGGCGCGGCTGGACTCGTTGCGCTCGCGTATACGCCCGCATTTCCTCTTCAATACCCTCAACAGCATTGCCAGCTTGATCATGTCGCGACCACAGTCAGCGGAGCAGGCGGTGGAGGACCTGGCGGAACTGTTCCGGGCCAGCCTGAAGGAAAACAGGGGCGAGACCACGGTGGCGGACGAAATCCGGCTGTGCGAACTGTACCTCGGTATTGAACAGTTGCGGCTGGGGGAACGGCTGGCGGTCGAATGGCAGGTGGCGGACCGGGTAAGGGCACAACCCATGCCCAGCCTGATACTGCAACCGCTGGTGGAAAATGCGGTGTATCACGGTATCGCCCGGCTGCCCGAGGGTGGCTGCATCCGCATTGCCCTGCGGCTTGACGGGGAACGTGTGTACGCAGAGGTGGAAAACCCGGTGCCCGACGGTAGCGGAAAGCCCGGCGGCAATCACCTGGCCCTGGTCAACGTGGAGCAGCGCCTGCAGGCGACCTATGGCGCTACCGCCACGCTGCAGACCTTTCCCGGCGAACAGTTATTCCGGGTGGAACTCAGCTATGCCCCGGGGGGCGGGCTGTGAAAATTCTGGTGGTCGACGACGAACCGCTGGCCCGGGAGCGCCTGGTGCGGCTGCTGGGCAATATTCGACCGCAGGCGACCTGCCTGCAGGCGGGCGACGGCAACGAGGCCCTGGCCCAGGTGGCGACCGCCGATCCCGACCTGGTGCTGCTGGATATTCGGATGCCGGGCAAGGATGGCATCGAAGTGGCGGCGGAACTGGAGCAGCGGGAATCGCCGCCGGCGATCGTGTTCTGCACCGCCTATGACGAGTATGCACTTCAGGCGCTGCAACACCAGGCCGTGGCCTACCTCCTGAAGCCCGTGCGCGAGGCCGAGCTGGAGCAGGCGCTGGCCAGTGCGGGCAGGGTCAATCGACTGCAACTGGCAGCCCTGCGCAGCGACGATGGGGCTCGCAGCTCGGTGAGCAGTCAAACCCATCGGGGCCTCGAGTCCCTGCTGGTGGCTCAGGTGCGTTGCTTTCTTGCGGAGCAAAAGTATGTCACCGCGCTGGCTCCGGGCCAGGAGCTGCTCATTCCCGATACGCTCAAGGACCTGGAACAGGAGTTTTCCGGGCAGTTTTTACGTGTCCATCGCAACGCGCTGGTCGCGCTGGAACATATCCAGCGGCTGCAGAAGAACCGGGATGGGTCCTGGCAGGTGGTGCTGGACGGTGTCGAGATCACGCCGGCGATCAGTCGGCGTCACCTGACGGAAGTCAAACAACGACTCGCCAGGCGCTGATCCTGCCCCGGCGCGGTGGTATCATGTGCGGCCACCCGCCATTCTCCGCAACTGCAAGGAATCCACTGATATGCCCACCCGCACGCTGACTATTGCCACCCGGGAGAGCCCGCTTGCCCTCTGGCAGGCGGAGTATGTTCGCGGCGCGCTGGAGCGCGCCCATCCGGGGCTGGAGGTCAGGTTGCTGGGGATGACCTCCCGCGGGGACCAGTTACTGGACGTACCTCTGGCGAAAGTGGGAGGCAAGGGCCTGTTCGTCAAGGAACTGGAGACCGCGCTGCTCGATGGCAGCGCCGATATCGCAGTGCACTCCATGAAGGATGTGCCCATGGAGTTCCCCCAGGGTCTCCGCCTGGGCGTGATCTGTGAGCGGGAGGATCCTACCGATGCATTTGTCAGCAACCGTTACAGGAGTCTGGGCGATTTACCCGGCGGAGCCGTGGTCGGCACCTCCAGCCTGCGTCGCGAGTGCCAGCTGCGAGCCCGCCGGCCGGATCTTGAAGTGAAGTTTTTACGCGGTAACGTCAACACCAGACTGAGAAAGCTGGACGCAGGGGAGTACGACGCCATTATCCTGGCCAGCGCCGGCCTGCTCCGGCTCGGCTTTGAAGACCGCATTGCCGGCAGCATTCACGTCGATGATTCCCTGCCGGCAGGCGGGCAGGGTGCCGTCGGCATAGAACTGCGCAGTGATGACGGCGAGGTGATGGAGTTGCTGCGGCCATTGCACCATGAGGACACCGCCCGGCGGGTGATTGCCGAGCGGGCCATGAACCGGCGGCTCAACGGTGGCTGCCAGGTTCCCATCGCCTGTTACGCCGAATATGTTTCCGCTGGGCAATTGCGCCTGCGTGGGCTGGTGGGCAGGCCCGATGGCAGCGAGATCCTGCGCGCCGAAGGCAGTGCCAGCCCGAAGGATGCCGAGCAACTGGGCATCGCCGTCGCCGACGATCTGCTGGAGCAGGGGGCGGAGGCTATCCTGGCCGAGGTCTATGACGACTAGCGTGCTGGTGACCCGTCCCGCCGGGCAGGCCGGGCCGCTGCTGGACGCCCTGGCGGCCGCCGGGTTCGGCCCTTTGCACCACTGCCCGATGTTGGTTCTCGAGCCGGTGGAACAGCTTGCCCCGGCTCAGCGCCAGCACCTGCTGGACCTCGAGTTGTACCAGCACATCATTTTTATCAGCGCCAATGCGGTGCGCTATGGTATGGAGCGCATCGACGACTACTGGCCTCAGCTGCCCACCGGTATCCATTGGTATGCCATTGGCGAAACCACAGCACAGTTGCTGCGTGAACGGGGTCTTACCCCCTTAAGCCCCGGACAGGACATGAACAGCGAAGGGCTGTTGTCACTGCCTCAGCTGCAATCCGTGGACGGGCAGCGCGTGCTGATCATCAAGGGGCGGGGCGGGCGCGCCACCCTCAGGCAGTCGCTGGAGCAGCGCGGTGCCCGGGTGGATGAGCTGGCATGCTACTGCCGCAGCCGCCCGCGACTCCCGCCGGATGAGCTGCCCAAACTGTTGCGTGATGAGGCAATCGACGTGGTGCTGGTCAGCAGCGGCGAGGGGCTCGGCAACATGCTGACATTGCTTAGCGCCCAAGAAACCACTAAGTTTAGTGACATAGGCCTGATTGTGCCCTCCCCCCGGGTGGCTGCACTGGCGCGACAGGCGGGTTTCAGCAACGTGGTCACCGCGGCTAACGCCTCGGACGCGGCCATGGTGCAGGCCCTGCAGCAATGGCAAGCCGGAGACTAGCGAGTGAGCGAGAACAAGAACAACCAGCCAGCCGACGAACCCCAGGCTGATGCTGGCGACAGCACCGAAGCTGAATCCCCAGCCATCAACAAGCCGGCCGACCCTGCCCCGGAGCCAGAAACCCAGCCGGTTGCGGACAACACCGCCAAGCCGGCTTCCGGCTCCGGTGGCTCTTCGGTCGCGGGCTGGCTGTCCCTGCTCCTGGTGCTGGCTGTCGCGGGCGTCGGCGGCTGGTCGGTCATGCAGGCGGTGGAACGTGAAAAAAACCTCAAGAGCAGGATCGCCGAGCTGGAAAACCAGGCGAAGGTCGAAGCCGTTGAGGTCGATATTGAGGGTGCAGTGCGTTCGGTGGAACGGTCCCTGGAGGAGCGCCTGCAAGCGGGACTGCAGCAGGTTCGGCGGGAAAATGACCGCCAGTCCGAGCAGCTGTCCCAGCTGGGCCAGCAATTGCAGAACCAGTCAGAGAGACTGGCCTCGTTCAGCGCCAATGATCACGAAAGCTGGCTGCGGGCGGAAGTCCAGTACCTGCTGCGGCTGGCAAACCAGCGGGTGATCATGGCCCGGGATACGGAATCTGCGCTGGCCCTGCTCGGCAGTGCCGACGGTATTCTGCGCCAGCTCGACGATGTTTCCATGCATGAAGTACGTGCGGCCATTGCAGCGGAGCAGGCCGCCCTGCGGGCTGTACCCCGGATCGATGTGGAGGGTATATATCTCAGGCTGTCGGCGCTGATCGAACAGGCCGACAGCCTGGTCATTTTCCAGATGCCGGAGCAGGACGAGCGGTTGGCCGACTCCGGGTCCGAAGAGGATGACTGGCAGGTACGACTGGAGCGGGGTTACGAGCAGGCGGCGCGCAAGTTGTCGGAATATATTGTGATCCGTCGCCGCGATGTGCCCATGCAGGCCCTGATGGACCCGCAATGGGAGGGGCTGGTGCGGCAAAACCTGCGGATGTTGCTGGAGCAGGCGCAGGTCGCCCTGTTGTCCGGGAACCAGACGCTGTATGTGGAAAGCCTGCAGCGCTCCCAGCACTGGGTCGCCGAGTTCTTCGACACCGACGAGGCCGCCGCCCGGGCCATGTCGCGGGAAATAGCCCAGCTGGAATCGCGTACCGTGCAGGTGGCCATGCCTGACCTGACCCGCTCGCTGGAGGCGCTGGATGCGGCGGTGAAGAAACGCCTGCAACAGGGAGGCGCCGAGTAAGCCATGCGCAAACTATTCGCCCTGGTCCTGATCGCCCTGTTGCTGGGGGTGGGTATTGTTGCCGTTATCGAAACCGACCCCGGATACGTGTTGATCGCCTATGGCAATTACACGATAGAGACCAGCCTCTGGGTTGGAATTGTCGTCCTGGGGCTGTTTACCCTGGGCGTTTACCTGCTGTTGCGATTGTTCAGGCGGCTGTTGGGCGGACAGCGGTCCCTGGCCAGCTGGCTGGGGGGGCGACGGACCCGGGCCGCGTCCCGGCTGACCACCCGTGGCCTGATCAGCTTCATCGAGGGCAACTGGAGCCGGGCGCGGCGCCAGCTGCTGCGCGGCGCCCGGAACAGCGAGGCGCCGCTGGTGAATTACCTGATATCGGCCCGCGCCAGTTATCGCCTCAACGAGCCGGACAAAATGCGGGAATACCTCGGTGCGGCGGAGGCCGCCGAGTCCGAGGCGGGAATCGCGGTGGAACTGACCCAGGCGGAGTTGCGCCTGCTCTCTGGAAAGTACGAACAGGCGTTGGCCACCCTGGTTCGCGCCCGCCGCAATGCTGGCCGCCATCCGTACGTACTCGACCTGTTGCACCGGGCCTATTATGGTCTCAAGGACTGGCCCGAACTGGTCACCCTGTTGCCGGAACTGAAGAAGTACAAAGTACTGCCGGCGGAGGCCCTGGAATCCCTCGAGCGTGAGGTGTACACCGAAATGCTGGCTGCCAGCGCCACCGCGGACGACAGCGGCGAGGCGCTGAGCCAGGCCTGGCAAAAGATGCCGCCGGCACTCAAGCAGGATGCCTCGGTGCTTCACCGCTACGTTGCCCTGTTGGTGCAGGGCGGTAATCATGAGGCTGCGGAGAAGGTCATACCCCGCGCACTCAAGCAGAACTGGGATTCCAGGCTGGTACGCGAGTTCGGCTATGTCCAGGGACAGGACAGCGCCAGGCAGCTGTCCCAGGCGGAAAGCTGGTTGCCCGCCCATACCGACGACCCCCAGCTGCTGTTGTGCCTGGGCAGGCTGGCGGCGAGAGAGAAGCTATGGGGCAAAGCGCGGGATTACTTCGAGTCCAGCTATCGGCTTGAGCGCAGTGCTGAAACCTGTGCGGAACTGGGGCGCCTGCTGGTAGCACTGGGCGAACCCAAAGTGGCGGCGGCTTACTTTCGCGAGGGTCTGCAGCTGAAGGAGACCGGGCTGCCGGAGTTGCCGATGCCGGAATCGACGATTCCTGCCGCCAGGCGTCTGGCCGGGAGCTGAACGAGCTTCCGGTGATGCTCAGCCGGGACCGATCCCCAGTTCAGACCAGATTTCGTTCACCCGCTGCTTGACCGATTCGTCCATGGCGATTGGCTCACCCCATTCGCGATCCGTTTCTCCCGGCCACTTGTTGGTGGCGTCCAAGCCCACCTTGGACCCGAGTCCCGCGACAGGAGACGCAAAGTCCAGGTAGTCGATGGGCGTGTTGTCGATAAAAACACAGTCGCGCTGCGGATCCATGCGGGTGGTGATGGCCCAGATGACATCCTTCCAGTCCCGGGCGTTCACATCCTCGTCGGTCACGATCACAAACTTGGTGTACATGAACTGGCGCAGGAAGGACCATACGCCGAGCATGACCCGTTTGGCGTGGCCGGGATATTCCTTGCGCATGGTGACCACGGCCATGCGGTAGGAACAGCCCTCCGGTGGCAGGTAAAAGTCACTGATTTCAGGAAACTGCTTTTGCAGCAAGGGTATAAAGACCTCGTTGAGAGCGACACCCAGCACTGCGGGCTCGTCGGGGGGCCTGCCGGTATAGGTGCTGTGATAAATCGGTGACTCCCGGTGGGTGATCGCCGCAACCGTGAAGACCGGGAAGCGTTCCACCTCGTTGTAGTACCCGGTGTGATCACCGAAGGGCCCCTCGTCAGCCTCTTCCCCCGGTTCCAGGTAGCCCTCCAGGATGTATTCGGCACTGGCCGGTACCTGCAGTCCGTGTTCCCGGCATAGCGGGGTAAAACATTCCGCGATTTCGGTCTTGCTGCCGCGCAACAGTCCGGCAAAGGCGTATTCGGAAATGCCGTCGGGGATGGGCGTGACCGCCCCCAGGGTGGTGGCAGGGTCCGCCCCCAGGGCAATGGCGACCGGGTAGCGCTTGCCGGGGTGACTGAGCTGCCAGTCCCGATAATCCAGCGCGCCACCGCGGTGAGACAGCCAGCGCATGATCAGTTTGTTCCTGCCGATCAACTGCATGCGGTAAATACCGAGGTTTTGCCGGTCCTTTTCCGGTCCGCGGGTGATCACCAGCGGCCAGGTCACCAGGGGCCCGGCATCGCCGGGCCAGCAGGTCTGGATGGGTAGCTGGTAGAGATCAACTTCATCGCCGGTTTTCGCATGGTACTGGCAGGGGGGATTGCGCACCGTGCTCGGCCCCATGTTCAATACCTGCTTCAGTACCGGAGCCTTGTCGACCAGGTCACGCATGCCCTTGGGGGGATCCGGCTGGCGCAGGTAGGCGAGTAATTCTCCAATCTCTCGCAGCGCGGAAATGTCTTCCTCGCCCATGCCCAGGGCGACCCGCTGTTCGGTGCCAAACAGGTTGGCGAGAACCGGGGTGTCATAGCCTTTGGGATTTTCGAACAACAGGGCAGGGCCGCCAGCCCGCAGGGTGCGGTCGGCGACCTCGGTCATCTCGAGGTGGGGATCAACTTCGGTTGTTATCCGCACCAGTTCGCCGCGTTGTTCCAGTTCGGCGATGAATTCGCGGAGGTCTTTGTATTTCACGCGCTTTTGGTTCCATGCGTTGGTGTCGGGTGACACTACACTCTGTAGTTTATGGGCGCAATGTTGCCTTGGTTCGCAGGGGGTCGCCCCAAGCCGGCAGTACCTCCCTGTTGGGGAACGCCAAAAAGCGCACGTCCATGTGCAGGCTCGGCGGCTGCCGTCCCTGGCAGCCGACGTCCCCAACAGGGAGGTACTGCCACCCTGTGGCTGCATCGAGCACATTAACGATGGGTAAAAACCAGATTCGCTTCCGCACCTCTCGATGTTAGCGCACGCGGGGCTGGTCAAGGGGGCGGGGGCGTCTGCGACCAGGGACGGTCGCAGCCGAGCCTGCACATGGACGTGCGCTTTTTGGCGGTCCCCGCCCCCTTGACCAGGCGCGCGGGTGCGGCGGGTGTAGAACAGAACTCAGGCGTTAGAAGTCTCTGGATCCCCGCTTGCCCCAGGGCACCCTCTCTTGCGCCTGCAGCGCAATGCACCTCGTTCGCCGGGGTGACAATCGGGGCCAGTGGGTCAGAGATACCCGGACCACTGCAGGTGAGTCGGAAAACGTGCGCCTTACTTGCGCTTCATCGACATGAAGAACTCGTCGTTGGTCTTGGTGTCCTTGAGTTTGTCGATCAGGAACTCAATGGCTGGCAGGTCCTCCATACCGTGGAGCAGCTTGCGCAGAATCCACATGCGTTGCAGTTCTTCCTCACCGGTAAGCAGTTCCTCGCGGCGGGTGCCGGAGCTACGGATATTGATGGCCGGGTAAACACGCTTTTCCGCCACCTTGCGATCCAGGTGCAGTTCCATGTTGCCGGTGCCCTTGAATTCCTCGTAGATGACCTCGTCCATTTTGGAGCCGGTGTTGATCAGGGCGGTGGCGATAATTGACAGGCTGCCGCCTTCTTCAATGTTGCGGGCCGCTCCAAAGAAGCGCTTTGGGCGTTCCAGTGCGTGGGCGTCGACACCACCGGTAAGTACCTTGCCGGAGGAGGGGATCACCGTGTTGTAGGCGCGGGCCAGGCGGGTGATGGAGTCCAGCAGGATGACCACGTCTTTTTTGTGTTCAACCAGCCGCTTGGCTTTTTCGATCACCATATCCGCCACCTGGACGTGGCGTGAGGGCGGTTCGTCGAAGGTCGATGCCACAACCTCTGCGCCGCGAGCGCCAACCGAGCGCTGCATCTCGGTCACTTCTTCCGGACGCTCGTCGATCAATAGCACAATAATGTAGCAATCGGGGCTGTTGCTGATGATGGCCTGGGCGATGTTCTGCATCATGATGGTCTTGCCGGCCTTGGGCGGAGCGACCAGCAGGCCACGCTGGCCTTTGCCGATGGGTGCGACCAGGTCGATGATACGACCGGTGAGATCCTCGGAACTGCCGTTGCCTTTTTCCAGGGTCAGGCGCTCGTCGGGAAACAGGGGAGTCAGGTTTTCAAACAGGATCTTGTGCTTGGCGCTTTCCGGCTTGCTGAAGTTGATTTCGCCGACCTTGAGCAGGGCAAAGTAACGCTCGCTGTCCTTGGGGGGCCTGATTTTGCCGGAGATGGTGTCACCGGTGCGCAGGTTGAAACGGCGAATCTGGCTGGGAGACACATAGATGTCGTCCGGTCCCGCCAGGTAGGAACTGTCTGCGCTACGCAGGAATCCGAAACCGTCCTGGAGAATCTCCAGTACCCCGTCGCCGTAAATGTCCTCGCCGCTTTTGGCGTGGCGCTTGAGGATGGCAAAAATGATGTCCTGTTTGCGGGAACGGGCCATGTTGTCCAGGCCCATATCCTTGGCGATATCGATGAGTTCCTGGGTAGGTTTGGTTTTCAGATCGGTAAGATTCATAGATGACAGATGTGCTTTTGACTCGGGGGGAATTGGTTTAAATAAAAAAGCGCGCGGGCGTTCGTTGCCAGCAGAGTGAAGCTTAATAATGAGTAGCAGAGTTATTATTGCGGCACGGGAATGTGCAGGCAAAGAAAATGTAGCACGGTGGGAATGGGCCGTCTACAGGTTTTTTTTCAATGTAGCGCTTTTCTTCAAACAGCGTCGGGACCCTCAACGTAGCTGAGGGCTCTGACTGGCTGAGGGCTCCGATGAGCTGAGGGCTCCGGCGCCAGGCCGGGGGTGGTTTTTACCAGGCGTTCAGTGATGGCCCCAGAATATGTTGTGACTTGCCGATCACGTGGGAGCTCTGCCCCACGATGAGCGGGTCTGTCTTGACGACTTCATGGTTCTTCCCGGGGTAGTCGAGGCTGTTGAGGAAGTGCTGCATGCAGGCCAGGCGGGCCCGTTTCTTGTCGGAGGATTTTACAATAGCCCAGGGAGCGTCCGCGGTGTCGGTGTAGAAAAACATCGCTTCCTTGGCTTCGGTGTACTCATCCCACTTGTCCAGCGATGCCTGATCGATAGGTGACAGTTTCCATTGTTTCAGCGGGTCGTTGCGGCGTTTGTCGAAACGCGCGTGTTGTTCTTCCCGGGTCACCGAGAACCAGTACTTGAACAGGCGTATACCACTGCGCACCATCATGCGCTCCAGTTCCGGAGTCTGGCGCATGAATTCCAGATAATCCTCAGGTGTACAGAATTCCATTACCCGTTCAACGCCAGCCCGGTTGTACCAGCTGCGGTCGAACATGACGATTTCACCCCTGGTCGGAAAGTGTTTGATATAGCGCTGGAAGTACCATTCACCTTTTTCCTGTTCGGCAGGTTTCTCCAGCGCGACCACCCGGGCACCGCGCGGGTTCAGGTGTTCCATGAAACGCTTGATGGTTCCGCCCTTGCCGGCGGCGTCCCGGCCCTCGAACAGGACCACAAGTTTCTGGCCGGTATCCTTTACCCAGCGCTGTACCTTGAGTAATTCCACCTGCAGCAGGCGTTTGGTCGCCTCGTATTCCTCCGCACTCATCTTGGCGCTGTAGGGGAATACGCCACTGATAAACAGGTTGCGGATGGCTTCCGGTGAGTCGAGGGTGCCCACCAGCTCTTCTTTCAGCTGAGGTGGGTTATAGGGATTGGTTTCACTGGCCTGGGCCAGATTGTCGTTCGCGCTCTCGGCAGCGCGGGAAGCGAGGGGTTGCTCGGCCACGGGGGTTTCTCCACTGCAAAAACCTTAATGAAGCCACCGCGCTGTGGCCGAGACAATGATACGAATCAATGTCAGGAAGCTTAGATCACTTCCTGGATAAATTCGGTGAGCTGTGACTTGGAAAGCGCGCCGACCTTGGTCGCCTCGGCGTTGCCATCCTTGAAAACGATCAGGGTGGGGATGCCGCGAATGCCGAATTTGGGTGGAATCTCGGGATTGGCGTCGACATCGACCTTGGCGATCTTGAGCTTGCCTTCATATTCCGCGGCAATTTCATCCAGCACAGGAGCGATCATCTTGCAGGGGCCGCACCACTCCGCCCAGAAATCCACCAGTACGGGGATATCCGAATTGAGGACTTCGGCGTCAAAGGTAGCGTCGCTCACGTGTACGATCTGTTCTGACATGTTGTTCTCCGGTTGATCTGCGGTTGCCATCACCGCGTAGGTTTCAAGTTGGCCATGATACCACCGGCTTAATGGGGTACAAGCAAAGTGCCAGAGTTTTTAGGAATGACCTTAGTGCTCTGTGCTATAACTCAGACCATGTGGTAGCGCGGTGGCCAGGTGGCCCTGCCTGCGCTGCTGTCGATAAAGATGGGGACGCATGAACAAAAAACAACTGCTGGTTCTCGCGGTAATAGGGGCGGCCCTGTTTACCTGGTTTGCTCTCGACCTGGGTCAGTACCTGCAGCTGGCCCTTGTTCAGGAGCGCATCGAGGAGCTGCGCAGCTGGTACGGGCAGAATCCGCTGTTGGCCGGGCTGGTCTATTTCGCCGTTTATGTCGCGGTGACCGGGTTGTCAGTGCCTGGCGCCGCGGTAATGACGCTGGCGGGCGGGGCCCTGTTCGGCTTCTGGTATGCCCTCCTGTTGGTGTCTTTTGGCAGCACCATCGGCGCAACGCTGGCTTTTCTGGTGTCGCGCACGCTGTTGCGTGACTGGGTGCAGGGGCGCTTCGGGCGTCAGCTGAAGGCGATCAACGCGGGGTTTGCCCGTGACGGCGCGTTTTACCTGTTTACCCTGCGCCTGGTGCCGCTGTTTCCTTTTTTCGTCATCAACCTGTTGATGGGCCTGTTGCCTATCGGTGTCTGGCGCTATTACTGGGTATCCCAGTTGGGCATGCTGCCGGCGACCGCAGTCTACGTGAACGCGGGAACCCAGCTGGGGCAATTGCAATCGCTGTCTGGAATCGTCTCCCCCGGCTTGCTGGGCTCCTTCGTACTGCTGGGCCTGTTCCCGCTACTGGCCAGATTCCTGGTGGCTTGGCTGGCGGGCAGGCGCAAGCTGGCCGATTGGGACAAACCTGCCCGTTTTGATACCAACCTGATCGTCATTGGTGCTGGCTCTGCCGGGCTGGTGGCTGCCCTGATTGCCGCTACGGTGAAAGCAAAAGTCACCCTGGTAGAACGGGACAGGATGGGCGGGGACTGCCTTAACACCGGTTGCGTGCCCTCCAAGGCCCTGATTCGCTCCGCGCGAATGGCGCGCTATGCCGGCAGGGCGGAAGAATTCGGTCTGGCGCCGATGGCGGTAGAGGTCCGCTTTGGTGAGGTGATGCGACGGGTCCATCGGGTGATTAAAACCATAGAACCCCACGACTCGGTCGAGCGCTTTACCTCCCTGGGCGTGGACTGCCTGCAAGGCGAGGCCAGGATTGTTTCTCCCTGGGAGGTGGAAGTTGATGGCCGCCGAATCAGCGCTCCGCGAATTGTGCTTGCCAGTGGCGCCCGGCCGCGTATCCCGGCGATTCCCGGCCTGGACGCCATCGACTACCTGACTTCAGACACCGTATGGTCGCTGGAGCAGTTACCAGAGCGCCTGCTGGTCCTGGGTGCCGGTCCGATTGGCTGTGAACTGGCCCAGGCCTTCTCCGCCCTGGGCAGTAAGGTCACCCTGGTTACCCACGCAGAACGCATCATGCCCCGGGAAGACCCCGAGGTTTCCGGGCATATGGCGACCGTTTTTATCGCAGCGGGCATCGACGTGCGCTGCGCTGCCGAACCGCTGAGCTTCGACGGGGGAACCGAAAACAGCTGCGTTTTGTCGGTAGACGCAGAGCAGCAGACCGTGAGGTTCGACAAGGTGCTGTTGGCAGTAGGGCGCACCGCCAATGTCGAGCATATGGGGCTGGAGTCTGTGGGAGTCGACTGCAACAGGCAGGGGCAGGTGATCGTGGACGAGTACTTGCGTACCACCATGCCCACGATTCTTGCGGCTGGTGATGTCGCCGGTCCCTACCAGTTTACCCATATGGCGAGTCACCAGGCCTGGTACGCCGCGGTCAACGCGCTGTTTGGGCGTTTCCGCAAGTTCAGGGTGGATTATTCTGTGGTGCCCTGGGCCACATTTACCGATCCCGAGGTGGGTCGGGTTGGACTCAACGAGATCGAGGCGATCGAGCGGGGCATCGCCTATGAGGTCAGTCGCTACGACATCAGTGACCTGGACCGCGCCATCGCCGACGGTGAGGCCGGGGGCTTTGTGAAGGTACTCACCGCGCCGGGCAGTGACCGCATCCTGGGGGCGACGATCGTGGGTTATCACGCGGGGGAGTTGATCAACGAATTCGTCATGGCCATGAAGCACGGCCTGGGCCTCAATAAAATCCTCGGCACCATCCATATTTACCCGACGCTCGGTGAGAGTAACAAGTTCCTGGCCGGCGAGTGGCGCAAGGCGCGTAAGCCGGAAAAATTACTGCGGTGGGTAGAGCGCTACCACAGGTTCGTGCGCGGTTAACCGCAACCCCGGGGATGGTGTGCGGTGTTCGCCGCAGCGCTAATCCTTTAGTATTTCCCTTTGAGAAACCCAACCCTCCCGGCAGTCGCCGGGGTCTGTTAACAGGAGATTTCCTATGAGTAAAGTGGCTGTGATCCTTGCCGGTTGTGGCGTGTACGATGGCGCGGAGATCAACGAGGCGGTGCTCTCCCTGCTCTGCCTGGAGCAGCAGGGGGCCAGCTACCAGTGCTTCGCGCCGGATCGCGAACAGATGCACGTCATCAATCACCTCTCTGGCGAACCTGCCGAAGGCGAGAGCCGAAACGTGCTGGTAGAAGCCGCACGTATTGCCAGGGGCAATATCAAACCGCTGGCGGAAGCCCGGGTCGAGGATTTCGATGCCCTGTTGGTGCCCGGCGGTTTTGGCGCCGCCAAGAACCTGTGCGACTTCGCGGTGGCGGGGGAAAACATGACCGTGCAGGAGGATTTTCTGCAACTGGCCCGGGGGTTTCACCGGGCGGGCAAGCCTATCGGACTGATCTGCATTGCACCGGTGATGGCTGCCGCCATCTGCGGGGAAGGGACGCGCTGTACGGTAGGCAATGATCCGGATGTGGCCGCGGCCATCAACGCCATGGGTGGCCAGCACCTGGAGTGCCCGGTTACCGAGGCGAGGGTCGATGCCGAGAAAAAAATGGTGACGACGCCTGCCTATATGCTCGCGGGCAGTGTTGCCGAGGCCTATGCCGGCATCGGGGACTGCGTCAAGGAAGTACTGGCACTGGCCTGACCCCTGCGCGTGGCCGACTGGACGGTATATGTTCTCGAGTGTGCAGACGGCACCCTTTACACGGGAGTCGCCAGGGATATGTCGCGGCGCCTGCGTCAGCACAATGGCGAACTTAGCGGCGGCCCCCGGTATACCAGAGGCAGGCGCCCGGTTCGCCTGCTGTGGTCCGAGTCTGCCGCCGACCGCAGTCTGGCCCAGGCAAGGGAAGCGGCCATTAAAAAACTCACCCGCGGGGAAAAACTCACCCTGGCCGGGCAGGACATGCCCGGGATAAGTGGCGGAGGCTGATCTAGCTGTTCGCGGCTTCCAGCGTCTCAATTTCCTCCTGCAACTCCAGCCAGCTTTGCTCCAGGCTGTCGGTGCTGGTTTTGAGTTCGCCTTCCTGCTGCAGCAGCTCGGCGAGCTCGGCCTTGCGCGGCTCGCTGTAGAGGTCGGCATCCGCCAGCCTGGACTGGATTTGAGCGAGTTCTCGCTCCAGTTGCGCCATGTCGCGCTCGGTCTTTTCCAACTGCTTTTTTAGAGGTCGCAGCCGCTCTCGCCGGGCTGCCGCCTGCTGGCGTTTTTCCTTGCGCGAGCTGTCGCTGACGGCAGCGGCCTGATCTGTGGGCTTGTCCGCCCGAAAACTGGACAAAATCCACTTCTCGTAACCCTCCAGGTCCTGCTGGTATTCGTCCACCCGGCCATCGTGCACCAGCAGTAGTTCTTCCACCGTGTTGCGCAGCATGTGGCGGTCGTGGCTGACGAGGATCAGTGCCCCTTCGTAGGCCTGCAGGGCGACCTCCATGGCATGGCGCATCTCCAGGTCCAGGTGGTTGGTGGGTTCGTCCAGCACCAGCAGGTTGGGTTTCTGCCACACCACCATGGCCAGCGCCAGGCGCGCTTTCTCGCCGCCGGAGAAAGGGCCGACGGGACTGGTGGCGGCGTCACCGCGAAAATTGAAGCCCCCGAGGAAATTGAGGATGTCCTGCTCCCGCGCCTGCGGGCTCAGCCGCTGGATGTGCAGGACGGGACTTGCCTCCATGTCCAGTGCTTCCAGCTGTTGTTGATCAAAGTATCCGATGTGGCAGTGTTCACCGGCACTGCTATCGCCCGCCAGCAGCGGCAGCTGTCCCACCAGGGATTTGAGCAGGGTGGATTTGCCGGCGCCGTTGCGACCCAACAAGCCATAGCGGCTGCCGGGGCGCAGTACCAGGTCGACGTCCTGAAGCACCGGTGTATGGCCGTAACCCAGCGTGGCCTGGTCAAGGCGTAACAGCGGGTCGCTGGATTTCTCCGGTGGCAGGAAGGTGAAGTCGAAGGGCGAATCGATGTGCGCGGGAGCGAGGGTCTGCATGCGTTCCAGCTCCTTCAGCCGGCTCTGTGCCTGTTTGGCCTTGGTGGCCTTGTAGCGAAAACGGCGCACAAAGTCGTCGATCTCGGCGATACGCCGCTGCTGCTTTTCGAAACTGGCCTGCTGGTTGGCGAGACGTTCCGCCCGCTGGGCTTCAAACTGGGAGTAGTTGCCCTTGTAGGAAGCAATCTGCTGGCGCTCGATGTGCAGGATGCGTTCGCAGGTGGCATCGATAAAGTCCCGGTCGTGGGAGATCATCAGCAGGGTGCCGGGATATTGCTGCAACCACTGCTGCAGCCAGAGGGTGGCGTCCAGGTCCAGGTGGTTGGTGGGTTCGTCCAGCAGCAGTACATCCGACGGTGTCATCAGGGCGCGGGCCAGGTTGAGGCGGATGCGCCAGCCACCGGAAAAGTCACTGACAGGACGGGCGGCCGCATTGTCGGCAAACCCCAGGCCCTGGAGCAGCAATTCGGCCCGCCGCGGTGCGCTGTAGCCGTCGATTGCCTCCAGTTCGGTGTGCAGGGGGGCAGCTTCCTCGTAGGCCCCGCGAGCTTCCAGTTCAGCCAGCCTGTCCATCAGCCCGGCGAGGTGGTTATCACCCCGCCAGACATAATCAGCCGCAGGCATGTCAGTGGCGTGAACCTCCTGCGCCATGTGTGAAAGGCGCAGGTTATTCATCCCCTGGATGTCGCCGCTGTCGGCACCCAGTTCACCCAGCAGCAGGGCAAACAGGCTGGATTTGCCGCTGCCATTGGCACCGATCAGCGCCAGGTTCTGTCCCGGTTGAATTGTCAGCTGGGCATCCCGGAACAGCAGTTTGCTGCCCCGGCGGAGCTCGATGTCACGTAAAATAATCATGAGGCGGCGAATTTTACGCTGGCGGCGTGGTCATAACCAGCGCTTCCGGACGCCTATCCCGCTGTTGCCTGCTGGGGCTAGTAACCCTGTGAGGCGAATAGTACACTGTTGGCCCACTGCAACTCCCTCCTATCCCATGCTAACGATTGATGGCAGATGCCCGGTCGCTGGCGGCCGTTTTACCGGGAGAGGACGGTAGCAGGTACAAGGGCGTTCTGAATGCCCCCGATAGTTTCTGATAATGGATGAACGTATGAAGAAGTATGCACTGCCGCTTGCCCTGGTTGGCCTGGTCAGCCTGCAAGCCTGTAACCAACAGACTGCCAGCACCGAGAGTGCCTCCGCACCTGCGGCTGAAGTCGCCCTGGAAAATTCTGACCAGCGCCTGAGCTACGGCATTGCCTTTGGCCTTGGCCAGCGCATGGCCCAGGATGGCATGCCCATGGACATTGATGCTTTCACCGCCGGCTTCCGTGACGGGGCCGAGGGTAAAGAAGGCAAGCTGACCCAGGAAGAGATCCAGGCGGAAATGCAGTCCTACCAGGAAAAAATGATGGCCGAGCAACAGGCAGCCCAGGCCGCTCTGGGTGAAGCCAATCTCGCCGCTGCCATCGCCTATCTGGAGGAGAACAAGGCCCGTGAGGGTGTGGTTGTCACCGAGACTGGCCTGCAGTACGAGATTATCGAAGCAGGTGAAGGTCCCAAGCCCGGCCCGGAAGATACCGTGGAAGTGCACTACCGTGGCACCCTGGCTGACGGCACCGAGTTCGATTCCTCCTACAAGCGTGGCGAGACTGTGACCTTCGGGGTTGGCCAGGTGATTCCCGGCTGGACCGAAGCGCTGCAGCTGATGACCGTCGGCTCCAAGTGGAATCTCTACATTCCACCCGAGCTGGGTTACGGTGCTGGCGGAGCAGGCCAGATGATCGGGCCCAATTCTGCGCTGATCTTTGAAGTCGAGCTGGTTTCCATCCCCAGCCAGGCAGAAGAAGCCTCAGACGAGTAAGCCAGGTGGCCGGCGTCAGCCCTGCTGGCGCCGGTGACTGTTGTGGAGGCCGGCAATCAGCTTGTCCTCCAGCAGAAAGCGCGATTCGAGCACTTCTCCCAGGGCCGACAGGTCCCTTTTCAACTTTCCGCCGTCGCAGTTCGCCGAGGTGTATTTTTCCTCGTAGGCGAGGATGACCTCCGTGGTATCCCCGATCGCCGGCATCAGTTTTTCCGCCAGGCTGCTGCTGCCGTCGGCAAAGCTTTCGGCTTCCTCCAGCAGTTCGTGGTAGACCTCGAAGTGCCCGGCCGACACGTAGTCCACCAGCAACTGGCAGAGCAGGCGCTGGCGCTTTTCCAGGGCCTCCTGGTCAAGCAGGCCGTCCATGCCCACCACGATTTCCGTGTACTTGCCCAGAACCTCCCGGCGCTCTTTGAGCCAGCGCGTCAGCAGTTCCTCGACCGCGTTAAATTGTTGCTCGGGGTTCCTGTGGGGCATATCAGCTTTCCTGAGGGTAGGTGCGGAAAGTTTGCCACAGGCAGATCAGCGTTGTAACCGTAAACAGCAGCAGGGTTTGCTCAGGTATGGACAGACCGAGGAATGTCCACTGGGTTTCGGCGCAGTTGCCGTCGCCCATCATCATGATGGAAAACGTCTCGCCCAGGGGCAGGGTTTCCAGCATGTACTGCAGGCTGGGGCCACAGGCCGGCACCTCCTCGGGAGGCAGGTACTGCAACCAGACGTGGCGTGCGGCGACGGCACCGCCGATGGTGGCCGACAGGCCGCACAGTGCGGCGTAGACCCGGTTGCCCCAGCTACGGGGATTGTGGATAACGGCGATCAGGGCGATGACACCCCAGCCGACCACGAATACCCGCTGGGTCATGCACAGGGGGCAGGCCGCCAGGTTCAGGAAGCGCTCGAGGTAAATCATCGCAAAGGCCATGGAGGTAACTGCCAGCAGGAACAGTCCCGCAAAAACCAGGCGAGGGGATAGGGATTGCAGCATTCAGTGTGTTTCCTTGCAGTGGAAGGGGTAAGTTAGGGGCTTTTGGGGCACCGTGCAACGGCCTGGCCTCAATCGCAAGCGGCACGGGCATTTCGATGGCGACCAGGAAGTTTAGTTCAACCTCACCTTGAACCTGGAGCAGAAATCCATCAGCTCCGGATAAAAGTCGAAAAATGATTGTTCGAGCCGCTGGCGGACCGGTTCCAGGTGGTCCCGCGCCTGCAGAAAAGGGTTGCCGCGGCGAAAGCGCTCACCAATGCGGGCGGCGGTTGCGGGTATGGTTTCCCATTCACCGTACCTGCCCAGCAGGTCGTGTTCCCGCATGCGCGCGTACATGCGCAGGGCCGGAGGGCTCAGGAACTGCCTGTTGCGCTCCAGGCTGGCGTATACGGTACGCTTGAAATCGGCCTGTTGCTGGCTGTTGTAGTGGCTCCAGTGACGGCTGAGATAATGGTCGAAGCTGAGATCGATGAGGATCCCCGCGTAGCGACGCAGTCGGGGCGGGAATTCGCGGCGTAGCTCGGCCATCAGCGGGTGCTGGTCAGTGAATGCGTCGATGGCCCGGTGCAGTCTCACACCCTGCTCTATGGGTTCGGGTAACTCGCCGCCCAGGGGACCCTTGAGGTAGTCCCCTTCCAGGGCACCCACCACCAGCCCTTCCTCGGGCCAGGCGAGCTGGAAGTGGGCCAGGTAGTTCAAGGTTGGGGCAGGGTCTCGTACTGGCCATAGAAATTGGCCAGGTACTGCTCGAAGCTGATGTCCTCTTTGGCCTCCAGCTCGCGCTGCGCCTGCAGGGAATCCTGCGTCTGGCGATCGAAGTCGGCGGCGGTTTCCGGGTCCAGGGAACGTTGCCGGAAGTGGTCGGCCCAGCGCCGGCTGTAGGCCATTGCGAGGCGAAAGAATGGCTGGCCCTGCTCACGCATTTCTCGCAGTACCCGCGCGGAGGGGGTCAATTCCGGGTCGGCGACCTTGGCGGCCTGCTCCCGCAGGGATTCGCCGTAGGCGCTGCCACCGTGGGCCGAATCCAGCGCGCTGGCGATATGCTCCAGGTCCGCTATCAGCTCATTGGCCCAGTCAGTCATTGTGCGCGCGCCGCCCTGGCAGCGCAGTTGCAGGCCGGGTTCGCGACCGCGATTGACCACCGCCTCCATGTTGGCAGCCATGCAGTCCTGTTCCTGCTCGTTGCAGGGGGGGCTATCCTCCAGCAGGCAATACAGCAGGAAGGTATCGAGGAAGCGGACTTCCACCGCATCCAGGCCCAGGGGCGAGAACGGGCTGACATCCAGGCAGCGCACCTCAATGTACTCGATGCCTCGCTCGGTGAGGGCGTGCAGGGGCGTCTCTCCTGAGCGGGTGACTCGCTTGGGTCGTATGGGGCTGTAAAACTCGTTTTCGATCTGCAACAGCGAATCATTGAGCTGCTGGTAATTTCCGTCAGCCCCGCTGCTGTAGCGCGCATAGTCGGGATGGGGTTTCATGATGGCGCTGCGCAGTGTCTCCACGTAGTTGGGCAGCGAGTTGTAGCAGATACGAAGCCCCTTCTGGGCATCACTGTTGTAGCCAAGGTCGCCCATACGCAAGGCGGTGCCGTAGGGAAGGTAGAGGCTGTGGCCATCGCCAAAGGGCTGCAGTCCATGATTATCCCGATTGCGCAGGAAACTGCCGCACACTGCAGGAGATGCCCCGAACAGGTAGATGAGCAGCCAGGAGTAGCGGCGGAAGTTGCGGATCAGGCCGAGGTAGCGCGCACTGATGTAATCCTGCAATTCACCTGGCGAGTCCTCGGCGGCCCAGGCCCGCTTCCAGTAGTCCTGCGGCATGGAAAAATTGTAGTGAATGCCGGCGATGGTCTGCATCACCCGGCCGTAGCGATAGCCCAGGCCGTAGCGATAAACAGTTTTCATCCTGGCCACATTGGAGCTGCCATAGCGAGCGACCGGGATGTCCGCGTCGTTGCCCAACTGGCAGGGCATGGAGGTACACCACAACAACTCGTCACCGAGCTGGCTGTAGACGTAGGTATGGATATCCTCCAGTGTGGCCAGGCTTTCTTCAATACGGGTACTGACCGGGGTAATGAACTCCAGCAGCGCCTCCGAATAGTCGGTGGTGATTGAGCCATGGGTCAGCGCCGACCCGAGGCCCGCGGGGTGCGGGGTCTGCGCCAGGAAGCCCTCGGGAGTGATGCGCAGGCTCTCTTTTTCGATTCCGCGGCCGATGTCCCGTAACAGCTGCTGTTGATCGGAGCCGACCAGCGTCTCCAGTTGTTGTAACAGGTTGGAAGGCAAGTAGCGCTCCTTGTTTGATGACGGAAAGAGAGGGCGTACGATCACCCGGACCCCGGGCGCCGGCTCAAGTTTAGCCGCCCATTACCTGCGAGTACAGAAATGCCCGGTGGCGATCAGTACTCAGCCGGTTGCCAGTTACCCGGCACTTGGGCGGTGATGACGGCCCGCCGGGGCGCCGGGTAGCCCTCGACGGTCCTGGCTGGATCCTCCGGGTCGAGGAAATTGGCCAGCGAGTGAAAGGTCATCCACTCGGTGGCCCGCTGTTCGTCGCTGGTGGTGGCGGCCACATCCAGTACCTGCGGCTGCTGGAAGCCGGTTTTACGCAGCCAGCCCAGCAGGGTGTCGCAGCTGGGCAGGAACCAGACGTTGCCCATGCGCGCGTAGCGGCCCTCGGGTACCAGGGTTGCGCCCGCTTCGCCCTCGATCACCAGGGTTTCCAGCACCAGTTGTCCCCCGGGACGCAGACAGTCACGCAGTTCCAGCAGATGGTCCATGGGCGAACGCCGGTGGTAGAGCACACCCATGGAGAAAACCGTGTCGAAGGCGCGCAGCCTGGCCGGTACCTGCTCTATACCGACGGGAATAACCCAGGCTTGCGGCGCCTGCAGGTACTTCTGCAAAGCCCAGAACTGGACCACGAACAGGGGTGTGGGGTCGATTCCTATGACTTCCGCAGCTCCCTCGCCGAGCATGCGCCAGCAGTGGTAGCCGCTGCCGCAGCCCACATCCAGCACCCGCCGGCCGGTCAGCGCTGCAATACCATTGCGCACCCGTTCCCACTTCCAGTCCGAACGCCACTCGGTATCGATGTGCACGCCGAACAACTCAAAGGGGCCCTTGCGCCACGGGTGCAGGCCCATCAGGGTCTGCTTCAGGTCAGCCTGCGCCTGCGCCGGAAGTGGTGAATTGCAGTCGGCGCCGACGCGGGCACTGTCGAGGTTCCGGGTGTCGGGTTCGATGTCGGGCAGGGCATCGAGAACCTCCAGCCAGCGGGCCAGGTCACCGTAGCGCTGATGGGAAAGGCCCTGCGCCAGTTGCTGTGGCAGCAACTGTGCCCAGCGATCCATTTCAGTGTCGCGCCAGCGATCGATCAGCGGCTGGTAATCCATTATTTCAGCGCGACCAGTGAGGCGAAGTTGAAGCACTGGAACCAGACGTCACAGGAGCTGAATTCCGCCTCGGCAATGCGCCGCTTGTGGGTGGCCAGGGTTTCCGGGCGCAATACGTTCTCGATCGCAGCGCGCTTGCGGGCAATTTCCAGTTCACTGTAGCCGTTGGCACGTTTGAACTCGTGGTGCAGGTCTATATTGAGCTCATCCAGGTGCGGATCCTCAAAGGTGAGTTTCTCCGACAGCACCATAACGCCGCCGGGACGCAATCCCGCGTAGATGCGCTGGATCACCTCGTCGCGAATAGCCAGCGGGATAAACTGCAGGGTGAAATTAAGCACCACTACGGAGGCATCCTCGATGACGACGTTTTCAAGATTGGCGCACAGCAGGTCCACCGGCGTCTCGTGGGTGTCCGTGTCGATGATGTTGCGGCAGCGTTCCAGCATGGCCTGGGAGTTGTCCACGCCGACAATGCGGCAATCTTCGCTGCGCAGGTTCTGGCGCATCGCCAGGGTGGAGGCCCCCAGGGAGCAGCCCAGGTCATACAGCCTGCTGCCGGGGCTGGCGTAGCGCTGGGCGATCAAGCCGGTCATGGCAACAATGGTGGTGTAGCCCGGTACCGAGCGCTTGATCATGTCCGGAAACACCCGGGCAACGTTTTCATCAAATGTGAACAGCCCGGCCTCGCGCAATGGATCGGCGTAGATGGTGTCCTTGTTCTCGCTCATTTGGTCAGACTCGATACCCGGAGGGGCGGGATTCTAGCATGAATTATTGAACCAATCGGTGCTCACCCCCCTGTTCCCGGGCCGCCATAGCCCTCACAATGGGGATATAACGATAGCGCCCGCAGGTGAACACAATGACCACTGCCGCCACCCGGTTTGTCGCCGACCTCCGTCCTCCCAGGCTGCGTCACAGCATCAGCGAACTGGGGCGGGTAGCCCTGGAAGCGGGGGCCTCCGCGCTGTGCAAGGGAATATTCAAAACCCTGCCGGATGGCGATGGCCACACGGTGATGACTATCCCCGGCTTTATGGGCGCCGATGGTTCCACGGGCATGTTGCGCCAGTTTCTCAAAGACCGGGGTTACCGGGCAATTCCCTGGGGGCTGGGCCGCAATGCCAGTGAAGCCAGGGCGAGTACCATGGACGAATTCATGGCCCACCGGGCGCGGGTCGAAGACAAAATCGCCGCGCGCATCGAGCACGAGTTTATTGCTACGGGTCGCAAACTGACCCTGATTGGCTGGAGCCTGGGCGGCCTGTATGCGGTTGCCCTGGCCCATCGCTACCCGCAATGGATTCGCCAGGTTGTCACCCTCGGTACGCCCTTTGGCGACCCGCGGGGCACGGCTCTTTACAGCGTGATGGCGCGCGTAAACCAGCGTACGCCTGAGTCCGAGTCGGAAGAAGCGCTGCGCCACTGGGTCGACTACACCTATAGCGGCGGTGAGCTGCGAGTGCCGATCCTGACGCTGTACAGCGAGTCGGACGGTATAGTCGGAAAAGGCATTGCGCGCTGCGAGGCAGAACCTCGCTACGTGACCAATATGGCGGTAATGGCCAGCCACGTGGGCTTTCCGTTCAATCCCCTGGTGTTTGCGGTCATCGCCAACCACCTGGTTTCCCCCGACCGGCGCTGGCGTATATGCCAGAGCCAGCGCATCGGCTCGTTGGTCAGGGTAGATAGCTGATCGGCTTGCTGCGGGCGCAGCTCGGCATCGGGGTGTCCCCGCAAATAACGGGTTCTACCGCTTAATTCGCGCTGCGAACCAGGAAGGAATCCTCGGCGCCAAACTGGCGGGGAACCGGTACGCGCTGATCGAAGCGGGCGAAGCGGTTGCCGGTAGCTGCGTCAGAGTCCTGTGAACTGTGGCGGGCAAACTTGATGCTGGAGAGAAACTCCACCAGGCTTACCTTGCCTTCATCCATCCTTTTCATTTTCTCTTGCCTGTAAACAGACTTCCACACTTTCAGTCTAGGACGGCCGATAGGCGATTGGGCGTAAAAAATGCCGCAAAATTGTGTGAAAAATGACCTGTGAGGCTATAATGCCCGGCCTTCGCAGACCAGGACCAGCAACTCCATGATGCCCGCAAACTACCCCCGGCAACCCGCCCACCTGTGGGAGCACTTCTACCGCTTCACCCAGATACCCCGCCCCTCCAGGCAGGAAGCTGCGGTGCGTCAGTACGTGATCGACCTGGCGGAAAAGGCAGGGCATCAGCACGCGCTGGATGAGGCGGGCAACCTGGTGATTTATATACCAGCGAGCCCCGGCAGGGAGGACAGCCCCACTGTCATCATCCAGAACCACCTGGATATGGTGACCGTGAAAACCGCGGACCGCGAGCACGATTTTGAAACCGATCCGCTTTCGCTGCAGGTGGAGGATGGCTGGTTGAGCGCTGACCGCACTACTCTCGGCGCTGATAACGGGCTCGGTTGTGCCGCCGCCATCGCAGTAATGACCGACCCGGAGGTCAGTCACCCCGCGCTGGAGTTGTTGTTCACCGTGGATGAGGAAACCGGCCTGGGCGGGGCCTTGAATTTTGACCCATCCCTGCTCAGCGGCACCCTGATGCTCAACCTGGACACCGAGGACTGGAACGAACTCTACATCGGCTGCGCCGGTGGTGCCGGCTGGCATTTTGCCCGCAGTTTTTCCCAGGAAGCGGTTGCGGCCACGGCCGAGTGTTGGCAGCTTACCCTGCGCGGGCTGGCAGGCGGCCACTCCGGCGTGCAGATACATGAGCAACTGGCCAACGCCGGCAAATTGCTTGCCGAGGCGCTGCGCGGGGTGCCCGGCCTGCGCCTGGCCAGCATCGAGGTGGGTATCGCCCACAATGTGATCCCCCGGGAGGGCACGGTCAGCTTCTGCTGTGAGCCGGGCTCCGAGGCGCGGATTCGCGAACACCTGGACAAGGTGCGCCAGCAGTGGCTGGCCTACCTGCCGCCAGCAGACCACGGTGTGGAGCTGGCGCTCTGTCCGGCGCAACTGGCCGCCGCCCTGGACCCGGTGGATTCCCTGCGCCTGCTTGATCTCATTTCACTTTTTCCCCACGGTGCCCAGGCCTACAGCCTCGAGCAGCCGGCGGACCTGGTGGACCTGAGTATTAACCTGGCGGTTGTGCGCCTGCAGCAGGGCGAGCTTTTCATTGAGTCCAGCTATCGTTTTTTCAATCCGGACCAGTCGCTACCCCTGCAGAACTCGGTGCTGGCGCTGGCCCGCGCCTTTGACCTGGAGGTTGAAGTCGACGTGGGCTACCCGGGCTGGCAGCCGGATTTCAGCAGTCCCCTGCTGGAGCAAGGTTGTGAACTGCACCAGCGGATGTTTGGCGAACGACCGGCCATCAAGGCCATCCACGCGGGCCTGGAGTGCGGTATTCTCAAGAGCAAGAAGCCCGATGTGGACATACTGTCTTTCGGTCCCACCATCCGCGGCGCACATTCACCCAGCGAGCGCCTGCGAATCGACACCGTCGAACCTTTTTGGCAGTTTCTGAAACAACTGCTGGCTGAACTATAAACAGAGGACAAAATGATGCTGGAACAACTTGAGCGCCTGCCCGCAGACCCCATTCTGGGTCTTGCCGCCGCCGCCCGCGCCGATGACAACCCGGACAAGGTTGACCTGACGCTCGGCATTTACATGAATGAAGAGGGCGTTTGCCCGGTCTTCAGGGCGGTGACCGAGGCACAGGCCGCGCTGGCCGCCGAGGAAGTCAGCAAGGCCTACCTCCCGCCGGAGGGCGTGGCCGGATTCAATACGGGCATGCAGGAGCTGGTGCTCAGTGCCGACCATCCGGCGCTGGTGGACGGCCGGGTCAGCAGTGTCCAGGCTCCGGGTGGCTGTGGCGGCCTGCGCATTGGCGCCGAGATTATTCACGCCGCCTCCCCGGGCGCGCGGGTGTGGGTCAGCGATCCCACCTGGCCTGTGCACCTGCCATTGCTGGGCAGTGTCGGCCTGAGCTTCGAAACCTACCGATACTATGAGCCGGCCAGTCACGGGGTCAACTTTGACGGTATGGTGGAAGATCTCCGTCAGGCCCGGTCGGGTGACGTGGTGCTGCTCCACGGTTGTTGCCACAACCCCTGCGGCGCCGACCTGTCGCTGGCCCAGTGGCAGGTGATCGCCGAAATGGCCGAGGCCCAGGGGTTCATGCCTTTTGTGGATATCGCCTACCAGGGCCTGGGTGACGGCCTGGAACAGGACGCTGCCGGCCTGCGCCTGCTCGCCGCGCGTTTACCGGAAATGATCGTCGCCGCCTCCTGCTCCAAGAACATGGGGCTGTACCGCGAGCGCACCGGCGCCACCATTTTTATCGGCAGGACCCGGGACAACGCCGAAGCCCTGGTAAGCCAGGCACTGGTTGCCGCCCGCAGGGTGTATTCCATGCCGCCGGCTCACGGTGCGCTCATCGCCGGGCGTATCCTCGGAGATGCCGCCCTGGGAGAAAGCTGGCGCAGCGAACTGGTGGACATGTGTGGCCGGATCAACGGCCTGCGAACGTCCCTGCGGGAAAAACTGGAAGCGGCCAGCGGCCGCGACTTCGCCTTTATCGAAAAAGAGAAGGGAATGTTTTCTTTCCTCGGACTGAGCGCCGAGCAGGCGATCCGCCTGCGGGAAGAGCACTCGGTTTACATGCTGAATTCGTCTCGCATTAACGTGGCGGGGGTGAATGCGCGCAATATTGATTACCTGGCGAGCGCGGTGGCCAAGGTGTTGTAACTGATACCCGCCTGTCCGTTGTTCGTTGTTCTCAGCCTTCAGGCGATAGCTATTGGCCCGTGCCCCTACCCGTCATCCCCGCGCAGGCGGCGGTCCGGTGTCCCGGGATCCAGCGTCTTGTCCGGATAAACAAACAAATTTTAGCGACGAAATTGTAATTTGCACCTGGATCCTCGCCTGCCCCCGGGCATCCTCTCTTGCGCTCTGGGTGTCCCTGTTGAGGTGTAAGTGGGCCTCGCACCGATTGCTTGTCAGCTTGCTCGATATTCACAGCAGATCGTGATGCCTGAATAGTCTCGAGACTATAATGTCGACACATTCCCCTCAAGATAGTGTCATGACCCATCCCCGCCCCGTACTGATTCTCCAGCTGCGTCCCGAAAGGGATATTGCCGACAGCGAGTTTGACTGCTTCCTGAAGTATGGTGGGTTGCAGGCTGCGCACACCCACCGACTGCGGATCGAACAGACCGGTATCCCTGCTTTCCTGAATCTCGATGACTACAGCGCGATTATCGTTGGCGGCAGCCCGTTCGACATCAGCACGCCGGAACAGGGCAAATCCCCACAACAGAAAAAGGTAGAGGCCGGTTTTACCCGCCTCCTGCAACAGGTGGTAGAGCGCGATTTTCCGTTTCTCGGCGCCTGCTCGGGCAACGGCCTGCTGGGAAACCACCTGGGTGCAACCATCTCCCAACGGTATGGCGAGCCCGTCGGCTGCGTTTCACTGACTATCACGGCAGCCGGCAGGGAGGACAAACTGCTGCACGGCTTGCCGCCGCGAATCGACGCGTTGCTGGGTCACAAGGAGGCCTGTGATACGACGCCGGAGGGCGCCGTCCTGCTAGTGACCGGTGACGTCTGTCCGGTCCAGATGTTCCGGGTGAAAGACAATATTTATGCCACGCAATTCCATCCTGAAGCCGATGCCGACGAGTTTGTCCTGCGCATCAATGCCTATAAAAATCACGGTTACTTCGATCCGGTGGAAGCCGAAAGCCTCAAGCGCGAGGTCCGCAGAAGCTCCACACCTCACTCCCGGGAAATACTCAGGCGATTCGTCGCCCACTATTGCAGCTAGCCTTATCCCTCCAGCTCTGTCCACCGCTCCAGGGCCAGTTCCAGCGCTTCCTCGATCCTGGTGGCCTCCGCCAGCACCTCTTGCACCACCGTGTGCTCCTGCTGGTAAAACTCCGGGTCGGCCATTTTCTCCTCCAGTGCCGCCTGCTGTGATTCCAGTGACTCTATCCGCTCGGGCAGGGCGTCGAGTTCCCGCTGCTCCTTGTAGGACAGCTTGCGTTTTCGCTCCGTGGGCTTGCTGGCTGTCTCCGTCATTTCTGCCGGCAGTGCCGCCGCCTTTGGCCCATCAGCCGCAGCTTCCTCCAGTCGGCCGCCGCGGGCTTCCCAGTCACTGTAGCCACCCGCCTGTTCCTCGACCTCCCCATTGCCCTTGAGCACCAGCAGGCTGGTCACCACGTTGTCCATGAACTCGCGGTCGTGGGAGACCAGCAGTACGGTGCCTTCGAAATTCAGCAGAATCTCTTCCAGCAGTTCCAGGGTCTCGATGTCGAGGTCGTTGGTGGGTTCGTCCAGCACCAGCATGTTAGCGGGTTTACTGAACAGGCGGGCCAGTATGGCGCGGTTCTGCTCGCCGCCGGAGAGGGCCTTGACCGGGGTCCTCACCCGTTCGGGGCTGAACAGGAAGTCACCGAGGTAGGAGATGGCGTGACGGCGCTTGCCATTGATTTCAATAAAGTCCTGGCCGCCGCACACGTTGTCGATCAGGTTTTTTTCCGGGTCCAGGTGGTCCCGGAGCTGGTCCGAGTAGGCGATCTCGAGTTTGCTGCCCAGCTTGACCGAGCCGGCATCGGGCGTCAGTTCGCCCAGCAGTATTTTTACCAGGGTGGATTTGCCGGCGCCGTTGGGACCGACAATGCCAATACGATCGCCACGCTGGATGATGGTACTGAAATTGCGCAGGATCACCTTGTCATCAAAGGCGTGGTTGACACCTTGCAGCTCGGCCACGATCTTGCCTGAACGGGACGCCTCTTCCACATTGAAATCAGCCTTGCCCTGGCGTTCGCGCCGCTGGCTGCGTGCATCGCGCATTGCCTTGAGCGCACGGACCCGGCCCTCATTGCGGGTACGACGGGCCTTGATGCCCTGGCGAATCCAGACTTCTTCCTGGGCCAGCTTTTTGTCGAAGAGCTCATTGGCCCTTTCCTCTGCCGCCAACTCCTGCTCGCGGTGGCGCAGGAAGCCCCGGTAATCACCGCGCCACAGGCTCAGGTGGCCGCGGTCCAGTTCGGCAATGCAGTTGACCACGTTTTGCAGGAAGCGTCGGTCGTGGGTGATAAGGATCAGGCTGCCGCGATAATTGCGCAGTTGCTCTTCCAGCCAGGCAATTGCGGGGATGTCCAGGTGATTGGTGGGCTCGTCCAACAGCAGGATATCGGGTTCGCTGACCAGGGCGCGCGCCAGGGCCACCCGCCGTCGCCAGCCACCGGATAGTTCCTGCATGCTGGCGTCGGCAGGCAGTTGCAGCTGGCTGAGGGTGGTCTCGACCTTTTGTTGCAGGTTCCAGCCGTCCACCGCTTCCAGCTTGTGCTGCACCCTGGCCAGGGCGTCCATGTCGTCAGCCTGGATCAGGTGATGATACTGGGCCAACAGCTCACCCGCTTCCTCGAGGCCTCCGGCCACCACATCGTAGACCGAGAGTTCATCGGCCTGGGGCAGGGTTTGCTGCAGCCGCGCCAGTTTGGTGCCGGGGCGTATCCAGCGCTCGCCGCTGTCCAGGGCCTGCTCCCCCGCCAGTATTTTCAACAGGGTGGTCTTGCCGGCGCCGTTGCGGCCCAGCAGGCCCAGCTTGTCACCGCGGGTAATGCTCAGCTCCACCTCGTCCAGCAGGATCTGGGTTCCGTAGTGAAGGCTGGCCTTGTCGAGTTTAAGCAATGGCATGGGTAGATCGCGGGCGTGGGTTCAAAGGGAGGCGAATTCTACGCCAGATGCGCCTGCCGCTACAGCCCCGAGCCAAAATGATCCTGCAGGTGCTGGAAAAGCGCATGGGCCGGCCGTGACAGGCCGTGGCGCTTGCGGGTGAATATTCCCACCCGCCGTGCAATGGCCGGTCCATCGAGGGGCTTGCACACAATAGCCATCGCCTCCATTTGCTGGCGGCACAGCTGGGGAACCACGGCCACCCCCAGTCCCACCGACACCATGCGGCCGATGGTCGCCAGTTGCTGGGCCTCCAGCAGCTGGCCCGGACTGACGCCTGCCGTGGCCATTGCCGCTTCTGTGGTCGCCCGGGACCAGGACCCCCGGTTCATGGCGATAAAGGGCTGCTGTACCAGTTGTTGCCAGCTCAGCTGCGGTTCACCTGCCAGCGGAGAATCGGGGTGGACCAGGGCGATCCAGTGATCCTCAAACAGGGGAGTGAAGTCGACCCCGTCGAGCTGCTCCGGCTCGAAAGTGATACCCAGGTCCACATGGCCGCTGCGGACCGCCTCGATCGTATCCTCCATAACCACGTCTTCCACCCCGATGTTCAGTTCCGGGTATTCCTGCTGGAACGAGGCGAGCGCCTCCGGGAACTGGTTCATGGCAAAGGAGGGCATGACCGCCACGCTGATTTTGCCCTGTTGCAGGCTGAAACTGCGGCCCAGGTCGTCAAAGGCCTCATCCCAGTCCGCCAGCAGCCGACGGGCCGTGGGCAGGAAGTTACGCCCCTCGGGGCTCAATTCCAGGGAGCGGGTAGAGCGGGAAAACAGGCTGCCACCCACCTCCTGTTCCATTTTCTTGATGGCCACACTCAGCGCCGACTGGGACAGGTGCAGCAGCTCCGACGCCTCGGCGAAGGACTGGCTGCGGGCGAGGGTGGCGAAGGCCCGCAGTTGGCGAAGGGTAATATTCATATACAAAAACGAATAATTAATTGAAATATACTATTTGATGAATATATGGCAATGACGCATATTGCGCAACCAGCGAAGGAGGAGACGATATGAACAAGCCCCTGTGGCGCCCCAGCCAGCAACGCATCGATGCGGCCCAGATCACCCGGTTCCGGCACTACCTGCAGGCCGGTGGCCACGAGGTGGGATCGACCTATGAGCATCTCCACCGTTGGTCGATAGACCAGCCGGAGGCGTTCTGGCGGGCGATCTGGGATTTTGCCGAGGTCATTGGCGAAGGGGACCTTAAGCCGGAGCTGGTGGATGGCGATAAGTTCCCGGGAGCTCGCTGGTTTCCCCGGACCCGGTTGAATTTTGCCGAGAACCTGCTGCGCTGCCGCGATGAACGACCCGCGCTGGTTTCATTGCTGGAAAATGGCGAGCGTTCCGAGCTGAGCTACCAGCAGCTCTATCGGCGGGTGGCCCAGCTGGCCGCCACCATGCGCAGGCTGGATCTGAAGCCGGGCGACCGGGTGGCCGGTTTCATGCCCAATATCGAGGAGACGGTGATCGCGATGCTGGCCGCCTCCAGCATCGGGGCGGTCTGGTCGTCCTGTTCGCCTGACTTCGGCATCAATGGCGTGATGGACCGCTTCGGCCAGATTGAGCCGCGTGTGCTGTTTGCCGCTGATGGTTATTATTACAACGGCAAGGCCTGCGATTCCCTGGAGCGGTTGGCGGCCATCCGCGCGCAAATCGACAGCATTGAAAAAGTCGTGGTGGTACCGGTGCTGTCGCAATCTCCTGATATCAGCGCGATCGACGACGCTGTCCTGTTCCCTGACTTCCTCGACCCCGACGCGGAGGAGGTCGAGTTTGAGCGCCTTCCGTTCGATCATCCGCTGTACATCATGTACTCCTCGGGAACCACCGGGGTGCCCAAGTGCATTGTTCATGGTGCCGGAGGGACGCTGCTGCAGCACCTCAAGGAACACCGCCTGCACGTGGACATGACGCCAGAGGATGTGCTGTTTTATTTCACTACCTGTGGCTGGATGATGTGGAACTGGCTGGTCACCGGACTGGCGAGCGAGGTCACCCTGGTGCTTTACGACGGGTCTCCCTTTGCCGATGACGGCAAGCTGTTACTCGATGCGATAGACCGCGAGAAAATCAGCGTTTTTGGCACCAGCGCCAAGTTCATCGCCGCCCTTGAGAAATCCGGGCACAAGCCGGCGCAGAGCCATGATCTCGCCAGCGTGAAGACGATTCTCTCTACCGGCTCGCCCTTGTCCCACGAGAGTTTCGAGTACGTGTATCGTGATTTCAAAACGGATGTCTGCCTGGCCAGCATCTCGGGCGGCACCGATATCCTGTCCTGCTTCGTCTGCGGCGCGCCGACCCTGCCGGTCTATGTGGGAGAAATCCAGGCTGCCGGGCTGGGTATGGCAGTGGAAATCTGGAATGACGAGGGCCAGCCCGTGTACCAGGAGAAGGGAGAGCTGGTGTGTACCAGGCCGTTCCCCTGTGCCCCGATCGGCTTCTGGAACGACCCCGACGGCAGCAAATACCGCGGCGCCTATTTCGAAAGCTATCCCAATATCTGGGCCCACGGAGACTACGGTGAAATAACCGAACACGGTGGTTTCATTATCCACGGGCGTTCCGACGCGGTGCTCAATCCCGGTGGCGTGCGCATTGGCACTGCGGAAATCTACCGCCAGGTCGAGCGGGTGGAAGAGGTGGTGGAGAGCATTGTTATCGGCCAGCAGTGGCAGGACGATGTGCGCGTGATCCTGTTCGTGGTGTTGCGTGAAGGCATCACTCTGGATGACGAACTCAGGGCCAGGATTCGCCAGTCGATCCGCGAAAATACCACCCCGCGCCATGTGCCTGCGGTGATTGTCCAGGTGAGCGATATTCCCCGCACCATCAGCGGCAAGATTGTCGAGCTGGCGGTGCGCAACGTGGTCCACAACCGTCCGGTGAAAAACACCGATGCCCTGGCCAACCCGGAGGCCCTGGAACTGTACCGGGATCTGCCCGAGTTACAGGCCTGAACAGACCTGTTTTCCCGCGGGCGTTCTGGTAAAGTTGCGCCCGCAAATTTGTATTGATTTGATCGAAAGCCCGGAGAATCCCGATGAGTGATCGCGAAGTAGTAGTTTTAAGCGGTGTTCGTACCGCAATCGCCGATTTTGGCGGCAGTTTGAAAGATGTTCCCCCCACTGAGCTGGCCGGCCAGGTGGTTGCAGAGGCCGTCAGGCGCTCGGGCCTGCAGGGTGAGGACATTGGCCATTGCGTCATCGGCTCCGTCACCCACAGCGATCGCCGCGATATGTACATGGGCCGGGTGGCCGCGCTCAAGGGTGGACTGCCGATCGAGACTCCCGCCCTGACCGTGAACCGCCTGTGCGGCTCCGGCTTGCAGGCCGTGATTTCCGCCGCCCAGATGGTGTTGCTCGGTGACTGTGATGCGGTGGTTGCCGGTGGCGCAGAATCCATGACCCGGGTGCCTTACTGGTTGCCCCAGGCCCGCTTTGGCGCCCGCATGGGTGACGGCACCATGGAGGATCCGATGATGGGCGCCCTGACCTGCCCCATGGGGGATACTCACATGGGCATTACTGCTGAGAACCTGGCTGAGAAGTACGATGTCAGCCGTGAGGAACAGGATGAGTTGGCCGCCGAGAGCCACCGCCGGGCCCAGCGCGCTATCGAGGGCGGCTACTTCAAGGAGCAGATCCTGCCCATCGAGATCAAGACCCGTAAAGGCGTCACCGTGTTCGACCAGGACGAGCACGTACGCATGGATGCCACCGCCGAAAGTATGGCGAGCCTGCGTCCGGCCTTCAAGAAAGACGGCACCGTGACCGCGGCAAACGCCTCGGGCATTAACGACGCCGCCGCTGCCCTGGTGATGATGGAGAAAAGCGCCGCCGAGGCGCGTGGCCTCAAGCCCATGGCCCGCCTGGTGGGCTACTCCCTGGCGGGTGTTGACCCCTCAATCATGGGTATCGGTCCGGCTCCCGCCGTCCGCCAGCTGCTGGAGAAAACCGGCGTGGCCCAGGACGACGTGGATGTCTGGGAGTGCAACGAGGCCTTTGCCGCGCAGGCGCTGTCGGTGGTGAAAGAGCTGGGCCTGGCCCCGGCGAAAGTGAACCCCAATGGTTCTGGTATCTCCCTGGGGCATCCGATAGGTGCCACCGGCGCGCTGATTACGATCAAGGCGCTGTATGAGCTGGAGCGTACCGGCGGTCGCTACGCGGTGTCCACCATGTGTATTGGCGGCGGCCAGGGTATTGCGGCGCTGTTTGAACGGCTTTGATGCTCAACCAGCAGCAACAATCCCGCTACGACCGCCAGGTTGCCGGCTGGCTGCTGCTGTGCGCGGCGGTCATCTTCGGCATGATCACGCTCGGCGGGGTAACCCGGCTCACCGGCTCCGGCCTGTCCATGGTGGAGTGGAAGCCCCTCATGGGGGTGATACCGCCCATTGGTGAGGAGGCCTGGCAGGAGACCTTTGACAAGTACAAGCAGTACCCCGAGTACCACAAGGTCAACCGCGGCATGGACCTGGACGGCTTCAAGTCCATTTTCATGTACGAATACCTGCACCGGGTACTGGGGCGGGTGATCGGTGTCCTGTTCTTTGTGCCCATGGTGTTCTTCGCCGTCAAGGGCAGGGTGCGGGCCGGCATGATGCCGAAACTGTGGATCCTGTTTGCGCTAGGCGGATTGCAGGGTCTGCTCGGCTGGTACATGGTCAAGAGCGGGCTTGTGGATAACCCGCGGGTGAGCCAGTACCGGCTCACCGCCCACCTGGGGCTCGCCGTGGCCATTTACGCCTACATGTTGTGGGTGGCCTTTGATCTGCTGTTCCCGGGCAAGCCGGGTAAGCACCCCAGGGCGGGTTTCTCCCGGGTGCTGGTGGGTTTGATCTACCTGATGATCCTGAGCGGTGGCCTGGTGGCCGGAACCCGCGCCGGTTTTGCCTACAGCACCTGGCCGTTGATGGGCACCAGTTTCATTCCCGCGGGGCTGTACGCCATGGAGCCGGCCTGGCTGGCGATGTTTGAGGACATCACCACGGTGCAGTTCAATCACCGGATGTTTGCCTACCTGCTGTTTGTGCTGGTGCACCTGTTCGTCTGGCTGAGCTGGCGGAATGGCCTGGGCAGTCGCGGTAAACTGGCCATGGTCCTGTTGCTGGCGGCGTTGTGGCTACAGGTGGTGTTGGGAATCGGCACACTGCTGCTGCATGTGCCGGTGTGGTTGGCGGCGGCTCACCAGGCCGGGGCGGTGCTGTTGTTGTCCGCCACTCTGTTTAGCAGCCACTACCTGGTCAAACAGGCGAGTTAGACTAGGAGAGGAAGCGGTAACCGTCCTCGTCGTCGTGGCGGCGGCCGTGGTTTTTGCGACGGTCGTCCTTACCCGGCTCAAAGCGCACATCGGTGCGACGATCGAGGCCGGTTCGACGATGTCCGCGGCGGCGCTCCACACCCATGTACTTCTTCTGACCGTCTGTGCCCGCGCTGCCCGAACCGGTGCCAACATCCCTGACTTCAAATTGTGCTCGTTCTGACATGATGCAACCTCGGTGTTTCCTGTTCTGGCCCTGATGTCAGTATAGTCTGGACCACACAGGCTGCCATGGCAGTCACATTTGCCCCGGAATGTGAAACAGCTCACATTTTGGGGCACCATCCGCTCAAAAACCCATTTTTGCCAGCGCTTCCGCCACACTCGGGCCCTCCATGGTGACGTGCTCCCGCGCCTTGACCTGGTTCGGCTGGATGTCGTTCACGTTGGTCATGAACTGGCTGTACCACTTGCGGACCAGGTTGATCGGGCCATCGCCATCGCACAGCAAGGGGTTGTCGATGATGCACTTGTTGTTCCACACCGCCACGTCCTGGTGGAAGGACTCGATATTCTTCTCCATGTATTCCTCGACCATGGCCTTGTTCTGGGTCTCGGAGAGGCCGGGATCCTTTCTCATCATCACCCCGAAATTGATCACGAATTCGCTCATGTCGGTGGGGATATGGCTGACCAGCAGGTGGACCTTCATCGGGTGACCGTCCATCAGCCCGGTCATGGTCGTGGTCATGTAGGCCGGCCCCTCATAGGTGGCCACGGAGGTGATCAGTCCCTCGTCTCCCTCGGTCAGGATTTCGTGCCCGCCGACCATGTACTGGACGAACTTGTGGCCTTCCATGGTGTTCCTGAACGATTTGACCGAGGAATAGTGGATGGGGCCGAAGTGGGCCATGTCCGCCATGTTGTCCACCAGTTCCCGGCCCAGCGACTGGATGGGGATGGCCTCCATCTCCCAGTCGGTCCAGTCTTCGGCATACCAGTCGTCCAGGGTGGCGGGCTCCTGTTCCGCAATCGGGGGATTACCCTCCGGGTCCTGCCAGACGAACACCAGTCCGTTTTTCTCCAGCACCGGCCAGGACTTGATCACCGCCTTGTCGGGAATTTTCCTGGCGTAGGGGATGTCGTCACAGACACCGTCGGCGCCCCAGCTCCACAGGTGGAAAGGGCACAACACCGAGTTGTCCCTGACCTCGCCACCGCACAGGTCCCCCCCCATATGCGGGCAGTAGGCGTCGAGGATGTGCACCTCACCGTCCTCCTTGCCCCGGTAGGCCACCAGCCTGGTGCCGAAAACGTTCAGCGCCCGCGGGGTATGGCCGACGCTGTTGGCGTGGCCGATAACATACCAGCCGCGAGCATAGCGCTCCTCACGCTCGTCAGTCCTGATCACGTAGGGTTCGGGTTTCTCTGTCGTCGCTTGTTGTGCTGCAGTCATTGCGGGATCTCCCTAGAGGAAAAAGTCGGTATTTTCGGCGCCCATCATCACCCCGCCCACATTGCGGCCGAACTTGAAGGGGTTGTTGGCCACGTGCTGGCGGCCGGCGTTAATATCCAGCCAGGCGCGGTTGAGGGGGTGGTCACGGAAAATGCCCTGGGCGCCGCAGGCGTTAAACATCAGGTTGATCGCCTCGGTGCATTTGCGAGACACCAGCGCGGCGTCAAAACGCATCTTGATGCGCTCCTCGATGGCCAGTGGGCTGCCCGAGCGGGCGGCATCGACCATCTTGTCGAAATTGCGGAACATGATGGTCTGGCACTCGTCCACCGCGGCAATGCATTCGGCCAGGGCCATTTGCGCATCCGGGTCGGTGGCAATCTTGTTGCCGTCGTTGAGACCAACCCGGTCCCTGTTGACCTGCACGTAGCTGTCGATCACCCCCTTCAGGCAGCCGATGCTGGAGGAGGACACAGCGCGGACGAAAATCTGCCCGAAGGGCAGCCGGAAGATGTAGTGATCGTTGACCGCATTGCCCGGGCTGTTGCACTCGAAACCGTGGATAGAACGGTGGGTGCGATGCTCGGGCACAAAGGCGTCTTCCACGGTAATGTCGTGGCTGCCGGTGCCCTCCAGGCCGGACACATTCCAGTTCTCGACGATCTGGTAGTCGCTCCGGGGAACGAGGAAAGTGCGGTAGTCGGGGGCGTCCCCCGGTTTGGCCGGCGGAACCATGGCGCCGAGGAAGGCCCAGTCACAGTGTTTGGAGCCGGAAGAAAATCCCCAGTGCCCCGACAGTCGGTAACCGCCCGCCACAGGGGTGACCTTGCCCACCGGCATATAGGAGGAGGAAATCAGGGTGGAGTCATCCTCCCCCCAGACCTCCTGCTGCGCCTGGTCATCGAACAGGGCCAGCTGCCAGTTGTGGATGGCGACCACGCCCAGCACCCAGGCAGTCGACATGCAGCCTTCCGCGAGAATCATCTGCACCCGGAAGAACACCTCCGGGTCCATCTCGAAGCCGCCGTAGCGTGCCGGCTGCATGATCCGGAAAAAGCCGGCCTGCTGCATGGCGTCCACGGTGGCCTGGGGCAGGTGGCCGAGGGCGGCCGTTTCTGCGCTGCGCTCGCGCAGGGTGGGCACCAGGTCGCGAGCGGTCTGGTAGAGCTGTTCGGCCTGGGTGATTTGCGGGGCGTTCATGGCGTCTTCCTCGTGGTAACTGTCGTTGATGGCAGTCACTATGGAGACAGGATAACTGGCCCACATACCTCATTTTGGCTAAAGCCGGTGGGGGCTTGATCTGGGTCAATATGAGAAGAAATGCCGGTATTTTTACCTGTACCGTGAAGGGGCTTGTGCCAAACCGGGTAAAAACAGCATATATGTCCAGAATTGTGACCTGGGCCGCACTCCCCGCGTAGTAAATGGACGGCTTCTGCCTTATGCTCTCTGGCCAAATAATTGTTTGTATTCAGCAGCTTAGTAAATGTTGCCTGAAACCGCAGGATGAGCGGTAGGGCACGCTGACGACGTCATTGGAGTGGAACCAAGGGATGACCCGCACCGAAGATCCTCTGCTGCAGTGCCTGCTGGCACTGTGCCGCTATCACGGCAATGCCTCCACGGCAGAGGCGGTGATGGGCGGCCTGCCCGTGGACAGCGGCCAACTGACACCGTCCCTGTTTGAGCGGGCCGCGAGCCGCGTGGGCCTGACCAGCCGGATCGTGTACCGCAATCCCCGCGAGATCGAACCGGCGCTGCTGCCCGCGGTGCTGCTGCTGGAAGATGAGCGCGCCTGCCTGCTGATGGGCTGGGACAACGAGGGCGAGACCGCCCGGGTGGTCTACCCGCAGCTCAACGAGGCGGTGGTCGAGGTGCCGGCAGAGGAGTTGCTCGCCCGCGCCATTGACACCGTCATTGTTTGCCGCCCGCGCTTCCGCTTCGACCAGCGCGCCCCCCGTACCGGCACCTCCGATCGCGGCCACTGGTTCTGGGACGCCATGCGCGCCAACATGCCCATCTACCGGGATGTGCTGCTGGCGGCATTTTTCATCAACGTGTTTGCCCTGGCGTTGCCGCTGTTCACCATGAACGTCTACGACCGGGTAGTGCCCAACTACGCGGTAGAGACCCTGTGGATGCTGGCGGCGGGGGTGATTATCGTACTCATCGCGGATATCAGCCTGCGCAGCATGCGCGGTTATTTCCTGGACCTCGCCAGCCGCCGGGTGGATATCAAGCTTTCCGCGCTGATTATGGAGCGGGTGCTGGGCATTCGGCTGGAACACCGGCCCCAGTCGGTGGGGTCCTACGCGGTCAACCTGCGTTCCTTTGAAACGGTGCGGGATTTCATCACCTCCGCCTCGGTGACCACCATTATCGACATTCCTTTCGCCCTGATCTTCATCGCGGTCATCGCCTGGATCGCCTGGCCGATCCTGATTCCGCTGGGGATAGGCCTGCTGGTGGTGCTCGGCTTTGCGCTGTCGGTGCAGGGCAAGCTGAAAGAACTGGCCGAAACCACCTACCGCGCCGGCGCCATGCGCAACTCCACCCTGATCGAGTCGCTGGTCGGGCTGGAAACGATCAAGGCCATGGGGGCGGAATCCCGCATGCAGCGCCGCTGGGAGGACACCACCGCCTTCCTCGCCCATGTGGGGGTGCAGCTGCGGCTGCTGTCCAGTTCCGCGATCAATGTCACCCAGTGGTCGCAGCAAATGGTGACCATGTTTGTCATTGTCACCGGTGTCTACCTGATTACCGCCGGCGAGTTGAGCATGGGTGGGCTGATCGCCTGTACGATGCTGTCCGGTCGCATCATGGCGCCCTTTGGCCAGCTGGCGGGCCTGATTACCCAGTATCACAACGCCGAGATCGCGCTGAAGTCGCTGGATGAAGTGATGGCAAAGCCGGTGGAACGTCCCGATGGCGCCCAGTTCCTGTCGCGGGAAATGTTCAACGGCGACATTGAATTCAAGAATGTGTCCTTCGCCTATCCCGGGGCGGAGATGGAATCCCTCAGCGGGGTCTCCTTCAAGATCAGGCCGGGTGAGCATGTGGCGATACTGGGCCGGGTCGGGTCCGGCAAGTCAACCCTGGAAAAGCTGGCCATGGGACTTTACCAGCCCACCGACGGGGCGATCATGATCGACGGCATCGACCTGCGCCAGCTGGACCCCACCGAGCTGCGCTCCCGGGTGGGTTATGTGCCCCAGGATGTCACCCTGTTCTATGGCAGTCTGCGGGATAACCTGACCCTGTCCGATCCACAGGTATCGGACGCTGCGCTGGTGCGGGCGGTGGAGATCGCCAACCTGGCGGATTTCGTCAACCGCCACCCGCAGGGCTTTGACATGATGGTGGGCGAGCGGGGAGAGTCTCTTTCCGGTGGCCAGCGCAAGTCGGTGGCCCTGGCCCGGGGGGTGATTAACGAGCCGCCCATCCTGTTGATGGACGAACCCACCGGCTCCATGGACCATTCCACCGAGATCGCGGTGAAAAAACAGCTGCAGGAGTTCGTCAAGGGCCGCACCTGGCTGGTGGTCACCCACCGCAACTCGCTGCTGGAAATGGTGGACCGGATCATCGTTATCGACAATGGCAGGCTGGTGGCCGACGGCCCGCGTGACAGCGTGATCCAGGCTCTGCAGCAGGGCAAGATAGGTAAAGCCCAATGAGCGAACAACAGAAACCCGACGCGATGCCCGATGAGGCCCCGGTGAAGCGTGGCCCCGGTCGCCGCCTGATCGACCGCTTGTTCTCGCCCTGGATGAAGGACGTCAATACCGCGCCCTACGACTGGCAGCAGGACGTGCACCGGGCGTTTGTGGAGCAGCAGCCGCTGCGCGCCCGGGCATTGCTGTATATGGTGGCGGCGATAGTCATCGGCCTGGTGATCTGGGCGGCACTGGCGGAGATCGATGAAGTCACCCGCGGCCAGGGCAAGGTGATTCCCTCACGCCAGGTGCAGGTGATCCAGTCCCAGGATGGCGGCGTGGTCACCGAGATACTGGTGCGCGAAGGTGACGAGGTTAAGCAGGGCCAGTTACTGGTAAAGCTGGACCAGACCCGTTCCCAGTCCTCCTTCAGGGAAAACCGGGCGGAGTTCCAGGCCCTGGCGGTAAAGCTCGCCCGCCTGCAGGCGGTTATCGACAAGGCCGAGTTCAATCCGGAACCCTCCCTGGTTGAGGCGGTACCGGGCATTGTCAGTCAGGAGCTGGCGCTGTTCGAGTCCAGCCAGGCGGAACTGGCCCTGCAGCAACAGATCGCTGAAGAACAGTTGCTGCAGCGTCGCCAGGAGCTGATCGAGGTCACCGCGCGGGAGCGGCAGGCCGCGCGATCATTGGAGCTGACAGAGCAGGAATTGTATTTGACGAGGCCCATGGTGGCATCGGGCGCCGTTTCTGAAGTGGAGATATTGCGCCTGGAGCGGGAAGTGAACCAGCTCAGTGGTGAGCGCAAGCAGGCTGCGGCGCAAATCAGCCGCATTGAATCGGCCATCAAGGAAGCCCAGCGCAAGGTCGCCACGGTTGAGCTCGAGTTCGTCAACGAGGTCCGCGAGGAAATGGCGGATACCATTACCCGCATGAATGCGCTGCGCGAGGCGGGCCTGGGGCTTTCCGACCGGGTCAAGCAGACTGCGGTGCGCTCTCCCGTCAACGGGACCGTCAAGCAGCTTTACTACCATACCATCGGCGGAGTGGTGCTGGCGGGCAAGGAAATTATCGAGGTGGTGCCGGCGGACGATACCTTGCTGCTGGAGGTGCGCATCAGGCCCAAGGACATTGCCTTCCTGGTACCGGGGCAGAAAGCACTGGTGAAATTTACCGCCTACGACTTCGTGGTGTACGGCGGCCTGGACGGCGTGGTTGAACACATAGGGGCGGATACCGTCATGGATGAAGAGGGCAATCCATTCTACGAGGTACTGGTGCGCACCTATGAGTCCGGCCTCGCCGAGGACAAGCCGATTATTCCCGGCATGACGGTGGAAGTGGATATCCTCACCGGCAAGAAGACCATTCTCGCCTACCTGATGAAGCCGGTGTTGCGAGCCAAGCAATACGCGATGACGGAACGCTGATGGAGCACTTGTTTATCACCCCGGCCGGCAGGTTGCGGGAGCGCTGGAAACAGGCGTTCCCCGGCGCCCGTGCCGCTGTGGCGGTTGCCGAGATTGGTGAGGCGACCTCCGGGCCGCGGGGCATTGTCTGGCTGGATATTGCCTCCCTGCCACCGGCCGAACGCTCAGCCGAGGTGCAGGCGGCAGCGGCCTTTGGCTGGCCCGTGGTCGTCATGGCGGCGACCCCCGGAGAATCCGAGGCCTTCCAGCTACTCAACCAGGGTGCGGTGGGTTATTGCCACGTCAAGGCCGCACCGGAGCAATTGCGAGAAATCGCCCTGGTGGTCGAACACGGTGGCTTCTGGATGCCCCCCGAACTGATGCAGCGCTTTATTGCGCTTTCCACCCGGGTGGTCCCCACCGAGGCGCCGGTAGAGCCCGAGTTGAACGAATTGACCTCCCGGGAGCTGATGGTGGCCGAGCAAGTGGCCCACGGCGCCAGCAATCGTGAAATCGCTGCGGCCCTGGATATCACCGAGCGCACGGTGAAGGCCCACCTGTCCGCCATTTTCGAAAAGCTGGGCGTCCGCGACCGGGTGCAGCTGGCCCTGGCAATGAACAATATCCCCACCTACAGCACCGTCAACTGAGCGATCTTCCCTCAGTCCTTCACCACATATTGCCCTTTTTTTTTGCCACACTGTCGTCATCCCGGCGCATGCCGGGATCTATCTGCTGTTTTCGCGAGTCCCCCGTCATTCCCGCGGCTCCCCCGTCATTCCCGCGGCTCCCCCGTCATTCCCGCGCTCCCCCGTCATTCCCGCGCTCCCCCGTCATTCCCGCGCTCCCCCGTCATTCCCGCGAAAGCGGGAATCCAGGTAGCCATACACTGGCGATTACTGTCCCGTGCATAATCAATCAACATGTCGTTCGCGGCACTTACTTCGGCGTTCTACCACAACAACCACTGGATTCCCGCTTTCGCGGGAATGACGGCGCAAATCGCGGAGATGTCGCCATAAAGGCGGGTATGACGGAGTAAATCGCAGGTATGACGGGAGACGTGGGAAAGGCGAATAATTGCCCTCGCTCTATTCCTGACCCTCCCAAATGTGACCCCCATCACAATCCCGAACACCCGTCCGCCTACCTGTCCAAAAGTACAATGTGCATCCCCGGAAGGGGGCGTAGTATCGGTGATCCAAAGTCCAACAAGTGTCAGATTTGACTGTGGCCTGACGGCCCGCCAAGGAGAAAAAGATGGAACCTGTAGCGATTGCGACTGTAGTAGCAGTGACCGGCAAAGCTTATGCAAGGAATGCGGACGGCGAATTACGCGAAATTCGCCCTGGTGATGTCCTGATGGAAGGCGAGACGATTGTCACCCCGGATGGGGCGACGGTAGAGCTTTCCCTGTCTGATGGCAGCCCGCTGGTGGTTGCCGATATGCCCGAAGTGACCCTGACCCCCGACCTGGTGGCCGACACTGCCCCCGGCGCCGACGAGAGCGCCGTACAGGACGAGACGGTTGAGCAGGTGCTGGCCGCGTTGGAAAGCGGCGAAGACCTGAGCAACGTGCTGGACGCGACCGCCGCCGGCCCCGGTACCGCCAGCGGACCTGGCGGGGATGGCCACAGCTTTATCCGCCTGGGCCGGATTGTGGAAGAGACCGACGAGTTCAGCGGTATTGTCGGCACCCAGGCCGCCGAAGAAGAAGCCATCCTTGATGACAACTTTGTGCCAGTGGACGCCATCGACGACTCTGCCACCACCGACGAAGGTGTGCCGGTTACTGTCCAGATCGAAACCAACGATATTTTTGTTGAAGGTGAGGACGTTGTCTCCATTACCCAGCCGGAGAACGGCGTGGCGGTACTGAATGATGACGATACCGTGACCTATACCCCCAACGAAGGTTTCAGCGGCGTTGACACCTTTACCTACACCGCAATTAACCCGAATGGCACCCAGGGTGACACAGCGGTCGTTACCATCACGGTGCTTGCCGAACCGGCGCCCCCGCCGCCCGTACTGCCGGTGATCAATATCGGCGACGATGTCGTTGTCGAAGGCAACACGGCAGAGGTCACCATTTCCCTCGACAAGACCTGGAGCGAGGACGTCCAGGTTGACTTTATCACTTCGGATGGCACTGCCGTGGCCAGCGTTCTGGGCGGCGACTACGACGCAAAGTCAGGCATGGTGACTATCCCGGCAGGCTCCACTTCGGTGGTGGTGACGTTCGTCACCAACGAAGACAACCTGCGCGAACCCACCGAGTTTTTCAATGTAACGCTGAACAACGCGGTCAATGCTGTGATCGGTGACGGCGATGGCATCGTGGAAATTATTGATGTTTATCAGGAGCCCACGATTTCAATCGGTGACGACATTGTTGTCGAAGGCGAAACCGCCTCGGTAACCGTCTCCCTCTCCCGTGCGGTGGAAGAGGCCGTAACCGTGGACTTTGTCAGCGCCGACGGTACCGCGCTGGTAGTCGACGGCGATTACCTGGGCACCTCCGGGACGCTGACATTCCAGCCCGGCCAGACTGCGCTGAACGTCACTGTGGTTACCCTGGACGATGCGGCGGAGGAACCCACCGAGAATATGTTCATCAACCTGAGCAATGCCAGTAATGCGGTGATTGCTGATTCCCAGGGTGAGGTGACCATCATCGACAACGACGATCCGCCGCCTCCCCCTGGCGAAGTCGCTGTGCAGGGAGGTTCAGCAGAGGGGGACGAGCAATTCCTGCCGACAGGACGCTCCACACTGTCGCCGTCTGACAAGAACGACAACCTGTCCAGAGACGGTTCGTTCACCCTGACCGCGCAAGATGGCCTGGACTTCATCACCATCCAGCCGGGTGCGATTGTGGCGGGAGAGTTGGTTGTCGGTTCGCCGGTCACCATCGCCGATGGCGGTGCACTCACCGGTGCCGTGGTCAATATCGGGCCGATCGAAATTTCCTTCACGGGGTTGTCTGGCCCAAATGCCTCCGGCGAATACACCGTCAACTATACGGCTACGCTGACCGGTACGCTGGAAAATATAGTAACTACCAGTGGCGAACCGGCCGACGTGGCTGCTCTGGACACCGTGGTGATTGGGGTCCAGATTGTGGTCGGTGATGTGCAGGGCGATACCGCCTCGGCGATCCAGACCGTATCGATTGTCGATGACGTACCCGATTCACAGCTGAGCGCACTGGGAGAGGCCATTGCCAACAGCGAGGCCTTTGAGGGCGACATCCCGACACTCATTGTGGATGAAACCAGCGGACAGCAGGACAATCCTGAAGATACCGATGCCGATCGGCAGTCCAGCGCTGATTTCAGCGCTTTCTTCAGGAACGACACCAATGGCTCCACCGCCACGGTTGATGACGACGTGGTATTCGGCGCAGATGGCGCCGGCAGCGTCGGGTACGCCCTGACCCTGTCCAGTGGTGGCGCCGACCTGCCCGCAGACGGTAGCGTGGGTGTCGAGTCCGGTGTATTTGCCGCCTCCGGCCCAGGCGCTGGCGAACAGATTATGCTGCACAACAATGCCGGTGTGATCGAAGGTCGCGCCGGTGGTGCCGTGTACTTCACCATTGAAGTTGACCTGGACAGTGGTTTGGTAACCTTAACGCAGACCGATGCCGGTTCAATCGAGCACCCGGACGCGCCGGACAATCACGACGAGATTGTTTCGCTCACCGGCGAAGGTGATGGTGAGGAGGGAGGCTCAGTATTTTACGCGATCCAATTGACCCAGACCGTATTCGATTCCGAAGGCGACAACGATAGCGAAACCGTCGCATTGACCGGTGACCTGTCCAACGGTGCCAGCGAGGAAGGGGTCTTTGCCTTTAACTTTAGTGATGATGGTCCAGTTGCGACCAACGATGGCCTGCTGGCGACGCTGAGCGAGGACGCCAGCGGTGCGGTGATCGGCACCCTGAATGACCTGCTGGGCGATGATTCCTACGGTGCGGACGGTGCTGCTGCGAGCAACAGCATTACGATCGCCCAGGGCAGCCTGGGCGGCACGGTGGTGATCAACGGTAATAATCTGGAGTACACCTCGGCGCACAACGTGGCCGATGGTGATACCGACACAGAGACCTTTGTTTACACCATCACTGATGGTGACGGGGACCAGACGACAGCGACGTTTACGGTTGACCTGACCGATCGCGGCTTTACGGCCAGTGCGGATACGAACCTGGTGGCTGACGAGGACGACATCAGCGGAGCGGGTGGTAACCCGGCTGGTCCGGGGGATGATCCCCAGTCACTGGTGGGTGCGATCACCTACGACATTGCTGACACCCCGGTTGACAGTGTGACGCTGTCCACTGGTGCGACGGGCCTGAGCACGCTGGATGGCACCGAGGTGGTGACCACCTTTGTGGCGAACGGCGCGGGTGGGCAGCTGGTGGGTTACAAGTCGGGCGGTGATCCGACGAATGCCAATGACCAGGTGTTCACCATTACGCTGAGCAACGTGACCAATACCGGTGCGACGTACACGCTGGCGCTGTTGCAGCCGTTGCTGCATCACGCGGTGGATGCGGCAGACGATGTTGAGACGGATACCATCCCGTTCACGGTGAACGTGGTGGTTGAGGACAACGACGGCAGTACGGCGAACACCAGCTTCACGGTGATGGTTGACGACGATACGCCGGTGGCGATTGATGACGGCCTGCTGGCCGGAGGTACCGGGCTGCTTGAGTCTGCGACCAATGTGACGATCGGTACGGTTGCTGAGTTGTTGAGCAGTGTGGGTGAGGGCTACGGTGCAGACGGTGCCGGCAGTGTCACTATCGCCAACAGTGGCGTTGGCAGCCTGGGCGGTACGGTGACCATCGATGGTGGCGGCAACCTGGTGTACACCTCGAATGCCAACGTTGCGGATGGCCAGACCCTGGAAGAGACGTTCACCTACATTATTACGGATGCGGATGGCGACCAGGATACAGCGACCTTCAAGGTGTCGCTGACGGACCGCGGCTTTACGGCCAGTGCGGATACGAACCTGGTGGCTGACGAGGACGACATCAGCGGAGCGGGTGGTAACCCGGCTGGTCCGGGGGATGATCCCCAGTCACTGGTGGGTGCGATCACCTACGACATTGCTGACACCCCGGTTGACAGTGTGACGCTGTCCACTGGTGCGACGGGCCTGAGCACGCTGGATGGCACCGAGGTGGTGACCACCTTTGTGGCGAACGGCGCGGGTGGGCAGCTGGTGGGTTACAAGTCGGGCGGTGATCCGACGAATGCCAATGACCAGGTGTTCACCATTACGCTGAGCAACGTGACCAATACCGGTGCGACGTACACGCTGGCGCTGTTGCAGCCGTTGCTGCATCACGCGGTGGATGCGGCAGACGATGTTGAGACGGATACCATCCCGTTCACGGTGAACGTGGTGGTTGAGGACAACGACGGCAGTTCG
>NZ_SMSE01000001.1:47334-735627 GCF_004354085.1 Seongchinamella unica | reverse complement strand
TGCGACGTACACGCTGGCGCTGTTGCAGCCGTTGCTGCATCACGCGGTGGATGCGGCAGACGATGTTGAGACGGATACCATCCCGTTCACGGTGAACGTGGTGGTTGAGGACAACGACGGCAGTTCGGCGAACACCAGCTTCACGGTGATGGTTGACGACGATACGCCTGTTTCCGGCATCTTCAATGAGCTGACTGTCACCTACAATCCGTTGGATCCGCCGCAACAAGGTGATCCTTTGTTGTCTGATTCTGATGTCAATGCACTGTTCTCCGCCGGTGCTGATGGACTCGGTGGCATCAGTATTACGGGGCCTGATCTGGGACCGGATTTCACCTACTCGCAGGAAGGTAATACACTGTTCGGCCAAGCGGGTGGTGAGGACATATTCTCGCTGACGGTAAACCCGGACGGGACGTATAGCTTCGAGCTGCTCGCGCCCACGGCTGGGGAAAACGAGACCCAGGAACTCTCTGGTGCCCCCGATGCAGGTAGTCCCACGACGGGACTTACTTTCGGCGACTGGTTTGTAGACGCACCATTGGACTTGGGCTTCTCAATCGACAACACAGAGGTAAACCCAAGCACAGCTGGCCTTTCCGGAGACGGCAACGACTTCAAGGTCGGCGAGATGCTGCGGTTTGAGTATACGCCGGGAGACGATACAGATGCCTTCGACCCAACTGCCGGAGACCCGGATTCGCTCAACTTCGGCCTGAAGGCACCCCAGGGCGCCACCTTCACCGTGTACTTTTACCTTGGAAGCAATCTGGTCGGTGATCCGCTTGAGGGCGTGTCTGGCACCCAGGCCGATGGCCTCAATCTGGATATCGCATCGGTGGCAGGGCCTTTCGACACCATTATTCTTGAACCTACCGAAGCCCCCTCTGCGCTCAAGATCACCTCCATCTCCTCGGTCGATCTGTATGCACCGGTGGACGAGACGATCACTTTCAATGTGTCATTGACCGATGGCGACGGCGACGTTGTCACCGCGGATATCGACGTGACCATCGATCAGCAGGTTCAAGAAGGGGCCATTGCGAGCACGACGACGCAACTGTTTACCACGAGCAACTCTGGATCAGGTGGGAAAGAAGCACCTGTCGATACCTCACAGGGTGATACGTTAATTGCCACTGGAGATGATGACGTCTTCGAATTCACCCTGGCCGAACACGGCGGTGACGGTACAGATGTCACCATCTCGGGCTTCGGTGAGTCCGGCAGTGATTCTCTTGACCTGCGTGACCTGTTGGTCGGCGAGGACGCGGAAGGGGCTGATCTTACCAGCTACCTGAATGTGACCTTCGACGGTGCCAATACAGTCATCGAGGTGAGTTCAAGCGGTGCATTCAAGGGTAATGCCAGTGATGCCAACCTGGTCGACCAGACCATCACCCTTGAGGGTGTGGACCTGGTAGGAACGGACGAACTGTCCACTGTTATCCAGAACATGCTGGATAGCGGCCAGTTAACTACCGACTGAGGCCTTTAAACACGATATGATCAATCCCTGCCATCGCAAGCTGGCGGGGATTTTTTTTGGAGGTAGGGAATGCCTTATATAAAACGGGATGAACAGGGTAGGGTGATCGCCATGAGCGCGGTCTCCGGCGACGGATTTACGGAGCAGGTTGCGGGCGACTCCCCCGAACTGGCCGATTTTCTCGCCAGTCAGCAGGCAGCCAACTCACTGGATGCCACCGACCAGGACTTTGTCCGGGTGCTGGAAGACGTGGTGGAGCTGCTGATCGACAAGGGTGTGATTCTGTTTACCGAACTACCCGACTCTGCCCAGGAGAAGATTATGCGCAGGCAGAAGTTGCGTAGTGAGATGACAGGGAAGCTGGATTTGATTGGGGATGACTAAGTTCAAATCTGGGATGCCCAGCCTGAGCCCTGGATAATATGGCTAAAATGTACTCAGGCAGATTGTCGCAACTTTTGATATTCCTGTATCGATTCCAGCTCACTGGCCTCGGTCTTTGCCGCACGATAAAGGTCCCAGCGAGCCTGTAGATTCATCCAATATTCGGAAGACGTGCCTAGAAAGCGCGACAAGCGAAGCGCGGTGCTCGGCGTAATACCACGTTTTTGATTAACCAACTCATTGATTCGTTGGTAGGGTACGTGAATGGCGTTGGCCAGTTGTCGCTGGGTGATATTCAACGGCTCGAGAAATTCCTCGGTCAGCATTTCCCCAGGATGGGTTGGATTTCTATCAGTCGGTATTCGCACCATAATTCACCCCCGGTGGTAATCGGTAATTTCGACTTCTTGCGGGCCTGTTTCTGTCCAGCGAAAACACAGCCGGTACTGGCTGTTGATTCTGATGCTGTGTTGTCCTGCTCTCCGGCCCTTGAGTGGCTTCAATCGGTTGCCCGGTGGAACGCGTAAGTCGTCCAGTGATTCTGCTGAGTCCAGCTGGTCCAGTTTTCTTACTGCCAGTGACCAAAGCGCCCGAGGCAATGTCCGCCTGGCAGCATTGGTTTTGCGTCCGTTAAAAATATCTTCGGTAGCGGAGTTTTTAAATGAAGTTATCACGGTAGCACGGATACCATGTTATCGCAATTGCGGCCCTGTGCTCAGTACGTCTGCCTACAGTGGAGAGGAGGACCGTTTTACGCTATCCGAAATACGGTGACAGAGTTGGGCGGTAGAGGCTACTTTTTAGATAAGCCATTTCTGGCCGGGGGGGCGTGGCGCTGTGTGGGCAGCACGGGGAATCTGGATTTGATTGGGGATGATTGAGGGGGCCTTCGAAATTCCCTGAATCCCGCCTTCAAGGTGAATTGCGCTGTAAGCGCAAGAGAAGGCACCCTGGGGTGTGCGGGGATGACGATAAGTTGCTTATAGTGACGACTAGGGATTCTACAAAGACCTGCCTGATCATTCGGGTAAAGAAATACCAGGCCCCGTCGCACCATCCGCACCCAGCTCCTGCAGAGTGGCCCATTCTTCGTTGGTACGCACACCCTCGGCGTAAACCTTCACCCCGATGGAGTGGCCCACTGTGCACAGGGTGCGCAGTAAGGTCTGGTTGGCCACGTTGTTGTCGATATCGCGGACAAAACTGGCATCGATTTTGAGGAAGTCCACGCCGATATCGCTGATATTACCCAGGTCCGACAGCTGGTGCCCAACGTGTTCGATACCAATCTTGCAGCCGCTGGCCGTCACCCGTTTGCACAGGTGCTTGAAATTCTCCAGATGGCGGAAGGCCATGGCCTCCGGTACTTCCAGCCACAGGTTCTTGGCCGCCTCTTTCTTGCTGGTGAGCCGTTCGCCAATCCAGCTGAGATAACCGGGTTCCACCACCGAGGCTACCGACAGGTTGACCGCTGTGGGGTAGCCGGTGGTCTCTATCGCCCGCAGCGCCAGGTCGACCACTTCCTTGTCCAGTTCCAGGGACATCTGCAGCCGGTTTACCCAGGGCAGGAACTGGCCGGCGGAGAGCTTGTCGCCCTGCCAGTTCAGCCGGGCAGGGGCCTCATAGTGCACCAGCTCCTGGTTCAGTCCGATCACGGGGAAGTAGTCCAGCGTAAAATTGTGTTTGCGGAACGATTCCACCAGCACACCGCGCCAATGGTCCATTTGCTGGCGCACCGGCTGCATCTGGATATCGCCGTCGTAGGCGATACTGATGGCGGATTCGCCCTCCCGCTCGTTGGAGAGCAGGGCGCCGTCAAGGCGGGTCATGATCGAGCCGATGGTGTCACCGTGCTTGTAGATCGTGGTTGCCGCCGGCAGCAGTACGCCCTTGTCCATGCTGTGGTTTTCCAGTACCGCGCGGATACTGCCCTGCATTTGCTCCGCCGCTTCCCTGGGATCCATGGCCCTGGGGGCGAGAATGGCAAAATCCGAGCCGTTGAGACGAGAGGCCGCCCAGCGGCTGTGCTGCATGACGATACGGTTCAGTTCCTTGCCGATTTCGTGCAGCACCGCATCCATATTGGCGCGGCCATAGAGCTGGTTCATCTGTGCCAGGCCGGCAAGGCGAACAAGACTGAGGCTGCCAGTGGCGTTGACATCATCACTCTCCAGCGCCGCCTCGATGGATTTCATAAAGGGTTCGCGATTATTGAGCCCCGTGACCTTGTCCACATGGGCGTCGCGCTGCCATTTTTGCAGGCGTTTGGCCTCGGAACTGAGTACCTGCTTGATGCGCCCGGACATCTCATTCATGGCGCTCACCACCTGCCTGAACTCCAGGGTGCTGGGCTCGGGAATGGTGATAAACCGGCGATTGCCAATGGCCTGGGCCTGCTCTACCACGTCATCCAGTGGCTTGAGGATGCGTTTGAGGACCTGGCCCCCGACAAAACCGGAAACAATCATCGCCGCCAGGAAGATGAGCAGCAGCAGCTGGGTACTTTGCCACAGCCGTTCGTAGGCGAATTTGGAATGACTGCGCAGGGTCAGGGTGCCGACCTGCTGCCAGCCTTCCTGCACATTGGCGACGCCGTCTTCCGCGTTGATGGGAAACAGGGACATAAACCATCCGGGGGCGCCGGTGGCGGGCTGGTTGTCCTGGCGCAGTATCATCAGTTTGCCGTCCGGCGCGCGCAGCTCGATCAATTCGTAAAAGCCGGTGTCGAACTGGGCTGACAGGGTCAGCTCCAACAGCACCTCGTCGGCGCCCTGTTGCGTCAGCGACAGGGCCAGCGCGGCGGCATTGTCGGCATTTTTCATCGATATCTGCTGCTGCAGATAAGACTTGGCAGAGAGCGTGGTCACCAGGAAGCTGCCGCTGAATACGATCAGCAGCAGTCCGATGATGGCTAACCAGAGTTTCTTGTGTAGTGACATATCAGGCTCCGTTGCTCATGGCGTTTACCCCAGACCTTCGTTTGCGGCCCGCTGCAGCACGTCTCTCCAGCGGGAGAGTTTAGCACCGGGATTGTTGGTGGCCGGGGTGGCCGCGCCGCCCACCCAGAGTCCGCGGCTGTTAAAGCCGTACACCGGGGTGAGGTCTGTGCGCTTGCTGGCGGGATAAATATCGGTAATCAGGTTGTCGAGAATGTCGGGTACGGCGGAGGGCTCGGGATAGTAGGCCAGCACCATATGCGCCGCGTGAATCGTGCTGTCGGGTCCACCTATCTGCGCTTTGACGTAGGTGATACGCAGCTTGTTGATGTCCATGCCGGCCAGCACCAGCATGGCGTACTTGGCAATCGCGAAGTCTTCACAGTCACCCATGCCTTTGCCCATGGTCTCCAGCGGGGTCGCCCAGTAGTCCTTCTGGCCCCAGGCCTCCGGGTCCTGTACCCAGCGAATCCGCTGGTTGAAAAACTTGTTGGCGGTGTCCAGTTTGAGTTCGTCCGGCTGACTGCGCATGGTTTCGATGGTGGCATACCATTCGTCCACCAGGCTGGCGGTGTCCTGGCCATAGCGCTGCAGGGCCAGGGCGCGCATCCGGTCGAGGTCCAGCTGGCCCCAGACCAGGGTGGCGAAAAAGAGGAACGCGGCAGCCGCGGCGCAGATCTGCCTGAAAAAAATGTGTCCCTGCCCCCAGCGGTTAAACATTCTCATTTGCTTTTTGGTATTTCTCCGCAGCCTGCGACAACCAGCTGGACGAATGGCAATATTAGACTACTTTGTTACTAGCTGGGGGCGGATTTATACCAAATGGGGCATATACCTGACTGGAAGTGTGACCCGGTTCATAGTTTTCTATAAGAAAACGTGGATCAGGCACAGGTTCGCTTATAGTTAACGCTGTGGAAAATCCACCACAAGGAGCGTGAGAGCCGCCTTTGGCCCAGCGGAGGCGGATCGGGACAATTGCCATTAGGGATTAGCGTCATGAAACGAAAACAATTCAAGTTGACCGCAGTTGCGGTCGCAATCGGGGCGGCAGCCGCGTCGGTGTTTGGCCAGAGCCAGGTGCCGGTGGGCATGGATACGGTTACGGATTTTAAAACGGCGGTGACCCAGGGCGTACTGACCAGCCCCCGGGTCAATGCCGACTGGTATAACTTTGAGGCCACCCGGGAGGCAGAGCGCGGTGCCCGTGGCGGTTACCTGCCCAGCGTCGACCTTTACTCCGAGTGGGGCCGTGAAGAGCGGGATACCCCGCTCATCGACCTCGGCGACTACTCTCGCGATGCCACCCGCTTCAGCATCACCCAGATGTTGTTTGATGGCTTTGCCACCCGTGACCGGGTCGCCAGCCTGGGTTTCGCCAAGTTGTCTCGCTACTATGACTTCAAGCGTGCCTCTGAGGAAGTGGCTCTGGAGGCCGCCCAGGCCTACCTGGACACCGTGAAATACCAGAACCTGGTGAAGTTCGCCGAAGAAAACTACATCGTCCACAAGAACGTCTATGACAAAATCGCCGAGCGAACCGGCGGCGGTGTCAGCCAGGGGGTTGATCTCGAGCAGGCTTCGGCCCGTATTGCCCTGGCCGAGTCCAACCTGGTCACCGAGATTACCAATCTGCATGACGTCATGACCCGTTTCCACCGGATTGTTAACAGCATGCCGGGAGATGACCTGGCCCTGCCCACCCTGCCAACGGGCCAAATTCCTGAGTTACGGGAAAGAGCGTTGGAACTGGCCTTCCAGCGCAGCCCGGTGATCAATTCAGCTATTGAAAATCTGCGGTCCGCGCAGGAGTCCCTGAACGCCACCAACGCGCCGATGATGCCGCGTCTTGACCTGCGCTACCGCAACGAGGTGGAGCACGATACCGACGGTATTGACGGGCGCTTTGACGAGGAAGCCATCGAGGTGGTGGTTTCCTACAACCTGTTCCGCGGTGGTTCCGACAGCGCCCGCAAGCGGGAGTACTACAACCTGTACAACGCTGCCATTGAAGAGCGCAAGCAGGCCTGTTTGAACGTGCGCCAGGAAGTGACCATTGCGTTTAACAATGTGGAAGCACTGGAGCGCCAGGTCGAGGTGTTGCAGCGTAACCTGATTTCCCAGGACAAAACCCGCCGCGCCTATCGCGACCAGTTCGACATTGGCCAGCGTACCCTGCTGGACCTGTTGGACTCCCAGAATGAATACTTCGACACCCAGCGGGCCCACGCCAGCGCGGTGACTGACCTTGGCGTTGCCCAGGCCAAGACCCTGTCCAATATGGGACTGCTGCTGGCATCGCTGGAGATGGACGGCCTCAACGCCGACAAAATCGCTGAACTGGATCTGGACTTCAGCCGTGACAGCGACGATGAAAATGCCCAGGCGCTGTGCCCGCAGGGCCATCCCGTGCCGGCTGCCGTGGATCGTGATGCGTTGTTTGCCCGCCTGAATGCCACTGCCGATCCCGCTGCCGCTGCCGCTTCCGCCGCTGCGCTGGCGGGCCTGGCTGCGGGCAGTGATCGCTACCGTGCGGTCGGTGGCGATATGGTTTCGCTGGAAGTGGACGTGCAGTTCGAGTTCAATTCCTCGGTCATCTCATCCGCCTATGACGCTGAAATCGCCAGGGCGGCCGAGGTACTGCGGGAAAATGCCGGGGTGCGCGCCACGGTGGAAGGACACACCGATTCAAGCGGTGAAAACGCCTATAACCAGTGGTTGTCAGAGCGCCGGGCCAACGCGGTGCGGGATATGCTGATCAACGATCACGGTATTCCGGAAGAGCAACTGGTGGCTATCGGCCGCGGTGAGGATTACCCCATCGCCAGCAACGACACCGCCGAGGGCCGTGCCCAGAATCGCCGGGTCGAACTGGTGATGGACGTGGCCCAGTAGGCCAGGTCCACCATCCCGGCCCCCATGCCGTCATTCCCGGCCCCCATGCCGTCATTCCCGGCCCCCATGCCGTCATTCCCGGGCCCCACGCCGTCATTCCCGGGCCCCATGCCGTCATTCCCGGGCCCCACGCCGTCATTCCCGGGCCCCACGCCGTCATTCCCGGGCCCCACGCCGTCATTCCCGGGCCCCACGCCGTCATTCCCGGCCCCCACGCCGTCATTCCCGCGAAAGCGGGAATCCAGAGGGCGCCACTAGGCGCCCTTTGTCTCACTGACAAAACTCATCAATCGCAATCGCAAAGTTCAGGCTCTGCCCCTCGGCGATGGTGAACGTGGTCACCCCCACCAGATAGCCCGCCCGATCGAACAGCCCGCCCCCGGATGACCCGGAGGATATCGCCGCATCGGTCTGGATCAGCCTGAGTCCACTGCGGGTACGCTTCTGGCCGACAATGCCGCGGGACAGCGAGGTTTCCAGCCCCTTGGGATTGCCAATGGCCGCGACATCTTCGCCGATCTTTACTGCAGCGTGACTGCGCCCCCGGCGCACATAGGCCGGCAGGCTGTTGCCCACTTCCAGAATGCAGCGATCGCCCTGGCGGTCGGAGGCCTTGAGCCGGGCCGGGAGGTTCCAGCCTACCCGGCGCACGGCAATTTGCCGGGGGTTTTCTATCAAGTGGCAGTTGGTGATGAGCTCAGTGGGAGAAACCGCGACGGCGGACCCCTGTGACTGGTTTTTGCCGTTGCGCGAGTCAACCGTCCAGATGGCCTGGGCATTGGCCTCAAACACTTCACTCCAGGGTCGATCGACCCCGGAGTACTTCAGTTGACTGCAAATCTGGGCGCTCACGGGTGCCCAGGCCGGCCACCCGGGTAGATAGACAGCGGGCCGCCCGGTAGGTGCAGAGGTGGCGACAGGGGCGCCACGGGGCTTTTGGAAATTCAGGGCAGCCACGAAGTCGCGGCCCTTTGCAGGGTCGCGCCTGGCCTCGTCAACCACCTGCTTCTGGGCGGGGCTCATCAATACCAGCCGCTGGTCTACGAATTGCTTTCGCCTGCTCTCCTCGGAGTAGGTGGGGCTGGTGAAGTTGTCTTCGCTGCAGGAGCCCCACTGGGGGGTCTTTGCCAGCGCCAGGCCCTCCTGCCAGTAGTAGTAACCCAGGTTCCAGTTCTCGTGGTCCGGGCTGCCACCAAAATAGAGCTGGGAGAGGCTGAGCGTGGCCTGGCAGTGGTCTTCCCGGCTGCGGCCTTCGGCCCCGGCAATGCTGCGGTAGTAGCGCAGGGCATCACTGTGCAGGCCGCGGCGGTGCAGTTCCCGGGCGTAGGTCAGCTGCAGCGCAGCGTTGCCGTTGTTGACCGCCAGCCCCAGGTATTTGAAGGCCTTGTCCGCATTGCGGGGCACACCGGACTGGTCGGTGGCGTAGGCGCTGTAGAGGTAGGAACCGGCGTCGCGGAGCTTGGCCGGGTTGCTGCCCGCATCGGCGTACTTTTCCAGGGTGCTTACCAGCGCGGCCTGCTGGCCGGTACCGTTGTAATAGGAGGCGAGTGTGCCCAGGGCAGCGACATTGCCCACCGCGACCAGGCTTTCGCAGTTGCGGATTTCCCGCGCCTGCGCGGCGGCCAGCTCAGCGCCGGAAATGTCCCGACCATAGCGGGAACGCGCCTCGGTACTGCCCGGGTCCAGCGAGGTGATGGAGGCGGGGCAGGCGCCCTCGCGTATCTGCCGCGCCGTCGGCTCCCGGGTGTCGGTAGACGAGCAGGCTGACAGCAATGCAGGAATAAAGACCAGGAGAGATCGCAAGCGCATGGGACAGTAGTGTAAAGCGCTGCTGCTGGTTTTGTTAGTGAATTTCTGCCGCAGCCGCGGTGATCAGCAGACCATTCCCCGGGAAAGCCAAAGCCGGCGCCCTGTAAGATGGCGCCGAAGGCGTAACCCCGCTTTCAGGGGATGGGTACGAACACCAGCTGGGCGTGTGCCCGGCCCTGGGTGTTCCATTACCAGAAGTAGTCTTCCAGAGACGAGTCGAACAGCGGTACGCGGACGTCGCAGCTGCCGTCGAAGTTGAGGTCGTCGTAGGTGTCGAGGCAGATGGTGAGCAGCTCTGCCGTGTAGTCGCTGTACTTGGGCGCCTTGCGGCCCTCGCGCACCTTGATCACGTTCTCGGAGGAGCAGAGGATTTCCTCCAGCACGCCGTCACCGTCGAAATCACCCTCGTCCAGTTCTTCCGCGCAGCTGGTTACCCCGATGCCGCGTGTGCCCCGCACGTCTGGTCCCGGCATGTGTGCCCTTGAAATTACCGCGCCAAGTGAGGCAATAACTTCTGGTTATGAAGTTTAGACTTGATCATTCTTTAATCAAGTTATTCGAATAGAATAATTCTTTATAAAAATACATTCCCTATAGTTATTTCAAGAAAGAGGTTGGTAATTGCGTGCTGGATAGCGGAGTCGAATGTGGTGTGCGACCACATTTCCAGCCAGAGAAATATGTCTTTGTTTTCAGTCAGTTGCACGCGGTCGCCGGGTTTGGCAAACTGCAACTCTCCCCCCCGCATAGTGGTTGAGGTGGCAAGGCGACCGGAGGCCGAGTGCTGGTGAGCCCTGAGCGTTCACAGACCCGCAGTGTTCGGAACTCGCCACAATCACTTCTTGCCCTTTCCGTTACCTTTTGAACCGGAATCATTGGTCGCATTCTTTCCAACCGTTAACTCTACCGGCAATTTGGCGATGTTGCCTGCTGCGTCTGAAGCGACGGCCTCAATGACATGGATTCCGTTTCCTAATTTGCGGGTATTCCAATCATAAGTCAGTGCACCATTTACACTTGACGCCATAAGCTGCCCGTCGATATACAACTCGACACGGCTGAGTTCGACGTCGTCGTAGGCCTTGACGTCGATCGTCACTGTACGGCTGACGGTATCGCCATTTTTCGGGTTGATGATGTTCACCGTCGGTGGCACGGAATCTAAACTATCAACCGGGGCATTCTCAACCAGCACGGTGACTTCATTCGAATATCCTTCGTTTCCGGCCGCGTCATAGGCGCGAGCCGTGAGGATAGCAGGGCCGTCGGATACATGGGTGGTATCCCAGTCGACCTGGTAGGGCGCGGAATAGTCAACACCGATAAGTTGGCCATTGGCATACAGTGCCACTTCAGTGACGCCCACGTTGTCCTGAGCGGTGATATCCACCGGGACCACCCTGCTGACGGTGTTGTTATTGAAAGGAGAGTGAATGCTGAGAGATGGCGCTTCGTAGTCAGCCGGAACACCACCGATATCCAGCGTCATCTGCACTGCAGCGGCCGCATTGATGCGACCGTGACCGTAGTAGGGGTGCCAGTCGACACCGGCGACCAGGTCATCGGCGGACTGTTCCAGGATCGATTCCACCTCGTCGGGACTCAGGGAGGGGTTGATCCCCATGATGAGCGCCACCACCCCGGCGGTGGCGGGGCTGGCAAAAGATGTACCGGCAACGAAGTCGTAGCCGCCGCCAAGGGTTGTTGTCAGGATATCCACCCCGGGGGCAGCCACGTCGATATTGTCGCCATAGTTGGAAAAATCGGCCAGCACATCCTCCGGGCTTGTCGCCGACGCCACGATCAGCGCCGGGTTGTCATTCAATCCCGTGTCCCGGCCATTATTGCCCCCCGCTACCACGACCAGGCCACCCTTGCCGCGCATATATTTTGCCGCGCTGATGACCGTTGAACTGGTCGAGACCTGGTAGCTGATGTTGGCGACATCGGCGCCGTTGTCCGCGGCCCAGGTGAGGCCATTGGCGATGTCGCTGGTATAGGCGGCGCCGGTACCTGAATTGGAGACGCGTACCGGCAAAATGCTGGCGTGCCAGGCAATGCCTGCCACTCCGCGTCCGTTATTGGTTGCGGCGGCGGCGGTACCCGCCACCATGGTCCCGTGCCCCGCGATGTCCTCTGTATTGGTATTACCGCTGACTGAATTCCAGCCTGGCAGGAGTTTTATGCCCAGGTCCGGGTGTAAACTGTCGACGCCGCTGTCGAGCACGGCTATGGTGACACCGTTTGCTTTGGCGACATCCCAGGCGGCGGGCGCCTGCACCGTGGACAGGTGCCAGGCGTCGGCAAAGCGGGGATCGTCTGGAATGACCTCGGCCATCTGCACAAGACGGTCTTTTTCTGCGAAGGCGATGTTGCGGTTTTTCGACAGGGCCCTGGCGACCGCGCTCTCTGCGTTAACGGGTACTTCCACCACGTGGATATTGAGCTTGCGTAGCTTCCCCAGGGACTTACCGCCTTTGCGCTTGAGGATTTGCTTGAATTTTTTTTGCGATACATTGGCGCGGGGCTTGACGAGAATCTGCCCTTCCTTCCAGGAAACGATATCCTGCGGTCTGGCCTGGGCAATAGAGACCAAGGTTGCGGTGAATATCATCAGGGCGAGCGCGGCGGGCAAAGTACTGCCGAGCCAACTCAGCAAAATGCGCCTGAGTTTCTTTTCTGCTGTCATGACTTCCACTCCTACTATTCTCGTTATGTCCGGCAGGAACATCGGAATAGCGAGACCAAAGGAAGCACGCAGCAGGGGTTATGATCGCTTCCGGCGGTCCCGCTACCCTAGGTCAGATCCCTTAGGCCGGTGACTTTGCGTCCCTTTCTTTCGAAAGGTTTGCCTTTTTCAAAATTACCCTTGCAGTCTTTCAGGTTTCTTTTAACTTATTCTGAAATGTCTGGTAAACCTATTTCTGGACTTTTCTGATCATTTTTTGTGCGCAGCGATTGTAAATTTGTCATATGGAGCCCGAGGCCAAACGGCGGTTTGCTCGGGGCATTGGCACCAAACTTTCTGAATTGAGGTTGTTAGCTATCGCTATCGAGATCTCGTCCTTGAAGGAGTTTTCCAAATGACATCCCGTCCAATACCCACAACTGCGCTAGCCCTATCAATCGCTACACTGTTGTCCGGCTGCCAGGGCATGGGAGGCCTTTTTACAGGGGGGATTGATCCACAGTCTCTGCCCGACTGGAAATTGGGCGAGATTCAGAATACTTACAAGATCACATCACTGGCAGACTCGGGGCCGGGTTCCCTGCGCGAAGCCATTGCAAGCGCCAATGCATCACCCGGAGCCGACGAGATCGTGTTCGATAGCGATGATGGTTTATACGAGGAACCGCAAACAATATATCTGGAAAGTTCACTGCCGACAGTTACCGATAACCTGCGTATCAGCGGTTACATAGAGGGTATGTTGTGGAAGGCGAGTGGTGTAACCCTGCATGGCCAGAATCAATTTCGCGTCTTGCACATAAAGCGGGGCGTGACTGTAGAAATAGACAGTTTGACGATTGAGGCGGGAAAAGCGACCTCCGGTGGAGGAATAAAAAATCAGGGCAGGCTTGCGATAACGGGCTCAACACTGATTAACAATACGGCCTTACGCAACGGCGGGGCAGTTTACAACGGTGCTCTGCTTTACATTATTAACAGCACCCTTATTGATAACGCGGCGAACGGCAAAGGTGGCGGGCTATATAATGCCAGTGGACATGCTGTGGTAACCAATTCCACGTTGACATTAAATACCTCCAGGCATGGAGGCGCTGTATACAATCGGGCCAGCGCAGCCATCAGCAACAGCCTGTTGGTAGATAATATCGCTGAGCAAGATTGTTATTCTTCATCGGAAGTAAATAATCCACGAAATAAAAACATCATTGGCTCTAACTTTGGTTGTGGCATTCCATATATCCAGGACACTCCCGCTCTGGGGGACCTTAGCTACTACAATGGCCCAACGAAGACGGTGCCGATTACTGGCTTACATCCCGCGATAAACTGGGGGGACAATTCCCTGGCAATAGATCAGTATGGCAGCCTCTTGAGATGGGACCAACGTGGAGAGGGCGACCCCCGGTTTGCGGCGGGGCTCACTGATATCGGCGCCTTTGAATCCCAGCCAGTGATGCGGATGGAAATTGATTCGCTGGACCCGTCGGATAAGCGATGGTGCACAAAGTATGAGAGCGACTGCACCCTTAGTGGCGCCCTGGCTATCGCTTCACGCTCGAAGCGATTTTCGAGGGTGACTTTTTCCACGTCACTATTTGATGTCCCTCGTGAACTGGATCTGGTGGCAGACATCCCGCGCCTGGAGCACAAGGTGGTGCTGGACGCGTCAGGGACCGCGGGAATTTCCCTGAAGGCACTCAATAATACATCGCTCTGTGTTGACAGCGAGATGCTCGATCTCCGCAATGTCACGCTGATCTGTCGTTAATTTGTTCCAGAGTTAACTATAGCGCTTGAGCCACAACGGCAAAAAAAAAAGGCCGGTCATGGACCGGCCTTGAGTCGTTGCTGTTACCTCAGTCGCAGTCACCGAACTCGAAGGGTGAAGCGAACTCCTTACCGCCGTTGGGATCGGCGTGGGGAATCATCGTTCCATCGAGGTCAATGATGGCCTGGGAGTCTCCTGACTCGTTGTAATTATTGACCGGACCCGCCGCATCCTTGATGTCGCGGAAATTACCCGACTCCAGCGCATCGATCAGGTCCTGGATCAGCTGCGAGTCGATAGACGCGCCGTTGTCCAGCGCCACATTGAGTAGCGCGGCTGCCAGGATATCGGAGGAGCCGATTTGCGCGGAGCAGGACTTGTTCCGCTTGCCGCCATCCGACTCCCTGCTGGGATGCGCCCAGAAGATGCTGAACAGATCCTCACAGCTGCGAACCTGTTTCCAGCCCAGATCCAGATAGGGCGAGCCATCGTTCTCGGTCCACTCAAAGGTCAAGTCACCCAGGATATGGTCCTCAAGGACGTGGCAGGTGTAACCGTACTGAACACTTTCTACCCAGTCAGGCTCGACGAAGAGCTCGCCATCGCTGATATGGGACTTCCAGAAGCCCAGGGTGCGGGTGGCGCCGATATCGGTGACATCGCAGGTGGCGTCATCGGTACGCTCCAGTTCGTTTGGCAGGCCCTCTACAGCACTGATGGTGCCGAGACCGGTAGCCGTGCTGAGGAACTGTGTCCCGACGGTGTCTGCGAGGATTGAACCCTCGATCCTGTGACAACCGTCAGAGGGGTCGCCATTATCCAGTGAAACTTCTGTACAGACAGGATCATCCGCTCCGGTGGCGACGCCAAGGCTGAAGCTCAGCGGGCTGCCGACCAGGTCCGGATCAGTCAGCTCGATATCGAGCGCAACATCACCATGGTTCTCCAGGGTCACGTAGAAGCTGATGCTGGTGCCCAGGTCCGCAGGCTCTGACTGGCAGCTCTTATCGAGCGTATAGTCAGGATGCAGAACGGTTGCAGAATCGCTCGCGCTGGTATCGACGTCATTGCTGAAGCCGGTCGGATAGGACTCGATGCTGACCAGGTTATCCAGCGGCTCGGCATCACCCACCTGCACAGTGTAGTCGTAGGTAATGGTGCAGCTGCCCGTCGCATTGCTCAGTGAGGAGCCACAGTTGTCCACCAGGTTGCTTACGCCCGTATTGGTGGACCCGGTCAACAGGTTACCGGCGATGCTGTCGCTGATCTGGTCGAAGACCAGGTCCGGCGTATCGCTGGAGCTGTCGTTGGTGATGGTAATGGTGTAGCCAATGGTGTCGCCAACCTTGGAGATCTCGGCATCCGCCACCTTGGTGGCACTGATGTCCGGATCGAACAGATTGACCGACTCGTTGGCGCTGGTGTCCACGTCGTTGCTGAAGCCGGTCGGGTGGGTATCGATATCCACCGTATTGACCAGCGGGTCAGCGTCACCCGGTTGCACCGTGTAGTCGTAGGTGATCGTACAGCTGCCGGTCGCACTGCTCAGTGAGGCGCCACAGTTGTCCACCAGGTTGCTTACGCCCGTATTGGTGGACCCGGTCAACAGGTTACCGGCGATGCTGTCACTGATCGTATCGAAGACCAGGTCCGGCGTATCGCTGGAGCTGTCGTTGGTGATGGTAATGGTATAGCCGATGGTGTCACCGACCTTGGAGATTTCGGTATCAGCCACCTTGGTGGCACTGATGTCCGGAGCGAACAGGTTCAGCGTTTCATTGCTGGTGGAAGAGAAAGCCTGTCCTTCCAAAGTGCCACCGTCGTTCCCTTCGCGGTAGGTGAAGGTCACGGTATTATCGACGGGATCGGGATCGCCCGCTTGCACCGTGTAGTCGTAAGTAACCTCGCAGGTATCCATCGGGTCGAGTTGGGCGGCGAGGGCATTGCATCCCACGGGATTGGCTACCACATTCGATACGCCGGTATTCGGCGTGCCGCCACTCAGCAGGTCGCCTGCGATGCTGTCATCAATGCTCTCGAGATACAGCGGCGAAATGCCGGTATTCTCGACGCTGACCGTGTAGGTCACAGCGTCACCAATTTTCGACAGTTCGGAATCGACCGACTTGCTGGCCATTATTGAACAAGTATCAAACTCACCCAGCACGAAATCCTTCAATTGTGCATCCAGGGACGGGGAGGAGCGGGTTTCCGCGAGGAAGTTGGAGAAACACCCGGTCAGCCCCAGCGCAGTCAGGTTGGCACCGCCCTCGTAGAAGCTGCTGGGCGGGAAGGTACAATCGGTGGCATCGTACTCCTCAGCCGGATTATCGTTGCACGTGTCGTCGAACTTGGGATGGAATTTCCAGGGCGCGACTTCCGCCACCGTGTTAACGTTGCCGCACACATCCTGGCCGGGATAAATAGGCGGACCGGCTACCCCGTCTCGCGTCGGAGACGTGCCCGGGATTGCGAAGTCCACGAAGTCGCAGTCCGCCCCCTCCTCAAGGAGATTCAGCGGGCCGTCTGAGCCGCCGGCGCCAACCCATTCGTACACTTTCAGGTCGGCGATGGCGCCGCCCTGGTTGAACTCGGACAGGATCAGGATATTCCCGATGGTTTGGGTCGCGGGATTGCCGAGGTCATCGACAAAGGTGCCGTCACTGGCCTGGTTGATGGGTGCCTTGAAGAGCCAGAAGCCCAGGTCGGCCGCGCCGTTATTGGCCAGACGGTCCATACCGAAATAGATATAAATATCCTCAAAGTTGTTTTTTGGGTTTATGCAGTCGATACCAGTTGTGTCTGCCTCAGGGTCGTCACAAGCCGGCGGCAATTCTGGAGTTATTGAATTATCATCCTGACGATACAAAGCGGCAAAGGCATGCAGGATGTTGTCCTTGTCGGGGGTCGGCTTGGTGATCGTGTGCATCCACTGGGAGATGTCGTTCACGTCCTTGGAACCCCCGGTGGTGAACATGGAATCGTCAGTGCCATCGGGGTTGATATGGTCCACGATGATGCCGGTCGCCACCAGATAATCGCCTGGCGTTGCTGGAGGTACCGGGGCACCCGGTATGACGATCCCGGCGGGAGTGTTGAGCCCAAGGTCTGCGTAGATCGTTTCCCAATCATCATTGTCTGGGTCAAGTGGGTCACCAGGAGCGCCGGAGTCATTGATGACGGCATTGGTCGAGTCGCAAGGTGCCTCCTGCTGAGTAAAGAAATAGTCCTGACCCTGTTGGTCGGTTTTATCTTCACATGGCCCATTCAGGGTGTTCTCGGTTGCCCATTGCTCGGACAACTCGAACAGCTCGACCTCATCCGGGTGCAGCGCCCAAACCAGGGCGCCTGACAGCACCAGCCCAAACGCCGTCAGCGACAGCAGAACATGCTTTCTAATGAATCCCTTAACACTTTTCATGACCACTCCCCGAGAAAATCCACTTTTCCCTTGGCTAAGACGTAACGAAACAACCCAGCCCGCGAAAGGCCGGATTTTTCACCACATCGTTTACTGAAAGGCGCGTACCCGCCTGATCTATCCATTAACAAACTCTCAACGGAACTTGTTGTTTGTCTCTCTGGAAACGGGCGGATCTGGATGGCGTAGCTACCGCGTCCGATACAGAGGACCTGTATCTCGCTTTTCGGTAGCCTGGCTGACTGGGGTATCTAAGTTCCGAGGCTTTGCGTGTTTATTCATACATTCGGCTAGTATCATCCGAAGTAATCAAAACGTGCCCTTTCGAAGCAAGCTTCTTAGGTATAGCTCATATATTGCGAGGGGCAAGAAAGCATTTTCACTTGTAGCAGCAGGGTGGCATCGACCACCGGAACTCAGCCATTGGATTAAAGCTGCTTGTTAGAAACCCAAGCTATCTATTGGAAAGTGAACGGTTAATCTGCTTTTTATAAGTGCGAACAATCCACTGTAGCGGGTTCAGATTTTGTACAGTTAATGCGTTTTGATAACTTTTTGATTCATAGGGTGCTATTCATATAGACAATTAATCTATTGTTTTTTGCACGGTTATTCTCGTGCAGACACACCGCCGGGCCGAATCGGCGGGTAGAGTGATTATGGTTAAGTTTATTACTGTTATTTGAGGCCCGAGAGATCGACCCCTTTCAACTTGGCCTTGTATTCGTCTGTCACTCGGCGGGCGTCGGACTGGTTGGCGACCGCACTCGGGGTAATCATCACCACCAATTCGGTTTTGGCCTCGGAAATCCGGGTGGTTCGAAACAGGGCGCCGAGTCCAGGAATATCCTTCAGCAGCGGGATGCCGCTTTCTTCCTCCTCCTTACCCTCGCGAATAAGGCCGCCGAGGACGATGGTCTCGCGGCTCTGTACCGCGACACTGGTAGTAATTTCACGTTGCAGAATGGTGGGAGAGTCGATGTTCGAAGTCTGTGTTTCGTCGACATCATCCACGCGCTGGGTGATATCCAGCATCACCATGCCACCCGCGTTGACCCGTGGGGTCACCTCAAGGGTAACACCGGTATCCCGGTACTGAATCTGGCTGGTAATATTACTACCAATCCTGCCATCCGGGTCGACGAACGCGCTACTGGTATTCGTGGTCTCGGTGGTGCGGATCGGGACCTGGTCACCCACCCGGATGACGGCGGTGTGGTTGTCCAGCACCATAAGAGAGGGCGCTGAAAGCACATCCAGGCGTGAATCGCCAGCGACGGCGTTAAGTAGAGCGCGAGTACCAGCAGCGTCAAACAAGGCGTAGGTGAAATTTACGGGATCGTCCAGAACGCCTTCGAGGCCGTCCGAAACGTCGCCGCTGGCGGGTATGTTCAGACCACCGATTTCACTGTAATCACCTACGGAGCCGGTGAAGAACCACTGCAATCCGTACTCCAGGTTATCCCCGAGGGTGACCTCCACGATAGACGCTTCTATCAACACCTGCATGGGAAGCACATCGAGTTTCTCGATTGCTTTTTCCACTTCCAGATAATCAGTGGGCGTGGCGGAAATAAGCAGCGCGTTGGTTTCGGCATAGGCCAGGATGGATATTTCTCCCGTCGCCACCTTGGAAACTTTGACATTTTCCCGCAGCCCGCCATCGTCGCTCGCTTCCTCGGCGGCAGCCGGTGCGCTGGTTTCATTCGTCACCGACGCAGTGCGCCGTTTCTCCTCGAACAATTGGTTCAACAGGTCGGCGATATTCTCTGCTTTGCCGTTCTGGATGTAGTAGACGTACATGTTAACGCCCTGCAGATTCTCGGCCTGGTCAAGCCGGGTAATCCATGTTTCGACGTCGGCCAGGTACTTTTCCTGCGGCGAGATCACCATCAGTGCGTTGAGCCTCTCCATCACCGTAAAGCGCACCAGGCCAGCGAGAGGCCCTTCACCGGTATCTCCGAAGATGGTTTCCAACTCCTCCAACACGGTTGCGGCTTCCACGTTCTGCATTCGAAATATGCCCACCGACATTCCCGCCAGTTGATCGACGTCGAAGATAGAAATAGTGTCTCGCAGGTTGAACAGATCCGAGTGGGTGCCCGCCATAGTAAGCAAATTGCGGTACTCATCGACCTGCACGACCGACTTGGAAGACTTTACCGGCTCGAGGATTTTTGCCATCTCCTTCGCGCCGATGTAGCGCAGGGGGACAATCAGTACCTGATAACCCCTGTTTGCGCTCAAACGTGTCGTCGGGCTCAGCGCAGCGGGAATGCCGTCCCCCATCGGGACGATTTCGTATATGTCATGCGATTTCAGAATCGCCGCGTCGTTCATCCGCAACAGGTTATCCAGAATGGAAATCAGGGCGTCTCTGTGCACTGGCCGTGTGGTGCGCATGGAAACAGCGCCCTCCACGCCCCCCTCGATGGTGTAGTTGACGTCGAGGATATCGCCGAGAATGGAATGTACGACCTCGGTGATGGGTGCATTCTGAAAATTCAGGGTCACGTCCCCGGTCTCCTCCGACACACGCACCCGGGCGCCGTCGGAAGGGTTGATAACACTCCCCGTGCCCCGATGAATTTCCTTCAGGGGTACATCGGCGTTGGCGGTGCTGACCACCGGGTTGACCTTGAAGGATTCAGCAATTTCCCCGGTGGGCGCAGCGTCTTCGGGTTGCGCCATCGTAGTCTCCGGGGCCTGTTTCATGGATTCCGTGTTGGCACAGGAGAGCAGCAGGGGGCCCAGGAGAAGACAGCCAAGTAGTAGGTCGAAACGTCTCCCACTGCGCCCCCACTGCCCGGGAACCGCAACGGGCTTACCGCTCCAGGGGAATCGCCGGCGCATGCTTGTCTTTTTCATTCCTTTGACTCCTCCGACGTTGCCGCGGCTTCGTCGCTTTGTTCGCTGGCAGGTTCGCTCTGATCTGTGTCTGTATCTGTATCTGTGTCTGTGTCTGTGTCTGTGTCTGTACCTGTATCTGTATTGGGCGCGGGAGTCGGGTTGTCGGTCACCTTCAATCGGTAGACCTCGCGCTTCTCGTCGCTGACCAGGCTGATCTGCTCGGTATCGACCGCCTCCACCGTCCAGTTTTCAAGCTCCATACCCTCTTCAAGGCGCACCTGCCGAGTTCCCTCGACTTCACTAAAAATAGCGTAAGTTGATTCTCCCGCCTTAACAAGGCCCGTCAGTGCCCACTTTTCCGCCAGTTGGCCGCCACTGAGGACACCCATTTCCTGCCCACTCGCTTCGTCCGGCCTGCGCTTCCAACTGAAAAGGTTGCGCTCAACCGCTTCGAGAAACTGGTCGAGCGGCGGCAGGGCGTCGATCTCCAGCACATTCTGCGATAGCGAATCGCCGCGCGCGTCTCCTGAGTCCACATCGCCCAGGGCGCTCCAAAGTAACAGCGCCACTTCCAACAGCAGGATCGCCACCAGTACCACGATCAGCCAGCGGAACAACTTCAACCACGGATTATTCCGCGCTTCCACTTTGCACCTCCTCTGCCCCGGCGAGGTAACCGACGATATTCATGCGAAATTCCAGGCTGGGAGGGTTTCCGCGCGTTTGGGCGCGACGCAACTCCTGCGAGGAAATGGAGCGGCTGCTGGAACTGCTCAGGTCCAGTTCATCGACAAAGATCACTGGCCGCGCCGACTCGATCCGGTGCAGTAGCTGCACCAGGTTGCCCACCTCGCCGCGTACCTGCAGTTGCAGGCCGATGGCCGTGGTGGAATCGATCGCTTCGGCCTCATACTCCCGGCTGCTGATCAACTCGCCACCGCTCTCGCGCACTGCGTCGGCGACAACTTCCCGCAGGTTGGCCGATGCGATCGACGCCTTGCTCCCGGGGAGGAACAGATCGCCGGTTTCGGTGCCGTCTATGCGGGCGAGTTCCTCGTCGATCCTTTCCTCATTGCCCAGCAGGTACTCATACTGCGCTAGTTGGTGCCGCTTAATCGACAGTTCCTTTGAACTCTCGGCATAGTACCGCCACAGCGGTACCAACAGGTAGAGCACCAGGAAGAGCAGCAACAGGAGCAGCAGCCCCACTGCCGTGAGTCGGCTCATGCCGGGGGACAGTGCACTCACGGTGCCATCTCCGCCAGGTCCACCTCTATCTCGTATCTTTCACTGCCAGTCCTGGGGTTGGAGGTAATAGGCGACCTGAACTGCACATCCCGAAAGTAGTCCGACTGTTCCAGCAAGCCGATCAGGTCCGAAGCCTTGTCGGACTCGCCGCTCAGCACCAATTTCTTACGTTCCATATGCAGGCGGGAGACCCAGGTATTGTCTGGAAGAACCCGGGTAAGCGCCAACAGAAGCTCCAGTTTGCCGGGGGCTTCGTTCTTGCGGGCGGCGATAGCCTGGCGGGCCAGCAGTTGGCTCAGAACCAGGCCACGCTTCTCTGCCACACGGTCGGCATCGGCCCGCTTTTGCTCGATTTCCGGTTGTATGCTGCCGATACTGCGCTCGTAATACCAGGCCGGCAATGCCAGCGTCGCGACGGCGAGCACCATTGCCAATAGAAACGCCCGCCAGACCTCCCGGTTCCAGTAAGGCTCCGCCGGAGCCCTCTGCGCTTCGGGCAGCAGGTTAAGGGTCGCATCGTCGCGAGTTCCGGTCGCCGAGGGGGGAAGCACGGCTTCCGGTGCCAGGCCCAGTGCCGACAAGCGATCCAGATAGGGCGCCAGTTGCTGGCGGGAGATGACATACAGCTCGACTGCCAGTTTCTCCTCTTCGGGATGGCGCTGTAGAACCCGGTAGCCGAATAGCGCGTCACCCTTGCCGAAGGGCATCAGCCGGTCAATTTCAAAACGCAACACCGTCGGCAGATTGGCCTCGACCGTCAATGGCAGATAGGCCTCCCGTTCCAGGAAGGCTTCAGCCGGGGGCGCCAGCTGCACTTGTGGCCTGAGGGTCAGGTGCTCTCCCAATTGGCGGGCGAAGGCCTGCAGTTCATCTGGTGATGCCTGCAGAAGGTCGATCTCACCGAGCGTCTGTTCATCCTGACCCGTGCGCAGGACGAAGCGGCTTGCCCCCGAGACTGCCTGTACTCGCAAAATGGCGGTGCCCGTGGCGAAAAAATCGATCAAAGGTTTAGGCGCAAGCGCTGACAGTTCAGCCAGCCACCAGTGCCATGCCGCTTTCAGTTGCTGCATTCCCTGCTGTCTCTCGATTATTTCCATAAATCCCCAGCTAGCCCTCGCGATACCCGGTATCAAACACCATTTTGAGCGGATCCTGTCCGGCACCTCTGTGCAGATAGGGCGACCACTCCAGTGTCTGGATCAGGGCAGTGGAGCGGGAACGTCGCAAGCGGATTGTGGTAGTAAGGCCGCCGTACTGTCCACGCGCTGTCCGTCCTAATGCCTTCAGATTATAGGTGACGCCTCTGGCCCGCGTCAGGAAGCGGCGATCGACGGCGGGTGGATCCGGGGGCGGCAGGCCGTCGGCATGATTGCGCCGTCGCTGCTCGATATAGTCCTCCAGGCTGAAAACGGACTCGTTGGATATCGCCATTAGCACCGGTAGGGCGGCTACTTCAGGATTCACACCGCGCTGGCGCGAATAGAGGGTAACGTGGGGGCGCAGCTTCTCGAAGATCACCTCGTCCATCCCGAGCACCTTGCGGAGCTCTCCGATATCGGTGAAATCGGCGTCCTTGGCGTCCCAGGGCAATCCTGCCGACGCGTAATCGTCATCCTCAGCCCCGTTCAGGTGCCTGAGGCTGTCCGGGTCCCTGAAATCGACAATCGCGTCTGCGAGGGCGTCGGCGAGAGAGGGGTCAACATCGAGGCTGTATAACAAGCGCGCCAGCATCGATTGTTCAGACTGGTTGATATCGACCTTGCCACTTTCGTCAGTTACTTCCAGGACGACCTGGCCCCCGGGGAGTTCCAGCCTGAGTATCTCCCCGTCTGCCAGTAGCCGGTCGGTGGGGCTGATTTCCAACAGGTTGGCGAAAACGAGCTGTACCGCCCCTTCCGCGAGATATCTCGCCTGTGCGCCGCCGACCAGAGCAGCCATACCCTGCACTGACATGCGATTAGACCATGCCAGGGCGCTGGCAATGACAGACATCAGCACCAGCAGCCACAGGGCTGAGATGAGGGCGAAGCCACGTGGCGATCCCCTGTTCACGTCACTGTACTCCCTCAAAACGCAACTGCTGGAAATAGAACCGGGGGCTGACGGCCAGTTCGGACTGGTTAATTTCCTCGCCCCGGGAATCGGTCTCGGCCAATAGCAAGCGCATCACCCGCGGAGGCCAGTTGCCCGGCTCCCAGTCTTTTCGCCAGCCGCCGATATCCTGGTCATTCTCCTCGGCATAATACTCGACATTGAGTAGCCGCAGAGACTCGTCTACCATCAGGGTTTCCGGTGTGGCGTCCTCGATAATGAGGCCGGCAACCGGATCGTAATCAACGACCTGATCACTGTCATACGGCAGATACTCGAGTACCAGGCCCTCTCGCGCCGAATCCGTTCCAACCCGGTTCCTGAGAGTCCACCAATACAGCCCGCCGTCGTTTACGAACGCAGGATAGGGCGCGACAAAATATATGGCTTGCCCGGTACCCATGAAGGAGACTCTGCGCCCTTTGGTGACATATTGGAAGTGCGTGAAACGCATGCTCGAAAGAATGCGGCGTAAAAACTGGTCCACCATGAAGTTGTGTTCGGCCACGTCCTGGTGTTCCGTGGATCGGTCCCAGGCGTTCACCGTCGCCCGCAGCGCACCCGCAAGGAGCACGGCGATCAATGTCATCAGCAGCAGGGCGACCTGCAGTTCCACCAGGGTAAAACCGCGGGCTTCGGAACAACTCGCGAGGGAATTGCGGCGGATCACGGTTCATCCTCCAACCGGATGGTCTGGAGCTCAAGATCTCGATCGGTCGCCTGCCCCCAGCTCACGGTGACCGTCAGGAGATAGGATTGCTGACCCAGCTCAGCTGCGCTGACAAGGCGATCACCGGCGAGTGGGCTGTCCGCAGGTGGCCTGTAATGCTGCACCCTGGTTTTCCAGTGATAGAGATCGTCCACCGTTCCGCTTCTGCCACCTTGGGTACCGATGCGGGCTGACAGCAGTGCCATCTGCGTCTCAGCGATCTGCAGCGCCCGATAATAATCGGCAGACAGCCGGGTACCCCGTGCCACCGAGGAAAACACCTGATAGAGCACCGTGAGGGATATGCTTAGAACGGCGAGTGTCACCACAACCTCGAGCAGAGTAAAACCCCTAGCCCTGTCAGGATGCCGGTGCATTGATGGCCTCCTCACTTGCAGCCTGTGCCACCTCCCCGGTCATCCAGTTGACTGCCACCTTGCGCTGACCAGCCAGACCTCTGAGTGTGATCACCCCGCCGCTTGCACTGCCGTCGGGGAAAAATCGAATCGACGGTCGGGTGCCTATAGTTTTTGCGCTGCCCGCTCCGGCTTGTAGTGAGAGCTCGATACCTTGCGGCAGTTTTATGTCCTCCTCACCCGGCCTGATCGCATAGCCACTGCCATCCTCGGCTGACTCAACAGTATAGATGCGACTCTCGCCCAGGGCCTTTGAACGGGTGGCTCTCAGGTGGGTGATCAACTTGCGGCTTTCCGCTTTCAGGCTGGTCGATTGATTGGGGTCGGATAGGCGCGCTGCGGTCACTCCCGCCACCAACCCCAGAATAGCAATCACCACCAGCAGCTCCATGAGACTGAAGCCGGCGGCCATCGCCCTGTGCCCACGCTTTCGAGACACCATTACCCGGTTCCTAAACCGGCATCTGGTTGATGCCCATGATCGCACTCAGGATCGAAATCACGATCCCCCCGATCACCACGGCGAGGCCCAGGATCATCACCGGTTCCAGCACCGACAGCATGCGCTGGGTGGCGGTGGCCACCTCGGCGTCGTAGATGTCGGCCACCTTCAGCAGCATCTGGTCCAGTTTGCCGGTTTCCTCGCCCACCTGGATCATCTGCAGGGCGAACTCCGGGAACACCCCGGTGGCCATCAGCGGCTCGGCCAGGCCGGCGCCCTCCTGCAGGCTGGCGGTGGCCTCGGCCAGGCGCTGGGCCAGCAGGCGGTTCTGCAGGCTTTCACGGGCGATACCCAGGGCGGTGAGCAGCGGCACGCCGCCGCGCAGCAGGGTGCCCAGGCTGCGGCTGAGTCTGGCCATCTCCACCTTGGCCACCAGGTCGCCCACCAGCGGCAGCGACAGCACCCGGGTGTCCCAGCCCAGGCGCCAGGCCTCATCCTGGCTCTTGCTTCTTATATAGAGGAGCAGCGCGATCAGCAGGGCGAAGAACAGCCAGGCATACTGGCTGAAAAATTCGGCGGTGCCGAGGATGAAGGCGGTGGAGGCGGGCAGGTCGGCGTCCATGTCGGCGAACATTTCCGCAAATTCCGGCAGCACGTAAATGAAGATCACCGCCAGCGAGGCCGCCGTGACCATCACCAGGATAACGGGGTACACCAGGGCCGACTTCAGTTGCTCTTTCAGCGCCTGGGCTTTCTCCAGGTGGTCGGACAGGTCCTGCAGGCTGGCTGCCATATCGCCGGAATATTCCGCCGAGCGCACGAAGTTGATGTAAAAATCGGAAAAGTGTTCGGGGAATTCCGCCAGGGCTTTCGACAGCGCGTCGCCGCCGCGCACCGCTTCCTGAATCCGGGTCACCAGCTCCACCAGCGGCGGCAGCCGGGATACGGAGTGAATGATCTCCAGGGCGCGGTCCAGGGGCAGGCCGGCGCCGATCAGCACCGCCAGCTGGCGGGTAAGGTCGACGATGTCGGCATGCTTGAGTGATTTGCGGGTAGCAAAGCCCAGGCGGGACTCGTTGGCGGCCCCGGCCGCGGGGCCGCTGGCCACGTTCATCACCATCAGCCCCATGGTCTGGATGCGCGCCACCGCCTCCTGCTCGGAGCTCGCGGTAATGGTGCCGGAGCGGGTCTCTCCCTGGGGCGTCACCGCCTGGTAGCTGAACACGGCCATGTCAGTTTTCCTGGGTTACCCGCACCACTTCCTCTATGGTGGTGAGGCCCTGTACGGCTTTCATGCAGCCGTCCTCGAACATGGTGAGCATGCCGTCGTCGCGGGCGGCGCGCTCGATCTTGCCGGCGCCGGCATGCTGCAGCACCAGCTCACGAATGGTCTCGCTGATCTGCAGCATTTCGACAATGGCGATTCGGCCGCGGTAGCCGGTGCCCGAGCAGGACTCGCAGCCTTTAGGGTGGTACAGCTGCACCAGGTCCCGCGGAGCATAGCGATTGAGCTCAAACTCGCGCATCTGGCCGTCACTGGGCGTGTAGGCCTGCCGGCACTCGTGGCACAGCAGGCGCACCAGGCGCTGGGCCATGGCCATATTCACCGTGGAGTTGAGCAGGTAGTCCTCCACGCCCATTTCCAGCAGGCGGGTAATACTGCTGGCGGCGTCGTTGGTGTGCAGGGTGGAGAGCACCAGGTGGCCGGTCAGCGCCGATTGCACGCAGATCTTGGCGGTTTCCAGGTCGCGCATCTCGCCCACCATGATCACGTCCGGGTCCTGGCGCACAATGGAGCGCAGGGTGCCGGCGAAGGTGAGGCCGATGGCGGGATTGACCTGGGTCTGGTTGATGCCCTCGAGGTTGTACTCCACCGGGTCTTCCACGGTGATCACCTTGCGTTCCTCGGTATTGAGGGCGTGCAGGGCGGTGTACAGGGTGGTGGTCTTGCCGCTGCCGGTGGGTCCGGTGACCACCACCATGCCGTGGGGCATGGCCAGGGCATCCTGCATCTGTTTCTTCTGGTGCTCACTGAAGCCCAGGCTGTCGAAGTCCAGGGACACCGCCTCGCGGTGCAACAGGCGCATCACCACGCTTTCACCGAACATGGTCGGCATGGTGGAAACGCGAATATCCAGTTCGTCGCCGTGTACGCGTACATTGATGCGCCCGTCCTGGGGCAGGCGTCGCTCGGCGATGTCCAGGCCCGCCATGATCTTTACCCGGGAGATGATGGCCGGTGCCATGTTCAGCGCCGGCGAGGAGTCGTCGCGCAGTACGCCGTCCACCCGGCTGCGAATCTTCAGTTGGGTTTCGAAGGGCTCGATGTGGATGTCGGAAGCGCGGTAGTCCACGGCGCGCTGGATCATCTGGTTCACCAGCCGTATCACCGGCGCCTCGCTGGCCAGGTCCCGCAGCTTTTCCACATCCTGGTCGGAAATGTTATCCAGGTCGGTGCCCGTGGCCTCGTCCGCTGAACCCTGCTGCCCGTACAGGTGCTGCAGCGCCTGCTGCAGGTCTGCGCGCACTGCCACGCAGGGCGTGACCCGGGCGCCGCTGGCCATCGCCACCGCGCGAATCGCAAAGGCCTGGGTTGGGTCCGCCATCGCCAGTTTCAGGTTACCGTTGTCGCGCTCCAGGGGCAGGATGACCTGGTCGATGAGGAAGCGCGGGGAGATCGCCTCGCCGGCGGCGTTGTCCTCGGGGAAATCGGTGGCCTTGACCAGCTCCAGGTCCAGGGTGGCGGCCAGGGCCTCGGCCATGGCCTTCTCCGACACCATGCCCAGCCGGCACAGCAGGGAGGGCAGTGATTCGGGCTCGATCTGCTCCGCGTGCACCCGCCGGGCGCGGGCGAAGTCCATTTCCTTGACCGCATTGGCTGCCATAAGCTGTTTTTTCAGCGCTTTCTCGAAGGCATCTTCGTCGAACGGGGGTGAATCTTCTTTAATCGTGTCAGATTGCATCAACGCCTGCTTATGCTCAATTGGTCTATGGGAAGTATTGACCATAAACAAGAAGCGTCAAGCGGCGCACCGCAGCCCGGTTTCGGGCCGGTGCGCGTTGACATCCCCCGGGGGTGGTCCCCCGGGTTTGCTCAGCGACGCCGGGTGTGGATCACCAGGTTGCCGCCGCCCAGATCGGTGAGCTGGTTGCTGTCGTCGGGCTCACCCGGCTGGTTGTCGTACAGGGGGTTGCCCGGATCCGCCGGATCCCAGATCTTCATGCGAACCGCATCCGGTTCGCGGCTCTTGCCGCTGTCGATGACGGTGAACAGGAAGGCGTACTCGCCCTGGCGATCGACGGTGCCGGTGCCAGCCACCTGGGCCCAATTGCCATCGATGATCATCCAGTGCAGGGCGGTGGAATGGAAGTTGAAAACCCGGCCGTTGAACTGGATGTTACCGGTGAGCTGGCCATTGCCCCGCTGGTACTTCGACACCATGCCGAAGTTGATTTTTCTGCCTTCCAGGCGCATGTCCTGCGGGTAGGCGTCCTCGGGGGAGCGGAACCAGCCGCCGCCGGTGAGGTGCCCGCTCGGGTCGTAGACAAGCAATGGCTGCGCCGCGCTGCCGGTATCGCTTTCCCCGGCGGCATCGGTGATGGTGCAGCTGACAGTGTAGGCCCCGGCCGCAGCGTACTGGTGTGAGCCGGTCGCGGTGTAGCCATCGACTATACCGGCGCTGGTTGTGCCGTCACCCCAGTCCCATTCGGCATGGTGGCTGTCGCCGCTATCCGGGTCGCTGAACAGGCACTCGGCCTCCGCGGCAGCACCTACCGCGGCCGGTTCTGCCGGCAGCCGCACCTCGTCTACCATCGGCCCGGTGTTATCCGAGAGTGTCACCGTGCGCACCTGCGTTGTTGGATCGCCGCAATTGCTGGTGTCGGTGGCCACCACGGTAATCATGTTTTCCCCGTCCTCGAGTTCCACCACGGTGCTGAAGCTGTACTCTCCGGGGTTACCGGTGGGCACCAGCACCACCGGGTCGCCATTGACGGTGACGCTGGCCACGTCCACGTCGTCGCTGACGGTACCGGCGACCTCGATGCTGCTCTCGGAGGTGCTTGCGCCATCCGCCGGGGTCCAGTCGAGGACCGGTGGGCCGCCGTCGTTGTAAACCGTGCGGGTGTCACTGCCGGTCTTGTCGGAGGTGTCGGTGGCGATGGTTTCGATCTCGTTGGGGCCGGGGTCCAGGGGAATGGTGGCACTGAAGTCGGTGGACAGGGTGCCCTCGCCGCCCGCCGGGTCCAGGGTGGCGATTTCCCCGTTCACGGTCACACTCACCACGCCGACATCGTCGGTGGCGGTGCCGGTGACGGTGACTTCGTCGCCGGCCAGGCAGGCCTCCGACTCGGGGCTGGTGACTGCGACCTGCGGGCCGCCGATATCGATGATCACGTCGGAACCGCCCACAACCTCCAGGTTGAAGGTGCCGAAGCTGGTCAGCGAACCGTCCACCAGGGCGAAGGCCTCAACCCCCTCGCACAGACCCTGGGGCGCGAGCATGGCGACGCTGCCAACCTCGACGTCGACCTGGTTGGAGAAGGCCTGCTGCAGGAAATAGGAGTACAGCGGCGTGCCGTCTTCTTCGGCCTCGGTGCAGGTGCCACCCAGGAGACGGGGTTGGCTCATGGTTCCACCACCGGCAATGGTGAAGTTCACCGTGACGCTGCCGAAGCGGTAGTCGAAGTTGCGGTTTTCAGTCGCGCCACACTGCGCAAACGTAACCGGGTTCTCCTGTGGCATCACCGAGGCGTCGTAGAGGTAGAGCCGTGTATTCAGATACCCATCCTCGTGACTGTCGGGCCGGATCAGGCGCAGATCGAAGTAGTTCGAACGCCAGGCGCCGGTGCTGAGAATCGCATCGTAACTGGTGTCGCCGGTCAGCAGGCGCTCGATGCCCTGGCCGGACTGGGTCTCCGGGGCGGCGCCAAAGAACCTGAGCGTGCTGGTGCTCAGGTCGTCGGGCGATGCGGAGCCTCTGACAATGAAGTCGCCGTTAAGGTAGGTCTGGCAGGCGCTGATGTCCACAGTGTCGAGGTCTCCCGCCTCGATGACCGGCCTGCGGGAGGGGCTGAACGCCGGGTCCGGGAACGAGAACTGGTCGTCGTTATCATTGAGGTAGGCCCAGGCGTACATGTAGTAGGTGCCGAGGGAAAGCTCCGGGAGGGAATAGCTTTCGGGGTTGTTCGGGTCATCAACGATCCAGGTGCGGCGCGTGGGGCTGTTGGTGTAAACGTAGAACCTGTTCGGTGCCACCTCGCCGCTGAACTCGATCTCCCCTCCGACGCTGCCAATTTCCGGCGTGTCGACCTCGTAGTTGCAGCTCTGGCTTTCACCGGCAGCGACGGTCACGACCTGGTTGGGGAGGTTGATGCGGGCACCGGAAGTCAGGTACAGGAAGCCTGAGCACCTGAGTTCACCCGGGGACACCGGAAAGGCAAAGGGAACCGTGTTTCTGTCGCTGTCGTCGGCGCGCTGGAGGGTATAGTGGCTGTAGCCGTTGATGACCGTCGGATTGGCGTAAATGTAGTAATAATCTATTTCACCGTCACCATTGAGTACCACGTTGCCATTGATGTAGCCCGGCTGGTCAAGGATGAAGTCCACGGTCTGCGTTTCACTTTCCACCGCGGTAACCTCCACGAAGGGAAAGATGAAATAATCCGTGTTCTGTGGGTGTTCCGGGTCAGTGGTGTAGGCGAACTGCACCCGTGTGTCGTATGTGGGGGTCGTGCCCTGGGGTACGTTGACCGTCAGGCTGTAGGCAGCGGTGACCACATTGGGCGACAGTGTTTGCAGGGCGCTGTCATCGGCGTTGAAAGCCTGCATGCGCAGGAAAGTGATGACCTCGTCGCCGATTCTCACATTGCCCGCGATCGTGCCCGGCACCAGCACCACGTCGGAGCGCAGCGCGAGCGACGTTCCCAGCAGGAATGTCATCAGGATCAGTTTTGCGGGAAGCTGTATGTTGCGGACGGGAAGGACAGGTTTCATGGTAGACCCCTTCTTGTGCCGGATTCGGGCCGCAGTACTGCCGGTGCGGCAAGGAAGCGTTCCAGCCTGGTGTCGGGGCGAACTAATACCGCCGCGGATGCGGAAAAGCCGTGGCCTCGACATGGGGCTGGCCACAGGCGGGGGAAGCAGTGCACCGGATTTTCCAGTTTGTTTTAACGCCTTCCCCGGCCCTTGGTGCTCTTGTGTCTAAACTTAGTACAGATTTTGCAAACCTGTAGAAACTGTAAGGTTATTTTTTATATCGCTTTTTCATATACAGGTAGTGTTTTTAGGCGAGCAAATCCGGCAGGGGGCTGGGGCCCTGACGAATATTGGCGGCTTTTGTTGTTATCGCGGGCCCGATATCCGCGCTTTGCTTTCTACTCCAGCGAACAGGCGCCTATCCTGCTGATGTGACTGTAGGGGAGTTCGGACTCGGCGTGCCACTGGTTGAATGCGGCCTGTACCAGTTTCATCTCCCGCTGGGTGTTGGGGGTGTCCGAAATGTCGACACCCGCCTGGCGTAAACAGCGGACCACGTCGCCGGTCACCACAAAGGTGTCCTTGCCCATATTCCGCAGTACCCGCTGCCCGCTCATGCCACCCAGTCGGCTGCCGCCCTTTTTCATATGCTGGAACAGCCCGATCAGATCGTCCTCCGGCCAGCGGCTGACGAACTTGCCGAAGCTGCCGTGTTCCTTGCTCACCTCGAGGATGTACCGGGCGTTGGCCTGGATGCTGAGCACCTTCTGCCGGTTGCGGATAATGCGGGGGTTCTGGGCGAAGCGATCGATCTGGTCCGGGCTCAGCATCAGGATTTTCTCCGGCGGGAAGCCGAAAAACACATCCTCGAAGTCGTCCCACTTGTTGTCCACCACCCGCCAGACGAAGCCGGCCTGGAAGATGCAGCGGGTCATCTGGGCCAGCCAGCGATCGTTTTTGCTGGCGGCCAGGGCGCGGGGGCTGCGCACTGTCGGCATCAGTCCGGCGAGGGCCGCCTCGCCGCCCTGGCGCTCGCAGGCCCGGTCATAGATTGCGGCAAATTTATCCATGGCAGGCAGTGTAATGGATGGCGCGGGGTCGGCCAACTGTGGCGGCGCTGTGCTATAACAGGATTTCCTCCAACTGGTTAAGAAGAACGCTTCATGTCCGAATCCAATATGCCTGCGGTGGACGCGCCTCCCATTGCCGATGTCGCTGCCCCGCAAACGGTCATCAAGCCGGCTTAGCCCGTTGCCGTTTTCAGGAATCGTCATTCCCGGGCACAGAACCCGACCGGCTAGTTTTCCGCCAGTCGATAGGCCAGCAGCACGTTGCCCGGCAACTGGCCGAACATGGCGTAGCCGGACTGGACGTAAAGCCAGTCGCCGGCCAGCACCTGCCCATCCACATCGATGGCACCGCCGTGGCCGCTGACGCCGTTGACGGTTTCCACCGGGACGGCGGTGCGGGTCTGCCAGAGCACCTCCCCTGAGGCGATGTCGTAGGCCCGGAGCACACCGTCAAGCCCGCCGCTGAAGACCAGCTGCTCGGTGGCGGTCACCGCCGCCGAGAGTCCGAAATAAAAGGAGCAGGCGTATTGCTCTTGCAGTGGCCGGTTCTTGCCCACGCGCATGTTCTGCAGGCCCACCAGCGGTTTGTCCTCTTCCTCCAGGTGGCAGCCCCGTTCCACGGGCTGGAACCACAGCGGCTCGCCGTCGCGCACGTTCAAGGCGTGTATGCCGGGGCGGGGAATGTATTCCGGGCGCGGTCGCTCCGGGTCAGCGGCCGGCACCAGCAGACGTTCGCCGGACAGGGCCATGCCCCAGTGAATCCCGCCGTTGGTGGTGGTCTGGTGGAGGTCGGGGCCGATGGCCGCGTTGCTGACCCGGGTCTTCCACAACAGCTCGCCGTCCATATCCAGGGCCATGGCGTCGCCGGATTTCTGGCCCACCAGTAGCAACTCGGTGCCGTCTTCGAGCTGCGCGTGAATCACCGAGGCGCCAATATCGAAGTCGCCCCCGGCGTTCTCGGGGCAATTGCTGCCGCCGTTGAGGCAGGCGGCATTCCAGATATCGCCGGCGGTGGCCTGGAAAACCCACAAGGGCTCGCCGCTGTCCAGGTCCAGGGCGACCACCGCGTCGGAGGTCCCGGTGGCCGGGTGAGAGAGGTTTTCGCCGGTGCCGACATAGAGCCGGTTGCGGGCCGCGTCGATCGTGGGCGTACTCCACACCGACACCCCGGAGGGTCCCAGCAAGGGTCTGTTGTCGCTGGTGACTCCCTGGGGAACCGCGTCTTCCGTGGCGTGCCAGGTCCACAGGCGTTCACCGTTGGTGGCGTCCAGCGCAATTACCCCGCCGTGGGATTCGCAGCAGATGTGCTGGGGGTTGCCCGCAGCAGCCACCTCGTAGGAGGAGATCGGTACAAACAGGCGCCCGTCGTGATGGCTGACCGAGCCGGTAATGGTGGACGTACTGAACAGGCGCATGTCAGCGCGCCACTTTATGTCGAGGCTATGGCGGTCAACCGCGTAAACGACCGCCATGGAATCGGCGAACACCAGGGTGTCGTCGTCGATCGCGGTGATCGCCGAGCGAATGCCGCTGGCAACTTTGGTGTGCGCCAGCAGGCAGCCCCGGGTGCGATCCAGGGCGTAGAGACGGCCGGTTTTATCACCAAAGTACAGGGAGTTGCCGATGATGGCCGGCTGGGAGCGCATGTCAGTGACCTTGGGAAAGGCCAGCGCCCAGGCCAGCTCCAGAGTGTCCACGTTGTCGCGGGTGATGTTGCTGCGCCCGGCGTCGACGTAACGCCGGTTGCCCGGTGCCTGCCCCCAGTTGCTGACATAGGGGGTCTGGTCGCGCTCCGGCAAAAGTTCGCAGCGGTTGGCCGCGATCCAGTCGAACGCGTCGCTATCGGAACCGGACAGGTAGATGGCCACCAGCCCGCGCTGGATGTCGTTGAGGTGGGCGGCCATGGGCTGCATTTTGCCGAACTTCATCGCCACCATCACGGTATCCAGGGAATACCCCGCCAGGGCTTCCCGGCCGGGGGCGTGCATCTGCGGATTGTCGTGGCAGCTGGCGCAATGCTGGTCGAAGATCTTCTCCCCGAAGTAGGCCAGCGGTAGCCTGTCGGCGTGGCGTATGGCCAGTGACTCCAGGGTTTTCAGCGGGGAGTCCAGGGAGGCGGTGTAAAGGGCGAGTCCGGCGACCAGGGCGGCCAGTATGAGCAGAAACTTTTTCATTGCGAGCGTCGCTGGTCCGGCAGGGCGAAGGCGTACAGGTAGTCGCCCGCCTCGCGGTTAAACATGAAGTGGCCGCCGGCGTTAATCACCAGGTATTGGCGGCCCCGGTAGGTGTAGGTCATGGGTGTGGCGGTGGCGTCCACCGGCAGGGTATAGCGCCACAGGGTTTCACCACTCGCCAGGTCGAAGGCGCGCAGCTGGCGGTCCATGGTGGCGGCGATAAAAAACAGGCCGCCGGCGGTGGCAATGCCGCCGCCCAGGTTCGGCGTTCCCCAGTCGATGTGGAAGGGCAGGGGGAAGGGGCCCAGCTCGTGGATCGAGCCCAGCGCTGTCTCCCACAGTATCTGGCCGGCCACCAGGTCGACCGCCATCAATTTGCCCCAGGGCGGCGCGTTACAGGGAATCCCCAGCGGGGATACCAGCGCGCCCAGTTCCACGGTATAGGGCGTGCCCTTCATGGGTACCAGGAAGCGCTGACCGGCGGTGGGGTGATCCTTGCCGTCCGCAGCGGCGTCGGCTTGTGCATTGGGCACCAGCCGGCCGGCAAAAGGTGCGGTATTGACGTTCAGCACCAGCACACCGCCGCCGGGCGCAATCGCCCCGCCGCCCCAGTTGGCGCCGCCCAGGCTGCCCGGGAACATCAGCGTGAGTTTTTCACTGAGCGGTGTAAACAGGCCCAGGTTATCCAGTTCGGCCAGCTGCCTGGCGCAGTCACCCCGGTCCCAGGGCGTCAGGCCCCAGGCCTGTTCCGGCATCAGGAAGGGGTCCAGCAGCGGCGGTGGCGCGATCGGCTTGGGTTGGGTGGCGGCGGTTTTCTCGCCGGGGATTTGTGACGGAGGCACGGGCTGTTCGGTGATTTCCCACAGCGATTCACCGCTGCGCCGGTCGAGAACAAAAATAAAGCCCTGCTTGGTGGGCTGGGCGAGGGCGGGCACGCTAGCGCCGTCCTTCTGCCATTCGAACAGGATCGGCTGGGCGGGGGTGTCATAGTCCCACAAATCGTGCCTGACATGCTGGAAGTGCCAGCGGACCTCGCCGCTGTCCAGCGCCAGCGCCACCACGCTGTTGGCGTAGGGGATGGCCTCCGGGCGGTTGACGCCATAGTAGTCCGGGGAGGGCGTGCCGGTGGGCAGGTAGACCAGTCCGAGGGACTCGTCCACGGAGATCGGCGCCCAGACGTTGGCTGCGCCGCTGCCCTCTTTGCCCTGCAGCGGGTCGAAGCTCCAGCGCAGCTCGCCGGTGAGGCTGTCGAATGCCTGCACCGTGCCCCTGGGTGCCTCCGCCAGGCGAAAATCAATCACTGCCGAGCCATTGATCACCAGTCCGCCAGCGACCACCGGTGGCGATGAATTGCTGATCTGGTCCGCGGCCTTTTCCCGGCCATACTGGCTCACCTCGCCGCTGTCGCCAAAGTCAGCGCACCGTTCGCCACTGAGGGCATCCAGTGCCAGCAGTCGGCGATCGTAGGTATTGGCGAATATCCGGTGACGGCAATCTGCGCCTTGAGCGACCCGCGTTTCCTCGTAATAGGCAACGCCCCGGCAGCGGAAGGGGCGCAGGCTTGCGGTATTGACTTGGGGGTCGTGAGACCAGCGCCGCTCACCGCTGCCCGGGTCCAGGGCGATAACCTCGCTGAAGGGCGTGCAGTACACCAGCGATTCGCCGGCGGCCGGTGGCAGCAGGATAGGCGTCGCCTGGCCCGAGCTGTTTCTCAGCAGTTCGGCGGGACGGTCGGCGTCGCCGCTGCGATGGACCCAGGCAACATCGAGTTGCCCCACGTTATCTCGGTTGATTGCCGCGGCGGCGGAGTAATGACTGCCGCCAGCGTCGCCGCCATAGTGACGCCATTCCTGACTCCAGCCGGTGGTTGCGCAGAGTAGCGCGGCAATTGTGGCAAGGCGGCGCACCGTGCCTACTCCTCTAACGGGGTAATGCGCAGCAGGGTGGGTGTGGCGCTTTCCGACTGCCAGGTGGGGAAGTGGGAGTTGGAGGTGTATACCGCGCCGTCTTCCTCGGATATCTCGATATCGCGGGTAAAGAAGCGCTGCCGGGGCATGGGGTACAACTGCCAGGATTCGCTGGCGATATCAAAACTGAGGATAGTGTCCGACTGGTTACCGTTGACCCAGACCACGCCCCGGTCCCGGTCCACGTTGAGGGCATAGGGCAGTTCGTTGACCACCGGCAGTGGGTATTCGCTGAAGGTCTTGTTGCGTGGGTCGTACTTCACCAGCAGGCCTACCTGGAAGGCCACCACCCAGATATTGCCGTCGGCATCGGCCCGCAGGCGGCGCGGGCCGCTGTACGGGAAGTCGATCATGGTGACCTCGCCGCTGTCCGGATCGATATGGGCGAGATCGTTGGCGTAGAGCCGGGCCACCCACACGCCCCCGTCGGGCGCCACATCGATGCCGTAGGGCATTGGCAGGCCGGTGGACTCGCGGTCCGGTGAGGGCAGGGGGCGGTCTTCCGGGTCCAGGCTGAACAGCAGCGGCAGGGCCTTGAAGAACAGCCACTCCTTGATGCTCCGCGCGGGCAGGTCGTAGAGGGTGAACTCGCCGCTGCTGCGATCAAACATGGCCACCTGGGACGACAGGGCCATGGTGAACCAGACCCGGTCCGCGTCGTCGGTGCGAATGGTGTGGGGATAGAGCCCCCCGGGCATGTCGTGGGTGATGAACTCCTTGGTCTCTATGTCGAACTCCAGCAGGGCCTGCTGCATGGACGGGGTGATAAAGATGTTGCCGTCCTTTTTCGAGTAGGCGAAGGAGTGCACCCCCATGTAGTTGTACATCTTGGGGAACACGGTAAAGCGGTTGCCGAGAATGCCCCCAAGCCGGGCGTCCTCCGCGTGGGGCACCTTGTAGACCGTGTACTCGCCGGTGTCGGTATCGATTTCGTAAATCCGGTCGAACAGGTTGTCGCCCACGTAGACGTAACCATTGGGGTGCAGCAGGAAGTCGTGCATTTGTGAGAAGCCGTCACCGATAGGCCACTCGGTCATCTCTATGGAGGACAGGTGGGTTTCCCAGCGACGGGGCTCGGGGACAGTGCCGGGGTTCTCCCGCAGTTCACGGTACTCCTTCTGCAATAGCTCCGCCACCGGGCGGATATCGTCCGTTGGCATGCGCGCGCCGTAGGTGTTCATCCGCTCGATGATACTGACCCACTGCGCCACCGTGCGCTCGTTGCGCATGAAGGGGGAGGCCTGCTGGTGGCAGAAAGCGCAGTTCAGCTGAAAGGTTTCCTTGAGTTCCCGGTCGCCGCCAAAGTCGAGCCGGGACAACCAGACGTTGGACGGGTAGCTGGCGATGTACTGTTCCCGGTTCATCGGCGCCAGCTGCAGGATGCCTTCGGCCGTATCTGAATACAGGTCCTGGTAGCCCTGGGCGCGCACCCGGTAAAAATAGTTGCCGTCGGCGGCAATATTCACCTTGCCTTGCACATCGGTGAAGCGGGTGACCGTCACCGCGGAAATGTTGGTCACGCCGTGGGGCGCATAGCCGTCGTCGCTGAGGTCTGCCTCGGGCACGTCCAGGGGCGTGCGGGTGACCATGGCCTGGGTAATGGGCTTGCCATCAGGGTCGGTAACCAGCAGCGGATCGGCTGCGGCGGCGATCGCAAAGGCAAACAGGAAGAGTGTCAGGTGGCGCATGATGGGGTCTCCTTTGGAGCCGCGGAATTATCCCAGCTCTGCCACTGAAGTCCATATTTGCATATTTGGGGTCAGAGTAAAAACTTTGAACATTTGGGGTCAGAGTAAAAACTCTGAACACAGTCTATGTCAGGCTAATATCAAACAGGAGTTTTTACTCTGACCCCAAATATGCTCTGACCCCAGATATGGCTGTCAGGCGCAGTTGGTTCGCAGCAGGAGGCGCTTGAATACGATGGCGTTGTGGTCGCCGGGGTCCCGTTCCGGTTCTTCGGCCAGTTCGATATTGGGGAAGCGCCGGTAGAGCTCCGATACGGTCAGGAAGAGCTGGCGTTTGGCGAGAGCGGCGCCGATGCAGTAGCGGGGACCATAGCCGAACATCACATCCGGGTCGAAGGTGCGGGTTACGTCGAAGGTCTCGGGATTGTCGTAGTAGTCCGGGTTGTAGTCCTTGAGGTGGGGCATCATCAACACCATCACCCCCTTGCGCAGTGTCTGGCCCATGAATTCCATGTCCCGGGGGGCATAGCGGGCGAAGCCCATCTTGGAGGACACTCCCCAGCGATTGATTTCGCAAAAGGCATTGGAAAAAGCCTCTGGTGAGGCCAGTGCCGTGTCAATCTGCTCCTTGTGCCTAAGCAGGGAATAAACCGTCCACTGCTGGGCGACCAGGGTGGTATCGGCGCCGGCACCGATCAGGGCGAGGATCAGGGTGATAATGTCGCCCTCTTCAAACCCCTTGTTTTCAGCTTCGATACGCAGCAGCGTCGAAAGGAAATCGTCCTGACCCGGGTCCAGCCGGCGCTCGGCAATGACTTCCCTGATGATGTCGATAGCGCGGTTGCTGTCCTGGCGCGCCGCTTCCCGCTGTTCATCTGAAATGGTCGGGTTCCAGGTTTCGGTAAAGGTGAGGATGACTTTCTTGATCTGCGGCCAGTACTTTTCCGGAATGCCCACCATGCGGGTGATGGAGATGAACGGAATGTGGTTGGCGATCTCCTCGATGTAGTCGAAGGTCTCGGGCTCTCCCAGGTCATCGAACAGTTTCCTGACCTCGGGCTCGATTTTGGCCTGGATGTTGTCCACCACGTTGCGGGAGAAGGCCGGTGCGGTTACCCGCCTTACGAGTCGGTGGTGGGCCTGATCCGCCAGCAGGCTGTGGCCGATCATGGCCCGTTCGAAGTTACTCCACTGGTCTTCGGGCGGGCGCTGGGGGGCAAACTCCCAGTCGTAAAAGTCGGACGACAGAGGCTCCTCTTTCCAGCACTTCATGATGTCGTCCATGTGGGTCATGATCCAGGCTTGCCAGGGTTCGTACCACACCAGCGGGCCGCGTTCGGCGAGCGCCAGGCACTGGGGAACCGGGTTGTCCACGTACTCCGGTGAATGGGGGTTAAAAATGTCTGCAACGGGGGGCAGATTTTCCGCAGCCTCGGCCATGGGGTTCTCCAGTCTGTCTGATCGCCCAAAAGTATACATATGTATACATTTGCTGCAAGTTACAAATCGTTTAACCGTTCGACACCGTGGTAGCATGTGAGCTTCTGGGGTTGGGAACATCGGGGCATTCATGGGCAGGATCCTGCTGAACCGCGGCGGTCGCATGCTGGTGTTGTTGGCGGTGGCCGCGCTGCTGCCGGCGGTGGCCTGGGCCAACGGTGTCAGTGACAGCTTCAGTCGCACCTCCCTGGCGCTGATCCTGATGATCACCCTGGCCGACGCCTGTGGCTTCCTGTTCGAGCGCCTGGGCCTGCCGGAACTGGTGGGGGAAATCTGTGCCGGCATCCTGCTGGGCAACCTCGCCCTGCTGGGCATCGACTTCAACTTTCCGGCGCTGCTGCGCAGCAGCGAATTCATGATCTATGCCGCTGAACTGGCGCTGGTGCTGCTGTTGTTCCTGGTGGGTCTCGAGTCGGATATGCGGGACCTGCTCAAGGTGGGGCGCAACGCCACCGCCGTGGCCTGTGCCGGGGTGTTACTGCCGGTGGCGATGGGGTTGGGAACTGCGATTGTGCTCGACGTTAACGGCGGCCTGCAGGGCTGGTTCCTGGGGGCCACCCTGGCGGCCACCTCAGTGGGCATCACCGCGAAGCTGCTTATCGCCCAGGGCAAGCTCAAGTCCGCCTCGGGTGAGGTGATCCTGGGGGCCGCAGTGATTGACGATGTCCTCGGGATACTGTTGCTGGCAGTGCTGGCCAGTGTTGCCGCCAGCGGTGAGTTCGCCTGGGGCTCGTTGCTGATCATTGTAGCCAAGGCACTGGCGTTTTTCGCTATTGCGGTCATTATCGGCCAGCGCCTGATGCCGGAAATGATTCACATGGTGGCCATTACCAAGCACGCCAGCATCTGGACGGGTTTTGCCTTCTGTCTGGCGCTGGCATTTGCCCAGTTGGCCGCATTCGCGGGCCTGGCGCCGTTGATTGGCGCCTTTGTTGCCGGCCTGCTGCTGGACGACGTTTACTTCCGGGTGGGTGCCACGCTGCAGAAGCACACCCTGGAAGAACTGATTCGCCCGATCACGGACATTTTCATTAGCATATTCTTTGTGTTTATTGGCGCCCAGGTACAGCTGCAGGTGCTGGCGGACCCCTCTATCCTGATCGCTATTGCGGCATTTACCGCCGTGGCCGTCGCCTCCAAGAGCATTGCCGGTTACCTGGTGAAGGGCCCCGGCTTCGATCGACTGGGTATTGGTCTGGGCATGGTGCCACGGGGAGAAGTGGGGCTGGTGTTCGCCTCCTTCGCTTTTGCCCATGGCATTTTCACGCCTGCGGTCTACAGTGCGCTGGTGATGGTTGTGCTGCTGACCACGGTGATCGGTCCGGCCCTGCTCAAGCCCCGCCTGTCCCGCTTTTAGGCCTCGCCGAGCATGGCCTTGAGATGTGCCTCGACGCAGCGCGCCAGCGCATGCAGATCGTAACCACCCTCCAGAGACGAAACTATCCTGCCCTGGGCGCTTTGATCGGCCTGTTCGCACAGCCTGCGGGTAATCCAGGCAAAGTCATCGTCGACCAGGTTGAAGTCCCCCAGCGGGTCAGCCTGGTGGCCATCGAACCCTGCGGAAATGAATATCAGCTGCGGGGCAAAGTCCGCCAGCCTCGGCAGCCACTGTTCGCTCACCGCTGCCCGGTACTCCTCCCCGCCGCAGCCTGCCGGTAACGGCAGGTTGACCACATTGGCGGCCTTGCAGTCGTGGCCACTGTGGGGATAAAACGGGTGCTGGAAGCTGGAGCAGAACAGGATCCGCTCGTCGCCCTTGACGATGTGCTCGGTACCGTTGCCGTGATGGACGTCGAAGTCAACGATCGCCACCCGCTCCAGGCCATGGTTATCCAGTGCGTGGTAGGCCCCGATCGCGATACTGTTGAACAGGCAGAACCCCATGGCCTTGTCCCGTTCGGCGTGGTGTCCCGGGGGGCGAACCCCGCAGAAGACCTGGTCGACTTGGCCGGACATCACCAGGTCGACGCCCTGGATAACGGCGCCTGCGGCGAGCCGGGCCGCCTGCAGTGAAAAGGGATTCATACTGGTATCGCCATCCAGGGCGACGGTCCCGTGTTCGGGGGACTTTCGGTAGACGGTATCGACATAAGCGCTGTCGTGGGCAGTCAGTAACTGGGATTTCTCTGCGGGGATGGCGTCGTACTGGCGTAACACCATATCCAGCCCGGTGGCAATCAGGCGGTCGTTGATGGCCGCCAGCCGCGCCGGTTGCTCCGGGTGATAGCTGCCCATGTCATGCAACTGGCACTGGTGATGGGTGATGTAACCGATGCTCATGAATTGACTCCGGTTTTTTGACTGATCTTGCCCGCTGAGTGGATGACAAGCAACCCAAGCAGTATGGAACTGTCTTCGATCATGCCGTCCGCAGAGTTTAGCCGAGTGCTGCAATGAGTTGGTGGCGGCGGGCCGACTCAGGTTCAACTGCCGGGCCGCTCCGGTGAGCGCTCATTTGAGAGCCTGCGAGCTTCTGCTAGTCTGAACATCGGGTCTGTGGTCCAGCAAAGGGTAAATCCATCGAGAGGTGGGAGTGCCAGTTCGCTCGTCTGGATGGCATAGGCCATAGGAAATCGGGATTGTTGTGAGCCAGTGGACTCACAGAACTTGACGGCGTTCATTACTGCCCTGGGGGCGGGCGAACGCACCGCGCTGATGCGGGACGGCAGCGTACGGCTCGCACAAAAACATTGCATCCCGGTGTTGCACACACTCCCCGCCAAAAACGCAGGAGAAGCAGTATGCGCATATCTGCGGTAGGCAGAGTTATAGTCGCGATCCTTGGGGCTCATCACATGGCACTAGTCGCTGAGCCGGCGCTAGAGCGCGAGTTTCAGACAACCGTGACTCCGGGTAAGCACACAGCCTTGAGGCTGGAGAACGTACAGGTGGGAACCCAGCTCGCGCTCAAGTTCGAAGTAGAAAAACCTTTGCGAGTATGGGTGCTGGACCTGGCGAACCTCGCACGCTTTCCCGATGTCGTGCAGGCCTTGCATTCGCAACGCGTAGCGGACAGGCACGATGTCATACTCGTGCCGCCGCGCAGCGACGACTACTACGTGGTTTTTGACAATCGCGATCGCATGGACGAGGTCGACGTGGAGGTCGAGGTGCGCATCAGCCGCGCGGAGTTAAATGTCCTCGAGCGCCCGGAACTTCAGCGGGCCCTGAACCGCATCGTCGCCTCCCTTGAGAAAATTTTTATCTTTGATGCCATCGAAGTGCGGCCTGCGGCCTGCGGGGTAGCCAATCTGCTAACGGTCGGTAACCGCATCTACGTTTGCCTGGAATACGTGAGCGCCATCGATGAGATGGCCGGCGAGAGGGAGGCGGCGAAAGCGCTGTTGCTCTACGCCATGCTGCACGAGTTTGCCCACGTACTATTGCGGCAGTGGGAAATGCCGTTCTATGACAACGAGGAACTCGCGGACCAGATGGCGACGGCGCTGTGCACGATGATTGAGCGCGAGGATGCATCCATGGCGCAGGCGCGATTCTTTGCGGCTGCAGCGGCGGCGCAACAGCAAAATGCGCTCAATTTAGGGGTCGGCCGGCATCCCCTCGCGGCGCAGCGGGCACGTAACATTCAGCGTTGGAGCGAGGCAGGCGATGAACACGCCAAAGCCTGGCAGGCATTCCTGGTGCCTCGTATGCAGCCAGGTTTCCTGCGCCAGCTGAGTGTCCGAACAGCCCCCTGGGTGCGGCCGGCGCTGGTGGAAGACGAATTGCGCCGGCGAACGGGCGCCAAATAATATTTCAATGTTTACAGACGTTTACATGCCGGGTTGGACAAAAATTTGACAATCCACAGTCCCTTGCCTAAAGGTTAGTCTCAAATTCGCATGGAATAGCGCAGCAAAATCACCCTTGGATTTTGCGCAGGGAGAGTCGCACATGTCACTTCCCGAATTTACCGGCTGCTTGTCCGGATCCGGCCACCGACGTGGGCCTTTCACCCTCTCTCGACTGACCCAGGCACTGCGTCGCGGCAGCGCTCCTGCCTTAACCGCGACTCCGCGTCGACCACCGCCGCCGACCAGACGCCAATATCAGGTCGAGACGCTGGAACCCAGGCTGTTACTGAGCGCAGATCTAGCACCCGGAGCCGCGCAGGCGCTGGTTGATGGCCTCGACGGTCTCGCCAACTGGGCCGACGAACTCGATGATTTCGACGAGCTTGCCCAGCCCCTGCCGCTGATCGACACACCGCTTGGAGACCTGCTGGATCTAGGCGGCTTTATCCAGGACAACCTCGTAGACCCGCTGGCCTCAGCCGCTGCGACTACCACTCAGGAAGTCGCGGACGCGCTTGATAACGCGCTGGATGCCTTGCTTGGCGCCGGCGATTACGTTACCGATATCACCGATCAGGTGAGTGACGAATATCGCTTCACGGTCGATTTCAGCTACGGCATCAGCGAGGCCTTTGCCTTTGGCGTTGGTGAGGCCTTCGATGCCCTGGGTATCGGCTTTGAGAACACGGTGGACCTGGCCGGCAGCATCAACGTGGCCTTCGAGTTCGGTTTCCTCACCACCGAGGGGCTGGACCCTGCCGATGCCTTCTTCATCGACACCGATGGCGCCGCCATCAGCGTCGGCGGCACGATCGATGCGACGATCAACACCGCCTTTGATCTGGGCTTTATCGACGCCCAACTCGACAATGGCACGGTGGACATGTCCGCCTTCCTCGACGTCAATCTACCCGATGCCGGCGCCGACACGCTGCTGACCCTGGCCGAACTGACCGATGCTGCCATTGACGATAGCGTTCTTACAGTCGCTGCAGGCAACAGCTTCAGTGCCACGCTTCCAGTAACGGCAACGCTTGCCGGCCTGGATGCCGACGACACGTTAGAATCAGCGCTTTCGATAGCCGGTCTTTCCGGGGCCAATCTGTTCGAAAACCCGGATTTCAGTATTAGTGTCGACAGCCCGGTGCTGGCCGACTTCACCAACATTCGGCCGGGAGATATCGCAGGGGCCTTGAAGAGCCTGGGCTCACAGCTCGATGCCATTTCCAGCGTGCTTGACGTTGCCGGTGGCATCCCCTTCCTCAGCGACGGTATCAGCGACATTGCCAGCTTCGCCGAGGTCTTCGATGAGCTGTCGCAGGAGCTTTTTGACGTGGGCGTGAAAGCGGTGTCGCTGCTGGGCGATCTGGGCGACCTGGGTGGCGATCTTAGCTTCGACATCAGCGTCGATGAGGCGGTTCCGGTCACTATCACTATCGACTTCGATCCAATAAATGATCCTGCTGCGCTGTTGACCGCCCTGAATGGCGAGTTGAATGGGCTCGGCGTAGAAGCTGTTCTGGAGGACAACCAGCTTCTGCTGCAGGCCACCGATGCCGCCATCGACAAATTCGAACTGACCAGTGTGGATCCGGCCCTCGCCACAGTCCTGGGGCTGGAAAACTCCATGTTCGGCCTGCCGCTGTTCCAGTTCGCGACGATTCAGGAGTTTATTGACCTGCTCAACAACTCCACGCTGCAGAATACGCCTTTCGAGGCGGCCTTTGATGCTGCCAGCAACAGTATTACTTTCAACATCGATATCGAAAAGAGTTTCCAGCGTGACGTGCTGATGAATTTCAGCGAGTCGCTGGATTTGGGGATCGGTGAGCTGGTGTTGTCCGGTGGCGCGGACGCGAGCTTCGAGGTGGCGGCTGCGCTGGATGTGGGCGTAGGTGTTGATATCTCCACGTTCAGCGGCGCGACACCGCTTGGCAAGCTCAACGGTGGCGCCGGCATTCGCGTGGTCGATGGCGCCCCTGACTTCAACATCCTGCTGTCCGACGGCAGCATGGCGGATGTCGATCTCAGTGGGCTTGATACCAACAATGATGGCGTTATCAAGGGCGATGATGACCCGGCGACGGTACAGGACCTGATCGATACGATATTGGTTGCCAACTCAAGTGCCCTGGCCGGGAAGCTGGAGATTGTACCGGACGGTTCCCAGGGTAATCTTTTGTTCCGCGACACAAGCGGCGGTGGCGGGAACTTTGTAATCTCGGCGGCAGAGGACTCGGCAGCGCTGATCGATCTCGGCATACTGCTCTCCGCGGGTGGTAACGACGATGGAGAAATCGTCGCCGGCATCATCATGCCGCGCTTCTTCATCCAGGAAGACAGTAGCAGCATCAGTGCCTCAGCGAGCATCAGCGCCGACGATATCGACCTCACCGGTGCGCTGGGCTTCCTGGAAATCGGGGTCGAAGACGGGTCTCTGACCGAAACCAGCATCGAAGCCAGCCTTTCTTTGCAGGACCCGTTCTCTGACGGGCGTATCTTCCTTAATGAGCTGGCCCGCAAGGATATCGACGGGGGTGACGCCTTCCCGATCGCCGTAGACAGCGTTAATTTCGCTGTCACTACTGGAGATCTTTTCCTGCCACTGACATTCCCCGATGCCGACACCCTGGGGCTGGACCTTGATCTTCTCGAGGCAGTGCCAGAAATTGTCGTCAACTTCGAGGACACGGTCGCGGCTGCTGCGGGTGGTCTGGATGAGCTGACCCTCGCCCTGGATTTTGCTTTTGACACCACGGCGATCGAGGAGCTGCTGGCCAGCTTCGAGAACCTGTCCATCGGCCAGATCATCGAGCTGGTGCTCGCGATAGGCGAATCCATTGCCGAAGACTTCGACCTGTTCAACTACGAGCTGCCGCTGGTCGATACCTCGATCAACGACATACTGCAGCTGGCTCAGAACGGGCTGGACGAGATTCTGGACGGCGAGCTGGCGCAGAAGATCAAGAACCTGAGGGGCGAACTTACGACGCTGCTGGAAACCAACCTTGGGCAGTTTGTCGAGGGGCAGTTCCAGCTCACCCTGCCAGGCCTCTCTCCCTCGGAGGCAAACCAGGTACTTGCCGCCCTCGACGATGTCGGGCTGCAGGACGAGTTCTTCCATGCCACTAACAACCTGCTGAGTGCAATCGCGGAGCTGCCGGAGAACTTCGACCTGATCACGGCGCCCAATCCCACCGAGCTGGTTGCGGCCTTCAACGCCTTCCTGATGGTGACCAAACGCGTTGCGGAGGAAGACCTGCCAGGCGTTGGTACCACCCTGGAGGACAGTTTCCAGGACGTGCTCTCCGGCTTCACCGACCAGGCGCGCGAGCTGGTACCGTCAACCGATACGGTGGTGCAGCTGATCTTCGAGGCGCTGGGCTTTGAACTGCCTGAGCTCGCCGACGTACTCAGCGAGCTCGATGAGGAGTCCATCCAGACCCTGCTGGTCGACACTGTCCAGGACGCCCTGGCCGCCGGCGCCGACAGTATCAAGGCAGAACTTGAGGATTTCGAGGCTAACCTGCCCGCTGACGTGCCCTCCGTGCAGGACGCCATCGATGCCATCAGCGAAGCCGAGCAGATTATCGGCCGCCTGGAGGGGCTGCTTGAGGACGTGTCCTCCCTGCAGCTGATGGACTTTGTGCGCCTGTTCGGTCTCTCCGATGACCTGCTACAGCAGATTCAGTCAGCAGTCGACATTGTCAACACCGCGCTGGAGGACCCTGACCTCGCCGCCGGTGCCCTGAAAGACCAACTGCAGGCGCAGTACGATGCCCTGGTAGACGACGTGTTGACGCCGGTCAGGGATGATGTCGTCGCCGCGGTGCAGGATGCCCTGGGCGGTGAGCTGCTCAGCTTCCACTTCGACGAGAATAACAACCTGCTGATTAACCTGCACATCGCCGCCGACGAGACGCTGAGTGACAGCTTCGAGCTCGACTTCGATCTGACTGGACCCGGCAATATCGATATTCCGCTCAATTTCGAATCTGCCCTGGAGGGTGAGCTGAATCTCGCGGGCTCCCTGGATCTGGGCTTTGGCCTCAATGTCAGCGGCGGAGCGCCGCAGATTTTCCTGCAAACTGACAGCGCCGCGACTCTGGAGTTAGGCCTCGAGCTTGAAGGTTTTGCCGAGCTCTCTATCTTTGGCCTCAGCGCCAGCTTCGGCAACCCGGATTTCCCGGATCCGGAGGCCGCGTCAATTATCGTCGCAGACGCTGTGGAGCAGGACGACGGGATGGGTGGCACCGAAATCGTCGCGGGCGAGGGTAACGCCAGTATCGGCCTGTCACTCATCGACAACGATGGCGATGATGACGGACTGATACTACTCGGTGATATCAACGCCGGCACTTTTGATCCCGGCGTCAATGGCTTCCTGGAGGCCAGCCTGCCGGTTTACACCAACGGCACCGGGGTTCTCGCGCCCAGCGGCCCGGTCGAGGTTGTGGCCACCGACGCGCCGGATCTTGACTTCGATGATCCGCTGTCTTTCTCCATTGCCGTCAATGGCTTCGACCCGATAGCGGTCGATGTACCGGCCTACGGTGGCGGTGACCCCGGGGATCCCTACCCATCAGTGAGCGCGCTGGCCGATGCCATCGATACGGCCATGGCGGCGGCAACCTTTACCGATCTCGGTATCTTTGGTGACGGCGACCTTGGCGATATTTTTGATGCGCAGGTCGACGGGGGCCTGCTCAAGATCGCTGTCAAGGGCGGCCTCGATGAGTCGCCGTCGACAATGGTGTTGTCCGGATCGGGGCTCTCAACACTTGGGTTCAACGGTGACCTTGAAAACCAGACAGAATTGGTCAACATCGGTTTCACCACGTCACTGACCGCGTTCAACAGCGAGGGTTTCGATTTCGCCCTCGACGGCCTCAGCGAAGAGGAGGTGAGTGCCATCATCGGCTCCTTCACAGAGCTGAATCTCGCCAACCTGTTCGCCGCCATCGATACGATCCTGCAGATTCTGGAGGATGCACTGGGCTCTGACTTTATCGATGGGTTGCCGGTACTCGATGATGCCGCAGACGTCATCGGCGACGGGGTGAGCTTCCTTCAGGATGCGTTCGACACGATGAAGGCGGCGCTGGAAGAAGTGCCCGACGCGGTCGATGATCTCGGTGAGTGGGTCAATGAACAGATTGAGACGGCTGTCACCAGTGCTATAAGTACCGCGGAAGGCGCGGCAGCTTCTGGAGTTGATCTACTACTGGACCTGATTCCGACAGTGCGTTTTACACTCAGCGGTGTTGATATCAATACGGCTGATTTTGACGCCCAGGACTTGTTGTCTGATCCGAACCTGGGTGTCGAAATAGATTTTGAGTTCGACTATAACAAGGATTTTGAAACCAGTTTCGATCTCGGCCTCGACGCGCTCATCTTCGAGGTCGAGACCGAGGGCGGCATCGCAGTTGAGTTCGACGCCGGCCTCGAGTTTACCCTGGGCCTTGGTCTGCTCACTGGGCCGTACCTGAAGTTCAGCGACGATGCGGATACTGACGAAATTTCTGCGTCCCTCAACGCCGGGCTCACTGATGGGACCAGTCTTACCGCACGCCTGTTCTTCCTGCAGCTGGTGGCTACCGAATTGTCCGGCGAGCATGACGGTGTCACCTACGAAGGTGTGAACCTCAGCGGCGATATCGGCGTCGACCTTGGTACGGGTGAGATCGATGATCTGAGCGAACTGATGTTCGACCTCAGTTCCGATCTTGAAGTGGATATCGACCTGCTGATCAGTGCCGGAATTGAAGCGGGCACCGATGGCACCTTGCCCAGCCTCGAAGTAAAGATGAACACGGACTGGGACTATGATCTGACCAGTGGGGAAGTTCCCGACCTTCCGATGCTGGAGTTCAACGATCTGTCGCTTGATGTCGGCGAGTTCTTCCAGAATACCTTCGGTCCGGTGCTCGAGCAGCTTGAGCCCTTCACCTCCGCCCTGGACCCGATTTTCGACATCCTGTACACGGAAGTCCCGGTAGTCTCCGACCTGTCCAAACTGCTGGGTCAGGACCCGATCACCTTCCTCAGTGCGATCAAACTGCTCGGCAGCGGTTTCGAATCTGTCGAAGTCTTCCTTAATGTGGCGCAGACCGTGGATCAGGTTATCGGCATCGTCGACGGTCTTGCTGACACGGGCAAGATCAACTTTGGCGACATGGACTTCGGTGGCATTGACCTGACCGAGGCAAGTGCCTCTAGCGCGCTTGACGCCGCATTGGGTTCGGTGACAGCGACATCCGAAAGCCTGCGCAACGCGTTCACGTCCCAGCCTGGAACAGCGGAACTGGTGACCAAGGCCGAGGCTAGTGCCGGTTTTGATACCAGCGGCGGACTGGGGATCTCCTTCGACATCATAGAGAACCCCGCTTCCCTGTTTAACCTGCTGATTGGTGGAACGGTCGATCTGGTGACCTGGGATATCCCGAGGCTATCAGCAGAGTTCGATTTCGGCATGAGCTTCGGTCCGATCATCCCGCCGATCCCGCTCTTTGCCACCGTCAATCTCGGTGCCGAGCTGTTCGCCGACTTCGCTGTCGGCTTCGATACCCGGGGCCTGGCCACAGGCTCCTTCTTCAACGGCTTCTATTTCAACGACCTGAATGATGCCGGGGAGGATATCCTGGAGCTCGGCCTGGGCGTCGAGGCGTCTGCGGGTGCGGAACTGAACGTGGTGGTTGCCTCCGCGGGTGTTGAGGGCGGTGTGCGCGCGGAAATCGGTGCCAACTGGAACGACCCCGACAGCGACGGCAAGGTCTATCTCGACGAGCTGGCGCGCAATTTCGCCCGTGGTGTCGAGTGCGTATTCGATCTGGAGGGCGCGCTCAGCGCCTTCTTCGATGCCTTCGTGAAGATCGGCTTCGATACCCCCTTCGGTTTCGTCACTATCTTCTCCGAAACACTCAACCTGCTTGACGTCACACTGCTTGATTTCTCGGTGAGCTGCCCGCCCTTGCCGCCCCCCCTGCCGGGTACACTCAGTGGTGATGACATCCTGCTCAATATCGGCGATCGTGCCGGCGACCGGCAGCCTGGCGCCACCGATGGCGAGGAAGAGATTTTCGTCCTCAGCGAGATGGATCGGGATGGCGATGGCGAGCTGACCGTGCTCAAGGACATCAACGGCAACGGGGTTATCGAGCGCACCGAGCTTGAGGGGGTTGAGGATCTCGATGGCGATGGTGTGCTGTCGAGTAATGTCGTCGGCATTCTCGGCTTCGGCCAGTTCCAGCTGTTCACCGACGAGGCGCCCAGCTACGCGGACAACACGGCAGCTGCGATCCGCGATATCACCATTGCGAGCCTCAACCTCACCGGCACCCGTATCATTGGCAACGGCGGCGCGGAAGACGACAAGATCACCATCGATGAATCGGTGGTCTTTGGCGCCGATATTAGCGGGGGCGCCGGCAACGACGAGATTTTCGGTGGCTCTGGTAACGATAACCTCCACGGTGATGCGGGCGAGGACATCCTCCGCGGCGGCCTGGGCGATGACGAAATTCATGGCGGCGCCGATCCCGATGATATCCGCGGCAACGCCGGCAGCGACAAACTGTACGGCGATGGCGGCGATGATACTGTCTTCGGCGAAGACGGTATCAACCAGGAGCGCAGCTACGCCGAGGGTGAGATAGAGTTTGACCTCATCGAGAAGCTGAACCTTGCCCTGGGTAATGCGGGCTTCGCGGCCTTCGTCGAACCGACCTACGACGACGAGATCGAGGGCAACGACGGCGCCGATGACCTGCGTGGTGACTTCGGTGTTGACATCGTCTACGGTGGCGATGGCAACGACAACATCACCGGTGGCTGGGGCAACGACGAACTCACCGGGAACGATGAGACCGACCTGATCGAGGGAGGCCAGGGCAGTGACAAGATCTGGGGCGACAATCGCTTCAATGATGATGCCACCGGCAAAGACGTGCTCTTCGGCGAGGGCGCCGGCGTCGGGCCTGACGATACCGGCGATGATCTGATATTCGGCGGCCCGGGCAACGACACCATTCGTGATGCCTACGACAGCGAGGAGGCAGACCCGGAGGACAATGCCGAGGGGGGCAACGACAGCTTCTACGGCGGTGATGGCGATGACCTGCTGGTCACCGGCAGTGGCAACGACCGCGCCTTTGGCGGCGCGGGCGCCGACGAGATATTCTCCGGCGATGACAACGACTATGTTGAAGGCGGCGGCGGTGCGGACCTGATCCGCTCTGGTGCCGGCGCCGACCTGGTGATTGGCGGCTCCTCGCCTTATGCCGACAACTACAATGACAACTTCGAAGCCGTACCGCTGAGCTATGCGGGCCCTGCACAGAATGCCGGCGTCGACGACGCGGCGGACGAAGACTTTGCCGGCAGCGACGGTGGCGACACCATTTTTGCCGGCAACGGCGATGACATCGTCATCGGCGATAACGGCGCGTTCTACGCCGGCGGCGATGTCAGCACCCGTACTCAGGACGTGGACCTTGATCGCGTTACCACCTTCTCCGATGGCGGCGAGGGCATGGATACGCTGCGCGGCGAGGATGGCGACGACATCCTGTTCGGCGGCGGGCTCGCCGACGAGATATTCGGTGACGCCCAGGGTGGCAACGGCAACGACATTGGTGTGGGCGACCAGGGCTACCTCACCAAAGATGAACTGGTGGCAGTGCATTCGAGTGTTGCCGGCGCCTTCGGCAACGACAGGCTCTATGGCCGCAGCGGCCTGGATATCCTGATCGGCGGCAGTGGTGGCGACTTTGCCTACGGCAATGACGGCGCCGACCTGCTCGCCGGCGACAACGTGGCAATTACGTTCGGCGGCCTCAGCTTCGTACCCACGGGGGCCAACGTGACCGTGCTTAAGGTCACCAGTACTGACAAGGACCAGGGTGGCAATGACACCCTGTACGGCAACACCGGTGCAGACCTGGCCATCGGCGGTTTTGGCAGCGATGTCATCCGCGGAGGTGACAGCGACGATATCCTGCTCGGCGATAATGGCGAAGTGATTCTCAAAGGCGGCGCCGTGCCCGGTAATGCTTTTGTCCTTGGCACCGCCGTCGATAGCGTGGCGACCACGGACAGCAGTGACACCACGGGAGATGTCGATTCTATTGGCGGTGACGCCGGCAACGATATCGCTCTCGGTGGTGTGGCCGGTGACATTATCGGCGGCAACGCCGGTGACGATCTGCTCCTGGGCGATGGTGGCGAAGTGCTGTTTGGCGAGGGAGATGCCGACCTCTCCAGTCTCGATGAGGTGCGCACCAGCCTGACTCAGCCTGGCGGCGCAGACACCATCTCCGGCCACGATGGCGGTGATGTCATCATGGGCGGTCTCGATGGTGATACGCTGTACGGCGATGGCGCGATTCCGGGCAGTGCTGACGGGGAGGACGTGGTTCTCGGGGACAACGGCGAACTGTTCCTCGGTGAGGGTGCCGGGGAGCGCCTGCTCAGGGGCGCGCCGTTCCTTACGCTGCGCACCACGGACACCACAGCGAGTACTGGTGGTGTCGATACTATCGAGGGTAATGCGGCCGACGACATCCTGATGGGCGGCACCGACGGCGATACCATCAACGGTAATGATGGTGATGACATCGCGCTGGGTGACAACGGCCGCCTTGAGTGGGGCTACAACTTCAGCGGCGATGCATTTTTCGACGGTGAATCGGATTCTGGCGGTCTGGCGACGCTAGATATCATCACCACGGAGTTGCCGGCGGCGCGTCCCGGCGGCCGCGACACCATCCAGGGCGATGACGGCAGCGATATCCTGCTCGGCGGCACCGATGCCGATGCCCTCTGGGGTGATGAGGCGGACGCGGCCGGTACGGCAGGCACTAACGATGACCTGATCTTCGGCGACCACGGGGTCGTTTATCCCCAGTTAAGCCAGCACAGCACGCTCAATTCCCGCAACTTCTTCGCCATCGACACGGGTGACGGCGATGGCGGCGAGGGCGACCAGGTCTGGGGCGAGGGTGGCGACGACATCATCCTCGGCCAGCAGGGCGACGACCGGCTGTTCGGAGGCACTGGCAACGACGACCTCACCGGCGGTCACAACGTGGCCGGTGGCATCGACGAACTCAGCGCACCGGCAATCGTGACCGCGGGCAGCGATGTCAGTGACGTCATCGACGGCGGCAGCGGCGACGACGCCCTCGCCGGCGACAACGCAATCATCTGGCGCAACAATGACGATATTGGCGAGCGTTACCGGACCCTCGATGGAACGCTTCTCTATGAAACCGCGCTCGGTGATCCGGACTATGGCGATGCCGATGTGACTGTTACCGCCCAGGGCAACCCCGATGAAGGCCCGGGGCGCACCATCACGCTGCTCGATCACAGTGACAGCACCTTATCCGGGCTGTATGGCAACGATTACCTGGCCGGTAATGCCGACAACGATGAACTCTTCGGCCAGCTCGGTGATGATATCGTGCAGGGCGACGGTTACATCGGCGCCGATGACGGCGATCCGGACAGTGTCAGCACGGCGCTGAGCACCGCGGACTCCGGCGGCGCCACCGATGGCACTCTGTACTTCAATGTCTTCGAGGCCGCAACCGATGGTGACGACTACATTGAGGGCAACGGCGGTGCGGATCTGCTTTACGGCGGCCTTGGCCAGGATGACATTATCGGTGGCAGCTCGGATCTCTTTGGCCTGACCACGACCGTGCAACGTCCCGACGGCTCCGACCTCATTTACGGCGGCGCCGCCAATCCCGACCGCCTCGAACGCAATGCCACTACCGGTCCTGCAGATCCGTTGATTGCCGAAGTAGACCGGCACGCCCGCGACGCCGACATGATCGTCGGCGACAACGGTTCGATTTATCGCATTGTCGGCACCGACGATACCGACGGCGGCGATTACGAGGAGTTCAACTACGACGCCGAGGACAGCGAGCGCGGCGACCTGCGCATCGTGGTGCGCGGCATGACGCGCCTGGATTACGATCCCGATGTGGCCGCGAATAACCGCGGTGATGCGGACACCATCTGGGGCGAAAGCGGCGATGACTTCATCCACGCAATGTTCGGTGCCGATGTGGCTTACGGCGATGCGGAAAACGACGACATCTTCGGCGAGCAGGGGACTGACTGGCTCTCCGGCGGCACCGGCGAGGACGCCATTCTCGGTGATACAGGCCTCATTGCCACCAGCCGCAACAGCGTGGATTACGGCGAGTCGCTCTACGGTATTGCCGCACTCGGGAATCGCGATCTGGATCAGTACATCGACACCCCCGGGGACATTCAGCAGTCTGTCATCAATCTCAGCGATGCACTCAAGCGCACCGTGGACCTCACCCCCTTCGAGGTCGGAGAGGACGACATTATTTATGGCGGCCTGGGAGACGATTCGCTGCACGGCGGTGCCGGTGACGATGCCATCTCCGGGGCCGAGGCCATGGAGGACGTGGCAGCCCAGGTGGGTGCCACGGATTACCTGAGCGGTTATTCGACGCCGGACAACCCAGGCGGTGTGCTCGGCTTCGATCCCGCCAGTGAGGAGTTCGCACTTTATGACGAGTTCCACCCGCTGACCAAGATCATGGTTGCCACCGGTGACGGCGACAAGGAATTCCTGCTCAATTTCGAGGCCTTTACTGACGATAATGACCCGGTCGGCACCATGGTTCACGACGGCAACGACGTGATCTTTGGCGACCTCGGCAATGACTGGCTGGTCGGCGGTACGGACCTCGATCGTCTCTACGGTGGTTACGGCTCCGACCTGCTGAACATCGACGACAACCACGATACCCACGGCGGTTTGAACGATGAGCCCGATGACCCGGCCTTTGCCGGCACCGGCTACATGCTCAGCGATTCCCGCGGTGCCGATATGGCCTACGGCGGGGCCGGTCGCGACGTGATGATCAACAACAGCGGCGCCGACCGCATGATCGACTGGGTGGGTGAGTTCAATAGCTACGTTACGCCCTATGCGCCCTTCGGCCAGTTCAGTGTCAGTCGCAGCCTGCAGCCGCAGCTGCAGGAGTACCTGCTGGATCTATCCGAGAGCGACGGTGCCGATCCTACCCGTGCCGCGGATGCCGGTTCCGACCCTGATCGTAACGGCGAGCCCGAGGGCGAGCTGGGCATGGTGCTGCAGAAGGATTTCGACTGGCAGGACCAGACCGGTGCGCCCAACGACCCGCAGGCGGGTAACATTCCCGGTGGCAAGCGCGACGTCATGGAGGCCGAGGACTTCAACGATGGCCAGGCGACCACCATGGCCGCCGAATCCGGCGACTGGAACATTGCCGGGGGAGCGTTGCAGGGCAGCCCCATTGCCAGCGGCGAGGCCATCAACTTCATGTTCGTCGGTGATCAGCTGCCTTCTTATTTTGAAGTCACGGCCACGGTCAATGCGGACAAAGATCGCGCCGGTGTGAAGTCGAACGGCTATGTAATCTTTGATTATCAGGGACCGGAAGACTTCAAGTTCGCCGGTATCGAAGTCGGAACAGACAAGCTGCAGATCGGTCAGCGCACGGCTGAAGGATGGATCGTTGAGGCCCAGGACAACATGCGCCTGAAGGCGAACAACAACCACAATCTGCTGGTCGCCGTGAACGGCACAACGGTGACGCTGATGGTCGACGGTCAGGAATCTCTGAGTCACAGCTTTGGCGCGCGGGTGATCGACGGCATTTCCCTTGGTCTGAACTACGGCATGGTTGGTGTCGGGACGAACAATTCCAGTGCCAGCTTCGACAATCTCGCGGTGCAGAAACTGCCGCCGGACATCACCTATACGCAGTTGGAGGACTTCGCAGACGGCGTGGCTGATGGGTTTGTCCCCGTAAAAGGCAGTTGGACCGAGGACAGCGATAGTTACCAGGGTGATCCCGCCGGCGACGAATATGCGCTTAGCATCGTCAGTCTGGATGTGGCGACCGCGGCTTATCTTGAGATTGCTGCGGCGATTGCGGCCAGCGACGTGGCGGGAGTGGCCTTTGATCACTACGACGACGGCCGTTTCAAATTCGCCGCCCTGGATATCGCCAGCCAGCAGGTGCTCATCGGTCACTACACCACGAAGACCGGTTTCGTGATCGATGCGAGCGCGGACTTCAGTCTTGCGGGCGTCGGCGAACAGCGCCTGGAGGTCGGGTTGAGTGGCACTACAGTCAGCGTTCGTGTCGATGGCCAGGACGTGATCGGGTATGTCTACAACGCGTTGCTGAACGATGGCGACATGGGTGCGCTTGTGCTTTCCGGCACCGCCGAATTCGGCTCCGTCGCAGTGTTAACGGATGATCCCAGCTACGGCGATCCGCTGATGGCCGACAGCATGGGCGAAGGCGGTGAGACGCTCGAAGAGGAAATGCTGGCTTCCGTGGCGGAAAAGGCGCGGATTCAATGGGCCAACAGCGGTCTGCTTGAGGAAGCCGATCTGGCCAGGCTCGAGTCCGTGGACATCACACTTGCCGATCTGGAGGGCGAGCTGCTCGGCCTGGAGCACGACGGCACCATCTACATCGACAGCGATGCCGCTGGCAACGGCTGGGCCAGTGACGAAAAGCAAGAGGGTATGGACCTGCTCACGGTGGTCAGCCATGAAATCGGTCACGCCCTTGGCTTCGCCCACGGTGACCTGCCGGTAATGGACGGCACCCTCAGCGTCGGGGAGCAGCATCTGCTCGCCACCCCAGAGGCAACCGCGCGCTCCGCTTTCCTGTCCCTCGATGAACACGGGGATTTTGTGGCTTCTGACCTCGCGTCCAGCGCTGGCAAGGTGACAAAGGAAATTCTCGCCGGCAGGATGGTTGACTGGAGCATTGAGCAGAGGCCATGATAGCGAACAGGCAAGAATGCACGCAGCGTAAGAGGATCACTTACTACAGACGAAGCGGTGGCGATGGGCAGCCGTAACCACCGCCAACTTCAAGCAAGCCAGATGGGGCCAGGGATGAGCGATAAAAAAGACAACGCGAACAGCAACGGTAGTACTGAAGCGAACGCCGCCTCGGGGAGCAGTGTCGGCAATAAAAAAGGCGGGCTGAAGGTCCACTGGGACGATAGCGATCTAGCCACCTCCTACGCCAACGTCGTGAATGCCGCGGCGACGCAGGAAGAAGTCACCATATTCTTCGGCACCAACCAGACCTGGAACGTTCGCACCGAGAACGAAATGACCATCAAACTCTCTGAGCGCATCATCCTTAACCCGCTGGCCGCCAAGCGCCTGCTACTGCTTCTGGGTGGTGTACTCAAGGACTACGAGAGAAAGTACGGGACCCTGGATATAAAGGGAAGCGTCAAGCCCGGAGAGTAGGTGCCTTAGCAGGCCCTGCGTTTTCTGAGACATGGCCACCAATAACCAGTCGGCCTCAACACAGCGAACGGACGCTGCCGTGCGCAGTGTAGCCGCCTATCACGATTCCGTCTGTTGGAAACAGCTGCTATCCGCTGAAAGCCTCAATGACACCGCCGTCGTGTGGCTGGGGATGCATTGCTCTCGCGCTGCAGGCATTCATAGCGGGGTCGTCGTGCTCGGCCCGCCCGGCGAGGGTCCATTTGCGCCGGTGAGCACATGGCCAGCCGGCGCTCGCCTGACTACTGCACTGATGCAGGCCTCGGAACTGGCGATGGCCGAGCGTAAGAATGTGGCCCGACAGTCCCCGGCCGGAGAGGGTGATGCTGCGGGGTACATCGCTGTCCCCCTCGAGTTGGATGGACTGGTGTATGGGGTGGTCGCTCTGGAATGCGCGGCGTCCAGCGACAGCGAACTTCTGCATCGGCTTCGCGATCTGCAGTGGAGTGTCAGCCACCTGCATGCAGCGGCGTTACGTGAGCAGCCCGGAAACCGGTCGCGGGACGCGCGGCAACTGCGCGTCGTGCTGGCCAATCTGGTTGCCTGTCTGGAGGCCGGCGACTCTGCTACGGCACGCACGGTGCTGGTGAACCGCCTGGTGGCGCAATTCGGCGCCGCGCGAGGCATGCTGGGAGAAACGACGGAAAGTGCGCTGCGCGTCGTAGCTATATCCGGTGCCGCACAGGTCAACCTCAAGGCGAATCTCGTGCAAGCCGTGGCTGCCGCGATGCAGGAAGCGGTCGACCAGAACCGGCCGCTGCGTCTCCCCCTTGACGAAGGTGACGAAGGTGAAGACATGCTGATCCATCGCGCTCATGACGAACTTGCCCAGGCCGAAAGTTACCGGTCAATCTGCACCGTACCCATCTACAACGAGGCGCAGGTAACCGGCGCGATTTTGCTGGAGCGCGAGAAGTCCTTCACCGACGAGGAAGTCTTGCTGCTGGAGCAGGTTGGCGCGGCCTGCGGACCGATACTACATCTCAAACGTCTCAACGACCGATCTTTGCTCGCAGTTTCTCGCGATCGAGGTCTGGCGTTTCTTCGCGCGCTCCTCGGTCCGAGGCATGCCGTCCTCAAGGCGGTAACGCTGGTTTTCGTGCTGCTGGTCGCGGCTCTGGCGCTGATCGACGGTACGCACCGCGTCGGTGCGCCGGCGGTACTCGAGGGCGCTGTGGAGCGCGTCGTTACCGCGCCCTATGATGGCTACGTCAGTCGTGCTCTCACCCGGGCCGGCGATGTCCTCGCCGAAGGCGACGAGATGGCCCGGCTGGAGGACCGCGATTTGCGGCTGGACCTGGCCAGGCTCCTGAGCCAGCGTGAACAGTTGGAGCGACAGTATCTCGAGGCTATCGCGGAGCGTGAGCGGGCGGGCACTCAGATTTTCAAGGCGCAGATCGCTCAGACGGATGCGCAAATCGAAATGCTTAACGAGCGGGTGTCTCGATCGGTGATCCGGGCGCCTTTCGATGGCACTGCAATCTTCGGTGACCTCAGTCGCTCCATCGGAGAACCGGTGGAGCGCGGTGAGATTCTGTTCAAGGTCGCGCCGCTCGGGGATTACCGGGTGGCACTGAGCGTCGACGAACGGGACGTTACCTTCCTACAGGAGGGACAGCGCGGGCAACTCGTTTTGGCCCCGAGGCCCGAGCTCGACCTCGACATTGAGGTTGATCGGATCACGCCCGTGGCGGCCGCGGAAGATGGGGTAAATGTCTTCCGTGTCGAGGCGAAACTACTGCAGCCGGCACCGGATTTGCGGCCTGGGATGACCGGTACCGGCAAGATCGAGATCGGCGAGCGCCGCCTGCTCTGGATCTGGACCCATCGCTTCACCGGCTGGCTGCGCGTAGCTCTATGGCGTTGGTTGCCGTGAGTAGCAGCGGTGCAGGACTCTTCAGCGGCTCCTGGCAGCAGATAAGCCAGCTACAGCCTCGCATCCCCTCGCACATCCGCATCCGTAGGCATCGCTATCGCGGAGATGACTGGTACGTGATCCAGGACAGGGCGACGGGCAAGACGCACCGCTTCACGCCTCAGGCCTACACAATCATCGCCATGATGAATGGCCGCCGCACGGTACACCAGCTGTGGGAGGAGGCCCTGGTGAACCTCGGTGCGGACGCGCCGTCGCAGGACGAGGTCATTCAACTGCTCTACCAGCTGTATAACGCCGATGCGCTGCAGACGGATGCGATCCCGGATACGGATGAGTTAGTTCAGCGTCAGCGACAGCAAAGGCAACGACAGATGCTACAGCGCTGGCGCAGCCCTCTGGCCATCCGTATTCCCCTGTTTGATCCCGATCCAGTCATTGATCGCCTGATGCCCGTGGTAAACCCGCTACTCGGACGCGCGGGTTTCGCGTTCTGGCTGTTGACTGTGCTCGCTGGCCTGACGCTCGCCGTGATGCACTGGGAGGAGTTGACCGGGAATGTCACGGACCGGGTTCTCATGCCCTCAAATCTGGTCCTGCTTGGCGTGGTGTACCCGATAGTCAAGGCCTTCCACGAGTTCGGCCACGGTATCATGGCGCGTAAATGGGGTGCTGAAGTGCACGAGATGGGCGTGATGCTGCTGGTATTTTTCCCCGTGCCCTACGTGGATGCCTCTGCATCCGCTGCTTTTCCAGGGCGCTGGCAGCGCATTTCCGTCAGCAGCGCCGGTATCTTTATCGAGCTTTTTCTTGCGTCCGTGGCCCTGTTTTTCTGGCTTGCCATGGAGAGCGGCATGCTGTCGGCCATCGCCTATAATGTAATCCTCATCGGGGGTGTTTCAACAGTCCTTATCAACGGCAACCCGCTGCTTCGTTTTGATGGCTACTACATACTGTCCGATCTTCTGGAGATTCCGAACCTCGGATCGCGTGCCAATAAACAGGTCTTTTATCTGCTTCAGCGTTACCTTCTCCGTATCGATTCTGCGCGCTCGCCGGTGACCGCTCGTGGCGAGAAATTCTGGTTGCCTTTCTATGCGGTCGCCTCTTTCTTCTACCGCATGTTCATTATTATGGCCATCGCCTTGTTTGTCGCCGGCAAATACTTTTTTGTCGGTGTGCTACTCGCGGTCTGGGTACTGACATCAGTTTTCCTGCTGCCACTGGTCAAGTCGCTATGGTACCTGCTTACCAGTTCGCGGATCAGAGGCAATCGGGGCCGCGCGATATTTGCTTCCTTGCTCGCGCTGGCGGTCGTCGCCGGGCTGCTGTCACTCCCGGCGCCCTCATGGACGCGCAGTGAGGGCATCGTCTGGTTGCCGGACGAGGCCTTCGTGCGCGTGCGTTCACCGGGTTACGTCAGCGACGTCGTAATCGAGAGTGGGCAGAGCGTGCGTGCCGGCGACGTGCTGATCGAGAGCAGCAACGAAAAACTTAACTTGGAGATCACTCTGCTAGAGTCGCGCATCGAGGAACTGGAGATGCTCAGGCAGCAAAACCGGGTTACGGATCTCGTCAAAGCGGACCTGGTGGACAAGCAACTGACAGCACTGCGGGAGGAGTTTGAGTCTGCCCTGGAGCGCCGGGCCTGGCTCAGCATACGCAGCGAAGTCGACGGCCGTTTTTTCATGCCGACGCCGCAGGATCTGCCGGGTCGCTACCTCCGCCGCGGTGATATGATCGGTTACGTGATTCCGCAGGCCAGACCCAAGGTGCGAGCTGTAGTGTCGCAGGATCGAATCGGCCTGGTGCGTGAGTCCACCCGCGAGGTGAAGCTGTTGATGGCCAACGATCCATCTAGCGAAGTCCGCGCCACGATCATTCGCGAAGTGCCAGAAGCCACGACCGAGTTGCCCAGCCTTGCGCTCAGCGTTGCCGGAGGCGGAAGAGTTGCCATTGATCCCGAAGCCCGAGACCGCGCCCGTAGTTACATGCCTTACTTCGTGTTTGACCTCTCGCCGCAGCAGGAGGTGGACGAACGTTGGTATGGGCAGCGGGTTCACGTTCGCTTCGAGCATGGTCTGGAGCCGCTGGCGCTGCAGATATATCGCTCGGCGCGGCAGCTTTTCCTCAGCAAATTCAATGTATGATTATAGTGTTGTCATAGGGCGCCTGTTCCGGCCGCTCTCACTGCCTCCGGAAACTGACGCCGGCTTGGTGGATCGGGCCTATCATCGTCTTCAGCACTGGTTCCGCTTGCTTTCCTTTCGCCTCTCTCCGCTTGCTGGCGGGACGCCAAGCGTAGCAGACGGAGACGACGCTTCGCTGGCGTGGCGATCTGTGGTGCCCGCCCTGAATCGACTGCGCGGCATCGCCAATACCGGTGCTGGCAACCTCTCGACCACCGGAGAGGCTCTCGCCCTCGTTTGCAAGGCAGCGCAAGAGTACGTGGTTGATACTGTGTCACCGGAGCATCAGCGTGGCGCGATGCTCTGCCTGCGCGGCGGCATCGCCAGTCTGCCAGCCGCGTCGGATCGGCGCATTGCGCTGGCGCTCAGCGCTGCCACTGCAGCGGGTCTTGGTATACCCGTAACGGTCCTCCTCGGCGACGAGCGGCAATGCCGCGAATTCCACGCAGCCTTTGCGTTTTTCTTCGCCGGATTAAACTTGAAGCCTGGCCTGGTGACCTCGGATCTGCAGAAGGTAGAGCGCAGCAGGCAATACCGCGCAGAAATCGTCTGCACCACGCTGCGCCAGGCGGCCAATGACTACCTGTTGGATCGGCTGTTAGACGGCTCCGGTCGTGACTTGCTGGCGCGGCGGTTAGAGCCGCTGCTTCGGCCGGCTTCCGCTAGCTCGCGACTGGTACATCAGGTGCCCGGGTTGTTGCTGCTGGAAGACGCTGACCAACAGCTTATTGATCAGGCACCCATGCCCATTTCAATCTCTGGCGGCGATGGTCACCATTGGACGAGTTCCGTGCTGATGCAGGCGTTCTCCCTCAGTCAGGGGATGGTCGCGGAAAAAGATTACCTGATTTACCGGGACAGTGGCTCCCTTGAGTTGACCGAGGAGGGTCGTGAGCGGTTGCGCGACGCCGTGGCGACACTGCCTCGCCTTTGGCAGGGGGAGCGCTTGCGCGAGGAACTTGTTACTGAAGCCCTGCTGGCTCGTGACCTGCTAATCGAGGGTGTGGATTTCGAGATTGAGGGAGACAGGCTGGTGCTGCTGCGTGGGCAATTCGAGGTTGGACGCCCGGGACTCACACGCGAGCGACTTCAGTTTCTCAAGCTGTGGCACCTGGTGGATGACAGCTTGGATCCTGAGATGCTCGCGCGCACCTATGTACAGCGTTTCATTATCCGCTACGGGCTTGTGGGCGGCGTTGCCGGCTACCTCGGTTCGGTGCGTTCGCTGTTGTGGCGGGAGTACGGTTGTCCGGTGCTTCCCGTTTCGGCGACCAGAGGCCTGGGACCCGACGATCTTAGGCTCTCACTCGTTCCCAGCCAGGACCTGCGCGAGGCGGGGGTGATGCATCGTTTGGCGCAGCTCACCGCTGGCGGCGATTCGGTACTGGTGCCGATTCATGGCAGAACGCTTTACAGGAACCTCGCTTGCGCCCTGCAGGAGAAATTCCAGGCACTGGAAGATGATGGGGTGAATCCACGCTTGCGACGATTTCGTAGTGGTGATGGCTCGTTATTACTTATACCGCAGCCGGACTGCTACGCCATGCTCAACGCTTCTGTCAACGAGAGCGTACCGCGTTTCGATCGCATACTGGTGCCGGAGGAACCTGATAGCCTGCGCGCACTCGGGCATTTTATCGAGGCGCTGGGCAGGTACGGAAAACACTCGCTGGAACTGCTGCTATCAGCGGATGACCCGGTGCTCCGAGAGGGGGCTGCCGGCCGACTGGTCAGGGCAATGGTCGCACCTTCGGAACTACCGTCGCCCAGTGACAACCCTTTGCTGCTGCGTTTACTATGGTGTGCTCTTCGCAGGCGCGAGGCGTTGATGCCCCGGGCGCTAAGAGACGCGGTCATGGCCGACGATCACATACACCGGCTGCTGGCCTTCGCCGGTTTCGCGAGATAGGAATAGCATTATGAGATTTCTTCATAGACCCTTGGTAACGCTCGCAGTACTGCTTGGTTTCAGCGTTCATGGATGGTCCCAGGATGGTGCTTACGATTGCCTGATTGAGCCCAGTGTCACCGTCGAGATCGGTAGCTCTATTCGCGGCGTCGCCGAGAGTGTGCTGGTATCTCGTGGCGACGAGGTGGAGCAGGGACAGATACTGGTGCAGCTTGAATCCGGCGTGCAGGCGGCGTCCGTTGCACTCGCCGAAGCCCGCAGCAAGAGCACTGCGGAGGTCGAGGCGCGCCGAGAGAGCCTGGCACTGGCCAGGTCTGCATTGAAACGTATCGAAGAACTGCAGCGCGATGGTAATGTGTCGCGGCAGTTGTTTGACGAGGCACGCAGCGAGGCGATCATAGCCGAAAGCGGACTGCAGCAGGCGGAGGAGAATCGCCTGTTGGCAGCTCTAGAGCTGCAGCAGGCCAGAGAGGTGCTTGCATTGCGAACCATCAAAAGCTCGATTAGCGGTATTGTCGTCGACACTATGATTTCGCCGGGTGAATTGGTGACCGAGGACCGGCCGATTATCTCGCTGGCACAGATTGATCCACTCTACGTCGAGGCGATCATCCCAGCGCCCGACTTCGGGCGTATCTCGGCTGGAGACCGCGCAACGGTTTTTCCCGCCGGTCCCGTGGGTGGCGAATACCCAGGGACGGTCGTCATCGTCGACCAAATCATCGATGCGGCAAGCAGCACTTTCGGGGTGCGTGTAGAGTTGCCTAATCCACAGGGCCGCATCCCTGCCGGCCTCAATTGCGATGTTCGTTTTTCCAAAGCTGATCCTTGACAGCGCACTAATGTAAAGGACGATCTCGACACCCGCCGCTGGGCGCTCAAATATTTTCAGTGCTGGCTCTGTCCGCAACGGGCATAGGGTTGTGCAACGCCCGTCTCAGTCTCTCGTAATTAGTCTAGCTGAAGCACTATAGCTGGCACATAGAGATAGACGTAAATGGTGGTTGCAAAGGAAGTCGGTATCTATACTAGGTTTCCGGTGCAGTTAATCGTCGGTAGCCGGCTGGTCTCAGCTGCGGAGTGTTATGAGAAAACATTACCTTGAAAGTGTCTTCAACCCGTCATCGGTAGCGGTAGTCTGCGACCAGGCCTACTGTAATATCGGCCGTCAGGTGCTGGAGAACCTGCGGCGCAGCGGTTATCCGGGTCGCGTGCATGCAGTGATGCCGTGCTGCAGCGAGTCGGATGCGGCGGGGCATATCCCGCTGGAGCGGGCGAGCGATATCGACGATGCAGTGGAGCTCGCGGTGATCGCCGCGAGGGCTGATGGGCAGGCTTCGCTCCTGCGCCAGTGTGGCGAGCTCAGGGTGAGCGCGGTGATCATCCTGTCCGGCGGCTTCAGCGAGACTCAGGCAGAGGGTATGGCACTGCAGGATGAACTGCTGGAGATAGCCTGCGCCTACAACATCGATCTCGTCGGGCCGCGCTGCCTGGGAATCATCAGGCCCGTCAATAAACTCAACGTCTCCTCTGCCCGCAGTCCGGTGGCAGCTGGCAAGGTCGCCCTGGTCACCCAGTCGGGTGCTTTCTGTTCGGCCCTGCTGGATTGGGCGGACTCGAGCGGGTACGGGTTTTCGGCGGTAGCCTCGCTCGGCGCGACGACCGATGTGAGCCTCGGCGACGTGCTGGACTACCTGGCCCAGGATCCCCACACCACCAGTATCCTGCTCTACGTTGAGCGCATTATCGATGCGCGGCTTTTTCTCAGTGGCCTGCGCGCCGCAGCCCGGCTCAAGCCGGTGGTGGTAATCAAGTCGGGGCGCAATGAAAGCGGCCAAAGGGCGGCCCTGTCGCACATACACACGCCGTTGGGCAGCGATGACGTCTTTGATGCCGCCATCCGGCGGGCAGGGGCCGTGCGAGTGACGGTGGTGAGCCAGTTGTTCGCGGCGGCGACCATTCTCTCTTCCGGCGTCCGGACCCGGGGTCCCAACCTTGCGGTGATCACTAACGGCGGCGGTCCGGGCGTCATGGCCGCCGACTGGGCGGGCAGCATCGGCATCCAGCTGGCGAATCTTGCAGCGGACACTGTCGCGGCGCTGTCACAGGTCCTGCCCGGGCACTGGTCGCACTGTGACCCGGTGGACATTCTCGGTGATGCCGACGAAACGCGTTATCGAGAGGCCACCAGGATCGTCATGGCGGACCAGAACGTGGACGGCCTGCTGGTATTGTGCACACCGCAGGGGTTTACCGACCCCACCGCCTGTGCCCGGGCTGTGGTCGCCGGTGCCGAGGGCGCTCGCAAACCCCTGCTCGCGTCCTGGATGGGAGCGCGTCTGGTGACGGAGGCGCGGGAGATCTTTACCGCCGCCGGGATTCCGCACTTTATTGCCCCGGAGGAGGGTGTGGACGCGTTCCGTTACCTGGCCAGTTACAGGGCCAACCAGCAAGCGCTGTTGCAGGTGCCACAGCCATTGTCGGAATACGAGGACCCGGATATTTATGGCGCCAGCCTGATCGTGGATCAGGTGCTCGACGAGCGACGCAAATCCCTGAGCAGCGCCGAAGCCAAGGCTGTATTGCGCGCTTTCCGGATTCCGGTCCTGCCCAGTATCGACGCCCGGACCCCGGCAGAAGCGCAGGCGGCGGCGGAAAAACTGGGTCTGCCGGTGGCCATGAAAATCAATTCTCCCGACATCAGGTACCGGGATGATGTCGGCGGCGTGCGGTTGAATATCGGCGAGTCGGGCTCGGTGCCACTGGCGTTCGAGGAGCTGTATCAGGAGGTCGGCCGCAATCTCCCCCATGCGCGGCTGGAAGGGGTGTGCATAGAGCCCATGGCCAGTCGCAGTCATGCCCGGGAGATCCGCGTCGCCATTGAGCGGGATCCTGTGTTCGGCCCGGTAATCCGGCTCGGCGCTGCGGGTGCGGTCATGGAAGCCCTGGCCGGTGAAACGGCTGTTGCCCTGCCGCCCCTCAATGACTACCTGGGGAGGGAATTGATTGCGCGCAGTAACCTCGCCCGGCACCTGCAGGCATACCGTAATTTTCCCGCGGTTGATCCGGGAAAGGTGTCGGAACTGCTGCAGCGGGTTTCGGAGATCGCCTGTGAACTTCCCGGTGTCGACACGCTGGAGATCGATCCACTGCTGGTGGATGAGGAGGGCGCTATTGCCGTCGGCGTGCGTATTACCGTTGCCCCGCCCCAGGCCAGCGGCGAACGCTATAGCCACATGGCAATTCATCCCTACCCGGCCAACCTGGAAAGCCGCCTGGTACTCGCGGACGGAGCAGAGCTGCTGATCAGGCCGATACGTCCGGAGGACGGGCGCAGCGAGGCCGATTTTGTCGCCAATCTCTCGGCAGAGTCCAAGTACTTTCGCTTTATGCACGGGCTGGACCGGCTGACGCCGGCCATGCTGGCGCGTTTCACCCAGATTGACTACGACCGGGAAATGGCCATGGTCGCCGTTGTTCCGGGCGAGGACGGCACGGATTCATTCCTGGGCGTGGCGCGCTATGTCACCAACCCGGATGGCGATTCCTGTGAGTTCGCGCTGACCATTGCCGATGCCTGGCAGGCTCGCGGCATAGGCCCCAGGCTGATGGAGCGGCTGATGCAAATTGCCGGCGAACGCGGCCTGGAGACCATGGTGGGGGAGGTCCTGGCACAAAATTCGCGGATGCTGCGCATGTGCAGGCGCCTGGGTTTCAGCTCGAAACGCAACCCAGACGATCCGGAGGTGGTGGTGGTCAGCCGTCCGCTGTAGGTTTACTGACGCACCCACCGGGCTCATCGGGGCAGGTGGGTATAGACGCCAGGGTCGCCGCGCCCACCGCCATCAGCAACGCCGTTGCCAGCCGTGCCCATGGATTACTGAGCGCAAAGGCGATAGAGGCGCCGCCCGCGAGCAGCATCGAAACAATCCCTACCCGCTTGGCCCGCAGGCTGATACAGCGGCGCTCCTCCCAGTTGCGGATCATTGGCCCGAACATCTGGCTGGCCAGTAATCGCTGGTGCCATTGCTCGGAGGAGCGGGCAAAAAACCAGGCCGCGAGCAGTACAAAGGGGGTAGTCGGCAGCACCGGCAAGACCAGTCCGGCGGCCCCGAGAGCGAGGGCCAAAGCCCCCAGTGGCTTGTAGAAGCAGTGGCGCAATTTAGACTGATCCGGACATTTGTCGATAAATTCGGGAGTACAGGGTGAAATTCTGGCATCGCTATGCCACAGTATTTTTACTGCTCACATAAAATAACAAACAGGTAGTCGATATGAGTGTCTCCTACTCGGCATGGTGTCGTCCACTGTTGATGGCTGTTGCCATCGTTACCCTGGCTAATCCCGGCGCCCATGCGCAGCTGGAAGAAGTGATTGTCACCGCGCAGAAGCGCGCCGAGTCCGTGCAGGATGTGCCTATCGCCGTCACCGCCTTTGATTCGACCGCGTTGAAGGCGCGGCAGATCCTGGGGGCAGCAGACCTGCGTTACACCGCGCCCAACGTGAATTACACCAACTCCAATTTTACCTCCAGCAATTTCCAGATTCGTGGCGTCGGCACGAATCTGGTGGCCGCCTCCGCCGATGCGGGCGTGGGTGTGCATGTCAACGAGGTGCCGATATTTTCGCCGCGGCTGTTTGAAACGGAGTACTACGATGTGGCTCAGGTATCGGTGTTGCGAGGTCCCCAGGGCACTCTGTACGGGCGCAACTCCACGGGCGGCGCCCTCAACATGGAAACCCGCACAGCCCATAGCGACGCCCTTGAAGGCAACCTCGAGGGCCAGTACGGAAACTACGACCACAAGAAGGTCGTGGGGGCCATAAACGTACCGATCACCGAACAGCTGGCAATGCGGGCGGCGGGCCTGTGGCTGGAGCGGGACGGCTTTACCGAGAACCTGTATACCGGCAATGACATTGACGGCCGGGACCAGTATTCCGTTCGCCTGTCCTTCAGCTGGTCGGGGGAGAATACCACCGCCAACCTGATGTTCTCCTACTTCGATGAAGAGAGCACGCGCAGTCGCAGCCAGAAGCAATTGTGCAAAAATGATCCCAGCGGACTGCTGGGCTGCCTGCCGGACGCACTGGATTTCGACAAACCCAATCCAACCTCCCAGCTCTCCAATCTGCTGGCATCAGATGCCCTGTTGGGGCCGCTGGGTATCTTCCCCTTTGGCAGCAACAGTCCCAGTGCAGAGCCGCGGCACATGCGCAAGGTCAATGCCGACTTTGACCCGATTTACCAGGCGGATGAGACCCTGGTTACCCTGGATCTGGATCATGAGCTGGAAAACCATACCCTGGCGCTGGTTGCCGGTTACCAGGACACGACGATGTTCTCGCGCATGGATTACACCTGGAATGTGGGATCGCCACTGGAGGTGCCGCCGCTACTGGCCGTGCTTGCCCCGAAAACCTATGACTTCATGTTTACCGAGGGCCTGCCCCTGTCGCAGCCTTCCCGCAATGCCACCGGATCGGTGGGCGGCCACGTTGCCTACACGCCCCAGGGGCTTGAGTCTTTCGACCAGTCAAATCGCTACAGCGAACAGTACTCCCTGGAGGCGCGCATCCAGTCCGATTACGACGGCAGGCTCAACTTTCTGGCCGGCGCGTTCTGGATGGACGTTGAACTGGACGATCAGTTCTGGGTCATTGCCAATGGCTTCGATTACGTGGCGGCGGTCGCCGGGTCGGTCGGCGCAGCGGATGGCCTGGGCTGGGTTGGCCCCCAATTCAATACGGATACCAAGGCATTCGCCATTGAGTCGCGGGCATTATTCGGTGAGCTCTACTACGCATTCACCGACAGCCTCAAACTGACGGTTGGCGCCCGTTACAACATCGATACCAAGGACATCCTCGATCGCCAGATATTGCTCAACAACGACCCGGATACCGGCGACCGGCTGCTGCAGCCCTACGGTGCCGATGAACCCATTCCCGTGGACTATCGCGACGACAGTCAGGAGTGGAAGGAGTGGACGGGCCGGGTGGTGCTGGACTGGGCGTTGAACCTGAACTCGATGATCTACGCCTCCTACTCGCGCGGCTACAAGGGTGGCGGGTTCAATCCGCCCTTTGACCCGCTTGACTTCCCCAGCCAGACGGCGACTTTTGACCCCGAGTTTGTCGATGCCTGGGAGATCGGGCTCAAGAGCGCCCTGCTGGAAAACACCCTGCAGGCCAATTTTTCCGCGTTCTTCTACGACTACGAGGGCATGCAGACCTCCAAGATCGTCAACCGGACGTCGTTCAACGAGAATACCGACGCCAGGATCTACGGTCTCGAGGCCGAATTCGCATTCGCACCCGGCGCCTCCTGGTTGTTCAATGGCAGCGCCTCCTACCTGCACTCCGAGGTGGTCAGGCACCGCAGCATAGACCCTCGGGATCCCACCGATGGCCGTGATGAGGTGACGCTGATCAAGGATACGACGACGGCGGTTAACTGCGTGGTGGAGATGACCCCGGAAGCATTCGCCGCTGCGGGGGTGGGTGGCCAGTTCAACAGCTGCACAGGCTTGCGCGATCTCGGCCTGCCGGTCACCGACGGGGTACTCGCGGACCTGGACGGTCATCAGTTACTCAACTCCCCCGAGTGGTCGTTCAGCCTGGGAGGGCAGTACAGCGCCAGCCTGCCCCGGGGCTATGAGCTGTTGCTGCGGGTTGACTATTACTGGCAGGATGACATGTACACGCGACTCTACAACCGCCCGGTCGACCGTATCGATGCCTGGGACATCTGGAACGCCCAGGCCAATCTGGTGTCCCCCGATAACAGCTGGTACCTGCGGGCGTATGTGAAGAACATCGCCGATGAGGACAACTTTGTCGGCATGTACCTCAGCAGCGCCTCCTCCGGACTATTTACCAACGTGTTCACCATGGAGCCCAGAACATACGGTCTGGCAATCGGTTATAACTTGCAGTAAAACAGTAGCTATGACCGAACGCCATTTTCCCGCCGCTGATCGCACCGCCCTGGTCCTGACCGGCGGTGGCGCCCGGGCTGCCTACCAGGTCGGGGTCCTGAAAGCGGCGGCGGAGGTACTGCCCAAGCACGCCCACAACCCGTTTTCCATTATCACCGGCACCTCCGCCGGCGCGATTAACGCCGTGGCCCTCGGTGCGTCGGCCAACAACTTCCGCCTGGCGGTAAAGAAAGTGGAGTACATCTGGAGCAACCTGCGGGTGGAGCAGGTTTACAGGGCAGGCTATGTCAATCTTGCCGGCAGTGTGCTGCGCCTGATTGGATCCCTGTTTCACCGTGGCACCGGCCTGGGTAAACCGCTGTCACTGCTCGATACGGCACCGCTGGCCGAGCTGTTGCAGCATGTGATTAACTTCGAGCGATTGCAGAAACGCCTGGAGAGCGGCCTGCTGGATGCCATCGGTGTCACCGCGTCGAGCTACGACACCGGCGAGTCGGTCACCTTTTACCAGAGCGACCTGGACGGCAGCGTGCTGCCCCGCTGGCAGCGGGCCCGGCGGCGTGGCGAACCCACCCGGCTGGGGGTGGAGCATTTGCTGGCGTCCTCCGCGATACCCACCATCCTGCCGGCAGCCGCGATTAATGGCCACTACTATGGTGATGGGGCTCTGCGCCAGGTATCACCCATCAGCCCGGCGCTGCACCTGGGAGCCCGACGGCTGATGGTGGTCGGGGTCAGCGGTAATCGCAATCTGCCGCCGGTCGCGCATGCCGAGCGACAGTCGCCGTCGCTGGCGAAAATGGTCGGCCATGTGTTTAACAGTGCATTTATCGACGCCCTGGAAAACGATATGGAGCACCTTGAGCGGATCAACGAACTTGTCGGCATCTTGCAGAACGAGAATCCCCGTGCCTCCACCGGGGGCATGAAGCTCGTGGACTTCCTGGCCATCAACCCGTCTGTCGAGATCGACCAATTGGTCACCGAACACATTCATCGCCTGCCTCCGGCAATGCGCATGGTCTTGAATGTCACCGGCGCCACACCCAGTGGCGGTGGTACCAGCCTGGCCAGTTACCTGTTATTCGAGGGGAATTTCTGTCGCGACCTCATTCAGTGCGGCTACCGCGATGCGATGGACCAGCGAGACATGCTCGAGCATTTTTTCCATCCGCCTTCGGCGGTGCAGTTCTAGCGGCCCTGCTGTGCTAGGATCAGGGTACACAGTCAATCGAGTCATCCCGGTTTGAAACGTTTTGTCATTACCTTTCTCCTGATCCTGGTGGTCCTGTTTTCCCTGGAAATGCTCAATCCGGTGCAGGAGCACCTGGTGGTGCCATTTACCGGCCTGCTGGCCAAGATCAGCGCGGCGCTGGTTTCCCCCTTTGACGATACGGTGCTGGCCTACGGCAAGGTCCTGCAGTTTTCCGATACCGGGTTCGCAGTATCTATCGAGGCCGGTTGTAACGGGGTTGAAGCGACGATTGTGCTGATCGCCGCGGTGGTTGCCTATCCCGGCAGCTGGAAGGCTCGCTGCACCGCCATCATCCTGGGTTTTTTCGCAGTCCAGGTGTTGAATATCCTGCGCATCATCACCCTGTTCTATCTCGGCGACTGGGACCTGGATATTTTTACCTGGGTGCACCTGTATCTCTGGCCATCGCTGATCATGCTCGATGTGCTGGTGGTCTTTGTCCTCTATCTGCGGTACCTGTCCCGGAACGATGGGGAGATGGCCAATGCAACGGGATAACAATTTCCGCCAGTTTCTGCTGTTTGCCTTCGCCCTGATCGTTCCCTGCTTCGCCCTGTGGACGCTCGCCGCAGGTCCCCTGTCAATGCCGGCGGTGGGGCTTGCCGATATGATTCTGCGGGCCTGGTTTCCCGAGATCGTGGATGGGCTGGTATCCCGTGGCATGGACGCGGTGCTGCTCACCAACTTTGGCGAGTTGAACGGCCGCCCGGTCGCGCCGGAGCTGTCAGAATACCAGCTGGGCTTTGTCATCAATCCGGGCGTGCTGACCTACTCCCTGCCGTTCTACGCAACCCTGCATTTTGCCACCCAGAAGGACAGCTATCTCGCCGACTTCATCACCGGTGCGATCATCCTCTTCCCGTTGGTTCTGCTCGGCCTGCTGAGCCTCTGTCTCAAGGAGCTGATGGTCAATCTCGGCGGCTTGTTCATGGAAACTGCGCGGGTGCCCAACGGTACCTTTATCGCCCTGTTTTACCAGTTGAACGTGTTGATTGTACCGACCGTGGCGCCGATTCTTCTCTGGGCCTGGCAGAGCCGCGATACCGCGTTGCTGCGCGGCTTGCTGAACCTGCCACCCAGGTCCGATGGCGAGGAAGTGGCATAAAAGGCCGGCCCGGCGTGCGCTGCTCTTACATCGAGGGCGACCGGACAACCGTTTTCCCTCGCTCGCTCAGGCGTTGAATGCTCGCGGAAGGTAGTAGTCCACCAGCTCGCCGGGATAGCCAATGATGTCCACCAGGCGCCGATGGCACTCGGCCTGGTCCGCGCCCCGTTCCTTCCATACCGGCACCCGCTTGACAATGGTTTCCACCCGTTCCCGGGGGGTGATAATCCAGGTGTCCTGTGGCGTTTGCCCGAACCAGAAGTCTGCCGGGCACAGGTCCATGGCGGCGGGTTTGACATACAGGACCAGGGTCAGCACCTTGCTGGCGCCACTGTCTGCCAGGTAATTGACCAGGAAATCCAGGGTGCCGCCGCGGTCACCCAGGTCGTCGATCAAGAGCACGGTTTGCTCGCTGATGGGAATGGAAATGCCATGCTGGACCAGCGGGTTTTCGTAGCGTAAGCCTGGCCCTTTGTAGAGTGAAACGCCAATGGTGCCAAACTGGATCTTGGGAACGCCGGGATCGCGACCGTCCACCAGATGGTCGTAGAGCAACACGCCGGGCAGCATACCGCCCATGGTGACAATCAATGCCCGGGTGATGGCGTCGCCATTGTCCAGGTGATTGCGCTGGTAGACATGGACCTGCCGGGCGACCTCGAATAGCGCTCTCGCTTCCACCTCGTCGGGTATCAGCAGGAAGTTGAGTTCGTCGTCGGGCACTCGCACGCCCTCCGGCGTGCGCCAGAAATCCATGTCGATCTGTTCTCCCGTGCAGCTCAGCTGGTGCTGGTAGGTGCTCATGTCCGACGCTGCCGACCGGCCTAGAAAAATGCAAACTTGGCGAGAAAGATCAGCGCCAGGAACCAGGCACCAAAGCTGATATCAGCGACACGCCCGGCAATGATCTTGATCGCCACGTAGCTGATGAAGCCCACGGCAATGCCATTGGCGATGGAAAAAGACAAGGGGATCATGACGATGGTCAGCAGGGCCGGAACCAGCTCGGTGGCGTCCTCGTAGTTCAGAGCCTGCATGCCGGACATCATCAGCAGGGCCACGTAAACCAGCGCACCGGCTGTCGCATAGGCCGGGACCATGCCCGCCAGCGGCGCAAAAAACATGGCCAGCAGAAACAAAATACCCACGGTGACCGCGGTCAGGCCGGTACGTCCGCCAGCGGCGACGCCGGCGGCACTTTCAACGTAGCTGGTGACAGGGGCGCAGCCGAACAGGGCGCCCGCCACGCTGGAAGAGCTGTCGGCCTGCAAGGCTTTGTCCATGTTTTCGATGTCACCCCTTGCGTTGACCAGTCCGGCGCGGCTGGCCACGCCCAGCAGGGTGCCGGCAGTATCGAACAGGTTGACGAACAGGATGGCGATAATCACGCTGATCATGCCGACCTCGAAGGCGCCGGCGATATCCAGCTGCATCAACGTGGGGGCGATGCTCGGTGGTGTCGACACCAGGCCCTGGTATTCAACCATACCCGCCAGCAGCCCCAACACGGTGATAACGAGCACTCCCACCATGATCGCCCCTGGCACCTGGCGGACCGATAATCCGGCGATGATGATAAAGCCGAGCGCTGCCAGCATGGGCTCGGGTTGGGTCAGGTCACCCAGGGAGAGCAGGGTGGCCGGATTGTCGTTAATCAGTCCGCCACTCTTGAGGCCGATAAACCCGATGAACAGCCCCACACCGGCGCCCATGGCGACCCGCAGGTCCTGCGGAATACTGTTGAGCATCCACGCCCGCAGCCGGGTGACACTCATGATGACGAACAGGATGCCGGCAATGAATACGGCCCCCAGTGCCACCTGCCAGCTGTAACCCATCTCGCCCACCACCGTGTAGGTGAAAAACGCGTTCAGCCCCATGCCCGGCGCCAGACCCACCGGCCAATTGGCATACAACCCCATGAATACGCAGGCCAGGGCTGCCGCCAGGCAGGTGGCGGCGAAGCTCGCGCCCTGGTCCATGCCGGCGGAGGCCATCATCTGCGGGTTGACGAAGATGATATAGGCCATGGTAATAAAGGTTGTAAGGCCGGCCATGATTTCGGTCGAGGCACGGGTATTGTGTGCCTCCAGCCGGAACAGGCGATCCAGCAGTGCTTGCATCGGGTAACCAGGGGGTGTGTGAACCAGGTGCTTATGGTCGCACAGACATTGAGTGGGAGGAAGCGGGTGGCCGCGCGGCTGGCGGTCGCCCCTGTCTGTGGTCAAGCTTCAGTCCCGGGCCAGGGTGCCCACCGCTTCCCGCAGGTACTGAAAGCGCGGCAGGGTTTTGCCGTCGATTTCCACCGTTTCCTGCCACATGGCCAGCGGTCGTACCCAGAGTGCCTGGTCGCCGTAGAGTGGACGGTAAACCGCCATCAATTCCTCTGTTTCCGAGTGGGTCGCTATCTCGAGCAGGTGATATTCAGGTCCCTTGTAGTGACGGTAGATGCCGGGCGTCGGCAATTGCATGGTGGACTCCGTTGATTGGCGCCGGCGGCGCTTAACAATTGTTAATGAAATGGCGCGACTCAACCCTTAATCTTGCGTTTGAGTCTGGAGAGTGACACCGCGTCGATGCCCAGGTACGAGGCGATATGGAACTGGGCAACGCGCCGGGTCAGGTCCGGTTCCTGGTCCAGCAGCCACTGGTAGCGCTGCTCGGCGTTGCAGGTCAGTAACATGGCTTCGCGCTGTTCGTTGCGGATAAACGCCTCGGCCAGCAATTGCTGGCTGGCGTGGGCCACGGCGGTATCCTCCCGGGCGGCGTCGGTCATGGCCTGGTAGGAGAATGCCAGGGCCTTTACCGGCTCCAGGGCCTGGATCGAAAAGGGAGCCGGAGCGCCTGTCATGGCGGCGCTCACCGCCCCGGTAAGCTGGCCGCCGCGGTAGAATGCCTTGTTGCGTTCGCGGCCGTCGGGGGTGGTGTAGAACAACCGAACCAGCCCGGACAGGAGGATGAAAAGTGTATGGTCCCTGTCGCCGGCGTGAAGCAGGTAGTCATCCACGGCGTAGGTTCTGGTAAGCATGGCCTGCAACCAGGGGCTGGCAGGGTCGATGTCGGTGAGCTGGCGTTGTTGCAGCCACTCGAGAGCCAGCCTGCGGGTATCTTCACGGGTCATGAGTACGAGTATAAGCGAATCGATAACAGTATGAGGTGAATTGAAATGAATAAACCAGCCAATGAAATTGTAATGAACGCGGGATCCATGGACGATGTCATGGGCGCGGAGCAACCGGTGGCAGAGGTTCGCCTGGACCGCAAGAACAAGCTGGCGGCAGCCCTGCGCCTGTTCGGCAAGTTTGGCTTTGATGAGGGTGTGGCCGGCCATATCACGGTGCGCGACCCGGAGCGGCTGGATCACTTCTGGGTGAATCCCATGGGCCGCTCCTTCAAGCAAATGCGCGTGTCTGACCTGCTGCTGGTCAGTCACACCGGTGAGGTGGTGGAGGGCGAAGGTCTGCTCAACGGTGCCGCGTTTACCATCCACTCACAGATACACATGAGCAATCCGGCCATTAACGCCGCGGCCCACTCACATTCGGTCTATGGCAAGGCGTTTTCTGCCCTCGGCAAGACCCTGGACCCGCTCACCCAGGACGCCTGCGCGTTTTACGATGACCATGTCCTGTTCGATGATTTTTCCGGAGTGGTGCTCGACAATACCGAAGGCGAGCGCATCGCCGCTGCTCTGGGTGATCGCAAGGCGGCCATCCTCCAGAACCACGGCCTGTTGACGGTGGGCGAGACCATCGACGCCGCCGCCTGGTGGTACATCACCATGGAGCGCAGTTGCCAGGCACAGTTGCTGGCGGAGGCAGCGGGTACCCCCCGTCTGATCGAGCATGAGGTTGCCCTGCACACACGCGAAACAGTGGGTTCCCCGCTGGCCGGTTGGTTCAGTTTCAAGCCCCTGTACGACGTGATTGTGGCCGAACAGGCCGAGTTGCTGGACTGATACTCACGCGAACCGCGGAATTCCCCCTTCCACGGTTGACGCTTGCGCTGATAGTTGCTCCACTGTTTACTGCCCCGCCAGCCCTGCAAGGACTGGCGGGGAAATAGCGGTACGTCTGTCAGCGGGAGTCATACATGCCCTACCGAATCAGCCGGCGTAAAGCCCTTGCCGGTCTGTCTGCCACTGCGGCACTGCCCCTGGTGGGCTGCGCCGGCTTTGCCCGGCAGTCGGGGAATTCCTCCGCCTTTGCCCATGGTGTGGCCAGTGGCGATCCTGATGAGCGGAGCGTGGTACTGTGGACACGTATTTCCACCGAGCGCCGTACCGCCACCGGCAAGTGGATCGTGACCGAGGATGCGGAGCACCGCCGGGTGGTCAAACGCGGGGCATTTTCCACCGACCGTTCCCGTGACATGACCGTCAAACTGGTGGTCGATGGCCTCGAGCCCGGCAAGACCTACTATTACTCCTTCAAGTACAAGGGGCAGAATTCACCCGTCGGCCGCACCAGGACACTGCCGACAGGCTCCCCTGGCAAGCTCGGTATCGCCCTGGCGTCCTGCTCCAATTATCCCTTCGGCTACTTCAACGCCTACGAGACCATCGCCCTGGACCCCGGGGTCGATTTCGTTGTCCACCTCGGTGATTACATTTACGAATACGGCCCGGACGGTTACGGCGGGCAGTCGGGGGTGGCTCTGGGTCGCGAGCACCGGCCGCGTCGGGAAACGGTAACGCTCAAGGACTATCGCCAGCGTCACGCCCAGTACAAGGCGGATCCGCAGTCGCAGATGATGCACGCGGCGCATCCGCTCATAGCCATTTGGGATGATCACGAGTCCACCGACAATCCCTGGCGCGAGGGGGCCAACAATCATCAGCAGGAAACCGAAGGCGACTGGGTCAGCCGGAGGGAGCGATCACTGCAGGCCTACTTCGAGTGGATGCCGCTACGCGAACCGGCAGCGGGCATGGACCGTGCGCAGTACTGGCGTCACTATCAGTTTGGCGATCTCGCCAGCCTGGTCACCCTGGAGACCCGCCATACTGCGCGGGACGAGCAGTTCGACTACGAGCAGTTCCGTGAGTTATTACAGACCGGCGAGGGCATCGCTGAGTTCCTGCAGCAACACCTGAATGCGCCCGGCAGGCACTTGCTGGCCCCGGAAATGGAAGCTTTCCTGGAAACGGCCCTGCGGGAATCTGTTACGGCAGGGCAGCCCTGGCGCATTATCGGCAACCAGGTGCCCATGGCACGCAGCTACATTCCTGCACTGACTGACGAACAGTTCGCGCAACTTGCCCTGGATGAATCCCACCCACTGTATGACGAGGCCCGAACCTTCAGCGCTCTGGGTCCCGCCCGGCTGCCCCTGTTCCTGGACGCCTGGGACGGCTATCCCTGGGCCCGGGAGCGCTTTTACCAGCTCTGCCGCAACGCGGGAGCCCGGGACCTGTTGGTCGTCACCGGCGACAGTCACGCCTTCTGGCAGAACCAGTTATTCGACGAGGCGGACAAACCCATGGGCCTGGAACTGGGCACCACGGGCATCACCTCCCCCGGCGCTTTCGCGAGCCTGGGTGACGCGGGTGCGGCAATGATGGATGGCCTGATCGCCGCCGGCAGCCCGGAAGTACTGTGGACTGAGGGGCTCACGCGTGGTTACGTGCGCCTCACCCTGGCACCCACAGAGGCTACCGTCGACTATGTGGGAGTCAGCACAGTGAAGGAGCGCGATTACAAGCCGGTGAACGTGCGCCAGACCCGTATACTGCGCGAGGGCGCCCAGCTCCGTTACGCCTGAAGTAAGCCCGCGAAAGCGGCTGTGCGGGTGATTCAAATAGTCACTTTGCGGGCCGGAGGGGTCACTGTGCTGCCGGTTGTTTCATGGGAGCATGGTCGTCCATACAACAATTCACTCGGCGTAATAGGGAGAGCGTGTACATGCAGGATTTTGACAACAAGGTAGCTGTGGTCACCGGTGGTGCCGGCGGCATAGGCAAGGCGCTGGTCAAGGCGCTGCTGGACGAGGGGGCCAGGGTTGTCATCGCCGACGTGGAAGACGGTGCCCTGGAAGCCGCCGTGGCGGAATGCAGCGGGGAGGATCGCCAGGTCAGCGGCTTCAAGGTTGACGTGCGTAAGGCCGAGTCGCTGGAGGCGCTGGCGGATTATGTCTACGGGGAGCACGGTGCCTGTCACCTGCTGTTCAACAATGCCGGGGTTGCAGCGCCATCATCCAATGTCTGGGAAACCACGCCCAACGACTGGGCCTGGGTTTACAGTGTGAACGTCATGGGCGTTGCCCACGGTATCCAGGCATTTGTGCCGCGGATGATCGCCGGCGGGGAAGAGGGCTACATTATCAACACCACGTCCGGTGACGGCGGTATTTCCAGCCTGCCGTACCAATCGGTGTACGCTTCCAGTAAAGCGGCGGTCTGTGCCCTGACCGAGTGCCTGGCCTCACAGCTGGAAAGTGAGGGTACCCGGCTCAAGGCTTCGCTATTCTACCCCTCCGGCGGTGTGCTGGTGACGGGACTGTGGAATCCGGAGCGCAATCGGCCGGCGGAGCTCAAGCGCGAGAAGCCAGGCGCACCGCCGCCGGATATCGAGGCCTTCAAGGAAGCAATGAAGGCCGCCGGTGCCGAGATGCAGTTCCAGGACCTGGACGAACTGGCCCGCTTTACCCTGGACGGGATTCGCGAACAGCGCTTTGTCATTATGAAAAACCTGGACGAGGCGGCGGATACGCTGCAGGCGCGATCAGAACGATATCGCCGTGCCGAGCTACCGATAGTGTTCGAGGAAATTCCCCAGATGTAGGAGACCTCTCACCGGCAGGGTGGTGGTATCCGCCACCGCCCTGCCTTAGAATGGACGAAATCCTGTTGAAGGCATGTCCATGATCTCCGAAGAAATGCAGAAGGCGCTGCACAAGCAACTCAACGACGAATTTTATTCCGCCTACCTCTACCTGGCCATGTCTGCCTATTGCGCGCATATCGATTTCAATGGTGCTGCCAACTGGCTCAAGCAGCAGTATTCAGAAGAGCAGATGCATGCCACCAAAATCTACAACTACCTGATAGAGCAGGGCTCCCATGTGGTACTGCGGGAAATTCCCCAGCCGCCCAGCGAGTTTGGCAAGATTCTCGATGTGTTCAAATCATCGCTGCAGCACGAGCAGACCATGACCGCCAAGCTCAACAACCTGAGCGATCAGGCGCTGAAGGAAAAGGATCACGCCACCTACAACCTGTTGCAGTGGTTCGTGAATGAGCAGGTGGAAGAAGAAGCCACGGTGGGGGAGATTATCTCCAAGCTGAAGCTGGTCAAAGATGACGGCTACGGACTGCTGATGATCGATAATGAATTGGGCGCAAGGCCGGCGCCGGCGACACTCGCCTGAGTCAGTTCGCTCTACCTGCCTGCTGCTCCGGCGGCGATGATCCTTTTCAACCGGGAAAAAGTCCCCTGTATCGCAAAACGCTTTCGCCCGGACAGCTTAACTGCGATGCTGGGATAACTGGGATGCGGTGTCCCGGTAAGTAAATGTGTGTCACCCTTTGGGGTTTTTCAGGCGAGCTGGGTTTTCCAGCTCGCCTTTTTTAGGTTCATCGCACATTAGCGGGGAAGGGTAGTTAGCTAGACTCTCTGGCTTAAGCGGCCACTGCAATCGCGGTATACCCCCTGCGTTCGAACCCCCTTTAACTCACTTCGGGGGGTATACCGCGATTGTGGTGTCCGATCAGTCAGGAGCGACCTCTCCACGGTAATGCGCGAAGAACCCTTTTTTAGGGCTGCAGTCTGAGTGTCGGTAGCGCCTGGTGTAGCCAGTTGACGCCTGACTGCGCAGATAGATAGCAGCGGGTCACGGAGTTCCCTGGCCAGCGTCCCCGTCACTTCCTGCACCATGGGTGACCTGACGGTGCAGAGCTGTAATCCTGCTGCGGGAAGATCACTCACCGGATCATGACCACCCTTCAGGAGACGCTGCCTCTTCGCGCCTCAAGTGACTGGCGAACCTCGGCGGCGACTTGCTCTGTAATCGGATAGGATGCAATCAGCCAGATCGCGATCCCGGAAAATACCAGCGGCACGACAATATCGAACAGGCGCATCAACAGTAGTGCCTGTTCCGTCTGGTGACCTCCCAGCGCGACATCGAATCCGGTGGCATTGAGCAACACGCCGCCTATGGCCAGTGCCGCCGCCATTCCCAGCTTGACCACCCACCAGTAAATTGAGCCGAACATACCTTCGCGGCGCTCATGACTCTGGAGTTCATCCATATCGCAGACATCCGCGATCATTGAGCCCATCAGGGTAAACAGGCCACCCAGGCCGAAGGCAATCAGCGGTGCCGGGAGTAGCAACAGGAGCGGGTATCGTGGATCGTAGCAGATCCATTTGAGGGCATAACCGAGCATGGATACACCGATGGCAACGAAGAAGGCACGGCGCTTGCCAATGAGCGTTGATAGCCAGCTGATGAAAAAAATCACGAAGAAAGTGCCAAATGCCGAAACAGTTCCCGACCACCCGGCATACTCGGCACCCAGTTCCTGATCGCCGGCGAAAACGTAGTAGATGATGATGTAGGACTGGAAAGAAGCCACCATCATGAATCCGTTGAAAACCAGGAATGTCGCGGCGCATAGCTTCATGAAGGGGGAAAACCGCAGGGTCATGGCGAAGCCCCTGAAGAAATCCAGCGTTCGCTCCCTGAACTGGCTGGCCAGTCCCGACACCCCGGCAGTGGCCTCTTCAATCTCCTTTGTCGCCAGGTCCTGGTAACGCTCTCTCAGGAATATGGCCGGCAGTACGCCCAGAATCGTTACCGCGATCGCGATGGCTACCGCCAGCCCCGCTGCGCCGCTGGCAAGGTTATCGAACATGCCCTCGTGTTGCATGATCCACAGAAACCAGGGCGAGATCAGGTAAGCCAGTTGCCCCATGAAATTCTGTACTGCCATCACCCGGGTTCGCTCATGGTAGTCGGGGGTGAGTTCATAGCCCAGTGCTACCCATGGGGTGGCGAACATGGTGTAGAACAGGTAGAAAACCAGTGAACCGATCAGGAAAAACCAGAAGTAGTAGTCTTGCGACTTTCCCTCGGGCAGTTGCCAGAGCAGGGCGAAGGAGATGCTGACTAATATCGCGCCGGCGAAGATATAGGGCCTGCGCCGGCCCCAGCGCGACCGGGTCTGGTCAGAGATGTACCCCATCAGTGGGTCGGTGAAGGCGTCGATTAACCTGGGCAGCGCGCCCAACAGCCCCACCAGGGCAGGATTCATGCCCAGGCCGAGATTGAGCACGATGCTCATGCCGCCAATGGCAGCCGCCAGGATGTTGTTAACAAAAGCGCCCAGACCGTAAATGACTTTCTCGGTCAGGGGCACACGGTCTTTTTCAGGCGTCTCGTAGTGCAGATCTGGAGCCATAATCGTCCTATCGCGCTATCAGCCCTACCGGGAAATGCCTACCCTCCCGCCAGGCCTTATTATTATCTGGCCGGCCATTGTCGGTAGCGCCCGGCACTTCTGCAAGCACGAGTCGCTCAAGTGGACTCATGCTGCGGTCAAATGCCCTGGCCTGGTCCGTGCTTAGCTGCCGTAGTCGAGGCCAAAGCCATAGGGGAACAGCGGGTCATAGTCGTTGTCACCGATATTGGGTGTCTTCTTATCGTTTCTTGGCCAGCTGAAGGAGAGCTTGCCGCTGAAGTCATGGTCGCCAAACAGCACGTCCGCAATGCCCTGACCCTCGGACCCCGGCAGCCAGGCGGCGACAAAGGCGGATGATGCGTCCAGTTCCCGGTTGGTGACCAGCGGGCGCCCGGACAGCATGACTGTGACCACGGGTACGCCGCGAGAGGTGATGTTGGTAATGGTCTCAAGGTCTTCGGGATGCAGGTCTGCCAATACCAGACTGTCGCCATAAGGCTCCAGCACTTTCAGTAATCCCTTGATCTGCGAGCCGGCCTGGACAATCACATCATCGCCTGTGCGTATATCGCCCATACCCTCGGCATAGGGTTTTTCACCGATCACCACGATAGCCACATCGTGTTTTGCCGGGTCTGCGTCTTCGCCTGTGCTCCCTGAGCTGAGCTCGGCATCAGGTGCAATGGCTTTAATCCCCTGCCAGATAGAGCTGCCCCCAACCACAAATTCGTTCCCTGAGGTGCCCTGCCAGGCGACCGTAAAGCCGCCGCACTGGTGGCCTTTGTTGTTCGCACTTTTTCCTGCAACCAGGATGCGCTGCGTTTTTTCCAGCGGTAGCATCTGCGCGTCGTTCTTCAGCAACACCAGCGATTTTCGCACCGCTTCCCGGGCCACCTCGCGGTGTGACTGACTGCCGAAACTTTGATCGTTGGACCAGCAGCGCGCTTTGGGGCGCGGCTTGTCGAACAGGCCAAAGGCGAATTTGACGCGCAGTATCCGGCGAACGGCATCGTCTATTCTCTCCATCGGGACGGTGCCCAGGACCACGTGATGCGTGAGGTGGTCGATGAATGGCTGCCAGTGCTCTGACACCATGAACATATCGATACCGGCATTGACGCCCTGGGCCACGGCTTCGTAATAACTTTCCGAGAGATAGTCGATGCCGTCCCAGTCGGAAATGATAAAGCCATTGAACTGCATCCGCTCTTTCAGCACGTAACTGAGCAGATACCTGTGTCCATGGCACTTGTCGCCATTCCAGCTGTTGAACGACGCCATGACGGTGAGTACGCCTTGATCGATGGCGGGGTAATAGGGGGCGATGTGCAGCCGTTCCAGCTCTGCTTCGCTGATCCGGGTATCGCCCTGGTCGATACCCTCGGTGGTACCACCATCGCCTACCCAGTGTTTCACGCAGGCAACCACCGCATCGTCTCCAAGGTCAGCCTGCAGACCCTCAACAAATGCACCGGCGTACGAAGATACCACCTCCGGGTCTTCGGAATAGCTTTCGTAAGTGCGACCCCATTGGCTGTTTCGGGCTACCGCCAGGGTTGGCGCAAAGGTCCAGTCCAGGCCAGTGGCGAGAATTTCCTTCGCAGTGACCCGGGCAATCCGCTTGAGCAGTTCCGGGTCGCGAGCGGCGCCCAGACCGATATTATGGGGGAAAATCGTGGCTCCGCTGACATTGTTGTTGCCATGGATGGCATCGATGCCATAGATGATGGGAATGGCAAGGTGCTCTTCGTCTTCCTCCATAGAGGCCATCCAGTAGGCGTCGTTCATGTCAACCCAGTCGCCGACCTGGTTTTCGCCCGGGCAGGAGCCACCGCCACTCAGGACAGAGCCGATGTGATACTCCTTGACCTGCTGTGGTTCTATCGCCATTCGCTCGGTTTGCACCATCTGGCCGACCTTCTGGGCCAGCGACATTCTGCCCAGCAGGTTTTCAACTTTTTGCTCCAGCTCAGTGCTCATCAGCAGACCAGGCCCGGTTATTTGGATTGATTGATTCATGTGTAAAGTACCGTGAACTTTTCCTGTCAGTCATGTGTTTGGCAAGGGTTGTGCCGGGGTTCATGGAGGTTTTCATGCGCCTACCAGTCGGGTCTCCAGTTCTTCCAGAGTGCTTCCGCGGGTTTCGGGTAACAGCCAGATAACCAGCACCAGGCCGACCAGTGCCGAGATCCCATAGAACATAAAGGTCGATGCGTTTCCGAGGTTGGCCAGCTGCCAGGGAAACAGTAATTGCACCAGAAAACTGACCGCCGAGTTGACCAGGCCGACGACGGATATGGCGACTCCACGAACCCGGTTGGGGAACAGTTCGGAAAACAGCACCCACATGACCGGCCCGATGGATACCGCGAAGCAGGCGACAAACCCGAGAATGCCCACAAGGATCAGGCCGGCGGGAATGTTGATCGCCGCCTTGAGGAGCTCGGATTCGGCTTGCAGGAATCGGTCTTCTCCCAGCTGTTCGATGAGTGCGAACCGGAAGGCCAGGTCGGTGTCGTAGGTGGTGCCGGCGAGCGATTCCAGGGACGCGGCCAGGACCGGATCCGGCAGCGTCGCCAGCATTGCCTGGTCGATGGTGTAGCTGGCCTGGTCGAAACCCCAGCTCAGCGCCAGCATGCATACAGCGATACCGGCCACGCCGAACACCAGCAGGGGCTTGCGGCCCAGCTTGTCGATTAACGACATCGCCACGATGGTAAAGACCAGGTTGGCCAGCCCGACAAGCACCGCCTGCATGAATGCGGCATCGGTGCCTATGCCCGACTGTTCGAAAATCATGGGCGCATAGAAAAAGACGGCGTTGATCCCGGTGATCTGCTGCAGGATCGCCACGACCAGGCCAATGACCATGACCTTGCGCAGTGTCGGTTCGAGTAACTGGCGGAATCCCTGGCGGCCGTGACCGGCGCCGGCTGCCAGGCTCTGGCGAATCGACAGCAGTTCCCGTTCCGCCTGCTGGCGGGAATTGAACCTGTTCAGTACGCGCCTGGCGTCGTCCTCATTTCCGTGCATGGCGAGCCAGCGGGGACTCTCGGGTACAAAGCGCAGGCAAAAGAAATACAACACCGCGGGGAGCAATTCCACTCCCAGCATCCAGCGCCAGCTGGCGGAATCCAGTAACAGTTGCCGGGCCAGGTCGCTGCCCGATTGGCCGAATTTAAGAATCAGGTAGTTGCTGAAAAAAGCCACCGAGATGCCGACGACGATATTCAGCTGGTTGATGGAGACCATGCGTCCGCGGCTGGCGGCGGGAGCGATTTCTGCGATGTACATGGGGGCGATGATCAATGCTGCCCCGACGCCCAGTCCGCCGATAATTCGGGCGACCACCAGGGCCGCAAAACTGGGCGCCAGGGCGGAGGCCAGCGCCGATATTGCAAACAGGATCGCTGCGCAACGCAATATGGGTTTGCGGCCGAAGCGGTCGCTCAGGGGACCCGCTGCCAGCATCGCCAGGGTCGCCGCCAGAGCCAGCGAGGCGACTGACCAGCCCAGTGCTATTTTACCCAGCGAAAACTCCACCTCGATGAAGCCCACGACACCCGAGATGACCGAGGCGTCGAAACCCATGAGGAAGCCGCCCAGGGCGGCAATCAGGGCGGTACGGACTGTGCCTTCTGGATCAGCCATGCTCAGTCAAGGATCTCAAATTCGGTCCACAGCTGGGCGGTGGAATCGCCCCCGATCCAGGCGTGGAAGCCCCCGGGCTCGGTAACCAGCTCCATTTTCCGGTTGTGAAACGCCAGTTCATCGGTGTGAATGTCGAAACTCACCCGCTCGCTTTCGCCCGGGCCCAGTGTGACCCGCTTGAAGCCCTTGAGCTCCCTGACCGGGCGGGTAACGTTGCCCGCCAGGTCGCGGATATAGAGCTGGACGATCTCCTCACCCCGGCGATCACCGGTATTGTGTACGGTGGCCGCCAGGGTAATGGTATCGCCCAGTCCGATTGCTGCGTGGGATCTTTCAATATCGCGGTATTCGAACCGGGTATAGGTAAGCCCGAAGCCGAAGGGGAAGAGCGGGGTGAACCCGGCGTCGAGATGGAACGCCGACATGCCCAGTGACGTTTGCTCTGCCCGGCCGTCGATGGCATCGATATGGGTAATGTTGTCAGGGCTGGGCGGTCGACCGGTGTTCTTGCGGGCGTAATAAATCGGCACCTGGCCGACCATGCGCGGAAAGGACACCGGTAGTTTGCCAGAGGGCGTTGCCCTGCCAAACAGTAAATCGGCAATGGCGGGCCCGCCCATGGTGCCCGGGTGCCAGGCGTAGAGAACGGCGGAGACCTTGTCCAGGACTGACCCTATGGTCAGTGGTCTGCCCGCCATCACCACCAGAACCACGGGGGTGCCGGTGGCCGCCACCTGCTCGATCAGCGCCTCCTGGCTGCCGGGCAGGTTGATGTCAGCCCGGCAGTGGGCCTCACCCGAGAGGATGGACTCTTCGCCCATGAACATCAGGGCGACGTCGGACTCGCGGGCAGCCTGGATCGCCTCCTGGTGGCCATCGTTCTCCCGGCAGCGGGATGACTGCATACCCCGGGCCCAGCGAATATCGACGCGGTCACCGACCAGGTCATGCAGTGCCTGCAGGCAGGTATGGCTGAGGTGGGCCTCGCCGTCGAAAACCCAGGTGCCCAGTTGTTCGTAGCCGTCGTCCGCCAGGGGGCCAATCACGGCAACGGTTGCGAGCCGGTCGGCTGACAACGGCAGAATGCCCTGGTCATTCTTCAGCAGCACGCAACTGCGCTCGGCGGCCTCTTTTGCCGCCTGACGAAATATATCATTGACCAGGTCGGGAAAATCCTTCGGATTGGTGTAGGGGTTAGCAAACAGGCCCAGTTCGAATTTCAGCGCGAGAATGTTGTAAACCAGCGCGTCCAGCTCTGCTACATCGATCTTGCCCTCGGCAACCAGTGCCGGAATATGTTCCCGGTACAGGGAGCTCGCCATTTCCATATTGATGCCGGCGTTGGTGGCCTCCAGCACGGCCTCGCGGTCAGTCGCCGAGAAACCGTGAATGGTCAGCTCGCGGATCGCGTCCCAGTCGCTGACCACAAAACCCTTGAAGCCCCACTCGTCGCGCAGGATCTGGCGCATCAGGAACTCATTGCCGGCGGCGGGGACGCCATTGAGATCGCTGAAAGACGACATGACGGTGGCGACCCCCGCGTCCAGGGCCTGCTTGAAGGGTGGCAGGTACACGTTGCGCAGTTCATTTTCGGGGATGTTGGCATTGTTATAGTCCAGTCCGCTCTCCACCGCGCCGTAGCCGACAAAGTGTTTGGCGCAGGCTGCAATGGAGTACTTGTCAGACAGTTTTGCTCCCTGGAATCCGCGCACCATTGCCGCCCCCAGAATGCCGCACAGGTAAGGGTCTTCACCGAGGCTTTCGGCAATCCTGCCCCAGCGTGGATCCCGGGTGATGTCAATCATCGGAGCAAAAGTCCAGTTCACGCCGGTGGAGGCGGCCTCAGCGGCGGCAATAGCAGCGCCTCGCTCGATAACCTGCGGATCCCAGCTGGCTGCCTGGCCCAATGGAATCGGAAAAATCGTCTTGAAGCCGTGAATGACGTCACGGCCAATCAGCAGCGGTATACCCAGCCGGCTTTCCTGCACGGCCAGGCGCTGTAGCTCGTTGACTTCGTCGACGTTGACCTCGTTGAGGACGGAGCCAATCTGGCCGTCGCGAATGGCCTGGTGCAGATCCGGTCCTCCGCCGTTAACCTGGCTCATCTGGCCGATTTTTTCTTCCAGGGTCATTTCCTGCAAAAGGGAACGTACCTGTTCATCGACGCTGCTCATATGGTTCGCTTCCTTTGTCAGGCAAAATCCCCGCGTCATTCTTGATTGACTCCGGTGATCCGGGACGGTCGGGGCCTGTTTTTTATGCGGCATGGACACCAGCGACCCACTGGCGCCGGGCATAAGGTGCTTCTTCGTCAGCATAATGGTCAGCTAATGCGCTACTTTGAGCCACCAAAACTCGTTCAAGTGGACCAACTTCAGGATGAACTGGACTGGACACTCATCGGTGACAGGGGATGTGGGCATAATCCCACTTTTTTAGGTCAGATCATGCTGTTTCTCGTCTGTCATGGTGACGGTCACAAGATGAGACTCCAGGCCTCCCGGCAGGCCATGGAGGTGCATGCCATTCAAGAGATTACCCGGAGAGCAAGTGCAATCCCGTATTGGCAACCCGGGAGCGTTAAAGACAGCCTTGTGCGTTGTTGCCAGCGGAAGGTGAACGACCGCCAGAAAACGTCAATTTGCCGGGGCGGGTTCGCTAACTATCTGTTTTTTGGAGAAATATTACCGAGGGAGCAGGCGTCAATTGCGGCAGAACCCGGTCTTCAGCCAGGGCTTCCCTGAGCGGCAATCGCCCAGCCAGAGTTTGATTTGTCCACTTCAGCTTATCGCTAGTCCGTCTTATCTATTGTGGATGGCATGTTCATTCGATGTTTGACAGTGTATCGATCAACCGTTTTGGGTGTGCCAGGTGGACCACGTAGTCGGCTGACACGAAAGCGCAAATTTCAGACCATAATATTAATGAGGAACGCTCCACATGAATTTTAAGAAAAAGATCATTGCCAGCAGTCTCAGTGCCATGACTCTTGGTGCCCACGGCTACGCCATGGCTCAAAATCAGGGCGTGTTGGAGGAAGTGGTTGTTGTTGGTATCAGGCTGTCGCAGCAAAACTCGATTAGCCTGAAGCGTGATTCCACTTCGGTGGTAGACGGTATCTCCGCTGAGGACATCGGCAAATTACCCGATGTTACCGTGGCCGACTCACTGCAACGAATTCCGGGTGTGCAGGTACAGAGAGACGCAGGCGAGGGCTCAACGGTAAACATCCGGGGCCTGCCTCAGGTTCTGACACTGTTGAACGGAGAGCAGTTTCTTACCGCCCAGAACATTGGTGAGGCGCAACCCAGTATCGCCGACATACCATCGCAATTGATGAAGGGACTGGCCGTATACAAGTCCGCCGATATCAACAACAAGCGCTCAGGTATTACCGGTACCATAGACCTGCGTACCTGGCGGCCTACAGATTTTGATGAGGGCCTGACCGCCAACGTGTCCGCCGATTACTCCACGGGTAAGGAGACCGAAAGCGATGATTATGGCGTAAACGGCCTCATCAATTGGCGCAACCAGAGTGTCGGTATCATGGTTTCTGGCGCAACCAGCGACGTGGTCCTGGGCGACAACTACTCCGGTGCTGCAGCCAATGATTCGCTTTTTGGCAGTAACGATTGGGGCGAATTTGCTTTTGATCCTGAAAATCCCACTAATCAACACGTGACACCACACGGTTTTGAGAGTTTCAACCGTGAGGTGGAGAGGGAAAGAACGGCATTTAACGCCGCATTCACCGCCGATCTGGGTAACGGTTTTGACTTGTTGGCCGAGGGTTTCTATACAGAGATGGACGAGTTCGACCGGGCTGTTGGTCTGAATATTTCGAATCGCTGGCAGACGCTCGACTACCTGACACCGACTGCCTTCAAGGAAACGGGCGTGGTAACAACCGAGGGTGGCAATGCGTGGCACGGTTCACCCTGGGTCTCCACCCAGGAATACGATGTCGACGCCCTGTGGGTTAACTCCTTTACGGTCAATCGCACGGCAAAGTCTGAATCCAAGCACTTCAATATCGAATTGAATTATGACAATGACGGTAATTGGCGCGGTAAAGCGCGTTATATAAAGGACTCCGCAGATCGAACCAGTATGAATGGCCAGTCCCAGGGGGATTTGAGCAACTGGAGAGATGACAATCGCTTCCAGCTGAATCCATTTTACCCTGCCGATATTGCAGCCCTTTATCCTGAGGATCGGCTTAGTGACATAGTGGGAGACAATGGCGGTCGATTCATTGACCCCAACCCGGAAGGTTATGGTGAGAATCCCCAGCTCCACTATGACATAAGTGGGAGTGACCCCCGCTGGAGCGGCTTTGACACCCCGATCAAAGGCGGGCTGGGAGAAGGTGCAACGCTTCGGGATTACATGGCCAATATCAACAGCTATGCGATTGGTGCGTTTTCATCCGAAGGCAACACGGAAAACACCGCGGACAACGAGATATTCAGCCTGGATGCCGGTTACGACTTTGATGATCCCGGGCTGGGCTTCTTTACCTCGGTCGATTTCGGTGCCAGATACAGCAAGCGGGAAAATGAGATCCGCAAATTCCACCTGTTTTCACCCTTCTATGCTGGCAATGGCGCCGCGAACCCCGACGGCTGCTCTGCTCAGTGGAAGGCGATTGACGTGGTGATGAATAACGAACAGTGTCCCGCCGGTGAAACTATTGGCGGTGAATTCCAGGGCTACACGGTGAATCGCCCGACGCGAATCGACGAGTTCAACAATGTCGTGTTTGTCGATGACTACGGGGATATCACCAAGGGTTTGCCTGGTGTATGGGCAGCGGATCCAGAGGATTATGACAATGTAGCCGCCTTCCACAGAAAAGTGTTTGGCTCCGCCGATCGCGTTTCCGTGCCGGGTGAAAGCTACGATGTGGACCTGGAGGAGATCAGCGTATTTTTAAAGGCCGGGTTTGAGATCGGCGACTTCCGGGGCGATGTCGGTTTCCGCTACGTTGATACTGAAATTGACGTCCGTCAGAACCAGGTGGGCGACGTACTCGCTTACGGCGACACCAATATCGATATTGGCGATTTCTATTCCACTAACGATTACACCGACTTCCTGCCTTCATTGAACCTGGTGTGGGAGCCCAGGGATAACTGGGCGATTCGTTTCTCGGCTGCCAAGAACATGATGCCGTTGGATTTGGGTAACTACGGTGGAGGCCTGAGAGTCGATACCGTCTCCTGCGAGGATCCGACAATTGCCGGCGGCCGCTGTGTCAGTGGCGCCGATGCCGGCGGCAACCCGGACCTGGATCCCTGGCGTTCTGATAATTATGACCTCTCCGCGGAATATTACGTGGGCGATGCCTCGATGTTTAGCCTGGGGCTGTTCTATGTCGATATTGAGAGTTTCAGCACGACCGGCAATACCACGGGTCAGTTCCCTGACTCCGATGGTGTAATCCGGCGCACGGTGCCGGTAGTTACCAAAGTAAATGGTGAGGGTGGTGAAATCGAGGGCCTGGAGTTGGCGGCCAGGGTCGCATTCAGTGACTTTACCGATGGTCTGTTTACCAATTTCGGTATCGACGCAAACTATACCTACGCGCCCAGTACCTCGAATGGCAAGGATCTAACCGGAGATGACGTACCGTTTGAGGATAACTCCGAGGACCAGGTAAACCTGATTGGTTGGTATCAGGGCGAGAAGCTGCAGGTTCGTGTGGCCTACAACTACCGCAGCGAGCGACTCGACACGCCCAACATTGGCGCTACCGGGTTGAATATCTTCCAGGATGATATTTTCTTCGTAGACGCCCAGGTGAGCTACATGATCATGGAGGATGTGTTCGTTTACCTGAACGGGTCGAACCTGACTGGCGAGGTCGAGGAGTACTATGTAGACTTCGGCAGAGGGCCTGACCAGTACTGGTACCAGAATGAGTTTGAAGCCCGCTACACGCTGGGATTCAGGGCGAAATTCTGACAATAGACCACGCGTCAGGCTACCGAATCGCCGGGATAACTCCCGGCGTTTTTTTGCACTCTGTGCAGTTGAGTCTAAGCTCAACAGGGTTTGCTGGCGGAATTGCTAGATGAACAATGCGATAAAATCGGTGGTGATTGTCGGTGGCGGTACTGCTGGCTGGATGGCAGCGGCGAGCCTGCAGAGCCACTATGCCAACACGGATATCACATTCACTGTGGTCGACTCCAGCCAGATTGGTACGATTGGGGTGGGTGAGGCGACCATACCTACCATCAGGCGCTTTTATCGCAATCTTGGTCTTAGCGACCGGGAGGTAATGCAGGCGACCCAGGCGACCGCGAAACTGGGTATCCAGTTCAATGACTGGCATTCCCGTGGGTCTTCCTTTATTCACCCTTTTGGACTTTACGGGCAGGAATTACGCGGTATCGGCTTTCACCATTTCTGGTTGAAAATGCGCCAGAACGGGTTGCAGTCAAGGTTGGCGGATTACTCTCTGGGCGCATCTCTGGCCCTGAATGAAAAGTTTGTGCCCCCCTCTGCAAACCCGCCGTCATCGCTTTCCGTATTTGACTGGGCATTACACCTGGACGCTTCACGGTTTGCTGCTTATCTGAAGAAATATGCACTGGAGCGCGGTTGCAAACACGTCGATGATGTTATTACCGATGTCAGACGGCGGCCCGAGGACGGATTTATTACCGCGGTCCGGCTTGAGGGCGGCAGCGACCTGGAAGGGGACCTGTTTATCGACTGCTCGGGTTTTCGCGGACTCCTCATTGAGGAGACCCTGGGTACTGGCTATGAAGACTGGAGTCACTGGCTCCGCTGTGACAGCGCGTATGCGGTACAGACCGAGAACCAGCGGGAGCCCCGTCCCTATACGCAGGTCACTGCGCTGGAGTCCGGATGGCAGTGGAAAATTCCTTTGCGACACAGAACCGGCAACGGTCACGTTTTCAGCGGTCGGTACACGGATGATCAACGGGCGCTTGACCTGTTGTTGTCCAGGCTGGAAGGCGAGCCAATAACCGAGCCAAGAAAATTGTCGTTCGTACCCGGGCGCAGGAAGCAGGCCTGGAACAAAAACTGTATCTCACTGGGGCTGTCCGCAGGTTTCCTCGAACCATTGGAGAGCACCAGCATCGCTCTGATAGAAACAGGCATTGAGCGGATCAAGCAGTTGTTTCCGACCCAGGGATTCAGCCAGGCTTGTATCGACGAATTCAATCAGGTGACAGCCGAAGAGTACGAGAGAGTCCGGGATTTCATTATTCTCCACTATAAGGCCACTGCCCGACGGGATACCGAATTCTGGCGCGATTGTGCCGCCGCCGAGATACCCACTACCCTGGAGAAAAAAATTGCGCTGTTCAAGGATAGAGGGTATTTCCTCAAGTACCGCTGGGAAATGTTCCATCCCGCAAGCTGGTTGGCGATTTACGAGGGGTTCGATATCCTCCCCGAGACATACGACCCCGGTGTGGATGCGTTTGAGGAAGGCTACATAGCAAATAGCCTGGCCGCAATGCAAAAGTCTCTCAACGGGGCTGTAGCTGCGGCACCCAGTCACCAGAATTTCCTGGATGAGCTATACGATAACAATGAGGCGGAAACGGAACGCTATGGAACCCATTAAGAAAATTGTAATAGTCGGTGGCGGCACCTCGGGGTGGATTGCTGCATCGGTGCTGTCCAATCAGTTCCGGCCGGATGTGCTGGAGGTAGAACTGGTTGAGTCCGAGGATATCGGAACGATTGGTGTCGGCGAATCAACCATTCCGCCGTTTGTTGGACTCATACGGAACCTGGGTATCGATGAGCAACATTTTATCCAGAAAGTCCATGCGACATTCAAGCTCGGCATCCGTTTTCCGGAGTGGAGCAATCTGGGCGAAAGTTACTTCCATCCGTTTGGCTCAATTGGCGTACGCTTTGGTATTTATGAGTTTTACCAGGCCTGGTTGAAGGCAAAATCCATGGGACACGACTCCGGTTTGCAGGAGTTCGCGCCCTGCAGTGTCATGGCGGACAAGCATAAGTTTTTCTTGCCCCAGGAAGCCCAGAAGACTCCGATCGGGGGTGCCAGTTACGCCATGCATATCGATGCCAGGCTGGCGGCAGATTATCTGCGCGGTTATGCCGAAAATCGTGGCGTGACCCGTACTGAAGGTATGGTAACGGAGGTTACCCAGAAGGAAGACGGCAGTATCGCCAGCCTGCGGCTCAAGAGCGGCAAAGAGGTACACGGTGACTTTTTCATCGACTGCACGGGATTTTTCTCTCTCTTGATTGAGAAAACCCTGGGCGTTGGTTTCGAAGACTGGTCCCGTTTTCTACCCTGCGACAAGGCCGTAGCGGTGCAGACGGAAAACACCGGAGAAGCGCTTCCCTATACCATCTCAACCGCTCGCGAGGCGGGCTGGACCTGGCGAATTCCGTTGCAACACCGAACGGGTAACGGCTATGTCTATTCGAGTGAGCATTGCAGTGACGACGAGGCCCGTGCGCGTCTGTTGGAATGTGTAGATGGGAAATTGCTTACGGAGCCCATGTTGATTCCATTCCGCACCGGTATCCGCGAATCTTTCTGGAAAAAGAATTGCGTTTCGGTTGGCCTCGCCGGTGGATTCATTGAGCCACTGGAAGCGACTGCGATTCATCTCGTGGTTCGCGGAATGGACTTTTTCCTCCGCTATTTCCCGGACAAGAGCTGTGAGCCAGCCCTGATTAACGAGTATAACCGCCGCATGCGCATGGACTACGAGGAAATACGCGACTTTGTGGTGCTTCACTACTGTGTAACCGAGCGGGAAGATACCCCGTTCTGGCAGCACTGTAAGACCATGGCCATCCCCGACACTTTGCGCGAAAGAATTGAGCTGTTCAAGGCCCACGGCACGCTTCGGGAAGGGGTGGACGAGCTATTTCGCAGCCCCAGTTGGCAGAGTGTGTTCGAAGGTATGGGTATTCGCCCGGCCAATTATTCTCCGCGAATTGATAACCTTGACTATAAGCTGATTGAAGACACCCTGGCTGAAGCCAGAAAGTCCATAGCCGCTATGGTCGAGACCCTGCCGAGTCATGACCAGTTTATCAGGCAAAAATACCTGGCCCTGTAGTGGCCTGGTGATGGCCTCGGAACCCGCCGCGACCTACTCTGCAAGCTCTAGGGTGCCGAATAGACCGGCGTCGATCCAGCCCCGATCCTTGTGATCGCCCGCGGCGTGCTCTGAGCCGATGAAATGCTCGCGCAGTTCGCTGCGGTCGTTGTCACAGTAGGCCAGCATAAAGCCCATGATCTTTCCCGCGTGGAGGGCGACCGGCTGGTTGTTCGCACCGCTATCGGAGTACTGGTCATCGTAGACATCAACAGCCACCTCCCAGATGACGTGATCTCCCGTTTGCCGCCATTTGCTCGTGACATGGTGGTTATAGTGCTGTGCCTTCCGGTTGGTGCCGATATCGATGGCCTGGTTGTCCAGTGAGAGGTGGTAGGCAAAAGCATTGTGGTTGTACTGATGATTCCCGCCGGAGTGATCCTCGTCGATAAAAATTTCCAGGCAGTCGTCGTCCCAGTACTGTTGCAGGGGGTCACGATGAAAGTCGACCAGCACATCATCCAGAATTTCTACCAGCAGGTAGAGCCGCTGTGGCGTCCAGACCAGTTTGTAGCGCCCCTGGAAATCACCTGCATCGAGTGGACCGCCGAGCCAGATGTTATCAATGGGCCGCCAGTCCGCCGTCATCCAGGCCTCGTCATCGGCAATACCGTCAATTTCCGGTGCGATGTCGGCTCGCGGTGCCAGGTAGTGCGTGCGGTCCGGATCATGTCCCCGGGTGTCCAGCGGTTGCCCGGCTGCGGCTGCTCCACTGGCGGTCAGTAACAGCAGTAGTTGAAGGGTTCGGATGCAGTCCATGACTTTTCCTGCTGCAGTGAGTTTTGCAAAGTATGCCGGCGACCAAAAGTATGTGCCCGGTGTGCCCGGCTCGCAAGTCGTTGCGCCCAGTCGGACTGGCCGTGCGACAAGAGGGATTGTGGCGCTAACATTGGCCAATAAGTGCTGTAGAATGTGATGTCTAACAGTAATTACTCCACGGGTCTTGCATATGAAATGCCATGTGTCCTGTGCCCCACACGCCGTAGCTGGCGATCGCGCTCATGATTAGACCGCTTGTTCAGGTCCTGCATAAAAATCGCGATGCCCGATTCTGGTTTTGCCAGCTGGTGGGTTGGTCAGGCTATTCCATTGCGACCTTTTTGACCATTACCCTGGTTGATGGTGACCTCAGCTGGATTCATGTTGGTCATATCCTCATGTCCGCGGTGCTGGGAATTCTCGTCTCCTGGCCTTTGCGCCTGATTTACCATTCCACATTTTATGCCAGGCTGGGGGTCAGATTGTCCGTCGCCGCGGCGTCGGTGATTATTTCCAGCGCACTCTGGACGGTCCTGAGAATCCTGGTATTCGCCTGGCTGGTTGACGAGCCACCGCTCTGGAAAGAGGTGAACTACTGGTACTTTGGATCCCTGTTTGTTTTCCTGAGCTGGACGGTGCTTTATTACGGCATCAAGTACTACGATCTGTTAACCACCGAGCACCAGAAGTTGCTGGAGGAGACCGCGGGCAAGAGAAACGAGCAGATGCTTCGTCTGCAGGCGGAAGCCGCGGCCCAGGACGCGCAGATCCGCATGCTGCATTATCAACTCGCGCCCCACTTTCTCTTCAATACCCTCAATGCGATCAACGCGATGGTGCGTCTTGGCGATATTGAGCGGGCGCAGGAGATGATCCAGTTGCTGGGTGATTTCCTGCGTCACGCGCTGAAAAAAGACGCGGTGGAAAGTGTCACCCTGGATGAGGAGATCGATTCGTTAAAGCTCTACCTGGATATCGAAAAGGTCAGGTTTGAAGATCGCCTGAGCCTGGAGTTTGATCTGGAGCCTGCCTCGCTCTCAGCCAGGGTGCCGGCGCTACTGCTGCAGCCGTTGATAGAGAACGCGATGAAATATGCCATCTCCGAGTCGGAAGATGGCGGTACGCTGAGCATTTCCTCCAGCGTGGACGGCGACCAGTTGCTACTGGAGGTGGCCGACACCGGTCCGGGTTTTGAGCCGGATATGGATGATGATGGCCGGGGTATAGGCCTGCGCAATGTGATGGATCGCCTGAAAACGCTCTATGGAGACGACCAGAGCTTTACCCTGTCGCAGAATTCTCCCACTGGCCTTAAAGTCGTTATTGCCCTGCCCTTACAGTTTGATAGCAGTGAGACGGGGTCAAGGCAGGGGCACGAGGAACTGAGTGTTGCGCAAGCTTAGGACCATTGTCGTCGACGACGAGCCGCTCGCCCGGCGACTGATGCGCTCCATGCTGAGTGATATTGATGACATTGAGCTGGTGGCGGAGTGTCGCAATGGCCGGGAGGCAGTGGCCGCGGTCCAGGGCTTCGCGCCGGATCTGATGCTGTTGGATATAAAAATGCCGGGTTTGTCAGGCTTTGACGTGGTCCGGGAATTGCAGGCCGACATCATGCCCATGGTGATTTTCTGTACCGCCTACCAGCGCTACGCCCTGGATGCGTTCGACCTGCATGCGGTTGATTATCTGCTCAAGCCGGTTGACGAGGGCCGTTTGCAGAGGGCGGTGGCGCGCGCGAGACAGCGCTTTGAGACCGAGACCGAGGCGCAGAACAAGACGCCGTTGATTGGCGCGATCGATGAGATCGCTCACAAGGTTGCCAGCCGCGGCCCCAATGCCGGAAAGAGTCCGGCGCCAGAGGGGGTTGTTACCGAGAGCCGCAAGCTTGCCATCAAGGATCATGACGGCACGGTGCTGGTGTCTGTCGATGACATCGACTGGGTAGATGCCGCCGGCGACTACATGTGTATTCATGTTGGCGGTGAGACGCATATTATGCGTAGCACCTTGAAGCATCTTATGTCGCGCCTGGATCCCGAGAAATTCAAGCGCATACATCGCTCGACGGTGGTCAATCTGGAAAGGATTGTCAAAGCGACCCCCCTGCAGAAAGGCGAGTTTACCCTTGACCTGGATTGCGGTGAAAAATTGAAGGTGAGTCGCAACTATCGCCAGGAAATAAAAATCTATCTGGACGACAACTGAGCAATTGACCCCGATGTTCCCTGCGCCGATAAAAACCGGATACATGCTCTGCCTTTTGCTGCTTTGGGCGGTGGAGGGTGTTGCCCAACCGGCGGAATTGGAAGTGATTGATTTGCAGGACGCTGATGCGGTGGTGTGGGCCATCAACCTGGGCGGGCAGGCACACCGTTCTATCGATGGAATCCAGTTCCAGGCCGATGCTGATGGCGCCGGTGCAACAGGCTCGGTACCGGCGGTGTTGGGGGCACAGGATATCACCGTGTACCGTAGCCACAGGGTTGGCGAGATGCGTCTGGAGAAATCCCTGCCCGACGGCATTTATGACCTTACCTTTTACTTCGCCGAGCCGCACGGGGCAGAGCCCGGGGAGCGGGTTTTCGACGTGCTCGCCCAGGACCGGATTGTAATTCAGCATCTGGATGTCAGCCTGTCTCGCTCCAGTTCCGTACCCTCGGCGTTAAAGCGCACCGTGATCGGGGTGGAAGTCACCAACGGTCGTCTCGTCGTCCAACTCAGGGCAGTGCGCTCAGTGCCCATTCTGAGTGGCTTGTCGGTGCGGGCCCGCCAGCCAGAAGCACGTGAGTGGCGACTGGTATGGTTCGATGAGTTCGACTATACAGGTCCGCCCGATGCCAGTAAGTGGCAAATAGACCAGTGGCAGGCGGGCAAGGTCAACGACGAAGACCAGGCCTACACCAGTCGTAGCCGGAATGTGCGTGTGGCCTCGGGTAAATTGATGCTCCAGGCACACGCGGAGCAGTACCAGGGTGCGGCTTATACTTCCGGCCGCGTCCACAGCAAAGGCCTGGGTCACTTTCTTTACGGTCGCATTGATATCAGTGCCAGGTTGCCCGCGGGCCAGGGGCTCTGGTCGGCGCTGTGGATGCTGCCGGACAATCCCTACCAGTATGCGACCAACTGCGAGGAGGGTAGCGAATGGCAGGGTAATCCTGACTGCGATGCCTGGCCCAATTCCGGTGAGATCGACATTATGGAGCACGTCGGTTACGACATGCGGCGAGTCCATAGCACGGTGCACAATCATCGCTTTTTCAGCACTGGCCCGGAGCTGCGCAATGCCAGCATTGAAGTTGAGGATGTGGCGGGCGCATTTCATGTGTATTCCATGGAATGGACACCGCAGCAAATCCGGGTCTTTGTCGATGGCGTCGAGTTCTATCGCTACCTGAGGCTGACGGAAGACTGGCGTGACTGGCCCTTCGACCATCCCTTCCACCTGATCATGAACCTGGCAGTGGGCGGGCACTGGGGCAGGGCGGGCGGGCCGATAGACCAGAGTGTGTTCCCCGCGACGATGGAAGTTGATTATGTCAGGGTATTTGTACCGCGGGCCATCGAGTAGCCGGCTAGGCGAGGGGCATCCACTCTACCAGGCCGATGATCAGCAGCCAGAAGGCAAAAAACAACTTAAGCCGGCGGGCGCCCAGTTTCAGTACCAGGTGCCGGGCGAGCAGCCCTCCAACGACAGCACCGGGACCGGCGAAGAGCACGACCTGCCAATTTGCCTGCTGGCTGACAAGCAGTTGCTCCGGGGCTGCGGACCACACGGAGATGGCTGAAATCACCACCGCCGCCGCCACTGCCAGAGTGACCTCATAGCGGCGCACGATCAGGTAGAACGCCACGAATTCCCCCACGCCGACCGATAGCCAGGCCGTGACGATGCCGCCACTGTAGGCAATGAGCGGAAGCGCCACCCAATCCAGAGGAGACAATGTGGTGCGCAGCGGGCCGCTTTGCCGCAGGAGCACGGTGACCAGTATTGCGATACCAAGGAACAGGGAGAAGGCGGCGAACAGGGGGCCCAGGGCCGCGGGCGCGGCAATATCCGCGGCGAACACGCTCCACAGGCCGGCGATCGAGGCCGCCGCACACAGGGCTACGGTGGGCAGGAAAGCGGCCCACTGACCGCCAGGCCGCTGCTCGCTGCGGTAGAAACTGCTCCAGGCCAGGGCACCTGCGGTCATGCCGAAACACTGGATGCCAAAGCTGGTAGCCACCGCCTGTGCCTCGGTAAACCCGAGTTGGGCAAAGGCCGGTATAAATATGACACCGCCGCCAGCCCCGGTGGCGTTGGCGAAAATTGCCCCCAGTACCCCGAGCCCCGTGAAAGCGCTATATCCGGCCAGTTCCCCCGCCGCCTGTCCGGCCATTCCCGGCAGGGAAAGGGCGGCGGCAATCGCGATCGCCAGCGCGCAGCAGGCCAGCGCCGGCAGAGTGATCAGCTTCTTGATGTCGGGTAGTGCTGAGGCCATACGGTAATCTACTCAATAGCCATTGGCACTGCAGGAATATTCGCTAAAACGGACCCGCACGGCGACAAAGCGGAGGGTAGCCGCGGCAGGGGGACTTCAGTCCGTTCAATCCAGGTACTGGTGCCGGACCCAGTCCACTTCCATGGTCCAGTCGCCAGTCATGGGAGAGTCGTTGATCTTGGCGAAGTTCAGTACCGCGAACATGGGTTCGTCGATCCTGTCTCCCCAGCCCACCAGGCGATAAACCTCCTGCTCATCGAGGCGAAACACAATGTCCTCGCCCAGCCATTCCACGGAATATTCATGAAAGCGGTCCAGGTCGGCTGCCTGGACCAGCATATGGCCCTGCCAGTCCCCGCCGCCACAGAACCCCTGGCTGTCTATGGCCCGGGCTGCATAGTGGTCAGGTCCGCCATCGCTGTGGTGCTCGAAAATATCGATTTCCCCCGATCCGGGCAGCGGCCAGCACACGGTCTCATCCTCTTCCTGCACGGGGGGTTCGTTATTTCTCGCTCCCAGCAGCCACCAGGCGGGAAACATCCCGGGTTGGCCGCTGTTCTTTACCCGCAGCCGCGCCGTCCACTTGCCCCTGCTGAATTCCCGCAGGTTCTTGGTGGTAATGCGCCCGCCGACGTAGCGGGTATCCGGGTGCCTTTCGCCGTCTTTTGACAGGTTATCGCAGGGTTGTTTTGAGCCGAGATCGACTACCCGCAGCTTGAGACTGCCATCACTGACTTCGCGGGTATTATGCCGGCCATCGCGCAGGTAGCACTGGTCCTCCTGGTTAACCCAGAGAATCTGGTCCTGCCAGTTGTCCGGGTCAAAGCGATCGAAATCGTCGAAGAAATCGGTTTTCCAGCGGACGGTCTCCGCCGTTGGGCTGGTCATGTCTGGTGGCGTGTCAGCGCTGGCAGCGGCGGCAATCAGTAGAGGGACGGCTAACAACTGGATATTTTTCGCCATGAGGCACCTTACGCCTGGAGATCGGTTGTGTTTGCAGACAGTATAAACTCTGCCACTCGCTCTGTTCACGGGGCGCTTACTTGCTGAGGTTCAGAAGTGATCGCCTGTCGACGCAGGCGTGCCAACAGGAAATGCAGCGCCTGCCCCCGATTCCCGTGCTTCCAGGCAAGTACTGCAGTGGATTCCTGGGGTGGTTCATCCAGGGTCAGGGCGACCAGCCTGCCCTCGGCAAGATCCCCGGCGACAAGATTCTCCGGCACGTAACCCACGCCCATGCCCAGCCTGTGGGCCTCAAGCTTGGCTTCCATGGTGGGCACATACATCGCCGTCTGCTGATTCAGAATACCCCGAGACAGGGGCCTGGAGTTGCGCGAGGTGTCGCGGATGATCACTGCCCGATACTGGCGGACAGCGGCGACGTCGATGGGCTCTGTGGCCCGGCACAGGGGATGGTCGGGGGCAGCGACAAACAGGTGTTTGATGGTTTGCCAGGGTTCGCAATGCAGGCCCTTGTGCCCGGGGACATCCCCAATGCCGCCGATCACCAGGTCCACCCGGTTCTCCAGCAGCGCTTCCCAGGTGCCGGCCAGGACCTCGGTAAACAGCGAAATCTCAATGCCGGGATGGGCTTCCTGCAACTCGGAGACCAGCGGCAGAACCAGCGATAGCGGCACTACGGTGTCTACTGCAAGTCTGAGCCTGGGTTCCCAGCCGGTTGCCACCTGGCGAGTTTGGGCCGCCAGTTCATCAGCCGCGTACAGCAGTTCCCTGCCCTGTTCCGCCAGGTGCCTGCCGGCGGGGGACAACACCGCCCTGCGCCCCTCCTTGTGAAAAAGGGTGACGCCGAGGTCCTGTTCCAGTTTCTGCACCGTATAAGAAATGGCAGAGGGAACTTTGTGCAATACCGCGGCGGCAGCGGCGTAGCTGCCCTTGCGCTCAATGGCGTCGATGACTTCCAGGGCCTCGAGGGTAATCGGGAGTCTCATATTGTTCAATAAATCTGATGATATTGATTGAAAAGTATCGCTATTAATCTAAAAGCGCAAATATATACTGGGTTTATTGACGTGAAATATTCGAATGAAACACGAAAAAGGAGGCTGGAATGGGTTTGTTGAAAGAGGGGAAATGGATTGACCAGTGGTATGAGACGGAAAGCACCAAGGGTGAATTCAAGCGCCAGGAAAGCCTGTTTCGCAACTGGATAACCGCGGACGGCGCTGCCGGCCCCAGTGGCGAGGGTGGCTTTGCGGCTGAAGCGGGCCGCTACCATTTGTACGTGTCACTGGCCTGCCCCTGGGCCCACCGCACCCTGATTTTTCGTACCCTGAAGGGGCTGGAAGATATGATCAGCGTGTCCGTGGTGGAGCCACTGATGCTGGAACATGGCTGGGAATTTTCCGAGCGCTTTCCCGACGACCTCTATGGCCTTGATTACCTGCACCAGCTGTATACCCGGGTCGACCCCGATATCACCACCCGGGTAACGGTGCCGGTGCTGTGGGACAAACAGCGGGAAACCATCGTCAGCAATGAGTCGGCGGAAATTATCCGCATGTTGAACAGCGCCTTTGACGAGTTGACCGGCAATACGGCGGACTACTATCCGGCGGCGCTGCGCGCGGACATCGACGCACTCAACGCGTGGATTTACCCCGCCATCAACAATGGCGTCTACCGGGCGGGTTTCGCGACCAGCCAGGAAGCCTATGAAGAGGCCTACCATGAACTGTTCGATGCATTGGACAAAGTTGAGGAGCGCCTGGCGAGCCAGCGCTATCTCACTGGCGCCGCGATAACCGAGGCCGACTGGCGTCTGTTTACCACCCTGCTGCGCTTTGATGCGGTGTATTTTGGCCACTTCAAGACCAATCGCCAGCGGATAGAGGACTTCCCCAATATGGCCGGCTATGTGCGCGACCTGTTCCAGCAGCCCGGTGTGGCACAGACGGTAGACCTGCCGTATATCAAGAAACATTATTACGGCAGTCACAAGACGATCAATCCCACCGGCGTGGTGCCGCTGGGACAGGAGATTGACTTTAGTCGCCCCCATGACCGGGATCGCTTCTGATCAAGCCTGGACAGCAACAGGAGGAGACAGCAATGAGCAACAGAAAATTGGCGCAGGTAGTGAACGCCAGGCCCTCGTCTGATGGCGATGGGGTAAAAATCAAACGGATAGCCGGGCGTGATGCCATGCGCATCATGAACCCCTTCCTGTTAATGGACGAAATTCGCTCCGAGGAAGGAGCGGACTATATTGGCGGCTTTCCTTCCCATCCGCATCGCGGATTCGAAACCATTACCTACATGCTGGACGGCGCCATGCGTCACCGCGACCACATGGGGAACGAGGGCGTGATCGCCAGTGGCGACGTGCAGTGGATGACCGCCGGCAGGGGCGTGATTCACTCGGAAATGCCCGAGCAGGAAGATGGTCTGTTGCACGGCTTCCAGCTCTGGTTGAACCTGCCGGCAGCGCAGAAAATGCAGCCGGCAGCCTACCAGGAAATCACCCGGGAGCAGATACCGGTGATCGAACTGGACGGCGGCGGAAGCGTCAAGCTGATAGCGGGGGAATTTGGCGGCGAAACAGGGCCGGTGGTATCCGGCAGCACCGAAGCCAGTTACCTGGACATCACCCTGCAGGGCAAGGCGTCGGTGGAGATACCGGTGGCCAGGCAGCATAATGTCATGGTCCTCGTATTCGACGGCGCAACGACGGACCTCGGTGCCGGCCAATTGGGTGTCTACCGGGATGGAGACCGGGTTGCGCTGACAGCGGCGGACCCGGGTGCGCGCATCCTGCTGTTGGCGGGCGCCCCGATAGACGAACCCATCAGTCACTATGGTCCGTTTGTGATGAATACGCCTGAGGAAATCGAGCAGGCCATCCGTGACTACAATGCAGGGCGTCTGGTCGCCTGATAAGGAGAGAATGATGTCTGACCCGATTGTTTTCGATATCAAGCCCGCCGGGGTGGAACTGGAGCAGGGTGAGGAACGCTACTGGTGTCGTTGCGGCCGATCGGCCAGCCAGCCTTTCTGTGACGGCTCCCATCGCGATAGCGGGATAGAGCCGCTGGGCTTCAAGGCCAGGGAAAGCGGCGAGGCCTGGCTGTGCCAATGCAAGCAGACACGCAATCCGCCCTATTGTGACGGCTCACACCAACAGCTGTCAGAGGATGATGTGGGCGAGGAAAAGGCTGTACCTGCAGACGACGAAAGTATTGCCCCTCGGGCCACTGCGGAAGAGCCCACGGTCATGTATATCCATCAGCTGGCGGAACACGGTCTGGAAAAGGTGGGTCACCACGGGCCGATGGGCGCCATGGGGGTGCCCCGCGACGCCTTGCCCCAGTGGGACGATATCCAGTTACTGGTCGCCCAGTTCTCTCGCAAGCCGCTGTTGGAAACTGACGCCGTCACCACCGAACTGGTCATTGGTCCCAACGCGAAGCGCCCCTTGAAGCTGGACATTCCCCTGTTTGTTTCCGATATGAGCTTCGGCGCGTTGTCCGAGGAAGCCAAGATTGCCCTCGCCACCGGTGCCGAACGCGCCGGCACGGGCATATGTTCGGGGGAGGGCGGGATGTTGCCGGAGGAGCAGCAGGCCAACAGCCGCTACTTTTATGAGCTGGCTTCCGCTCGTTTTGGCTACAGGGACGAACTCATGGAGAAAGTCCAGGCGTTTCATTTCAAGGGCGGGCAGGGAGCCAAGACCGGCACCGGCGGGCACCTGCCTGCCAGCAAGGTGACCGGGAAGATCGCCAGCGTCCGCGGCCTCGCCGAGCATACCGATGCGATCTCGCCACCCACTTTCGAAGGGCTGGAGACCCCGGCGGACTACCGGGAAATTGCTGATCGGGTGCGGGAGATCAGCGGCGGTATTCCCATTGGTTTCAAGCTGTCGGCCAACCATATCGAGGCAGACATCGATTTTGCCCTGGAGGCCAGTGCCGATTACATCATCCTCGATGGCCGCGGGGGTGGCACTGGCGCCGCGCCGCTTATCTTCAGGGATAACATTTCGGTGCCCACGATTCCGGCGCTGGCCAGGGCACGACGGCATCTGGATCGATTGCAGCGCCATGACATTACTCTGATCATTACCGGTGGTCTGCGCACACCGGCCGACTTTATCAAGGCGCTGTCTCTGGGGGCGGATGGGGTGGCGCTGTCAAATTCGGCCATGCAGGCGATAGGTTGTGTTGCCGCACGTATCTGTAACACCAATAACTGCCCTACCGGTATTGCGACCCAGGACCCTGAGCTGCGCAAGCGCATGGACGTGGAGAAGGGCGCCCGACGGCTGCACAATTTCTTCAGCGCCTCCACCGAACTGATGCAGGTGATGGCGCGTGCCTGCGGTCATGATGCACTTGCAAAATTCAGTGTGGATGACCTCACCACCTGGGAGCGATCAATGGCCGAGCTCACAGGAATCACTTACGCGGGGGTGCGGGATTAGCGCCACGGTTGATTGACCATACCCGGCGTACGAGTCCTGGAGTAAGATGAGTCCAATAACAACAGATGGACTTGTCCGTGAACAAAGCCCTGTTCAGCGCGCTTATGGCCGTAATCTGCCTCGCCGTCGGCGCGGTCCGTGCGGCTTCGCCCAGCCTGGAACTGCCTCCGGTTTTCCTGACTGACCTGGCGGTCGCTATCCCCGTCACCGGGCCGGGCGAAGCGCCGCTCACGCTGCTGGTCAATGGGGAACCGGTGTTTGCGGGAGTTGCCGTCGAAGGCCAGGTGCTGGCCGAGGTTCAACCCTCCCGCTATGGCCAGGCCGACATCGAGTTACGCCAGCAGGGTGCGTTAATCAGGCAGTGGCAGGTCCCTGTTATTCCTGCCTGGGCGTCGCTGCTACCGCCATTGCTGGCGATAACCCTGGCATTTATGTTGCGCGCGGTCATCCCGGCGCTGTTTGCGGGTATCGTCGTTGGCGCCTGGGCGGTGAACGGGTTGACGGTGTATGGTGGCTTCAGGGCCGTATTTGACGCCATGGCCGTTTATCTGCTGGATTCGCTCGCCGACCCGGACCACGCGGCCATTCTGATCTTTACCATGACCATCGGGGGTATGGTGGGCATTGTGTCCCGCAATGGCGGCATGCAGGGCATTGTCAATCGCTCCCTGCAGGTGGCCACCTCACCGCGCAGGGGGCAGGCGGTGATTGCCTTTCTCGGCCTGACCATCTTTTTTGATGACTATTCCAATACGCTCATCGTGGGTAATGCGACCCGGCCGATGAGCGACCACCTGAAAATCTCCCGGGAAAAGCTGGCCTACCTGGTAGACTCTACTGCCGCGCCGGTGGCATCGGTGGCGGTAATCACCACCTGGGTGGGGTTCCAGGTGGGGCTGATTGCCGAATCCATCGCCGATATAGAAGGGTTGGATCAGGGCGCTTACGCCATGTTCCTGCATTCCATTCCCTACAGCTTTTATCCGTTCCTTGCGTTGGTGCTGGTATTTACCGTGGTCATCAGCAGGCGTGACTTCGGTGCCATGTACCGGGCGGAGGTGCGCACCCGCAGTACCGGCCAGGTGTCACGCCATCAGGCGCCGGGGCAGGGGAGCAGTGAGATAGAAGCAATGAGCGAGAAAGCGGGAGTGCCCTGCCGGGCCATTAACGGTGTGGTGCCCATTGTCACCCTGGTCGCTACTGTGATCGTCGGGCTCTATATCGATGGCGAGGGGGATTCGCTGCAGGACATTGTCGGCAGTGCCAACTCCTACACGGTGCTGATCTGGGCATCGCTGCTGTCTTCGCTGGTGGCAGCGGCGCTGACGTTTTCCCAGCGGTTGTTAAGCCTGGAGGAGACCGTGGACGCCTGGATTATGGGTGCCAAGTTCATGGTCACCGGACTGATCGTGCTGCTGATGGCCTGGGCGATTGCCGATGTCAGCAGCAACCTGCAAACCGCCAATTACCTGATTTCAGTTCTGGGTGACGGCCTGTCGCCGTACTTTCTACCCACCGCGGTGTTCATGCTGGCGGCGGTGACCGGTTTTGCCACCGGCTCAAGCTGGGCGGTGATGGGCATACTGATGCCGCTGGTGATTCCCCTGTGCTGGGCGGTGATGCAGGCCAACGGTATTGCCGATGCAGCCCACATGCACATTCTCTACTCCTGCCTGGCCTGTGTGCTAACCGGCGCGGTCTGGTCCGATCACTGCTCGCCGATTTCCGACACCACCGTGCTCTCGTCGCTGGCGACCGGTTGTGACCACATGGACCACGTCACCACCCAGCTGCCCTATGCGATGCTGTCGGGCGCCCTGGCCCTGGTCGTATGCACCCTGCCGGTGGGTTACGGTTTGCCCTGGTGGTTGATGCTGGGCGTCGCCGCCGCACTGCTGGTGGGAATCTACGTATTCCTTTCCAGGCCGGTCGAAGCGGTCCCACATTTGGGCTGAGGCCATATTTGGCACATATTTGGGGTCAGAGTAAAAACTCGTACGGTGATATGCCGCTAAGCCTCTAACTCTGGCTGAGTTTTTACTCTGACCCCAAATATGGTGACCCAAAATATTGAGACAGCGCATGGGAAATATGGCTATATGGTCAGCGTAAATCCGCGTAGCATGAGGGCTTCAGTCAATTTTTGGGAATCGTGAAATGAGTATTGCTCGAACTCTGCTCGCCATCAGCGCTGCTGGTGTTCTTGTCGCCTGTGCTGGAACCCCAGGGAGCGACGGTGTTGCATCGAACGAAGCGCCGGCCGAGCCGGGGAGCAAGGAAGAAATCGTTTGTGAATACCAGCAGGTAGTGGGCTCCCATTTTAAAAAGCGCATTTGCATGAGCCGGGGAGAACGCGACAGTTTGCGCGAAGATACCCAGGATGCCATGCGCACTGTCTCCAAGTCAGGGCCTTCTACCGCTAACTGAGAAGCGGGGGGCTGCCGGTGTCCGCCTCCTGCTGTTCACCCCATTGTGTAGAGTCGGTATTTCACTCAACTCAATCAGTCGGTGTTGCCTAACGTCGCGTGCCAACGGCTTCAATCATATTTGGGGTCAGAGTAAAAACTCGTTTGGTGATATGCCGCCAAGCCTCGACTCCTGGCTGAGTTTTTACTCTGACCCCAAATGTGAAAGTTGAAGAGACATGAAAACAGTGCCGCTTGGACACGAACCATTAGTAACGCGAGACGGCTTCCCCCGCTAACGATGACGATTGCCGCTGATTTACTCCCCGCCTGGCTGGTAACTGCAGCATGGATAGTTATGGCACTGTGCGTAATGTCAGCGGCTGTGCGCGCTGATTGGCGGGCACTTCACGCCGCCCCGGAGCGGTATCACCTGCTCTATGGCGGGGCCTTGGCTTGCGTGGTGTTGTGGCTGATGTCGGTTACCGCGATAGCGGGACTCTGGCTTCACTTGCTGGGCATGACCTCAATGACCCTGATCCTGGGCTGGCGTTTTGCTGTGTTGGCCGGAACGGCCGCAATCCTCACCTACATTTGGCTGATTGGCGAGACCTTCGCCGCCATCCCTGTTGCCTGGCTGCTAACCGTGGCCATCCCCGCGACCGTAACCACGCTGCTGGTCCGGGAAGTCCAGCGCAGGTGGTCGCGCAATCTTTTTGTCTATGTACTTGGCGTGGGGTTTGGTGGCGGCATACTGTGCGGGCTTGCTCTGGCGCTGGCAGGCCTTGGGGTACTGGCCCTGTCGGGACAGCAAGAAATGGTAACCAGTGCCCTGGAGAACTGGCCGTTAATAGCCCTGATGCTGTTTCCCGAGGGGTTTATCAATGGCATGGTGATGACGACTTTGGCGGTTTTTTATCCTGACCTGGTTCGGACTTATGAGGAGGTGGGGTGAGGGTGATGCGAAAGTTGGGGTGCGGGCAGAAACCAGAAGTACCGAATATCTCACTTCCCGGCAGGGCTTCGCGGTTCTGCCCTGACCCCCGATGTTCCTGGTTTGGTTGAGGCGACAGGTCTCGAGTCTACGTCGTCCCAGCGGGACGTCTCCGACAGGCCTCGCTGCGTTCCCGGATCGATCTCGCGCATCCATGCGTTTCGCGATTGCTTACATCCTGTGGGCCACCCGCGCCCTGCGGGCTGCCGGTTCCATTCCGTCCGGATACATACAAAAAAAGGGCCACCTATTGGTGACCCTTTCTCTGAGTTGGTGGAGGCGGCGGGAGTTGAACCACGCGCGTGAAACCGGCTGCTGAAGAGCGGATGCTGCTAAGGCTTGATGCTCAAAAATTGACACTCAAAGCGCTTTCTCTCCTCTATCATTTCGCTGGTGTACTTGCCATTCCGTGGTGTCAATCTTAGGTAATCACACAGAACCAGGGCGCAGCGCTCCGCCTTGTAAGAGAGTAGGTGGGGATATATCTGCTCGATCAATTGCAGTGCCTGGCGGTTGTAAACCCCGTAGGCATAACTGTGCGAGTGATTTGGTTTGCTGGCTTTTTTGTTCGAGATTTTTCCAACGCCAGCGGCATCAACAACAAACTGCAATAACTGCATTTCAGTGCTGCTGATTGTCAGTCCAAGATGTCGATTCTCGTTTCGATGCTTACGGGTTAGTGTGACGCTGCCTTCTCCGTCGACCAGGCCAGCAATGTAGGCAGCCTCAGCTGTGGAAAGTTGTCTGGTTACCTTGTAAGCCGCCATGAGTGATCCCGGTCAGGGTAAGGTTTGATTCTATATTTGAATCTGGATGATGGCGTGGCGCTGGTCGTATTTGATTGATCGTGACAGCTGGGTGTGGCTCATGGGATGGCAAGACCCGGATGCCAGTAAAAAAAAGGGCCACCTATTGGTGACCCTTTCTCTGAGTTGGTGGAGGCGGCCGGTCTCGAACCGGCGTCCGCCAGACCTCTGCCTTCGGCTCTACATGCTTAGATTCCGTTTATTGATTTAGCCGCTCACAGCCCAACGGGCAGGACGTGGTTGGCGAGTTCTGTATAAGTTTAGCGGCGCCGTCCAGAACATACTTTGCCGCGAGCCAGTTCTGTATGACAGTCAATAACGCGGGGCTGGCACCTTGTCACTGACCGCTAGAGCCGAAGCTGCTAGATGGTGTCTTTTGACTGCTTACGCAGCCAGCTGAGCACCGTAGTTGTCGTCGTTGGCAACTATAAGTTTACAGCTTTGGATTAACGTGATTGGCTGTCCTCACGGCATGCACCTCAGGGTTTGTATCCGTCGTCGAATCCAAATCGCCCCCAGGAACTTTCCAGTATACCTCATTTCATGGGGGCACAAGCGGGAATTTTCAAGGCCTTTGTTGAACCGGTCGGCTGGTCGCCGGGGGAGGGGGCGTGTATTCTGCCCGCATCCTCACGATGGAGCAGGGCAATGGAAGGGTTGATTCCGCTGGTACTCACCTTGGCGGCTGCCGGTGTGGTGGCCGGGCTGATTGCCGGGTTGCTGGGCGTGGGCGGCGGCATTGTGATTGTGCCGGTGCTGGATACGGCGCTGGCGGTGCGCGGGGTCGACCCGGCCATTCGCATGCATGTGGCGGTCGGGACCTCCCTGGCCACGATCATTTTTACCTCCCTGTCGTCTTCGCGGGCGCACCACGCCAAAGGCGCGGTCGATGTGGAGCTGGTCAAGCGCTGGGGGCCGTTTATTTTTGTCGGCTCGCTGATGGGCTCGGTAGCCGCCGCCCAGGTGCAGAGCGTGGTGCTGGCGGGAATCTTCGGGGTGGTTGCCCTGCTGATCGCCATCCAGATGATGTTGCCGCTGGATAACTACCGCCCGTGGAAACAGGTGCCCCGCGGCGCCGGCGGTATTATTACGCCCTCACTGATCGGTGGTCTGTCCGCCATGATGGGTATTGGTGGCGGCACCTTCAGCGTGGCGGCACTGACCATGATGAGCCAGCCGATTCACCGGGCGGTGGGTACCGCCGCGTTTTTTGGCCTGTTGATCGCTATTCCCGGCACTATTGGCTTTATTATCAACGGTCTGGGTGACCCGCGCTTGCCCGCCGGCAATCTTGGTTATGTCAACCTGATCGGGGTGGTGCTGATCTCGCCGATGACTGTGCTGATGGCGCCCTTTGGCGCGCGCCTTGCCCATCGTCTGTCCAGGCGCCAACTGAGCCTGGCCTTCGGCGTGTTCCTGCTGATTGTTTCGGTGCGGATGTTGCTGCGATTTACGGGCCTGATCGACTGACCATAGAAAAGCCGCAACCGATTGCGGGGGTGCAGTCGACTGCGGCTTGTGGGCTAAGCCATTGGCGAGGGAATTGCGTCGCGCCAGGGTCCCTCACCCGGCGCTCTCCTCCATGGGAGAGTGTTGCGGTTTTCACCGTATACCCTGTAAGCCATACCCCTGACTCTCGGATTTGGAGACGGGCCGGGGTGGCCTACAGATTAACTATGGTACCGGGGTGGGGTTTCCGCAAGGCGGCTGTTAGATCGAGTTTGTCTAAGTTCGCCGCCGTAAATAACAGCGCGGCTACTGCTTGACGTTGTCGCGGATGATGCGCTGTTTCTGGCGGTTCCAGTCTTTCTCTTTCTGGCTGTCGCGCTTGTCGTGGGCGCGCTTGCCCTGGGCCAGGGCAATGCGGGCTTTTACCAGGTGGCCCTTCCAGTAGAGCTGGGTGCATACGCAGGTCTGCCCTTTCTGGGTGACTGCAGCCTGGATCTTCGCCAGCTCCTTTTTATGCAGCAGCAGTTTGCGGGTGCGGGTGGGGTCGGTAACGAAATGGGTGGACGCGGTCTCCAGCGGGATAATGTGCGATCCCAGCAGAAATGCCTCGCCGTCCTTCATCAGTACGTAGGAGTCCGCCAGGTCGGCCTTGCCCATGCGCAGGCTCTTCACCTCCCAGCCAGACAGGGCGATGCCCGCCTCGAATGTTTCCAGTAACTGGTAATCGAAGCTGGCGCGCTTGTTCTGGGCAATTACGTTGCCGGTATTGCTGTGTTTCTTTTTTGCCATGGCGCGCATTATACGTAGGTCGCCCGGCACTTAAACGGTAATCTTTCCCTTTTCACTCCCGGTGGGCTGGGGCAATCTAAGCCTATGATAATTTTAGGGAATCCCGGGTGAGCCAGGCACTCGTGGGGAGTCCGGTGCAATGGCACAGCCGCACTACCTTTGTGCTGGCCCTGTCCTCGGCGGCAGTGGGCCTGGGCAGCCTGTGGCGATTTTCCTGGCTGCTGGACCAGTATGGCGGCGGCGCCTTCATGCTCTGCTACGTCATCTGGCTGTTTGTCCTGGCGGTGCCCGTCTTGTGTGCCGAGGTGATTCTGGGCTACTGGGGGCGCGGCAGCCCGGTATTGGCCATTCGTAACGTGTGTGACCGTTCGTTGCTGTCCCGTCACTGGCAGTGGCTGGGTTTGCTGGCCTGCATCACCGGGGTGTTGATTGCCGGCTATCAGGCTGTCGTGGCCGGCTGGAGTCTGTACTACATCGAGCTGATGCGTGGCGATGAGCTCTCTGCGGCCAGTATGCCGGTGGTAGCCGCCAAATACAGCGCCCTGCTGGCTGATTCCTGGCAGCAGCTCAAGTGGCAGAGCTTCTTCCTGGCGGTACTGATCGGGGTGCTTGCCCTGGGTGTGCGCCGGGGCCTGGGTGTGCTGGTCTGGCTGGCGGTGCCGGTGATGATCACGTTGCTGGGCATCCTGGTGCAATACGCACTGGATAGTGGTGAGCTGGGTGCTGCGCGCAACTCCCTGTTCACCTTCAAGTGGGTGGATTTCACTGCCGAGGCTGTGCTGGCGGCAATGGGCCACGCCCTGTTCACCCTGGCTGTGGGGGTGGGAGCCGGCATGGTTTATGGTGCCTACGCGCCGCGGCGTATTCCCATCGGTCGCTCGGTGATAGCGGTAGCGCTGTTTGATACCGTGGTTGCGCTGCTGGCGGGGATCGCCATCTTCCCGGTGATGTTCAGTCATAACCTGGCGCCGGCAGAGGGCCCGGGCCTGCTGTTTATCAGTGTGCCCTACGCCTTTGCCAACGCGCCCCAGGGAGAGCTGTTTGGCAGCCTGTTTTTCGGCTTGACGACGATCGTCACGCTGGGCTTTGCGGTGGCGCTGACGGAACCAGCGGTTCGGGTGTTGCAGCAGCAGTTGCGGCTGCGGCGGGTCACCGCGGTGGCGATTGTCGGGGGGGCGGTGTGGCTGCTGGCCTGGATGGTCGCCGGCTCTGTCGCCGCCAGCTCGCCCGGCGGCTCCAACCTGTTGCAGACGCTGGATTTTCTCACTGCCAATGTCCTGTTGCCACTGGTGTGCCTGTTCACCGCACTGCTGATGGGCTGGGGGGTACAGAAATCCGTGCTGCGGCCTCAGCTGGGGCGCGAATCCGATGCCTCCTTCTCGCTTTGGCATGCCTTCCTGCGCTATATTGCGCCACCCGCGATCATCCTGGTGATGGAGTCGGTTTTTTGGTAAGTAAGTGAATCCATGGCAAGCATTAGCAGAAGCGCGCTGCTGCCTTACCGGGCACAGCAATTGTTCGATCTGGTCAACGATATAGAAGCCTATCCCCGCTATATGGATGGTTGTGTCGGAGCCGAAGTATTGCGCCGGGAAGAGGGGCGGGTGGAAGCGCGGCTGGACCTGTCCAAGGGTGGGGTCTCGCAGAGCTTTGTCACCCGCAACCGGATGGTGGACGCCGAGCACATTTCGCTGGAACTGGTCGATGGCCCCTTCAAGCAATTCCAGGGCCGTTGGGAATTCACCCCGCTGGGCGACAGCGCCTGCAAGGTCAGCCTTGACCTCAGCTTTCGGGTCAACAACGCTGTGCTGGGTGCCGCCGCATCAAAGCTGTTTGACTCCGTTACCAGTAACCTGGTGACGGCGGTGGAGAAGCGGGCAAAAGAACTCTACGGGTAAGCACATGACAGAGCAGACCTTGATCAACGTGGAAGTGGCCTACGCGCTGCCGGAGAAACAGGCGATTCTGGCCCTGCAGGTGCCCGAGGGCACCACCGCCCTGGAGGCGGCAAAGCAGTCGAGAATCACGGAAAAGTTCGACGGCATCGACCTGGACAATGCCAAACTGGGAATATTTGCCAAGGTGGTGTCGCCGGGTCAGGTGCTGCGCGAGGGTGACCGGGTCGAGATCTACCGCCCCCTGATTGCCGATCCGAAAGAAGTCCGCAAGGCCCGGGCCGCCAGGGCCAGGGAGCGCCGCGGTAAGTAGCCAGCCTAGCTGGCTGCTCCGGCGTCCTGAGACGTTTCGGCCTCTGGACTGCCGCCAAACGCAGCAGGGGTGTAGTCACCGCTGACGTCAACCAGCGAATCATCTTTAAAGGTCACCGTGAGCCGTTCCTCGGCCAGTACGTCCAGGCCATTCCTGCGGGTGTACACATAGTCCCAGCGGTCGCGGTTGAAAGTGTCTTCCACCAGCGGGGTACCGAGGATAAAGCGCACCTGGCGCTTGCTCATACCGGGCTGTAACTGATCGGCAATTTCCTGGGTGATGATATTGCCCTGCTCGACGTCGATACGGTAAACACCGGGGAAACCAACGGCGCTGCAGGCGCTGATCAGGGTTATCGCCAGGGCGATCAGGAGGATACGCATCGGGTAGAACTTCCACTTCACTTGTTGGGGTGGCATCATACCGCTACTGAATCCCACAGAGAACCCCTTCCCCATGGCAGAAGAAAATCAGGAGCTGCGCCGCGCCGGTCTTAAAGTGACCCTGCCGCGGGTGAAAATCCTGCAAATACTGGAGTCCGCCGCCCAGGAGCAGCGTCACCTCAGCGCCGAGGAAGTATACGATGCCCTGCGAGATTCCGGGGAAAACGTGGGGCTGGCCACCGTTTACCGGGTGCTCACCCAGTTTGACACCGCTGGCCTGGTGACCCGCCATAATTTTGAGGCGGGGCGGGACGGTTCCAGCACGTCCCACTCGGTATTCGAACTCTCCCGCGGTGAGCATCACGACCACATGGTGTGCATGGAGTCCGGCGAGGTGATCGAGTTTCACGACGAGGTCATCGAGCAGCGCCAGCGGGAAATCGCCCGGCAACACGGCTTCGAGCTGGAGGACCATTCGCTGGTCCTCTATGTGCGCAAGAAGGGCTAGCCTGCCAGCATCTCCCTGGCGTGGGCCAGGGTCTGTTCGGTGATTTTCACACCGCCCAGCATGCGGGCGATTTCGTCAACCCTGCCATCGGCATCCAGTCGGCTGAGGTCTGTGTGCACGGACTTCTTGCTGGCAGTTTTGCTGACCTGCAGGTGATGGTGTCCCTGGGCCGCCACCTGGGGCAGGTGGGTGACGCACAACACCTGGGCTTCCGCTGCCAGGTCGCGCAACAGGCCACCGACCACCTCCGCTACCGCGCCGCCAATACCGACATCCACCTCGTCGAACACCATGCTGGGAACGGTGCCGCCGCTGGCGGTGACCACCTGGATGGCCAGACTGATGCGCGAGAGCTCGCCTCCGGAGGCGATTTTGCCCAGCGGCTGTGGAGCTGAGCCCGGGTTGGTGCTGATCAGGAATTCGATGTCTTCCTGGCCGTGGGGATGGGGGGCGGTATCCTCCCGGGGTTTGAGGGCAATTTCCAGGGTGCACTGGGCCATGGCCAGGGTCGCGAGGACTTCCTGGGCCGCCGCCACCAGCTTTTTGCCGGCCTTTTGCCGCTGCTTGCCGAGCTTGCCGGCCGCGGTGTTGTAGTCGTTGGCCAGCCGGCTCATGTCGGCGGTCAGTTCCTCAATGCGTTCACTGCTGCCGGCGAGCGACTGTAGTTCTTCCTGCAGTCGCTGGTGGGTGGCAATGACCTCCTCGGGCATGACCCGATGTTTTCTTGCCACGTCGTAGATGTCCTCCAGCCGGCGCTGCACTTCAGCCAGCCGCTCCGGGTTGATCTCGACCCCGTCGATGTGACGCTGGATTTCACTGTGCGCCTCGTTGAGCTGGATGGCGGCGCTGTCCAGCAGCTCGCGGGCGCCGTCGATAGCAGGACCGCTGTTGGCCTCATCCGCCAGCAGCTGCAGCGCCTGCCGGGTGCCGCTTTCCTGCTGTTCGCAGAGCTCCAGCGCGGCGTGGGCGCTGCTCAGGATGTGCTCGGCATTGGCCAGCATTTTCTGTTCCTGTTCCAGCTCGGCCAGCTCGCCTTCCTGCAGGGCCAGCTCGTCCAGTTCATCCACCTGGTAAGCCAGCAGTTGGGCCCTGGCGGTGTGCTCGTCCCGGCTACCTGCCAGCAGTGCCAGCTCGCGCTGTGCCCGCAGCCAGTCGGATGCCAGCTGCTCCACCTGTGATGCGAGTATTTGCTGGCTGGCGTAGGTATCCAGCAGCGCCCGTTGCACCGGCTTGCGCAACAGTGACTGGTGGGCGTGCTGGCTGTGAATGTCGATCAGCATGGCGCCCAGCTGGGCACAGTCCTGCAGGGTGGAAGTGCTGCCGTTGATGTAGGCCCTGCTGCGGCCCTCGGTGGTAATTACCCGCCGCAGTAGGCAATCGTTGCCGCCGTCCAGGTCACGGTTTTTAAGCCACTGGCGGGCCGCCGGAATACCCGAAATATCGAAGGTCGCGGTGATATCGGCCCGGTCGCAGCCGTGGCGCACCGCCTTAGGGTCGGCCCGGTCGCCCAGGCACAGTCCCAGGGCGTCCAGCATGATGGACTTGCCGGCGCCGGTTTCGCCGGTGATTACCGTCATGCCCGGGGCAAATTCCATCTCCAGTGAAGAGACAATAGTGTAGTTGGTGATGCTGATATGGCTGAGCATGGGCGCCCCTGACGGTTTTTCCTGTTATACCCCAGATGGACGGCGGCATAAACATCGGCAGTGCCCGGTCATGGGTTTTGTGTTTGTTCGGCGATGTGATAAAACCTAGGGCACCAACAGGCGCAGGTACGCATGACGAGCGATGTAATTTCAGAACGGGCCAGGTTGCTGCTGAAAACCCTGGTGGAACGGCATATTCGCGATGGCCAGCCGGTGGGGTCACGTACCCTGCTGGAGGAAGCGGGCCTGCCGGTAAGCGCTGCCACGATTCGCAATGTCATGTCAGACCTCGAGGAGCGTGGCTATGTGATCTCGCCCCATACTTCAGCGGGGCGTATTCCCACCGCGATGGGATACCGGCTGTTTGTGGACTCGCTGCTGCAGGTCAAACCGCTGGAACAGGAAGCGGTGTCGGTATTGCGTAACCAGCTGAATCCCGACAAATCGGCGACTGAACTGGTCCAGAGTGCGTCCTCACTGCTGTCCAGCATTAGCGCCCAGGCCGGGCTGGTGACCGTGCCGCGGCAGGAAGCGGGGCAATTACGCCAGGTGGAATTCCTGCCCCTGTCCGGCGACCGGGTGCTGGTGATCCTGGTGATCAACGAACGGGAAGTACAAAACCGCATCATCCACACCCAGCGTCCCTTTACCGAAGAACAGCTGCGCGAGGCGGCCGCCATGGTCAACCAGCGCTTTGCCGGCAGGCCGTTGCCGGATGTGCAGGAACAGATCCTGCGCGAGATGCGGGAGGCCCGGAGCCAGATCGACAGTTACATGCAGGCCACACTGGACCTGGCTAATCAGGCCCTGGACCAGGAACCCGGCGAGGAAGAATACGTGGTTGCCGGCGAGTCCCGCCTGCTCGACAACGCCACCGCAGACGAAATTCTCAAGCTGCGGGAACTGTTCGACGCCTTTGAGCAGAAGAAGGATCTGCTGCACCTGCTGGAGCGCTGCACCCGGGCCCAAGGGGTGCAGGTATTCATCGGTGAAGAGGCCGGGTACGAAGTCTTTGGCGATTACTCGGTGATCACCGCCCCCTATGGCGATGGTGCCCGCACCCTGGGTGTGTTGGGGGTGATCGGGCCCACCCGGATGGCCTATGAGCGGGTGATTCCGATAGTGGATGTCACCGCGAAGATGTTGAGCTCGGCGTTGAGCAAGTAGATAACCGGCCCTGAATATTTGGGGTCAGACCCCAAATATCGGAAGTTTGGGGTCTGACCCCAAATATCCCCCTAAAAATCCCCACCCACCCTCTTGAATCCCCCTGATCCGGCCCCATATCCGCCTTGAAACAGCAATTCAGTAGCCATACGGAGTACAAGCGTGGCCGAGCAAGATCCGAAACAAAATGAAACTGAGTCCCCGCAAGTGGAAAACGGGAGCCCTGAGAGCAAAGTGGATGGTGCCGAGGAAGTCGTCGCGGCAGAAGCAGCCGGAAGCGCCGAAACAGCCGACGAGCCCTCGCTGGAAGAGGAAGTGACCCACCTGCAGGAAGACCTGGCTGCCGCCCGTGACGCGGCGCTGCGCGCCCAGGCCGACGCCCAGAATGTGAAGCGTCGTGCCGAGCAGGATGTGGAAAAGGCCCGTAAGTTCGCACTGGAGCGATTTGCCGGTGAACTCCTGCCGGTAGTCGACAACCTGGAACGTGCGCTGGAGTCCGCCACCGGCGATGACGAGGCGATCAAGCCCATAGCCGAAGGCGTGGAGCTGACGCTGAAGAGTTTCCTGGACGTACTGGGCAAGCAGAACATCGAGGTGGTGGACCCGGATGGCGAACCCTTCGACCCCAACCTGCATCAGGCCATGAGCATGGTCGAGAACAACGAGGTTGAACCGAACACCGTGATTGCGGTCATGCAGAAGGGCTACACCCTGAACGGACGGCTGATTCGCCCGGCGATGGTGATGGTCAGCAAGAGTAGCTAGACGCGGTCAAAAAGGGGTTGAATCAGGCCAGATTGGCCCCATATACAGAACATCAAAACTGAAAGGGCGCCGAGGCGCCGGTAAGACTGGAGACAAACAATGGGCAAGATTATTGGAATTGACCTGGGTACCACTAACTCGTGTGTATCCGTACTGGATGGCGACAAGCCTCGCGTAATCGAGAACGCCGAGGGCGATCGCACGACACCTTCTATTGTGGGCTACACCGAAGAAGGTGAAATTCTGGTTGGCCAGAGCGCGAAGCGCCAGGCCGTGACTAACCCCCACAACACCCTGTTCGCGGTGAAGCGCCTGATCGGCCGTAAGTTCAAGGACGATGTGGTGCAGAAAGACATCAGCATGGTCCCCTACAAGATCATCGAAGCTGATAACGGCGACGCCTGGGTGGAAGCCAAGGGCGAGAAAATGGCACCCCCGCAGGTTTCTGCCGAAGTGCTGCGCAAGATGAAGAAAACCGCCGAGGAGTTCCTGGGCGAGCCGGTGACTGAGGCAGTAATTACCGTTCCGGCCTACTTTAACGACTCCCAGCGCCAGGCCACCAAGGATGCGGGCAAGATCGCCGGCCTGGTCGTCAAGCGCATCATCAACGAGCCCACCGCGGCAGCGCTGGCCTACGGCATGGACAAGGCCAAGGGCGACCACACCGTGGCGGTGTATGACCTGGGTGGTGGTACCTTCGATATCTCCATCATCGAGATTGCTGAAGTGGATGGTGAGCACCAGTTTGAAGTGCTCTCCACCAACGGTGACACCTTCCTCGGTGGTGAGGACTTCGACCTGCGCCTGATCGAGTATCTGGCAGCAGAGTTCAAGAAAGAGAGCGGTATTGACCTGCACAACGATCCGCTGGCCCTGCAGCGCCTGAAAGAAGCTGCCGAGAAGGCCAAGATCGAACTGTCCAGCTCGCAGCAGACCGAGGTCAACCTGCCGTACATTACTGCAGATGCCACCGGTCCCAAGCACCTGGTCGTCAAGCTGAGCCGTTCCAAGCTGGAATCCCTGGTCGAGGACCTGGTATCCCGCTCCATGGAGCCGGTCAAGATTGCCTTGCAGGACGCCGGCCTGTCACCCTCCGAGATCGACGATGTGATCCTGGTGGGCGGCCAGACCCGGATGCCGCTGGTACAGACCAAGGTTGCTGACTACTTTGGCAAGGAGCCGCGCAAGGACGTCAACCCCGACGAGGCGGTTGCCATGGGCGCGTCTATCCAGGGTGCGGTGCTGTCAGGCGATGTCAAAGATGTACTGCTGCTGGACGTAACGCCACTGACCCTGGGCATCGAAACCATGGGTGGTGTGGCCACTCCGCTGATCGAGAAGAACACGACTATCCCGACCAAGAAGTCGCAGATTTTCTCCACCGCGGAAGACAACCAGACAGCCGTGACCATTCACGTGGTCCAGGGTGAGCGCAAGCAGGCTTCCGGCAACAAGTCTCTGGGTCGCTTTGACCTGGCCGACATTCCGCCGGCGCAGCGAGGCATGCCCCAGATTGAGGTGACCTTTGACCTGGACGCGAACGGCATTCTGCACGTGTCTGCGAAGGACAAGGCAACCGGTAAGGAACAGTCCATCCGCATTACTGCCTCTGGCGGTCTGTCGGACGAGGATATCGAAAAGATGGTGGCAGACGCCGAGGCCAACGCCGAGGCAGATGCGAAGTTTGAGGAGCTGATTACCGCCCGCAACACCTGCGAGGGTCTGGTTCACGCTGCGAAGAAGACCATCGAGGAAGCCGGCGAGCATGCCACCGATGACGAGAAGGCGGCGATCGAAACTGCCATATCCGAAGCGGAAGAGGCACTCAAGGGCGAGGACAAGGACGCTATCGATGCGGCAGCTACCAAGCTGACCGAAGCGACTGGCCCCGTGGCCCAGAAGATGTACACAGCCCAGGCCGAACAGGCCCAGGCGGCAGGTGCCGATGCTGGCCAGTCCGAGTCCGACGCAGGCGACGATGTTGTCGACGCCGAGTTCGAGGAAGTGAAGGACGACGAGAAGAAGTAAGGGAGTAACGGCGTCCTGCTGAATTGCCAGTCCGGCGAAAGCCGGGCTCCGGCGCAAGGGAATCCATCAGTTCTTCCCAACTGGTGGATTCCGCTTTTCACCGGGTGGCAATAGCACGGACGCTTGCTCTGGCTTAATTAACATCGTCATTCCCGCGAAGGCGGGAATCCAGTAAACCCAGGGGCAAACACCCCGCTGGTCCCTGGATTCCCGCCTTCGCGGGAATGACGGTTTAGAGATACCCGTTTATCTACTCCTGGAGTGAGTGACGGGACAAGGAATGCCGCAGGCCCTTTTCCGGAGGGAATGACGGTTTAAAGCGATAGAGAAAACGCTAGGCGATTTATGTCAAAACGCGACTATTACGAAGTCCTCGGGGTCGGCAAGAACGCTGATGGCAAGGATATCAAGAAGGCTTACCGCCGGGTGGCGATGAAGTATCACCCTGACCGGAACCCCGACGATCCCGATGCGGACGCCAAGTTCAAGGAAGCCACCGAAGCCTATGATGTCCTGATGGACAGCGAAAAACGCGCCGCTTACGACCAGTTCGGTCACGCCGGTGTGGACCCCAACATGGGGGGCGGTGCCGGCGGCTTTGGCGGCGGCAGCTTCAGCGATATTTTCGGCGATGTATTCGGCGACATATTTGGCGGTGGTGGCGGCCGCGGCCGCGGCGGTCCCCAGCGCGGTTCCGACCTGCGCTATACCCTGGATATTTCCCTGGAAGACGCGGTCCGCGGCACCACGGTGGAAATCCGTGTGCCCAGCCTTGCCACCTGTGAATCCTGTGATGGATCCGGTGCCAAGAAAGGTTCCAGTCCGGTCACCTGTTCCACCTGCGGCGGCGCCGGCCAGGTGCGCATGCAACAGGGCCTTTTCCAGGTGCAGCAAACCTGCCCCGCCTGTCGTGGCCAGGGCCAGACTATTTCCGACCCCTGTAACACTTGTCACGGTCAGGGCCGGGTGGAGAAAACCCGCACCCTGTCGGTGAAAGTGCCTCCGGGGGTAGATACCGGAGACCGTATCCGCCTGTCCGGCGAGGGAGAGGCGGGGCCCCACGGCGGGCCTGCCGGAGACCTGTTTGTACAAATGTCGGTAAAACAGCACCCGATTTTTGAACGGGACGGCAAGCACCTGTATTGTGAAGTGCCGATTACCTTCGTGGATGCCGCTCTCGGTGGTGAACTGGAAGTCCCCACACTGGATGGCCGGGTGAACCTGAAGATTCCGCCGGAAACGCAAACCGGCAAGTTGTTCCGCCTGCGCGGCAAGGGTGTCAAACCGGTGCGCGGTGGCAGCGTTGGTGACCTGCTGTGCCGGGCGGTGGTAGAAACCCCGGTCAGCCTGAGCAAGCGCCAGAAGGACTTGCTGGAAGAATTTCGGGAAACTCTGGGCGAGGACGGAAAACGCCAGTCGCCTCGCCAGCACAGCTGGTTTGAGGGTGTAAAAAACTTTTTTGACGATATGACATCATGACAACGCGCATAGGCATTACCGGTGCTGCCGGACGCATGGGCCGGACCCTGATCGAAGCGATTGACCTGGCGGGCGAGGAACTGCAGCTGGCCGCCGCCATCGAACGCCCCCAGAGCAGCCTGCTGGGCGCCGACGCCGGCGAGCTGGCAGGGCGGGGCAGCAATGGCATTGCAGTGGTCGGCTCGCTGCAAGAAGTGATCGGCGATATTGACGTGTTGATCGATTTCACCGTCCCGGCCGCGACCCTCGCCAATGCACAGGTCTGCGCTGCTCACCAGGTTGCCATGGTCATCGGTACCACCGGGTTTACCGCCGAGGAGCAGGGCTTGATCGATTCTGCCGCCGGCAAAACCGCCATCTGCAAGGCCTCCAACTTCAGCACCGGCGTCAATGTCTGCTTCAAACTGCTGGACATGGCCGCCAGGGTGCTGGGGGACGATGTCGATATCGAGGTTTACGAGGCCCATCATCGACACAAAATCGATGCCCCCTCAGGCACTGCCCTGAGCATGGGCCAGGTGGTAGCGGATGCACTGGGCCGTGACCTGGATAAAGTCGCCGTTTACGGCCGGCAAGGACAGACTGACGCCCGCGACCGCGAAACCATCGGCTTTGCCACGGTTCGGGCCGGCGATATCGTGGGTGACCACACAGTGACCTTCGCCGCTGAGGGCGAGCGGGTGGAGATCACCCATAAGGCTTCCAGCCGTATGTCGTTTGCCCGCGGTGCAGTGCGTGCCGCCGGCTGGTTACACCACCAGAGCGCGGGCCTGTATGACATGCAGGATGTGCTCGGGCTGAAGTGAGGAGAACTCCGTGAGCGAACATATCGTCAACATCGACGAAACCAATGCCGCAGCGCTACTGATTGATGAATCCCACCAGCGGCCGGTGGTCGTCGATTTCTGGGCCGACTGGTGTGAACCCTGCAAGGTGCTGATGCCCCTGCTGGAGAAAATAGCCACGGAATATGCTGGCGCTTTCCTGCTGGCCAAGGTCAACGCCGATGAACAGGGCATGATTGCCCAACAGTTCGGTGTGCGCTCGCTGCCAACGGTGATGGTGATCAAGGACGGACAGCCGGTCGACGGCTTTGCCGGGGCGCAATCCGAACAGGAAGTCCGGGCGATGCTCGGCAAATACCTGCCCAATCCCTGGGACGGTCTGTTGCAAATGGCTCGGGAAGCGATGGACGAGGGGGATTATGCCCGTGCCCTGACGCCGCTGCGCCAGGCCTGGGAAGACTCGGGGCAAATCTACGAGATCACCATTCCCTACGCCCAGGCGCTGATCGAATGCATGCGTCTGGACGAAGCCGAATCCCTGCTGGATGGTGTGCGGATGGTCGACCAGGACGCCGTTTACGAACAGTTGCGGGCGCAGCTGCAGATCAAGCGTGAAGCGGCAAAGTCCCCCGAGATCGAGGCTCTGGAGAAGCAGTTGGCGGAGGATCCTGACAACCTCGATCTGATGCACCAGCTGGCAATACAGTTCACCAACGCCGGGCAGTTCAAGGACGCCATGGAATACCTGATAACAATCCTGCGTAAGGACCTGGACCACGGCGAGGGCGCCACCAAAAAGGCCCTGCTCGATACAATTGCCAGCCTTGGCAAGGGCGATCCGTTGGCGGCAGAGTATCAACGTAAACTGTACAGTCTGCTTTACTGATTGCCCGCACGCCGTTTGATGACAGCCAACGGAACCTCTCTTTCCCTGTGTATGATCGTCAAAAACGAGGCGTTTTTCCTGCGGGACTGCCTGTCCCGGGCGGCCCCCCACGTGGACGATATTGTGGTGGTGGACACCGGATCCACCGATGATACCCGCGATATCGCCCGGGAATTTACTGACAGGCTCTACGACTTCCAGTGGCGGGACGATTTTGCCGCCGCCCGCAATCACGCCCTGGCGCAGGCTAACGGCGACTGGATTATCGTGCTGGATGCCGATGAAGTTATTGCCCCGGAAGACTGGCAGCGGATTCGCGAGCTGATAGAGCGCACCGACAAGGACGCCTTCTTCCTGACCCAGTATAACTACAGCGTCGAGCCGCTGGATAAGGACTGGGTACCCATTCCGGCAAAAACGGCTTATTCCCGCCACTACAAGGGCTATCGGCCCAACCCCATTGCCCGACTGTTTCGCAACCGTGAGGACATCCGCTACCAGGGCAGGGTACATGAAGTCATCGACTACTCCCTCGCCGACGGTAGCTGGCAGGTTCTCGACATCCCCATCCATCACCACATGGACGAAGATCCGTCCAAGATGCAAGTTGATCGTCAGCTCAACTACCTGCGTATTATTGAGCAGGATCTGGAAGGCGAGGAGGACGGTCGCTTGTGGACTGCGGCGGGTACCATCTGTCTTTACTATGTGGACGACCTGCCCAGGGGTATGGCCTACCTGCAAAAAGCAGTGGAGCTTGGCTACAGGGTAGATGACAACCGGGAAAGGATAGCGGAGACCCACTATCGGCTGGGTGATATCGACAGCGCCTATGACGCTTACCTGGCCCTGTACGACGCGGGGTACCGCAGTACCAACCTGGGTAACAATCTCGCCAATCTCGCGGTGAAAAAGCGCCGTTTCGGCTTTGCCGCAGACCTGCTGGAGGAGACCATTGAGCGTGGTATTGTCGACCCGCAGGTGAGAATTCGGCTGGAGCACAACATCCGCTACCTGCGGGAGCAGGACGCATCTTCCTGAGATTGCGCGTGGCCAAGTGCGCTGCGGTCAATTTTTGTGAGAGCTGTCAACATTGTCTACCCCGACTCGCCGGGCTAGTGTACTTGCCCGGCTTCCAGAATCCGTCGAAGCCATTACCCAACTACCGATATGGGAGGTCAAGCAGTGGATACAAGGTTTGCCCCGGAGGACATCGCTTTTCGCGATGAAGTAGCAGAATTTTTCGACAGCGCCTACGACACGGATATTGAAGCGAGGCTGTCCAGCTTCGATGCCGCGGTGTTCAAACCGGCCATTATCGAGTGGCAGAAGCGGCTCTATGAGCGCGGTTGGATCGCCCCCGGTTGGCCCAAAGAGTATGGCGGGACCGGCTGGGATGCCACCAAGGCCTTTATTTTTGAAAGCGAGCGCGCCTCTCGCGGTATTCCGGAGGTCATCCCCTTTGGCCTGAAGATGGTGGGTCCGGTGATATATACCTTCGGTAGCGACGAACAGAAAGAGCGTTTCCTGCCCAGGATTCTTAGCAGCGATGAATGGTGGTGCCAGGGGTATTCCGAGCCCGGTGCTGGTTCAGACCTGGCTTCGCTGAAAACCCGGGCCGTGCGGGAGGGTGATGAATATGTCGTGAACGGCGCCAAGATCTGGACAACCTATGCCCAACTGGCTGACTGGATTTTCTGCCTGGTCCGCACCAGCAGCGAAGGCAAGAAGCAGGAAGGGATCAGCTTCCTGCTCATTGACATGAAATCTCCCGGCATCAAGGTAAATCCGATTGTGTCCATCGATGCCAAACACAGCCTTAACGAGGTTGAATTCAACGATGTGCGGGTGCCTGTAGCCAACCGTATCGGCGAGGAAAACAGGGGCTGGACCTACGCCAAGGCCCTGTTGGCTCATGAACGCACGGCGATCGCCGGCGTCGCCGACTCCAAGCGCGGGGTGGAGGTGGTCAGGCAGTACGCCAGCGCCGAGGTCAACGGCGGCACCCGCCTGATTGATGAGCCTCTGTTCCAGAAACGCCTGTCCGATCTGGAGATCGAACTGATGGCACTGGAATTCACCGAGCTCCGGGTGCTGGCTTCGGTGGCTTCGGGTGACGCCCCGGGCGCTGAATCCTCGATGCTGAAGATCAAGGGCACCGAAATCCAGCAGCAGGTCCAGGAGCTGGCCATGGAGGTGGCCGCCTACTACCAGGGTGTGCTGCCGGGAGGCCCTGAGCCCGATGTGCTGGGTAACTCGCTGGGCCCCAAAGCTTTCAAGAACTACATGTATGGCCGCGCGGCCACGATTTACGGTGGTTCCAATGAAGTCCAGCGCAACATCATTGCCAAGGCCGTACTCGGTCTGTAACACCAGGGAGAACTGACAGATGAACTTTGATTTCACCGAAGAACAGGTCATGTTGCGCGACAGTGTTGCCCGGTATGTGCAGGACGACTATGACTGGGACACGCGCGTGGCGATTGCCAATTCCGAAACGGGCATGGACCTGACCAAGTGGCAGACCTTTGCCGAGCTGGGCTGGCTCTCTATTCCCTTCGCTGAAGAACACGGCGGATTTGGCGGCGGTGCCGTGGATGTCATGCTGGTAATGGAAGAGTTGGGTAAGGGGCTGGTGCTGGAACCCTATCTTGCCACGGTGCTGCTCTATGGCGGACTGTTGCATAAAGGCGGCAACTCGGAGCTGCAGGCGGCCTATATCCCTGCCATTATTGATGGCTCCTGTCTCGGCGCCTTCGCCTACCTGGAGCGCCAGAGTCGCTTTGAACTGGCCGATGTAAAGACCACTGCCAGCGCCAGCGATGGCGGCTACATGCTCAATGGCGAGAAAGTGGTGGTATTCAATGGCGCCAGTGCCGACCAGCTGATTGTGTCGGCCCGCACCAGCGGCGAGCAGAGCGATGAACACGGTATCACCCTGTTCCTGCTGCCTGCCGATGCAGACGGGATCGAAAGGGTCAGCTACCGTATGATGGACGGCCAGGTGGTGGCCAATATTGTGCTGAAAGACGTGAAAGTCGATGCAGGCCACGTGGTCGGTGAGCTCGACAACGGGTTTGCCCTGATGACCGCGGTGGTGATGGACGCCAATATCGCCCTCTCCGCCGAGGCGATAGGCATTATGGCGCAGCTCAACAGCAAGACTGTAGAATACACCCGTACCCGCGAACAGTTCGGTGTCGCGCTGGGCAAGTTCCAGGCGTTACAGCACCGCATGGTTGACACCTTTATGAGTTACGAGCAGGCTAAATCACTGCTGTATCGCGCGGTGTGTGCGCTCACTGATGACGCAGAGGATGAGGTGCAGGCTATTCATGCACTGCGGGTAATGATCGACAAGGCCGGCAAGCACATCTTTGGTGAAGCCATTCAACTGCACGGCGGCATGGGAATCACCGACGAGTTGGACATTGGCCACTATGCCAAGCGGTTGATGATGATTAACACCACCTTTGGTAACGGCGATTATCATCAGGCGAAATTCAACGCCGTGCGCTATAACTAGGCTACCACTTATCGCCCTGGCATCGGGGATCCGGCGCAAGGGCGCAACCTCAGGAGAAATACAATGAAACTGGGCTTCCTGCTGGGCTATTCCGGCAAGCAAATCAATATTCCGATGGACCTGATCAAACATGCCGAGTCCGTGGGTTTCGATTCGGTATGGACCGCCGAGGCGTACGGCAATGACGCGGTTACGGCGGCCACCTGGGTATTGTCCCAGACTGAAAAGATCCGGGTCGGTACCGCAATTATGCAAATGCCCGCCCGCACCCCGGCCATGACGGCAATGACGGCGATGTCACTGGACCAGCTGTCCGGTGGCCGGTTTATCGTCGGGCTTGGCGCCTCCGGCCCGCAGGTGGTTGAGGGCTGGCATGGAGTTCCCTACGGTAAACCAGTCACCCGCACCCGGGAATATATCAAGATCATGCGCGCGATTATGGCCCGCGAAGGTCCGGTGGAATTCGATGGCCAAATGTACCAGGTACCCAATACTGGCGAGGGCACCACTGGCCTGGGCAAACCGCTAAAGTCCATTCTCGATCCCAGCCCCGATATCCCGATATACACAGCGTCGATCACGCCTGCAGGGCTGCGTTGTGCGGGCGAGGTTGCCGACGGAGTCCTGCCGGTGTGGATGGACCCTGACAAGTACGACATAATCGGTGAGCATCTGGAAACCGGGTTTGAGAAGGCGGGCAACGGCAAGAGCCTGGAAAACTTTGACGTGGCGACCTTTGTATCCGTCGCCATGAACGACGACCTGGATGCCGCCTTCGATTCCCTCAAACCCTGGCTGGCACTGTATATCGGCGGTATGGGGGCCAAGGGTAAGAACTTCTATCACGACTACACAACGCGACTCGGCTACGGTGAGGCCGCCGACAAAATCCAGGACCTGTACCTGGCGGGCAAACAGGAGGACGCCTGCGCTGCAGTACCCCGTGAACTGGTGGATGAGGTAGCGCTGGTAGGATCCAAAGACCGTATCCGTGATCGCCTGGGCCGGTGGAAAGAAGCTGGCAGGAAAGGGCACGTGGGAACCATGCTCCTGGGCGTGCATGATCCTGAGGTGCTGGAGCTGTTCGCCGAGGAGCTTCTCTGATGGACATCGCCGGTAAACTGATTGTTGTCACCGGCGGTGCCAATGGTATCGGTCGCGCCCTGTGCGAGCGCTTTCACGCTGAAGGTGCCCGCAAGGTGGTCGTGGTCGACCTGGAAGAAAGCAATGCCCGCGTCGTGGCAGAAACCATCGACGGAGACGCCTACGGCGTGGACGTACGCGATGAATCTGCGATCAAGGCCATGGTTGACCAGGTGGAGGCCGAACACGGCACCATCGACCTGTTCTGCAGCAATGCCGGTATTATTGCCCTGGACGGCGAGCCCTGGTGGGCCACCTCCGCGCCCAATGAAACCTGGCAGGCTATGTGGGATATCCACGTGATGTCACATGTCTATGCTGCTCGCGCCTGCCTCCCCGGTATGCTGGAACGTGGCAGTGGGTATTTTCTGAACACAGCGTCGGCGGCGGGCTTGCTCAACCAGATAGGTGATGCGGCCTATTCCACGACCAAGCATGCAGCGATAGGTTTTGCGGAGTCGTTGGCGATCACTCACGGTGATGACGGCATCAAGGTGTCGGCCCTCTGCCCGCAGGCCGTGGCCACCCGCATGATCGGCGACAGTGGTGGTGGCGGGACAGCAGGCGTAGACGGCGTGCTCACGCCAGAGGCCGTCGCTGACGCCGTGGTGGAGGGGCTTGCCAAAGAGGTCTTTCTTATTCTTCCGCACAAGGAAGTTGAGGAATATCGACGCCGCAAAACCGAGGATTATGACCGCTGGCTGGGCGGCATGCGCAAGTTACGGCGCACGATGGGCGTGCCGTCCACCTGAAGCATTTGTCCTGTGGCTACCGACCAGCGCAAGGAACGATTTGCAAGAACCATACTGAATGGTTTTGAGGCCTTCTTTGCCGAGTTCCAGAATATAACCCTCGCGGCCAGGACGCGTTTTGAGAATGCGGACTGGCACGGCCTGCAGGAATCCTCCCTGCGCCGTATCGATCTGCGCAAGCAGAAGACCTCGGAGATTATCCAGTACGTCGAGCTGATTGCCGGTGAGCACCTCAAGGACTTCGAATTCTGGCATGAGGTTCGCGCGATATATGCCCGGATGATCGAGGGCCACAACAATTTCGAGATCGCCGAGACCTTTTACAATTCCGTGTTCTGCGCGGTGTTCAAGCACCGCAAAATCCGCAATGACTACGCCTTTGTATTCTCCCCCCAGGGGGACATGCCACCAGCGGATGTCAGTGCGGTCTATCGAAGTTATTCACGCCAGGATTCCATGCAGTCGATTTGGACCAGGGTCCTGCAGGACTATGCATTCGATATCCCCTACGAAGACCTGCAGCGTGATGTAGCCAATATCATGAAGGTCGTCGACAGCTATCTGGTAAAGGAGCTTGATCTGTCGTCTGGTGATCTACGTTTTGACGTGCTGGACCGCCACTTCTTTCGCAACAAGGGGGCCTATATTGTCGGGCGCATCATCAGCGGTGAAGATTCGATGCCCTTTGTGCTGCCGATATTGCACAACGAAAACGGTGCAGTGTATGTGGATACGGTACTATTCGGCGCCGACAAACTCAGCGTGGTGTTCAGCTTTACCCGCTCCTATTTTCTGGTGGATGCGCGGATACCTTCGGCCTATGTCCTGTTCCTGCAACAGTTGATGCCGGCCAAGCCCATCTCTGAAATCTACAGTGCCATGGGCTACAACAAGCACGGCAAGACCTATTATCATCGCTGTGCCTATCGTCACATGACCAGCACTACCGACAAGTTCATTGTCGCGCCCGGCATCAAAGGCATGGTGATGAGCGTGTTTACCCTGCCGTCCTACGACTTTGTGTTCAAGATTATCAAGGACAGGTTCACCCCGCCGAAGGATATGACCCGGGAACAGGTCAAGGAAAAGTATGCACTGGTGAAGCGCTCGGACAGGGCGGGTCGTATGGCTGATACCCAGGAGTTCACCAATCTGGCGTTTGCCCGGGAACGTTTTTCGGACGAGTTGATGGATGAGCTTTACAAGGTGGCGCCCTCACTCATTGATGAGCATGGCAAGGCGCTGATCATCAGGCATGTATACGTGGAACGGCGCATGACACCGCTTAACCTGTACCTGCAGGACTGTAACGAGGAGCAGCTGCACGACGTGATGGATGAATACGGCAATGCCATCAAGCAGCTGGCCGCAGCCAACATATTTCCCGGCGACATGCTGCTGAAGAACTTCGGCGTTACCCGGCATGGACGCGTTGTTTTCTATGACTATGATGAAATACAGCCACTGACAGAATGCAATTTCCGGCAGATTCCTCCGCCGCGCAATGAGGAGGAAGAGTTCTCTGACCAGCCCTGGTACTCGGTGGGACCCAACGATATTTTTCCCGAGGAGTTCCCCTTGTTTTTTTCCGGGAACCAGCGGGCGCGCAAGGTTTTCGATGAAATTCACAGTGATATTTACGAGGCCTCTTTCTGGCAGGGGTTGCAGGAGCAGGTGCGCAGTGGCTATGTAGAGAGTTTCTTTCCCTACCGCCGTAAATTCCGTTTTGACAGGGGAGAAGCCGCTTAATGGCGACCATTTATCTCATTCGACATGGCCAGGCCTCATTTGGCGAAGCGAACTATGACCAGCTGTCGCCACTGGGCCGGCTGCAGGCCAGCAGGACGGGGCAGTACCTGGCGCGTGCCGGGGTCCGGCTGAATGCTGCCTACAGCGGTGATCTCTGGCGCCAGCGGGAAACCTGCCAGCTAGCCTGCAATGAACTGGCCGGAGATGTCCCCCATACTGTCGATACCCGCTTCAATGAAATTAACAATGACGAGCAGATCAGAAAATTGGCGCCGCTGATTGCTGATCGCAGCGAGGCGTTCAAACGCCTGCTGGAAAGGGGGATATCTGACAGCAAAGACTACCAGAAGGTCATTGATGCCGTGTTCAATTACTGGGTCAGTCATGATTGCAGCGAATACGGTATCCAGAGCTGGCAGCAATATTCCGGCCAGGTGCATGCTGCACTTGCCGATGTGATGCGTAAAGAGGGCAGCGGCAAAACGATCGCCATTTTTACCTCCGGCGGCACCATCGCCACCCTGGTTGCCCATGTCCTGGGACTCACTGGCAGCCAGACCTACCAGTTTTATGAGCCGGTGTTCAATTGTTCCGTATCCCAGCTGTTTTATTCAGGGGAAAAGGTATCCCTTTCCTACTTCAACGACCGTTCATTCCTGCAGTTGTTGGGCGAGGAGAACGGCGAACAGCTGGTGAGCTATCGCTAGGCTCCAGCTCCGGCCAGTTTGAGGCCGAGCCATTTACCAGACCGGTAGCGCACCAGTAGCATGCTCGATTTAATGATGTAGTCCAGCAACATAACGGCGAAGACCGCCTCAATCGGTAGCTCCAGGGTCAAACAGGCCAGCGCCGGCAACAGGCGGCCGAATACAATACCGCAAACGGTAGCCAGCAAAGGAAAGCGGGTATCGCCAGCCCCGCGCAGTGCGCCTGAGAGGGTAATATCCACTGCCATAATGGGCTGGGCGATTGCGATAATGTAAATGAAGGAAACGGTCAGGCCGATGGTCGCCTCGTCCTCTATCATGAAGCCAGCCAGGTCGCGCGCGAAGATCGCCAGCAGCACCGAGAACACGCTCATGGCCGCCAGGGCCATACGCAGCCCCCGCCAACCGGCCTTTCTGGCCTGCTCGGGATTGCCTGCCCCCAGCTGTTGAGCCACCAGGGTTGCGGCCGCAATGCCGAAGCCGAAGCCGACCACAATTGAAAAAGCAACGATGCTGATGCCAATTCCGTAGGCGGCGTAGGGTGATGTGCCGTATTGACCGACGATGGCAAAGAACGCCAGGAAGGCCAGCTGGATAAAGCCCTGTTCGAGCACGGAGGGAGCACCAATGCTGATCAGTTGGCGGGCAGACGGCCGGTCTATCCGCCATTGTTTCAGGGCCTTGATATTGAATTTTCCCCGCCACCAAACCATTGCGAACACACTGGACACCAGCGCACCCGCAAGACTGCCGCCCAGTGCCACCCCAGAGACGCCCAGGGGCGGTAGAAAACCGACGCCTTGGGCCAGGCAGTACCCGAACAATACATTGAATAATGAGCTGAAGGCGAGAAAACAGAGGGGGGTTATGACATCGCCGGTGGCGCGCAGGGCAGTAGACAACAGCGCATTGAGTGCCGAGAACACGTTGAACAAGCCCAGCCAGAAAATGAAGCTGGCGGTCTGGCGGGTGGTCTCGGCGTCGAGGCCGAACAGGCTGGCGATGACATCGGGGATGAACACCGCGGGCAGCGACAGCAGTATGGCAAGCGCCAGGCCAAGCGCCATTGAGGTCCAGGCAACCAGTTCTGCCTCTGCCACTTTTTTCGCACCCCAGTGGCGCGCCACCATGGCCGTAGTGGCCACGGATACCCCCATCAATACTGCCTGGATCAGGAAGAAAATGCGGTGGCCGCTGGTGACGGCCGCGACCGCACTGGTACCCAGGCCAGACACGATCTTGATGTGGCAAAAACCGACGGTGGTGAACAGCAGGTTGGAGATAATGGTCGGCCACGCCAACTGCCAGACCCGCAGGCTGGAAGATGATAGCTGGTTGCTGTCTGAATCCACGGGCCTCAGGACCGTGTAGCCAGCGATTTGCATTCCCGGTGGCGGAAGCAATCGGTGGTGTGATCGTTGACCATGCCAGTAGCCTGCATGTGGGCATACATAATGGTGGAGCCAACGAAGGTGAAACCGCGCCTCTTCATGTCCTTGCTCAGCGCGTCGGAAATGGGGCTTGTCGCTGGAACCTCTGACATGGACTGCCACCGGTTCTGGATGGGAGCGCCGTCGACGAAGTCCCATATGTAGTTGGCAAAGCTCCCTTTTTCGGCCTGTACTTCCAGGAAGGCCCGGGCATTCTTCCGCGCGCCGAATACCTTGAGCCGATTGCGGATGATACCGGGATCAAGAAGTAACTTTTCCAGACGTTTGTCGGTGTAGTGAGCGACAGTTTGCGCGTCGAAATTGCTGAACAGTTTGCGGTAGGCGTCGCGCTTGCGCAAAACGGTAATCCAGGACAGGCCTGCCTGTGCGCCTTCCAGGACAAGAAATTCGAACAGGACCTGATCGTCCCATACCGGCACTCCCCACTCCTTGTCGTGGTATTGGATGTATAGCGGATCAGTGCCGCACCAGGTGCAACGTGTTGCAGGCATTCAATGCTCCTGTTCAGGGAAGAAGGAGTATGGGGCTGGCTCCCGGTCCTGTCCAGCGCACCCTGGCCACTGGAACCGGCGAACCGCATATGACAGACTTTGCCGATTGATGAGCGGGAGCAGAACATGACGGATACAGTCACATACCAGCGGGTGGGCCACATTGGTTACCTGACACTCAATAACCCCACCAGGCACAATTCTCTCGGGCAGGGAGAGCTGGAGGCGATTCAGGGCTACGTTGGGGAAGTTGAAAAGGATAGTCAGGTAAGGGTCCTCGTCGTGACAGGGGCTGGAGATAAGACCTTCTGCGCAGGTGCCGCATTAAACGAACTGGGTGAGGGTAAGATCAGCGGCGACTGTTTCCAGACCACCACGGACCAGCTCGCGGCACTGTCAATCCCAACCATTGCCTCCCTCAACGGCAATGTGTTTGGCGGCGGGGTGGAGTTGGCGCTCAGCTGTGACTTTCGCATTGGCATAGAGGGCATCCGGATGCGGGTACCTGCCGCAGCGATCGGACTTTGCTACCCCCTGAGTGGGATAAACCGCTTTGTGGAGCGCCTGGGTGTTAACCTCGCCAAACGTATCCTGGTAGCATCAGAGCAGTTTGATGCCGAAGCCATGTTGGATATTGGGTTCCTGGACCACCTCGTGATGCCGGCGCAGCGGCAGGAGGCTACCGATGATATGGCGCGACACATAGCGGGGCTTGCGCCCCTGGCGGTGAGGTCGATGAAACAGATATTGCAGCAGGCCGCCTCCGGGGGAATCGATCAGGTTGCGGCGAGCAAGCTATCGAGCATATGCCTGGCATCGGAGGATTTGCAGGAAGGCTTTGCAGCCCAGCGGGAAAAGCGCAAGCCGCTGTTCAAGGGCGCCTAGGCGGGTGCCAGTGGCCCATGGCAGCGCAACTCCCTGTCAATTGCGATCCAGGGCAGACCCAGCTTGTCCAGCCAGTTAATAGCAGCCTGCTCTGTTTTCAGCCGGGCAATACTTGCGGCGCCGCAGGCGTCCAGGCAGGTGTCTGCGACCACACTTACGCTCAGCATTCCCGGTACCGGATACCCGTCGATCGGGCTGAATCCCCGGCCAAAATTCTCATCCCTGAAACGGATGCGGCGCTCAAAATCGCCGCGCATGGCGAAACCCTTGCCGTTGAGCTTGATCCGATGGATTGCGGTCCGACTTCCCCATGGATGACGCATGCCAATTAACCAGTTGGCACCATCTGCCTGCTTGCCAATAGTTACCGCATCGTGCCCCATTTCAATCATCGCATGTTGCACGCCTTCCTTGACCAGTCTGCGGCGCACAGAGTCAATGGCGTAGGGCCGAATGCAGCTGTTGAAATCCAGTAACATTCCTTTTTGCGGCAGCAGGGCGCCTTCGTCCGTCAGTTGTAATTGTGACCAGCCGACCAGCTTTAACATGCCTCTGACCTGCGCATCCGTTGCGTTCAACTGGCCCTGGTCATCGTAGCAGTGGTCGAGCAGACGGGTCGTGGGGTCGAACAAATGGCTGCTTTCTTCCCAGAGAGCGGTGACAAAATCAAACAGGCTACGGGCTTCCGGGTCCAGTGGTGTGAAGCAGCCGGTTCCCGCGGCCTGGTTGATTCGGCTGATGACGCTTTCGGGATGGTATGAGCTGAACTTGGCTTCAAGTCGCCCCAGTTCCCCGAGAGCAATGCCGGTAAGCTGCTCCGCCTCGCCCTGGAGACAAACGAGCGCCAGCTGACAGGAACTGCCGAAGCAGTTTATTCGTTTCCTGTGCATCATGGCACTGAAATATCCCCGAGTTGCAGGCAGTCAAGCGCCTATATTATTTGCCCGCTGGGCCGATAGCAACGACCCTTTGGGCCCCGAGCGAAGGGCCGGGGCTAATGCCCTGGCAGGGTCAGCCGCAGTTGCGCTGTGTAGCCGTTACCATTGTTGGTGCGGGTGTTGTAACGCGCGCCGAGCGAGGCAGCCAGTGAGCCAACGACCTCAAGCCCCGAGCCGGACCGGGAATCGCCAACTGCACTCCGGTCGCCGACGCCATCATCGGCGACTATAAGATCCAGGATTGGATCCTCGGCAGGCTCGCGAACAATGTTGAGGGAAATTTCGATAAAATTGGCGGAGGACGCAGGCCCAAATGCATGGGCCATGGCGTTGTGTAACAGTTCGTAAAGTATCACTGCAAGCGGGGAGGCTACGTGAGCCGCCAGCGTTTCCCGCGTTACCCTGTTGATCGTCGTAATAGTGGCCGGATCGACCGTAGTCTGAGTCAGAAGGTAATTGGTCAACCCATCCACGTAGCTGTGCATATCGGCAACGAGTTCCCCGTCCTGGAAAAAATAGCACTTTTCCAACAGTTCCAGCGCTTTGATATGGCCCAGAATTTTAACCTGAGAGGAGTCATTGCACTCGATATCCTCCAGGCACTTTGAAATGAGATCCAGCGTCGCCAGATTGTGCTGTGATACTGCGCTGACCAGCTCGTCCTGGTATTCCTGGCTTTCCTGCAGGTCATCCTGCGCCCGATCGGCAGCATCGTGCATTTCCTGGGCGATACGAAGCGCTTCTTCCTTGAGCAAGTGACTGCGATAGGTGCGCATCATCATCCAGAGTATGAAGACAGCCAGAACGCCGTAAGTACCAAACGCCCACCACGTCCTCCACCACGGTGGCAGCACAACAATCCTCAGCCTAACCTCGTTATCGCTCCAGACGCCGGCTGCATTGGCGCCCCTGGCACGAAAGATGTAGCTTCCGGGATCCAGGTTCGTGTATGCCACAACATTATTGGTGCTTGCCTCGGTCCAGTCCCTGTCCAGGCCCTCCAGTATATGGGTGTATTGGTTGGCCCTAGGGTTCTGGTAATCCAATAAATTTATAACTAGTGCGAACGACCTATCCGAATGGGATAACTCTAGTGTTTCCAGTCTAGAAATTTCACCAAACCGGAGCTGCTTGCTATGGCTTAGACGAATCTTATTTATGAGTATTGGGGAACTAACAGTGGAGGGACGCCGTTGGTCACTATTCAAACGGCTATAGCCGTTGACACCACCAAAATACATATAACCAGCATCATCGAGAAAATATGCACCGTAGTTGAAATCATTACCTTGCAATCCATCCAGCTTCGTTAGACGAAAAATAATCTGTCCATCTCGACTAATCTTGAAAATACCATTCTGTGTCGAACACCAAATATTAGATTCAGCGTCACGTACCATGCCGTAGATAGTCGAACTTTTTAGCACTCTATCGTCACTGAAATGCTTGACCTGCACCGTTTCGCCCACGCCTGGTGCTTCTTCCAAGAGATAAATACCGTGACTCTTGGTTCCGAGTAATAGCTGACCTTCTTTACTCTCTGCCATACTAAGCAAAATAGGGTTTTCTCTGTGCATACCAAAATCGAGGTCTATCTGCTCAAATTTTTTCTCTGGAAGGTTAAGCATGAAAAGCTTCCGTTCCGTAGTAGCGAAAATTCTCCCTTTTTGTGACTCGAAGAGATGATTGAAGGAGTTTTCTCCATCGCTAGGTACTTGAATAAGTTCATTTTCCTGAACTTTATAAACCCCATTTTTGTATGTAGAGATATAGACTCGGCCTTTGCTGGTTGACAATATTTTTGTCACCTCTAGGTCGGCGTCATTGCTATCTGAGAAAGATTGGATTCTACCGCTTAGTATGTCTAGCTTATGCACTCCATCTTTTGCAAGGCCTATCCATAACTCGTCACCGTGTATTGCCAGTGTAGTTACTCTTGAATCTGGTAAGTCGTTGTCTACAAAATTAACTATATGGTCATGTTGTCCAGATTTTTCATCGTAGATGTAGACTCCGTTATAGGTTCCAACCCAAAGGCGTTTGTCACTGGACATTGCAAACGCGAGAACGTCATTATCGACATTACTGTTTAGCCGATTAAAACTGGTAATAGTGCTAGGCAAAATTTGATCAAGTCCATTAAAACTTCCCACGAACAGTATTTTTCCATCGTAGAACAATCGTGTGATGTGGTTATTAGATAATTGCGAGTTGGACTGATTTAGGTGCTCCTTGATCTTTAGATCCCGCGACGCTAAGAAAACTCCGTCGTCGGTAGCGATCCAAAGTTCGTCATTCAGGTGTAATAGGTCGGATATGTTTGAAACGTTATAATTCGACAGATCGAGCGATGTCTGTAATTTGTAGTCAGTCGTTCCAAAACGATAAAGTCTTGATTTTGAAGTTGAAATAAATAGTTCGCTAGAATCAGATAGCGCTATAGCGGTAACATCCTCTTCAGATAGTATGAGAGAGTGTTTGCTGATCGTATTCGAAATTGTGGAGACAAGAAGAAGCGAATCCTCTGTTGCAAGCAAGGTTTTTTGACTATCAATTCTGATTGAATCAACGACATCTACTATGTTTGCGTTAGACAATTGATGGGTAAGCCAGTCGTTTTTGTTTCCATAAGATAGGTTTATTGTTTTTATGCCGCTCTTAGATACGGCGATGAAATAGTCATCTAGTATTTGATGAAGGTCCTGCAGTTCAAGAGCTCTTTCGCTCTTGATTGGTTTAAAGTCGGACGCCTCTGGTAAAAATTCATAGATCCCCTGGCCAAAAGTCGCTATTACTATTTTTCCATTTTTTTGCTCAGCTATACCACGAATATCCGAACTCTTAAGTTTCCCCCCTTTGTCACTCGAGCCTCCAAACTTTACAACCTCATTTCCCTCGAATTTGTAGAGCCCCTGCTGTGTTCCTATCCAAAGAAATCCATTTATATCCATGTGGAATCTTGTGATTGTTGGCTGGGTTATTTCAACTGCAATAGGCGATGGATATATCTGTAATGGGGTTGCAATTGTATGTCTTGGGAAACAGGCAAGAAATAATAGTGGAACATAGTAATATGAAGATAATTTAGGTCTTATTAGTATGGTCATAAGTCGAAAAAACCTGCGTGCCACTCGACCATTAACCCGAAAAATACTCTGATTCAAATTCCGTCATATATTCTTCGTAGGCGGCCTTCAGCATTTTGAATTCTTGCTCAATGTATTCTACTTTTCCTTCTCTGCTAGAAGCCTCTATTAGAGAACTAATCTCTCGAACTTTCTGCGCACCAATATTCGCACTCATCGACTTGATAGCATGTGCGGATTTAGCGAGAAGTTCAATTTCCTGGGTGCTGATATTCTCAGCAATTTCATGAAATTTCTGTTCCATTTGTGTCCTGTATCCATCGAAGATTTCAGGCAGAATGCGTTTTCCAGTCTGTGTTTCGATCTCGATGATTGCGTTTACGGCTTGTTGGTTGATTATTGGAGTACTTTCTTTCCGAAGAGCTCCGTCATCTCCGGGTGTCTTACTACTTTTTTGCGAGAAGTTCTGTGTTATTGTTCGCTGCGATTCTTGATTGGTAAAAGACGAAATGGCCCTCCGAATGTCGGATACTGTAAAGGGCTTGCCTACGTAATGATCCATCCCTGCGTCTCTGCACTTTGCTCTATCATCTCTACCAAGCCCTGCTGTTAATGCGATGATCGGAATATGAAGTCTGCCTAGTTCTTTTTCGGCCTCACGGATCTTTTTCGTAGCCTCAAAGCCATCCATGACCGGCATCTGACAATCCATGAAGATCAAATCGAAGTCCCCCGATTCATGACTTGCAACAGCATCCGCTCCGTTGCCCACAACTTCCACGCTGTGTCCTAGCATGGAGATCATTTCTCGCACTATTTTTTGATTTGTAGCGACGTCTTCAGCGACCAAAACCTTGAGCATTTTAGTACTGGCCGGTTTGTTGTGCTGATACTGAGTGTTTGGGGCGTGCCGAGATTTGCTCGTTGCCTCCAGTGCCTCTTGCATTGAAGTTAAGGTAATAGGCTTTGTAACTCTTTTCCAAGAATCAAGCACGGGAAAGTTCCGAGAATCAGCCAGAGAGCATAATATCAGAGCAAATCCCTCTAAATGCAGGTCAGTTTTCCATTTAATAGTCTCAAAACTATCGATTGAATCTGCGTCTACTATTAGTAAGTTCCCATCAACATTTTCTTCTGGTTTGGCAATCCTGTAACAGCTCCATCCCAGCACTCTTAAGTGAGATTCGATCATTCTGTAGGTGGATTCGTTTATACACAGCACAGAAGCATTTTTGCCGTCAAAGTTCGTAAATTCGTCTTGGTACGCATCGACTTGTAAAGGCAGAGTAATTGATATGGAAGTGCCTTCATTTGGTTTCGACGAAATTTCGATTTCTCCATCCATTAACTCTATATAGTGTTTAGATATTGATAATCCGAGACCAGTGCCTCCATACTCTCTTGTCGTGCTTGTGTCTGCTTGAGTGAATACATCAAATACCTTTTTCTGAGTTTCTGTATCCATTCCTATTCCCGTATCAGTGACGGTTATCTTCGATGAGCTCAGTGCCTCATCATGCTTTCTCGGCTCGGACCCTACAACTATGTTAATGTTTCCTTTATGGGTGAATTTTATTGAATTGCTCACTAGGTTCATGATTACCTGACGGATCTTTGTGGGGTCTCCAAGAACTATCCGCGGAGCGCTAGGATGAAAAATACTGTTTAAAGAGAGGTTTTTTCTAGAAGCCGGTTCTCCCTGTAAATAGCAAATTTCATCTATTAGTTCGAGAAGATCGAACTCGATATTTTCTAGCTCAATTTTGCTAGCTTCAATTTTAGAGAAATCGAGTATTTCGTTTATTAGCCCCAGCAAAGACTCACCACTATCGTGAGCCGCCTTGGCAAACTGGCGCTGTTGTTCAGATAAATCTGTATGGAGTAGCAGCTCGGTCATGCCGATCATTCCATGCATCGGTGTTCGGATTTCATGGCTCATAGTAGCCAGAAATTCAGACTTAGCACTGTTGGCTGCTTCAGCCGCTGCCTGCGCCTCCTGGAGGTCGAGAGTTCTTTCTTGTACTTTTGCTTCGAGCTCTCTCTGTCTCTCTATAGCGAGCTCTCGCGACCGACTTTGGCGATACAAAAGAAAGCCGATGAACAAGATCGACAATACGGTATAACTAGCATATGCGTATGAGCTCCGCCAAGGCGGAGGGTTGACCTTTATTGGTAGGCTCAGCGCTTCCCAGTTCCATACACCTTCAGGGTTCGCTGCCGCGAATTTTAAATTATAGTTGCCGGGTGGGAGTGTTGTGAATGAGGCAATTCGAGAATCCTCAGATATCACCCAATCGGGATTTAGTCCTTCCAACATATACGCATATTGGACTAGGTCTGGATTGGAGTAATCTGATGCATAAGTTTCAATTGTTAGTACCCGATCTTCGTAGTTTAGTTCTAACGCATCCAATTCGTAGTACGGTTTTTCAAAGAAGGCTTGTTTGTTCATTATTTTAATTGAAGCAATATTGACCAACGGAGGAATTCTCGCCTGCTTCGAGAAATTTGAATTGATTACGTTGAATCCTTTAGGTCCGCCGAAGTAGATCGTTCCATCGCTTGATTGATAGGCTGCTCCCATATTGAACTCAGAGCCCTGAAGCCCATCGCGCTCGCTGTACTGGCGCGTGCTATGTGAAATAGGGTTATACTTTGTGACACCTCGATTGTGTGACAGCCAGAGGTTTCCTTCATCGTCTGCCTTTATTCCATAAATATTTGAACTAGGTAGTCGCACTTCTCCAGAGTGATTTACGAAATTTGATCTTGAGCTCTCGCGGTCTTCTTTGCTCCAGCTCACCAGTCCGCCTCCAGATGATCCAAGCCATAATCTCTGTTGGTGGTCTTCGTAAAAAGCCCAAACCATATCGCTCGTGATGCTGCTTGAATCCGCAGGATCTCTTTTAAATCTCAAAAATTTTTCATTTTTGACGTCAAAGCGATTTAGTCCGTCCTCTGTTCCGGCCCATACAAACCCTAGGGAGTCTTCGTACAGGGCGATAACACGATCGCTGCTAATCGAACTATCTTGATTTGGGTTATGTTGATATGTCGTGAAACTATTATTTTCTTCATTGTATCTACTGAGCCCACCACCGAAAGTTCCTACGAGTAGCGCCCCATCAGTGGTTCTTAATATTGAAGTTACTCCGTTTGAGCCAAGTGACGTCTGATGCGTTGGGCTATATTTAAATACCTGTAACTCTCCAGTGGAGATATCTAGACGGTTCAATCCACCATCAAATGTGCCAACCCATAGGATGTTACCTTCGCCGAGCAAACTCATAACGACTGGGCTGGATAAGCCTGGAGATGTATATTCGTTTATCCATTCAAACTCGGATGAGTTTGGTCTTAGTCGATTTAATCCATTGTCAGTTCCCACCCACAGACTTCCATCTCCAGTCTCTGCAAATGCATTTACGGCGTTGCTTGATAGATTTCCGGTCGTAACATCGAATACTGGAAAATGCCCTTTCGTGCCTGTTACTAGCCCGTATACAGTGCCAATCCAGTATTGACCTTCTCTTGATTGGTAGACACTAGTAATAATGTTTTCTGGAAAACCAGCATTGCTGGTGGTGAACCTAATGAAGCTGTTTGATTGTTTCGAATAAAGGTTCAATCCTTCATAAGTTGCTACCCAGATATTGCCTGTATGGTCCTCATAAATATCAAGCACCCGGTTTGATGAAAGCGACGTGTTTGAATTTTCATCGTGACCAACGAATGTAATTTGTTCTGTTTCGAGGTCTAAAATCGATATGCCAAGGTCGGATTGCGCTGACCATAACTGGTTGTCCGAGGTGGCGAGCACACGATTTATTACCTCTATTGATCGATCGAATGACTCAAATCTTTTTACGCGGATCTCTGACGTTTGTGCATCTAAATTTTCGAGACAAAGCAATCCTGTCGTAGTGGCAAGCCAAAGCCGATTTTTCCTATCTTCTGTGATATCTAGAACTTCACCGAAGTCCTCCATGTCTAAAGAGGAACTCGTGTAGTGTCGGTATGAATTTTTTGACGGGTCGAATGAACTGAACGAGTTGTTGTAGCCGAGCCAGAGCAATCCGTTTGAGTCAGCGAACAGTGAATAGATCGTGTTTGAAAATGGCGAATTTCTATTGTTAGGATCTGCGAGCTTTGTTTCAAAGCCATTCGATGTTGGGTTATATTTGTTTAGTCCACCGCCTTGGGTCGCTACCCAAATGTCTCCATTAATGTCTTCAGCTATTTCTGTGACGTTATTTGTTGAGATTGAACCCTGGTCTCCCGCAATGAATCTATAGTTCTCGACTGTTTGGCCCCGGTATTTGTTCAGTCCTTCTTTAGTGAGAAACCATAGCGCTCCTCTAGAATCCTGTAGGGTTTGCGTAATTGTTTGCTGAGTTAGATTCTTTGAGAAAGGAGCAACATAGAAATCGTATTCAGACAAGGGAGATGGGCTGGCGTGATTAGCCAACACAAGTAAGGCGACTAAAGTGATAGCCCTTGAATACATTGATTACTACACATTAGATAGAACAGGGTAAGATTAAAGTGTAGTTTAGCTTTCTTTGCATCCAAAACTTGTTGATAAGCACAACAAATTAAGGCGTTACTGGTCGGAAGTTAGGCATCTCCCGGCCAGTAACGCCTCAGCAAAGTTTTGGTGGTTTCAGTATTGAGCGGCTCTAACTTAACGGAGGCCCCATTTGTAACCAGATTGGTCAGCAATGTTACGTAAGCCCCATTTGTAGCCAGATTGGTCAGAGAAGCTCCGAAGACCCCATTTATATCCGGTCTGGTCGGAAAAGTTGCGCAGGCCCCACTTGTAGCCGGTTTGATCGGAAAAGTTGCGCAGGCCCCACTTGTAGCCAGTTTGATCGGAAAAGTTGCGCAGGCCCCACTTGTAGCCGGTTTGATCGGAAAAGTTGCGCAGGCCCCACTTGTAGCCAGTTTGATCGGAAAAGTTGCGCAGACCCCATTTATATCCCGACTGCTCAGAAAAACTCATGCTGCCCCATTGGTAGTTGCTGGTTCCAGCATAGGACTGGGCCTGATCCTTACTATTGGAGTCGGCGTTGGCCCATTTATAGCCACTGCGAGCCGGAGCGTTGTCAACCCAGGCAGTGTTAGTGGTGGCGGATTCAGCGGTTTTGCCCCACTTGTAGCCGGCGCTGCCGGTGCGCGTGTAGGATTTGGCATCGGCCAGGGAGTGGCTCACCCTGTGAACGAGGTTGTGGCTGGGTTGGGACGCGCTGGTTTGCTCGACTTCAGCCATTGAAATGGATGGCAGTAACAGCGCTATTGCTGCACTTGTGAGCCCCGCTGCTTTAACCGCTTTGAAAGTATTCATTGTTCGTCGCCTTTTTGTTTGATTGAGTTCTCTTAACACCTGAAACGTGATCTGGTTAAAAGTTTGGTGTCCGTCCCTGAGACTCAGTTCACATTCTTTTTCCTGAATGGTTGACTTCGTTATACGAGCTGTAGTGGGGCGAATGAAGACCGGTATATACCCATTTTGGGGTAGTTGGCGCAGCGAGGGTTGAGGGGGTCTGGTTCTTTGGTGTGGAGGAAATTTTCTAAGCTTCTGAAATATAAGAAATAAATGTGATTTTTAGAGCGCCGGTCCAGGTCATGCCCCGTAAGGGGTAATTGGCAGTAATTGCCAAGGGGTGCAAGTTGCATTTCCCCGGAGGCCGGTGGGGCAGATCAGGGTTTTCGGGACAGTTTTTGAATCCTGCTGCGCTCAAATTCGTACATTTGCACCCAGTCAAAAGGATGCTGCGGGGGGGGCTGGTAGTCCGGCGCCAGGCGCTCGACGTGTGCCTTGACTCCCCAAACCCGGGTGTCGCTGGCCCCTTTGGCCGATGGCAGGGGGGAAAGCATGGTTTTCAGGCCCGGGAGGGTGATCTGCTGGTCTTCAGCGACAATCGCCGGTCCTTCAAAATGCTCCTCGCCGGCCATGTCCCTGGAGAGGTTCAGGTCTGCGTTGCCGCAGCCCCTGTCCCCCAGGGTTATGGCACGGGTAATGCTCACGTAGCCGTGGCCCTGCTGGAAGGGGCTGTAGGCCAGCAGACCGTCCGTGTTTATCGCCGGCTCAGCGGTACTCAGCAGTTTGCATTTCACATCATCCGGTGACAGGTCGGGCTCCAGTTGCAACAGCAAGGCAACGAGGCCGGAGACCAGTGCCGCTGCCTGCGACGTACCCGTCATTACCAGCTCGCCGCCCGGCAACTGGTACTCGGGATGTTGCTTTACCAGCCCCGAACCCGGCCGGGTCAGGCCGGTCATGTGACCACCTGGAGCCACTATGTCGGGTTTGATGTGGGCCTCCGGGGTGGGGCCCCGGGAGGAGAAATCGGGCACGTAGTCGTCTGTGCGGGTGTCAGCGGTCCAGGAGTCGGTGACGGCTCCCACTGTGATGATGTAGGGCAGGTTTCCTGGTGAGCCCACGGTCATCGGCTTGGGGCCGGAGTTACCGGCCGCTGCCACCACGGTAATTCCGGCGGACCAGGCGCGCATGACCGCCTGGTTGATCGGGTCCAGAAAATAGGGCCAGCGAGGTCGGGCGGAAAAGGAGAGGTTCAGCACTCTGATATTGTATTTTTCCCTGTTGTCCACGGCCCACTGCACCCCGCGGACGATGTCGAGCAGCCCGCCCTGGCCGGACTCGTCGAATGCTTTGATGGCGACAATGGACGCGTCCGGAGCAATACCCTTGTAGCCGCCAGTGGGCGTCCCCGCTGACAGTGTTGCGCCGCTGTGGGCCAGAATGCTGGTGAGGTGCGAGCCGTGCCCGCTTTCATCAAATACGTCGCCTTCGGAATGGTTGATGGCGTCGTAGCGTGCCTTTACCCGCTGCCTGCCCTGGCTGTCGTTCAACAGATTGGGGTGGTCCCATAATCCTGAGTCCAGCACAGCCACCGTTACGCCGTTACCCCGTACGCCGTGGCGATGCAGCGCTTCGGCACCCGATACCTGGCTGTAGTAGTAGTTGTCCGCGTTGTCCCTGTAGCCCGGGATAAGGCTGACGTCACAATCTATGCCAAAGCTCAGTGTGAGATCGTATTCACTCTGCGCAGGGACGGGTTGCGGGGACTGTTCAAATGATACGGTCAGTTCCTGCTGGCCGCTCAGGGTTGGCGCCCTGTCTTCGCTAAAAGCCAGTGTGAGGAGTTGGCCTTCCGTGGCGGCATTTTGGATCGGCAACGGCTGTTTGCCGAGAGCGATCGACGTTGCCATTCCCAGGCGTTCTGGCCAGCGCAACTCGAGTTCTCGCAGCTTCTGCGGCTTGCCGCCCTTGTTGTAGAGTCGCCACGCAAAGTGGTTTCCTGTCTGGCTTATTTCCACCGCCCCGGCTACCTGGCAGCCGGCCTCCGCCGGGGGCGCTTCGGTCGGTTGGTCGCTGAGCGCGAGGTCGTCAATGTGGCGGTCGACTTTGCCCGTGTCGAGGATTGCTTCGAGCTGCTGCCGGGACAGCCTGGCCCCCACCGCGTTAATGATTCCGAGATGGTGGGTCAACTCGCCCCCCTGGTCCCTGACCAGGGTTGCCATCTCGTCGGCGGAGGCACCCTGTAGCATGACATGCAGTGGCTTTGCGGGCGCAGCTACCAGTGTCGGTGAAACCGCCAGCAGTGCCGGCAGTAGCAGCAATCGGAGGAACGTCATGACGAGGGCTTACCGGGAATCGATCAAGATTGGTTCAGCGCCTCGGAGAAATTCTGGCGCAACATGTCCGGTACGTCTTCAGGGTAAATCGGCCGTGAGAAGTAGTAACCCTGCAGCAGGTCACAGCCGCGCTTGACGAGGTAATCGAGCTGTTCCTTGTCTTCGATGCCCTCGGCGATCACCCTCAGATTCAGGGTCTTCGACAGGGCGATGATAGCGTCGACGATGGCGGCACCATCGGCGCTATCGAGGTCGGCGACGAAGCTCTGATCGATTTTCAGGGTGTCGATAGGAAAGCGCTTCAGGTAGCTGAGCGAAGAATAGCCGGTGCCGAAATCATCCACGGCTAATTCCAGCCCCAGCGCCTTCAACTGCTGGAGTCTCTCGATATTGGTTTGCGCGTCAGTCATGATGGCGCTCTCGGTGAGTTCCAGTTCCAGGCGTCCTGCGTCCATTCCCGATTCTTTCAGGAACTTGCCGATCGACTGCGGCAGATTGGTCTGGTTGAACTGCAGTGGGGAAATATTGACGCATACGCGAAAGGGTTTTAGCCCCATGGAGTCCCAGTAATGGCAGTGGCGCGCGACCTCGCCCATCACCCAGGCGCCCAGCTCGATAATCTGTCCCGTGCGCTCGGCCACGGGAATGAAAGTCAGGGGTGAGACCATGCCCCGTTCCGGGTGCTTCCAGCGAACAAGGGCTTCCATGCTCACTACCTCACCACTGTTGGTGTCAATCTGCGGTTGGTAGCGGAGCTCGAGCTCGTGATTGCGCATGGCATCGCGTAGCTCTTCCTCCATTTTGAGCTGCTCCACCGCCAGGGCGTTCATGGCCTCGTCGTAGAATCGGTAACAAGCCCGGCCGTGGGCCTTTGCCGCGTACATGGCGGTATCGGCATTGCGCACCAGTGTGTCCGGGTCCTCGCCATCCTGGGGAAACAGGGCGATACCGACACTGGGGGTTACAACCGGATTATGGGTCTGCAGGGCGATCGGTTCGGACAGGCTGTCGAGAATGCGCTTGGCCACCCGTTCCACCTGCATGGCATCGTTGATGTCAGACAGTACAACGGTGAATTCGTCGCCGCCCAGCCGGGCGATCTCGGTGCTGGCGTCCTCGTTTTCGTCCTCGGCGCTGTTGTCTGTGTAGTAGTTGATCGCGTCGTCTTCGCGCAGCTCGTTGGTCAGCCGCTTGGCTATTTCCACCAGCAGGCGGTCACCGCGGCCGTGGCCGATGGAGTCATTGATCCGCTTGAAGTGGTCCAGGTCGATGAACAGCAGGGCGGCGCTGGTCTTGTGGCGACGGCAGCGCTTCAGGATTCGATTGAGCTGTTCGTTGAAACTGCGCCTGTTGGGGAGGCTGGTCAGCGGGTCGTAGTAGGCCAGGTAGCGGAGGCGATCCTCCTGCCGCTTGAGGGCGTTGAAGGCGTCACTTGCCCGCAACATGTATTGTACATCCCGTCCCAGCAGGGACCAGTTCACTGGCTTGGTCTTGTACTGGGTCGCCCCCGCCTCGAAGCCCTGGTCGATGGATTGGCGATCATCGGAACCGGTGACAATCATGATTGGAATGGATTCACCCTGGGGCATTTGCCGCAGGCGTTGGCACACTTCCAGCCCGGTCATGCCGGGCATTTCTACATCCAGGAAGACGAGGTCGGGTCGTTCCCGAGTGAACACGTCCAGGGCTTCGAGGCCGTCAGCGGCTTCCACCACCACCATGTTTTCCGCCTCCAGGCACTGGCGGGTAAGCAGCCGAACATTGATATCGTCATCGCAGACGAGAATTTTTGCCCGTTGGTGTGCACGGTTGTCGCTGGACATGGAGTTATGAGGTAATGCTGTTATAGGTTTTCTAGGCTATCATCACTGGAAGGTATCGCCTAGCCCGAATGGTAGAAAGGGTAAGCAGGCGAACGGGACGTATAAGAACCGGGACGACGGGGTGATGAAAGCGGGATGCGTGTGCACTGGGCTGCGCTAATCAGGCTGCTGGCACCGACGGTCATTGTCGGCGGTGGCCTGCTGGCTCGCGGCTATCTTGATCAACTGGGTGACGAAACCAGGATTATCGTCGCCAACCTCCCTTATTTCGTTGCCATGGCCTGCCTGGTCATCGCCTACCAGTTCCAGCGGCTGCGTTTGCTACTGGCGGCTGTGGGTACTGCCTCGTTGTTCTGGCTGATCCAGAATTACCTTCAGGTCAGCCTGGGTGAGCCGGATGCAGCCCGGTTGTTTCTGGTGGCCAGTCTTGGCGTTCCGTTGCTTTGTGCATACCTGTTACTGGCACCGGAACGGGGCTTGTTCAACACCTACGGACTGCTCACCGCTGTCTTCTTCCTGGGGCTCGCGGGTCTGTGTTTTGTGATCGCAGACGGGATAAATGGCGCCGATGCTGCCACCCGGGGCCTGTTCTCCGCCAAGCCGTTGGAGGGCTATATACTTTCCAGCGGCGCCAGCCTGCTATTCGCGGCGGTGGGATTCCTGGCCCTTGTGCTGGTGATAGTGCGCGACAGCGAGACGGAAGTGGCGCTCGCCGGCGTCCTCGCTGCGGGTTTTTTCTCGCTGGCGCTGCTGCACCTGGACGATATTTCCGTGGTGATGGGCATTGCCGGTGGTCTCAGTGTGGTCTGGGGACTGCTGCGCAGTTCCCATTCGATGGCCTATCGCGATGACCTCACCGGGCTGCTCGGTCGCCGCGCTCTCAATGAACGGCTCAATACATTGGGCCGACGCTACAGTATCGCCATGCTGGATGTTGATCATTTCAAGAAATTCAACGATACCCACGGCCACGATGTAGGGGATGATGTTCTCAAGCTGGTCGCTTCCCGGGTCAAACAAGTCGGCAATGGCGGCACGGCCTACCGCTATGGCGGCGAAGAATTTTGTGTGGTTTTCCCCCGCCGATCCACTGAGGACTGTGCTGCCGCGATGGACCAGGTCCGGGAGAGCATTGCCAACTACAAGATGTCCATCCGCGATCGCAAACGGCGGCCGGCGCGGGCAAAAGAAGGGTCACGCCGCAGGGGCGCAACAAAGCTCAAATCCGACCAGGTGAGCGTGACGGTGAGTGCAGGGATCGCCGCCCGGGGCGATAACCATCCCGACCCGGAATCCGTGCTTTCCGCGGCCGATACCAAACTGTACAAGGCAAAGAAAAAAGGCCGTAACTGCGTTGTCTATTAGCCGGCGCCGTTAACGAGCGAGTTCAGGAAAACAGGGGCTCGCGCCGTTTGAAGTGAAGTTCTTTCACGAAGCGCGGCAGCTGCTGCAGGGGAATCGCCGGGCTGTAGTAAAAACCCTGCACCTGCTGGCACTGCTGCTCTCGCAGGTATTCAACCTGCTCGTGGGTCTCAGCTCCTTCCGCCACGACCATCATGCCCAGTCGCCTGGCCATTTCGATGATCATGGTACACACCGCTTCCTGTTGCGGGCTGTTGGGCAGGTCGCGGACAAAACGGGCGTCGATCTTCAGTGCCGAAATTGGCAGTTCGGTCAGGTGGGAGAGCTGGGAGAAGCCGGTACCGAAGTCATCCAGCGAGAAGGAAATGCCCAACTGGCGCAGTTCGTCCATGCGCCGTTTGACCGCATCGGGGCTCTTCAAAATCGTGGTTTCGGTCAGCTCGAACTCGAGCCGGGAAGCGTCGGAGCCACTGCGCTTGATAATGTCCTTGACGATATCCCCGAAGCGATCGTCCTGGAACTGGGAGAAAGAGATATTCACTGCCACATCCACGTCGCGGATGCCCTGTTCCTCCATCCAGACCTGGGCGGAGCAGGCGTGCTGAATCACCTGATAGCCGATAGTGCGCATCAGGCCCATATCTTCGCAGGCAGCAATAAATTCCCCCGGGCAGAGCAGGCCGCGCTCGGGGTGATTCCAGCGCAACAGCGCCTCCAGGCCACACAGGCGGCCGGTGGCCAGGTCAATGCGTGGCTGGTAATGCAGTTCAAACTGGTTTTTGCGCACTGCGGTCCGCAGCTCTGCAGCCAGTGATGTACTGCCGCCGTGGTCGAATGACAGTTGTTCGCTGTAACGGACAAATTTACTGCCGGCGACACTCTTGGCCTCCTGCATCGCCGAGCGTGCATAGTCCACCAGCTCCGGGAACTCCTTGCCGTCATCGGGGTAGATCACCGCGCCAATACTGGCATCGATGGAGACCTGCTGTTCGCTCAGAATCATCGGGGCAGTGATGGACTTGATCATCTTTTCGGCGATCAATTCCACATCTTTCACACTGCTGACGTCCTCCAGCACAATCGCAAATTCATCACCACCGAGGCGGGCAATACTGTCTGTGCTGCGCATCTTGTTGATCAGGCGGCGGGAAATGGTCTTGATCAACAGATCGCCGTCGGTTTCGCCGTAGTGGTCGTTAATATTGGCGAACTGATCCATGTTGATATAGAGCAGTGCGGTGCTAAAGCCATAGCGCTCGCTGCGCTCCATGGCCCGTTCCATGTGGGCCCTGAACCCGGTCCGGTTGAGGGCGCCGGTGAGCGAATCGCGACTGGAGAGCTGCTTTATCGTGTCCCGGGCCCGCTTCAGCTGAATCGAGTAATCCAGGACCCTGTGCACCAGGGCGTCCTGCAGCTGGCCTCTGACCAGATAATCCTGCGCACCGTACTCGCGCAGTTGTTCGGCCAACCGGTCGTCCTGCTCGTCCAGCAACAGGATAAGGGGAACAGTGGCCTGGTTTTTCTGGGCCAGTCGCAGCAGGTACTCGGTTTCAGGGCCGTAGGCCATGATGACCGCGTCAACCATGGGGTCCAGCAGCGCCTCAAGCGGGCGGTCCATGGACTCGGAAGAGGCCAGGTTAAAACGCGCAGGTACGGCACGACCGAGAGAGGCAGAGAGGATCGCATGATCCGCGCTGCTCTCGGAAATAATCAGTACCGTGTGTTGTTCCAACGCTAGTTCCCGGTCATCCGCCGATTGTTGCCGCCTGCGTCCCTCAATAATAATCAGGTCAATAGGCGCTTATCCTTTATATAACATGAGGTTATACGGAATAATTCAGCGAAATTCTACTTATAGTTTATTAAAAATTACCATGTCTCCTGCCCTTGGCGAGGGTGCGTATGACCGCTGGCCGCGTTCGCCATTGGCCCGCCGCAGGGATGTACTATGCTAGCGACTGTATTTCCAGGGACAAGACCGATGACCGAAGATGTGCTGTTTGAGCTGGAACAGGGGGTGGCCGTTATCACGCTCAACCGCCCCGGAGATCACAATACACTCTCGCCGGGCATGATTGAGGGGCTGGGAACTGCTTACCGGCGCTGTGATACGGACGATGCCATCGGGGCAGTGGTGGTGACCGGTGTCGGATCCAGTTTCTGTGCCGGAGCTGACATGAGCGGCGGGGGTGAAACCTTCGATGGCAACGCGGTCAGTGGGGAGGTTGCATCCTGTCCGTTGTCGATGCAGGCATTTGAGGTGCGAAAACCAGTGATCGCGGCCTGTAACGGCCATGCGGTAGGTGTTGGCCTTGGGATCGCCATGCAGGCGGATATCCGGGTATTTGCCGAGGAGGGGAAGTACGGTTTTCTCCAGTCCCGTCGCGGGGTGGTCACCGACTTCGCCATGGAGTACCTGCTGCCGCGAATGATCGGCGTGGAAAAAGCGCTGGAATTGCTGATGCGCGGTCAGCGGCTCAGTGGTCGTGAGGCGCTGGACTGGGGGCTGGCCGGTCGCTGCGTCCCTGCTGACCGGGTGCTGGACACGGCCCTGGAAATCGCCAGCGATATGGTCGCCAACGCCGCGCCCCTGGCCATGGGCATGCACAAGAGGCTGCTGTGGCAGGGTCTGGATATGAGTTACGGCGCGGTCGCGGCGAAAGAGAACTGCTGCCTTCATTACAGTATGTCCAGGGCCGACGCCGTTGAAGGCGGCATGGCCTATATTGAACGGCGGACGCCCAACTGGAGCGGCAGACTTGGCAGTGACTGGCCGGAGTGGATAGACGATTAGCGCAGGCGTAACAGCGGTGGCTGCATGTTCGGGTCGACTCTTCTGGTCGGGTGACCTGCTCGCGCATGCCTTGAGTGCGACTGTTGCCTGTAGCTTCGCCCTTCAAATGGAGTAATCAGTTCCCCGGTTCGCAGCTGAAAACGGGGATATTGCGGTCGGTCCGGGCCTGGTACTCGTCGAAATCGGGATAGACCGCCAGCAGCACCGGCCACAGGGCAGCTTTTTCCTCGTCGCTGATCTGGCGCGCGATGTAGTTTTTTTCATGGCCATCGGCCATGATCCTGATCTCCGGGTGGGCTTTGATGTTGTAGTACCAGGCCGGATTTTCGGGCATACCCCCGCTGGAGGCAACCAGCAGCTTGTTGTCCCCGTGGGGGACGTGAATGAGAGGCAGCCGCCGGGTTTTGCCTGACTTGGCCCCGGTCATGGTGACCATGCATACGGGGCCTCCAAGAAAGGTGTTCATCAGTCGGCCCTTGCTCAGGCGAAAGACGCCCGCCTGAAACCTGCTGACCCAGCGCAGAACCGCCTTGATCGCCGGGAGCTGGTTTTCCTTGTACTGCGTCACGTCTTCCCGTCGGGTTTTAACGTAGTCGTACTTCACCATTTGTCAGCTTTCCCAGTTGCGTTGAACGAGGGTAAAGCAGAATTACGCTGTTGCCAATCTATGGTAGACTTGCCGGCCCGTTTTGCCTCTCCGAACATGACCATGAGCATCGCCTCCGACAAACTCGAAACCATTCGTGAACAGGTGCAGTATCACCTGGATCACGCCGAACAGCACCGCTTGAGCGCGGAGCAGGAGGCATCTCTGAAGGCGCAGATCAAGGCTCGCCTTGAGGCTGAAGATGCCGTTCTGGTTGCCCACTACTACACCTCGCCAGCGGTACAGGCGCTTGCCGAGGAAACCGGAGGCTGCGTCTCCGACTCCCTCGAGATGGCGCGCTTTGGCCACGATCACCCGGCCCGGACCCTGGTGGTCGCGGGTGTGAAGTTTATGGGGGAAACCGCCAAAATACTGACGCCTGACAAGCGGGTATTGATGCCAACCCTGGAAGCGACCTGTTCACTGGACCTGGGCTGCCCGATCGAGGAGTTCTCCGCTTTCTGCGACCAGCACCCGGACAGGAAGGTGGTGGTCTATGCCAATACGTCTGCCGCCGTGAAGGCGCGGGCGGACTGGGTGGTGACTTCCAGTATCGCCCTGGATGTGGCCGAGCACCTGGCTGAGCAGGGCGAGAAAATCATCTGGGCGCCGGACCAGCACCTCGGTGATTATGTGCGCCGGCAAACCGGGGCCGACATCATTATGTGGGACGGTGCCTGTATCGTGCACGAAGAGTTCAAGGCCCGGGGTATTGCCGACCTCAAGGCGGTGTATCCGGATGCTGCGGTGCTGGTGCATCCGGAATCACCGGCGGCGGTGTTGGAGCTGGCGGATCGGGTAGGTTCGACCACCCAGATCATCAGGGCCTCGAAGGAACTGCCTAACGAGCGTTTTATCGTCGCTACCGACCAGGGCATTTTCTACAAACTACAGCAGGAATCACCCGACAAGGAGTTCATCATTGCACCCACCGCGGGTGAGGGAGCGACCTGTCGCAGCTGCGCCAATTGCCCGTGGATGGCAATGAATGAGCTGGAGTCTCTGGCCGGTGTATTTGACCGCGACGACAATGAGATCTTCGTTGACCCCGAGCTGGGAGAGCGGGCCATGGTGCCCCTGAAGCGCATGCTGGACTTTGCGGCGGAGCTCAACGTAACCGTAAAAGGTAACGCCTGAGGCGCGCTAGAACTGCTCCATTTGTCGCCGCATCTCGGCGATGTCACTCAGGCGCTGGTTGATTTTGGCACTGGTCAGGTAGTCATTCCTGACCAGTTTGAGGGCGTATCTCAACTGCTTCTCTGCCTGGTCCAGGTACCCGTTGAGGATAAAATACTCGGCGCGCGACTGATGCAGGCCGATGATATTGCCCGACAGGCCCTGCACTTCCGCCAGCAGATACCACAACCCCGGGTCCCCGGGCTTGCGTTTGCTTTGTGCGCTCAGCACTTCCTCGGCAATGTGTGCCTGCTGGTTGTTCATCAATGCATTGGCGTAGGTCATGGTCAGCGGGTGGTTGCCGGGGTTCAGCTCCAGTTGCTTTTCCAGCTTTGTCACCGCCTTTCCCGCATTGCCGCGCAGCATTTCAATTTCCGCGTTTGCGATTACGTACTCCAGTCGATCCGGGTCGCCGGACCAGATGCTGTCCAGCTCCAGGGCCGCTTCATCGGCGCGGCCGGCACTGGTCAGCGCAACGACCAGACCGTACTGTGCGGCTTCCCGCGAGCGCGGTGTGCCGTCGAGCTCCCCGCGGAAACGCTGTACTGCCTCTTCCGGTGTGTTGGCCAGCTGGTTGACGACCCGCGCTCGCATCAACTGGTAGTCCAGGCTTACCGGGCGAACAGTCTTGGGGTACTGCCGCGCCCGGTTGCGGGTGTCCGCTATCCGGTTTTCCGACAGGGGGTGGGTGCGCAGAAACTCCGGGATGCGATCCCCGCCTGAGTAACGTGAGGCCTGCAACATCCGCTCGAACATCGCCGGGGCAGCGTGAGGATCCATGCCGGCATCCACCAGGGTCTGCATACCGACCCGGTCCGCTTCCTGTTCGTTGCTGCGGCTGTAGCGCAGGGCGGAATCCTGTGCCAGCGCCTGGCTGGCGCTAAGGGCGGCGAGGCCCGCGTCTCCGCCAGCGGTGGCCATGATCACCAGGCCAGCGAGCATCGCCGCCAGATTGATCGGCGCCTGGTTTTTCTGGAACTCCACCCCGCGCGAGAAGTGACGCTGGCTGAGGTGGGCAATTTCGTGGGCGAGCACGGTGGCCAGTTCGTCTTCAGACTGGGCATACAGTAACAGGCCGTTGTGTACGCCAATGACGCCACCGGGGACGGCAAATGCATTAATCGTCGGATTGTCGACGACTACCAGGTCAACCCGTCGGTCTGCCAGCTGACTGTGGATGACCAGGTCATAAATGAGGTTTTCCAGGTACTCAAACAGCAGAGGGTCGTTTACCGTGGGAGCCTGGCTGCGGAAAATCCGCAACCAGGTGCGGCCCAGCTGGTGCTCGAACTCGGCGGAAAACAGGCTGGTACTGGACTCACCCAGGTTGGGAATTTTCAGCTCCTCGGTCTGGCCGTAAACACGGGTGACGAGCAGGGAGCACAGCAGAAGTGACAGGGCCAGGCGCCAGCGGCGAGCGACCATGCTCATTGGGGATAACACGATGTTGAGTCACTTGTGGTGGTGGTGATAGTGGTCATCTATTGTACTGCAAGCAGGGTCAGTCAGGGAGACGCGGGTTCGATTGCTTGGAGCGGTTAGAATGGACAAAGTTCATTCCCCGGGGGTGAATGCGTATACTGTCCCGCTTCACTCCAGAGCAGAGTCCGTGAATGAACGAAGTACCGGTAACCGAAGTTGACGCGAGAGGGCTTGATTGCCCCATGCCGCTGCTCAAGGCAAAGCGGGCCCTCAATGCCATGGCCAGCGGAGAGCGCCTGAGGGTGCTGGCAACGGACAGCGGCTCCCAGCGCGATTTCCGGGTGTTTGCCGAGCAATCGGGGCACCGCCTGCTGGCCAGTGAGGTAGACGGCGACACCTACCGCTACCTGTTGCAGAAAAGCTGACCTGAGGGAGTTCACGGCATGCTGGATATTTTCAAGAAATGGTCGCGCACCTACCTGTTCGAGGAGGAGTCCGTTCTGCTGCTGGTGCTGCTGGCGGTTGCCGTCGCCCTGCTCGTCACCATTGGCGATATTCTTGCGCCGCTGTTGGCGGCCCTGGTGCTGGCTTACCTGATGCAGGGTCTGTCCAGCCAGCTGCAAAGCCACGGGGTGCCCTCCTGGCTGGGCCTGACCCTCTCCTACACCGTGTTTATCGGCGCCTTTTTTGGCTTTACCCTCGGGCTGTTGCCGTTGGTCTGGCGCCAGTTGCTGGCACTGGCCAGCGAATTGCCCCGCTACCTCGACCAGGGGCGGCAGCTTTTGAGCGTGCTGCCGGAGCGCTACCCGGAAATCTTTACCGCTCAGCAGATGAACGAGCTGGTGGGTAGGGCCCAGGCGGAAGCGGCGAATCTTGGGCAGGTGCTGGTGACCCGATCGCTGGCCTCGCTCCCGGGACTGTTCACCCTGATGGTTTACCTGATCCTGATTCCCATGCTGGTTTTCTTTTTCCTGCGGGACCGGCAGCAGATCATTGACTGGCTGGTCCGTTTCCTGCCCGAAAAACGCCCGCTGCTCACCACCATCTGGGGGGAGATGAATCAGCAGTTTGCCAACTACGCCCGCGGCAAGGTACTGGAGATTATTATCGTCGGTTCGGTCAGTTATCTCGCCTTTGCCTGGATGGGGCTCAACTATGCGGCCCTGCTGGGGCTGCTGGTGGGCCTGTCGGTGATTATTCCCTATATTGGCGCGGCCCTGGTAACCCTGCCGGTGGTCGCCGTCGGGTTCTTCCAGTGGGGCTTTGCCACGGAATTTTACACGCTGTGTGTTGTCTATCTGGTCATCCAGGGGCTTGATGGCAACGTCTTGGTGCCGTTTTTGTTTTCTGAAGCGGTCAACCTGCATCCGGTGGCGATTATCCTCGCCATTCTTTTTTTTGGCGGTATCTGGGGGTTGTGGGGGGTGTTTTTTGCGATACCCCTGGCAACGCTCATCAAAGCCATTATCAATTCCTGGCCGACACCCGATATGGAGCCCGTGGCCGGGCCCGAAGCAACTGTTTCCACGGAGTAATTGATGCGAATGAATGTGAGTCGACAGAAGTGGCAGCTTCTGGCGGGGATGGTGGTCTCTGTCCTGCTGGTGGCCTGCGCCGTGCCGCCCGAGTCGGGAATCAGCCCGGTGCAGAGCCCCAACGACGAGCGCGAGTATCGCCTGCTGACGCTTGATAACGAGATGCAGGTATTGTTGATCTCGGATCCCGATACTCCCAAGGCGGCGGCTTCGCTCGATGTTCACGTCGGCTCCGGTGACAATCCGCCCGATCGCGGAGGGCTTGCCCATTTCCTGGAGCACATGTTGTTCCTGGGTACCGACAAGTACCCCGATGCGGCCGAGTACGAGGAATTTGTGACCGAGCACGGTGGCAACCGCAATGCGTTCACCAGCTTTGAGCACACCAACTACTTCTTCGATATCAATGCCCCTTATCTGCCGGAAGCGCTCGATCGGTTTGCCCAGTTTTTTATCGCCCCCAGGTTTGACGCCGAATATGTGGATCGCGAGAAGAACGCTGTGGAGGCGGAATACCAGATGGGACTCAAGAGCGATCCCCGTCGCGGCCTGGACGTGTTGCAGGAAGTGATGAATGAACAGCACCCCTTCAGCCAGTTTGCGGTGGGCAGCCTGGAGAGCCTCGCCGACCGGCCAGACTCCAGCATTCGCGACGAGCTGTTGAGGTTCTACGATGAACACTACTCGGCCAATGTAATGCGGCTGGTGGTGCTCGGCTCCGAGTCTCTGGATGAGCTGGAAAGCCTGGTCGTACCCATGTTCTCGGAAGTGCCGAACAAGGACTTCGAGCATGAGCCGATTTCCGCGCCCATCTTTGTCGAGGGGGATTTGCCGATGTTCCTGCAGATAAAGCCCCAGGCGACACTGCGGCAGATGCAGGTGCTGTTTCCCATTGCCGATTACCGGTCTGAATACCGCGCCAAACCGCTTTCCTATCTGGGAAATCTGGTAGGTCACGAGGGGGAGGGCAGTCTGCTGTCCCAGCTGAAGTCGGAGGGCCTGGTGGAGAGTCTTGCCGCCGGGTCCGGCCTGGGCTGGCGTGGCGGAGCCCTGTTCAGTGTCTCGGTCACCCTCACCGAGGAGGGCGTGGAGAAGCATGAAAGGGTGTTGCAGCTGTTGTTTGCCTACATGGACATGCTGCGCGAACAGGGGCCGAAAGAATGGCTCTACGAGGAGCAGTCGCGCCTGGCCGAGCTGGCCTTCCGATTCAAGGAGGAGGGCAATCCCATGGGATACGTGCAGGGACTTGCTGGCGGCATGCAGTATTACGATCCGGTGGATGTCCTGCAGGGCGCCTACATCATGAGCGACTACGACGCCGCTATGTTGCGCGAACTGATGGCCGACATTGTTCCCGCCAACGCACTGGTGGTGCTGGAGGACGCGGATGTCGCCACCGACCGGGTGTCGGAACACTACGCTGTTCCCTATTCTGTTGAGCGCCTGGATGCCCGGCAGTTGGCCGACTGGCGTGGTGCGGCGGCCGAGGGCGCTTTGCACCTGCCTGCCCCCAATGCATTTATCGCTGAAGATGTGTCACTGGTAAAAATTGACAACGATAACCCGGCGGCACCGGAGCGGATGCTGGAGGAGCAACGCAAGCAGATCTGGTTTATGCAGGACGAAGAGTTCCGCCTGCCCCGGGGGGCGACCTATATCAATTTCCGCTCTCCGCTGGTGAGCCAGAGCCCGCGGCAAACGGCCCTCGCGGTGCTGTATACGGCATTGCTCAAGGACCGGGTCAATGAGTTCACCTATCCGGCGCTGCTGGCCGGACTCAATTTCAACCTGTACAAACACGCCCAGGGTATCAGCCTGCGCATCAGCGGTTACAACGACAAGCAGGATGTGCTGCTGGACAAACTGTTGTCGGTCATGGCGAGCCCTGACTTCGATCCCCAGCGATTTGAAAATATTCGCAAGGATATGATCCGCTCGCTGGAAAACGCCGTCGCCAAGCGGCCCAGCAGCCAGGTCCTGGACGATCTCCGCGAGAGCCTGCTGTACGGTGAGTGGGGAGAGCAGCCACTGATCGACGTGTTGCAGAACGTGTCGGTTAACGATGTCCACGACTATGCGCAGGCGTTCTGGAACAGTGCCAGTGCCGAGGCCCTGATTTACGGCAACTACGCCAGGGATGCCGTCCCCGGGCTGGCGGCCCGACTGGACAAGGTCCTGCCCGATGAGGCAGCGCCGGATCTGCCTGAGCTGAAGGTGTTGAAGCTCGAAGCGGGTGAATCCGTGCTCTATCCGGTCGATGTCGAACACGACGACGCTGTGCTGGCCTGGTATCTGCAGGGCGCCGGCAACGCCTGGCAGGATCGTGCCGCCACGTCGTTGACCGCGCAGATTATGAAGTCAGGCTTTTTCCAGCAGCTGCGCACCGAGCAACAGCTGGGTTACATCGTCAGTGCGTTTTACTGGTCGCAGCTGGACGTGCCCGGCCTGGTCATGCTCATCCAGTCGCCGGTAGCTGACACGGCGGGTCTGGCCAGCGCCATGGATGCTTTCCTGGGCGGGGTCGCGGGGTCTCTCGATGATGAGCAGTTTGCCCGCCACCAGCAGGCCCTGGTCAGTGAGGTGCTGCGCCCTCACAAAAACCTGTGGGAGCGGGCCGAGTTCTTCTGGCAGTCCATTGCCAAGAAGCAGTACGCGTTTGACGGCAGGCAGCAGCTGGCAGACGCCATTGAGGCCCTGGACAGGGTCCAGTGGCAGCAGTACTTTGAGCGCACTTTCCTGAAGCAGAGGCACTCACTGCAGGTGGCCGCTCCCGGCAAGGCGGCAGTGCTGCCCGAAGGAGGGCAGCGCCGGGTCGAGTCAGCCGAGGTGCTCAAGGCGGGACACCGCTTTTACAGCATCAACTGAATTATGTAATAAAACTACATTTTGGCCGGTGTTTTCACTGAAAACACCGGTGTTTAGAGGCATTAACCGTTGCAATATGGAACTGATATTCCATTTTTGGATTCCATAGTGTAGTATTATTTCATTCTGAGCCGCCTGGTGAGTTTGAATCCAGGCGGCTCTTTACGTTTACTATACTAACAGTGCGGGGAGTTAACTTTTGGTTCCAATATGGAACCATTGCGCATTCCCCCTTATAACCAGAATCCAGAGGTCAGCATGGCAGAAGACAAGGATCCAATTGAAACCCGGGAATGGTTGGACTCCCTGGACGAGGTGGTCAGGAACAGCGGCCCTGAACGGGCGGGTTACCTGCTGCGCGAGATGGGTCGCCGGGCCCTGGAGAGCCACGTTGACCTGCCATCATCAATTGTCACTCCGTTTGTTAACACCATTCCCCCGGTGGAGGAAAAGGCCATGCCGGGGGATTTGTTCATGGAGCGACGGATTCGCTCCCTGGTGCGCTGGAATGCCCTGGCGATGGTCATGCGTGCAAACGATAACGATGAAGGCCTGGGCGGACACATATCAAGCTTCTCTTCCAGTGCCACGCTTTACGACGTCGGCTTCAACTATTTTTTCCGGGGTGCCGAGAACGGCCACCCGGGCGACCTGGTATTTTACCAGGGCCACTCTGCTCCTGGCATGTACGCGCGCTCCTATCTGGAAAGGCGTATTGAAGAGGAGCAGCTGGACAACTTCCGTCGCGAAGTCGACGGCAACGGGCTGTCTTCCTATCCCCATCCCTGGTTGATGCCCGATTACTGGCAGTTCCCTACTGTATCCATGGGCCTGGGGCCGATCCAGGCGATATACCAGGCCCACGTGATGAAATACCAGCAAAGCCGCGGGCTGCTGGATCATGGCGATCGCAATGTCTGGTGCTTCATGGGCGACGGTGAGTGCGATGAGCCGGAGTCCCTGGGGGCAATCGCCCTCGCCGGTCGCGAGCGCATGGGCAACCTCAATTTCGTCATCAACTGCAATCTGCAGCGGCTGGATGGCCCGGTTCGAGGCAACGGTAAAATCATCCAGGAGCTCGAAGGTGTATTCCGCGGCGCCGGGTGGAACGTGATCAAGGTGATCTGGGGCCGCAAGTGGGATCCGTTGCTGGCCAAGGATAAAACCGGCCTGCTGCGCAAGCGGATGGACGAGGTATGCGACGGTGAGCTGCAGAACTACAAGTACAATGGTGGCGCCTATACGCGGGAGCATTTCTTCGGCAAGTACCCCGAGCTGCTGGAACTGGTGAAGGACCTGTCGGATGAGGACATCATGTACCTCAATCGCGGCGGCCACGATCCCTACAAGGTGTACGCGGCCTACGCCGAAGCCGTGGCGGAGACGGAGCGCCCCACCGTCATTCTGGCGATGACCGTGAAAGGCTACGGTATGGGCGAGGCCGGAGAGGCCAACAACGAGACCCACTCGCTGAAGAAGCTGGATATGGATAGCCTCAAGGCATTCCGCGATCGCTTCGGCATACCCATTAGCGATGACGAGCTGGCCAGGGTTCCCTACTACCGGCCGGAACCCGACAGTCCCGAGATGCGCTACATGCGGCAGCGGCGGGAGGAACTGGGGGGACTGATCCCGGCCCGGCGCAGTGAAATGGAGCTGCTGAAAACCCCGCCCCTCGAGTCGTTCTCCAAGCTGCTGGAGAGCAGCGGCAAGCGGGAGATTTCCACCACCATGGCGTTTGTCCGCCTGCTGTCAAACCTGGTCAAAGACAAGGAGGTGGGGGAACGGGTGGTGCCTATCGTGCCGGACGAGGCCCGGACCTTCGGCATGGAGGGCATGTTCCGTCAGCTGGGGATCTACTCTTCCGTGGGCCAGCGCTACACTCCCCACGATGCCGGCCAGATCATGTTTTACAAGGAGGACAAACAGGGCCAGATTCTCGAGGAGGGCATTAATGAAGCAGGAGCGTTCTCGGCCTGGCTGGCCGCGGCAACCTCCTACAGCACCAGCGGTTATTCCATGGTGCCGTTTTATATCTACTACTCCATGTTTGGCTTCCAGCGCATCGGTGATCTCGCCTGGGCTGCCGGTGACTGCCAGGCCAGGGGATTCCTGATTGGTGCGACGGCCGGTCGAACCACCCTCAATGGCGAGGGTCTGCAACACCAGGATGGCCACAGCCACCTGCAGGCCAGCACCATTCCCAATTGTGTCAGCTACGATCCGGCTTACGCCTACGAGTTGACGGTCATTATCCAGGACGGCTTGCACCGGATGTACGAGCTTGGGGAAAACAAGTTCTATTACATCACGACCATGAACGAGAACTACCTGCAGCCGGCGATGCCGGAGGGTGCTGAAGAGGGCATCATCAAGGGTATGTACCGCTTGCGCGCCAGTTCCGGCAAGAAGCACCTGCGGGTACAGTTGATGGGCGCCGGCACCATTTTGCGCGAGGTCGAGGCAGCCGCGAGCATTCTCGAGCGGGACTACGGTGTGGATGCCGACATCTGGAGCCTGACATCAGTGAACGAGTTGCAGCGGGAAGGTAAAGCGGTGCAGCGCTGGAACCTGCTGCACCCGGAAGAAGAACCGAGGGTGCCCTACGTTACGGCGCAGTTGCAGGACGCAAGCGGCCCGTTTGTTGCCGCAACCGATTACATCAAGGCCTACACAGACCAGATCCGGGAATTTGTTCCCGGGCACTTCACCGTACTGGGTACCGACGGCTATGGTCGCTCCGATACCCGCGCCAGGTTGCGTGACTTCTTCGAGGTCAGTCGGGAGTTTGTGGTGCTGGCAGCGCTGAAGGCACTGGCGGACCTGGGTGAGATTGAGCCCGCCAAAGTGAGCGCGGCGATGCAGGACCTTGGCATCAGCCCCGACAAGATCGATCCGCTGACCGTATAAAAAAGGAATACATCGTGGCTAAAGAAAAAGTAACAGTCCCGGATATCGGCGGCGCCGAAGGCGCGGAAGTGATCGAGCTGCTGGTTGCGGTGGGTGACGAGGTCAGCCTGGAGCAGGGCCTGATCGTGCTGGAGTCGGACAAGGCCTCCATGGAAATCCCGACGACCGTCGCCGGGAAGGTGGTAGAGATACTGGTGAGCGAGGGCGAGGAACTGGCGGAAGGTGCGCCGGTGGCGGTCATCGAGACTGCGGGCGACGGGGGTGAAGCATCGGCGCCAGAGGCCGATGCGGCGTCGGACGGGGGAGAGACCGCATCGTCAGAGGCGGAAGCAGAGTCAGGAGCAGAGGCAGAGACGGAAGCAGAGGCAGAGACGGAAGCAGAGGCAGAGACGGAAGCAGAGGCAGAGACGGAAGCAGAGGCAGCAGCAGAGTCAGAGACGGAAGCAGAAGCAGAGGCAGAGACAGAGCCCGAAGAAAAGACTGCTGACGAGTCGCAGGCGGGAGACGCCAGGGCCAGCACCCTGGTTAACGTCCCGGACATCGGTACCGACGAGGCGGTCGAATTGATCGAGATCGTGGTCAAGGTGGGCGACACCGTTGCCGAGGGTGATTCCCTGGTCGTGCTGGAGTCTGACAAGGCCTCCATGGAGGTGCCCGCTCCGCAGGAAGGCGAGATCACCGAGATTAAAGTCAGTGAGGGCGACAGCGTGCGCCAGGGCGATCCGCTGGTGGTCATGGCGACCGCAGCCCCGGCCCAGGCCGCCGAGGCTCCGTCGTCAAAGCGTGCCGAGGCTGAACCGGAAGCCAAAAAAGCAGCGCAGGCAGGATCACCACCCGAGGCTGGGAAAGCAACGCCAGATGCGCCTGCCCCCGATGATGAAGACAGCGGCAAGGTCTATGCCGGTCCTGCAGTGCGTAAACTGGCCCGGGAGTTCGGTATCAAGCTGGCGGAAGTTCCCGGCTCCGGGCCCCGTGGCCGCCTGGTGAAGGAGGACCTGCACAAGTTCGTCCAGGAGCGCCTGAGCAAGCCTGCCGGCAGCGGTGCCGGTGCCGGCCTTCCGGTGATCCCCGAGGTCGACTTCGGCGCCTTCGGTGACGTGGAGGTAACCGGGCGCAGCAAACTGGACAAGCTGACCGCGAGCAATATGCAGCGCAGCTGGCTCAATGTACCCCACGTTACCCAGAATGACCTGGCGGATATCACCGAACTGGAATCATTCCGGGCCAGCATGAAAGGTGAAGCAGAAAAGCGCGGAGTCAAGCTTACCCCGATGCCGTTTATTCTCAAGGCCTGTGCAGTGGCGTTGCGCGACAATCCCAAATTTTGCACCTCCCTGGCCGATGGGGGCGATTCGCTGGTGTACAAGAAGTACATCCACATCGGCATGGCGGTCGATACCCCTGTTGGTCTGCTGGTGCCGGTGATTCGCGATGTGGACAAGAAGAGTATCTGGGAGCTGGCCGAGGAAGTGTTGGACATGGCCGGCAAGGCCCGGGACCGCAAGCTCAGCCCGGCGCAAATGCAGGGTGGCTGCTTTACCATCTCGAGCCTGGGCAACATAGGCGGCACCGGGTTTACCCCTATCGTGAACGCACCTGAGGTGGGCATACTGGGGGTGTCTCGGGCAGATACGCAGCCGGTCTGGAATGGCCAGGAGTTCGTGCCGCGGAAAATGCTGCCCCTGTCACTGTCCTACGACCACCGGGTCATCAATGGGGGAGATGGCGGTCGCTTCCTCACCGGCCTGGTCTCCCTGCTGGGTGATATTCGCCAATTGCTGATGTAAGCACGGGCTCACCATTTTGGTGCCGTTTGGCATGGAATCTGCAGCGTGAGTGGTCTTGAGTGTTGTAAAAATGGGTCTCTTATGGGTGAGCAGCTGCCAGATTGGCAGAGCAAGGTGCTGAAAGACAATCAATTGTCTGCGCAGTACCTCGTCGGCGCACGGAAATGGTACAACCCTGTGGCCGATCTGTTGGCTGAGCACCAAAACAGTGCAGGCCGGGCGTTGCTGGTGGCGGTCAACGGCAGCCAGGGCTCAGGAAAGTCCACCCTCTGTGATTATCTCTGTGCGTACCTGGAAGCTGAACACCAGCTGTCATGCCTGGCGCTTTCCCTGGATGATTTTTACCTGACAGCTCCCCAGCGACGCCAGCTGGCGATCGATGTTCACCCCCTGTTTGCCACTCGCGGGGTGCCCGGTACCCATGATATGGGCCTGCTGTCCCGGACCCTCGACAGCCTGCTGGCGGGTGAAGCCACGCGGATCCCGCGCTTTGACAAGGCGATTGATGACCGGGTGCCGGAAGCAGACTGGGAGCAGGTTGAGGCCGGTGTACAGATTGTGCTGTTAGAGGGCTGGTGCCTTGGCGCAAGTTCCCAGCCCATTGACGCACTGGTAACACCGGTGAACAGCCTGGAGTCCCTCGAGGACGAAGACGGACGCTGGCGAAACTACGTGAATGCTGTGCTGAGCGAAAAATTCTCACCCCTGTACCAGCGAGTCGATGAGTGGCTGATGCTGCAGGCCCCTTCCTTTGACTGCGTGTTTCGCTGGCGACTGGAGCAGGAGCAGAAACTGGCGCGCCGGCGCCAGGGTGAAGGCCTGATGGATGAAGCCCAGATTGGCCGGTTTATCCAGCACTACCAGAGGCTCACCGAGCACTGCCTGCAATGCCTGCCCCCGCGGGTTAACCACTTGTTCCGCCTGGACGTAGACCGGACAGTGCAGAGCTATTCCCTGAACCCTGGAGTCCGGGTTTGAGCACGCAGACCATGGCACTGGTGTTTACTGACCTGGACGGGTCGCTGCTGGATCATGATGACTACAGCTTTGATGCCGCCCTGCCCGTGCTGGCGAAACTGGAGCGGGCAGGCATTCCCGTTATCGCGGTGACCAGTAAAACCCGGGTCGAGATCGAGCGCATTCGCGCCGAGCTGGATAATCGCCATCCGTTTGTGGTGGAAAATGGCGCGGCGATTTATATCCCCCGGGGCTACTTTGCCGAGCAGCCTGACGGCACGCGGGAACGGGATGATTACTGGGTCATGGAGTTCTCCCCGGATCGGCAGAAGTGGCTGGACATTCTCCAGTCGCTGGAGGCCGGGTTCTCCGGGGAGTTTGAGTACTTCCATCGGGCCCGGGTAGCGGGCATCGTTGAAATGACTGGCCTGGGTACTGCAGAGGCGGCGCTCGCCAACCAGCGCGAGTTCAGCGAGCCGGTCAAGTGGCTGGGTAGCGACGAGCGTAAGGCTGAGTTTGTTGGCTCCTTGCTGTCTCTGGGAGCCCACCCACTGCAGGGCGGGCGTTTTCTTACCCTGGCGGGCGACTGTGACAAGGGGCGGGCACTGGCCCGATTGCGGGAAATCTATGCCGCCCAATCGGGCAATGTCGTGATCCGTGACATCGCGATTGGCGACAGTCGCAACGATATTGCCATGTTGGAGGCGGCGGAAACCGCGCTGGTGATCAAATCGCCGGTACATGATTATCCGCCGCTGAAACGGGAGAACGGGGTGATCTACAGTGAGGGCTTCGGGCCTGTTGGCTGGGCTGAAGGTGTCGGCCAATGGCTTGGCGAGTCCACTTCCGTCGCTATTTAATATTGAGGAAAACCTGATATGGGCGATTTTCACCAGAACGGCATCATCACAACCCTGCATGACCTGTCCAGCCGGCCGCTGGAGGCAATGGAACAGGAGTTGCTGGAGTTCTCCCGGGAGCGACCACTGGGTTTGATCCTGCCCTCCCTGTACTCCGAGCTTGAGGGTGAGGCCCTGCCGGCAATCATCCAGGCCCTGAAGCCGGCGTCCTACCTGTCCGAGATTGTCATCGGACTGGATCGGGCGGATGAATCCCAGTATCGGGAAGCGTTGAAGTTCTTCGGTCAACTGCCGCAGCGGCACCGGGTGCTGTGGAATGAAGGACCACGTCTGCAGGCGCTGGACCAGCAACTACAGGATATGGACCTGGCGCCTCGCGAACTGGGCAAGGGGCGCAATGTCTGGTACTGCATGGGATACACGCTGGCGTCCAATCGCGCTGAGTCGGTGGCCCTGCACGACTGCGACATTGTCACCTATGATCGATCCATGCTGGCGCGGCTGATTTACCCGGTGGCCCATCCCCGCTTCAACTACGAGTTCTGCAAGGGTTATTACGCCCGGGTTGCCGACGGCAAAATCAACGGGCGGGTCAGCCGCCTGCTGGTTACGCCCCTGCTGCGGGCGCTGAAGATGAATCTGGGTAAAATGGAATACCTGGAATATATGGACAGCTTCCGTTACCCGCTGGCCGGGGAGTTTTCCTTCCGCCGCGATGTGCTCAACGATATACGCATTCCCAGTGACTGGGGTCTGGAGATCGGAGTGCTGTCCGAAATGTATCGCAATTATGCCAACAACCGGCTGTGCCAGGCCGATATCGCCGACGTCTACGATCACAAGCACCAGGACCTGTCGGCGGATAATGAGGCCGGCGGCCTGTCGAAAATGTCCATCGATATCTGCAAGGCCCTGTTCCGCAAGCTTGCCACCCGGGGGGTGACCTTCAACACCGAGAGCTTCCGCTCACTGAAGGCGACCTATTACCGCATTGCCCTGGACTTCGTTGAAACCTATCACAATGATGCGCTGATGAACGGCCTCAGCCTGGATATCCACAATGAAGAAAAAGCGGTGGAGTTGTTTGCGGAAAATATCATGAAGGCCGGGGAGGCATTCCTGGATCGTCCCATGGAGCGCCCGTTCATTCCCAGCTGGAGCCGGGTTATCAGCGCGATCCCCGATGTGCTCAAGCAATTGCGCGAAGCGGTAGAGGAAGACCACAGGGAATTTGGAATAGCAGGTGACGGAAATGCTGCAGCGAACTCCTGAAACGGGCCTGTTGTTAGACAAGGTCCTGCATCACGTCGAGGCTATCTACCACGATACCCCGACTGTCGTTGACTATGACACACTGGCGAAAGAGCTGCTGGATATCATGCGGCTCGACGAGCTTGCGCCGGCGCCGCCGCAGTATGTGAATCACTGGAGCCAGCGCGACGCAATCGTCATTACCTACGGCGACACCCTGCTGCGAGAGGGAGAAGTGCCGCTGGCCACCCTCAAAAGCTTCCTCGACGACTATAGCGATGGCCTCGTCACCGGGGTGCATATCCTGCCGTTCTACCCCTGGAGCTCTGATGACGGTTTTGCGGTGCTCGATTACTCCAGCGTCAACGAGTTCCTCGGCAGCTGGGAGGATATCTCCGCCATTGCCGGCGAATATGACCTGATGGCGGATCTGGTGATTAATCACTGCTCGGGTCGCAGTCTCTGGTTTGAAAACTTCCTCCAGGACAAGTCGCCCGGCAAAGGCTATTTCTACACGGCACTGCCGGACGCTGATATCAGTGCTGTAGTCAGGCCGCGAACCTCCGAGCTGCTGCGTGAGGTGGAAACCCCCGAGGGAACACGCTACGTCTGGTGTACCTTCAGCCACGACCAGGTTGACCTGGATTTCCGCAACCCGGAAGTGCTCAAGCAGATGGTGTCGATTGTTCGCCTGTACCTGGACAACGGGGTGCGGATATTCAGGCTCGACGCGGTGGCTTTCCTGTGGAAAATCCCCGGCACCACCTGCCTCAACCTGGAGGAAACCCACGAGGTGGTGCGCCTGTTCCGCACCCTGGTGGAATACGCCGTACCGGGCGCGCTGCTTATTACCGAGACCAATATCCCCAACCGCGAGAACCTGTCCTACTTCGGTAACGCCAACGAGGCCCATTGCGTCTACAACTTCTCCCTGCCGCCATTGCTGGTCAATACGCTGGTGACCGGCAACTGTCGTCATCTCAAGACCTGGATGATGAGCATGCCGCCGGCGCAGAACGGGACCGCCTATTTCAACTTCGTCGCCTCCCACGATGGTATTGGCTTGCGGCCCGCGGAGGGGCTGCTCAGCGACGAGGAACTGGAGGAACTGGTGACCACCATGCGCCGCTTTGGCGGTCATGTCTCCTTCCGGGCGCTGGAGGACGGCCAGAGCAAGCCCTATGAAATCAACATCTCGCTGTTCGACGCCCTGCAGGGAACCACTGCCGGCCCGGACAGCAGGGCCGTGGACCGGTTTATCTGCGCCCACGCCATCATGCTGGCCCTCGAGGGCATACCCGGTATTTACATCCACAGCCTGCTGGGCACGCGCAACGACTACCAGCGGGTGGAGCACAGCGGGCAATATCGATCCATTAATCGCCACCAGTGGGAGTACGACGTGCTCATCGAGGAGCTGGAGCGTGAAGATTCCTCGCACGCCCAGGTGTTCGCCCGCATCAAGGCGTTGCTGGCGGTGCGTCGCCAGCAGGCGGCTTTTCATCCCAATGCCACCCAGTTCACGTTGCACCTCGGCGATGCCCTGTTCGGGTTCTGGCGGCAGAGCATGGATCGTCGCCAGGGTATCTTCTGCATCAGCAATATCAGTCGTGAGCCTCTGCCCCTGTCACTGTCGGATATCAACCTGATCGGTACCCAGGAATGGGTGGACCTGATCGGCGGTGAGCACTATCACAGCCGTGAGGAGGTGATAGAGCTCGCACCCTACCAGACCGTGTGGATTACCAACGCCGCCGGCCACGATCTGCCCTGATCTGCGCTCAACCCTGTGCTAAACTGCGTCCGTTCCCATGAGGGACCTTTCCAAAGAATATCCAGGACCTACAGCCCATGATCATCAAGCCACGCGTGCGCGGATTCCTCTGTATTACAACTCATCCCACCGGCTGCGAGGCCAACGTAAAAAGACAGATCGACTACGTGAAGGGCAAGGGGCCTATTGAGGGCGGACCCAAACGAGTGCTGGTCATCGGCGCGTCTACAGGATACGGCCTGGCTTCGCGGATCAGCGCAGCCTTTGGTGCCGGAGCCGCGACGCTGGGGATATTCTTTGAAAAGGAAGGCACCGAGAAAAAGCCCGGCACTGCGGGCTGGTACAACTCGGCGGCCTTTCACAAGTTTGCCGAGGCCGAGGGCCTGTATGCCAAGAGCATCAATGGCGACGCCTTCTCCGATGAAATCAAGCAGAAAACGATAGAGACGATCAAGGCAGACCTGGGCCAGGTGGATCTGGTGGTCTACAGCCTGGCGGCGCCCCGGCGTCAGCACCCGGTAACCGGTGAAATCCACAACTCCACGCTCAAGCCCATCGGTAGCGACACCGTGCAGAAAGGGGTAAATACCGACAAGGAAGAGGTACAGGACTTCCATCTGGAACAGGCCACCCAGGAAGAAATCGACAATACCGTGGCGGTGATGGGTGGCGAGGACTGGCAAATGTGGATCGAGGCCCTGGACGAGGCGGGCGTGCTGGCGGACGGTGCCAAGACCACGGCCTACACCTACATCGGTGAAAAGCTGACCTGGGATATCTACTGGCACGGGACAATCGGCGCCGCCAAGAAGGACCTGGACAAGCGGGTGATAGATATTCGCGAGCGGCTGGCGGCCCATGGCGGTGACGCCCGCGTGTCGGTGCTCAAGGCCGTGGTCACCCAGGCCAGTGCCGCGATTCCCGCGATGCCCATTTACCTGGCCCTGTTGTTCAAGGTGATGAAGGAACGCGGTGTGCACGAGGGCTGTATCGAACAGGTGGACGGCCTGTTCCGCGATTCTCTTTATGGCCAGGATCCGTATCTGGATGAAGAGGGACGGCTGCGGGCCGATCGCAAGGAACTGGACCCGGAAGTGCAGGCGGCGGTTGCCGCACTCTGGGAGGACATCAATACCGATACCCTGCGGCAGCTGTCGGATTTCGAAGGTTACAAACGCGAGTTCCTGCAGCTGTTCGGCTTTGAAGTAGAGGGGGTGGACTACGAGGCTGACGTCTCTCCTGTGGCCCCCATCGCCAACCTGGTCTAGGGTACCTCCGGAAGATGGCAAGGCACTCAGGCTCGCAGGCATTTCCGCAATCAGGGCGCGCCCATGCTTGACCACGGCGTACCCTTCCGGCTCAACCCCCGGGTACGGCGCCTGGTGGCCCCGAACCCGGGGGTGATGACTGGCGCTGGGACCAATACCTACCTGCTGGGGGATGACCAGGTGGCAGTGCTGGATCCGGGGCCTGCCATCCCCTCGCATATCGACGCGATTCTTGCGGCCGGCGCTGGCAGGATCAAGTGGATTGTCTGCACCCACACCCACCCCGATCACTCGCCTGCCTGGCAGGCGGTGCACGAGGCTACCGGTGCCGAGGTGATCGGAGCCCTGCCCGCTGATGACATGTTTCAGGATGACACCTTCAGTCCTTCCTGGCAGCTGTCCCATGACGACGTACTGACCACCGATGAGTTCACGCTCAGGGCGGTGCATACGCCGGGGCACGTGAGCAATCATTTCTGCTTTTTGCTGGAAGAGGAGCGGATGCTGTTCGCCGGCGATCACATCATGAATGGCTCCACGGTGGTGATCGTGCCACCCAGCGGCGATATGAAAGCCTACATCGAGTCCCTGCAATTGCTGTTGCGTTATGACCTGCATCTGATTGCTCCCGGGCACGGCGAAGTGATGGAAGACTCGCGGTCAGTGGTGCAGTGGCTGGTCAATCACCGCCTGCAGCGGGAGGCCAAGGTGATCCGCGGGCTGCGACACACCGGCAGGGCGAATCTGGATCAACTGGTGGAAGTGGTTTACGACGACGTGGATCCCGGTCTGCACACCATGGCCAAATTGTCCATGAGTGCCCACCTGATCAAACTGCAGCAGGAAAACCGGGCACTGCAGCACAGCGAGGACGGCACCTGGGAGCTGATCGAAATTTAGTGATGCCTTCTGCGTATAAAGAGTGCTTTTAATATAATAAATAACGCTATTCGTAAAATATTGAACCAATAATTACGAATTTAACTTGTTTGGGCGGAATCAGAGGACTACTATGGTGCTCCTGTATTACTGAGCTCCCGTCGCAAGCATGCCCGCAACCACCTACCAGCCAAGAACGTTACCGCAACTGATTGCCCAGTCAGCCGCAGCGCACGCTGAGCGACCGGCCATCAGCGACGGTGAGGTGCGCCTGAGCTACCGCCAGCTTGACGCGATGCGTGTCAAAGCGGCCCGTGCTTTTCTGGCGGCGGGCCTGCGCCCCGGTGAACGTATAGCGATCTGGGCCCCCAATATCTACCAGTGGATTATTGCCGCGATCGGCGCCCAGAGCGTCGGTGGCGTGCTGGTGCCGCTGAATACCCGAATGAAGGGTCACGAGGCAGCCTACATACTCCGCGCCAGCGGGGCCCGCATCCTGTTGACGGTTGCTGACTTTCTGGGGGTGCAATATCCCTCCCTGCTCGACGGGGAGGCGCTGCCTGCCCTGGAGCGGCGGGTTCTGCTGGAGGGCGCCGCCGCCGGCTGTCAGCCCTGGGAATCGTTCCTGGCCGCGGGTGCCGATATCGACGAGGCGGCTGTGGCTGAGCGAGCTGCCGTGATAACCCCGGATGATCCGCTGGATATCCTGTTCACCTCGGGTACCACCGGCCATCCCAAGGGTGTGGTGACCTGTCATGGGCAGAATATCCGCACCTTTGAGAACTGGAGTGCCACCGTCGGCTTGCGGGCGGAGGACAACTACCTGGTGATCAATCCGTTCTTTCACTCCTTTGGCTACAAGGCGGGCTGGCTGGCCTGCATGATTCGCGGGGCCCATATCCTGCCGGTGCGAAGTTTTGACCTGGACGCGGTGATGGAGCAGATACAGCGCGACAGGGTGTCGATGATCCCCGGTCCCCCCACCATCTATCAGTCGATGCTGGCCCATCCGCGACGGGGTGACTATGACCTCTCCAGCCTGCGCCTGGCAGTGACTGGCGCTGCGCCGGTGCCGGTGTCGCTGGTGGAGCAGATGCGGGAGGAGCTCGGGTTCGAAGTGGTGGTAACCGCCTACGGCCTGACCGAATCCTGCGGCGTGGTATCGATCTGCCGGCCGGACGATAGCGCCGAGCGTATCTCCCACAGTTCCGGCCGGGCCATGGACGGGGTCGAGGTAAAGCTGGTCGATAGCGATGGTGCATCGGTCCCTCCCGGCACTGAAGGCGAAATCTGGTTCCGCGGCTTTAACGTGATGCGCGAATACCTGGACAATCCGGAGGAGACGGCCAGGACCATTACCGCGGATGGCTGGCTGAAAACCGGCGATGTGGGGGTGATGGATGCCGACGGCTATATCCGTATCACTGACAGGATAAAAGACATGTTCATCGTCGGCGGCTTCAATACCTACCCGGCGGAGATTGAAAACATGTTGTCCGGCATGCCCGGCGTTGCGCGCGCAGCGGTTATCGGTGTTCCCGACGAGCGCCTGGGTGAGGTCGCCCGCGCCTACATTGTGCCGACGGCCGGCGCGACGCTGGACGAGGAGCAGGTCATCGCCTGGTCGCGGGACAATATGGCCAATTACAAGGTGCCCCGCAGCGTGCGATTTGTCGATGAATTACCAATGAATGCCGGTGGCAAGGTACTGAAAAACCAGCTGCGCGAGCTGGCGGCGAGCGAGAGCGGGCAATGAATAACCTGGCAGCGAGTGCTGGCACCCGGCCGATCGACCTCGATGATACCGACCATGGGATTATCGCCCTGCTGCGTGCCGATGGCCGGATGCCCTACCGCGCCATTGCCCGTGAGCTGGGGATTACCGAGGCGACGGTGCGGGCACGAGTCAGGCGGCTGGAAGAGTCCAATACCATGCGCGTCGTTGCGGTCACCGATATCGAGGCGGCGGGCTACGGCATGCTGCTGGCCATTGGTGTGCAGGTGGAAAACCGCGATCCGGAGGCTGTGGCTACAGATCTTGCGGCTATCGCCGAAGTGTTTTCAGTTAACGTCGTGGTTGGCAGCCACGATATTGAGATTTTAGTGGTCACCGAGGATGCCGGCAGTCTCAGCGAATTGTTGATGGCCACGCTGGGCTCGGTCCCGGGTGTGCGTCGATTGACGCCGGCGCTGGCCATGGATGTGTTGAAAAACCAACCGGACTGGGTGCCTTTCCATGATGCGTGAGCTGGACAAACTTGATCGGGCCATCGTGGAGAGTCTGTCACCGGATGCGCGGGTCAGTAACCGGCAGATCGCCGAGAGCCTCGGGGTCTCCGAGGGCACAGTGCGCGCTCGTATCAAACGCATGGAAGAGCAGAAGCAGTTGCGGATTACGGCAGTGACCAATATCGACCGCTTTGTCGATGCCACCCTGGCCTACATCTGGATCGAGGTAGAGCGCAGTGACCAGACCCGGGATGTCGCCCGGACCCTGGCAGCGGTGTCGGAACTGGGCTTTGTCGGCGTCATGCTCGGCCGTTCCGACATACTCGCCATCACCATGGTCAAGAATACCGAGCACCTGGCCAGTTTCGTGCGCCAACATATCAGCAGTGTTCCCGGTGTGCGACGCACCGAGAGCAGCCTGGGGGTTAATTTTTTGAAGCATGACTATCGCATGGCGCGGATAGTCAGTTGAGATAAGGAAAGACAGATGAACAAGCAAATGACCGCCAGGGATGTGGTTGCCGGATTAACCGACGGGATGACTATCGGGATCGGCGGCTGGGGCCCCCGGCGCAAGCCCATGGCCCTGGTGCGCGAGATCCTTCGTTCCGACCTCAAGGATCTCACGCTGGTCTCCTACGGTGGCGCCGATGTGGGCATGCTGTGTGCCGCGGGCAAGGTCAAAAAAGTGGTGTTCGCCTTCGTCTCACTGGATTTTATTCCGCTGGAGCCCTATTTCCGCCAGGCCCGCCAGTCCGGCTCCATCGAGGTCATGGAGATCGACGAAGGCATGATGTTGCTGGGTCTGCGAGCCGCTGCCTGGGGGTTGCCATTCATACCCACGGAAGTTGGCCTCGGTACCGACATCATCAGCAAGAACCCGGATATCAAGGTGATCGACAGTCCCTATGACGACAAGGAGTGGGTGGCCATGCCCGCCCTGAGGCTGGACGTGTCGTTAATTCACGCCGATCGCGCCGACCGTCGCGGGGTTTGCCAGATCGCAGGCCCGGATCATTACATGGATGACTGGTTCGCCCGGGCGGCACGGGAGACCTATGTCTCCTGTGACGAGTTGGTGGACACTGACTATTTTCACGACCCGGCGCAGGCACGCATGGTGCACTGGGAGCGCTCCCAGACCACCGGCGTGATTCCCATCGCCGGTGGCGCCCACCCTAGCTCCTGTGCTCCGCTCTACGGCTTCGATGTGGCTCACTTCAAGGCATATGCAGCCTCGGCAAAAGATGAGGCCGGGTTCCAGGGCTACCTGGACAGGTACCTCGGGGACTCGGAGGAGGCCTACCAGCAAAGCGTTGGCGGGCTCGATGCCATCCGCGCGATCGAGCTGCCCACTTACTAACGGCGAAGGAGAGAGACAATGACAGCAGCAACCGAATACAGCCTCGCCGAACTTTGCATAGTAGCGGCGAGCAGGGCTTTTGAGTCGGATGGCGAGGTGCTTGCCACCGGCATCGGCGTGATTCCGCGCCTTGCCGCCAGCCTCGCCATGAAGACCACCAACCCGGACCTGATGATGACGGATTCAGAGGCCTGGATGCTGAGTGAGCCCAATCCGCTGGGCAAGCGGCCCGCCGACTTCATCCCTGCCACGGAGTCCTGGATGGGTTTCTCCCGTATTTTTGACAATGTCTGGAGTGGCAGGCGTCACGCGATGCTCGGCCCCACCCAGATCGACAGGTACGGCCAGACCAACACGTCCGCCCTGGGCGGCAGCTACGAGGCGCCCAAGGTGATGATGCTGGGTGCCCGGGGCTTTCCGGGTAACTCCATCTCTCACCCCAACAGCTTTTTTGTGCCCAGCCACAATACCCGGGTGTTCATGGAAGGGGAGTGCGACTTTGTCTCCTCTGTGGGCTACAACCCGGAACGACTGCCGAGGGGCCACAGCCTGGACGACATCGATATCCGCCTGGTGGTCACCGACCTGTGTGTCATGGACTTCGGTGGACCCGATCACCAGATCCGCCTGGTCTCGCTGCATCCGGGGGTGACGGTGGAGCAGGTCCAGGAAAATACCGGTTATCCGGTCCATGTGCCGGCGGATGTGCCGCAAACATCGGCCCCGACGCAGGAACAGCTGGGTATTATTGCCGCGCTCGACCCCCACAATCAGCGCGCAGTGCAGATCAAGGACAACCCGCCCGGGGTGCGCACGGCCTGAGCCGGAGACAGACTATGCTGGAAACGCGCCTGACAGAGTTGCTGGGATGCCGCTACCCGATCGTCCAGACCGCCATGGGATGGGTTGCCGACCCTAACCTGGTCGCCGGTAGCTGCAACGCCGGAGGATTCGGTTTCCTTGCCGGCGCAACGATTCCGCCGGAGGAGATGGAGGGCGATATTCTCCGGGTCAAGGAACTGACCGACCAGCCCTTTGGTGTCAACTTCCACATGTACCAGCCCAACGCGGCGGACATCGTTGATATGGTGATCCGCCACGGCGTGCGGGCAGTCAGTTACTCACGTTCTCCCGGCCCCGAATTTATCCGCAAGCTGAAAGATGCGGGAGTGGTCTGCATGCCCACGGTCGGTCTGCCCAAGCACGCGATCAAGGCGGTGGAACTGGGTGCCGACGTGGTCACCGTGCAGGGTGGGGAAGGGGGTGGTCACACCGGCTCGGTGCCGACCACGTTACTCATCCCCCAGGTCATCGACGCGGTCGGGGACAAGGTGCCGGTGGTCGCTGCCGGCGGTTTCAAGGATGGCCGCGGGCTTACCGCCGCGTTGGCCTGGGGTGCCGACGGGATTGCCATGGGCACCCGTTTCCTGATGACCGAGGAGAGCCCGGTGCCGCGGGAAACCCTGCAGCGTTACATCGACTGCAGGAATCCCGGCGAGATTATTGTTTCGACGGCGATGGATGGCCTGCCCCAGCGCATGATCATGAACGAGTTGCTCGCCGAGCTGGAAAAGGCGGGGAAACTCCGCAAATTGCTGATCGCCCTGCGCAATGGCCTGGCCTTTCGCAAATACACCGGGGCTACGCTGCCATCCCTGCTCAGGTCGGCCCTGGCCATGAGCAAGGACGACGACGTCACTGCGGCCCAGGCCATCATGTCCGCCAATGCGCCGATGATCATCCAGAAGGCCATGGTTGAGGGGCGGCCGGCGGATGGTGTGTTGCCCTCAGGGCAGGTGGCCGGCGTCATCGATGAGCTGCTCAGCTGCGAACAACTCATTCAATCCATTGTGGCCGAGGCTGAGTCTCGCCTTCGCCAACTGGCCGCCCGTGCCGGCTGAACGCAACCAGGAGTCCACCATGTCCAGGCCTTTCAACACCACAGTCGCAAACGGCATCGCCGAGATGATACTCGACCATCCACCGGTGAACGCCTTCGACAGCGCCGGCTGGTTCGCCATCGCCGAGGAGATAGACACCCTGGGTGTCAACGACGATGTCCGGGTCATTATTATCGCCGCCGCCGGTAAGGGGTTCTGTGCTGGCGTCGATATCAAGGAGCTGGCAGCCGACGGCAGCAAGATCGTCGATGTCAACAAGGGCAATTACGAAACCTTCCGCGCGATACACCGCAGCCCGAAGCCGGTCATCGTTGCCCTGCACAGTTTTGTCCTGGGCGGTGGCATCGGTATGGCCGGGGCCGCCGACATCATTATCTGCTCCGATTGTGCCCGCTTTGGTGTGCCGGAAATAGACCGCGGCGCCATGGGTGGCGGTGCCCACCTGCAGCGCATGTTCCCGGTGCAGAAGGTGCGTTACATGTACTTTACCGGCGAGTTTATCGATGCCCAGGAAGCCTATCGGCTGGGTGCGGTCGAGCGGGTGGTGCCAAAGGAAGCGCTGTTGCCTGCGGCCCGCGAGATTGCCGGCAAGATCGCCGGGAAGTCACCCGCCATGGTCAAACTGGCGAAAGAGGCCCTGACGGGTATCGAGGACGGCAACCTCGAGGACAAGTATCGCTGGGAACAGGGTTTCACCCTGGAGGCCTACACCATGGGCGACTCCCAGGAGTCCCGCGATGCCTTCGTGGAAAAACGCGACGCGAAGTTTGAATGATGTCCGTCATCCGTCATCCGTCGAACCCGTCATCCCCGCGCAGGCGGGGATCCAGTGACTTTGAACAGGTCTGAAAAGTCGAAAGGATCCCAATGAATCTAGAATACACAGACAAGCAAAACGCCTTCCGCGAGCAAGTGCGCAGCTGGCTGGCCGCCAACGTGCCGGCCGAACCGCTGCAGAGTTTCGATACCGCCGAGGGTTTTGCCCAGCACCGGCAGTGGGAGGCCACCCTTAACGAAGGTCGCTGGGGAATGGTGACCTGGCCAGAGGAACTCGGTGGACGCGGCTGCGACCTGATCGAGTGGCTGATATTTGAGGAGGAGTACTACCGGGCGCGCGCTCCCCTGCGGGTAAACCAGAACGGTATCTTCCTGCTGGGTCCCACCCTCATGGAGTATGGGACGGAAGAACAGAAGGCCCGCATTCTGCCGAAGATGGCCAACGGGGAAGAGGTCTGGGCCCAGGGCTGGTCGGAACCCAATGCCGGTTCCGATATGGCGGCCATTCGCTCTACCGCAAGGCTGGAAGGAGACAAGTACATTATCAATGGCCAGAAGACCTGGTCCACCCGCGCGGTCTGGGCGGACTGGTGCTTCGGCATGTTCCGCACCGATCCGGACTCGGAGCGGCACCGTGGCCTGACCTTTATCCTGGTGCCGCTGGACTCCCCCGGCATTACCGTGCGACCTATTCCGCAACTGGACGGGCTGCCCGGCTTCGCAGAAATATTTTTCGATAACGTCGAGGTCGCGGTGGAAAACAGGCTCGGCGATGAGGGGGCGGGCTGGAGCGTGGCCATGGCCACCGCCGGTTTCGAGCGCGGCCTGATGTTGCGCTCGCCGGCGCGCTTCCAGGAAACCGCCCGCCGACTGGTTGAACTCTATCGCGACAATCGCGCCTCCGCTGATCGCGATCCGGCGGTGAAAGACGCGGTGATCCGGTCCTACCTGGACGCCGAAAGCTACTGTCTCACCACCTACCAGACGGCTTGCCGTTTGAACAAGGGGGGCAAGATCGGCGCTGAGTCGTCCACCAACAAGATCTTCTGGTCGGAGCTAGACCAGAGTATGCACGCCACTGCCATGAGTATCCTCGGCGCCCGGGCAGAGCTGCTGCCCCACGCTCCGGATGCCAAAGGGGTGGGTAACTGGCTGGATGGCTGGCTGTTCTCGCAGTCCGGGCCAATCTATGCCGGTACCAACGAGGTGCAGCGCAACATCATAGCCGAGCGCATGCTCGGCATGCCGCGGCGCTAACCAGCATGTTTGTAGTCAGCCAGCTCTTCGTCAGTTCCCTGCTCGGCCGGTCACGTATGTTCTTATACGCTCCCTCCCTGCGCGGGGTGCTTCCTCGATCAGCGCACATGCAGCCATCGTGGCAAAAACAGGAGAACGACTGAGCCATGGATTTTACCTTTACTGAAGACCAGTTGCTGTTCCAGGAGTCCGTGCGTGACTTTCTGGTGAATGAAGTGACCCCCGAGCGCATTCGCAGGTGCTGGGAATCGGGGACCGGCCGCGATCCCGAACTGTGGGGACAACTGGCGGAGTTGGGGCTCACCGGCATGACCGTGCCGGAAGCGTTCGGTGGCCTTGGCATGAGCGAAGTCGATTTTGTGCTGTTGGCACAGGAATGCGGTTACGTGGCCTTGCCCGAGCCGCTGGTGCACACGGTGCTGGTGGCTGTTCCCATGCTGGCAGAACTGGGGGGCGCACTGGCCGCCGAATGGTTGCCTAAAATCGCCAGCGGCGAGGCTCTGGTGGTGGTTGGATTAGAGGAAAACCAGCTGGTAGAGGATGCCCATGTGGCTGACCTGTTGTTGTTACAGCAGGGCGACAGCCTGTTCGCCGCCAGCCGGGACCAGGTTGACCTGCGTTATAACGAATCTGTGGACCCGTCCCGGAAACTGTATGCAGTGACCGTTAGCAGTGGTGCTACCGAGGTGGCCCGGGCCGCCGATGCGCAGGCGCTGATCGCCAGAGCACTGAACCGGGGCGCGCTGGGGTCTGCGGCACAGGCCCTGGGCCTGGCCCAGCGGATGGTGGAGATATCCGTGCAATACACCAGTGAGCGCCAGCAGTTCGGCCAGGCGATTGGCGCTTTCCAGGCGGTCAAACACCATATGGCCAATGTGGCCGTACGGCTGGAATATGCCAAAGCCCCGGTTTACCGGGCAGCCTATGAACTGGCTGTCAGTGGAGAGCGCTCTGGCCGGGCGGTGTCCCATGCCAAACTGGTGGCCTGCGAGGCGGCCAATCTCGCGGCCAAAAACTGTATCCAGGTCCACGGCGCCATGGGTTACACCTGGGAAGTCGACCTGCACATATTCATGAAAAAGGCCTGGGCCCTGGCTAACACCTGGGGTGATGCCGGCTTTCACAAGAGCCGGGTGGCCGACGACATTTTCGCTGACAACGCGGCACTCGGTGCCGGTGCAACTTTTGCCTGAATAAGAGGAATGCAACCATGGCAGACGCCTATATCGTAGACGCAGTACGCTCACCCACCGGACGCCGCAAGGGCAGCCTGGCCCATGTTCACGGCGCCGACCTGGGTGCCCACGTGATCAAGACCCTGGTGGATCGCAATCCCATACCCGACAACGAATACGACGATGTGATCTTCGGCTGTCTTGATACCATCGGTCCGCTGGCGGGCGATATAGCCCGCACCTGCTGGCTGGCGGCCGGCCTGTCTGACGAAGTTCCCGGCACCACGATCGACCGCCAGTGCGGTTCTTCCCAGCAGTCAGTGCACTTTGCCGCGCAAGCGGTCATGGCCGGCGTTAATGACGTGGTGATCGCCGGTGGTGTACAGACCATGACCCAGATACCGATCTCGGCCGCCATGACTGCCGCCGAACCGCTGGGATTCTCTGATCCCTTCAGCGGTTCCCAGGGCTGGGTGGCGCGCTACGGCGCCACTCCACCGACCCAGTTCCGCTCCGCACAGATGATTGCAGACAAGTGGGGATTCAGCCGCGAAGACCTGGAGAAATTTGCCCTGGAGTCGCACACGCGCGCCCTGAGGGCGATAGCAGAGGGACGCTTCGATCGCGAAGTGGCGCCGCTCGAGGGACTGGAGATGGACGAAACCGCCCGTCAAACCTCGCTGGAGAAAATGGCTGAACTGGACTTCCTGTTCGGTTGTGACAAGGTCACCGCCGCCGTCTCGAGCCAGACCAGCGACGGTTCCTCCGCCATGCTGATTGTGTCCGAAGACGCGCTCAAGCGCTATGGCCTGACGCCTCGCGCGCGTATCGCCCACATGAGCGTGCGGGCTGAAGATCCGATCTGGATGCTGACCGCGCCGATTCCCGCCACCGAATACGCACTCAAGCGGGCCGGCATGAGCCTGGACGATATCGATCTGGTGGAAATTAACGAAGCTTTCGCATCCGTTCCCATGGCCTGGCTCAAGGAAACCGGCTACGACCACGCGAAAACCAATGTCAACGGCGGGGCGATTGCGCTGGGCCATCCGCTGGGTGCCACCGGCACCAAACTGATGACCACCTTGCTGCACGAACTGGAAAGGAGCGGAGGACGGTACGGTCTGCAGACCATGTGTGAAGGCGGCGGCCAGGCGAACGTGACAATCATAGAACGGCTCTGAGAGTAATGAATTGAACTGAGCCGCGGGGGGCGAACCAAGGATGCTGGACCGTCTGTGGCATGGATGCCACAGCCGAGCCTACATGGATGTATTCACGGCGTGTCCAGAAGCCTTGGTTCGCCATCCGAGGCGGCCCCTTAGAGCCGAAGATTAAAGAGGAAATACCATGACAGGAATACTGGAAGGGCGGGTCGCAATTGTCACCGGCGCTGGCGGTGGCCTCGGGGCCGCCCACGCGCGGGTGTTCGCTGCCGAGGGTTGTGCGGTGGTCGTCAACGACATCAACACCAAAGCTGCCCAGGCGGTGGTTGACGAGATTACGGCCGCCGGTGGCAAGGCGGTGGTGAACAGCTCCGACATTACCAACTACGACGACAGCCTTAACGCGGTCAAACAGGCCATCGACAGCTTCGGTGATTTGCACATCGTCCTCAATAACGCGGGGATCAATCGCGACCGGATGTTTGCCTCCATGACCGAGGCCGAGTGGGACGCGATCATGTCAGTGCACCTGAAGGGTCACTTCTGCATCAGTTCCCACGCCGTGCACTATTGGCGCGGCCAGGCGAAGGAAGGCAAGGCGGTGGATGCGCGCATCATCAACACCACCTCGGGCGCGGGCCTGCAGGGTTCCATCGGCCAGTCAAACTATGCCGCCGCCAAGGCGGGCATTGCCGCGTTAACGCTGAACCAGGCGGCCGAGTTGGCCCGTTACGGCATAACCGCTAACGCGGTGGCGCCTTCGGCCCGGACCGGAATGACCACCGCCGTGCCGGAAATGGCCGAGCGGATGAAGAAGCCCGAGGACGGCGGCTTCGACCATTTCGCGCCGGAGAATGTGTCCAATCTGCTGGCCTGGCTGGCCAGCCCGGAGGCGGCGCATGTCAGCGGCCGGGTGTTTGAGGCGGAAGGCGGGCGGATTTGTATTTGCGACGGCTGGCGCACCACCGACGGGGTTGATCGTGGCGCCGCCTGGGCGCCGGCGGAAATCGGCGAGGCCATGGCCGTACTGCTGGAAAAAGAGGTTCCGGCGCAGAAGGTCTGGGGTACCTGAGACATGGACTTTGCCTTTACCGAAGAGCAGGAAATGATCCGCGATACGGCGGCGGCGTTCCTGGCGGAGGTCTCCAGCAGTGAGGCGGTGCGTCGTGCGATGGCGACCGAGTCGGGCTATGACAGCGCCCTGTGGCGGCGGATCTGCGACGAGATGTACTGGCAGGCAATCCATATTCCGGAGGCCTACGGCGGCCTGGGTCTGGGCTATGTTGAACTGGTTGCCATGATGGAACAGATGGGGCGCTACCTGCTGTGTTCACCGTATTTCTCCACGGTCTGTCTGGCGACCAATGCCCTGCTGGTGGCGGGGAATGAAGATCAGAAGACCCGCTGGCTGGGCGAACTTGGCGCCGGTCAAGTCACCGCCACGCTGGCGTTCAATGGCGGCAGCCGCTCCTGGGCCGCAGACAGCATTACCGCCAGCTTCCGCCGTGAGGGCGATGAATTCGTACTCAACGGCGACTATCGTTATGTGATCGACGGACATACCGCGGGACTGCTGGTTGTTGCTGCCCGCGAGGAAGGTAGCAGTGGCGAGCAGGGCATCAGCCTGTTCCTGGTGCCCGCACAAACCGCCGGCGTGAGGCGCCGGTGGTTGCCCACTCTGGACCAGGCGCGAAAACAGGCGGCGGTGACCCTTGATAATGTTCGACTGGATGGCACCAGCCTGATGGGAGCGTGTGGCCAGGCCTGGCCGGCGTTGGGCAAGGTGCTTGACCTGGCGGCGATTGCCCTGGCCGCGGAACAGGTGGGGGGCTGCCAGCAGCTACTGGACATGACGGTGGAATACACCACTGAACGGGTCCAGTTCAATCGTCCCATCGCCAGTTTTCAGGCAGTCAAGCACAAGGCTGCGGATATGATGTTGAAAACCGAGGTGGCCCGCTCGGCCGTTTATTACGCTGCCTGTGTCGCCGATGAGGCACTGCGGGGCGGTGAACTGGGCGCAGAATTGCCGGAGGCCGCCAGCGTGGCCAAATCCTATTGCTCCGACGCTTACTTTGCGGTGGCGGGAGAGGCCCTGCAGTTGTTTGGCGGCGTGGGCTTCACCTGGGAATACGACGTTCACCTCTACTTCAAGCGGGCCAAGTCGTCGGAGCACTTGTTGGGCGATGGATCCTCGCATCGGGAGCGGCTCGCCGTAACGCTGCTGGACCAGGGGAGGTCATCATGAAATTGAGTTTCAGCGCAGAGGACGAGCAGTTCCGGGCCGAGGTTGCGGGGTGGCTGCAGGATAACCTCAAGGGCGAGTTTGCCAGGCTCAGGTACCGGGGTGGCCCCGGTGATGAGCATACCTACCCGGAGGAACGGAAGGTCTGGGAGCAGAAGCTCGCCGAGGGTGGCTGGACCTGCGTGGGGTGGCCGAAAGAGTATGGCGGTAAAGGCTGCTCTATCGAGCAGCAGGTGATCTTCTTCGAAGAGTATGCCCGTGCCGGCGCACCGGGACGGGTAGGGCACATCGGCGAAGGCCTGGCGGGGCCGACCATTATCGCTTTCGGCACCGAGGCCCAGAAGCAGAAATACCTGCCCGGGATCGTCGCCGGCACCGAACTGTGGTGTCAGGGATACTCCGAGCCCGGAGCCGGCTCCGACCTGGCCAACGTCAAAACCAAGGCGCGTTTTGATGAGGTGAGGGGTAAATGGGTGCTCAACGGCCAGAAAGTCTGGACCTCGCTGGCGCACGAATCCGACTATTGCTTTGTTATCGCCCGCACCGACCCGGAGTCTGTCGCCCACAGGGGCCTGGGTTTCTTCCTGGTGAAGATGGACCAGCCCGGGATTGAAATCAGGCCGATTGAGCAGATCACCGGCACCTCGGAGTTCAACGAGGTGTTTTTCGATGACGCGGAATGTGATGCCGGGGATATCGTCGGTGCGCCGGGCGATGGCTGGAAAGTCGCCATGGGTCTGCTGGGATTTGAACGCGGTGTCTCCACCCTGGGGCAGCAGATGCAGTTCCAGAACGAGTTGGACGACATCGTGGCACTGGCCCGGGAAAATGGCGCGGCCGATATTTCCGACATCCGCCAGCGCATAGCGCGCGCCCATGCCGAGTTGAAAATCATGCGCTACAACGCCATGCGTATGCTCTCCGGCCACAGTGTGAGCGACGGCTCGTTGCAGAAGGAAGCCCTGATTTACAAGTTGTTCTGGGCCAGTTGGCATCGCAGTCTCGGCGAGCTCGCCATGGACGTGATGGGCCCCGAGTGTGAGATTCTCGAGGGTGCGCCCTACGAATTGAGCCGCCTGCAGGCGATGTACCTGTTCGTTCGCTCCGACACGATTTACGGCGGCACCAACCAGATTCAGCGCAACATTATTGCCGAGCGCGGCCTGGGCATGCCCAAGGAACCGCGCCCGGCGCTCAAGTAGAGGTAACGAGATGGATTTAAAGACACCTGAATACGTACCCGGCCACGGGCTGCTCAAGGGCAAGTCTGCGCTGATCACGGCCGCAGCGGGCGCCGGGATCGGGTTTTCTGCGGCGACCCGGGCAGCCGAGGAGGGCGCCCGGGCCATTGTCCTCAGTGACATCCATCCGGGTCGGCTGGAAGCGGCGGTAGATAAACTGAAAGCAGACACCGGCCTGCAGGCTGTCTACGGGAAGATCGCAAATGTGGCCGTCGAAGCCGACGTGCAGGCGCTGGTGGATTTTGCCGAAGAGCGCCTGGACGGTGTCGATGTGCTGATCAATAACGCGGGCCTCGGCACCTCCCGGCCGCTGATCGAGATGGAAGACGACGAGTGGAACAAGGTGATCGATGTGACGCTCAACGGCACCATGCGCATGACCCGCTACATGATGAAAGTCATGAAGGCCCGCGGCAACGGCGGTGTCATTGTCAACAATGCCTCGGTGCTCGGCTGGCGGGCCCAGCAGGAGCAGTGTCACTATGCGGCGGCCAAGGCAGGGGTGATGGCGCTGACCCGCTGCGCTGCGATGGAGGCGGCCGCGTTCAATGTGCGTATTAATGCGGTGTCCCCTTCCATTGTGTTGCATCCCATGTTGCGCAAGTCGGCCTCGGAGGAGTTACTGGCGGAGCTCGAAGCGAAGGAAGCCTACGGGCGTGCGGCCCAAGCCTGGGAGGTCGCCAACGTGATGATGTTCCTGGCCTCTGACTATTCCAGCTACATGACCGGCGAGATCGTATCCTGTTCCAGTCAGCGCGCCTGAACCCAACCCCCCTTTTTCAGCGGAGATAAACCATGAGAGAAGCAGTGATTGTATCCACCGCCAGAACCGGTCTGGCCAAGTCCTTCCGCGGTGGTTTCAACGACACCGAGGCCCCGGCCATGGGCGGTCACGTGGTTAGGGCCGCGGTGGAACGGGCGGGAATCGACCCGGCCGAAGTGGATGATTGTATTTTCGGGGCGGCCGCCCAGCAGGGCACCCAGGCCTACAACATTGGCCGGCTCAGTGGCATAGCCGGCGGCCTGCCGGACAGCGTTGCAGGCATGTCCATCGAGCGGCAGTGCTCCTCCGGGCTGATGTCTATCGCCACGGCGGCAAAAAGCATCATGTGCAATGAATACGATATCGCCGTAGCCGGTGGCGTGGAGTCCATCTCCCTGGTGCAGACCAAGCACAAGAATGCCTACCGCAATGTGTCCAAAACGGTAACGGCAATCGATGAGACCGCCTACATGCCCATGCTGGAGACGGCCGAGGTCGTCTCCGAGCGCTACGGCATCAGCCGCGAGGCCCAGGACATCTACTCCCTGCAAAGCCAGCAGCGGACCGCCGCAGCCCAGGACGCGGGCCTCTTTGACGACGAGATTGTGCCCATGAACACCGTCAGGGCCGTGTTCAACCGGGAGACAAAGGAAACCAGTTACGAGGATGCGGTGGTGGATCGCGACGACTGTAATCGCCCGTCTACAACCCTGGAAAGCCTGGCCGGGCTGGAGCCGGTGTTCAAGGATGGACAGTGGGTGAAGCAGGGCAGATTCATCACTGCCGGCAATTCCTCACAGCTGTCGGACGGCGCCTCAGCCTGTGTGGTGATGGACGCGGCGCTGGCCTCTCGCAAGGGACTGTCTCCGCTGGGAATCTATCGCGGTCTGGCGGTTGCCGGCTGCAAGTCAGACGAAATGGGAATAGGTCCCGTTTTTGCGGTACCGAAGCTGCTCGAGCGCCACGGCCTGTCGGTAGCCGATATCGATTTGTGGGAACTCAATGAAGCGTTTGCCTGCCAGGTCATTCACTGTCGCGACGAACTGGGTATTGATAATGAAAAGCTCAATGTCAACGGTGGCTCCATTTCCATCGGTCATCCCTTCGGCATGAGCGGCGCTCGCATGGTGGGGCACGCCCTGCTGGAAGGCAGACGCCGGGGGGCAAAACTGGTGGTGGTTACCATGTGTATCGGCGGCGGTATGGGCGCCGCGGGACTTTTTGAAGTCGCATGATCACCACAGCGTAACCACGCTCACCTGATTCAATTGCCCCGGGCCGGTCTCGGGGCCGCAACTTTCACGCTCATTTTCTGTCCTAGCAGTGCTACAATGGCGCGGACTTTGCCGCGTATGTTATTGAAACGCGGTTGAATTTTGTGCAGTGGCACAGGTGGGCGATGAAAAAAATCGGCGAACTGCTGGTAGAACAGGGCAAGGTCTCGGAACGGGATGTCGAGCGCACGCTGCTGGCCCAGAGCGAGATGGGCGAGATGTTCGGCCAGGTGCTGGTAAAGCTGGGCCTGGTATCCGAGCTGGATTTTGCCGAGGTGCTGAGCCGGCAGCTGGGCATTCCCCTGTTGGCGGCGGCGGACTACCCGGAAGAGGTGATCCGGCTCGACGAGGTGGCTGAGGATTTCCTGTTTTCCAATGCGGTAGTGCCCGTCGCCCGGTCAGAAGAACGGGTGAAATTCGCTGCCGCCGTTCCCCAAGATCCTTTCCTCAGCAAGGCTCTGGGCATGGCGCTGGAAAAGCCGGTGGAGATCGTGCTGGGTCTTGAGTCGGATATCAACCGCGCATTCCAGCAGTATCTGCAAGCCGATTCGGGCGACGAAGAGGACGAGCTGAACGACCAGTTTGCCGGCCAGAGCGACGATGAATTCATCGAGCACCTCAGGGATCTGGCGAGCGAGGCGCCGGTCATTCGTCTGGTAAACCAGATTATCCACCGCGCTGTGGATATGTCGGCCTCGGACATTCACATCGAGCCCTTTGAGGATGGGCTGCACCTGCGCTACCGGGTGGACGGCGTATTGCAGGAGCATCCGGATGCCCCGGCGCCAAGCCTCGCGCCCGCCATCGCCTCCCGTATAAAACTGCTCTCGCAGATGAATATTGCCGAGCAGCGGCTGCCACAGGATGGCCGCATCATGACCCGGGTCAAGGGACACGAACTGGACTTGCGGGTATCGACAATACCCACGGTGCACGGTGAGAGCATTGTTATGCGGGTGCTGGACCGGGAGAGTATCCGCCTGAGCCTGCCGGACATGGGGTTCAGCGAGGACACCTTGAAGCGTTACCAGGAATTGCTGAGCCGGCCCCACGGTGTTTTGCTGGTAACCGGCCCCACCGGCTCCGGTAAGACCACCACACTTTATGCCTCGCTGGCCTCGCTGGATTCGGATTCGCTGAAAATCATCACCGTTGAAGATCCGGTGGAGTATCAGTTGCAGGGCGTGAACCAGATCCAGGTGCAGCCCCAGATTGAACTGACCTTTGCCCGCGCCCTGCGCTCCATTCTGCGCCAGGACCCGGACATCATCATGATTGGTGAGATGCGCGACACCGAGACTGCCCAGATCGGGGTGCAGTCGGCACTGACCGGTCACCTGGTGCTCTCGACCCTGCATACCAACACCGCCGCCGGCGCCATTACCCGTCTTGAGGATATGGGAGTGGAGCGCTACCTCATTACATCGGCGGTGAACGGGGTGCTCGCCCAGCGCCTGGTGCGCAGATTGTGCGGTTCCTGCAAGGAAACCGTGAGCCTTTCCGACGAGGCCATCGCCCAGTCCGGCATTGCCGCTTACCTGGCCTCCGGGCAGCGTGAGGTCTACCGCGCGGTGGGATGCTCTGAGTGCATGGACACCGGGTATAGCGGCCGCACCTCGATTCATGAACTGTTTCCGCTGGATGATGAAATGCATCGGGTCATTATGAGCGGCGCCGATGCCACTGTGCTGCATGCGGCTGCCCGGCGACAGGGTATGGTCACACTCTATGAGGACGGACTGCGCAAGGTTGCGGCGGGCCTGACGTCGATGGAAGAAGTGTTGCGGGTGACCCAGGACCAGAGCGAGACCGGAGCGACACCCGAGGCCGGGGACCTTGCCCCGGCACAGCCGGTGACCGCCTGACGTATGGCCTCGTTCACCTACAAGGCGGTCGGTCGGGACGGTAAAGCCCGGCAGGGAGTTATCGAGGCCGACGGGCAGGAACTCGCCACCCGCCAGTTGCGTTCCCAGGGCCTGACACTGCTGAAGCTGGAGCGGGGCGGTGACCTGGCCGAAACGGAGAAGTCCCGGGGCAAACCTCCCGGTCGCCAGGATGTGCTGTCCATGACCTCGGAACTGGCGGTGCTGTTGCGTGCCGGACTGCCCCTGGACCGGGCGCTGAAAGTGCTGATTGATATGGCGGTCCAGCCGCAGATGCAATTGCTGCTCAATGAATTGCTCAAGGCGGTAAAAGGCGGCAAGCCGCTGTCCTCTGCCATGCTGCCCCACGAAGAGATTTTCGGGTCTTTCTATATCAGCATGGTGCGCTCGGGGGAGGCCAGTGGCCAGCTCTCGGAAGTACTGGACCGGCTGGTCGAGTACCTCGAGAACGCCAAGGCCAATCGTGACAACGTGGTTTCGGCACTGATCTACCCGGCCATCCTGCTGGTGGTGGCGGTGCTTTCCATTGTGTTGATGCTGGGCTTTGTGGTGCCCCAGTTCGAGAGCCTGTTCGAAGATATGGGCGATGCCCTGCCAGGGTTGACCCGGATGGTGCTCGGCGGTGCCGACTTCATCAAGTCCTGGGGCTGGTTGCTGGCGATAGTGTTGATTGGCGGTGGCATAGCGTTCCGCAACTGGTCGGCAACGGAGGAAGGAAGGGCGGCGATTGACAGGCGCATGCTCCGTTTACCGCTGGCCGGCGGAATTATCTTCGAATTTGAAGTGTCAAAATTTGCCCGGACTACGGGAACTCTGGTGGGTAACGGGGTGTCTCTGTTGAAGGCGATATCAATTGCCATCGGTACTGTTGACAACAGGGTGATCCGTGATTCCCTGCAGGTACTGCCGCCGGCAGTAAAGTCCGGCAAGCGGATGTCGGTGGCGTTGGAGGAAACCGGTATGTTCACTCCCATGGTGATACAGATGGTGCGGGTGGGCGAAGAATCCGGCAGTCTTGACAGGATGTTGCTGGAGCTGGCAAAGGTCTTTGATGATCACGTGCAGTCGGGCGTCAAGCGCGGCCTGTCGTTGCTGGAGCCGGTACTGATCCTGACCATGGGGGCGATTATTGCGGTAATCATTATTGCCATCCTGATGGGGATTCTGTCGGTAAACAACCTGGCGGTTTGATGCCGGAAAACCAGGAGGGGAAGTCCGTCGCGTCTTTGTCGTGGCAGGCTACAGGAAGAACAAAACCAGGAGATGGGCTGATTCGCCAATCTCCAGAGAAATAGGAATGAAACCAATGAGCCGTCACCAAGCAAATCGCAGTCAACGCCAACGAGGCTTCACCCTGATGGAACTGCTGGTGGTGCTGGCCATTCTCGGCCTGTTGATGAGCCTGGTGGGTCCGCAGGTGCTGAACCAGCTCGGCGGCGCCAAGACCAAGACCGCAGGTATCCAGATCAAGGACCTGGAGCAGGCACTGGAAATGTACAAGCTGGATGTGGGTCGTTTCCCTTCCACCTCGGAAGGACTGGAGTCGCTGGTGAAAAAACCCGGCAATGCCAGCGGCTGGAACGGCCCCTATCTCAAGTCTGACGTGCCGCTGGATCCGTGGAACCGCGAGTACAATTACAAGTATCCCGGAGAACACGCGGAAGTGGATATCTTTTCCTACGGCGCCAATGGTTCTCCCGGTGGCGAGGGCGAGGACGCCGACGTCGGGAACTGGAAGTAACGCGTCCCGTCGCGTCAACGTCACCCCCCCCATGACTGCCCTCCAACCCAGTTTTTCCAGACGGGGGCAGCTCGCCTTTACCCTGGTGGAGATGATGGTCGCTCTCGCCATCGTCGGGCTGTTGATGGCCGTGGCCGTTCCCGGTTCCATTCGTATGTATGAATCCATGCAGTATCGCCAGGCCGTGCGCGACGTGCTGACCACGCTGGCCGATGCCCGGCACCGGGCGGTGGACCAGGGCAGGGCGCAGGACGTGGCGTTCGATCCCGGGCGCCGGCAGGTAAGTTTTGCTGACGATATCCAGCAGCTCCCGGAAGGGTTCCAGTTGACTGTTACCACGGCAGAAGAGGTCAATCGCGAAAATCTCGGCGTTATCCGCTTTTATCCGGAAGGGAGTTCCACCGGGGGTGACGTGGATATCGCGACTCCCACCGGGCGGGGTGTGCGCATATCGGTGGACTGGTTAATGGGCGGAGTATCCCAGAGTAGCTATGACGCCAACTAGTCGCCAGTGCGGATTTTCATTGCTGGAGATGTTGGTAGCCATCTCCATACTGGCGTTGGCGCTGGGCTCGCTTTACCAGGCGGCCAGCGGTGCAACGCGCAACGTGCGTACCTCGGAGCGTTACGCCTATGGGGTGGAGCTGGCCCGATCGCTGCTGGCGGACAACGCGATGGTACCCCAGCAGGGCGTGAATGCGACCGGTGAAACGGCGGCAGGTTACCAGTGGCGGGTGGAATCACAGCCCCGCGATTTGCGCCGCAGCGGCATGGGCCGGGCCCAGTTGCACGACATCGAGGTGGGGGTCGCCTGGTTTGATGGCAGCAAGCGACGGGAAATCGTCCTGAATTCCGTGGTGGAGGCCTACTCTCGTGAACGCCGCTAGCAACGAACGCGGCTTCACCCTGGTGGAGGTCATGGTGGCCCTCACTATTCTCACCATGGTGTTGCTGGCAACAGTGACCGGGATGCGAACGCTGGGGAACACCCAGGTCTCCATCGAGCGGGCGACTTCCAGGGTGGATGAGATTCGCACCGTCAGCGAGTTTTTGCGTGATTTGATGGAGTCCACGATAGTGGGTGGCAAGGGCGGTTTGACCATGGGCGGCGGCGCTCGTGAAGCGACCTACTTCCGTCTTTCAGAGGGTGCCGTGGAGTGGAAAACCAACATACTGTTTGGCGAGGCTTATGGCGGGGCGCACGTTGTTCGTATTGCGAAGGAGGGCGATCAACTCGTGCTGCGCTGGCTGGAGCCCAGCACAGCGAGGCCAGATGCGGAGCTCTGGGCCCAGGCCCCGGCCAGAACCCTGGTCAGTGAGATACAGGAATTCTCTGTCGCTGTCAGGGAACAGTATTGGCTGGACTGGCAGCAGGACCGGAAAGAGAGCGCGACTGCGCCAGCCCTGTTGCGGCTGCAAATCAAGTCCTCGGGAAGATTCTGGCCCGACCTGATCATGCAGGTACAGCGTTGATGGTTGCCCAGCGCGGGGTGGCTCTGGCCATCGTGGTCTGGTTTATCGCAGGCATGTCGCTGCTGGTTGCCGGTATTGTCGCCCACGCCAGAATCGATACCCGTACAACCCAGATCCACCTGGCGCGAGCAAAGGCAATCGCAGCTGGAGACGGGGCTATTTACCTTGCCATGATGGAGCGTGACCAGGGTTTTGAATCCAGCGGGCAGGGCCCGATGATTTCTGACACCCGGCATCGCCTTGGAGAGCTCGAGGTGAGAGTTCAAATCGCCCCGGCTTCTGGCTTCGTTGATCTCAATAAAGCCTCTGAGCAGGTCATGGCTGCGCTGTTCAGTTTTGCGGGAGGGCTGGAGACCGGGGAGGCGAAAATCGTAGCAGACAATGTGGTAAAGTGGCGCCTCAATCAGGGGGCGCAACAGGAACGAAGGTTCTCGAGGGCAGGCTCGCGAACATTTTATTCTCTGGAAGACGTACTGCGGGTCGACGGTGTCAGTCGTGCCTTGCTGGATGGCATTCGTGACTATGTCGCTGTCGGCAGCTGGACCTCGGGTAGCATGAACTGGAGTGCCTCTCCCGGTGATATGATGGAAGTGTTGACAGCGCTCAACCCAGAGCAGTCGGATTCTATTGGCAGGCGCCGGGAAGCCATGTCTCAGGCTGGAGGTAGTCGAGTCACCAGGCGCGCTACCAACACCGGAGCGTTTCGCGCCGACGCCTATGTCGAATACGGCGGTAGAACCTGGCTGCGTCGCCGGTGGCTGCGGCGAGAGTCAGGCGGCGATTCCAGCCTGCCATGGCGCGTGGTGCGGACAGAGGCCCCGCGAGTCGTGGCCACATAACGAATAATGGAGAGGGCCTTGAATGTTTGAGTCGGGTCAGAACTGGGAGCTGTTCGGCTATGATATGCGCAACGTTGGCAAGCACTTTAAGGCTGCCTGGCGAGAGCTTTTGTGGGCATACGATTCGCCGGTACGCTCTCATCTCGACGAACCGGTAAGCCTCCGTTCTCCCTCTGGCGTGAGTTGTTACCAGGCGGGCCAGCCCTGTAGTGACGTGGAAACCAGCTGTGTTGCGGTAGTTTTGCCTGACGAACTGGTGCTAACCAGAACGTTACGGCTGCCGGCCGCGGTTGAAGCAGACCTGGAAAGCGTGCTCGCATTAGAGGTAAATTCCAGCAGTCCCTTTGCCGCCGCCGACACCGGTTATGGCTGGACCCTGGTCACCCGGGATGAGCAGTTCCTGCATCTCATTCTGGTCATCGTATCCCTGAGCTCGGCGATGACCTATATCGGCCATGAGTACGGCAGTCACGACGCCCAGGCCCAGGAGGCCTGGGTCGAAGTCGAAGACAGGATGATCGTCGTCCGTGGCTTCGGTGAGCATCGAAGGGAAGATTGCTATCGTCGCCGCCTGTTCAAGGTCGCTACGATGCTGGGCGCGGCGGCCCTTGTCCTGCTGCTGGTAGCCGCTAGTGGCGCGGGTTTCAAAAAATTGGAGCTGGAAAATCTGGAGGCAATAGCCGTAGTTGCCGAGCGGGAAGCGCAACAGGCGACGCGAATGCGTAATGCGCTCAATGCTGCCAATGAAATGACCGGGGCGGTTGAACAAGTGAGTCGCCGCTATCCCAGCCCGCACCTCGAGCTGGCCAGGCTCAGTCAGCTTTTGGCGGACGATGCTTACGTGGAAAGACTCGCCGTGAATGGCCAGGAGATAGACCTGCGCGGCCGTGCGGCCGATGCCGCTGGTGTGATGCAGTTGCTGACCAAACAAACCGAGTACGCTGCGGTGACGGCCGCCAGTGCGATACGCAAGATACCCGGTACCAACCTCGAACAGTTTCACCTGAAAATCCAGCTGAAAGGGGCTGCCATATGATCGCCTGGGCAAAAGCTCACCCCCGAAGCGCTGCCATTTGTGGCGCCACCCTGGTGCTGCCCGTCTTGCTCTACCTCAATGTACTGTTCGGCGCCTGGGGGCTCCGGGTGGAATATGCTGCCGATGTTGACAGGCTAGGCCCAAAAATCGCCCGCCTGAAAGGTATTCAGCAGGTCGAGCAGCAGCTGCGTGAATCCTCTGGTCTGGTACAGCAACAGAATGCGCGGCTGGTTTATCCTGCAACAGCAGAGAGAACCTCGGTGGCTGCTGCCATGCAGTCGGAAGTGCGCCAGTTGCTGGAAGATGCTGGCCTCACGGTGAGTAACAGCCAGGTCATGCCGGTGCGGGAGGAAGAGAAGTTTGATTACATCGGTGTAAAATTGACCGTTGCCGGTGATGTTGCCAGCCTGGACCGGGCTCTGGTGCAGCTTGCTGAATTCGCGCCGCTGGTTATCGTAGAGTCGCTGGACATCTGGCCCACTCGCCAGCGCGCTCGCCAGGGCGAAGCTGCAGTGCAGGACGCAACAGCTTCCCTCAAGTTGTTGTCTCTGAGGTCGGTAATATGAACCTGGGCCATCGCTACCGCAATCTGGAAAATCCGCTGCGTGCCGAGCGGCGCGTAGAGCTGGTTTTAATCGCTGTCGTTCTGCTGCTCATCGTACAGTTCCTCTGGGGTGGTTTCAGGTCGCTGTTTCCCTTTGTACCCGACCCGGTGCAACCGCGGGCAAAATCCCTGCAAGTAATCCAGTTGGGGATCAGTGAGCAAATTGACCCGGAGATGCGGGCCCAGATAGCCGCCCGCCCGCTGTTCTGGCCAGGCAGAAGACCATTGGAAGCAATGTCCGAGGCGGAATCGGTGGCGCAAGCTCAGGCGGACTCATCGGAAGAACAGAAGCCAGGCAAGATCGATGGGGTAAAACTCACCGGCGTGTTCGGTAGCGGTGACGCCGCTGGTATTATTGTGCTGGCCAAGGGCAAGAAGCGCCGGGTGATGGTCGGTGAGGAAGTCAACGGCTGGGAGCTGCAATCGGTAGAGCCTACTGAGGCACTGTTAAGCACGGGTGATCGCAAGGCCAGTCTGGTGTTGAGGCAGGGCGCTATTGAGAAGCCACAGTCTGGTGATGAAGCAGCTCCCGCTGGGTCTGATGGCTCTGCAGGGGAGGCCAGGAAAGCAAAAAGCCAACCTGGTGCTACGCAAAAAAAGAGCAACGACACCCTGACCCTGGGAAGGCGCGCTCCCAGCAATAAGACTTAAATCAAAACGATATGAACAGGCCGACAGGAATGAAAACTTCGAGATTTATCGCTGCAATTGCGCCACTGCTGCTGGTTAGCAGTTGTACCACCATCAGTGGCACGACATCCATGGATGTCGCGTCGGGCGAGTCCCCGGCAGAAGCAGAAGCCAGCCTGGCCTCGTCGGCCTCCGAATTGGCGATCACCGCATTGGATGAGAAGGATGAAAAGGGCACTCAGCAGGCAGTGGTCTACAAGGGTACTGACCGGCATGTGAAGATGCCCGAGCAGCAGGAGCCAATCCGTTTCATCGGTGACGATGTAAGCCTGAATTTCGAGCAAGCGCCCTTGAGTGAGGTGACTCACGCCATCATGGGGGATATTCTCAAGTTGGACTACGTGGTGGATCACCCGGTTCAGGGCCAGGTCACCCTGCGCACCCGGACCCCGATTCCACGCGACCAGTTGCTCAACGTGCTCGAGTCGTTGCTCAAGGCCAACAATACCATCATGATCCGCGGCGCCGATGGCCGTTATCTGGTGACCGGCAGTAATCGCGGCACCAAGCTGGCACCCCGGTTGAATAACCCCAGAGACACCGCGGCAGGGTATTCGACCGTCATTGTGCCCTTGCATTACATCAGTGCGGCCAACATGGCGGAAATTCTCAAGCCGGTAGCGGATGAGTCTGCTTTCGTCCGGGTCGACAAGTCGCGCAACCTGCTGATGCTGGCCGGTACCCGGACCCAGCTGGATGGCTGGTTGGATATTGTCTCGACCTTCGATGTGGACCAATTGGCCGGCATGTCGGTGGGGCTATTTCCGCTCGAGAACAGCAGCGTTGAAGAAGTCTCGCTGGCTCTGGAGGCGATGATGAACACCCAGGAGGGTGGAGGTAGCCTGAAGGACATGATTCGGGTAGTGCCAGTCGAACGCCTGAACAGTATCCTGATCGTGACGCCGCGCGCTCACTACCTGGATAGCGTTCAGGAGTGGATTGAGCGCCTCGATGCCGCCCATTACACCGAGTACGATCAGCGTCTTTATGTTTACCCGGTACAGAATACAACGGCCAGCCGGCTGGCAAAGCTGATCAACAGCATTTACTCGGGCCAGGCCGGTGGCGGCCAGTACGGCGACCGAGGTCCGGGCGATGAGGCCGGTGTTGCGCCGGGTATGTCGCCGGAAACGGTGGGTTCTTCCGCTGGCGGTTCATTTGGTAACAGGCGGCAGTCGTCGGGCTCGACCGTTACCAACATGACCGTCGAGGGTATGTCTGGCGGTCGAGACGCGGTTGCCGATGTGAGGGTGGTTGCAGATGACGATAACAATGCGCTGATGATATACGCCACGGCAATGCAGTACAGGTTGATCGAGTCCGCCCTTGACCAACTCGATGTTGTGGCGACACAGGTGATTATCGAAGCCAGCATCATGGAGGTAAGCCTGACCGACGAGCTCAATTATGGACTGGAGTGGACATTCAAGAACGGGCTCGGCAGTGATTACAGTGGAGAGGGTTTCCTTTCCAGTGTCGCTGACGCGACCGCTCCGGCATCCATTGCGCCCGGGTTCTCCTATACGGTGACGAACTCCATTGGCGACGTCAGTGCGGTATTGAATGCACTGGCCAAGGAAAGCCTGCTGAATATCATTTCCTCACCCTCGGTCATGGTGCTCGACAATCACTCGGCGTACATTCATGTGGGTAATCAGGTGCCTATTATTGATTCGCAAACGGAATCACTGGCCAGTGACTCCGGACGGGTCACCCAGTCGATCAGCTATCGCGACACCGGGGTGAAGCTGGAGGTAAGGCCCTCGGTGAACGCGGGTGGTCTGGTGACCATGGATGTGATGCAGTCGGTGACCGATGTCGGTGAAATCGACGCTGCCACCGGTCAGCGTGCCTTTCTCGAGAGAAATATCGAGAGTCGGGTCGCGGTCCGCTCCAATGAATCTGTCGTGCTGGGGGGCTTGATCCGCGAGAATGCCAGCACCGCCTCCCAGGGGGTGCCCTGGCTGCACAATATCCCGGTCATTGGGTCTCTTTTTGGTACGGACTCTGACACCTCAAACCGTACCGAGTTGCTGGTCATCATTACCCCGCGGGCGCTGTACAACGAGTCCGAATTGAGGGACGTCAGTAAAGAGATGCGAGCCCGGATTCGTAATTTGGAGCTTATTGACCCTGGCAATCTGTGATTGGCGCCGTTTATCGGTAAATGGTACTTTTCACGAACCGTGAGTTGCGCGACCCGCAGGCGCACAAAGCCGGTAATGCATCGGATGGTGGCAGCGTGCTCATTCCAGCGGACGGCGGGTGCCGCACGCTTCGCCCACGGTGGTCTGCTCTGCACAAATTCGCCGTCGGCCTGGCGTGACCCCCAGAGTCATACACAGCGGCGGAATATTCGCGTATAATCGCGCCCTCTTTTCTCAAATGGTTAACAAAAACAGTATGTTACGTATCGTATACGGGTCTGTGCTGGTGGTTGTCGGTCTCTGGCTGGGGGGCTGTGCCGAACGCGCTGAGCTGACGCCTGAGCAGATCGCGACCCTGGAAGCACGGGTTGAGGCGCGCTGGCAGGCGCGCATTGCCCACGACTGGGGCAAGGCCTGGGAGTACAGTTCGCCTGCTTACAGAGAAGTTTTCCCTAAGCAACTGTATGTCAAAAAGTTTTCCTATACGGCGAACTGGGAGTTGACAGGGATTGAGGTAACTCACTATGATCCCTCTGCAGCTGTAGCGAGTGTGGTGGTTCGGGTCATGTCCAAGCCAACCAAACAAACCTCTGCAGCGGCTAAAGCGTTAGGTGCGATGCCCCGCGAACTGCACGAGAGGTGGATCCTTGTCGACGGTGAGTGGTGGTTTGGTGCCAACTATTAGCTGTTTTGTAGGTTGACAGCTGGCTGCAGCTGGCAATAATAGCGCTAGCAACGTGTTAAATTGTTGTAAAAAAGACTAAATATTAGGAGTCTCCTTATGAACGTAAACTTTAAGCCTCTTGGCCTGGCAGCAGCAGTTGCTGCGGCCTCCGCTGGCTACGCGGGCGCGGTAAGCGCCCAAGCGACTGTTGCCTCAGAAACCGAACTCGGTGACCTGGCAATCGTCCCCTACTACACCGTGATGGATGGTTATGCCACCGGTGTTAACATCATCAACACTTCCGATCAGACCCAGGTGCTGAAGTTCCGCTTCCGTCGCGCTGTTGACTCGATGGATGCCCTGGACTTTAACGTTGTCCTGTCTCCGCAGGACGTGTACACCGGTTTCATTGGCTTGGACGGTGATGACATCACCTGGACATCCAACGACAACAGCTGTACGGCACCGGACTACAACACTGGCGACAACAAGTTCACCATGCCTCCGATCTATCGCGAAGGCGCGGAAACTGGTTACATCGAAATCATCAGCATGGGTTCGCCTGACAGCGAAACTGCGCCGATCGCCAAGGCCGCCAAGCATGGCGCTGACGGCGTTCCCGCCAACTGTGATGACGTTCGCGATAACTTCTTCGCCAACGTACTTGGGACAGGCGTTGCGGATCTGACAGACCGCGGGGTGATCGACTCTGAGACGACTCACCAGTTCACCACTACAGCAGCCGGTGAGGTTCTGGAGGCCACTTCCTACGTGGCATCCGCTGACTCATTGAAGGTGTCCTACTTCATCAAGTCCGACGAAACTGGCGTGGAATTCGGTGACAACGCCATCCACATTGCAGGGTTCATGGATGGTCCAGCAATGACCAACCAGCAGCAGGGTATCTTCTCTGGTGACTTCCAGGGCTTTGACCATCCCGACCTGAACGGTGGTGCGCCTCTGGATTTCGTTACAGGCGCAGCTGGTACCCCTCGCGGTAAGTACAATGAACTGCGTGCGATTCTGGGTACAGAAGCGCTGATCAACGACTGGTCCAAGAACACCATCGAAGCCCTGGGTGCGACTGTGGACACTGACTGGGTTGTTACCATCCCGGGCCAGTACACCATGCTCGCGTTGGGTGCTTACCTCACAGAAGGTCCTGATGCCTGTCTGCGTCAAACCGCAGCCGATATCGCCAATGCGGCTAACCCGACTTCTCCGGTTGGTGACGTGGTTCCTTGTGACTTCCGCGATATTCCGCTGACAGCCACATTCGATGTCTACGATCGTGAAGAGCAGGGCATTGTCGTTGAGGAAGGTGACCTGGTTGTGTCTCCCCAGCCTCCGGTAATCTCTACTCCCAAGGCGCTGAAGGACGAAGTTAACGTCATTCAGTGGGGTGAGTCGCCTGTGCTGAACGCGCCGGTAACCATCTCTGTAGATACTCCGGATGGCGCCAAGTTTGGTTGGGCGAGCCTGTCAACAGAGCCTGCGGATAGCAACCTGATGATCTGTGACATCGACTTTAACGCTCAGGCGTATAACTGTATGGACCGTGCTATCGGTGATACCCCGATTGTTGGCTTCGTGGCCTGGCAGCGTGCATTCGCTGCGAACCCGGGTTCCAACTACGGCCGTATCGTTGAGCACAGCCGTGTGCAGTCTGCTCCGTAAACACGGGTAGTAAAGCGTAGTATCAAGAGCCGACACCTTCGGGTGTCGGCTTTTTTTATCGTGTGATTTTATGAAACTGGGAGCATAGTTGCTGCAGATGAACATGTTGAAGTGTCTTTTTAGTGCCCTGCTGCTGGTAGTTCCAGCCCTGCCTGCCATGGCGCAGAATATTGTCGTGCAGGATGGCGAATTCGCATTAACCGAAAGCGAGCTTGCCTATCTGGTGAGTCGCTGGACCCAGCAGATGCGGGATTCGGCGATTGGCGACGACGGAGACCGGCTCGAATTGCTTAACCTGTCTCTGGCCAACAAGAAACTGGCCGCCGAGGCGGAAAACATTGCCGAACAGGACCCGGATGTCACCTGGCAGTACCGGCTGGGCCTCGAAGCCTACCAGCGGGATTTTGCCTTGCGCTGGTATCGCGATCAGGTGGAAGTCCCTGACTTTACCGAACTGGCGCAAGAGCAGTACACCCTCAATCGTGATAAGTATGCGTTGATTCCGGAACGCCGTATTTCGTCCCACATACTTTTTTCGGCCCCGCCAGGGGTGGTGAGAGATGACTTGCTGGTGAAGGCCCAGGGAGTACTGGACCAGCTGCGCGAGGGCGCTGACTTTGTCGAGATGGTGGAAACCTATTCCGGCGAACCGGGCGCCGCCGAGAAACAGGGCAAATTTGACCGCTGGCTGAAGTTTGGCGAAATAGGCGTGACACCGCCCTACACCGAGGGGCTATTCACCATCGAGAAAATAGGCGATTACTCGGAACTGGTGCAAACCGAATTCGGCATCCATATTATTCGCCTCGACGGAATCCAGGAGCAATCCTACAAGTCGTTCGAGGATGTAAAGGACGACATCGTCAAAGAGTTGGAGGCTGAATACATCCAGTTGGCGATGAAGGACTATGTCGGGCAGTTCAACATGTCTGATGATGTCATCATCGACCACGAGGCGGTTGAAGCAATCCTGGCGCCCTACGCCAAACAGGAGTGACCGGCAGCAAACCAGAAGTCGCTGTCCTGCTGTGCACCCATAATGGCAGCGACTTTTTGGCCGAGCAACTGGAATCAATTGACCGACAGCAGGGTGTCTCAGTCAATTTATTCGTCTCTGATGACGCTTCAACCGACGGCACCTGGGAAATGCTGCAAGCGATAGCCCGGTCGAACAAATCCCCTGGGCTGCATTTGCGCCAGGGGCCGGCCAGCGGGTCTGCGAAGAATTTTCTCTCCCTCCTTTGTGATGAAAATATTGTCGCTGACTACTATTGCTTCGCGGACCAGGATGATATCTGGGATAGCGACAAGCTGACCCGGGCGATAGCAAAAATGCAGCAATCCGATGATCGCCTGGCCACCTTATATTGTGGTAGAACGCGGTCACTGTCCGTAACAGGCCAGGTCACCGGCCTGTCTCCCCTGTTCAGGAAAAAAGCCGCTTTCGCCAATGCCCTGATACAGAATATCGGCGGAGGCAATACCATGGTCATGAATGATCCCGCGCGAACTTTGTTGCTCAGGGCCGGGATACGGGACGCTGTCAGCCATGACTGGTGGGCTTACCTGCTGATCAGCGGTGCCGGCGGTAAGGTGATTTATGATCCGCAGCCCTACGTGAGTTACCGGCAGCACGCCGGTAACCAGATCGGGGCGAATACCGGAATGGGACGACGTATAAGTCGATATTTGGGTGTTCTGGGCGGCAGAAATCGCTGCTGGAATGACCGCAATATTGCCGCCCTGGAGGCCTGTGCCGAGTTGCTTGAGACACACAATCGCGATTTGTTACTCGTATTCAAACAATGGCGTCAAGAAGGCGTTATAAAGCGACTTTCCGGGTTGAGGACTATCGGTCTTTACACGCAGACGTTCTGGGGAAATTTGGGTCTGCTTTGCGCGACAATTCTAAAAAAAGTCTAGGCTATGTGCGTATAATGGCGGCCGAATATTACCGGACGTAAAGTAGCCCGGATTACTTTGGATTCGAATGGCAAATCCCCGAAAACTGATCGTCGTCCTTGGCGCACACAGGTCCGGCACCTCACTCTGTGCCGCGGCCACCGAAGCCCTCGGGGCTGACGTCTGCCTGGGTGAGCACTACGCCAACGAGGAAAACCGCAAGGGCTTCTTCGAGCACCCGGACATCGTGGCATTCAACAACGCCCTGCTCGCCGAACTGGGCGGTAGCTGGGACAACCCCTTGTTTGATGGCGCCGCCGCGCTTGCCGACAGAGACGTGGGGGGCTGGCGGGATACAGCCCGCGACCTCGTTGCCGGCATCTATGGCGAGGCCGCGGTTGCGGTCATCAAGGATCCCCGCATCTGCCAGCTGCTGCCGTTCTGGGACGCGGTGTTGGTCGATTCCGGTTACGCCAGGGAAAACATTTTCTACCTGCATACCCTCAGGAACCCGGTGGAGGTTGCCCTGTCCCAGCAGCGGCGGGCCGCGTCGAACCGGGACTTTTACGAGTTTGGCAGGCGCCTGCCGGAGGGCGCGGCGCTGTGGTTTTCGCTCACGGCACAGTCCCTGCTGGCCAGCAGGGACTTGCCGGTGTTCTACCTCTCATACGAGGCGCTACTGACCGAGCCGCAACAGGTGCTGCCGGCGCTGGCGGGCTTTACCGGCCTGCAGCCCGACCCGGCTGTGGCAGCGGAGTTCTGCGACAGCTTCGTGGACCCGGCGCTGTACCGCAGCAGCGCCACTGAAGAAGCGCGCAGTGAACTGGCCAGGGCATTCCCCGAACTGCTGGAGTTGTGGGGGTGTGCCCGTGAGCTGTCAGGCGAGGCCAGGGCTACTCTGCCCGGCGTCATTGACCAGTGCCGGTGGATTTACGAGCGGGACGATACCCGCCAGCGCATCAGCGATATTGTCGCCCCCGCGTTTTCACGCCTTAGCGAATCTGCCCGGGAAGACCGGCTGGCGCTGACCCGGTCCGCGGAAGTGCTTGCCGATTGTGAGCAGCAGGTGGCGGAACTCAAGGACAACGGCGAACGCATGCAGGCGGAGCACCAGCAGGTTGTAAGCCCGCTGCGCGATGAGCTTGCCAACGCGCAACAGGGTACCCGGGCGCTGCGGCAGCAGTTGGACGCGCAGGAGTCCGAGATTGCCCGCCTGGCGGAGATCGCCGAGGCGAACCGGCTCGGCATGGTGGAGCTCAACGAGCAAAAGAGCCAGCTGGAGACTGAAACGCTGCAACTGAGCGGGGAACGTGACCTTTATCTCGACCAGCGGGATGAGTTTATCGAGCGGGTCCGGCAGATGGAAAATTCCACCTCCTGGAAGCTGACCCGGCCGCTGCGCAGTCTCAGCTTCAGGCTGCAGCGGTTGCGGGATTCGCTTGCCCGTAACTGGGTGCAGTTCCGCCTGAAAGCCATCCTGGTCTACCACCGTATGAGCCTGCGCCATCCCGGTGTTGCCTGGACCATCCGGCGGCTGGTGCGGCCGGTCTTTCGCCTGGCCAATCGCCTGTTCGGGGTAGCCCCGAGGGATTTGCACACGCCACAAAGTAGTGGCCTGTTATCGCCAATGCTGTACCAGCAGCGGGAAGCAACTGAGGAGTTCGCCCCGCTGGTCAGCGTGATCGTGCCCAATTACAACCATGCCGACTACCTTGAGTTGCGGCTGGAATCGATTTTCTCCCAGACCTATGAGCACTTCGAGGTTATTCTGCTGGATGACGCCTCGACCGACGCAAGCGCCGACCTGCTGCGGAAATACCACCAGCGCTACCCGGACAAGTCGACGCTGGTGATCAACGAGGAGAACTCCGGCGGTGTATTTCACCAGTGGGAGCGGGGGCTCAACCTGGCCCGCGGAGACATCGTCTGGATCGCCGAGAGTGACGACTGGTGTACCGAAAACTTCCTCGCCACACTGGTGCCCTATTTTGAAAATGAGGCCATCATGCTGGCCTATGCCCGTACCGTGTTCATGGATGGCGAAGGCGAACGGCAGATCTGGTCCATCAATGAGTATCTGCACGACATCGACCCCCAGCGCTGGAATCACACCATCCTGGCGACCGGCCCACAGATTGTTCGCGAGGCTTTCGCGGTCAAGAACATCGTGCCCAACGTCAGCTCAGCGCTGTTCCGCACCCCCCGCCAGCTGGAGATACTGGCAGACCCCGAATGGCGGCAGATGAAAACCTGCGGCGACTGGGTGTTGTACCTGCACCTGTTGCGTGGTGGCATGCTGGCTTACTCACCGGAGGCCTGTAATTACTACCGGATCCACGGTGAAAACACCTCGGTCGGTTCCTACTCGCAGGACGCTTTTTACCGTGAACACGAACTGGTAGCCCGCACCGTACAGCGATATTTCGAGGTGCCCGACTCGGTCTTCGAGACCCTGCGGGACAATCTGGAAATTCACTGGCGGGAGACCCGCGGAGACTACAGCGACGAGGCGCTGGAATCCTGCTTCAGCCTCGCCCGGATTGCCGAGGGCGAGGCCCGGCGCGCCCCGAACCTGCTGATGGCGTCTTACGCCTTCTGCTCCGGCGGGGGAGAGACTTTCCCGGTGAGTCTCGCCAATATCATGAAAGGTAGCGGCTACAACGTGACCTATCTGGACTGTGACCGGGAGCCGAGGCTGGAAGGCGTGCGGCGCCGGCTGCGAGCCGATATACCGATCGTCTCGGATTTCAGCCAGCTGGAACGCATTATCGCCGATTTTGACATCGAGGTGATTCACTCCCACCACGCCTGGATGGACAGCACTATCCTGGATATTCTGCCCGAGGATGTGGACTGCAAGACGGTGGTGACCCTGCACGGGATGTACGAAACCATCAATGAATACGACCTCAAGCCGATTCTGCCCAGGCTGGTCAAACGCAGCGCCCGGCTGATCTATGTGGCGGAGAAGAACCTCGACGCCATCCGCCGTCACCAGTTGCTGGACTATGCCCGGCTGGAACGTATCGACAATGCCCTGGAACTGGCCGATTTCGAGCCACTGCAGCGCAGCGCGCTGGGGATCCCCGAGGACGCGTTTGTCCTCACCCTGGTCAGTCGGGCCATGGAAGAGAAAGGCTGGCGCGAAGCGATTGAGGTGGTAGACCGGGCCCGTCGCCTTACCGGCAGGGATCTGCACCTGCTGTTGGTGGGCGATGGGCCCGAGTATGACCGGCTGAAAACCGAAGCGCTGCCCGCGCACGTGCACCTGGAAGGTTTCCAGCGCAATGTCCGTGGGTACTTTGCGGTGGCGGACCTGGGCTTTCTGCCGTCGAAATTCCGCGGCGAAAGTTTTCCGCTGGTAATTATTGAGTGCCTGCAGTCAGGGGTGCCTTTCCTTGCCACCGAGCTGGGAGAGATCGCCCGCATGCTGGACGGCCCCCAGGGGATGGCGGGCGCCGTCGTTCCCCTGGATGGTGATAAGATTGACATCCCCGCCATGGTCGACCTGTTGACGGTATTACTCACCGCCGGGGAAAACTACAAGGCAATGCAGGACGCGGTGCCGGGGGCGGCCGGGAAATTTGACCCGGCCATACTCGCCAGTAAACACGATGCGGTCTACCGGGCGGCGCTGGAAGTGACCGTCTGAGGCCATACCAGGGCCCGTCGTTTGAACAGAGAGAGATCATGAAGAAGAAACTATATCTGCATATCGGTATGGGTAAGACCGGTACCACTGCACTGCAGAATTTCTTCTGGGAAAACCGGAGGGCACTGGCCCGCAACGACGTTTGCTATCCCAAATACGGCACCGTCTCCAATGCCCATCACCTGCTTTCACCCCATGTGCCCCGATTTCTGGAAGATGAGTGGTCCTTCCAGTCGGTCGACGAGTGGGCGCCGCGACTGGTCAAGTCGAAGGAAAACAGAATCCTGCTCTCCTCGGAGTTGATGGCCTGGGCCGATGAAGCCAGGGCACGCAGGTTTTGCGCCCAGGTCTCGGCGCACTTTGACCTTACTGTCGTTGTCTACCTGCGCCGTCAGGACAACATCATCATGGCCAGCTACAACCAGCAGATCAAGGCGGGTCCCCAGCGCCGGCGGATTGACCTGATCTACCGCAAACAGATCGAGCGCTTTGATTTTCCCAAGATCCTGGCTCCCTGGTCCGATTCCCTGGAACCGGGGAAACTGATCGTACGCCCCTATGAGCGACAGCAGTTTCATGGGGGCGATATTCGCCGGGATTTCATGAAGCATGTCTTCAACCTGGAACTGGGCGAGGACTTTAACTTCAACGACCAGAACTCCAATCCGCGGCTGTCGCTGGCGGCGGGCGAATACAAGCGCATGGTCAACTGCCTGGTCGATGATGCCGACAGTAACCAGCGCTTCAACAGGGTTCTGATGGAGTACTCGGCCGAGCAGGATGCGTCCTCTACCAGCGTGTTTTCCAGCCAGTCGGTCCTGTCCCCCGCGCAACGGCTGGAAATCATCGAGGCGACACGGGAAGCTAACGAGTTTGTCGCCCGCAAGTATTTGTCGCGCCCGGATGGTCGCCTGTTTGAGGAGCCAGAACCCGAGCCCGACCAGGCATGGGACGGGCTGGACCTGTCCGAAGAAGCGGCTGCCGGGATGACTGACTACATCAGGGCCCGTGAGCCGCGGCTGCTGGATCATCTTGCCGAACAGATCGAGCATTACCGTAATGCTCTGGCTTACCAGAAGCGCCACGCGGCCCGGATCCTGTCCCGGAGTGTGCTGGGCGCGGCCGATGCCACCCCCGTGTACCGGGTGGAGTCGGGGGACGCCAGTCCGATTGTCATCGGTGGCGTTGGTGGCAGCGGCACCCGACTGGTAATCAGCCTGCTGCGCAAGATGGGCGTCTCTTTTGGCGGCGAGCTGAACGATTCACTGGATAATCTCTGGTTCAGCCTGTTGTTTGTCAGGCGCTCGATCCTGCTGCAGTCCGACGAAGAGATGGACAAGCTGGCCTGGCTGTTTACCAACGGCATGCGTCACGGCGTGGAACTCACCCAGGAGCTGAGGTCCCTGCTGGACGTTGCCTGTCAGTATGACCGCAGCCCGGTCATCCCCCGGGAGCAACTGCTGCAGGCCAGGGAATCCCTGCTCGCAGCCCCACTGAGGAATCGCCGGGACGAACACTGGGGCTGGAAAGAGCCCAACTCCCACGTGTTACTGCCCCAGCTGGATCGCTGTTTCCCGCAGATGAAGTTTGTGTACGTGATGCGTAATGGCCTGGATATGGCATTCAGCGACAATCACAACCAGTTGCAGTATTTCTGGGGCGACCTGATGCTGGAAGGAGACACCAGCCCCACGCCCCGGAACCTGTTGCGCTACTGGATTGCCTCGCACAAACGAATGCAGGGTTTCCGGCAGCGGCTTGGGCATCGCCTCCACTTCCTGAGTTTTGACCGCCTGTGCCTGGACCCGGAAGGGGAACTGGAAGCGCTGCGGGAATTCGCCGGCATCCAGATCAGCAAGAAGGTAATGGCGCAACTGGCTGACAAGGTGTCGCCGCCAGCGACCATGGGGCGCTTTCGCAATCACGACCTGTCCATTTTTGACCCGGCTGACGTTGAGTTTGTTCGCCAGCTGGGTTTCGACGTAGAGTGAACTCACCCGGCGCAGTGACAGGGGCTGTCGATCTTGGTTGAGGGGAAGGGCGACTGGCGAGCATCGGTGTTCAACCGGCGTATGCTCATTTGTGTGTTCACCGGATTTGCATCGGGCATGCCGCTGTATGTGCTGTTTCAGCTGGTGCCTGCCTGGCTGCGTGACGGGGGGGTATCGCTCGTCGAAATCGGCTTGTTTGCGCTGGTGGGCATTCCCTACACCTGGAAGTTTGCGTGGGCACCGCTCATGGACCGCTGGGTGCCGCCTTTTCTGGGGCGTCGGCGCGGCTGGATGCTGATTTTCCAGGTGGCGCTGCTGCTGAGCATCGCGGGACTGGGTGCTTTCGTGCCGGCCCGGGATACCGCCGTTATCGCCTGGATTGCATTTGCCGTGGCCTTTTTCAGTGCCAGCCAGGACGTCGCCCTGGACGCCTATCGGCGGGAAATACTGCCGGACGAGGAGCTGGGGTTGGGCAACTCTATTCACGTTCAGGCCTACCGCATATCCAGCCTGGTACCGGGGTCGCTGTCGCTGATCCTGGCGGACCACCTGCCCTGGAATAGCGTGTTCTGGATCACCGGCGGATTTATGCTGGTGGGTGTTGTGATGACGCTTCTGGTGGCCGAGCCGGACACCGAGTACCCACAGGCGGCAGGGCTGCGCGAAGCCGTGGTTGCGCCCTTTCGGGAGTATTTACAGCGCCGGGGTTGGCAGGGCGTGCTGCTGGTTCTGGGCTTTATGTTTTTGTACAAAATCGGTGACAACATGGCCACGGCCCTGGCCACGCCGTTTTATCTCGATCTGGGATTCTCCATGACCGAGATAGGCGCGGTGGCCAAGCATGCGGCCCTGTGGCCTGCGATCATTGGCGGCCTGCTCGGTGGCGGCCTGATGATCCGGCTGGGGATCAACCGCGCCCTCTGGTTGTTCGGTGTGGTGCAGGTAGTGAGTATCCTGGGGTTTGCCGTATTGGCCCAGGTTGGCCATTCCCTGTGGCTGCTGGCCACCGTCATCAGTTTCGAGTACCTGGGGGTCGGCATGGGCACAGCGGCGTTTACTGCCTTTATTGCCCGGGAAACCAGCAGGGTCTACGCCGCCGCCCAGTTCGCCCTCTTTACTGCCCTGGCGGCCTTGCCGCGCACCTTTGCCAACGCCAGCACCGGCATCATTGTCGAGCAGGTGGGCTGGGTTCAGTTTTTCCTGTTGTGTGCCGTGCTGGCCATTCCGGGAATGCTGATGTTGTTCTGGGTGGCGCCCTGGCGAGAGCGACCGGCGGCAGTGGCAAGGGCCTCAACCGGTCCCCGCACCGTCATTCTGCACGGTGGAATGCACAAAACAGGCTCCAGTGCGATTCAGGATTATCTGTACCAGCACCTGGATGATCCGGCGATAGAATATTTTTCGGCAGGCCGGGCAAACTCCTCGCTCACATTGCTGGAGGCGTTTCACACCCGTTTGGGGCGATTACCCGGCTACCGTGGCAAAAACTTGAGCGAGCAGCAACTGGTGGGCAAACAGCAGCAGGCGCTGACCCAGTTTCGGCGTCGCCTGCGGGAGACGACCAAGCCGACCGTCATCCTTTCCGCGGAATCCTTCAGCCTGCTTAATCACCAGGAGTGTGCCAGCCTGGCGGCTGAGTTGAGCGAGTACTTTACCGAGATCAGACTGGTGCTTTACATACGTCCGCTGCACTCAAGGGTGGAGAGCGCTTTTCAGGAAAAGTTGAAACAGCGCTTTATTCCGCTTGATCATAAAATCGTGGTTAACTTCAAGCGCCGCATTGATATCTACGACGAAATTTTCGGTCGCGATAACGTCATTATACGCGCCTATGATCGCGCCCTTTTCCCCGGAGGCAGTGTCATCAATGATTTTCTGGAGGTAGCCGGGGTCACAGCCAAAGCACCGGTCACCGCCCGTTCCAATGTAGGCATGAGTCTGCCGGCAGTACAGCTGCTATATACTTATCGCACCTATTTTCCCCGGGCAGAGCCCGGAGACCGCGAGCTGGTGGACCGCCTGACCACCTTGCCGGGGGAGTCTTTTCGTCTGCATCCAACACTGCTGCGAAAAATAGTGGTAGAGCGTGACGCGGCGAGCTACGAATGGTTACAGGAGCGAGCGAATATTTCCCTGCACGAGGAAACGCATCGGGAGGGTCTGCAGGTGGCGTCAGAGCAGGAGCTTCTGAACGTTACTATCAGCACTCTTGAGTGGCTGGAGGAGCAGACCGGCGGTCTCGTCGTAGCGAGTGCAAAACCTGGCCCTGGGGAAATCGCCATCGCCATGAAAACCTGGTCGACAACCCTGCGGGACAGTGGTGTATCGTAGTCAGTCAGGGATGAGAGAGGCTTTTGGTTTGAAAAAATTGGTTTTGCATATCGGTATGGCCAAGACCGGCACCAGTTCCATCCAGGCGTCTCTGGGCCAGGGATCGCCATTGCTCGCCGAGCAGGGGGTCTATTACCCTGATTGGAAACCGTTCAATCACTCCTTCGATTTTACGGTCCTTTTTCTGGAAGATCCCAGCGATAGCATTTATTACCAACAGCTGTCACCCATCGGCGATGAAGCCTGGCAGGCGGAGTTACAACGCCTGAACGATCAATGGCGGGCGTTTTTTTCCACGCCGGGGGAGGGCGTCTGGATCGTGTCCGCGGAGAATCTGGGCCGCCTGTCAAAGCAGGGCCTAGCGGCGCTCAAGACCTTTGTTGAGCCGTTTTTTGATGAAGTTCGGGTGGTGGCCTATGTGCGAGATCCATTGCAGGCATTGAAGAGCCTGTGGGAACAGAACGTCAAGGAGCTGAGCGACCCGATGTCCGCGCAGGCGCTGTTGCGGCTGACCAAGCGGCGGCAGAATTACCGGTTTTTCCAGCGCTGGATCGAGGCTTTTGGTCGTGACCACTTTGTGCTGAGGCGGTTCGATCCGGACAGCTTTGCCGGTGGCAGCCTGCTTGTCGATTTTTTCCAGGCCGCGCAGGTTGAGCTTGAGGGTGAGCTGGAATTGCCGGAACGCGAGGCCAACCAGTCCTTGGGCGATGAAGGTGTCGCCCTGCTGCTGGCAATGAACAACCGCTACCCCCTGTATCGTGACGGGCAGCATAACACCGAGCGAGGCCTGTCACGCCGACAGCATCTTTTTTATGAGGCCATGCGCCAGGCTGGCGCGGCGCCCCTGTCCCTGGATGTAAAATTCAATGAGGAAGAAGCGGAGCGCTTCAATCTCAAGATCAGCTACCTCAACTCGCTGTTGCCCCCGGGTGAACAGTTCACTGAGGTTGCCGCCAGTGAAGAAGAGACCCTGCTGCCCGATGCCAGCCAGGTTCCGGCCGATTACGCTGTGGAACTGATCAATAACCTGAGTCAGTTGGTGGACCAGGTGGCAGACAGGTGCGATCACCTGCAGAGAAAGTTGCAGGCACTGGAGGAAGAGGCCGAAAAACAGGGCGGTAATGCCGACGGTGATCAGGGTTGAAAGGCGCGGAACCGGCGCAAATCCACAGCGCCGTTGGCCTTGAACACAACGCCCTCTGCCTCCAGCCGCTCCCGTTGGGTATACTGTGAGGAGGAACCCGGCGGCAGCGAAATACCTCCCTGGGCATTGACCACCCGGTGCCAGGGTATCCGGGTGCCTGTCGGCAGGAGCTTCAGGGCGCGGCCGACTCGACGGGCGGCTCCTGGCAGGCCGGCCTGGGCGGCGACATCGCCATAGGTGGCGACCTTGCCCGGGGGGATGAGGGCAACAACCTGCCAGATACGCTGGTTAATGTCGGGTTCCATAGTCAACTTTAAAAATTCGATTCACGGGAAATCAATGTACAAAAAAGCGAGTCAGCCCCGATGGCATATCGGGCGCTTTTTTTCCGTTTCATGCCTGTTGCTGGCTGCTGCAAGCCCGGCCCTGGGTGATCGTCTGCACTTCAGTGACGGGGAGTCTATCACCGGTGCCCTGGTGAGCATATCCGAGGGTAACGTGCAGTGGACTTCGGCGATTCTCGGGGAACTTGCTATCGGCCTGAATCACGTTTCCTTCATCGAATCCGGATCCCATTTCGATCTGCAGAAAACCAGCGGTGAACTCAACAATTGCTGGATGTTTATCCAGCGTAACAAGCAGTTTCTGCACTGTGACCAGGGCGTGATGACCCTGTCGGACTGGAAACTGGTGGTGGCGGCCGGTGAGACGATAATCGAGCCGCAGCCCTTTCTGCAGCAGAAAGGTTCGCTTATCCTGGCGTTGGAAGATGCTGCTGGTAACACCGACATCACCAAGTACGACATCAATGCCCGTACCGAGCTGCGTTTTCTCGACACTCGCCATACCCTCGCGGCACGCTATCAGGATGAGAGTTCCAACGGGCAAAAGACCCGGCAGAGTTGGCTGGGCACCTATCAATACGACCAGTTTTTTACCGAGCAATGGTTCGCCACCGGGAATGCGGCCTATGAGGAAAACGAGTTTCGCGACCTGGAAAACCGCTCCACCGTCGGTATGGGAATGGGTTACCAGTTCCTGGAAACGGCTTACTTCGACCTGCTCGGCAAGGGCACGCTCAACTACGTTAACGAAAATATTACCGGCGGCCAGAATCGGGAACGCCCGGCATTTCTCTGGAACCTGGATTTCGCCTGGCGGGTGAACGAGGAGGGCATGGAGGTCTTTCATCGCCATGCCGCGCTGCAGTCTTTTCAGCAGGGGGCCGACTGGGAACTGACCACGACCACAGGATTCAAATACCCGATTAATGGTGTCTTCAGTTCGATTTTTCAGCTGGAATACAATTACGACAACCTGCCGGCTGAAGAGGGGATCGACAAGGTGGACCGTAAGTGGTCCGTCGGGGTTAACTACGACTGGTAGCGCCGCGCTTGTAATTCCCGCCCTCGCCCCCATACTCATCGTCAGGGAGAGTATTTATGCGATTGTTTTTTCTACTGCTACCCTGGCTGGAGTTGTTCACCCTCATCCAGTTGGGAATAGAGACCAGCGCCCTTACTGCCGTCCTCTACGTGTTTGCCACCCTGGTCCTGGGGCTGGTGGTGTTGCGCCGTCAGGGCCGGCAGATGTTCGAGCGCCTGCAGGGCGTGCAGCAGGGCCGGGTGTTGGGCGTCGACCTGCTGATGGACGATATGGCCATGGGCCTGGCGGGACTGTTGCTGATATTCCCGGGCATAATTTCCGACGTTGCCGCCCTGGTCGTCATGATCGGTCCGCTCAGGCGACGTCTCGCCAGGGCCCTTGGGGCCCCCCAACCCGAACCTTATGCCCCCGGGCGTGATTTTGACAGTGAAATCACCATCGAGGGGCAGTTCACTCGCGTGGACGAGGATAAAAAGCCCTAACTATCTGAATATCCTGAAAAAATTGGTGATTTTCTCACCTCCGCAAGCGCCCCGGCTGCGCTGACTTTTCCCGCCTTCGGTGCCATTTTTAGCACTCTCGCAAAAAGAGTGCTAATTGGGCCTTGAAAAGTATTTTTGCCGCCCCCATTGACCTAGCAACCCCCCCTGGGGCCTCTCATAAAACTGTCACTAGGAGATAAAGACACATGAGTATCCGTCCGTTGTACGACCGCGTGGTCGTTCGTCGTAATGCAGAGGAAGAAACTACCGCCGGTGGTATCGTGCTGCCCGGTTCTGCCAAGGAAAAGCCCAACCAGGGTGAAATCGTAGCCGTGGGTGAAGGCAAGGTGCTGGACAATGGCGAACTCCGCCCCCTGGCCGTCAAGGTTGGCGACACCGTGGTTTTCGGCCAGTACGCCGGCAGCAATACCATCGAGATCGATGGTGAAGAACTGATCATCATGGGTGAAAGCGAAATTTTCGCTGTTGTCGAGTAAGACACCACCCGAACTCACCCGTCAAAGATTTAGTAATTTAAGGATCTAGAAAATGGCAGCTAAAGACGTATTGTTTGGCGACGACGCTCGCTCCCGCATGTTGAATGGCGTGAATATTCTCGCCGACGCCGTAAAGGCAACCCTGGGCCCCAAGGGCCGTAATGTAATCCTGGACAAGTCCTTCGGCGCACCTACCGTGACCAAGGACGGTGTTTCCGTGGCCAAGGAAATCGAGCTGAAAGACAAGTTCGAGAACATGGGCGCGCAAATGGTCAAGGAGGTAGCCTCCCAGGCTTCTGACGCCGCTGGTGACGGCACCACGACCGCCACCGTACTGGCGCAGTCCATCGTCAACGAAGGCCTCAAGTCCGTGGCCGCAGGCATGAACCCCATGGACCTCAAGCGCGGTATCGACAAGGCCGTTATCGCAGCGGTTGCTAAAATCCAGGAAGCCTCCATTCCCTGTGAAGACACCAAGGCGATCGCCCAGGTAGGCACCATTTCCGCCAACTCCGACTCCCAGGTCGGCGACATCATCGCCGAAGCCATGGAGAAAGTTGGCAAGGAAGGCGTAATCACCGTCGAGGAAGGTTCCGGTCTGGAGAATGAGCTGGACGTGGTGGAAGGTATGCAGTTCGACCGCGGTTACCTCTCTCCCTATTTCATCAACAACCAGGACAGCATGAGCGTTGAATCAGAAGCGCCCTACATCCTGCTGGTTGACAAGAAAATCTCCAACATTCGTGAACTGCTGCCCCTGCTGGAGCAGGTAGCCAAGGCGTCCAAGCCGCTGGTTATCGTTGCCGAGGATGTTGAAGGCGAAGCCCTGGCCACCCTGGTGGTGAACAACATGCGCGGTATCGTGAAAGTTGCTGCCTGTAAGGCACCTGGCTTCGGCGACCGCCGCAAGGCCATGCTGCAGGACATCGCCATCCTGACGGGCGGTACTGTGATCTCCGAGGAAGTGGGTCTGGATCTGGAATCCGCCACCCTGGAGCACCTGGGTAGCGCCAAGCGGGTCACCATGGACAAGGACAACAGCACCATCATCGACGGTGCTGGTGATGCTGCGGCGATCCAGGCCCGTGTTGGCGAGATCCGCACCCAGATCGAGAACACCTCTTCCGATTACGATCGCGAGAAACTGCAGGAGCGTGTGGCCAAGCTGGCTGGCGGTGTTGCGGTCATCAAGGTGGGTGCTGCCACCGAGATCGAGATGAAAGAGAAGAAAGCCCGGGTTGAAGACGCCCTGCACGCCACCCGTGCTGCGGTTGAAGAGGGCGTGGTTGCCGGTGGTGGTGTTGCCCTGGTGCGCGCTATCGCCGCTATCGCTGACCTGAAAGGTGACAACGAAGACCAGAACCACGGCATCGCGGCTGCGCTGCGCGCCATGGAAGGTCCGCTGCGCCAGATCGTCGGCAACGCCGGTGATGAAGCCTCTGTGGTGTTGGACAAGATCCGTCAGGGCGAGGGTAATTACGGCTACAATGCCGCCACTGGCGAGTACGGCGACATGATCGAGATGGGTATCCTGGATCCCGCCAAGGTCACCCGTACCGCGCTGCAGGCCGCAGGCTCCGTTGCCGGCCTGATGATCACCACCGAGGTGATGGTCGCTGATTCGCCTGAAGAAGGCGGCTCTGGCCCAGCAATGCCCGACATGGGCGGCATGGGCGGCATGGGCGGCATGATGTAAGCCCAGCTTCCCTGGAACGCTAAAAACCCGGCTTCGGCCGGGTTTTTTTTGTGCGATTCCCCTTCTACTGCAATGCTCTGAAGGAGCATGAATGCCAAGCGGCCTTCTTCCAGTTAGATTCCAGGATCCATTACCTATGCTTTCGGTGAAGCCCCGAGTCGCCGGAGAAGTGCCTGAACTTTCCGTCTTGTACACGCGGCCCTCCGGGCTGCCCTCGGTCGGTCGCGAGCCGAAAAGCGTCGTCTCGCTCCTCTTCCTTGGCGCGCACTTGCGACGAAAAGTTCAACCGCTTCCCCGCCTCGCTTGGCAAAAATATACCGAAGTCGCGCAGCCACTGGCTTGGACTAAAACTGGCCATACCGCCCCAGTTGCTCTAACGTATGCCCCCGGTGACCGATCACTGAATAACAGGAGCTGCCCCGTGACTGACGTCGTTAAATTCGTCGAAGAAGAGAAGTATTGCCTTATAACCCTGGATGACGGCAAGGCCAACGCCGTGTCGTTTGCCCTGCTTGACCAGTTAAATGCGGCGCTCGATACAGCCGAAGCAGCGGGCAGGCCCGTTATCATCAGCGGCCGCCCGGGCAAGTTTTCAGCGGGCTTCGATCTGAATGTGATGGGGCAGGGCGGTGAGCAGATGATGGAGCTCTTGGCCGGTGGTGCCGCATTGGCCCGTCGACTGCTCCAGTTCCCCACCCCGGTGGTATTGGCGGTCACGGGCCATGCCCTGGCCATGGGCGGCATCATGCTGATGTGTGCCGATTACCGGATTGGGACGGCTGGAGAGTTCAAGCTGGGGCTGAACGAGGTGGCCATCGGCATGGTGATGCCCCACTTTGGGGTGGAAATCGCCCGCGCCCGGCTCGATCCGGCGCACTTTGAGTTAGCGCTTAATTGTGCCCACATATACGATGCTGACGGCGCCGTGGAGGCGGGTTATCTGGATGAAGCCATGGATTCCGGGCAGGTGATGGCTCGCGCCAAAGCCGTTGCCAGCCAGCTCAACGAGCTTGACATGGACGCACACAGGCGGACCAAGGCGCGAGTGCGGGCTCCGCTGATGGCAGCCCTGGACGTCGGTATGGAAAAGGATTTCGCCGCCGGTGGCGGCCTGTAAACGGCGGTGTGTATAATAAGCCGGCACACACACAACAATTAGAGGGGTTAGGTGCATGAGTAGCATAGTTCTGGAATTTGTATTTCGCTGGGCGCACGTCCTGTTCGGTATTGTCTGGATAGGCATGCTGTATTACTTCAACTTCGTACAGACGGAGTATTTCAAGGAGGCTGAGGCCGATGCCAAGGCTGACGCGGTCAAGAAGCTGGCACCCAGGGCATTGTGGTGGTTCCGCTGGGGGGCAATGTTCACCTTCCTCACCGGTCTTAGCCTGTTGCACCAGATCGGCGCCACAGCCAATATTCTCAGCATGCCGGCCATCTGGATGGGCGCGTTGGCGGGCACCCTGATGTTCCTCAACGTATGGCTGATCATCTGGCCCAATCAGCAGATTGTTATCGGACTGAAAGAGGGGGATGGCCCGGCGGCCGCTGCCAAGGCGGGGCTGGCATCGCGCACCAATACCCTGTTCTCGGGCCCCATGCTGTTCGGGATGCTCGCTTCCAAACACCTGCCGGTGGAAGCTGGCGCTCTTGGCTTTGGCGCCTGCGTGGTCCTGATCCTCGCTCTGGAAGTCAATGCCCTGATCGGCAAGACCGGCCCCATGACCAGCGTCAAGGGTGTTATCCACTGCAGTATTGGTCTTACCGCAGTGGTCTGGGCGCTGCTGGCCTTCCTGTAAGTCACCGGCGCACGATGACCCGCCCGATTCCCCGGGCGGGTTTTTTGTTTCTGCCCGGGGATTCCGGGCCGGTCGATTTCGGCAAATTCCCACTGGGGAAGGCGGTCGTTGTGCTGTAAGATACGGCCCCAGTTCAGGAGAGGTTTTATGGCCCAGGCATCCGGTGACAGGAAATACAAACGCATATTATTGAAGCTCAGCGGCGAGGCGTTGACCGGCAAGGAGAATTTTGGCATCGATCCCCGGGTGCTGGACCGCATGGCACTTGAAATCGGGCAGTTAGTGGGAATTGGCGTACAGGTTGGCCTGGTGGTTGGCGGCGGCAACCTGTTTCGTGGTGCCGCGCTTCAGGCGGCGGGCCTGGACCGGGTAACGGGAGACCATATGGGTATGTTGGCCACGGTGATGAACGCCCTGGCCCTGAGGGATGCGTTGGAGCGTTCCAATATTTCCACCCAGGTCATGTCCTCGATTCCCATGAGCGGGGTAGTAGATCACTACGACAGGCGCAAGGCCATTCGGGCCTTGAGCAATGGCGATGTGGTCATTTTTTCTGCCGGCACCGGCAACCCCTTCTTTACCACCGATTCGTCGGCCTGCCTCAGGGGTATCGAGGTGGAAGCAGAACTGGTGTTGAAGGCCACGAAAGTGGACGGCGTCTATTCTGCAGACCCCATGAAGGTGGCAGACGCTATCAGGTACGAGCGACTCACTTACGATGAGGTGCTTGACAAGAAACTGGAGGTCATGGACCTCACCGCAATCTGCCTGTGCCGGGATCACAATATGCCGGTACGGGTATTTGAAATGGAGAAACAGGGCGCGCTGCTGAATATTGTTCGCGGCGGTGACGACGGCACCCTGATCGAGTGATCGTCTGCCCCCGGAGGAAGTAAAAGAGTGATTGACGACATCAAGAAAGAAGCGAAAGAGCGCATGGAAAAGAGCCTCGATGCGCTGAGCCACAATTTCAACAAAATTCGCACCGGGCGCGCCCACCCCAGCCTGCTGGATGGCCTGCGCGTGGAGTACTACGGCTCGGACACGCCGCTGAACCAGGTCGCCAACGTGAACGTGGAAGATGCCCGCACGTTGTCGCTCACTGTCTGGGACAAGACCATGATCCCGGCCATTGAAAAAGCAATTATGAAATCCGACCTGGGCCTGAATCCGGCCACTGCCGGCGAGGTCATTCGCATTCCCATGCCCATGCTTACCGAAGACACACGCAAGGGCTATATCCGCCAGGCGCGGCATGAGGCCGAGTCGGCGCGCGTATCCGTGCGCAATGCGCGTCGTGACGCCAATGGCATGCTCAAGGAACTGGAGAAGGACAAGGAAATCAGCGAAGACGATGAACGCCGTGGCCAGGATGAAATCCAGAAACTCACCGACCGCTATATCGCCGAGGTCGAGAAAATGTTGGCTGAAAAAGAAGCCGACCTGATGGAGATCTAGAGTCCGGCTACCCCCGGATTCAGTGACTCCCATGCCCGCCAATTCTTCGCGCAGTGGCAACAGTGACGCAAGCACGGCGGTGATTCCGCGCCATGTCGCCATCATCATGGATGGCAATAACCGCTGGGCAAAACGCAATGGTGTGCCCGGCCCCGCCGGCCATCGCGCCGGCGTGGAAGCGGTTCGCAATGTCCTGCGCGCCTGTCGTAAACACGGGGTGCAGGTGCTTACGGTATTTGCCTTCAGCAGTGAGAACTGGGGGCGTCCGCTGCCGGAAGTGCGGGCCCTGCTGGCCCTGTTGTCGCGCTATTTGCGCAGCGAAGTGCGTGAATTGGACAAGGATGGCATTCGCCTGCGTTTTATCGGTGAACGTTCCCGCTTCAGCACCCGTCTGCAGCGGCTGATGCAGCAGTCAGAACACATTACCGCCGGCAACACCGAGGCCACGCTGGTCATTGCGGTGGATTACGGCGGACAGTGGGATATTACCCAGGCAGCCCGGAAACTGGCTGAGCAGGTTGAAGCGGGCGCCATGAAGGCCAGTGAGATTACGCCCGAGCTGCTGGGCCAGCAGGTCTCTGCTGCCGACCTGCCGCACCCCGACCTCTGCATCCGCACCGGAGGTGATGCCCGGATCAGCAATTTCATGCTCTGGCAATTCGCCTATAGCGAACTCTACTTCACCAACACGCTGTGGCCGGATTTCGGCGAGCTGGAATTTGCTCGTGCGCTGGCGGATTACAGTCGCCGGGAGCGCCGCTTCGGGCTGCGGGAGTCTGACGGTATAGTGGCCGGTGGTGAGATCGATGCTTAAGCAACGGGTGGCTACCGCGCTCATAATGGCCGGCCTGTTCGTCGCTGGCGTTATCTTCCTGCCGCTGAAGGCGCTTGCCGCCGTATTTGCCCTGCTGGTTCTGGCCGGCGGCTGGGAGTGGTCGCGGTTGGCCGGATGGGAGTCCGTCGTGGGGCGGGGGCTGTTCGTGCTTGTCCTGGGCGCAGTTATGCTGCTGCTGTACGTCCACTGCCAGCTGGGTGAAGGGCCGACCCGGGAGCGGGTACAGCCGGTGCTTGGCCTGGCCTGCCTGTGGTGGTCCTTCGCCCTGCTTTGGGTAAAGAGTTACCCGGGCAGTGCAGTCATGTGGAGCAACAGCCTGATGCGCAGCCTGATCGGCCTGTTGATTCTGGCTCCAGCCTGGATGGCGGCGGTGTACCTGTTGAGCTTCCCGCGGGGAGGCCTGCTGGTGGCGATCATGGTGGTGGTGGTTGCCGCAGCTGACATCGGCGCCTACTTTGCCGGCAAGTCGCTGGGCAAGCACAAAATGGCGCCGGAAGTCAGTCCCGCCAAGACCTGGGAAGGATTCTGGGGTGGTGTGCTGGCGGTGATTCTGGTCGGCTTGCTGCTGTGGTACCTGCGGCCAGCGCACAGTGCGCATATCAGCCTGGTGTCGGTGCTGGCGGTTGTGCTGGCCACCAGTCTCGCCTCGGTCGTGGGCGACCTGTCCGTGAGTATGGTCAAGCGGGAGAGTGGTGCCAAGGACAGTGGCAGTCTGTTGCCGGGCCACGGCGGCGTCCTGGATCGGCTGGACAGCCTCTGTGGCGCTGCTCCGGTGTTTGCCCTGGGCCTATTGCTGGCGGGTTGGTGAAATGAACACAGCGCCACGCCTGGTCAGCGTCCTGGGGTCCACCGGCTCTATCGGTGTCAGTACCCTGGATGTGATTGCCCGGCACCCCGGGGAATTCTCGGTCTATGCCCTGGCTGCCAATCGTTCGGTGGATGCCCTGCTCGAGCAGTGCCTGACATTCCAGCCGCGCTTTGCGGTGATGATGGATGAAACGGCGGCACAGCGGCTCAGCGAGCGCCTGCCGGCGGATTGCCCCACTGAAGTTTTGCAGGGGGAAAGCGGGCTGAGCGCAGTGGCGAGCGCCCCAGAAGTGGACAGCGTGATGGCCGCTATTGTGGGCGCGGCAGGGCTGCCCTCTACCCTGGCAGCGGCCAGGGCCGGCAAGACCCTGTTGTTGGCGAATAAGGAATCACTGGTGATGGGCGGCCACCTGCTGATGCAGGCGGTGCGCAAATCCGGCGCCAGACTGCTGCCTATCGACTCAGAGCACAACGCGATTTTCCAGTGTATGCCGGTGAAACAGGGCGCCCGGCCGGATCTTGCCGGGGTCAGCAAGGTCCTGCTTACCGCCTCTGGCGGTCCGTTCAGGACCTGGTCTTTCGAACAGATGCGCGAAGCCACGCCGGATCAGGCCTGCGCTCATCCCAACTGGTCCATGGGGCGGAAGATTTCAGTGGACTCCGCCAGCCTGATGAACAAGGGCCTGGAATTTATCGAAGCATGCTGGATTTTCGACCTGGCACCCGACCTGGTAGAGGTGGTCGTGCATCCCCAGAGTATTATCCACTCCATGGTGCAGTACCTGGACGGATCAGTGCTGGCGCAGATGGGCAATCCCGATATGCGTACCCCCATCGCCTACGGCCTGGGCTGGCCGGAGCGCATGGCTTCCGGGGTGGCACCGCTGGATCTGGTGGCCGCGGCGCGGCTGGATTTTGAGGCGCCGGACGAGGCCCGCTTCCCCTGTCTGCGGCTGGCCCGCGAGGCGGTGGCGGCGGGCGGCACGGCCATGGCGGTATGCAACGCTGCCAATGAAGTGGCGGTTGACGCCTTTCTCGCCGAAAACCTTCGCTTTACCGCGATTCCGCAGCTGATTGAGGGGGTATTGGAGCGGGTGAGCATTGTTGAACCCGACAGCCTGGCTGTGGTCGAAGCAGCAGACGATGAAGCGCGGGCTGTCGCCCGCGATCTGCTGGGTCAGTTGACCGGTAGAACCACAGAAGTGAATCTAGCCTGATGGATATCCTGTACACCGTTCTCATTACACTCGGCACGCTGGCGCTACTGGTTGCCGTGCACGAGTACGGGCACTTCTGGGTGGCGCGTAAATGTGGGGTCAAGGTGCTGCGGTTCAGCATCGGTTTCGGCAAGTCGCTGGGCAGCTGGACGGATAAGCAGGGCACCGAGTACAGCGTGGCAGCGATCCCGCTGGGCGGTTACGTCAAGATGCTCGACGAGCGGGAAGGCGAGGTACCGGAAGCACTGCGTGATCAGGCATTTAACCGTAAGCCGGTGTTGCAGCGTATTGCCGTTGTTGCAGCCGGGCCGCTGGCAAACCTGGCCCTTGCAGTGGTCGCTTACTGGTTCCTTTTTCTCTCCGGCGAAAGCGGCTACGCACCGGTCATTGGTGAGGTTGAGGCAGGCTCTGTTGCGGATGTGGCCGGACTGGAGGCGGGCCAGGAAATCGTCGCCGTCGACGGCCAGAACACGCCGACCTGGCAGGCGCTGAGTTTCGCCCTGCTGGACAGGATAGGTGATACCGGAACCATCAGGTTTACCGCGAAATACGCCGGCTCGGACATGCTGTATGAGTCGGAAGCCGGTATCAGTCGCTGGCTGTCTGATCAGGATGAGCCGGATCTGTTTGGCGGGCTCGGGCTGGTGATGTATACCCCCGAGGTACCGCCGGTGGTCGACACGATTGTTGAGGATGGTCCCGCAGAACGCGCCGGGTTGCAGCCGGGAGACCGTATTCTGAGTGCCGACGGTGTGTCCATGGATAAGTGGATGGACTGGGTCAGGCACGTGCGCGCCCGCCCGGGAGAGGCCATTACCCTCGAGTACGAGCGCAATGGGAGTCTGCAAACAGGCGTCATAACGCCGGAACGGATCACTGACGAAAACGGCGAGCCCTTCGGCCGGGTCGGAGTAAGCGTGGCCATTCCCGAGATGCCCGAGGAGATGGTTCGCAGGTTCAACCGGGGCCCACTGGAAGCCGCGGGGGCTGCGGTGGTCCGAACCTGGGACCTGATGGGCTTCACCGTCAACTCCATCAAGAAAATGATCATGGGCCTGATATCGCCAAAAAACTTGAGCGGCCCTATCACCATTGCTAAAGTGGCGTCCGCTTCAGCCAAGTCCGGCCTGGAATCGTACATCGGCTTCCTGGCCCTGCTCAGTGTCAGCCTCGGGGTATTGAACCTGCTGCCCATACCGGTACTGGATGGGGGGCACCTGCTGTTTTACACCATAGAGCTATTGGCGGGGCGCCCCGTACCTGAGAAAATACAGGCCCTCGGCTACCAGGTAGGCCTATTCCTGGTGCTGGGTATGATGATGCTGGCCCTTTATAACGATTTTACACGCCTGTAACCGTTACGGTAGACAGATACAACAATAGCCATCAGGCGTAACCCGTTGATTGAGTGAATTTTGATTAGACGACTGAGCAACTACCTGTCACTGGTGCTGATTTTGCTGGCGCCACTGGCATGGGCAGAGACATTCCAGATCTCCGACATCCGGGTGGAAGGGCTGCAACGTATTTCAGCCGGCAGCGTTTTCGCGGCGCTGCCCGTGGGCGTGGGCGACACCGTCGATGAATACGCTATCCGCGCCTCCGCCCGCAGCCTGTTTGCGACCGGAAACTTCGATGACATTCGTATTGGCCGTGACGGCAACGTCCTGGTCGTGGTGGTGGCAGAACGTCCCAGTATCAGCGAAATCAATATCGAGGGTAACAAGGCCATTGAAACAGAGGCCCTGCTGGACGGTCTCAAGGGTGCCGGTCTGGCGGTGGGGCAGGTTTTCCAGCGCTCCACACTGGAAGGCATGCAGATGGAATTACAACGCCAGTACGTGCAACAGGGCCGCTACGACGCCGCCATCGAGACCGAGGTGCTGCCCGAACCCCGCAACCGGGTGTCGATTAATATCGACGTTGACGAGGGCACGGTTGCCGCCATCAAGCACATTAACGTGGTGGGTAACGAAGTTTTCAGCGACGACGAGCTGGAGGAGATTTTTGAGCTGAGGACGACCGGCTGGTTGTCGTTCTTTACCAACGACGACAAGTACTCCAAGGAAAAGCTTACCGGCGACCTGGAGAGTCTCACATCCTACTACATGGACCGTGGCTACCTGCAGTTCCGCATCGATTCTACCCAGGTTTCGGTGTCACCCAACAAGGAAGAAGTCTATATCACCGCCAATGTGACCGAGGGTGACAAGTTCACCGTCGGTTCTGTCGACCTGTCCGGTGACCTGGTGCTGCCGGAAGAGGACCTGCGTCGATTCCTGCTGGTGGCCGAGGGCCAGACCTTTTCCCAGCAGCTGGTGACTTCCACCGAGGAATACATGACCCGTCGCCTGGGCAATGAGGGCTACAATTTCGCCAAGGTGACCGGTATCCCCGAGGTGGAAGAGGGCAGCAACGTGGTCGCGATGAAGTTCTTTGTCGATCCAGGCAAGCGCACCTATGTCCGCCGGATCACCTTCAAGGGCAACCTGAAAACCGCGGATGATGTGCTGCGTCGTGAAATGCGGCAGATGGAGAGCGCCCCGGCCTCGGCTTCCGCCATTGAACAGTCCCGCGTCCGGCTGGAGCGGCTGGGCTACTTCAGTCGCGCAACCGTGGAGACGCCCCAGGTTCCCGGTCATGACGACCTTATCGATGTTGAATTTGAAGTGGAGGAACAGTCCTCTGGCAGCATCGGCGCCAGCTTCGGTTACGCCCAGGACGCCGGTCTGATTCTTGGCCTGAACCTGCAACAGGATAACTTCATGGGTACCGGCAAGCGCGTCGGCATTAACCTGAACTCCTCCCGCTACCAGGACCTTTATAACTTCAGCTACACCAACCCCTATTTCACCGAAGACGGTGTCAGTCGCGGATTCAACGTTTTCTACCGTTCCACCGACCTTTCCGAGGTGAACGTGGCAAGTTACACCACCGATACCTTTGGCGGCGCTCTCAACTTCGGCTACCCGATCAAGGAAACCCAGCGACTGGGCTTCAGCTTCGGTCTATCTGACACGGAGATCACCGCGGGACGTTTCGCTGTTCAGGAAATCAAGGCCAGCCCACGGCTGCTGGACGGTGTCGATGACTGGTTTGAAAGCACGCAGCAGGATGACGGCAGCTTCTCCGATGTGGAATCCATTATCCCCATCGAAGACCTGCCCTTTGAGCAACTGACAATCCCCGAGGAGCCGGGCTTTCTTGATGAAAATGGCGATAATTTCCTCAACTGGACCATTACCTCCAGTTGGAGCCAGTCCACCCTGAACCGCGGGCGGATGGCAACCCGGGGCACGGCAAACTCCGTGTCACTGGAGGTTGCAATGCCGGGTTCCGACCTGGAGTTCTACAAGCTGAATTACCGCGGGGAAATCTATTTCCCGGTCACGGCGACGTGGACCCTGCGCCTGCGCGGCGAGCTCGGCTATGGCGATGGCTACGGTGACACAACCGAACTGCCTTTCTACGAGCACTTCTTTGCCGGTGGCTTTGGCTCCGTGAGAGGTTTCGAAAGCAATACCCTGGGTCCCCGATCCACCGCGGCCGAGCTTTATACCACTCGCCAGCCGGTAACGGGCATTGATGAGGACGGTAACGCCGTCGAAGTGGGTGGGCCCAACGGACGCGAGTTCGGTTACGTTTCCCGGGACGGTAAGTTGCTGGTTGAAACCCTGCGTGACGATCCCGACCCCTTTGGCGGAAACGTCTTGATCGAAGGCAGTGCGGAGTTGTTATTCCCCCTGCCATTCATCAAGGATCGCAGCAAGCTGCGTTCTGCTTTTTTTGTGGACGTGGGCAACGTGTTTAATACCAAATGCGCTTCCAGCCAGATCAACTGCTTTGATGTGGATGCGGACGAACTGCGCTATTCGGTGGGTGTTGGCGTGACCTGGATCACCGGCTTTGGCCCCATGACTTTCAGCCTGGCCAAACCTCTTAATGCGGGTCCGGAGGACGAGGAAGAAGCCTTCCAGTTCACCCTGGGCCGCGGATTCTGATTTTACTTGGAAAACCTGGAGAAAAACGTGTTGAAATTTTTAAAAGTTAGCATTGTCGCACTGGCCTTTACCCTGCCGGCCGCCGCCATGGCGCAGGGGAAAATCGCTGTGGTGAACCTGCAGGAGGCCATTTTGCAGACGGATCTCGCGCAAAAGCGCCTGAACGAGGTCCGCAACCAGGAGGACTACAAGGCCGACAAGGCCGAGTTCGACAAACTCAAGAAGGAGTTCGACGACCTGGTGCAGAAATTCCAGAAAGACGCAGCCGTGATGAGCCAGGAGCAGCAGGTTGCCGCTCGCCAGAAGCTGGCCAGCAAGCAGTCAGACCTCGAGCACGTTACCGGCAAGTTGCAGCAGGCCGAACAGGGCGCCGGGCAGATGTTGCTGCAGGAAATGTCACCCAGGGTACAGGAAGTGTTGCGCGAATTAATCGCCACCGAGGGGATTGGCCTGTTGCTGCAACGCGCTTCCGTGATTCATGCAGATGCTGGCTACAGCATTACCGCCAAGGTCACCGACAAGCTGAACCAACTGCCTGCGGAGTAAACCTGGCGTGTTCACCCTCGGGGAGTTGGCGCAGCGCTTCGACCTGCAACTGGCAGGAGATGCCCAGCACCCCGTATCGGGGCTGGCGACCCTGGCCGGGGCGGGGCCTGAGCAGGTCAGTTTTCTGGCCAACAACAAGTATGCCGACCAACTCGCGACGACCCGGGCAGCAGCGGTAATCATCCATCCCGACCTGGTCGAGCAGTGTCCGGTCGCGACCCTTGCCACTGCAGATCCCTACCTGGCATTTGCCCGAATGACCGCGGTCTTCGATCGCTCCCCTGCCGGTAGCGCCGGCATCCATCCGACAGCCTGTGTGTCAGGGCTGGCACAGGTTGCCGCAACTGCATCAGTTGCGGCCAGCGCAGTCATTGAGGCGGGCGCTGTGATCGGCGAAGGCGTCAGCATCGGCGCCAACAGCTATGTTGGTGAAAACAGCCGGGTGGGCGCCAACTCACGGATAAATCCGGGCGTGGTTATTTATCACGATGTGCAGCTGGGTGAGGGCTGTGTCGTTCACAGCCAGGCGGTGTTGGGCGCAGATGGCTTTGGTTTTGCCCCGTCGGAGAACGGTTGGGTGAAAATCCACCAGCTGGGCGGTGTCCGTATCGGCTGCCATGTGGAAATCGGCGCCTGTACCACCATCGATCGAGGAGCGCTGGAGCATACTGTCGTCGAGGACGGCGTTATCATCGATAACCAGGTGCATGTCGGTCACAATTCTCGCATCGGAAAAAATACCGCGATCGCCGGTTGCACCGGTATAGCCGGAAGCACGATTATAGGCGCTAATTGCACCATCGCGGGGGGGGTGGGCTTTGTGGGCCATATTGAAATCTGCGATGGCGTGCACGTCACGGGCATGACCATGGTAACCCGTTCAATTAAAGAGCCTGGCGTGTATTCCTCTGGCGTGCCTATGGCAACAAACAGGGACTGGCGCAGGAACGCGGTCCGATTCTCCCAGCTGGAGAGCATTCACAAGCGGCTCGTCGCCCTGGAGAAAGGCGGCGAACCCTAGAACAAGGATATCCGCCCATGATGGACATTGATGAAATTCGCGAGTACCTGCCTCACCGATACCCTTTTTTACTGGTCGATCGGGTGGTGGAGCTCAACCTTGGAGAGTCCATCGTCGCCTACAAGAACCTGAGTATCAACGAACCGTTTTTTGACGGCCATTTTCCGCAAAAACCCGTCTTTCCCGGTGTGCTTCTGCTGGAGGCCATGGCTCAGGCGGCAGGCATCCTCGGCTTCAAGAGCTTGGGCAAGACCCCGGCGGATGGCTCCATGTATTATTTTGTCGGTGCCGATAACCTGCGTTTCAAACGCCCCTGCGTCCCGGGCGACCGGGTGATGCTGAGAGCGTCCATCGTCTCGGATCGGCGCGGCATCTGGAAATTCAATGTCAGTTCCGACGTGGACGGAGAACTGGCTGCGTCTGCCTCTATTCTCTGTGCAGATAGATGATCCACGAGGCGGCCATCGTCGACCCCGGGGCACGTCTGGCAGATGATGTCTCTGTCGGTCCCTGGAGTTTGATTGGCGCCGATGTGGAGATTGGACCCGGTACCGTTATCGAGCCCCACGTGGTGATACGCGGGCCGACCATCATCGGCGCAGGCAATCACATCTACCAGTTTTCCAGCATTGGCGAGGCCACGCCGGACCTCAAATACCGCAACGAACCAACCCGGCTCGTCATCGGCGATAACAATATTATTCGCGAGAATGTAACCATTCACCGGGGTACCGTGCAGGATCGGTCGGAGACCACCATCGGCAATGACAATCTGATCATGGCCTATGTGCATATCGGCCACGACTCTGTCCTGGGTAACAACACTATCCTGGTGAACAATACGGCTCTGGCAGGACATGTGCATGTAGGCGACTGGGCGATTCTCAGCGGCTATACCCTCGTTCACCAGTTCTGCAAGATCGGCGCCCACAGTTTCAGTGGCATGGGCACTGCTATCGGTAAGGATGTGCCGGCTTATGTCACCGTGAGCGGTTCACCGGCAGAAGCCAAGACCATCAATGTGGAAGGGCTGCGACGTCGCGGATTTTCCGCTGATGCTATCGGCCAGCTGCGACGCGCATTCAAGATTCTCTATCGACAGGGACTCACCCTGGAGCTCGCCCTGCAGCGGCTGGAAACCATGCTGCGGGAAACGCCGGAAGTGCAGGTTCTGATCGACTCTGTTCGCGCCTCGGAGCGAGGCATTGTTCGCTGAAACTGGCGGCACGTTGCGTATCGGGGTACTGGCGGGCGAGGCATCGGGTGACATTCTGGGAGCCCGGGTACTGGAGGCGCTCTCGCGGCATTACGACCGGGTCATTATCGAGGGTATAGGCGGCCCACTGATGGAGGCCCAGGGCCTTCGCAGCATGTTTCCCATGGAGCGACTGTCGGTCATGGGATTCGTCGAGCCCCTGAAACGTCTTCCCGAACTGTTGCGAATTCGGCGAACTGTCTTCGAGCATTTTCGCGATAACCCGCCTGATCTTTTCCTGGGCATTGATTCGCCGGATTTCAATCTGCGGCTGGAGCGCAAGCTGCGGGAGTGTGGTATCAAAACGGCACACCTGGTCAGTCCATCGGTCTGGGCCTGGCGTCAGGGGCGCATCAAAAAAATAAAAAAGTCCGTCGACCTGATGCTCTGCCTGTTTCCTTTTGAACTGCAGATCTACCGGGACAATGGTGTCCCGGCAGAGTTTGTCGGCCATCCACTGGCCGATGAACTGCCGTCGCGCGTGGATAAAGTGTCCGCGCGCCAGGCGCTGCAGCTTCCGGTACACGGCAAACTGCTGGCCCTGTTGCCGGGGAGCCGTGGCGGGGAGGTGCGCAGGCTGGCTCCTGTTATGCTGGGAGCAGCCAGGCTTCTGTGGCAGCAGAACCCGCAGCTGAGGTTCGCCCTGCCTGCGGCCAACGCAGCGCGGGAGCAGGAACTGCGCGCGCTCCTCGCCGAACAGGCCGACCTGCCGATTACCTTGATCTCAGGCAGGTCTCGAGAGGTGATGGCGGCCGCTGATACCGTGTTACTGGCCTCGGGTACGGCCACCCTGGAAGCTGCCCTGGTGAAGCGCCCGATGGTGGTTACCTACCGGATGGCTGCATTCTCCTGGTGGCTGGTCACCCGGCTGGTAAAAATCAGTTTCGCGGCCTTGCCCAACGTGCTGGCGGGACGCTCGCTGGTGCCTGAACTGCTGCAGGACGCGGCGACACCGCAAGCGACCGCCGCTGCGGTGGCGCCGCTGTTGTCCGGCGATGCATCGGGGGAGCAACTGCAGGCCTTCGACCAGATCCACCAGCAATTGAAGCAGGGTTATGCCGGGAAGAGTGCGCTGGCACTGCAGCGGCTGGCCAGCGGCGACGGAGTCTCCCATGGATGACCTGTTTCAGGTGGATTATGAGGGGCCCGATATTGCCGGTGTCGACGAGGTCGGTCGAGGCCCCCTCGCCGGGGATGTTGTGGCTGCGGCGGTGATTCTTGATCCGGCGAGGCCGATAGCGGGGTTGCGGGATTCCAAGAAACTGAGTGAGTCACGGCGAGAGGCACTGGCCAGTGTGATTCGTGAACGTGCGACCGCCTGGGCAGTGGCAAGAGCCTCGGTGGCGGAAATTGATGAGCTCAATATTCTGCAGGCATCGCTACTGGCGATGAAACGGGCGGTAGCGGCATTGACGCCGCAACCGGGCTATGTGCTGGTGGATGGCAACCGCTTGCCACGTTGGTCCTATCCGTCGGAACCGGTGATAAAAGGCGATGATCGGGTACCTGCCATTGCCGCAGCGTCGATTCTGGCCAAGGTCCAGCGCGACGGCGAACTGATTGCGCTGGAAAAGGCTTACCCCGGCTACGGCTTTGCCGCACACAAGGGTTATCCTACGGCCGCACACCTAAACGCCCTGAAGACCCTCGGCGTGACTCCGGTGCATCGGCGCAGTTATGCGCCAGTGCGTGAGATTATCGAGGCTGGCGGGGACTGAACCGGGCTCTGCGGGTCAGTCCAGCAACTCGAACAGTTTTACCACCCGTTGTACCCCGGAGGTATCCGCGGCTTCCGCCGCGATGCGCTCTGCTTCCTCACGGCTGGCCAGGCCCATCAGGTAGACGACGCCGTTTTCCGTGACCACTTTCACCCGGTTGCCCTGGATGTCGGGGCTGGCGAGCAAAAAGGACTTTACCTTGCTGGTGATCCAGGCATCTGAGGTCCGGGTCATGCCTGAACTGGGGGCTGCGACTTCAAGTTCGTTGTAGATGCGCCGCACGCCACGCACCTCTTTTACCACCCGGGTCGCCTGGTCTTTCAGCGCCTGGGTTGGCACCTGGCCGGCAATCAGCACGTAGCCGTTGTAACTGACGATAACCAGGTGTGCGCTGTCGAAAGCGTCGTTGGAGCCGCGCACGTTAACCATGGCCTTGGTCTCGATATTTTCATCCTCGATCATCCGACCCAGGGTGCGTTCGCCCTCGTCCTCTTCGATAGGGTCGACTTCCATGGTTGCCAGCAGGCTGCCGCAGCCGCCGAGAGCCAGCAGGCTCAGGTAGAAGAGGGTGAGAAACAGTCGTTGCATCATGTCTTGTTATTCCTGGTCGAAATTGCCAAAAAGGTTTGTTTCTATCAACTGGCAGAGACTTAACGCCACCATGGTGTGCAGTTCCACACAGCGCGTGCGCTGTCGGGCCTGGACCGCAATGTGAACATCGCCAGCGTTCAGGGCGGCGGCAATCGCCTCGTTGTGAGCGTTGCCCATGACGATGACGGGCATGCCCGTTTCCCGCGCGGCGTGCAGTGCGCCGAGGCAGGCCGGTTCCCCGCTTCCACTGTCAATCACCAGCAGCAGATCACTGTCCCGGGCCAGTGCCCGAACCTGCCGGGCGTAGGCGTCACCGGCGGATTCATCCTGTACCTCGGCTCCCGCAGCGAGATTAAACGCAGGCAGGGCCGGTCGTTCCCGCTCGGGGTTTTCCAGCAGCAGGCTGCAGACCAATTGCGCCATCGCCGCGTCAACGCCGCGGCCGCAACAGAAGATCTTGCCGTCGTTGAGCAGGACCTGGGTGATCATTTCGCTGCCGCGGGCAATGGGGTCGGCCAGATGGTCTACCGACATTGCGACCGTTTCCATGGTCTGCTGGAAGCGGCTGGCGATAATCTGGTAGTGATCCACACGGTCCCCTGTTTCAGTTGGTGAATGCCCCCGGAATCCAGCGCGGGGTGTCCTGTGCCCGGGATTGTGGCGGTTCGAAGGCAATGACGTCAAATCGGCAGGGCAGTTGCGCCAGTTTTGGGTGTTGCTGCAGAAAGAACTGGGCTGTGCGCAGCAGCTTTCGCTGCTTGCGCAGGTCTACCGAGGCCGCCGCGCTGGAGAATCTCGGGTTTCCCCGGGACCTCACTTCGACAAACACCAGGTATTGGTGGTGCCTGGCGACGAGGTCTATCTCGCCGCAGCGACAGCGGTAATTGGTTTGCAGAATCCTTAGCCCCTGATCCTGCAGAAAGCGGGCCGCGCGCGCCTCGTAGTGGGAGCCTTTGCCAATCACCGAAATCTCTCCGTCTGCTGTCGGAGAGCAAAGTCTACCTACAGTGGACGCAGTTGGTCGCCATCAAAAATGGCCGCTGGAAGCTCCCTTTCCATCTGCAGTTGCGGGTTCAGGCTGAGTAGTCCGGTGTCGCCTGAAATGAGCGCGTCCGGCCCGGCCCGCAACTGGCCCAGCCGCGACTGTAGCAGGTAAGCGTCTGCTCCCAGCGCATTGAGCCTGGTGTAGTGATCGCTGTTGGCTTCGCTCAGCAATGCGCGCAGCGGTGGATTGGAACCCAACAACCAGGGCAGGTCGACGATGATCGTCGCGTCCAGGTCCTTGTCGCGCGCGTCGGGGCGGGCACCGTACACGCTGGAACTGGCATACACCGGCAGTGCGCCGGCATAGTGAAATGCCAGCAGGGGTTTAATGGCGCGGGCCTCGTCAGGGGTGCGACTGAGCATGAAAATGGCATCCAGGTCAGCCCGGCGACGGGGGGTAAATTCAACATTGGTCGCCAGCATATCCCTGACCTGGCGTCTGCGTTGTTCGCTGGCCTCGATGCCCAGGCCACTTTTAACCCCGGCGGAGTAGTCGTCCTGGCCGGTATAGGAAATGCTTGTGGCAATACTGCCGCCCAGTTCACGCCACTGGCGAGCCAGGCTGATTTCCATTTTCTCGCCCCAGCTGCCTGCCGGCCTGAGAATCAGGGCCCTGCGGGCGCCGTCACCAAAAGCCAGTCGGGCGAGTTGTTGCGCCTCGTCTTCCGGCGCCAGGGCCATTTGTACCAGCGCCGCACCGCCCGGAGTCGTTACCGTATCGATGCGGTTAAGGGCAATCGTGGGTACCGGTCGGTTGGCCTGTCCGGCCAGTTCGGTCACGGAATTTTTGCTCAGCGGGCCGATCACCATTTGGGCGCCCTGCCGGACGGCCTCGTAATAGGCCTCAGTGGCGCTGCCGTAAAGATCGGAATCGATCACTTCAATTTCGGCGGGCGCGTCGCCGGATTTCCTGGCCTCGAAGTAGCTGGCCAGGTAGCCGTCGCGTATCGCTTTTCCCGCTGGCGCCAGGCGCCCGCTCAGCGGCAGCACCAGCGCCACCTGGGCAGGGGCGGGCGCTGGATCGATCAGGTACTCCAGTCCTCCTGGCAGGGGGGCATTGGCGGGATGCCCGGGATGGGCGGCCTGCCATTGGGGCAGTTCCATCGCCAGCAGGTCGCGCGGCTCACCGGCAATCCTGGCAAGATCCAGCCAGCCCAGCCAGGTCTGGTCGGTGGCCTGCTTGCGGGCCGCATTGATATCCCCTGCGCTGCATCGCGCCAGGTCACGCCAGATACTGCGTTTGAGTGCCGGCTGATCTGCTGTCGGCGCAATGGTCATAATCCGCATGCCGAGATGCGCGCTCTCCAGGTAGGCGCGGCGCAGGCCCAGCAGATGCCGCTGGAAGTTGAGAACACGGTAGGCGATCGCGGGGTGCAGGCCCGGCCTGTCCAGCTCTGCCAGGCGGGCAGAGGCAGCCTGGGGGGCACCCCGCAGGTAGTCGACGCGGGCCAACAGGTACTGCCGGTAGGCGACATCGTCCGCGTCCAGCGGCTCCTCTGCCAGGCTCGCCAGGGCCGTGGAGGCGCTCATCCAGTCCAGTTGCACCAGCGCTTCGCCGGCGGCGGAGAACTGGGCCGCGTAGCGGGAGGCAGGCAGGGTGAGATTGGTGATCTCCGGCTCTGTTAGCGCTTGCGGCTCGTTGGCGGGGGCCTTGCCGGGCGTCTTGTCAGTGGGTGCGGTGCCACAAGCCTGAAGTAACAATGCCGCCAGCAGCAGTGCCAGCAGCTGGAAAAAATGGGTTTGTCTGTCGCTCATGCTATGCTGATTCGCTCGCCAATAGGGGATCCGTCCGGCGGACGGCATGCATAGTATAAGGGGAAAACGTGGAGTCAGGGCTCTATATTGTGGCCACGCCAATCGGCAACCTCGGGGATATCTCCAGCCGGGCCATTGAAGTGCTCAGGGGAGTGGACCTGATCGCCGCGGAAGATACCCGTCACAGCCAGCGATTGCTGCAACATTACGCCATCGACAACCGGTTGATCCCCTATCACGACCACAGCGATGGGCGCAGCCAGGACCGCATCTGCGAGTTGCTGGCCGCCGGGGGCAGCGTGGCCCTGATCTCCGATGCGGGGACACCACTGATTTCTGACCCCGGCTACCGGCTGGTGCGGGACATGCAGGCCAGGGGGTATATGGTGCGACCCGTACCAGGGCCCAGCGCGGTGATCGCGGCCTTGAGCGTCTGCGGCCTGCCTACCGACAGCTTCCGCTTTGAGGGTTTTCTGCCGGCGAAGCCCGGCACCCGGGAGAACAGCCTCAGGGCACTGGCTGATGAGGCGGCAACGCTGGTGTTTTACGAGGCACCTCACCGTATTGCCGACACCTTGCAGGCAATGCTGCGGGTGTTTGGTGGCGAACGGGAGGCGGTGCTGGCACGGGAAATCACCAAGACGTTTGAAACAGTGCGGCGGGCTTCCCTGGCAGGGCTGGTGGACTTCGTCAGTAGTGACGCCAATCAGCAGAAAGGCGAGATCGTATTGATAGTCGCCGGGCAGGTAGCCAGTGACACGACCCTGGATGCGGCTACGGCCAGGCTGTTGCGCGCCCTGGCGCGGGAATTGCCGGCAAAAAAGGCTGCCGCGCTGGTGGCGGAGCACAGCGGATTGCGGAAAAAGGATTTATACAACTACCTGCTGTCGGTAAAAGAGCATTGAGACTGCCCGCGGGTGCTGTTAGGCTTGCCGCCGAGTCGGTCAGGCGATCGCTCTCCACCTGGTGGAGGGAGGAAAGTCCGGGCTCCACAGGGCAGGGTGCCAGGTAACGCCTGGGGGGCGAAAGCCCACGGAAAGTGCAACAGAAAGTATACCGCCTGCCTCGGCAGGTAAGGGTGAAATGGTGCGGTAAGAGCGCACCGCGCGGCTGGTAACAGGCGCGGCGATGGTAAACCCCACCCGGAGCAAGACCAAATAGGAATCCTTCAGCCGTGGCCCGCGGTGGATTCGGGTAGGTCGCTTCAGGCAACCGGCGACGGTTGTCGCAGATGAATGGTCGCCCACGACAGAACCCGGCTTATCGACCGGCTCACTGAACACGGCCCCGCAGCGTTAGCGCGTTGCGGGGCTTTTTTGTGCCTGTTCTGTCACTGCCGCGGTGCTGGCGCTTGCCAGCCACGGGGAGGTCGGCGGTGGTCCCGCGGGCGGGAGCGGATTACCCTTATTCGATTTCGAACTAAAAAGCAGGAACAAAAATAAAAAATCAGCCTGTAACTTAAAGTAAATCCTCAGGAGTCTCTCTTATGGGGCTGTTTTGGTGGATTTTTTAGTTTCCAAAACTCTTCCAAATGACCTCGAAAAGTGCCGTAAAGGCCTGAATTTACAGTGTTTTTTAGCTCTCCCTGTGGTTGACGGGGGGAGGCGGGCGAGCCTATAGTGTCGAAAAGTGGATATAAGTGGGTAAATCTGTCTTTTTGTGGATATAGAAGACAGGTGAGTGGGGAAATCTGGCGTGTTTCGTGGAGTACAGCACATCAATATGGACGCGAAGGGGCGACTGGCGATGCCAGCGCGCCAGCGCGAGCCGTTGCTGTCCCGGTGCGACGGTCGAATTGTCATTACCATCGACACCCAGTCCAAATGCCTGGTGGTCTATCCGCTGCCCGAGTGGGAGCGAATCGAGCAGGACATCCAGGGGCTTCCTGCCCTCAATCCTGCGGTGAAGCGTTTCCAGCGCCTGGTGCTGGGCTATGCCACCGATATTGAACTGGACAGCAACGGCCGCCTGTTGTTGCCCCAGTCCCAGCGTGAATATGCGCAACTGGATAAGAAACTGGTCCTGGTGGGGCAGGGCAACAAGTTGGAAATCTGGTCAGAGGCCCTCTGGTTGGCCGAGCAGGAGCAGGCGCTGGCGGACTCCGGGCCCGATGCGGCACTGCCCGACGAACTTCTCTCCCTCAAACTGTAGGTGACCAACATGCACCAGACAGTATTATTACGAGAGGCAGTCGAAGCTCTGGTAACGTCGCCCAGTGGTACCTACGTGGACGGCACGTTCGGCCGCGGTGGGCACAGCCGTTTTGTCCTGGAGCAACTGGATGCCGACGGGCGACTGCTGGGGGTGGACAAGGACCCGGTCGCCTGCGAATACGCTGCCCGGCTCTGCCAGGAAGACTCACGGTTCAGTTTCTACCACGGCTCCTTCGCCGATCTTCCCGCCAGGCTGGAAGCCGAGGGGATTGTGGCCCTGGACGGAATTCTGCTGGACCTGGGGGTGAGCAGCCCGCAACTGGACGAGGCAGACCGCGGTTTCAGTTTTATGCAGGATGGCCCGCTGGATATGCGGATGGACACCTCACGCGGTGAAACGGCGGCCCAGTGGTTGGCCTATGCGCCGGTAGAGGATATCGCCGAGGTATTGAAGGAATACGGTGAAGAGCGCTTCGCCAAGCGCATAGCCGCTGCCATCGTGAAGGCGCGGGATGAAGCGCCGCTGACCACCACCGGCCAATTGGCCAGGGTGGTCAGCGAAGCCAATCCGCGTTGGGAAAAGCACAAACACCCGGCCACACGGGCCTTTCAGGCCATCCGCATCAAGGTGAATCGCGAGCTTGACGATCTCGCCGACCTGCTGGCCTCGGCGCTGGACATGCTCAAGGTCGGAGGGCGGCTGGTGGTGATCAGTTTTCACTCCCTGGAAGATCGCATGGTCAAGCGTTACATGCGCGATAGGGCCCGCGGTGAACAGCTGCCCGCCGGGGTGCCGGTCACCGACGCAGCCCTTAACCGGCGAATGAAGCTGGTGGGCAAGGCGGTCAAGGCCTCGGATGTGGAAGTCGGCGATAACGTGCGGGCCCGTAGCGCGGTGATGCGGGTTGCGGAGAAAATAGCATGAGCGCGCGGATGGCCGGCACCACCATGGTCACTGCGGCAGTGGGTCGTCGCTCCGGGCATCGGGGGCAATCGCTGCTGTGGCTGAATGTCGCTGTGCTGACGCTGGTGCTGGCTTCGGCGTTTGCTGTTATTCACTCGACCCACAGCTGTCGCGAGCTGTACACCCGGTTGCAGATTCTTGAGTCCCGGCAATGGCACCTGCAGGAAGACTACGGTCGCTTGCTGCTGGAAGAAAGCACCTGGGCCTCGCATCACCGGGTGGAGAAAGTCGCCCGGGGGGAGCTGGGTATGGCGGAGCCTGACCTAGCCAGCTACAAGGTGGTGAGGCGATGAGGTCGGTCGCCAGAAAGCAGTCTCCCAGGAAGGCAGCCCTGTGGCGCCTTTATCTCGTTATAGGGCTGCTGCTGAGTATGCTCTCGTTACTGGTGGGCCGGGTGCTGTCGTTGCAGATTCTGGATACCGAGCGCGGCTATGCGTTTCTGCAGAACCAGGGCGAGGCCCGCTCATTGCGGACCGCGGAGATACCGGCTTATCGCGGCGTCATCACCGACCGCCGTGGTGAACCCCTGGCGGTGAGCACTCCGGTGGTGTCCATCTGGGCCGACCCGCAGCGTCTCGCCGGTTCCGAGCGTCTTCCCGAGCTGGCCGAAAGCCTGGGTATGCCGCTCGCCGAGCTGCAGCGGAAGCTGGAGCGCTACGACGGCAAGCGCTTCATGTACCTGCAGCGCCACCGGGTGCCACACGAGGCCCGGGAGATCCTTGCCCGTCGCTTTCCCGGTGTCTACGGGGAAAGGGAATACCGGCGTTTTTATCCTGCCGGTGAAGTGGCGGCGCAGCTGGTCGGCTTTACCAATGTCGACGATGAAGGCATCGCCGGGATCGAGCTGGCTTACGATGACTGGTTGCAGGGCAGGCCCGGCAAGAAAAAATACATCAAGGACCTGCGTGGCAATATGGTCCGGGATATCGGTGTGGTCCAGCCAGCCGCTCCGGGCAGGGACCTGCGCCTGAGTATCGATCTTCGCCTGCAGCACCTGCAGCACCGGGAATTGCGCAAGGCGGTAACAGCAGCACAGGCAGAATCCGGCAGCGTGGTGACTCTGGACGCCCGCACCGGCGAGGTCCTGGCGATGGTTAATTACCCGGTGTACAACCCCAACAGTCGCAAGAACATGAAAGCGGCCAGCATGCGCAACCGGGCGATTACCGATACCTATGAGCCCGGCTCGACCATGAAATCCATGACCCTGGTGGCGGCACTGGAAAGCGGCCGTTACACCACCAGCACACTTATCGATACCGCCCCGGGCTGGATCCGGGTCGGTCCCAAGACCTACAAGGATCCGCGCAACTACGGTGAAGTCACGCTGTCACGCGCCATCGAGAAATCCAGTCAGGTTGGGGTCACCAAGCTGGCGGTTGACCTGGGGCACGAGCCTATCCGTGAAGTGTTCCAGCGCTTTGGTATCGGCGAACCCATGGGTACCGGCTTCCCGGGCGAAAGCAGTGGCCTGCTGCCCAATCGGCCGCGCTGGTATTCAACGGAGAAAATCTCGCTGGCGTTCGGCTACGGCATCACCACGACGCCCTTGCAACTGGCCCGTGCCTATACCGCGTTTGCCACGGGGGGATTGCAGCGACCGGTGTCCCTGCTCGCCCTGGATGGCAATGTGCCAGAGCCGCAGCGGGTCATTTCTGAATCAGTGGCATCACAGGTACTCGACGTTCTGCACGCGGTTACCGGTGAGCACGGTACGGCCCGCAAAGCCCGGGTAGATGGATTTAACGTTGCCGGCAAAACCGGCACCGTGCGCAAGGTGGGTCCCGGCGGCTATATCGAGGACTCTCATGTGGCCCTGTTTGCGGGACTGGCGCCGGTGAACAATCCCCGGGTGGTCACTGTCGTGGTTATCAATGATCCCAAGGGGGAAGACTATGGCGGCGGCGCGGTAGCGGCGCCGGTCTTTTCCACGGTCACCCGGGGCGCTCTGCGCCTGCTGGGAGCAACACCTTCCGAGTTCCCCGAAGAAGTTGCGGCCAGCGCAGGCCTGACCGGGGGTGCCGCCTGATGCCCGCACATCCGCTGTCACAGGTGCTTGACATGCCGGGATGCTCCGGGGCCCAGACGCTGGTCAGCGGCATTGCACTGGACAGCCGCCGGGTCGGCACGGGGGATCTGTTCCTCGCCATACCCGGCGAGGTCCACGATGGCCGCCAGTTTATCGAGCAGGCGGTGGCCAGCGGTGCCGCTGCCATCGCCGCCGAACCGCCTGTCGCCGGTTTTGTCGAGACCCTGCCGGTGCCGCTGGTGGAAGTACCGGACCTGCAGCAGGAGTCGGGCTTCATCGCCGCCCGGTTTTATGACCATCCCGCCGCGGGGCTGCACATGGTTGGGGTCACCGGGACCAACGGCAAAACCACGACCAGTCGTCTCGTGGCCCAGTTGTTGCGACTGCTCGGCCGGTCCTGCGGGGTCATCGGCACTCTGGGTGCCAGTCTCGATGAAGATGTCGCCCAGGGCGGTAATACAACCCCTGATGCGGTATCCCTGCAGCAGCAGCTCGCCAGCTGGCGCGACCAGGGGGTCTTCGCGGTGAGCATGGAGGTGTCATCCCACGCGCTGGTTCAGGGGCGGGCAAACGGTATCGAGTTCGAAACTGCGGTGTTTACCAATCTCTCCCATGACCATCTGGACTACCACGGCAGCATGGATGCCTATGGCCGGGCGAAGCTGGCGCTGTTCGCCACTCCGGGCCTGAAACACGCGCTGATCAATCTCGACGACGAGTTCAGCGCCCGAATCCAGGCGCTGGTCGAGCCTTCGGTGAGTACCTACAGCTATTCCATTGCCAATCCGGCAGCAGATATCTTCGTCGAGCGGGCAGACTTCACCGCCGGCCAGGTCAGTGGCCGCTTGCGCACCCCCTGGGGCAGTGGCGATTTCCTCAGTCCCCTGGCGGGTGATTTCAACCTGGCCAATCTGGCGGCAGCGATCGGCGCTGCCGTGTTAGCCGGTGAGCCCCTGGCCGAGGTGCTTGCCGCGGTTTCCCGGTTGCGACCGGTGCCTGGCCGGATGCAGTCCCTGCCCAACGATTCGGGGCTGCAGGTGATTATCGATTACGCCCACACGCCGGACGCGCTGGAGCAGGTGCTGGCGGCCCTCAAACCTCATGTGAAGGGAAACCTGGTGGTTGTGTTTGGCTGCGGCGGTGACCGGGACCGGGAAAAACGCCAGGTCATGGGACGCGTCGCCTGCTCGCTGGCCGACAAGGTCTGGGTGACCAGCGATAACCCGCGCGGCGAGGACCCGACGGTAATACTGGCGGACATCGCAACCGGCTGCAGCGGTGACTACTCGCTGGAAGTTGACCGGGCAGCCGCTATCGCCGGGGCGATTGCGAATGCCTCCGCCGGTGACTGCGTTGTTGTCGCCGGCAAGGGCCACGAGGACTACCAGATCGTGGAAGGGGATTACCTGCATTTCAGTGATGAAGAGCACGCGCTGGCCGCACTGGCCGGGAGGGCCGGCCAATGATGCGCGCTATCAGCCTCTCTGAATTGCAGCAGCCGCTCCAAGGGAAAATGGTGGATGGCGATGCCACATTCAGCCAGGTATTTACCGACAGTCGCAAGGTGGTCGACGGCGGGCTGTTTGTGGCCTTGGAGGGCGAGCACTTTGATGGCAACGACTACATCGCCGAGGTCGGCGAGAAGGGCGCGGTCGCTGCCCTGGTCAGCAGGGAGGCTGATTCCGGCTTGCCGCAGTTGCTGGTCGCAGACACCCAGCGGGCCCTGGGTAAGCTCGGGGCTTTTAACCGCGACCTCTATCAGGGTCCGCTGGTGGCGATTACCGGTTCCTCGGGCAAGACCACCGCCAAGAACCTGATAAACGGTGTGCTGTCCCGCCGCGGCACCACCCTGGCCACCGAGGGTAACTTCAATAATGAAATTGGCGTTCCGCTGACACTCTTGCGGCTGTCCCCCGAGCATGAGTTTGCGGTGGTGGAAATGGGCGCAGCCAACCCCGGGGATATTGCCTGGCTCTGTGAGCTCGGTCGACCGACGGTTTCTGTGTTGCTCAACGCCATGCCTGCCCACCTCGAGGGCTTTGGCAGCCTGGCGGGGGTGGTCCAGACCAAGGGCGAGATTTTTGATGCGCTGGCAGCGGGGGATACCGCTGTTATCAATGCCGACCAGCCCTGGGCGGACCAGTGGCGGGAGCGAGCGGGAGCGGCGACAGTGCTGGATTTCTCCCTGCGGGGAGCAGACCGGGCGGCAATTGCCGCAACCGGGATCTCCTCCAGAGGCGTTGCCGGTACCCGCTTCAGCGCCAGCACGCCGGCCGGAACGATTGAGCTGCAGCTGCAGTTACCGGGCGAGCACAATGTGGCCAATGCCCTGGCGGCGATTGCCGTGGGCCTGGCCTGCGGGCTCGAGCTGCGGGAGATCAAGGCAGGGCTGGAATCAGTGACCCCCGTGGCGGGGCGTCTCTCCAGCTTGCGAGCGATTAACGGGGCGCTGGTGATCGATGACTGTTACAACGCCAATCCCGGTTCGGCCCGGGCCGCCATGGATACGCTGGTCGCCAGTGAGGGTCGCACCACCCTGGTGATGGGGGCAATGCGCGAACTGGGTGACGACAGTGCGCAGATGCACCGTGAACTTGGCCAGTATGCGAAAGCCATTGGTGTGCAGCAGTTCTGGGGCGTGGGCGAGGAGTTGCAAGAGGCGGTAACAGCTTTTGGGGAGCACGGTCGCTGGTTTGCGGACTGTGAGCAGGCCGCGCAGGCAGCACCCGCCGCCTTCGGCACCGGCGACACGGTGCTGATCAAAGGTTCACGAGGGGCTCGAATGGAGCGTGTACTGAAAGCGCTGGTCCCGGTCGGACCGGGCGAGGAGAGCTAGCCATGTTGCTGTTACTGGCCCAATACCTGACCCAGTTTGAGAGCGCTTTCGGGGTGTTCCAGTACCTGACCCTGCGCGGCATCCTGGCCACCGGTACCGCCCTGGCCATTTCGCTGCTGGTCGGCCCGGCGATGATCCGCCGGCTGAGCTACCACCAGGTGGGTCAGGCGGTGCGCGATGACGGCCCCCAGAGTCATCTCAGCAAGGCCGGCACGCCGACCATGGGCGGCGCCCTCATTCTGGTGGCTATCGCGATTTCCACGCTGTTGTGGTCGGATCTGGGCAATCCCTATGTGTGGATCGTGTTGCTGGTGACGGCGGTATTCGGTGCCGTCGGCTGGGTGGACGATTATCGCAAGGTGGTGGAGAAGGACTCACGCGGCCTGCCCGCACGCTGGAAATATCTCTGGCAATCGGTGGCCGGTCTGGCGGCAGCCTGCTACCTCTATTTCGCGTTTGACACGCCGGTCACTACCGAGCTTTACCTGCCTTTTTTCAAGGACTTTTCCTGGAGTATGGGGCCGCTGTTCATCCTGCTCACCTATTTTGTCATCGTCGGCTCCAGCAATGCCGTGAACCTGACCGACGGCCTGGATGGCCTGGCAATTCTGCCAACCGTCATGGTGGGCGGGGCGCTGGGTATTTTCGCCTATCTCACGGGGCACGTGGATTTTGCCCGCTACCTGCAGATTCCCTATGTGGCCGGCAGCGGTGAACTGGCCGTTTTCTGCGGGGCCATCGGCGGCGCCGGCCTCGGGTTCCTGTGGTTCAACACCTACCCGGCCCAGGTGTTTATGGGTGATGTCGGTGCGCTGGCGCTGGGGGCCGCACTGGGTACGGTGGCAGTGATTACCCGCCATGAAGTGGTGTTTTTCATCATGGGCGGCATTTTCGTGCTGGAAACCGTATCGGTGATTCTGCAGGTGGCATCGTTCAAGTTGACCGGCAAGCGGATTTTCCGCATGGCACCAATTCACCATCACTATGAATTGAAAGGTTGGCCGGAACCACGGGTGATTGTGCGTTTCTGGATTATCACGGTCATGCTGGTCCTGTTCGGGCTGGCGACGCTGAAACTGCGCTAGGGCAGGGAGAGATGCAGGGAGTGGCACAGGATTTAATTGCAAGCAGTGAACATCGGCTAGTCGTCGGCCTCGGCGTCACCGGTCTGTCCTGCGCGCGCCACCTGTACCGCCAGGGTGTCAGCTTCAGCGTGGTAGACACGCGCGAGCGGCCACCGGGCCTGGACGAGTTATCCCGGGAAATGCCCGAGGTCCCTGTTTATGCCGGCGCCTGGCCCGAAGATTTGCTGGTCACGGCCTCAGAACTTGTGGTCAGCCCCGGCATCGCCCTGGACGAGCCTTTGATTGCTCAGGCGGTCGCCGAGGGTGCGAGCGTGGTGGGTGACATCGACCTGTTTATGCGCGAGGCGAAAGCACCGGTTATCGGTATCACCGGTTCCAACGCCAAGTCCACCGTTACCGAACTGGTCGGTGCCATGGCGCGACGGGCTGAGCTCAATGTCGGTGTTGGCGGTAATCTGGGCACGCCGGCGCTGGACCTGTTGACGGAGGAGCGTCAGCTGTATGTGCTCGAACTGTCCAGTTTCCAGCTGGAGCGCGCTGGTACCCTGGGCCTGGCGGTGGCTACCGTACTCAATATCAGCGCGGATCATCTTGATCGTCACGGCAGTATGCCCCGTTACCACCAGGCCAAGCATCGCATCTTCTACGGCTGCGCCTGTGCGGTGTGTAACAGTGACGACCCTCTTACCATGCCGTTGTTGGAAGATAAGGTGCCGGTGATTCGCTGGCGCATGGGGGAGCCGGATCTCAATGGTTTCGGTCTGCGCGAAGAGGCAGGCCGGGTCTTTCTCTGCCATGGTTTCGATCCGCTGATAGCCGTGGATGAATTGCCCATCGCCGGCAGGCATAACCAGGCCAATGCGCTGGCGGCCCTGGCGCTGGGGTATGCGGCGGGACTGCCAACCGCTGCCATGCTGGACGCACTGCGGGAGTTTCGCGGTCTTCCCCACCGATGTGAACTGGTTGCCGAACTCGCCGGCGTGCGCTTCGTCAATGATTCCAAAGGCACCAACATTGGGGCCACGGAGGCAGCGCTGGCCGGACTGGGTGGCGCGCGGGATGTTGTCCTGATAGCCGGTGGTCAGGGTAAAGGCGCGGATTTTGACCAGTTGCGCGAAGCGGTGCAGCGTCACTGCAAGCAACTGGTATTAATGGGTGAGGATGCTGCGGCACTGGAAGCCGCACTGGCGGACCTGGTCCCGGCGTGTCGGGCGGCGACCATGGCCGAGGCGGTATCGATGGCGACAGCGAGTGCCGGGCCGGGAGACACCGTTCTGTTGTCTCCCGCCTGTGCCAGCCTGGACATGTTCAGCAGTTACCAGGCACGGGGCGATGCCTTCACGGAAGCCGTGCTGGCATTGGGAGGTGCGGAATGAGCCGCGCTACTGCCGCCCCGGTGACGGCGACATTGCCCGATCCGGCCCTGCTGGGACTGAGTGTTGCCCTTGTGCTGATCGGATTGGTCGCCATCAGTTCTGCGTCCATCGAGTACGCCGAGATCAACTACAACAGCACCAGCTTTCACGCTGTGCGGCACCTGATCTATATGGCAGCAGCACTGGTCGCGGCGCTGGTGGTATACCGGATTCCTCTGGAGTTCTGGGAGGAAACCGGTTGGGTGTGGTTATTCGTCGCCCTGGCCATGTTGATCCTGGTGCTGATACCGGGAATTGGCCGCGAGGTGAACGGCAGCCAGCGCTGGCTGCCGCTGGGACCCTTCACGCTGCAGCCTTCGGAGTTTGCCAAGCTGGCGATGATCATTTACCTGGCCGGTTATATGGTGCGCAGGGAACACGAAGTGCGCAACCAGTGGCAGGGCTTTATCAAGCCCATGGCGGTGTTGTTCGCCGCCACCCTGTTACTGATGGTGGAGCCCGATTTCGGGGCGACCGTCATTGTGGCCGGCAGTGCCTTTGGCATGCTGTTTCTTGCCGGAGTCAAGCTGGGGCATTTTCTGCTGGTGCTGGCTGGCGCCCTGGCTGCGTTGCTGGTGCTGGTGGTGAGCGAGCCTTACCGGGTCCAGCGACTGACGGCCTATACCGATCCCTGGGCAGACCCCTATGACACCGGGTTCCAGTTGACCCAGTCGCTGATCGCCTTCGGCCGTGGGGAGTGGTTCGGCGTGGGGCTGGGCAACAGTGTACAAAAACTGTTTTACCTGCCCGAGGCACACACCGACTTTGTGTTTTCCATCTGGGCAGAGGAAACCGGTTTCATCGGCGCGCTGGTCCTGATCCTGCTGTATGCGGCCCTGATCGGGCGCATCCTGTGGACCGGTCGCGCCGCCCAGTTGGCCAGTTATCCCTTTGGGGCATACCTGTGTTACGGCGTGGCGCTGGTATTTTCCGGCCAGGCCTTCGTCAACATGGGGGTGAGTTCGGGTCTGTTGCCGACCAAGGGACTGACCCTGCCCTTCGTGAGTTACGGCGGTACCAGTCTTATTGTCAGTTGCGTGATGCTGGCGCTGATACTGCGGGTGGGCCAGCAGGTGCGTGGTCAGGGAGGGCGACGTGAACAGTAAATCGAAAGGCAGGATCCTGGTCATGGCCGGGGGCACCGGGGGGCATGTCTATCCTGCGTTGGCGGTGGCAGAAACCTTGCGCCAGCGCGGTTACCGGGTGGAATGGGTGGGAACCCGCCGCGGCCTGGAGCACCGGGTGGTGCCGGCAGCGGGCTTCCCGATTCACTACCTTTCCGTGCGCGGTGTTCGCGGCAAGGGCCTGGGCGATCGTCTGCAGGGCCTGTTCATGCTGGCGCTGGCTTCCCTGCAGGCCCTGTGGCTGGTGCTGAGAACCATGCCCCGCTGTGTGGTGGGTATGGGCGGCTATGTTGCCGGACCGGCGGGCGTTGCGGCCTGGATATGGCGCCGGCCACTGCTGATTCACGAGCAGAATGCGGTGGCCGGGACCACCAATCGTATGCTGGCCCCCCTGGCGCGGGTGGTGATAGCAGGATTCCCCGGCGCCTTTCGCGGCGATGTGGAATACGAGGTGCTGGGTAATCCCGTGCGAGCGGAGTTAATTGAGTCTGCCCAATCCCTCAATTACGACTACGACGGGGAGCGGCCGCTGCGCCTGCTGGTGCTGGGCGGTAGCCTGGGCGCCAAACCCATCAACGACGTCATGCCCGGTGTTGTCCGGCGCCTGCTGCGCGGTCGTCGCCAGGACCCGGTTGAGGTCTGGCACCAGACCGGAGAGAGTCATGCCACAGCGGTGACCCAGCAATACGGAGATCTGCTGTCCGACACGGTCAGGGCGGTGCCATTTATAGAAGACATGGCGGCTGCGTATGCCTGGGCCGACCTGGTGATTTGTCGCGCCGGTGCCCTGACCGTCTCCGAGCTGGCAATCATGGGCCGGCCTGCCATCCTGGTGCCCCTGCCGCACGCCATTGATGACCACCAGACCGCCAACGCTCACGCGCTGGCGGACCAGGGCGGCGCGATCCTGCTGCGCCAGAGCGACATGACAGAAGACGCGCTGCTGATCGCCCTGCGGGCCTATATGGAATACCCCGGGCGCCTGCGCACCATGGCGGAAGCGGCGCGCAAGGCGGCAACGCCGGAAGCGGCCAGTCAGGTGGCGGATGACGTGGAGGCGCTGGTCGATGCAGCTTGACAAAAATGTCTACACCGTCCCGGAGATGCGCCGCGTCAGGCGGATTCACATGATCGGCGTGGGCGGCACCGGTATGAGTGGTATCGCCGAGGTGCTGGTCAATCTCGGCTATCAGGTGACGGGCTCTGATCTGCGCGACAGTCCGGTAACCGCCCGCCTGCGCGACAGGGGCGTGGAAGTGTTTATCGGTCACCGTCGGGAAAATGTCGGCGCCGCCGATGTGGTGGTCAGCTCCAGCGCGGTGGACGAAAGCAATCCGGAAGTGGAGGCCGCCCGGGAGGCGAGAATTCCGGTGGTGCCAAGGGCCGAAATGCTGGCCGAACTGATGCGTTATCGTCACGGCATTGCGGTTGCGGGCACTCACGGCAAAACAACCACGACCAGTCTCATCGCCAACGTGTTTGGCGAGGCGGGGCTGGACCCCACCTTTGTGATCGGGGGACTGGTCAACAGTGTGGGCAGTAATGCGCAACTGGGCGCCAGCCGTTTTCTGGTGGCCGAGGCGGACGAAAGCGACGCCTCCTTCCTGCATTTGCAGCCCATGGTGACCGTGGTCACCAATATCGAGGCGGATCACATGGACACCTATGGCGGGGACTTTGCGGTCCTGCGCCGTACGTTTATCGAGTTCCTGCATAACCTGCCGTTTTACGGTGTGGCGGTGCTCTGTGTGGATGACCCGGTCATCCGCGAGTTACTGCCGGAAGTCAGTCGCCAGGTGATCACCTACGGCTTTGCCGAAGATGCGGACTTTCGCATCAGCGCTATGCAGCGCAAGGGCCTGACGACCGAATTTGTTGTCCACAGGCCGGCCGGTGAGCCACTTGGCATCAGCCTGAACATGCCTGGCGAGCACAATGTGCTGAACGCCACTGCCGCCGTGGCAGTCGCCTGTGATGAGGGGCTTGAGGATGCCGCCATCCAGGCCGGACTCGCCGGTTTCAAGGGTGTGGGACGGCGCTTTACCCGCATGGGCGAGCTGTCTGTGCCCGCCGGATCGGCGCTGCTGGTGGACGACTATGGCCACCATCCGACGGAGGTGGCGGCGACTCTGGATTCAGCCCGCCAGGCCTGGCCGGAGCGGCGGGTGGTGATGGTCTATCAGCCCCATCGTTATTCGCGGACGCGCGATCTTTACGAGGATTTTGTCGCCGTGCTCTCCCGCTGCGATGTGCTGGTACTGCTGGATGTCTATGCCGCGGGTGAAGAGCCTATTCCGGGGGCTGACAGCCGCAGTCTCACCCGGAGCATTCGCCAGCGTGGCCAGCTGGAACCGATTTTCGCCGAGCGCACTGAAGACGTGCGGCAGATACTTGCCTCGGTGGTACAGGACGGGGACGTGGTCATTACCCAGGGGGCGGGCAACATCGGCGCGCTGGCGCGGGAACTGGCGCAGGCGGATGACCAACCGGGAGGCGTGTCATGAGCGTTGAAGAGCTCAAGCAGATGACTATCGCCGTGCTACTCGGTGGTACTTCCGCCGAGCGCGAGGTTTCCCTGCAAAGTGGTCGGACAGTCTCCGACGCCTTGCAGGCCCGTGGCTACAAGGTGCGCGAGGTAGACCCGGCAGACCCGGACTGGATGGCGCAACTCGATGGCATCGGTTTCGTCTTCAACGCCTTACACGGGCCCGGTGGCGAGGATGGCACCATGCAGGGTGCGCTCGAGGCACTGGGGATTGCCTATACCGGCTCCGGCGTGTTGGGGTCGGCGCTGGCCATGGACAAGCGGCGCAGCAAACAGTTGTGGCAGGGGGTGGGAATCGCGACCGGCGGCTTCGCCATGCTGAGCGAGGATACCGACTGGCAGGGCGTGATAGACAGCCTGGGCAAAGTGTTCGTCAAGCCCGCCTGCGAGGGGTCTTCGCTGGGCATGACGCCCGCCGCCGACGCCGGCGAACTTCGTGATGCCTACCAACGTGCTGCGGGTTACAGCGGTGGTGTACTGGCGGAAAAATTTATCGATGGCCCCGAGTACACCGTGGGGATTCTCGGCGACGAGGCCCTGCCTTCCATCAGGATGGAGACTGATAACGAGTTTTACGACTACGAAGCCAAGTACCTGTCCGATGACACCCGTTACCACTGCCCCAGCGGTCTCAATGAGGCCGAAGAGCGGCAGGTCGGTGAACTGGCCCTGGCGGCGTTTCGTTCACTGGGCTGCGAGGGCTGGGGTCGCGTCGACACCATGCGCGACCAGGATGGCCGCTTTTATGTGCTGGAGGTCAACACCATTCCGGGCATGACCTCCCATAGCCTGGTGCCGATGGCAGCGCGCCAGGCGGGAATGGATGTGCCGGCTCTGGTTGAACGGATTCTGCAGCTGGCCTGGGAGGCGCAGGGCTGATGGGCGTCGCGATCAAACTGCCCCAGTTGCGCATCCGCCATGGCACCAAACCGGCGCCGACCAGGCGCAAGCGCCGGGCCGCGGCCGCCAGGCATGAATCTCCGGCGGTAGCCAAGCGCCAGCGCAATGCTGCTGCCAAGGGTGCAACCCGCACCGCGGTCGACAGGCAGGCCGAAAAACAGCCGCGCAGTTTCCGCTGGTTTAATCGGCTACTGGTGTTGCTCGGCGTCGGGGTGGTATCGATTGCCGCGCTGCAGGCCTACATCACCTTGCAGAGTATTCCGGTAGAGAGGATTACCGTCTCCGGGGAACTGGAGCATACCCAGACGGCAGCCGTGCAGGACATGGTTTACCCGGCCCTTGCCGGAGGATTCCTGGGCGCGGACCTGGTCAAAGTGCAGCAGCAGCTGGAGGCCCTGCCGTGGATCCATGAAGCGTCCGTGAGGCGGGTCTGGCCCAACGCGCTGGAAATACATGTCGTTGAACAGCTGCCCATAGCCCGCTGGGGTGAGCAGGGCTTCCTCAATCATGAGGGCGAGGTATTCCGGCCCAGCCAGCGCAAGGCCTGGCAATCGCTGCCGGTGCTGTCAGGTCCGGAGGGACAGGCCCCCGCGCTGATGCGCAATTACCAGCGACTGCTGGACCTGCTGAAACCGATGGGCCTGAGTCTCTCGGCGCTGACGGTGGATGACCGTGGGCAGATGACGGCCACGCTCAGTGGTGGCCAGTTGCTCAAAATCGGCGGGGTCGATTTTCTGGAGCGGATGAAAAGGTTCAAGGCCGTTTACCGGGCGGACCTGGCGACGCAGATAGAGTCGGTACAGAGCATAGACCTGCGCTACGAGAGCGGGGTAGCGGTGGCCTTCAAACCGGTCGCCGAAGAGATGGATGCAACAGGCAAGAATGATAAGGCGTAGGGGAGACACTGCCATGGGCAGCGTGCAGGACAAGAGAATGATCGTCGGTCTCGACATCGGCACCTCCAAGGTGGTGGCGATTGTCGGCGAGATCGGCATGGATGGGGACATCGAGATAGTCGGCATCGGTTCCAATCCCTCCAAGGGTATGAAGAAAGGGGTAGTGGTCAATATCGAGTCCACCGTGCAGTCCATCCAGCGGGCGGTGGAGGAAGCGGAGTTGATGGCCGGCTGCCAGATCCACTCGGTCTACGTGGGTATCGCCGGCAGCCATATTCGCAGCCTGAATTCCCACGGCATCGTCGCGATCAAGGACAAGGAAGTGTTCAGCGCCGACCTCGAGCGGGTGATTGACGCCGCCCAGGCGGTGGCCATTCCCGCCGACCAGAAGGTGCTGCACATCCTGCCCCAGGAATACGTGATCGATAACCAGGAGGGCATCAAGGAGCCGCTGGGTATGTCCGGCGTGCGTCTGGAAGCCAAGGTGCACCTGGTGACCTGTGCCGTTAACGCGGCCCAGAATATCGAGAAATGCATCCGCCGCTGCGGCCTGGACGTGGAAGAGATCATCCTCGAACAGCTGGCCTCCAGCTACTCCATTCTCACCGAGGACGAGCGCGAGCTCGGGGTTTGCCTGGTGGATATCGGCGGTGGCACAACCGACATCGCCATCTTTACCGAGGGCTCCATCCGTCATACCGGCGTCATTCCCATCGCCGGCGACCAGGTCACCAATGATATCGCCATGGCCCTGCGCACGCCGACCCAGCACGCCGAGGAAATCAAGATCAAGTATGCCTGTGCCCTGACCCAGCTGGCCGGCGCCGATGAAACCATCAAGGTGCCCAGCGTGGGTGACCGGCCGCCACGGGACCTGTCCCGGCAATCGCTAGCGGAGGTGGTGGAGCCGCGCTACGACGAGCTGTTCACCCTGGTGCAGGCGGAACTGCGCCGCTCCGGATTCGAGGACATGGTGCCGGCGGGCATCGTGCTCACCGGGGGCACCTCGAAGATGGAGGGGGTGGTTGAACTGGCGGAAGAAATTTTTCACATGCCGGTACGGGTGGGTTACCCCCAGACCGTGCAGGGCCTGAACGATATTGTGCGCAACCCGATCTACGCCACCAGCGTGGGCCTGTTGCAGTACGGCGTGGACCACCTGGAAGAGGGGGGCGCAGGCCCCGCTCGCGCCGGTGGTTCAGGCGAGAGCTGGATCAGCCGGGCAAAGGCGTGGCTGGCAAGCAATTTTTAAGCGGTAGACCGCCGTGCGAGAGTGCGGCTTTTCAATAAAGGGGAGAAAAACCATGTTTGAGCTGATAGACAACGTACCATCCAACGCGGTGATCAAAGTGATCGGCGTGGGCGGAGGCGGCGGTAACGCCGTTAAACACATGATCGACAACTCGGTAGAGGGCGTGGATTTTATCTGCGCCAATACCGACGCCCAGGCGCTGTCGGACATCGAGTCCAAGACGGTGTTGCAACTGGGCGGCGACATTACCAAGGGTCTCGGCGCCGGCGCCAACCCGGAAATCGGCCGCGCCGCCGCCATGGAGGATCGCGAGCGCATCGCCGATTCCCTGCGCGGGGCGGATATGGTCTTCATTACCGCCGGCATGGGGGGCGGTACCGGCACCGGTGGTGCCCCGGTAGTGGCGGAGGTCGCCCGCGAACTGGGTATCCTGACCGTTGCCGTGGTTACCCGTCCGTTCCCGTTCGAGGGTAAAAAGCGGCTGAAAATCGCCCACGAAGGAGTGGCTGAACTGCAGCAGCACGTGGACTCTTTGATCACAATTCCCAATGAAAAACTGCTCGAAGTGCTCGGTAAAAATACCAGTCTCCTCGATGCATTTAAGGAGGCAAATGATGTATTGTTGGGCGCAGTTCAGGGGATCGCCGATCTGATTATCCGCCCTGGCATGATCAACGTGGATTTCGCCGACGTGCGAACCGTGATGTCAGAAATGGGCATGGCGATGATGGGCACAGGCAGTTCCAAGGGCGAAAATCGCGCCCGGGAAGCCGCCGAAAGAGCAATAAACAGCCCCCTCCTGGATGACATAGATTTACAGGGTGCGCGCGGAATACTGGTTAATATTACCGCAGGCCTCGATCTCGCTCTTGGCGAGTTCGCCGAAGTTGGCGACACGATCGAGGAATTTGCATCCGAAGAAGCGACAGTGGTAGTCGGTACGGTTATCGATCCTGATATGACCGACGAGCTCAAGGTGACCGTGGTTGCCACCGGGCTGGGCACGGAAGCGGCAAGAGCGCCGCTGCAGGTGGTAGACAGTGCGCCCAAGCCCGCGGCGGCCTCCACGGAGACCGACGAGGCGCCGGATTACCGGGACCTGGACCGTCCCGCGGTACAGCGCAGGCAGCGCGCCGCAGGAGTCCAGAATACGGCTGTCGCAGCAGACGCAGATGAGGAGTATTTCGATATTCCCGCTTTCCTGCGTCGACAGGCTGACTAGCAGGCCGCAGCCGGGAGAAGTCCCGGGGCGGCCTGGCAGCCGTTAGACAGCAAAAGGCTACGGTTGGGGTAATTATGATTCGACAGCGTACGTTGAGAAATGCGATCAAGGCGACAGGCGTCGGCTTGCACACCGGTGACAAGGTTTACCTGACGCTGGCGCCTGCGCCGGTGAATACCGGTATCGTGTTTCGCAGGGTTGACCTGGATCCGGTGGTGGAAATCCCCGGTCGGGCCGATAACGTTGCCGATACCACCCTGTCCACCGGCCTGTCCGCTAACGGCGCCAGTGTCTCCACGGTGGAACACCTGATGGCAGCCATGGCTGGTCTCGGGATCGACAACGCCTACGTGGATGTCAGTGCCCCGGAAGTGCCGATCATGGACGGCAGTGCCGGTCCGTTCGTGTTCCTGATCCAGTCCGCTGGTATCGAGGAGCAGAACGCGCCGAAGAAGTTTATTCGCATCAAGCGCAAGGTCACGGTCGAGGATGGCGACAAGGTAGCCAGCTTCCTCCCCTTTGATGGCTTCAAAGTCTCTTTTACCATCGATTTTGACCACCCCGTTTTTCGCGATCGCACTGCCCATGCCGACGTGGACTTCTCCTCCACCTCGTTTGTCAAGGAAATCAGCCGGGCCCGCACGTTTGGCTTTATGCACGAAATCGAATATCTCCGCTCCAAGGGCCTGGCCCGGGGCGGCAGCGTGGATAACGCCATCGTGGTGGATGAATACCGTATCCTCAACCAGGACGGGCTGCGCTACGACGATGAGTTCGTCCGTCACAAGGTGCTGGATGCCATCGGCGACCTGTACCTGCTGGGCAACAGCCTGATTGGTGAATTCCGCGCTTACAAGTCAGGTCACGCCCTCAATAACGCGTCCCTGCGCGCCCTCATCGCCCAGCCCGATGCCTGGGAAGTGGTTACTTTCGAGGACGAGGCGACGGCACCCATTTCCTATTCCCTGAGCCCGGTCGCCGCTGCCTAGGGGCGGTGCCTGGCCCGGTGAAACCGGTGCTCACTGCCGCTGGAAAACCGGGATCCCCATTCTGGGTACCCGTTCACATCTCCATGCCATAGTCCATGGCCATTGCGGGGCTTTTGTGGCATAGTGCTCGGCCGATTTGCCTCGTGTCCGCGTAAATGAAAGTTATTCTCATTAGTCGCAAGCACGGGGGCTCTCGCTCCGTGGAACTGGGGCGTTGGTCCCGTGCCCTGTTATCCCTCTGCTGCCTGGGTTTACCCCTGGGGCTGGTGGCCGGTGGCTACCTGCTGGGGCAGGAAAGCGAAGCGAACTCGATGCGCGGCTTGGCCCTGGACAGTCTGCAGGACGAACTGGAGCAGCAGCAGAAAGAACTGGCGGAGCTGCAAACCCAGGCTGAACGCAAAATGCAGGCCATGACACTCAACCTGGCCCAGTTACAGGCGCGGATGACCCGCCTGGACGCCCTTGGCCAGCACCTGACAGCCATGGCAGACCTGGAAGAGGGTGAATTCGACTTCAGCCGGCCGCCGGCCATTGGTGGGCCTATCGGTGCTGAATTCAATGTTGAATACGATACCGCGGACCTGAGCGCCGAACTGGGGCTGTTTGAGGCCCGTTTGACCGACCGGGAACAGCAGCTGGAGATTCTCGAGACCCTGCTCGCCAATCGCAAGCTGGAAGAGCAGAGCTGGTTGTCCGGTCGGCCGATAGAGAAGGGCTGGATTTCCTCTTATTACGGCAAACGCAACGACCCCTTCACCGGCAAGCCCGCTTTCCACCACGGTATCGATTTCGCGGGCAAGGAAGGCACTAACGTTATCGCAGTGGCCTCCGGTGTGGTGACCTATACCGGTAGCCGGTCGGGCTATGGGGAGATGGTAGAAATCTCCCACGGTGACGGCTTTGTCACCCGCTACTCCCACAACAAGGAATCTCTGGTCAAGCCCGGGGATGTGGTCCGCAAGGGCCAGGCGATTGCCCTGATGGGGTCCACCGGCCGCTCCACGGGTGCCCACGTTCATTACGAAGTGTTTAAACACGGCCGCTCGGTCGATCCCTCCAGTTACGTGCGACGCACCCGGCGCTGACGCCACCCTGAAATCCCACTATGATGACCCCGCCCGCCGTGCACCGGCCGGTGGGTTTCCCGGTATTCGAGACAAGTAGAACAGCTGATGATTAGCAAATTCCTGAAAATGATTTTTGGTTCCCGCAATGACCGGGAGCTGAAGCGCATGGGCAAGGTGGTGAAGAAGGTCAACGCCCTGGCAGACGAAACAAAGGCCCTCTCTGACGAAGAGCTGGCGGCCAAAACCGCCGGGTTCAAGCAGCAACTGGCTGAGGGCAAGTCGCTGGATGACATTCTTCCCGAGGCCTTCGCCGTGGTCCGCGAAGCCGGTGAGCGAGTGCTGGGCATGCGCCACTTCGATGTGCAGTTGATCGGCGGTATGGCCCTGCACGAGGGCAAGATTGCTGAAATGCGCACCGGTGAAGGCAAGACGCTGGTGGCCACGCTGCCCGCCTATCTCAATGCCCTGACCGGTAACGGCGTACACCTGATCACCGTTAACGACTACCTGGCGACCCGGGATGCCAGCTGGATGGGGCCGCTGTACGAGTTTCTGGGTATCTCTGTCGGTGTTATTCGTTCAGGCCAGTCCGCCGAACAGAAGCGGGATGCCTACAGTGCCGATATCATCTACGGCACCAACAATGAGTTCGGCTTCGATTACCTGCGTGACAATATGGCCTTCACCCTGGAAGACCGCATGCAGGGGCAGCTGGCTTTTGCCATTGTCGACGAGGTCGACTCGATCCTGATTGATGAGGCGCGCACGCCGCTGGTGATCTCCGGCGCAACCGAGGACAGTTCGGAACTGTACAAGAAGATCAATCGTCTCATTCCGTCCCTGAAGCCGGACCTCGAGGGCGAGGCCGGTCATTTCACGGTGGACGAGAAACAGCGCCAGGTAGAACTGACCGAGGCGGGCCACGAGTTCATCGAGGAACTGATGATCCGGGAAAAGTTGCTGGAAGAAGGCGACAGCCTCTATGCCGCCACCAATCTCAACCTGCTGCACCACGTGTATTCCGGGCTGCGTGCCCATGTCCTGTTTCACAAGGACGTGGAGTACATCGTCCAGGATGGCCAGGTGGTGCTGATCGACGAGCACACCGGACGGACGATGCCCGGGCGCCGCCTTTCGGAGGGCCTGCACCAGGCCATTGAGGCCAAGGAAGGTGTGGCGATCCAGAGTGAAAGCCAGACCCTCGCCTCTACCACTTTCCAGAATTACTTCCGTCTCTACGGCAAACTTGCCGGCATGACCGGTACCGCCGATACGGAAGCCTTCGAGTTCCGCCAGATCTACGGGCTGGAAGTGTTGGTGATTCCCACCAACGTGAAACAGAAGCGCAAGGACCTGAACGACCTGGTTTACCTGAGCCGGGAAGAGAAATTCGACGCGATTGTTGCCGACGTCAAGGAATGCATGGAGAACGGTGCACCGGTCCTGGTCGGCACCGCCTCGGTGGAGACCTCTGAGGAACTCTCCACCAGGTTCCGTCAGGCCAGGATCCAGCACAAGGTGCTCAACGCCAAGTACCACGAGCAGGAAGCGGAAATTATTGCCCAGGCCGGTCGCCCCGGGGTGGTGACCATTGCCACCAACATGGCCGGTCGCGGTACCGATATCGTCCTCGGTGGTAACCTGGAGGCGGAGATTGCCGCTGCCGGCGAAATCAGTGAGGGCCGCAAGGCGGAGTTGAAGGCTGCCTGGGAGGAGCGTCACAAGCAGGTGCTGGAGGCCGGCGGACTGCATATTCTCGGTACCGAACGCCACGAATCCCGCCGTATCGACAACCAGCTGCGAGGCCGGGCCGGTCGCCAGGGTGACCCGGGAGTGTCGCGTTTCTACCTGTCGCTGGAAGACAACCTGATGCGTATCTTCGCCTCCGACCGGGTCAAGAATTTCATGCAGGCCCTGGGTATGGAGAAGGGCGAGGCCATCGAGCATCGCATGGTGACCAACGCCATCGAGAAGGCCCAGCGCAAGGTGGAAGGCCGTAACTTCGATATTCGCAAACAGCTGCTGGAATACGATGACGTGGCCAACGACCAGCGCCAGATTATCTACGAGCAGCGCAACGATCTGCTCGGCGAGGCGGACATATCCGAGACCATTACCCTGATCCGTGCCGACGTGGTGAACGAAGCGATCGACAGTCACATTCCGCCCATGAGCGTGGAGGAGCAGTGGGACGTTCCCGGGCTGGAAAAAGCCCTGGAGGCGGAGTTCGCCATCAGCCTGCCGCTGCAGCAATGGCTGGAAGAGGACGATAAGCTGCATGAGGAAGCCCTGCGCGAGCGCATTGTTGGTGAAGTGCAGGCGGCCTACGATGCCAAGAGCGACGCGGTCGGCCCGGACATGCGCAAGATAGAGAAGCAGATCATGCTGCAGGTGCTCGATACCCTCTGGAAAGAACACCTGGCGACCATGGACCACCTGCGCCAGGGCATCCACCTGCGGGCCTATGCCCAGAAGAACCCCAAGCAGGAGTACAAGCGTGAGTCCTTTGCCCTGTTCGAGGAATTGCTCAGTAACCTCAAACAGGAAGTGATCCGCTTCCTCAGCCACGTGCAGATCCAGCGCCAGGACGAGGCGGCATTGATCGAACAACAGCGACGGGAAGCGGCGGAGCGGGAAAAGCTGGCATTCCAGCACGCCGAAGCCTCCGGCATGGCCGGTCCCGAAGCCGATGCCGGGCAGCCGCCGCAACAACAGTCTCCGGTGGTGCCGGAGACCTTTGTCCGTGAGCAACCGAAGGTGGGGCGCAACGACCCCTGCCCCTGTGGCAGCGGCAAAAAGTACAAGCAATGCTGCGGCAAACTGTAAGCGCGGAGTAGGCCCATGGCTGTAGGCGAAGACAAGCTGCCTGAATTGCTCCCTGTGCCCGGCGTTCGCCTGGCGACCGTGTCTGCGGGTGTCAAAACCGCGGGGCGCAGGGACCTGGTATTGATGGAACTGGCCCCCGGCAGCCACTGTGCGGGCGTGTTCACCGGCAATGCCTTTTGTGCCGCCCCGGTCACTGTCGCCAGGGAACACCTGTCCCGCTCAGCCGGCCAGCCGGCCTACCTGCTGACCAACACCGGCAATGCCAATGCCGGCACCGGTGAGCGGGGAATCGCCGATGCCAGGGCCTGCTGTGAGGCCGTTGCCGCGGCAACCGGAGTGGCGGCGAGCGCGGTGTTGCCCTTCTCCACCGGGGTGATCGGTGAGCTGTTGCCGGTGGATCGCATCAGCGCTGCCGTCCCCGGGGCCGTTGATAACCTGGCGGAAGACGGCTGGGCAGCGGCGGCCGAGGGGATTTTGACCACCGACACCCGACCCAAGGGCGCCAGTGTGCAATTCAGTTGCGAAGGCCGGGACTACGTGGTCACCGGTATCGCCAAGGGCGCCGGTATGATTCGCCCCAATATGGCAACCATGCTGGGTTACCTGGCGACCAATGCGGCAGTGGATGCGGCCCTGTTGCAGGGTATTCTCCGCGAGGCCGTCGATATCTCCTTTAACCGTATCAGTATTGACGGCGATACGTCCACCAACGACGCCTGTGTGCTGGTGGCCACCGGTGCGGCGGGTAACAGCGAACTTGCCAGCGCCGACGAGCCCTTGTACCGAGCACTGGCTGATGCCGTCGAAGAAGTCTGTGTGGCGCTGGCCCAGGGGCTTGTGCGCGACGGCGAGGGGGCCAGCAAGTTTGTGACCGTCGAGGTCAAGGGCGGCGTGTCAGAGGATGAATGCCTGGATGTGGCCTTCACCATTGCCCATTCGCCGCTGGTTAAAACCGCACTGTTCGCCTCCGATCCCAACTGGGGCCGGTTACTGGCGGCGATTGGTCGCGCCGGCGTGCCCGATCTCGATGTGAACAGGATCGGTGTTTACCTCAATGAGGTACTGATCGCAGAAAATGGCTGTCGCGCCGCCTCCTATACCGAAGAACAGGGTGTTGCAGCGATGGCACCGGAAGATATTGTCATCCGCGTCGAGCTCAATCGGGGTGACGTCAGCGCCAGTGTCTGGACCTCGGATTTCTCCTACGATTACGTGCGCATCAACGCCGAGTATCGCACCTGACATGAAACGGGTGCACGTCGCGGTAGGGGTGATTCTCGACGCCCAACAGAATATCTTGCTGACCCGGCGTCCGGAGCATGCACACCAGGGCGGTTTGTGGGAATTTCCCGGTGGCAAGGTCGAGCCGGGGGAGAGCCTGGCCGTCGCTTTATCCCGCGAGCTGCGCGAAGAACTCGATATCGAGCCGCTACGCACCTCGCCACTGATTGCAATCCGGCACGATTACGACGATAAATCGGTGCTGCTGGATGTGCACGTGGTGTGGGAGTTCAGCGGTCGACCCAGGGCGCTGGAGGGACAACCCATGGACTGGGTGCCGGTGGAGGCCTTGCTGGAGTACGATTTTCCTGCGGCGAATGAGCCGATTATCCCGGCCCTGCGGGCGCTGCTCCCTTAGGCTCCCTGAGCCCTTTCCGCCAATCCCGTCATTCCCGTCATTCCCGTCCTTCCCGCCATTCCCGCCATTCCCGCCATTCCCGCCATTCCCGCCATTCCCGTCATTCCCGCCAATCCCGTCATTCCCGTTCTTCCCGTTCTTCCCGTTCTTCCCGTCATTCCCGCGAAGGCGGGAATCCAGCGTCCTCTGAAAAAGGCTGGAATCAGCGCCCCCGGAAAGATGCCACTCAACCTCAGCATTTCCCCGCCCCGGAGGTGGCAGCCAGCGGGTTTACTGACTGGCTCCAAGTTCTGCCCGGGCCAGAAACTCCTTGTGTAACTCAGTGACCACCAGGTCCAGCTCCGCCAGCGATCTCGAGTTATCAATGACAATATCGGCCTGCTCCAGTCGCTCCTGGCGCTGCATTTGCGCGGCCATGATGCGCCTCACCTGAGCCTCATCATTGTCGTCCCTGGCCATGGTTCGCTGCAGTTGCACCTCCTCGGGTACATCCACCACCACGACCAGGTCGGCCAGCTGTCGCTGGCTGGTCTCCAGTAACAGGGGTGAGGCGAGAATCGCGTAAGGCGAAGTGGCCGCCCGCAATTGGTCCGCTATCTCCTGGCCGATCAACGGGTGGGTGAGTTGTTCCAGCCACCTGCGCTCGCTGTCGTCAGCGAAGACCTTCTGCCTGAGTGCAGCCCGGTCCAGGGAGCCGTCAGCCTGGAGGATATCGTCGCCGAAATGATCGGCGATGGCGGCGAGTGCCGGCCCGCCGGGCTCGACCACCACCCTGGCCGCCAGATCCGCATCAACGACCGCGATGCCTTTCTGCTCAAACCTGCGGGTCACCGCGGATTTTCCGCTGCCGATGCCGCCGGTAATGCCGATCACCAGTCCCATCAGTTGAAACCCGTGGCGCTGAAATAAGCGCTGGTGAGTGATTCTCCCCAGAGCATGGCAATCCAGCCGGCGGCGGCGAGGTAGGGGCCAAAGGGAATGGGGATGTCCCTGCCGCGTTTTTTGGCAACCATGAGGCCGATACCGACCACGGCACCCACCAGTGAGGACAAGAGGATAATCAGGGGCAGCGCCTGCCAGCCCAACCAGGCGCCAAGTGCGGCCAGTAGCTTGAAGTCACCGTAGCCCATGCCCTCCTTGCCCGTGAGCAGCTTGAATAACCAGTAGATGCTCCACAGCACCAGGTAACCGGCCATGGCGCCGATTACCGCATCGCCGAGGTCGGCGAACGTGCCGAAAATATTGAACAGCAAGCCCAGCCATAGCAGCGGCAGGGTGATGTCATCCGGCAGCAACTGGTGATCGATATCGATCATGGTCAGGGCGATGAGTGCCCAGGTGAAAAGAATGGCCCCCAGCAGGGCGGGGGAGGCCGGGTAAAACCAGGCCAGCGACAGGGTCAACAGGCCGGTAAGCAGTTCCACCAGCGGATAGCGCAGGGAGATCCTGATGCCGCAATTGGCACAGCGGCCGCGCAGCAGCAGGTAGCTCAATACGGGAATATTCTGCCAGGCCCGTATCGGTGCCTTGCAACCGGGGCAGTGGGAGTTGGGGAAAGCAAGGCCCAGCGCCTGCTCCTGTTTTTCCTGCTCCAGTTCCAGCAGCTCACAGCAATCCCTGCGCCAGCGTGACTCCATCATGATGGGCAGTCGATGTATGACCACGTTGAGAAAACTGCCAACCACCAGCCCCAGCGACAGCAGGCACAGGTAGAGCAGCCAGCTGTGCTGGTTTAGTACGTCCAATGTAAAGCCTAGATGACCGATCCGAGCATGAAGATGGGCAGGTACATGGCGATCAGCAGGCCGCCGACCAGCACACCCAGTATGGACATGATCAACGGCTCCAGCAGGGAGCTGAGGTTGTCCACCGCGTCATCCACGGCCTGTTCGTAATGATCGGCCACTTTGCTGAGCATGTCATCAAGGGCGCCGGATTCCTCGCCAATGGACACCATTTGCAGCAGCATGTTGGGAAACAGTCCGGTGGCCTTGATGGAGTTATAGAGGGTGGAACCGGTGGTGACATCGTCCTTGATCTGGCGGATCGCCTTGCTATACACCGAGTTGCCGGCCGCGCCGGCGGTTGATTCCAGCGCGTCAACCAGCGGCACGCCGGCTGCGAAAGTGGTGGCCAGGGTGCGCGAGAAACGGGCGATCACCGCGTCGTGCACAATGCCGCCGACGATCGGGAACTTTAGCGCCAACTGGTCCAGCCATTCGGAAAAGCGCACCGATCGGAACTTGAGTTCGCGGAACGCAAAGGCAATGGCAACCATCCCCAGCAGGGCGATAAACCACCACTCCTGCACGAACTCGGAAATATTGAGTACCCACTGGGTGAAGGCCGGCAGGTCGGAGCCGAAGTTCTGGAAGGTGCTGGCGAACACCGGGATTACCTTGATCAGCAGGATCAGGGTAACGACGACGGCGACCACCATGACCGCGATGGGATAAGTCATCGCCTTGCGGATCTTGGCCTTGAGGGCCTCGGTCTTTTCCTTGTAGGTGGCGACCCGGTCCAGCATGACTTCCAGGGTACCGGACTCTTCGCCGGAGGCGATCAGGCTGCAGAACAGGTCATCGAAGTGCCTGGGGTGTTTGGCCAGCGATGGGGCCAGCCCGGAGCCAGAGGCGACATCGTTCCTGATCTCGGCGACCAGGGTGCGCATGCGCGGCTTGTCCAGCCCGTCGCCCACAATCTCAAAGCTCTGCACCAGCGGCACGCCGGCTTTCATCATGGTAGCCAGCTGGCGGGTGAAAATGGCGATATCGGCGGCTTTGATCGCCTTGCCCTGGCCGGAGCCAAACAGTGGCTTGGGTTTTTTCTTGACGGTCTTGGGTTTGATGCCCTGTCGCCGCAGCTGCGCCTTGGCCATTGCGCTGCTGGACGCAGATATCTCGCCCTTGGAGTTGCGTCCGTTCTTGTCGACGCCGCTCCAGGTAAATACATCGTTGCCTGTTACCGTTGCCATAGTTGTTACCGCCCCTGTTCCAGTCCTTTAGTTATCTCAGTCCACCGTGATACGGTTGGCCTCTTCCAGCGAGGTGATGCCCTGCGCCACTTTGCGCAGGGCCGACGTCCGCAGGGTGTTAAAGCCCTCTCTGGTGGCCGCTTCCTGAATCTGAATCGAGTTACCTTCTTCCATAATGAGTGAGGCGATCTTGGGTGTTATGCGCACCACCTCGTAAATACCCACCCGCCCCTTGTAGCCGTCGTTGCACAGATCACAGCCCACCGCCTTCATGATCCTGGCGTCAGCGAGCTGCGCTTCGGAGAATCCCTCATTGATCAGTGTGTCGTGGGGGATCTCGTCGGCCGGTACCGCACATTCCTTGCACAGCCGGCGTGCCAGGCGCTGGGCGATGATCAGGTCAACGGAGGTGGCCAGGTTGAATGAAGGTACCCCCATGTTCAGCATGCGGGTAATGGTTTCGGCGGCGCTGTTGGTGTGCAGTGTGGACAACACCAGGTGACCGGTCTGTGCCGCCTTGATGGCGATTTCGGCCGTTTCCAGGTCGCGGATCTCACCGACCATGATGATGTCCGGGTCCTGGCGCAGGAATGAGCGCAGGGCCTCGGCGAAATTCAGGCCGACCTTGGGATTGACATGCACCTGGTTGATGCCGGCGAGGTTGATTTCGACCGGGTCTTCCGCGGTGGAGATGTTGCGCTCCGGGGTGTTGAGAATGTTGAGGCCGGTGTACAGGGAGACCGTTTTACCGGAACCGGTGGGACCGGTCACCAGGATCATGCCCTGGGGCTGGTTGAGGGCCTTGAGATACAGTTCCTTCTGCTCCGGCTCGTAACCCAGTGCGTCGATGCCCAACTGGGCGCTGCTGGGATCAAGGATACGCAGCACGATCTTCTCACCGAACAGGGTCGGCAGCGTGTTGACACGAAAGTCGATTGCCCGGTTGCGTGACAGCTTCATCTGGATACGGCCGTCCTGGGGAATGCGTCGCTCGGAGATGTCCATTTGTGACATCACCTTGAGACGGGCCGCCAGCCGTGCGGACAGATTACGGGGTGGCCTGACCATCTCCCGCAATACGCCATCGGTGCGGAACCGCACCCGGTAGTCGTGCTCGTAGGGCTCAAAGTGAATATCAGAAGCGCCCTGCTTGATGGCGTCTATCAAGACCTTGTTGACGAAGCGCACGATAGGCGTTTCATCAACCGCGTCGTTACCCTCGTCGGCATCGCCCTCGCCGGAGGAGACGTCGATGCCCTCGAGGTCTTCGGCGTCGATAGCATCAAGGCCATCGCTCAGGGTGTCCTGGGTGTCCACCCAGGTATTGATCATCTTGGTGAGTGCGCGCTCTTCCAGCAGCACCGCGTCAGTATTGATCCCGGTATGGAACTTGATCTCGTCCAGGGCCGCCAGGTTGGTGGGGTCGGATACGGCGATGAACAGCCGGTTCCCGCGGCGGAAGAGCGGCAGTGCGTGGTGCTTGATCACCAGCTCGACCTGTACCACCCCCTGGGGAATGACCGTCAGGTCGAAACAGGTGGCGTCGAACTGGGGAACACCAAACTCCTGGGAGGCGACCGCCGCCAGGCGCCGGCTGTCGACATTCTTCTTCTCCACCAGATAGCTGACCAGGGGCACCTGCTCCATGGACGCCTCGCGCTGGGCCTGGGAAGCCTCTTCCGCGGAGATCAATCCCTCGGCGACGAGCCTCCCCGCGAGGCCACTGAGTTGCCCTATACCCTTGTCATTCATCGGCGCTTACATTCCCCGGATGCAGGCCAGGCCTGCTCTCACTTTCCTTCAATTAACGAGTATAAACACTGGTTTGGGCGGCTCATAGCCCCTGTCAGGCTTTGATTGGGGAAATCTACAGGTTTTCCAAATAGAGCCTGGTCGGTCAGCGACTTGTCGTCATTTCGATTGCGAGCTGAATTGCACAGTTTGAGAGGGTCTCCTTGTGCAGGCGGGATTGACCTTCACCTTTACGTAATCCCCCATTGTCATACCCGCGTAGGCGGGTATCCAGGGCAATGTTGCCGTGTTCGTTTCCCCAGCCCCGGACGTCATCCCCGCGTAGGCGGGGATCCAGCGTCCTATATACGCTCTAACTCTACTGGATTCCTGTAGGCATGGCCTCGCCTGTGCAGGAAAATCGTTCCAGGCAAGTTTTCCAGGTTGGCTTCGGACAAAGCTGACAAAAATTGTCAGCTTGTGACAGTCGCGGCGGGGGTTGCCCTAACTTTTTCGCCCGGTCGAAAAATCAGCTAATCCTGTTTTTGTTTTCAAGTCATTGATATTAAAAAGGTAAATACACTTTGGCAGCGATCAGGTGAAAACTTGGCCCGATCTCTGCAGGTAGTCTCAGGCACACTGGCGACAGTGCGTTACCCCCGGGTGACGAGGTCCCATAAAGCAAACATTCTCAATGGAGTAGGGAAACATGAACATTCAGAAAACAGCTCAAAAGGGTTTCACCCTGATCGAACTGATGATCGTGATCGCGATCGTCGGTATTCTCGCGGCGATTGCACTGCCTGCCTACCAGGACTATATCGTCCGTTCCAAGATGTCAGAGCCGGCTGCGGCATTGGCTGAGGCGAAGACTTCGGTGTCGGAGTACTATGCTACAAATAACGCCATGCCAGCGGATAGTGATAAGGCTGGAATTCTGACCAATCCGAACAAGGATATTGTAGCTTCTGTGGTCTATAATTCAGCTAGTAACTTACCGATCATCACGGCTACAATCCAGCCAGGTGTCATTCCTGGCGCAGCCCCAACAAACCCCTACGGCTTCTCGCTTTCAGGCGCTACAGGCGGCGGAAACACTTTGAAGTGGGTGTGTAAGTCAGCGGCACAGAGCACACCAAAGGCGACAACTGTAGTTCCCTCAAAATACTTGCCTTCCAACTGCCGAAATTGATCGGTTTCGGTTGAGTAAAAAACCCGGCCCTTGGTCGGGTTTTTTTGTGATAGCCTCTCGAAAATGACCGCTTATAAATCTTTTTTGCTTTTCATCAGAACGAATGAACTGGTTTGTGCACTTGGCATTCTCGTCTTGTTTGTGACATTTGCATATTTCCCTGGGCTGTCAGGCCCGCTCATGTTCGATGACGGCCCAACTTTAACTTCAAATGTCCATTTAAGAGTTAGCGGAGAGTCTCTCGAGGAATGGCGAACTGCAACATTCAGTTCAGTCTCAGGCATTACCAGGAGGCCAGTCTCGATGTTTACGTTTGTCGCCCAGAACTTTGTGCATGGCGGAATCGAGGCTTTTTATTTAAAAAGTGTCAACCTATTGATACATCTAGGTGTTGCAGCGCTAGTCTACATCTTTGCACTGCAGGTTCTGGCCGTGTCTCATTTGTCCCTCTCGGTCAGTAACAAGCAGTGGGTAGCATTTATTGCCGTAAGTATTTGGGTTTTGGCACCTTTGCACGTATCAACGGTGCTTTATGCAGTTCAGCGAATGACGCAGTTAAGTGCGCTTTTCGTGCTCTCATCCTTAATCGTTTTCATGTTTAAACGCCGCAGGTGGGCTAGAAATGGGGCGACAATCGGAGATGTAGTTGCCACAGCGTTATGGTTATTTATGTTGATTTTTCTAGCTACTTTTAGCAAGGAAAATGGCGCGCTGGCCCTGTGGCTAATCACAGCTCTCGAGTTCACCCTGTTTAAGGGTGAATGGGCCGGCAGGAAAGTTCGCTGGCTAGAGAATTTAGGTGTTTTAGCTCTATGTTTCCCGCTCCTAGTTTTTTTCCTGGTTTTATTTTTCACCCCTCATGCTTTGCTATCGGGATACTATGGACGGGAGTTTACTGTTGAAGAAAGGTTGTTGACCCAAGCTCGGCTACTGTGGCAGTACGTCTTTTGGATAGTTCTACCTGATATTAATAGCATGGGCTTTCAGCATGATGATGTGGTTGTGTCTACATCACTCTTAGGGCCTGTTAGGACAGTTTTCGCAGTATGTTTTTGGGGCGTATGTCTGCTTAGCGCGATAATGCTAAAAGATCGACTTCCACTGTTTAGCCTCTCAGTGCTCTTTTATCTTATTGGACACTTTATGGAGTCAGGTATTTGGCCGCTAGAGATGGTTTATGAGCATCGCAATTATTTACCGAGTATCAGCTTGGCTATTTTTCTGGCGCTAGGCATATGGCTCACTGCACAGAGATGCAGAGGGTTAGTGCGTCCGCGGCTGATAATTTCTTCACTGTTGGTGCTCACTTTCACGGCACTCGCACTTCGTGTTTACACATGGGCAGATCCAATTCGCTTGAGTTCGACCAATGTACATAATCATCCAAACTCGTCGAGATCGCATTTCTTCTTGGCCGATGCACTTTTAGAAGAATACTCAAGACAGCGCGCGCTGGATCCCGAAAACCAACAAGTCAAAAAGTATTTGATAATGGCGAGACATCATCTTGAAGTTATGCATCAGAAAAACCCGCGAGACGTAGCAGCTTTAGTGCTGCTTCACTACATGGATAGCTATCACTTTCCAGCGTTAGGGTTGAACCACGACTGGATTGGTAAACTAAAGAATCTTTTGCTCTCTAGAAAGTTGCAGCCATCGGACTGGACAGCCTTGGATACGCTGGTGGACTGTATGTCGCGACAGTTGTGCGAAGTAAACCCCCGCAGTGCGCGACAATTTTTCGATATTCTTCATGAACGATTTCCCCGCAACTCGAGCATTGATCTTTTCGAGTATCGATACCTTTCTAGTGGGAACTGGTCAGTTAAAGAGAAATCAGCCCTTCTATATTCTGCACAAAAAAAAGACCCAGGTAATACTAGAGTTTATCAGCAACAAATATTGGAGCGTATCGAGATAGGGGATATGTCTGGGGTCTACGAATCAGTTCGGCATTGGCTGCTGACTGACCGCAAGCGTAGAGAGATATTGCAGATTAGTCGGTTGTTCGGTTCCTCTCAGTACGACATGACTTTAGACGAAACTTGACTGAGTAGAGCATGTTTGTGATGCAAACAAAGAGAGTTGCTAGTATTAAGGCTTATCTCTTCCTATCTGCCCTGGTGGCTTACGTAGCCTGGTTGTACGCTCCGGGTGTCAATGGCCCCTACCTCTTGGATGATTTTTCGAGCCTAGGGCACTTGCCAAACCTTGGGGAGCGACCCGAATGGTCATTTGATTACGCATTTGGAGATCAATCTGGCCTGCTTGGCCGCTTCGTATCCATGAGTACTTTTGTGCTCGAGGCTGCTATCTCTGACGACATCGTGGCTTCGGGCAAGCAATCCAATATATTCCTCCATGTTTTAACAGGAGTTCTTCTAGCCTGGTTTCTGGAATTGCTTCTGTCGTTTACTTCTGTGCGGAACGCCGGGTTGATTGCAGTGCCTTTTGCCGCCATTTGGTTGGTTGCGCCATTGCATGTAAGTACAGTTCTATATGTGGTGCAGCGCATGGCCATATTGGCCACCATGTTCTCTATCGCAAGTTTGATTTGTTACTTGTTATGGCGAAAGAGCCAGGTCTCTGGTCATGGTCACTCTCTGTACATGTTTGCTTGTCTCTTTTTTGGTGCGCTTGCTGTTCTTTCCAAGGAAAATGGGATTCTTTTCATTCCACTAATTCTTCTTTTGGAGCTTTTGTATCTGCAATTCGAAGGTGTGGGCGGTGATATCGACGCTCGCATAAAAAGGATTGTAGTTTTTTTGCTGGTCTTTGGTATCGCAGTTATGGTTCTCGTAGCCGTAATTAAGTGGGATTGGATACAATCTGGCTACAGCATAAGAGAGTTCACGCTTCAACAGCGAGTGTTAACTCAAGCGCGAGCATTGTGGGACTATGTGGGGCAATTCTATCATCCAGACATGTCTCGTTTAGGACTTTTCCATGATGACTACGAAGTTTCCAGCTCTGTATTGCAGCCTCTTTCAACACTAACCTCGTTGTTAGGTTTGGCGGTAGTGCTAGGTATTTTTCTGTTTTCTATTTCATTTAAAAGATGTCGTCGGCTGGTTTTTGGCCCTGTATTTTTTATAGTCGCGCACAGTCTAGAGTCTTCGATTCTCCCTCTGGAGTTGTATTTTGAGCATCGAAACTATCTGCCGTCAATCGGGCTGGTGATTTTACCTTTGGTGGTTTTCGTAGCATTGTTGCGTAAGTGGCCTGAGGTTGGCTCGCCCCTGCTGGTATGGGTTTGGATTTATGTGTTGTGGCTGTCTCTTCAAGCCAGCTCACAAGTGCAGATTTGGTCAAGTTCACCTCTACTAGCTATGCAGCATGTGAATGGCCACCCAGAATCAGCGAGGGCTAACAAAGAATATGCGTTTCAGCTCGCGTCCGCAGGGGCTGGAGATGGAGCGCTGAAGTATTCGCAGTTGGCTTTTGGTGTATCGCTCAAACATACCGCTGCTGCCGATGAATCTCATGGTGATTACGTGTTGAGAAATATTGCTCTTTCTTGTGTAGCTGGAAAACCTCTCTTTCAAGCTGAATATGAGAAGTTAGGCGCTGTGGAGCCTTCCCGTCCCCTGGGAGATGTGAATACGATGAGTACTGTTGTCAAGCTCAGGCAGGGCGACGTCTGCCCCGACTTCGACTGGGAAGGATTCCTGGATCACTTGGCCGGGCTATACCTGCAGACGTTTGACACAACCCTCGCCTCCGCCCAGATGTTCTCCGCCCTGGCCATGCTGGCCAACGCCCAGCAGCGTTGGGAGGACGCTTACCAGTACACCGAACGCTTCCTGGCGCTGTCCCCCGACAGCGTTCGCGGCATGCTGATGCAATTACACTTCAGCACCGCCCTGAACCGGCGCGAGCAAGCAGATAAGTTCATTGCCCGGTTGCAAAAGCTGCAGGATGCCGGGAAACTGAACCGCGGCGAGCAGGATACGCTGGCGCTTTATCTGGAGAACTGAAATTTGAACTTCTCGATTGTCATTCCGGCCAAAAACGAGGAGCAGGGTCTGGCATTGACCCTGCCGAAGCTGCGGGAGTCCTATCCCGACGCTGAGATCGTGGTGGTGAATGATGGCTCCAGCGATGGCACGGTGGCTGTTTGCCAGCAGTATGAGGTCACAGTGGTGTCTCACCCCTACAGCAAGGGCAATGGGGCAGCGATTAAATCCGGGGCCCGGGCCGCGCATGGCGATTATATTGTCTTTATGGATGGCGACGGCCAGCACGATCCTGCGGATGTCGAGAAGCTGCTGTACAAGCTGGATGAGGGTTGTTACGACATGGTGATCGGCGCCCGCACCGGGCGCGACGATCAGGCCAGTCTGGCGCGTTGGAGCGCCAACACGCTTTACAACCGGCTGGCCAGCTGGATGGTAAACAGCAAGATCGAGGACCTGACATCGGGCTTCCGCGCCGTTAAGCGCAAGAAATTTCTCAGCTTCCTTTACCTGCTGCCCAACGGATTCAGTTACCCCACTACCTCGACCATGGCCTTCTTCCGCGCGGGATACTCGGTCGGGTTTGTGCCGATCAAGGTGTCCAGGCGACTCGGCACGAGCCATATCAATGTGCTGCGTGACGGGGTCCGGTTCTTCCTGATTATTTTCAAGATCGGTACGTTGTACTCGCCACTGAAAGTGTATTTTCCGATGTCGGTCTTCGTGGGCGGTCTGGGTATCCTGAATTACCTGGTGGCCAACCTGACCTCGGGGCAGGTGCGTTTTACCAATATGAGCACGCTGCTGTTACTCACCGGGATGATTATCTTCCTCATCGGCCTGCTCGCCGAACAATTGACCAACCTGCAGTACAAGGACTCGGTTGAGGAGGAATAAAAAAGCCGGCAATCGCCGGCTTTGATCCGAACGGGCGGCGCTCAGGCGCCGTACTTCGCCTTCGCTTCCCGACGCCGCGCGTGCAGCACCGGTTCGGTGTAACCACTGGGCTGCTCTCTTCCCAGGAAGACCAGATCGCAGGCGGCCTGGAAGGCCACGCTGTCATCGAAGTTGGGCGCCATGTTGCGGTAGGCCGGGTCGCCGGCATTCTGCTCATCCACCACCACGGCCATGCGCTCCAGTGTCTCGCGCACCTGCTCTTCACTGCACACGCCGTGGCGCAGCCAGTTGGCCAGGTGCTGGCTGGAGATACGCAGGGTCGCGCGGTCTTCCATCAGGCCCACATGGTTGATGTCGGGTACCTTGGAGCAGCCCACGCCCTGGTCAATCCAGCGCACCACATAACCGAGGATGCCCTGGGCGTTGTTGTCCAGCTCCCGCTGGATGTCGTCAGCAGAAAGACCTGCCGCGCCTTTCAGCGGAATGGCGAGAATATCATCCAGCGAGGCCGGTTCACGGGTCTTCAGTTCTTCCTGGCGCTGGGCCACATTGACGTCGTGGTAGTGCATCGCGTGCAGGGTCGCAGCCGTGGGGGAGGGGACCCAGGCCGTGCTGGCGCCTGCCAGCGGGTGGCCGATCTTGGCCTTCATCATTTCCGCCATCATGTCGGGCATGGCCCACATGCCTTTGCCGATCTGGGCTTTGCCCTGCAGGCCACAGGCCAGGCCCTTGTCCACGTTCCAGTCTTCGTAGGCGTTGATCCAGGGCTCCTGTTTCATGGCGCCCTTGGGGGTCATGGCGCCCGCTTCCATGCTGGTATGAATCTCATCGCCGGTGCGGTCGAGGAAGCCGGTATTGATGAACACCAATCGTTCTCTGGCGATCCGAATGCACGCCTTCAGGTTGACCGTGGTGCGGCGCTCCTCGTCCATAATGCCGACTTTCAGGGTATTGCGTGCCAAGCCCAGGGCGTCTTCGATACGGTCGAACAATTTGCAGGTGAAGGCCACTTCGTCGGGGCCGTGCATCTTGGGTTTTACAATGTACACACTGCCTTCGCGCGAGTTGCGTGCGGCACCGGCGTCCTTGTTCAGGTCGTGGAGGGCGATCAGCGCGGTGAACATGCCGTCCATGATGCCCTCGGGTATCTCGTTGCCCCCGGCATCCAGGATCGCCTCGTTGGTCATCAGGTGGCCCACGTTGCGCACGAACAATAAGCTGCGGCCGGGCAGGGTGAGGGTGCTCCCGTCGGCAGCGGTGAACTCGCGATCCGGGTTCAGTGTGCGGGTGGTGGTCTTGCCGCCTTTGTCGAAACTGTCTTCGAGGTCGCCGCGCATCAGGCCCAGCCAGTTGCGGTAGACCACGACCTTGTCCTCGGCGTCCACTGCCGCCACCGAGTCCTCGCAGTCCTGGATGGTGGTCAGCGCCGCCTCCAGCACCAGGTCCTTGACCCCCGCGGCATCAGTGGCGCCGATGGGGCTGGCCGGGTCGATCTGGATCTCGATGTGCAGGCCGTTGTGGCGCAGCAGGATGCTCTCGGGCCCGTCCTCGCTGCCGCTGTAACCGGCGAACTGGGTGGGGTCCGCCAGTCCGGTGCTGTCACCGGTTTGCAGGGCAACCTGCAGTTGTCCATCGGCCACAGTGTAGGCCCTGGCCAGGGTGTGGTCGCCGGTCGCCAGCGGGCAGTGTTTGTTGAGGAAATCCCGAGCGTAGGCGATGACTTTATCGCCGCGCACCGGGTTGTAGGCTCCAGCGCGTTCAGCGCCGCCCTCTTCGGGAATCACATCGGTGCCGTAAAGGGCGTCGTACAGGCTGCCCCAGCGGGCATTGGCCGCGTTGAGGGCGTAGCGGGCATTCATCACCGGCACCACCAACTGGGGCCCGGCAAGGGTGGCGACTTCCGGATCGACATTCCCGGTGCTGATGGCGAAGTCCTCACCCTCCGGCAGCAGGTAGCCGATATCCTGGAGGAAGGCCTTGTACGCGGCCTTGTCGTAATCCGGCCCCGGATTGGCCCGGTGCCACTGGTCAATTTTCTCCTGCAGGTCCTCTCGCACCTGCAGCAGGGCGCGGTTTTCAGGCGCGAGGTCGGTCACAATGGCTTCCAGCGCCCGCCAGAAATCCTCGGGGTCGATACCGGTGCCCGGGGCAATGTCGTTTTCCAGTAGCTGGTGGAGTACGGTGGCGACTTGCAGGCCGCCCTTCTGGGTGCGATCGGTCATGTGCTGTCCTTGTAGAAACGGAGGCGGGGGCAGGTGCCCGCGATATCAGGGCAAATTCTAGGAGCAGGGGTAAGATTTAGCTAATTTATCGTTTTTATCACCGCCATTCCTGAGGTGAATCTCAAAGTGTGGGCTCCTGCCCGTCCAGTTCCCTGGCGGTATCGGCGATCAGCTTGCGCAGCCAGCGGTTGGCCGGGTTGTGCTGGAGCAGCGGGCTCCAGGCCATTTTCAGCTCCAGGGGGGGGATTTCCAGCGGTGGTTCGCGCAACACGACCCGAGGATTGTCCCGCTTCAGCAGGGCGGCCCGGGTGGGCAGGGTGACAATCAGGTCATTCTGTTCCGCCAGGGTCATGGCGGCCTGGTAGTGGCGGGTGAACACCCGAATCTGGCGCTTTTTCCCCAGTTTGTTGAGGGCCACATCCACCCAGCCCAGGCGCTGCACATCGTCCGGGTTGACCCCCACTCCCACGCCCATGCCGGTCTTGCTCACCCAGACATGGTCGCCGGCGAGGTAGGTTTCCAGGGTAAAATTCTCCAGCATGGGGTTTTCGGCATTGAGAATGCAGGAAAACGTATCGTCCCACAGGTGAATCTGGTGGAAGGACTGGGGCATGGAGTCGAAACGGTTGATGACCATGTCCACCTTGCCCCGTTCCACGTCCAGGAAGCTGACGTCGGAGGGGGTCATGATGTCCAGGGTGATGCCGGGTGCAAGGCTGCGCAGCTTGGCCATCACCGCGGGAAACAGGGTCGCTTCGGCATAGTCGCTGGCCATGATTCGGAACACCCGTTGCGCCTTGTCCGGCTCGAACTGAGTGCGTGGCTGCACAGCCCGGTCAATCGTCGTCAGTACCTCCCGCACCACCGGTTCCAGTTCCAGGGCGCGTTCCGTCGGGGTCATGCCATCGCTGGTCCGCACCAGCAGCGGATCGTCGAACAACTCCCGCAGGCGCCTGAGCCCGTTGCTCATGGCGGGCTGGCTGAGGTTCAGCTGGTTGGCTGCCTGGGTGACGTTGCGCTCCCTCAGCAGCGCGTCGAGATAAACCAGCAGATTGAGGTCGACTCGGTTGACGTTCACGGGGCCCCCATATTCACATTGTGAATGGTGAAAATACTGACGATAGTTTTTGGGAATTATACGCCTGAGGATAAAATTGCCAACGTTTTTGGGACAATCGTTTCTTTGGGTCCCGTCCTATACTACTTTCCGCACTGCCACAGATTTAACCAGGAGAATCCATGGGTACTTATCGCGCACCAGTTGAAGACATGAACTTTCTGATCGATGAGTTGCTGGACGTCGGGTCTGTCCTGGGCTCTATCCCGGATTTCGCCGACTTTGGTATCGGTCCGGAACTGACCACTGCCCTGGTAGACGAGGCCGCCAAGTTGGCCGGGGATGAGCTGGCCCCGCTGCGCCGGGTGGGGGACGAACATCCCGCGGTCTGTGCCGACGGTGCGGTGACCACATCACCCGGCTACGACGCTGCCCTGCAGCAACTGGGTGCCGGAGGCTGGGTGGGCATCTCCTCCGACCCCAATTACGGCGGCCAGGGCCTGCCGGAGATTTACAACACCGTGGGCCATGAAATGTGGAATGCCGCCAATATGGCCCTGGGCCTGGCACCCCTGCTCAGCAGCGGTGCCGCCCTGGCCATCCACGCCCACGGCACGGAAGAGCAGAAGCAGACCTACCTGGAGAAAATGCACACCGGCGAGTGGATGGGTACCATGAACCTGACCGAGTCGGGCGCCGGTTCTGACCTGGGGGTCATGAAGGCCAAGGCGGTGCCCGAGGGCGATCACTATCGCATCAGTGGGCAGAAAATCTTTATTACCTGGGGTGATCACCAGGCCACCGAGAACATCATTCACCTGGTGCTGGCCAAATTGCCCGATGCCCCCGCCGGCAGCCGCGGCATCTCCCTGTTCATCGTTCCCAAGTTCCTGGTCAATGAGGATGGCAGTCTCGGCGAGCGCAATGACGTGTACCCCGTCTCCTGCGAGCACAAGCTGGGTATTCACGGCAGCCCCACCTGCGTGATGGCGTTTGGCGATAACGAAGGCGCTATCGGCTACCTGCTGGGCGAGGAAAACCGCGGTCTGGCCTGCATGTTCACCATGATGAACGAGGCCCGCCACAAGGTGGGCGTGCAGGCGCTGGGTGCCGCTGAGGGTTCGCTGCAGAAGGCGATTGCCTATGCCCGGGACCGGGTGCAGGGCGGGGTGCCGATTATTGAGCATGCCGACGTCAAGCGCATGCTGTTAAACATGAAATCCCTCTGTGAGGCCATGCGCGCCCTGGCCTACACGGAATCGGTGACAATGGACCTGGCCCACCGCGGCCCGCAAGACCAGCGCGCCGGCCAGCAGGCCCGTATCGACCTGATGATCCCCGTGATCAAGGGTTGGCTGTCGGAGGTGGCCCAGGAGGTGACCTCGCTGGGTGTCCAGGTGCACGGCGGTATGGGCTATGTGGAGGAGACCGGCGCCGCCCAGTATTTGCGCGACGTGCGTATTACCCCCATTTACGAGGGCACCAATGGCATCCAGGCGGCGGACCTGGTGTCTCGCAAGCTGGGCCGCGACGGCGGTGCAACCATGGAAGCGGTGCTGGAGGAACTTCGGGGGACGGTAGCGCAGTTGCGCGCTGCCGACGATGAGCGCCTGCATGGGATCGCCGAGGCCCTGGATGCAGCCCTGGCGGATCAGGAGCGTGCCACCCAGGTCGTGTTGCAGGCCCTGGCCAGCGACACCGGTACCGCTATGGGCGCCTCCTTCGAGTACATGATGCAGACCGGCTACCTGTTTGGCGGCTGGCACCTGGGCCGTTCTGCGCTGGTGGCGCTGGAGCGACTGCGCGGAGGTAGCGACAACCCCTTTTACGAGGCCAAAATCGGCACCGCGCTGTACTATGCGGAGCAGATACTGCCGCGCTGCGCCGCTCATGCCGGTGCGGTGGCGACGGCGGGCGGCAGCCTGCAGTCGTTCCCCCAGGAGTGGATCTGATTATGACCCGCATCAGCACCCCGGACCTCACTGACGATAATCCCCGGGCGCGAGCGCTGGAGTTGCAGTTCAACAACTACGGGGCGGTCAAGCAGTTCGGTGGCCCCGCAGTCACCATCAAGTGCCACGAGGACAATTCACTGGTGAAAGCCTGTGTTGGCGAACCGGGCGAAGGTCGGGTGATTGTGGTCGACGGCGGTGGTTCCCTGCGCCGGGCACTGCTGGGCGATATGCTGGCGGAAAAGGCGGCGGCCAACGGCTGGGCCGGGCTGGTGATAAACGGGGTGATTCGCGATGTTGACGAGATCGGCCAGACCCGGTTGGGGGTCCAGGCACTGGGAACCACGCCGCTGAAAACCGAGAAACTGGGCATGGGACAGCGCGATGTCCCGGTGTCCATGGGAGGCGTGACCATTGCGCCCGGCGAGTTTATCTACGCCGACAACAACGGTGTTATCGTCAGCGAGACAGCCTTGCTATAAAAGGCGCAAGGACAGATCCAGGGCCTTGCAATCCTTGGTCAGGGCGCCGATGGAGATGTAATCCACCCCGGTTTCGGCAATCGGCCTCAGGGTCTGGTCGGTGACATTGCCCGATGCCTCGAGCTCTGCGCGGCCGGCGCTGTCTGCCACCGCGCTGCGCATGTCCTCAAGGGAAAAATTGTCCAGCATGATGCGGTCGGCGCCGGCTGCCAGAGCCTGCTGCAACTCGTCAAGACTTTCCACTTCAACTTCCACTGGCTTGCCGGGGGCGCTCTGGCGGGCTGTCTGCACCGCCTGCGCAATGCCGCCGCAGGCTTTGATGTGGTTTTCCTTGATCAGAAAGGCGTCGTAGAGCCCCACCCGGTGATTGTGGCAGCCGCCACAGTGCACGGCATACTTCTGGGCAATCCGCAGTCCGGGGATGGTTTTTCGGGTGTCCAGTAACTTCACGCCGGTATCGGCTACCAGGGACGCATAGCGTTGACAGCGGGTGGCGGTGCCGGACAGCAACTGGAGAAAATTGAGGGCGGATCGCTCGCCGGTGAGTAAACCCCGTGCCGGGCCCGCGAACGTGAACAGGATATCGTCCGCCGCGATTGCCTCGCCATCCGTTTTCAACCACTGCAGCGTGATCGCCGGGTCCACCATGGCAAACACCGCATCCACCCACTGTGAGCCGCACAGTATCCCGGGTTCACGGGTAATCACCCGCCCCTGGGCAACGGCATCGGCGGGAATCAGCTGCGCGGTGATGTCACCGTCACCGACATCCTCCGTCAGTGCGGCGCGTACATTGTCGCGAATTTGCTCCGGGGTGGGTACTACTGGATTGCTGCTGGCCATTGCTGCTGTCGGTTGATCTCAGGGGCGCTGATTGTAGCAGGGCTGTTACCGGCTCCGACAGCCCCGGCATTGAGGGGGCTGGTAGACTCACCTATGATGTGCCTATGGGGAACGATAATGAATATTACCGGGTTGAGGATGGCTGGTTGCTGGCGGCTCGCCGGGTACCGACGGACAACTGCGAGCTGCGCCCCGCCGGCTGTTCACCGGACCTGCTGGTTATTCACAATATCTCGCTGCCGCCGGGGCAATTTGCTGGCGATTGCATTGAGCGCTTTTTTACCAATTGCCTGGACTGGGAAGCACATCCCTTTTTCGACGAGATTCGGGGCCTGCGGGTTTCCGCTCATTTGTTGATCAGGCGGGACGGCGAACTGGTGCAGTTTGTCCGTTTTGATGATCGGGCCTGGCATGCGGGTGTGTCCGAATTTGCCGGACGCGATAACTGCAACGATTTCAGCATTGGTATTGAACTGGAGGGAACGGATCAGTTGCCTTACACCGATGCCCAATATACAGCGCTGGCTGCGGTAACCGGCGCGCTGTTTCGCGCCTATCCGGGTATGGGGCCTGAGCGTATTGCCGGCCACTGTGAGATCGCCCCGGGACGCAAGACCGACCCTGGCCCCGCCTTCGACTGGCAGCGTTACCGACGGGCGATACCCGCCATCGGCAAGGAGTACGCCTCATGACTTTTCTCGCTTTGATTATCGCTATCGTTCTCGAGCGACTGACGCCACTGGAAGACTGGCTGCTGCACGATGGCTGGTACCGGCGTTGGCAGGGGCAGTTGGCCGCCCTCGGCCTTGACGGGACCTGGCAGGTACTTATCGCTGTGCTGCTGCCGGTGATTGCCGCTTCGCTGGTGCTCGACGTGCTGAGGCCCCTGTTGTTCGGGCTGGCCTGGATCGGCGCCGCGGTTATCATCCTGCTCTACAGTCTTGGCCGCAGCAACCTGGGCGCACAACAGGAGCGCTATCGCAGCCAGTGTCGACGGGGTGACTTCGAAGCGGCCTGGCTGGCTGCTTCTTCTGAATACGACTGGTTTTATGCCGACGAGCAACTGGATTCGCAAAGCATGCACCAACGGGCGCAGCAGGGCTTTCTGTACGAGGCCTACCAGCGCTGGTTCGCCGTGCTGTTTTATTTTCTGGTCCTCGGGCCGGCAGGTGCCCTGGCCTATCGCCTGATACACCTCAGTGGTGATGGCAATGCCCATCGCCAGCAACTGCTGTTCTATGTTGACTGGGTGCCCGTGCGCCTGTTGGCCGCCGCTTTTACCCTCACCGGCAATTTCGTCGCCAGCGCTGACGAATTATGGGATGCCCTGCGCGAGCCGCGCATGCCGTCGACGGATGTGCTCTACAGCGTGGCACTCGCCGCAACGGGCGAAGATCGGGTACCGCCGGAAGAGGGAGGGTTGAGTGGCCAGCGGGCCGCAGCCCAGAACGAAACGTTTGTCGCGCTGGTTCGTCGTGCCAGCATTTGCTGGGTGGCGCTCATTGCGGCACTGGTGGTGCTGGTGTAGCTGCCAGGGCAAAATTTCCGGTAGCTGCTAAGCTGAACAAAAAACCACCGGAACGGCGGCTTCTGTCGCCGGTAGCCACATGTCGCCAGACAGCAGCGAGAGCACCTTACCGACCCTGAGCGACGTCGTCGCCACATCCGCCAGCACACCCGAGTTGCGCTGCACCATTGTCTTTCATCCCCGGATTGAGCGGATCGGCCAGAGTGCCGTGCTGGACTGTGCGGCCGGTGAGTGTGTGCTGGGTCGTCACAGTCCCCTTTTTTCAGCCGGCGACGATGCCGGGGCGGCTCCCCTGGACAACGGGTATATCAGCCGTCGGGCCCTGCAGGTTCGGTCTGCAGGCGATGGCGTGCGGCTGATCCGGCCGCAACAAGCCAGTCGCTGCCGGGCAGCGGGAAGGGAGGTGCAGGGCGAGGTCGTTCTCGATAATGCGGCACTGGAGGCGGGTGTGCCGCTTCTGTTGTCCCATTCCGTGGTACTGATGCTCAGGCGAACCGTTGCTGCTCCAGTCGACGAAACGGCTGCCGGCGCCGGACTGCTGGGGTCAAGCCCGGTGATGCGGCAGCTGCGGGCACAGATCCAGCGAGCGGCGCAAAGTGACCTGGATGTGCTTGTTCGCGGTGAAACCGGTGCCGGCAAGGAACTGGTTGCCCAGGCGATTCACGCCGGTAGCGGCCGTGCGGGTCGCCCTCTTGTCAGCGTGAACATGGCGGCGATACCTGCCTCCCTGGCGGCAGCGGACCTGTTTGGCAACACCCGCGGTGCATTCACCGGCGCGGACAGGGCCCGCCCCGGTTATTTCCAGCAGGCTGAAGGAGGGACATTATTCCTGGATGAAGTGGGTGACACACCGGAGGAGGTGCAGCCGCTGCTGCTGAGGGCGCTGCAACAACGCGAGATCCAGGTAGTGGGCGGCGCTACCCGAAAAATTGATGTCAGGGTCATTTCGGCAACGGATGCACCATTGGACGGAGAGGACTGCAGCTTCAAGTCAGCGCTGCGTTACCGCCTCGGGACCCTGGAAATCGATGTCCCTGCCCTGCGCGAGCACCTGGAGGACATGGGCCAACTCCTGCTTGACGCGCTGCTGCGGATGGCTGCCAGGGAGGGACGTCAACACTGGATCGAAGCATCCATGCGCGAGGAGCGTGGTCTGGCGCGCTGGGCCCGGCTGTTTTATGACTTCTGCTGCTACGACTGGCCCGGTAATGTACGCCAACTGGAGAATTTTGCCGCCCAGGTGGTGCTCGCAAGTGCCAGCGATCCAGTCATTCCCGAGACGTTGCTGGCCCAGGTGCGGGCCGCTTCCCGGGAAGGCGAAGCGGATGCGCTTCCGACACACCCGGAACGCCGGTGGCGTCCTTTGAGTGAGGTCAGTGAGGCAGAGTTTGAGGTGGCCATGCGCGACGCCCGCTATGAGGTCGCGGCGGTCGCAGACGCGCTGGGGGTTAGCAGGCAATCGCTGTACCGGCGTATCGGCAATTCGGAAAAATTCCGCAGTGCCTCCGATGTGCCGCTGGGTGAACTCCGCTCCACTCTGGACGCCTGTGGCAATGATGTGCGCCAGGCGGCAATGAGCCTGCAGGTTTCAGAATCCGGCCTGCGACAGCGCCTGCGGGCCATTCGGGCCAGCGCCTGAGCCTATGCCAGCGCTCGAGAACCGGGTTGGGCCCTACCGCATTGTCCGCCTGATCAAGGGAGGCGGTCAGGGCAGGGTTTATCTCGGCTACGACAGCCGCTTGCACCGCCAGGTGGCGATCAAGATTCACGATCTGCCCGCAAGTCGCGCCAGCAGACGTCTGGCGCTTGCCGAGGCGCGTCGGGCGTCGCGTATTAACTGCCCGCAGGTGGTGCAGATTTTCGACATCATCGAGTCGTCCGGTCACCTGGCGATGGTGATGGAATACGTTCCCGGATGCGACCTCGAACAATTGTTGCAGCACCGTGTCCTGAGCGTGGCCAGTGTGCTGACGGTTGGCCTTGACCTTGCCGCCGCGCTGGCGATAGCGAGGCAGCAGAAAGTGGTGCACGGCGACCTCAAGGCGGCGAACGTGCTGATCACCCGCCAGGGCCGGGCAAAACTTACCGACTTTGGTATTGCCAGGGAAATAACCGCGGAGGGTTTACCGCATCGAGGCAGTGAAAGTGCCCTGGCGCCAGAGCATCTGACCGGGGCGGGCCTTGACCTGCGGTCGGACCTGTTTGCGCTGGGTTGCCTGCTCTACCGCATGCTCTACGCGGAGCACCCGTTCATCCGCCAGGGACGGTTGGACAGCCGGCGGCTGTTAGCGGGTCCGGGTCCTGTGTTGCAAAACCATACCGCGACCGGAGAGCGTTTGCCGGAGGGGCTCTCTTCCCTGGTGGAGCAACTGCTGCAGCGCAATCCGGGCGACAGGCCGGCGAACACGCATCCGGTACGCGGGCAATTGCGCCAGTTTCGACAGCAATTGCCCATTGCGGAAGTAGAGTGCTTGCAACGGGAGGCAGAGTCGGCGTTCCGTCCCGAGTCGCCGGAAGACCTGCCGCTGAATATTCCCGCCGGATTGCGCGACGGCGGACGCTCCCGCATAAAGCGCAGTGTTGGCGGCCGCACGCTGCGACAATTGCGAGGCCTGCGCCCCTCCACCCGGTTCACGCTGGCGGCGACACTGGCGGTCGTGATAGGGGTTCCCATTGCGCTGGCGATGCAGGACAACCCAACCAGAATTCATTTCGATCCCCCCGGTTTAGCACTTGCCGACAACAGTGTTCTGCCCCCGGAGATTGATGAGTTATGGCTGATGGAAGAAGTCTACCGCGCCGCTGAGGCCGTTATCGGCCCCTTGCATGCCAGTGGGTCGGTGCGCCCGCGGGCCTACTATGCGACACTCGCCGAGGCAGCCCCGGAGATCGTGCTCAAAACCAGCCTGCGCTGCGATGAAGTCTTGTGTCTGTTTACGGTCTCCCGCGGTGTCGGTGAGTCGTTTGCCTATCGGCAGGTTGTCATCTCGCCGCAAATGCCGGTGCCGGTCTGGCGCGATTTGATCACCAGCAATACCCGCTCCCTGCTGGACTAGAGCCCAGCGGTGGACTGCCATGCCACGCTGGCGGCCAGCAGCATTTGTGCGCCGAAGTACAGCGGTGTGCCCCAGAGTCCATTGATCCTGGCGGGGCTGACAAACTGGCGCCTGGCTACAGCCAGGTCTGAGAATGCGAAGCCCCAGGCCCCGGAGAGTATCAGCAGGACGCCTGGCTGGCCCCAGGTGCCGCCGGCGAATACCAGCATGGCGACGATAACCAGGATATAGACGGGTACTGCCGCGGTCATCGGCCAGTGTAGATAGGGCTTTAGCCAGCGCAGGGTTAGCACCATCAGTATCAGGCCCGGAACCGCTGCCAGCGCCAATCCGGACGCAGACACGGGTAGCTGGATGAACGCCGCCGTGTACAGGAGGTGACCGCACAGAAACGCGATCAGCCCGCCGAGGAAGGTGCTTTCCGCTTCAAACATCAGTAACAGGTCCCCCAGGGCACACAGCAGCAGGCCAGCCAGCAGCCACTGTCCGTAGCTGCTCTGCGTGGCCCCGAGCAGCAGCGCCAGCCAGATAAATGACAGGGCGGCCAGTGGTTTGAAGATAAATCTTCCCGCCCGGAAGTGGTGCCAGTCGCTGGCGACCAGGCCGCTGACCGACAACGTCCAGAGCAGACATGCGGGCGCGACCTCCATGGGATTAAAGGTCAAGCTCGGTCACCTGCTGCAACAGTTGGCGATGCAGTGGTGCATCGATGTTCAGCCTCTCGGCGGTGCTCAGCAGATAGCCGGTGATGAAGTTGATTTCTGTGGTGCGACCGGCGATGACGTCCTGCAGCATGGATGAGCGGTTGGCCGCGGTGCCGGCTATCACGCCTGCCACATCACGATGGATGGTCGCTGCGGTGTCCCCGAAGCCGGCGGCGGCGCTGACGATGCTGATCTCATCGCAAAGCTGCTCAACCAGAACTTTTAACACCTCGTTGCGGGCCAGCTCTCCGTTGCGGCAACGGTACAGGGCGGTTAGCGGATTGATGGCGCAGTTGATTGCCAGCTTGTGCCATTGCGCCCGGTTGATAGCATTTTCCCACTGGACGTCGAGGAAACTCGCGGTCCAGTCCTGCAGCCAGTCCGGGGCCGGGAGGCCCGCCGGGCTGCCGATCAGGCTTCTGCCTCGCCCTGCGTGGCGGATATGCAACGGTGCGATGCGATACGCACCCTCAGTGCTGAGGCAGCAATAGATCGGGTGATCCGGCAACTCCCTGTCGAACCAGTCAAGATAGCCCATGCCGTTGGCAGCCAGTAGGATGGGTGCACCTGGTTTCAGTCGATGCGCAATGCCGGCCACCGCGTCGGTGATGTCGTTGGCCTTGGTGCAGACCAGCAGTTGTTCTATCCGGGAAGTTCCGTTCTGGTCATCGAGCGTTACCGGACAGGTCCTGTTGCCCTCAACGGATTCCACGGTGATTTCCCCCCGGGTTGCGGGCAGTGGTGGGCGGAGCAACAGGCTGACCCTGCCGCCGGCGCTGCCGATCGCCGTGGCGAACAGACAGCCCATGGACCCGGCTCCGAGCACATGCCAGTGGCGGCTCAACGGCTGGCGCCTTTGGCGGACGCCCTGGACGGGTCACGGGCGTCTGTACTGGAGTCTGCTGTCATTACCGATTGCATATTCTGGTCAGTATTGCCGGGGCACTATGCCATTATTCGCAGCGCTTCAGGAAGAGTCGCCTGCAACGCCCTGGTCCAGCAGTGCCTCCACAGGTGCCTGTCGCTGGGCGATCACCCGCTCGGCGTCCTCGGGTTCAGCCTGCACCAGGTGCCAGAGTAATTCCAGGTAGCGGTAAATCACCCTGTGAAAGGCCAGTTGCTGCCAGTCCGCGGCCTCTGTCCGGCGCGACAGATAGGCAGCCAGGAACAGATCGAATTCCTCACTGGAAAAACCCTGGCCATCACCGGCAACAGCGAGATCGAACCAGGGGTTGCCCATGGCGCAATACTCCCAATCCAGCGCGTACAGCCGGCCTGCGCTGCGCAACAGGTTGGCGGGCAGCAAGTCGTTGTGGCAGAGCACCGGGTTGAGGGCCCGGCAACGGCAGAGAGTGCGGTCGATGTTGTCCCGCAGGTCTTTAGCCGGTAAGGGTTTTCCCGCGCGGGTAACCAGTGTGCAGTAGCGCTGTATCCGTGCATTCAGGTCGAGGCGATGATGGCGAGGTGGCAGGTTGTGAACCTGCTGACACAAGGTGGCGAGTTCATTCGGCGTAACCCGTTGCGATTTGTCCGGGGGCAGGTACTGACAGACCAGTACGCCCAACTCGGGATTAAAGTAGCAGGGCGATGGCGCAATGTCGGCTGCTGCGGCGGACTCCAGCGCCCGGTATTCGCCCTGCCGGCTCAGGCCGTGCTGCCGGGGACTGATCCCGTCTACGCGTACCACGAACTGTTGCCGGGCTGCACTGACCAGGAAGTTGTGATTACTCAGCCCGCCCTGCAGCCTGCGCTGAACATGAGGTGCACCGGGAAGGGACGGCGTACAGCGCCACTGGCGCCATTGGGCCAGGGCTTGTTCAAGCCGTGCCTGGGCCACATGGCCTTCGTCAACCGGCGATTTCAAGTTCGCCCGGAATAAACTTGCAGACCAGAACCTGTTTGCCAAAGCGTTCGTGGCTGGCCCTGAGGCAGCTGTTCACCAACTGCATCACCGGGTCCCAGTCGCCGCACACCTGGGTGCTCATCGCGTTGCTTACCAGGGTGATTTCCTGCTGTGCGGCGGCCGCCTCGATGAATGACTTGATCACGGGAATGTAGTCTTCCTGCAATGGATAGAGGCTCATTTCGGCAGTCAGTTTCACGGTATACATCTCCAGGCCGGTGGTTTTTTTGGCTGCTGCCCGGTGCAGCGAGCAGCGTTGCAAGCGCATTATAGGAAGCATACACTGGTCAGCCAATAATAATTAACCCGACCACCACCAGTGCCGGGACTCGACGTGGAAACAATATGGCGGAAGACAACAGCTTTGGCGGAGTCCAGCGCGAAGAAATCGAGGGGGCACCTCCGGTTGCTTCCAGGGCGGAATTGCGCGAGCGCCGCCTGGTAGAAACCATCCAGCTGAATCGTTATCTCTATTTGCAGGCACAGCAACTCGAACACATGTTGCTGGATGCCAGCGACCTGCAAAGCCTGCTGGAAGTTCTGCTGGTGAGTATGCCGAGGCATTTTTCCTTCCGGGTTGCGGAGCTATGGCTTCACGATCCCGAAGACATACTGGCAGGACTGGTTGTCGGTGGGGAACGTTACGGCCCCTACCTGCAGCTGCTGCAGGATGCCTTCGACATGCAGGAACTTTACGGGCTGGAGCCGGATATCGAGCTGATCGATGCCACTGATTCGCGCATGTTCGAGGTGCTGAAATCGGAACACGGAATCGATTATGCGCTACTTCTGCCGCTGATGGATTCGGGGCGGTTGATCGGCAGCCTGCATTTGGGGCTGCAGGAAGACAGCCTGGTGCTGGATGAGGCGGAAGCCGATATGCTCGCCCACCTGGCGAGTATTGTCTCCCGCTGTTTCACCCGTGCGGTAACGCATCAGCAGATTTCTCAGCTGACCATGCTCGACCCCCTGACCCAGATCAGCAACCTGCGAGGTTTTGAACGGGATATTGCCCGGGAGATCGCCCGGGCGCGGCGGGCTAATCAGCCGGTCACCGTGCTGACCATGGAGATCGACGAGTACGACGAGCTTCATGAGCACTATGGTGAGGTGCGTGGCCACTTCGTGCTGAAGAAGGTTGCCGAACGTATATCATCTGACCTGCGCGCCACCGACATGATGGCCCGCCTGTCCCGTTCGCGGATGGCGGTGCTGATCCCCGGCAGTGGCGAAAGCCTGGGCGAGGAGATTGCAGAACGGATGCGCAGGGATATAGAGGACTTTGCCATTGATGATGGCCGTGGTGCCGTGCTGCAGGTTACCATTAGTGTCGGTATGGTCACCTGGGAGCCGCAACAGTACCCGGCGGTAGATATGAGCCAGTTGGCCAAACAAATGGAAACTGTCGGCCTGAAAGCCCTGGAGGATGCTCGCGCCAAAGGGGGCAACCGCACCGCGCTTTCCAGGCTGACGACACTGCTTGTTTAAGGAAGCGCTGTGCCGGATACGCTGGATAAACTGTTTCATAATAACCGCTCCTGGGCGGACACCGTCAAAACCGATGATCCGGGCTTCTTTGAAAAGCTCGCCGGCCAGCAATCTCCGGAATACCTGTGGATAGGCTGTTCCGACAGTCGCGTGCCAGCCAACCAGGTGGTTGGTCTGATGCCCGGGGAAGTGTTCGTTCACCGCAATGTGGCCAACCTGGTCGTGCACTCCGATTTTAATTGCCTCTCGGTACTGCAGTACGCAGTGGAGGTGCTGCAGGTCAAGTATGTGATGGTCGTAGGCCACTACGGCTGTGGCGGAGTGCAGGCCGCCTATGAGAACGGCGACAATGGGCTGGTGGACAACTGGCTGCGGCACGTAAAAGACGTCATTCATCGTCACCGGGCGGAACTGGATGCGATTGCCGATCAAGAGGCGCGGGTTGCCCGCCTGTGTGAACTGAATGTCCAGGCCCAGGTGGCCAACGTGTGTTCCACCACCATTGTCCAGAATGCCTGGTCCCGCAACCAGAGACTGTCGGTCCATGGTTGGATCTACGGGCTGCGCGATGGCCTGCTCAAGGATCTTGGCTGCACTGTCAGTGGCGCCGACCAGATCGCCGCCGCCTACCGGGTCGAGAGCTGACCCAGGGCGCTCCGTCGGTTGACCGGCCCATGACACCTGAACGTATCGCCAGGCTGCGGGCCGTGCTGGACAAACGCCAGCCAGACCTTACCGTGCTTACCGATTTTGTGCACAAGCAGCGCAACCTCTCTGCCATTGTTCGCAACTGCGATGCCGTGGGTATCCAGACCCTCCACGCGGTGATCGGTGATGAGGACTATAAGGCTTTTCGCGGTACCGCGATGGGCTCCCATAGCTGGGTTGACGTCAAGCGTCACCGGGAGCCGCTGGCCGTCCTGGATGTCCTGAAATCCAGCGGCTACCAGATCCTGGCCGCTCATCTCGACGAACATACGGTCGATTACCGGGCGGTGGACTACACCCGGCCCAGCGCGATTCTGCTGGGGGCTGAACGTCGAGGAGTCAGTGACGTGGCGCTGACCCGCGTGGATCACTGTATTGCCATTCCCATGGTCGGTATGGTCGAGTCATTCAATGTTGCGGTGGCGGCGGGCATTATACTTGCCGAGGCCCAGCGCCAGCGCGCTGCTGCCGACATGTATCATCGCCCGAGGCTGGACCCGGATACCTGGAGCCGGCTGTTTTTTGAGTGGGGGCATCCGAGAGTACGCGATTACTGCCGCGAACGCGGGCTAGCCTACCCCCCGCTCAACGAGGAGGGCGAGATTGATAACCCTTCGGGCTGGTATGCCCGCGTGAGAGCCGGGGCCGCACCCCTGGAGGACCAAGGCCATGACTAACCTGTTTCTGTTGCTGCTGGCGATTTTTGCCGGTATTGCCCTGTTATCTGTTATCCTGCAGCGCTTCGCCAGCCCCATGGAACCGGAACGTGTGCAGCGTATCAGCCGCTGGATATATCCGCTGGTGGGTCTCGCACTGGTGTTGGCAACGGCCCGCTATTTTTTTCAGGGATAGCGCGACAAGCGGTCGAAAACAGACGTTTTTCGTGCGCGGGCAATCGTTATTTGCTGCGGTTTTAACTTTTACCTCCGCCCCCTATAATCGGGATATCCGAGTTCCCCGGCCAGGTTGCCGGCAACCAACAAGCGAGTAGACCTTGCCAGCTCAGTGGCTCAGCCAGTCCAGTGATTTCCCCTCGCGAATCGGCGCTTCGCTGGAATCTGCCGCGCACGCGCTGGCTGAACCGGCGAGGGCGAGGCGATTGCGCCAGCTGGTTATCGCCGCGCTGCTGTTCTGGCTACTGGTGTCGGTGGCCAGTCTGTTCTGGTCCCTTTACCCGACAGAGCCGGTTGGCGTGCCGGCAGATCTCGAAATAGTGAATCCCGTTACCCGTGCGCCCAACGCTGCCGGTTCCGCCCCGGTGGATATCGCGCGCTTGCAGGAGCTTCACCTGTTCGGTGAGATCGGCGCCGATGAGCCCGTTGCCGCGGTCGTCGAGGCGGTGGAGACTGTGGACGCCAGTCGTGACGGTATTGAAGAAGGCGCCCGGGAGACCCGCCTGCAGCTGCTGCTGCGCGGCGTGGTGGCGTCCACGGAGGACGGTCTGGGTATCGCGATCATTGAACACCGGAAAAAACAGGCGGTCTATGCAGTAGGGGATGAACTACCGGAGGGCAGCAAGGTCGTGCTGGCCAAGGTCATGCCGCGGCAGGTGGTACTGGACAATAATGGCACCTATGAACTGTTGAGCCTGTTTGAAGAGAACGAACTGGACGCCCAGCTCACAGCGGCCGCTCCTTCCCCTCGCATTGCCCAGCCTGTCAATCACGGTGCCCCAGCGCTGGTGGACAAGCGCAATGATGCCACGGCGACCGAGCTCGCCCAATCCTATCGCGACCGGCTTTACCAGAATCCCCAGTCACTGGCGGAAGTGGTTTCGGTGAATGCGGTCCGCAGGGATGGTCAGTTGCTCGGCTACCGTGTCTCACCCGGCAAGGACAAACAGCAGTTCGCCCAGCTGGGCTTCAAGGCCGGAGACCTGGTGACCAGCGTCAATGGCATCGACCTTAATGACCCGGCCAATACCATGCGCCTGTACCAGACCATGCGCACTGCCAGCGAGGCGGTATTCGATTTGCAGCGGGGCGATGAGCTGGTATCGATCAGTGTCAGCCTGGACCAGGGTGAGTAACTACAAATGACAGCCAATCCAACCAGAGGACAACAATTCGTGAAACCAGCCCTCCGGCATATCCGGGCCGCCTCTATCACCCTATTGCTGACCCTGTTCGCGGGTCCGTTGGTCGCCCAGGACTTTACGGTCAACCTCAAGGAAACGGATATCCAGGAGCTTATCCAGTTTGTCTCCGAGGTGACCGGGACGACTATCGTGGTCGACCCGGCGGTGAAAGGGAAGGTGAAGGTTGTTTCCAGCAAGCCGGTGTCCCGGGAAGAGCTGTATGATTTGTTCCTGTCGATTCTGGAAGTGCACGGCTATACAGCCGTACGTTCCGGTGGCGTGGTTCGCGTAATCCAGAGCAAGGACGCCCGTTCCTCGCCGGTTTCGGTGGCCGAGGACGGTCCCCGGGGCAGCGATGAGTACATCACCCAGGTGATCCGGTTGGAGAATATCTCCGCCGCAAAATTAATCCCGGTGCTGCGGCCGCTGGTCCCGCAACAGGCGCACATGGCGGCCTATGCACCCAGCAACGCCATCATCATTTCCGACATCTCTGCCAATATCGACCGGATTCGCGACATCATCCAGCGGATGGACCGCTCCGCGGTGCAGAAAACCGATATCGTCCGGCTGCGTTACGCCGTGGCCGATGACGTGGTGGGCATGCTCGACAAGCTCAACATGTCCGAAGCCAAGCAGAGTGGTGGCGCTGAGCCCGAGGTTTTGCTGGTTGCCGATAACCGTACCAACAGCGTACTGGTCAGCGGCGACGAGATGGAGCGGGCGCGGATGAACAAGTTGATCAAGCACCTGGATACGCCGCTGGAACAGAGTGGCAACGTGCGGGTGGTTTACCTTGAATACGCCCAGGCCAAGGAAATCGCCGAGGTGTTGACCAAGGTCATGCAGAACATCGAGCGGCTGGAAACCAGCGAAGGCAAGGTGGCACGCGGCACTGGCAAGACGTCCACTATCGAGGCGGACGAGGGTACCAACGCCCTGATCATTACCGCTGATGCTGACGAAATGGCGGCGATAGAGGCGGTCATACACCGCCTGGACATTCGCCGCGCCCAGGTGCTGGTTGAGGCCATTATTGTAGAAATGACGTTCTCCGAGGGACAGGACCTGGGTCTGCAGTGGCTCTTTGCCAATACCGATAGCGGGTTTTACGGCAGCAATATCAATGCCCCCAGCCAGGCGGAGTTACTGGCCGGCGCTCTCAATCCTGACAATGGCGACGATGAGGCCACGACCAACGACAGTGAGTTCGATGTCGCCGCACTCGCCGGCGCGCTGGCCAGCACCCCGGGGCTGTCACTGGGCTGGGGCACGGTGGACGATGACCTGACCATGACGGTGATTCTCAACGCCCTCAGGACCCAGGGTAATGCCAATATCCTCTCTACGCCCAGCCTGCTCACACTCGATAACCAGGAGGCCTATATCACTGTGGGCCAGAATGTCCCCTTTGTGACCGGTTCCTACACCAACACCGGCACCAGTGATGGCGCCACCAATCCCTTCCAGACCATTGAACGGGAAAACGTCGGTATCACCCTGTCGGTCACGCCGCACATCAACGAGGGCGACTCGGTGGTGCTGGATATCGAGCAGGAGGTATCCAACGTGATTATCGGCGCCTCGCAGATTTCCGAGGCGGCGGACATCATCACCAGTGAGCGCAAGATCCAGACCAAGGTTCTGGCCCAGGACAACCGGGTGGTCGTGCTCGGCGGGCTGATCGAGGACAGCGTCCAGGACGGCCAGCAAAAGGTGCCTCTGTTGGGCGATATACCCTTCCTCGGACGCCTGTTCCGCACCGACAGTGTGGATGTCAGCAAGACCAACCTGTTGATCTTCATCCGCCCGACCATTATCCGTGATGACGATGAACTGGATGGCGCCACCGCTGAAAAATACCGCTATATTCGCGACCAGCAACTGTTGCGCCGCGAGCAGGGCCTGATGTTCCTTGACGATGGCAACCTGCCCCTGCTGCCCGAGTGGGAGCAGCAGATCCAGCAGCTGGAGGAAATCAAGGACGAGGCAGCGACTGCCGGGGATGAGGCCAACTGATGGCGGAGCCGGACCTGGCACCGGAAACCCTGGTTGTCGCCCAGCCGGCGGGACAACGTTCGCTGCCTTTTACTTTCGCCCAGCATCAGGGCGTATTGCTGGTCGACGGCAGCGAAGGTCCCCATTTGCTGACCCAGGGGCAACCGGGGTGGCAGGTGCTGAGCGAGGTGAGACGCATGCTCGGTGAGCCTTTTACCACCGAAAGCGTTGCTCCGGAGGAGTTCAAGCGCCGACTGACGGTGGCTTATCAGCGCGACAACAACGAAGCGGTGCAGATGGCGGAGGATATTGGCGCCGACGTGGACCTGAGCCGGCTGGCGGAGGAAATTCCCGACTCCGGTGACCTGATGGATGCCCAGGACGATGCACCCATCATTCGCCTTATCAACGCGATTCTGTCCCAGGCGGTGCGGGAACAGGCTTCGGATATCCACATCGAAACGTTTGAGGACAGGCTCAGCGTTCGCTACCGTATCGACGGCGTGCTGGCAGAAGTGTTGTCACCCAAGCGGGCACTGGCGCCGCTGCTGGTGTCGCGGCTAAAGGTGATGGCCAAGCTGGATATCGCCGAAAAGCGCGTGCCCCAGGACGGTCGCATCTCGGTGCGTATAGCCGGTCACGCGGTGGATATCCGCATGTCTACCATTCCTTCCGCCTACGGTGAACGGGTCGTGCTGCGCTTGTTGGATACGGCGGCGGGGCAGCTAAAACTCGAGCAGCTGAAGATGAACGAGCAGGTGCTGGAAGCCTACCGCCGTCACCTGCACAGCCCCCACGGAATCATCCTGGTAACCGGACCCACCGGGTCGGGTAAAACCACGACACTGTATGCCGGACTCAGCCATATCAACGAGAGCTCGCGCAATATCATGACCATCGAGGACCCGGTGGAATACATGTTGCCCGGTGTCGGCCAGACCCAGGTCAACAGCAAGGTGGACATGACCTTTGCCCGTGGCCTGCGGGCTATTTTGCGCCAGGATCCGGATGTAGTGATGGTCGGCGAAATTCGCGACCTGGAAACGGGAGAGATTGCGGTACAGGCATCGCTTACCGGTCACCTGGTGTTGTCCACGCTGCACACTAACACGGCCATTGGCGCCATCACCCGGTTGAAGGACATGGGCATCGAGCCATTCCTGGTGTCCTCCAGCCTGCTGGCGGTCATGTCCCAGCGCCTGGTGCGCTTGTTGTGCCTGAATTGCCGTGAAGGCCGGGCAGCCACCGATGCCGAACGGGAGCTTCTGGAGCTGAAGGCGGGCGAAGAGCAGGAGCTCTTCTACCCCAGGGGCTGCGACAGCTGTAACTACACCGGGTACCGCGGCCGTACCGGAATCTATGAAATGATTGAGGTCGACGATGAGCTGCGGAACATGATTTACCAGGACGCCAGCGAGCAGCAAATGCTGGCCCACGCCCGCAAGCGCTACCCGTCTATCCAGACCGACGGGCGCCGGCGGATTCTCTCCGGGGAAACCAGTCTGGCGGAGGTCATGCGGGTGACCTCCGTGGCCTGAAGCGGCTGACCGACGATGACCGCTTACCGCTACCGCGCGCTGAACGAGCAGGGCAAACTGGTCAAGGGTTTCCTCGAGGGCGACTCGGAGCGCCAGGTGCGTGGCCAGTTACGTTCGCGCAACCTGCGACCGGTGGAAGTGGAGGAAGCGAATCGTCCCGCTGCCAACAGCCTGTCCTGGCGACCGCGCCTGTTTCAGCCACGCATCTCTGCGGGCGACCTGGCCATGGTGACCCGGCAACTGGCTACCCTGGTGCTGTCCAACCTGCCGCTGGATGAAGCCCTGCAGGCGGCTGCCCAGCAAAGCCGCAGCGCCAGGATCAAGGGCATGTTGTTGCAGGTGCGATCTCGTGTCTCGGAAGGTTATACGCTGGCTTACGCCATGACTGAGTTTCCCCAGGTGTTTAACGAGATGTACCGGGCCATGGTAGCGGCCGGCGAACACTCGGGCCACCTGGGGCCGGTGCTGGAGCAGCTGGCGGATTACACGGAGCAGCGCCAGTACACCAGCCAGAAACTTAAAATGGCGATGATTTATCCATTCATCCTGGTGGGGGTGGCCATCGCCGTGGTGGTGGCGTTGATGATATTCGTGGTGCCTGAGCTGGTGGGCATCTTCGTCCATTCCAACAGGGAGTTACCGCTGTTGACGCAAATACTGATTGCCAGCAGTGACTTCTTCCGTGCGTGGGGCCTGTGGCTGCTGCTGGCGATCGTGGCGCTGGTGGTCACAGTCAGGCAGCTGCTGCGCAATGAGTCCCGGCGGCGTCAATGGCACCGGATTCAGTTGCGGATCCCGGGCTGGTCCCGGCTGGTGGTGGCCATCGATACGGCGCGTTTTGCCTCCACCCTCAGTATATTGATGGCCAGCGGGGTTCCGCTGCTGGATGCCTTGCGCATTGCCGGGCAGGTACTGACCAATCTTGTACTGCGTGAAGACAGCAAGGCAGTGGCGGAACGGGTGCAGGAGGGCAGCAGTCTTAACAGGGCCCTGCAGCAAAGTGGCCGCTTTCCACCGATGATGGTGCACATGGTCGCCAGTGGTGAGGCCAGCGGGGAACTGGAAACCATGCTGGCGCGCTCGGCTGACAACCAGGAGCGCGAGCTGGAAATGACCCTGGGAACAATGATGGCCCTGTTTGAACCGCTGATGGTGGTGGTGATGGGCGGTATGGTGCTGCTGATCGTGCTGGCGATTCTGCTGCCGATATTTGATTTAAATACGATGGTGAAGTAAGACTATGAACGTATACAGAAACAGCGGTTTCTCGCTGGTGGAAATCCTCGTGGTGCTGGTCATTATGGGCCTGCTCATCAGCGTGGTGGCGCCTACGGTCCTGAATCGCGCGGACGAGGCGCGGGTGCAGAAGGCACAGGCCGACTTCAAGGCAATTGAAACGGCGCTGAAAATTTATCGCCTGGACAACTACGTATACCCGACCACCGAACAGGGACTGGAAGCGCTGGTGGAGCCCAGTTCCCTGGACCCGGTGCCCCGCAACTTCAAGAAAGGGGGCTACCTGCCGGAGCTGCCGCTGGACCCATGGGGGAGGCCGTACCTTTACCTCAGTCCGGGTGAAAACGGCGAGGTGGATATCTATACCCTGGGAGCCGACGGGCTTTCGGGCGGCGAGGACCAGAATGCCGATATCGGCAACTGGAAGTCGACGGACGAATAATTGTGAACGGTGGCCGTCAGCGGGGCTTCAGCCTGCTGGAGTTGCTGGTGACCCTGTTTGTGGTGGTGCTGGTCACCTCCCTGGTGACGCTGAATATCGGCTCCGGCGATCGCGATATGCTGCTGCGTGCGGCAGTGGAAGCGCTGGCGGATAGCGCCAGCTACGCCCTCGACGAGGCCCAGTTTACCGGTATGAACTACGGCCTGATGCTGCACAGGGAGGACACTGGCGGACAGTGGCGCTACCGCTATGACTGGTGGGAACAGACCCCGGTAGGCTGGCGGGCTCCGGCCAGCGGCAAGGGCGTATTTGCCCCCGCCGAGTTTCCTCCCGGCCTGGAGTTGCAACTGGAACTGGACGGATTGATCCAGGAGCAGGAATTGCTGGCGAACAACAGCGAAGTGCCACGGCCGCAGATTATACTTTATGCCAGTGGTGAAACCGTCCCGGGGGCAATTGAATTGCGCGCCACGGATACGGGTGAACTGCTGTGGCGTATCGAGTGGAACCTGCTCGGTAATTTCCAGACGCTCAGCCGCGGCCAGGCGCTGGTTGAGGAGGACTTTTGAGCCGCCCGGTCACAAGCCGCGGGTTTACCCTGGTGGAGGTGATGGTGGCGCTGGCCATTGTTGGCCTGGCGCTGCCGGCGCTGATGTTCGCCCTGCAACAGCAGTTGGACGCCACCGGCTACCTGCGGGACAAGTCCATCGCCCACGCCGTGGCGGCAAATAAACTGTCGGAAGTACGCATTATCGCGCTCGCCACCGGCGTCCTGCCTGAGGATCGCGAGAGCGGTGTGGTCACCATGGCCGAGCGTGAGTGGCATTGGTGGATGCGCAGTGAGCCCACCGAGGTGCCCCTGTTTTTGCGGCTCGAGATCGACGTCGCCCTGGCCCAGGAGGATGAGCGATCGCCCCTGTACAGCCTGGTGGCGTTTCTGCCGACGGACCTGGAGGCAGAGTTGGAGGTGCCTGTTGAATAGGCGCACGGCAGGGCGTGGTTTTACCCTGGTGGAGGTACTGATCGCCCTCTCAATCTCCGCCGTTGTTTCCGTCATAGCCTACAGCAGCTTTTCCAGAGTGTCTGATGGGGTCCAGAGCAGCGAGGCTGCCGCCAGGCGAGTGTACGCGATCAACCGGGCGTGGATGATCATCTCCCGGGATCTGGAACAATTTGTGGCGCGCCCCGTGCGCGATGAATTTGGCGAACTGGAGCCTGCCATGCAGGGTGGGCCGGCAGCCCGCTTTCCCCTGAGCTTTACCCGCTCCGGCTGGCACAACCCGCTGGCCCACCCGCGCTCGGAACAGCAGCGGGTCAACTACCGGCTGGAAGCAGACACATTGTGGCGCGACACCTATTCGGTGCTGGACCGTTCCGGGGATACCCCGGTACAGGAAGTGGCCTTGCTGGAGGGGGTGGAGGAACTGCGGGTCCTGTTTCTCGACAGTCTCAGTAACGCCAGGACAGTGGGCAAGACGAGTGAACTGGATACCCGCAACTGGCCGGAAGTCTGGGTTGCCGACACCAGCCAGCCGGGCATCATGCCCGACCCGCCGCTGGCAGTGGAACTGCGTTTGCAGTTGACGGACTGGGGTGAGATGAGGCGCATTTATGCACTGCCGCCACTTTAGCCCCCGTTCACGCCAACGGGGTGCGGCGCTGATCCTGGCCATGCTTATCTTCGCGATCAGCGCGGCGCTTATCGTTGCCATGAAGAGCGATTTCGAGCGGCTATACCAGCGCGGCGGCAGTATTTTCGTGGCGGAGCAATCCCGCGCCTACCTGCGCGGGGCAGAGGGGCTGGCGACACTGGCGCTGCTGGCAGACTGGGACGCTGACAAGCAGCAGGGTGAGCGGGCCAAAGATACTCTGGGCGAGATATGGGCCCGCGAGGAAGTACCCTATCCCCTTGACGAGGGAGGGTGGCTATCGGGAACGCTGGAGGATTTGCAGGGCCGATACAATCTCAACCAGTTGGCAGAAAAACCGGAACAGGGTGAGGGTAAGCCCCAGTACACCGCCGCCCAGGCGCAGTTTATCCGTCTGTTGCTGGCAGTGACAGACGAGCAGATGGGCGAATCCGACGCCATTGCCATTACCCGCTCCATTGGGGACTGGCTGGATGCCGACAGCCAGCCGCGTTTTGAGGGAGCGGAGGACGATTACTACGCGGGCCTGACTCCGGCCTATCGCGCATCCAACCGTCCCATGCTCAGCGTGACCGAACTGCGTGCGGTGAAAGGGGTCAGCCCAGAGCTTTACCAGGCCCTTGAGCCCTGGGTCACAGTATGGCCCCTGCAGGCTGGAACGCTCAATATCCACACTGCGCCGTCCATGGTTTTGCGCTCCCTGGGACCCGATGACAGCCTGCGGCCGCTGAGCGAGGGCGATGCCCAGTCGCTGGTCGCCTATCGCTGTGAGACGGGCTTTACCGATATGGCGGATTTCCTCAGTCATCCTGCACTGGCCGACATGAAAGATCGTATGACCGCCACCCAGGCCCTGCTGGGCGAGCAAAGCGAATATTTCCTGTTACGCGCCCGGGTGGAAGTTGCCGGCAGGAACCAGCGCTTGTACAGTGTGCTGGAACGTAAAAACCGCCAGGTGAGCATCCTCAACAGAGCCACCGACGGAGGAATGTTCCTGCCCGAAACCGAGAGAGAAGAAACTTGCGAGACGTTGTAATAATCCGCCTCATCGGGGATCGGTTGGCCTGGTATCCCCCGGGTGCCAGCGACGGTGCCCAATGGCTGGACCAGGACGAGGCGCAGGCAAGGCTGCGAGCGCTGATTGCCCAGCGCAAGCTGACCCCCGTTTTCGCAGTTCCCGGCGAAGACTTGCGCCTGCTATCCCTGCAGATTGCAGCGGAAGAGCGTCGCCACCTGGCAAGTTCTTTGCCCTTCATGCTGGAGGAGGAGCTCAGCGAAGACGTCAGCGAGCTTCATTTTGCCAGTGTCGCACGTGACAAGCTGGACTACGCCGTTGCCGTATGCTCGCGCCAGAACATGGCAGAATACCAGCGACTGCTGGACAAGTTTCCAGGCGTTAACCAGTGGCTGCCAGAACCGCTATTACTGCCCTGGAAGCCTGGAGAATGGAGCCTGGTACTGGAGGGTGACCGGGCCATCGTACGCCTTGGCGAATGCGAGGGCTTTTCCGTAGAGCGCGAGATGTTGTCGCTGATGCTGGACGCGGCACGGGCCAGCGCTGAGCAGCCGACCGCCATCGTCGTGTACGGACAGGACCAGACGGCTGACTCAGCGCTGCTGCCAGAGGAGTTACAGCCGTTGTTGCAGTGGCGCCAGGGCGACCTTTATACGGCCATGTTGGTGGCCGAATTGCCTGCCCGGCCGCTGAATTTGCGCCAGGGTGCGTGGGCCGTGCGCCTGCCCCTGGAGCGCTGGTGGCAGCAGTGGCGTATCGCTGTAGTGTTGTTCGCTGCTGCCATAGCCGTGCAGATGCTCGCTACCTGGAGCGATTACCGGCAACTCGAACAGGAAAACCTGGCCCTGCGCGGGGCGGTACAGGAAAGCTATCGCAAGGCCTTTCCCCGCGGTGCGGTGGTGGATGCCGAAAAACAATTGCAGCGCCAACTGGACACGATGACCGGATCCTCCCAGTCCAGTGGTTTTGTGGGACTGGTTGCCAGGGTGGGAGAGGTAGTTGCCGCCGGCGAAGGCAGTATTGTCAGTATCAATTACAACAACAAAGCCGCTGAGATTCGCCTCAACCTGCTGGCGGCTGACTACGAGGCCGTGGAACGTATTCGTTCCGGCTTCGCCAAAGATGGCCTGCAGGCCACACTTGAGAACAGCAGTGCCCAGGGTGATCAGGTGCGGGCGCGCATGCGCGTCGGAGGCCGCTCATGAAGCAGTGGTTTGCCCGATTGACCCAGCGTGAGCAGTTGAGCCTGTTGGCAATGGGCTTTGCCATTGCCCTCTATCTCGTTTTTGTCCTGCTGTTGGCACCGCTGGCGGATGCCAGGGACCGCCTGGCCCAGCAGAATAAGGGCGTGGCAGAAACCCTGCAGCGCGTCGATGTTCTGGTGTCCCAGATTCTGCACCTGCGCGCAAGCGGCAGTGACAGCGGTACCCGCCGGAACCTCACCAGCCTGATCAATCGCTCCACCAGCAGTTTCGGGTTGCAGGTCAATCGCCTGCAACCCAATAGCAGGGGTGAGGTCCAGGTGCGGCTGGAGAATGCGCCATTTGATGAACTCATCGCCTGGTTGCACCAGCTTGAATACCGTGAGGGCTTGCTGGTGCGCGAGGCCTCAATTACCCAGTCCGGTACTTTAGGCAGGGTTAACGTGACGGTGCGGTTGGCTCAGGCAGGATGACTATTTCCAGAGGATTAACCGGTCTGCTGAGCGGCCTGGTTCTGACTTTCCTGATCGTTGCCACCGCGCCGGCGCGGATTTTGCCCGGGCTTTTGCCTGAGCACATCATGTTGCAGGGTGTCACTGGCACACTTTGGCACGGCCGGGCCAGTGGTACGCTGGTGGCTATTGAAGGCGGCTGGCTACAATTGGGCGCCAGCGAATGGAAACTTGGCGTTGTGTCGCTGTTGCTGTTCACCCCAGCGCTGGAGCTGGAGAGCCAGTGGGGGCGCCAGACATTTCGCGCCCGGGTAACGCTTCGCTCTGAGCAAGACATTGATTTGGAAAACGTCGATCTGCTGGTGGACGCAGGGCTGTTGCGCCAGTACATACCGGTGGCTCTGGTGGGCGATATTACCGCACAATTTGATCAGCTGAAGATCCGCCAGGGTGGGCTGCAGAGTGCTGAAGGGCGGGTTGTCTGGCAGGGTGCCGGATGGGTGTCTCCACAGGGTCCTCGGCCACTTGGTAGCTACGCGGTGGATATCAAATCCAGTGCCGAGGATATCGTCAGCGGCGAAGTTATCACCCTGGCGGGCGATTTGCAGGTAGCGGGCGGATTGCAGCTGCAGCAGAATGTGTATGACATCGACATGACCTTGCAGGGTAAAGCGCTTGAGGAACCACAGCTGCGCCAGGCCTTGCAATTGGTGGCGGTTCCCGTTGGCGAGGGCTTCAGGATGAAGCTGGAGGGCGAGCTGTAGGCACTGGTTCAGCAGAACAGACGGAGGGCCGTCGCCATGCCCCGCATTGCTGCCTTATAATCCATGGCTTTATTTTCAGGGTAGCTGGAACAATGAGTGCGACTGACTTCAAGAAGTATGAGTGTGTGATCTGCGGCTTTATCTATGACGAGGCCGAAGGACTCCCGGACGATGGAATTCCGCCGGGAACGCGCTGGGAGGATATTCCCGAGGACTGGGAGTGTCCCGATTGCGGTATTTCCAAAGCGGATTTTGACCTCTACGAAGAATAGGCTGGCCTGAGCGGGTCCGGACCGGCCGGCATGCTCCAACCGGGGTCCGTTTTCGGGTACACTTGCGCCCAGATCATCCTCGGAAATACCCTATGACTGCTATCGCCGATCGCCTGGCTGCCGTACGCAAGCTGATGGCGGAATCGGGCTACGATGCCCTTGTTGTACCCCGCGCCGACGAATACCTCGGGGAGTACATTCCCGCTCACAATGAACGCCTGCGGTGGATATCCGGGTTCACCGGTTCCGCCGGAGCCGTGGTCGTGCTGCGCGAGAGCGCGGCGATTTTCGTCGACGGTCGCTATACGGTGCAGGTGCGTAACGAGGTGGATAGCGCGCTGTTTGAATACCATCACCTGATCGAAGAACCTCACGTCCCCTGGCTGGTCAAGCAGCTCGGCGCCGGCTCGCGGGTGGTCTGTGATCCGCGAATGCACAGCCTCAGTTGGTTTCGATCCACCCGCGCCACGCTGGAGAAGGGCGGCCTGGAACTGGTGGCCAGTACCGATAACCTGGTCGACCGCTGCTGGCATGAGCGCCCCCGGGCTGCGGTTAGCCCGGCGCTGTTGCTGGGAGAGGAATTCACCGGCAGTTCCTCGGTGGAAAAACGCCGATCGATTGCCGCAGACCTGGTGGCGCAGGGGGCTGATGCCGCCCTGGTTTTTGCCCCTGACTCGGTCAGTTGGCTGCTCAACGTTCGCGGAACCGACATACCCTGTATGCCTGTCCTGCAGAGCTTTGCCCTGCTGGAAAGCAACGGGGAGGTCACCGTCTTTGTCGACCCGCAGCGGGTCCCCGACGGCTTCAGCGAGCACGTGGGAGAGGGGGTGCGTACGCTCCCGGAATCCTCGGCGGCTGAGATTCTTGGCGGTTACGGCGGCAGGAGGGTTCTCGCTGACCCGGACGGCGCCAACGCCTGGACCCAGCTAACCCTCGAGGCCGGTGGTGCTGAGCTGGTGTCAGCCCCTGACCCGGTGTTGCTGCCCAAGGCTGCCAAGAACGCGGTGGAGGTGGAGGGAGCCCGCCGCGCCCATCGCCGCGATGCAGTCGCTGAGGTGCGTTTCCTGGCCTGGCTGGATGCGGAAGTAGCGGCGGGCCGTTTGCACGACGAGGCTGAGCTGGCGGACAAACTGGCGGCATTGCGAGAGGAAGCCGAGCACTATCACGGGCCGTCGTTCGACACGATTTCCGCAGCCGGTCCCAATGCCGCCATGTGTCACTATAACCATGTCAATGTCCCGCAACCGGGCACCCTCAGCATGGACAGCGTGTACCTGGTGGATAGTGGTGGCCAGTACAGTGACGGCACGACGGATATCACCCGCACGGTCGCTATTGGCGAGCCTCCGGAAGAGATTCGCCGCATGTTTACGCTGGTGCTCAAGGGGCATATCGCCCTTGACCAGGCCCGCTTCCCGGCGGGAACGACCGGGACCCAGCTCGATGTACTGGCTCGCCAGTTCCTCTGGCAAGGCGGTTTCGACTACGATCATGGTACCGGCCATGGTGTGGGTGCGTTTCTCAGCGTGCATGAGGCTCCACAACGAATCGCCAAGGCTCACAACCCCTTTGCCCTGCTGCCGGGAATGATCGTCAGTAATGAACCGGGCTACTACCGCGACCATAGTTTTGGTATCCGCTGCGAGAATCTGGTGGTGGTGCGCGAGGCCGAGACCGGCGGTGAAACGTCGATGTATGAGTTCGAAGCCCTGACCCTGGTGCCCTTTGACCAGCGGCTCCTGTGCGTGGAACTGCTGACAGCTGCAGAACGGGAGTGGATTAACGACTACCACGCCCAGGTGGCGCGGGAAATCGGTCCTCTGCTGGAAGGCGCGGACAAGGGCTGGCTGGAACAGGCCACCCGCCCACTGTAGACTGCAACCAGAATAACAAGGGGGATAAACAACATGGCCGGATCCGCCGGAGAACACTGGTCTTCCCGATTTGCCTTCATCATGGCGTCGGTGGGATTTGCCGTGGGCCTGGGCAACATCTGGCGTTTCCCCTATGTTGCCGGCGAAAACGGCGGCGCGGCCTTTGTCATTATCTACCTGGCCTGCGCATTCGGCATCGGTGTACCCATCCTGATGGCCGAGATCATGATCGGCCGAAGGGGTAAGGGCAGCCCACCCAACGCCATGGCGGCGGTTGCCCGGGAGAGCAATCGCTCGAGCCACTGGAAAGTCGTCGGCGCCATGGGCCTGCTCGCCGCTTACACCATTGAAATCGTATATGCCGGGGTCGTTGGCTGGGTTCTGTGGTACCTGTACAAAGCGGTGACCACCGGTTTTGTCGGCGTCGACGCCCAGGTGGCGGAAGCGACATTCAGCGGTGTGCTGGCAGATAATATGGGCATGCTGTTCTGGACCCTGGTCGGGCTGGCGATTACCGGATTTATCATTTACTCGGGAGTCAAGGATGGCATCGAGCGCGCGGTGCGGGTGATGATGCCCGCCATGTTCCTGCTGCTGGTTGCCCTCGCCACCTATAATTACTTCAGCGGTGGATTCAGTGAAGCGATCGAGTGGCTGTTTACTCCCGACTTCAACAAGATCGGCCCAGGGACGGTGCTGGCGGCTATCGGCCAGGCCTTCTTCTCCATCAGTGTGGCCATGGGCGGCATGATGACCTACGGTTCCTACCTGCCTCGCTCTATTTCCATTACCCAGTCGGTCATGATTATTGTTGTTGCCGATACCCTCGTGGCGGTGCTCGCCGGGCTGGTGATATTCCCTGCCGTGTTCAACTACGGCCTGGATCCGGCGGCGGGTCCAGGCCTGATTTTCCAGACCCTGCCGGTGGCCTTCGCCCAGATGCCCGCAGGCTACGGGTTCAGCATCCTGTTTTTCGTCATGTTGTCCGTTGCCGGTATCACTTCCATGGTTGGTCTCGTGGAATCGGTCAATTCATGGGCGGAAGAGCGCTTCTCGATCCCCCGTCACAAGAGTGCGCTTATTGTGGTGGGTTCTGTCGCCGTCCTCAGTGTGGTCAGCCTGATGTCCTATAACGTCATTGGCGACGTGTCCATGGGCGGTCGCAATTTCAACGACATCATGGATTACTTTTCCAACCAGATCCTGTTGCCGCTGGGGGGCCTGTTGATCGCGGTCTTTGCCGGTTGGGCGATGCGCCGGGAGTACAGCCGGGATGAACTGGCCATACAAAATGGTTTTGGCCACAAGCTCTGGTATCTGTTGATTCGCTTTGTGGTTCCACCGGCGCTCCTGGTTATTTTCGTCATGGGTGTCAGCGAATAGCGGACATCGCCCCGTGACTTTCCGGGGGCCGCTATAGCACTGGCGCAAACAGGCGGGCTATCGCCATGGCGAGAACAAACCAGGCGGGTTTGGCGGAAAATTCATCCAGGCTGACCTGGCGACTGCGACCCATATCCCGTTCCAGCATCGTCTCAACTTCCCGGGCGAATGCTTCATCGTGGGCCAGTACCGTGATTTCAAAATTGAGCCTGAAGGATCGGTTATCAAAGTTGGCCGTTCCAATCCCGGCCAGTTGATCGTCCATCAACAGCACTTTCTGGTGCATGAATCCACCCTGATAGCGGTAGACCTTGATTCCCGAGGCCAGCAGTTCGCGGGTGAACGACCAGTTGGCCATGGCGACCATCGGGCCGTCAGGTTCGTCGGGGATAATCACCCTTACGTCCACGCCGCGCAAAGCCGCCAGTTGTAGCGCTGCCACAATGCCCCTGTCGGGCACGAAATAGGGACTGGCTATCCACACCCGGTGCTCGGCGCCGACGATAGACTGGTGGTACATCAGCCCGGCTTCCTCGTACTCACTGGCGGGGTCAGATGGGAACACCAGTACAGTACTGTCGCCACAGGCTTCGCGAGAGAAATTCCAGGGTATCTTCAGGTGTTCGCGGGAAGCCCACAGCCAGTCGGTGGCAAATGCCAGTTCAGCGCCGAGTACGGCAGGACCCTCGAAGCGTACGTGTGTGTCCCGCCAGTGACCGATCTTTTTGTTGAGTCCAAGGTATTCGTCTCCCACGTTGTGTCCGCCAATCCAGGCCATGCTGCCATCCACCACTACCACCTTGCGGTGATTGCGAAAGTTGAGCTGAAAGCGGTTACGGCGACCCTGGGTCGTGTTGAAGGGGACGGCCTCCACGCCGGCCATCAGCAATTGACGGCGCAGTCTCGAACGATGAAAGGTGCGGCTGCCGATTTCATCGTACAGCAGGAATACGGATACGCCGGCACGGGCCTTGTCCGCCAGCAGGCGGCACAGGCGGCGACTGAGCTCATCGTCGCGAATGATATAGAACTGAAACAGGATGTAAGTCTCGGCGCGCTCCAGCCCGGCAATGATGTCATTAAAGGTATCTGCACCGTCAATCAGCAATCGCAACTTGTTGCCGCGGGTGGCTGGCATGCGCGCCAGGTTGAACAGACTGGTATACAGCGGCTGGCCCGCAATTCTCGGTACCACGTAGTCCTCAATCCTGCCGCTGGTCGCTGCCAGAAGCCTTTTCGATTCGGTTTCGATTTCGTCACGTTGTTCCAGGTAGCCGTCAAACCGGTTGCGGCTGAAGATCAGGTAAAAGGGCAGGGTGAGCACGGGGAAGGTGAGCAAGGAGATGGCCCAGGCGATGGCACCCTGCGGTGTACGTCCCTTGAGAATGACTTCCAGCGCACAGGCGATCGCGCCCAGGTACAGCAGCACCAGGGCGATGGCGATCAGTTCTCCCAGCAGTGGAATGTCCATCGCTTATTCCAGGAGCTGGGCGCGCAGTTGCCCAATCGCGGTATCATCCAGGCCCAGGGCTTCCCGTACATAGGTATCGAAGTTCCCATACTGCTGATCGATAGTCTCGAAGGCGGCCTCCAGCCACGGTGCTTCAACGCCCAGCAGAATGGCCAGTTTATCAGCGGCCTCATCGCCTTCCATCAGACGTAGCAGGGTCAGTTCTTTCTGTCGCGCTGCCAGTGCCGAGTCCCGGCTCAACAGATAGTCCGCCATGATCACGTCATCAGGGACTCCGAGAATACGCAGGAGGATCGCCGCGGCAAATCCGGTACGGTCCTTGCCGGCGCTGCAATGCCAGACAACAGGTCTGCCCCGGGCCTCGCGAATGACCCCGATAAACTCGCGGAACTGGGGTGTGAACGTGGTGGCGAACGCGCGGTTGGCTGCAATCATGAACACGTCCGGGTCAAATTCGGAAAAGTTGCCGTCTTCAAAGCGGGCGATGATTTCTTCGTGGACGCTGTTGTTGCCGCCATCCATGGTCGGAATCTCAACGAGCCGGTAAGCGGGTTTTTCCGGCAGCTGGTTGGGTTCCTCAGCTTTCTCCGCCGCGGAGCGGAAATCGACCAGGGCGTAGAGATTCAGCCGGTCAAGGACCTGCTGGTCGCTGCGGCTGGTCTCGGCAAAATTTGCAGACCGGTAGAGCGTGCCCCACTTTACCTTTCTCCCGCCTGCCGCTTCATAGCCACCCAGGTCACGAAAGTTGTCCACGCCCTCGAAATTCAGCAGCCGATGGGCGGCACGCTGTTCCGGTGGCAGTTCGGCAGGAATGAGAACAGGCGCCGAGGGTACGAACTGGATAAGGGTAAAGATCAGGGCCAGTATTGCGAAGGCCAGCCATAGCAGGTTTTTTTTCTTCAACACACGCTCCACCCAGGGCTTTCGTTGCGGACGCCACCGAGCATAGCACCGGACGATACCGGGTGCATGGGAGCTGGTTTGTCATGTGCTACTGCGGCGGCGGTATATCCCCTATACTGACGCCAGTGACAGTATTAGACCAACACTATAGCGAGATCGGCACTTGCCTGGTCATTGTCGATCGGGACAGCCAGCTTGTGCTGGCCAGTTATGGCAGGCTGCCCTTTAAAGTCAGTGACGGTCTGGTGGGTCGTGATTGGCGCGATGCCTTGGCGATTCCGGCCGATAGCACCGCTGTCGTCAGTCAGGCAATCGCAGCCGGCATATCCGCTGCCCTGCCACCGCTGATTGTTGGCGCCGGGTCGGATGGCGATTTCCTGATGGCGGGTTTAGTGGCACCGCAGCCCTGGCACGGCAGCGACGCGGTATTGATGTTCCTTCGTCCGCTGCACTCGCCCTGGGGCCTGCAGGTGGAACAACATGTGGGTCAGGAGGATATAGTCGCGGTGCTCGGGGTAGACAGGCTGGAATTCAGCCCCGCCTGGGGGGTGCCGGAAACTGACGGATTGATGATGGAGTTGCGGGTTGGCCTGCAGCAAATCCTGCGCGACGAGGACTGGCTGGGACTTCCCGAGGGCAGCACCATCGCGGTAATTTTGCGCGGCCTGGATCCGGAAGCGGCACTGGATGTCAGTCGTGCCCTCGCTTCCCACCTGCATCAGTTTCTTGCCGGATGTACGGGGGGAGCCCAGTACGCCCGGGCCTGTATTGGCCTGTCCCAGCGATTGGAGGGGCAGACAGCGCTCAGCGCGTTGGTGGCAGCCAATGGCGCGCTGCTGCAGGCCCAGGCGGGTAGTGAGGAACGCATCCGGTTTTCCAGCCCCTGGGATCCGCTCGCCCAGGCGGCCCGCGCCCTGAGTGCCACCGGGGCATTTCGCGACGCATCCGTCGACCAGCAGCAGCGTAAATTTCTGGCGGATTTGGTGGCCCTGCCGGCCCCACCCCGTCGCCTTGCTGACTACGCCGCGCAAGTGCTGGAATTAATACTGGCGCAGTCGGGTCTGGCTGGCGCCGTCTTGTTCCATTTCGCCCATGACGGCAAGCCTGATTGTCTGGCCGCTGCGGGTATAGCTGGCCGTGAACTCGGGCCAATGTCTCTGAACAGGCTGCCAAAGACCGTCCAGGGCACACTGCGTCAACTGGAAGTGCAGAAACTGGAGGCGGGTGAACCCTCACTACCGGAAAACCTCGGTTTGTGCCTGCTGCGCAGCGGAGGGCAGTTGCAGGGGGGGCTACTGCTCATCAACCGCGAGCAGCCGGCTTTTCAACCTTGCGCCGGCGCATTGCAGCATCTGGCGACAATGCTGGCCCACGGCCGCCAGAACAGCCAACCCGCCAAGGAACCAGCCACGCCCCAGGTCCCGGCGCCCAGGGAAATGGAAAAGGGTATCCAGGGTTATGTTCTGGACAACATGGAAGGGGCGATCGACCAGGCGATGTTCCTGGCCAGGGTCAATATGCCGGTTGCCGTGGTCGGAGAGCGCGGCACTGGTAAATACTACGTGGCCCAGGTCGTCCACGGCGCCAGCGAGGGCGACCCCGACGGTCTGGTGCGTTTGGATTGCAGGGCATTTCGTACCCGTGGTGAGGCCTGGACGACGATCAGTCGGGAATTGCAGCAGGGCGACGGCAGAACCCTGGTATTCAAATCGCCCCAGCTCCTGCATATGGAAACCCAGGGCAGGCTGGCGCGGCAGTTGGCGACTCGCACGGCAAGCGACGAAGGCGGCAGCCACTATCTTGCCCGCAATCGCTATATCGGGCTGTTCCCGACGCCGCTGGCGACACTGGTTGAGCGTCAGGAACTGGATCCTCGGCTCGCCAGCGTGTTTGCCGGCTACCCGATTCAGGTGCCGCCGCTGCGGGAGCGGCCCCGGGCCGTGTTGCGTTGGGCGCACAAAATTCTCGATCAGGAGAGTACCCAGCAGGACAGGCGAATATCCGGGTTTACCCCGGATGCCGAGCAGGCGCTGCTGCGGCACCGCTGGCCGGGTAACATCAGCGAGATGCGGGAGATGATCAGGGCTGCGGTGGAGCGCACCGACAAGGAGTGGGTGACACCGGTGGACCTGGGATTGTTTGTCGGCATATCGGCGGACGGCCTGGCGGCGCAAACTCCGGATAAGCGTCCTTTCCTCAGCGCCCATCCAGAGGACCATGCGGAGCCTGCCGGTTACGCGCCTTCCGTGCAGGAAGAGTTGCGCCTGGCCCTGGGGCAGGCACTGGCGGTATCACTGGAAACCGAAGTATTGCGGCCCCTGGGAGCCTGGCTGGACGATGAATTGATCGAGGCGGCTCTGGATCGCTGTGGCGGAAACAGCAGGGGTGCCTCCGAATACCTGCAGACCCGCAATCGCAATATCGGTCGCTGGCTGCCGCGCATCAAAGCCCGCGAAGCGGAGCGCGAGGGGAGTCTGCTGTGGCAGGAGAGCCGCCGGCTGGTGCGCGAGTGGGTGATGGAATCCACGCCGCCGGACAAGCCTCCGCAAGAGGTGGCGCAGGAAATGTTGCTGTCACTGGTGCTGCAGCAGTGTGACGGGATCAGCGTGGCCGACAGGGCGAAAATCATGGGGGTTTCGACACCCACTTACCAGAAACGCGTCAAGCAACTGCTGGAGGATGTTTAGTCGTGGCAGACAATCGCAAGAGCCTGGAAGCGTGTGCCAGGGAATACGAGCAACTGGCCGAGGACAAGTTGCCACCCAGCCTGGGGTTTTCAGCTCGCCTGAATATGCTGTGGGACCTCGCCGGAGTCGCGCCATCGCAGTTCGAGGGCCGGGTCCTGGGGGTGATGGGCATCAATAGCCGTTGGCGGGAGTCGGAGATACGCAAGTGGTTACAGAAAGACGTGCTGCCGCCGCGGGAAGACCTGCGCAACATGGTTCGTTTCCTGGTAGCGCAGCTGGATGATGAGCAGGACATCGAGCGCTGGGAAGCCTTTCTGATATATGGATCTCCGGTGGTTTCCTCGCCGGTGAACCATACCATGTACCGGGAGGACCAGGCCCGCCGGGAGATCGCCTCGCTGATTTTTGCCCAGCTCACCGATGAATACGGTATTCCCCCCTCGTCCTACGACGCGGACAAGGCCTTCCAGCGCTGCCTGAGCCTCATGCACAAATTCAACATTTACGAATTGCAGGATTTTCAGCCCGGGCATCTGGAGCCCTTCCGTAACTACATGTTCCCCAGCGAATAGGGCACAGTCGGTAAAACTGCCGGTAATTTTACCCCTCCACACCTCCGGGCGTCATTTTGTGCGCCAGATCAGGGATTACGCGCCATTTTCTGTAGAAAACTCCAGTTTTTGGTTGCTGCCCGATTTCACGCGCTGAAATACTGTGGGGGCTAAAACCCCATGTGATCCGACTCACACTACTGACGCGAAGTGAGGGCAGAATGAACGAACAGACTGAAGAAATGGACATCAGCGGCGTAAAAATTGCCATTGTCGATGATGCCAAGACCATCCGCATGATGATGTCCCATACCCTCAAGGGTATGGGCTGCGAGGTAGAGTGTGCGGAGGACGGCTACAAGGCTTTGGGCATGCTGCGCCGCTTCAAACCAGATCTTATCTTTCTCGACATCACCATGCCGGAGCTGGATGGCTACCAGACCTGCACCCTGATCCGCAATGCGGAGGATACTCGCAACACCCCAGTGGTGATGTTGTCCTCCTCAGACGGTATTTTCGATATTGCCAAGGGGCAGGCCCGTGGTGCCACCGCCCACGTGACCAAGATTCCCCCGGAGAGCGTCCTGCGGCAGCTGATTTTCAATCACACCAAGCAGCGCGCAGCCGCCTGATCCGATGAGTTCTTCGGCCATTCAGGCACTTGACGCACTCGAGCGCCGTTTTCTGGAGGAGGCGCTTGAAGCCCCTGTGCAGAACCTCGAGCGGATGAAGTGGGTTGGCACCTGCCTGGGTATCGCCGGGGTTCCGCTGCTGATTGGTGAGGGCGAACTGGAAGAAATTATTGAAACCCCCAACGTGATGAGCATCCCCGGTACCAAGCCCTGGGTGCTCGGTGTGGGTTCGCACATGGGCGGTCTCATTCCTATCATCAGCGGCGATGTGTTTTTCCGCAAGCGTCCCTATGCGGGCCGTGTGCGTGACTACTGCATGGTGTTGCGCCGCCCTGGCTTCTATTTCGGCATTACCCTGAGCGGCCTGGAGAGGGACATGAAGTTCCCCCTGGAAAGTCGTGACATGGAAACAGCCGTGGATCCTGATTTTGCCGACTACACGCTCGGCGGGTTTGCCGACGGCAACCGCTTTCTGGCGGTTCTCGATATCGACAAGCTGATTACCGACGGCGATCTCTCCAATGCCGCCGCCAATGACCCTGATTCACCAGAGGATCAAGACAATGATCAAGACTGACAAAATTGGCGCCGGCAAACTGCGCGCCCTGCTGATGGGGCTGGGCATTATCGCCTGTCTCGGCGGTGTCACCTACAGCTTCTTTACTATCGAGCAGGAATCCGGCGAGGAGGCCCGGTACGGGGAGGCGGCGGATGAGCTTGCCAGTCTGGCGCGTCAGGTCACCATCAGCGCCCGGGCGACCGCGCTCGGAAAGCAGGGGACCTTTATCGAACTTGCGCAGCAGGTAAAGGACTTCGAGGATCAGCTGGCACGTATCGATGCACCCGAACTGGTCGATGAGATCAGCATGGTTGACCTCAACTGGCAGCCGATAAAGCGGGCAGCGCAGACCCTGCTGGATGCCGCGCCACGAATCGTTTTCGTGCAGGGTGTGGCATCGGAACTGGAAACCAATATAGAGCCCATGCAGCGTGAACTGTCGACCGTGGTGACGGTACTGCAGCGGCAGCGTGTCTCCACTGAAACCCTGTTGGCAGCCCAGAAGGCCCCCTGGTTGCTCGAGCGTATGGCGCGTAACGTGGACCGGACCCTGATAGGCAATGCAGACAGCCAGGTGGCGGCCGATGAATTTACCACCGACGCCGCAGATTTTTTCCGTATTATCGAGGGCCTGACCCGCGGGGACGAGCTGATCGGCATCAACAAGGTCACCAATACGGCTGCCATCGAGGCCCTAAGCAACGCCTTCCGCCTGTTTTCCGGGGTTTCGACCTCGGTAGATCGAATTGCCGGTGCCTCCAGTGATTTGCGCCAGGCGTCCGCGGCCCGTCGCGCTATCGGCGAAAACAGTGTGGCGCTGATTGACTCTATCGCAGCCCTGCAGCCGGCGATCGCCAGCCTGGCGGTGGGACGCCTGTATAACCAGGGCAGTCTCCTGGTCCTGTTTGTTGCCCCCGGGCTGCTGGCAATCGCCCTGTTGGTCACCATGATGTTGGGCCAGCGCCGGCGGGACGCCTATACGGCGCGGGGCGTTGCCGAGATCAACGGCGCCCTCAAGCAAATTTCCAAGGGTGACCTGACGGTGACGGTGGCCGAAGATAACTCGGTGACCAGCGACATCGCCCAGGGGCTGAACGCGACAACCCAGCACCAGTGCCAGCTGATCCGGGATATACGCACCCCCTTTGAGAGCTCGGTGGAAGCCATCAATTCCATTGGCGAAAGTGCCCGGGCCCAGGTGGAGAAAGGTCGGGAGATGACCCGGTCTGTGGTAGAGACCACCGAAACCGCCACAGAAATGGTTCGCACCAGTGAGGAAATCAAGACCTCCACCGCCCAGGCTGCGGAAACATCCGACAGTAACTGCGAAAAAGTAGCCCTGGGTTATGAGTTGACCAAGGACATGTCCAAAGCCTCCGTTGATGTTCGGGAATCCGTTCAGGAAACCTCTAAATCGGCCAAGCGACAGGGAGAACTGATTCAGTCGGTTACGGCGGCCGCCGAGTATATTCAGGCGCTAAATACCAAAATTTCTGTTGTTGCGATCAACACCCGCATCGAGGCGGAGAAAGCAGGTGAATACGGTCGACCCTTCCTCGGTATTGCCGAATCCATCGCCGATCTGCTGCGTGAGGCGGAAGAGGAAGGGCGCAAGATTATTTCCGAAGTAAGGATGCTGCAGAACATGTCCGCCGACAATCTGGCCAGTATGGAAAATACGGTGGGAACCGTGGTGACGATTCTCGAATACATCGATCGCCTCGACAGCTCTCTCGAGGAAATCAACTCTGGCTCGGATGCGATCAGCAAAATCATCCGCAACGTCGACGAAGCCGCCGGCAAGTCTGCGGTCAGCGCCTTGCATATGAGCAGTTCAATGGCGGAAATTGCCGAGCGCAACCTGGAGATTACAGAACTCAACGAGGCGGCGCAGAAGGGAGTGAACTCACTACAGCGGTCCATGCACAGCGCGGTGAGCAGTCTCGCCCAGTTCCGTATCGATGGCGAAGGCGCCTACAGCGCCCCGGTGGTGAGCGAAGTGGAAGACCTGGAAAGCATCCGCGGCGCGACCAAGGTTTACGCCGAGGAAGAAATGAGCGCACTGGAAAGTGCCGGGAAGAAGACAGCGTCTCTATAACAGTGGGAAAAGGCGGATCCATGCCCCGCCCCCGCAGATACAAGAACCGGAGGTTTAGTAGTGGCCAGTAAAACTGACATCGTAGCCCTCAAGTGGGTTGTCGGCCTGATGAACAAGCAGGCCGAGAACGCCGAGGCTTCCCTGGTGGAATACAGTAATGACACCAGCCAGAAGCGACCGCTGCTGCAGTGTATGTGGGCCGTACACCAGATCACCTCGACCCTTCGGGCCCTGGGTATGCGCAAGGGTGAAATGCTGACCCTGGAGATGGAACGCAGCCTCAACTATCTGTACAAGGACAAAGTGGTCGGCGAGCGCCGCAAGCTGACCATGGGAGGCCTGATGCAGGCTCTCAAGGTGCTGCCCGCCTACCTGGGACACGCCCAGAATGCGAGGGCCGATACCGGCCAGGGACTGGAGCAGCACGTCAATGACCTGCGCCGCTGGATCGGTGAGCGGCCCCGTCCCAAGGCATTTTTCTTCCACATGGATATTCCGGAAGGCCGCGGTATCACCGAGGGCGGTATTCCTGCCGACCACGAGGAGGTGCGGGAACGGGCCAATGTCATGCTGGCTCTATACCTGGAAATGGCCAAGATGGCGCTGCGCCGAAAGAACGTCGGTGAGAGTATGAAGACGGTAGCGCGTATTTCCAGGCGTATGCAAACCATGTTCAGCGGCAGTGAGCCGGAGCGCTTCTGGTTCACCATGGTGGGTATCTGTGAGGGAATGGCCGGTGGTCTTATCGTTCCCGACGAGTGTATTGCCCAGATCTTCAAATCCGGCGCCTTCATGATCAAGTATGCCCGGGAAAACGGCGCCGCAGTCGACACCTCGGTGGACTATGACAACCTGCAGCAGCAGATGTTGTTTTATATCGCCAGCTGCAAGGCGCGGCCGGTTCATATCGGCCGTATTCGGGAAGAGTTCTCCATCGACGATAATACCCTGGAGGAGGCGAATCGTGGCCTGATCCACATGGACGCACTGGTCACGGCACTCAGTTCCGCCCTTGACCAACTCAACGGTGTCGTCGACTACCTCAGCTCCAAGGATCTCACTGCCATCGCAACTGCGGGTAATGTGGAACTGGACCCCGGTGCGCTCGATGGAATCGAGGCCACCCAATTCCGTCTCGAGGCCGCCGGGCAGATGACCCACGCAGAATCGCTGCGCACGGTTCAGCGGCGACTGGAAAGCCTGTTCAGTGGTGCTTACAACAGTTCCCCCGCCCAGTTGAACCAGGTGATCAATGAGATTATCCGCGGCATTGTTGATGTGAAGCTGGATATCGAGCATAAGCTGGAACACGGCCTTTGCAGCTCCTTCTCCAGCCGGGAGTTTGAGCTGCGTGAAAGTGTGGTGACCGCCACCTTTAATCACATGGGCCTGGTTGAAAACTACATGCACCAGATTCTGCGCCGCAAGGAGCTTGCCAGCGCCCTGGCGCGCAAGCCCAACGATGCCCAGAGCACCCTGCGCCTGACAGTGGCCCTCAACCGTCACCTGAACAAATCTGACCAGGGGCACGAGGAGTTACGCCAGGCGGTACGGGATGCGGATGCCGGTGATCCGGACCTTGATCTGCTGTTTGATCTCGCCAGGGAGTTTCTCAACCAACAGGAAACTATTCCCGATCGCAAGGCGATCGACATGTCACTGGAACTGCTTGCCGAAATCTCCGGCGCGCTGGGCTTCGCCGGCATGGAGCGCGAGGCAGCTATTATCGATCGCTGCCACCAGTGGCTGGGCGCTGCCAGTAAAGGCGGTGCGGTGCGTGAGGACGATGCATTCCGCTGTTTCGCCGAAGCCTTTGCCCAGTTGGAGTTGCATCTGCAGCGTTCGATTGTGGATCCGCTGGACGATACTTCCCATATGCTGGCGATAGCGGAACAGCGTGCCACGGAGCTGGAGGCGTATGCGAGTGAGCTTTCCGCCGGTGCCGAGGTGGCGACCACCAGCTGGACCGAGCCGCGCAATTATGTCGAGGACGGCGAGGTGCCGGCCGAGTTTCGTGAAGTGTTCATCGAAGAATCAGAGGAAATTGTTCAGGAAATCATCCGTCTCACCCCGCTGTGGATGGATGATCAGCAGAATATGGAAATCCTGCGTGATATCCGTCGTCATTTCCATACCTTCAAGGGTAACGGCAGGGCAGTTGGCGCCAATATTCTCGGCGAATTGGGATGGTCGGTACAGGATCTGCTGGACCGGGTTCTGGACGGGGATATGCCGCCATCCGCGTCGTTGCGCACGCTGCTCAATGATGTGGTTGTCGGGCTTCCCGGTCTGGTGATGTCATACAAAGAGGATAACGCCTGGGATCCCGCCCATGTCCGCGAATTGACCGACCGCGCCTTCCGCATGGCCGAGGGTGGGGTGGAAGACCTCGCTCAAGGTCTGTCGCAGGTCGAAGACAATGTACACGGTGGTGCTCCTGACGCACCAGTCTCCGAAACGCTGGGGCAATAAGCCTCGCAAAAAATCACAATGGAGAACTAACGTGCAATCTGACAAAGACAATTCAGCAAGGTCGACCGAGCCGATGCTGGATACCATCGAGAGCTTCAAGGAAAGTACGCTCGAGTGGTTGATGGAACTGGATCGTGACGAGCCGGAGGAAAGCCTGTTCGTGGTCGAGGGCAAGCTGTCGGCGGATTTTTCGCTCAGTGCCTATGAAGCTGAGGTAGCGGCGCGACCGATGGTTCGCGGCCGGGCAGGAGCGGATGATCTCGATACCTATATTGGTGAGGAGATTGTTCTTTCCGAGGCCGGCGGCAACGATATTTACAATGGCGGAGGGGAAACTACCCAGCTCCAGGAAGCCGAAGAGGACGCTTTCGAAGGCCTGATGGCCATAGAGTTTTCCCGTGTGTCCAATGAGGAGGCTGAGGGCCTTGCCACTAATGTCGTTGACGGCAGCGATATACTCGGGCTGGAAGACGATGACGATATCGGTGACTCCTACCTGGTCGTCAAGCGGGTCAAGAAAGTTGCACCACAGCAGGTTCAACCAGGGCCCGCGATCGCAGAACCCCTAGCAGCAGGTCCCGCAGAAGTAGAACCGATAGCAATAGAACCCGCAGCAGTACAACCCCTGGAAGAAGTGTACCTGGAAGCAGAGTCAGCAGAATATGGCGAAGAGATTCCCGCGCAGGCTGACACTCCATTGCATGAGGTCGATATACCTGGCGAAATCTGTGTTGAGGCCGCGTCGGTGGATGCTGATGCAAGCTGGGCGGAGAATGACAATGCGGAAATCGATACACCACCTGCAGATGTCAACGAATACGTCAACAGCGTGCAGTTGCCGCAAGACGACGAGGCGTTCGACGACTTCCTGATAGCGGGCAATACACTCGCGGTTGGCGAAGAAGATTTTGACGGACTCAGCCTTGAGACCAGCATCGACCAGTTCACTGCCGATGCCGATGTGGAAAGCGACCTGGACCTGCACGAAGATTTCGCTTCAATGGAAGGCTTTGGCGAAAATTTAATGTCGGTCATCACGCCACGCCTGGCGGACTTCATGGATGAGGTTAATGCTGCGCTCGCGGCCCGAATGTCGGCGATGGGACGCCCAGCCGACTCGGTGATAGCCGATGTGTCGGTGGCCACCGATGAGCAAACCGCCTCACTGGCGGTGAAGCAGGGGTACGAACCTGTCTCCAGGGTCTGTGCCGAGGTGCCGGAGGCGCTGGCAGGACTGGAACAACGGCAGGTGGATGCGGTGTTATTGCGCCTGGTGGATGTCGCCAATGGAGCCAATTGCAATCGCCTGTTCCAGGAGGAACCCGCGTCGGCGCCGATGACAGAGGAGCCTGGGCTGACGGTAGTGGAAAGCAGTGTGCTCGGTGACGATCTCCTCGATGAGGCTTTCGCCGGTGGCACGTCGTCACCCGACTGGTCGCCCGATAGCGCGGAAATCGATGCCATATTCGATGACCTGGATGGCGGCGACCGTGACCTGGAATTCGATGCGCCGGCACCGGAGGTAGAAGGCTTTGTCGGTTTTGCGAGCGAGGAAGCGCCGGTTGCGCCTGCCTCGATTGAGAATGACACTCTGGAGGTGTTCGAGGAGAGCATCTTCGAATCGGAGCTCGAACCGGTCAACGAAACCATCGAGGCGGCCTCTGGCGAGGACATCGACCAGTTGTTCAGCGAACTCGGCATGGACAGCGAGAACAGCGGAGAGATCTGCGGTGTCGAAGTGGAGGAGTTTACCGGGGCAGATGGGGCGTCTGCCAGTGATGAGGCGCGCGTTACCGAGACCCCGGATGCACCGGTTGCAGTAGCTGTTGTCGATGAAGATCTGTCCTGGTGCATACCGGAGGGCATTAATTTCAGCCACAGCAGCCCTGGCGGTGGTGAGATTTTTGCCGAGTTCCTCGATGCCTTCATCGAAGAGGGTTCCAGCGAGCTGGAAAAACTCGAGGACGCCATCAGCGCCTGGGAAGCGGATATCGGCTCCGAGGCCAGTTACGCGCAGGTAGCGCGCATACTGCATACCGTCAAAGGTATTGCCAAGGGGGTCGGCCTGCACTACTACGGGACCCTCGTGCACAATTTCGAAACATTACTCGAGGCACTGCCCCGTCCTGTTGCCGAGGGTGCGGGGGATTACTTCCGGATAGTCAATGCCTGGCTGGACGCGGCGGTGCGCGGAATGGAATTTGTCCAGGAACAGCGCCGGGATATCCTCAGCGAGTTTCCGCACCGCGGTGCGAGTCCCGCGGATGTTGCAGAGCCAGTCGTCGACGCCACGACGGACCACAGCGTCACGGAGAACTCGGAGCAATCAACAGAACAGGTTATTCCCGCCACCGCAGCCTCGGATCAGGCCGATCGGGATCGCAAACGCAAGCAGGAAGACAAGAAGCTGGCAGACGAGGGCGCCCGGGCGCTGGCGGCCCAGCAGTCAGTGCGCATTACGTCCGAAAAACTGGACCTGTTACTCAACCTGACCAATCAGGCCCAGCAGTTGGGGGTACGAACTGCCCAGAGCACCAATCGCAACAAACGGGCCTCAGCGGAACTGCAGGGACGCCTGTCGTCAGTCCGGGCGCATATCGCGGATATTGCCGATCGAGCCCTGTTCAACGTCAATGCCAGGAGCAGCAATCATTCGGCCGAGCTGGATGCCCTGGAGATGGACCAGTACAGCGAACTGCAGGAAGCTGCCAATATTCTCCGCGAGGGCGTCGAGGATCTGGCCGACCTGATCGAGCTGGCGAGCCGCCACAACGCTCAGGCGGAAGCGTTACTGAAGCAACAGGCGACCGTAATCAGTTCCATCGGCTCCTCGATCCGCGCTGCCAGGGTGGTGCCGGTGTCCCGCCTGATGCCGGGATTGCGGCGCCTGGTGCGCACGGTCAGCAACGACCTCGGCAAGGATGTTGCTTTCCGGGTCGCCAACGAGGTCGGCACCCTGGACAGGGATGACTATGCTCGCTGCCAGACGATTCTCGAGCACATGGTGCGTAACGCGCTGGACCACGGCATCGAATCCACGGAGGAGCGCAAAGCCAGCGGCAAACCGTCGGTAGGACAGGTCACACTGGATGTACGCATGTCGGGTTCCGATTCGATCATTGTGCTGTCCGACGATGGTCGCGGTATTGATCCTGAAGCAATGCGCGAGTCTGCGGTACGCAAGGGGCTTGATGTCGATGCCGATGCCCTTAGCGACGAAGAAGCCCTCAACCTGATTTTCCATAAGGGATTTTCGACCGCCGCCCAGCTTAGCCAGATTTCCGGCCGCGGGGTGGGCATGGATATCGTCCGCAGCGAATTGCAGGAGATGGGCGGCGATGTGCGTATCGAGTCGGAAGTAGGTAAGGGCACGTCTTTTCATGTGCGCATACCGACCAACGTCACCGTCAACGGGGCCCTGCTGGTCACCTCCGGGGAGAACTCTTATGCCATCCCCCTGGGTGGATTGGTGTGTGTTGACGAGGTGCCGGTCGATGATTTCTTTGCCGCCGTAGAGCGGGGTGAAACCATGCGGCTGCAAGGCATGGAATGTGAGCCTGCCTACCTGGGCACCCTGTGCAACAGTGGCAGTCTTCCTGATCGCTCGAGCTGGCGGAGCACTCTGCCGGTTATCGTGGCGGGTTCAGAGTCGCGTTACATGGCCATCGCCATCGATGACGTGGAGGAAGCGCTGGAACTGGTGATTCGCTCCCTGGGGGCCCAGTTCGCGTCTGTACCGGGCGTCGCCGGTGCCGCGACCACGGCGGATGGCGAAGCAGTTGTCGCACTGGATCTCAACGTACTGGTCAGTTGCTACGGCGACGGCCAGGGTATCGCCGTCCCCGAGGACCAGCCCGAGGAAGATAAATTTGTCGCGCTGGTGGTCGATGACTCCCGGACCCAGCGTATGGTGGCTACCAGTCAGCTTGAGACCGTGGGTATAGAAACTGCCACCGCGGAGAACGGGGCGGTGGCCATTGACTGGCTCAACACCACCGAGCAATTGCCCGATGTCATTTTGCTGGACGTGGAAATGCCCGTGAAGGATGGTATCCAGACCCTGCGGGAAATCCGTAATTCTGCCCGTTACAGCCACATCCCGGTGATTATGATTACCTCGCGGACCGGAGTGAAACACCGGACGCTCGCCGAAGAAGCTGGCTGTAATGGCTATATGGGCAAGCCTTTTAACTTCCGTATGCTGATCGGCCAGATCAATGAACTGACCGGCCAGCGGCTGGAACTCGGCTAGGAGGTGGCATGAGCGAGCAAGCGGAGCGAATGTGCGTACTCCTGCCCTGCGGCCCTGACCGCCAATGGGCGGTGCCGCAGAAGTGCCTGGGGGAAATAGTGACGCTGCCAGCCCACGAGGACCAGGTGCCGGAACAAGTGAGCTGGCGCGGCGTGGAGATACCGGTCATGGATTTTGGTGCGGATGGCGAGTTGCCCTGGCGGGACGCCGGCAACAGTAGTGGCCTGATTGCGGTGATTCTGGGCCTGCAGGGAGGCGGCTCCGATTACTGGGGGGTCGCCTTGCGTGGTCCCGGTCTGGCAGTGCGCAGGATTGACTCCGCCGACTGCCGGGATCTTCCCGCAGCAGTTGATGAATATGCCCTTGCAGCTTTTGAGCTGGACGGGAAGGTATACCAGGTGCCGAACCTGCCAGCCCTGCAGGGCATGGCCTCGCGCCCGGATACGGCAGCTAACGCCCAGATGGCGAGATAACGGAGAAGATGCCTTGAGACTGGACACAGTGGTAGAGCGGATTGAAACGGCCTTTGGCGAGAATCCGCCATTCACCTCAGCCGGCCTGGCCGCTAGCGACCGGGATGTGCTGCTGCGCGTGTTCGGTGATGAGGGCTACCAGATTTACCTTCAGGACCAGGTTAACCGGCAGATTATCCGGGATTACCTGACCAATGCCGTGATGCTGGGATTTATCCCCGAGGACGAGCTGCCGGGTTTCGACCCCATGATTGCAAGCAAGGATGCACGCGCCGCATTATCCCTGCATATGCTCATGAGTTCCGTCGAACAGGCACCGGACCTGCTCTCCAGAGGCGTTCCGAGCAAGCTGGAGCAGCTCAAGCCAGACGCGGATTCCCCGCCACACATCAGGTTGATTCGCAGCTAGGCTGAAAATTTGGCAGTCGATTCCGGAAAATACGCCAAATTCCACCCAATGATTGAAAAAATTGGCCAATAAATACCATTTTCACGTAATTCTCTAAAAATCTGGCCAAATTCACGTTGCCGCAACTCCCGACACCCCTTATAACTGATGCAACACGTAGACAGGAGTCCGCGTGCGGTGGGCAAGCGGGCCTTGTGCCAGGGGACGCTCACTTTCGAGGGATTGGATAACAAGATTCAGGGAGTCAGCCATGTTGACGATTACACCTACAGCGGTACTGGAACAGCAGCCCGACAGTGAACTGGAAGTGTTTGCGGTTATTGACGGCAAAAAAGTTTACTTGCCGGAAGACGCCAACTACATCATGCAGGACCGCCGCGGTCTTTGGTACTACAGTACCCGCAAGCCGCGTCCCAAAGAGGGCGATTGGACACCGAACAAAACCAGCATCTCCTGCAAGAGTGAAGGGGGATATGTGCGTGCCCTGAAAACAGAGACAGTGCAGCCCTGGCTGGAAACCTGTCAGCGGACCGTGCGCATGGTAACCGGCTCCTCCTCAGCTGATCGTCGTCCCGCAGACGTCTGATTCGCGCAGCAGGCTTATACGGCGGCGTGCTCGATCCGGGGCTCCGCCGTCGCCAGCCAGGTGTCCAGTTGCTCCGCCTCTGACGCCAGGATATTGACCACCGCGGTTTCCAGTTCGCGGTAGGCCTCCCGCCAGGGTTCGACGTGCATCAACATACTGCAGCGCTGTCGCAGGGGCATGCTTTGGGGGAGCGCCATCGGGTCCAGTTGCCGGTTGCGAAAACCGGCGTTGAGCACCATTGCTATCACTTCATTGTCGCGGTTATCCCGCAATTCGCCTTCGAAGCGTCGCAGGTGCATAAGCAGCCTGTTCCTGGCCGGAAACTGCGGGTCGGTGATGCAATTATGCACCCAGATGGGCAGTTGGCGGGTCAGCAGGGCTTTCAGTTCACCCTCATCCATGTGCTGGAATTCGACCGCTATCCCGGCTGGCAGCGCACGGCGCATGGTGAGATCACTCCGGCTGCGAAATCCCAGCGCCGCAAACGCATCGATCCGCGCTCCCACCAGCGCTACGTGAGTCATCTGGAATTCTGACATCTGCCGGTTTTCCCCGATCCTGGCTAATGCAGAATTCAAGCACACAGGCCTGAATGCACTCTACGGAAAATCGGCAAAAAGTAGAGATAAACAGGCTTGGGCTTTTCTCCCCGATATCACATACTGTGCGGATTCATCGACTTTTTTGACCGGAGTGAAGCGACGCCAACGTGACCATCGCCGGAAGAATAAATGCACTGGTAATCGCCATACTGCTCAGCATGAGCCTGTTGGTCAGTGGTTTTGCCAGTGTCCGGGAGTACCGGCTGGAACGGGACCGTCTGCTGACGCAGCTCCGGGAGGAGGCTACCCACCGCCCGGACCTGGCTTTCTACCTGTATTTTGACAACCAGCAGGCACTGGCCAGCACGCTTGCCCGACTGATTGAGCCGCCGTCGGTCGCTTCCGCTATCGTGCGCAGCGTTGGCGGGAGCGCAATGCTGCAGCTACCGTCGGGGGCCGCCGCCGGTGCGCCGAAACTGGAGTTCCTGCGCCAGGGGCTGTCCGAGGCGGACAACGGCCTTGTCAGCCTGGATGGCCGCGGCCGAGAGGTTAGCGGTGGCCTGTTGGGCGCCCTGCTGGGTGCCGATCGCAATTTCCAGCTAACGCTGCCAATTACCTCTCCCGTCAATCCGCTGGCTAGCCGGGTCAGTCAACGGGAGTTTCTGGCCGCGGCAGCCCAGCCCCGGGAAGCGAAGGTTCGCCACGTTATGGGCTATCTGCAGTTGGCGGTAAATCAGCGTGCCCTGCTGCGGGAGGTGCTTCCGGGCATCCTGCTGGTGGTGATCGCCTGTCTCGCTTTTGCCCTGTTATGTCTGGCATTCAGCCTTTCCCTGACCCGCCGGATCACCGCGCCGATTTCCCGGCTCGCCAGGCTTGCCGACGGTATCGCCTCCGGGCAGATGCAGGAACCGTTGAAAGTCAGCGGCGGGGGAGAGGTGGAGGAGATCGCCAATATTCTCAACGGGGTAGTTACCGGGATCAGCAAGTACAAGCGCGAAATGGACGTGGACCACCAGCTGCTGAGTATGAAAGTGGAGGAGCGGACCTCCCAGCTGAGCCGGCGCAACGCGGAACTCAACAAGGCGGTGGAGCAGGTGACGCGCACCAAGAACCGCTTGCGGCAGATGGCCTATTATGACTCGCTGACTTCACTGCCAAATCGGCGCCTGTTTACCGAGCAGCTGTCCCTGTTGCTGAAACTTTCCCAGCGCAACAGCCAGATGCTGGCTTTGCTGTTTCTGGACCTGGACAACTTCAAGCGAATTAATGATTCCCTGGGCCACAGCGCCGGCGACCTGCTGCTGCGTGAAGTTGGCCAGCGATTAAGCCGCTGTGTTCGCGATAGCGATGTGGTCGCCCACTATGTGGACCCCTCGGCGAAAATCGATGTATCACGGCTCGGAGGCGACGAGTTCACCGTGGTGCTGAACCAGATAGAGACATCGGAATCAGCGGCTCTGGTGGCCCAGCGCCTGATCACGGCGCTCACCGAGCCCATGCTGATCAACGGTCACGAGCTGGTCGTTACCCCGAGCATCGGCATTGCCCTGGCACCGGATCACGCCACCGATGTGGAGGGACTGCTGCGCTGTGCCGATACCGCGATGTACCGGGCCAAGTCCACGGGAAAGAGCTCGCATCTTTTCTATGACGTCAGCATGGAGGACGAGGGACTGGACAGGCTGACCCTGGAAAACGACCTGCGCAAGGCCATGGACAACAATGAGCTGGTGCTGTTCTACCAGCCACAGGTGGATACCCACAGTGGCAAGGTGGTGGGCGCCGAGGCCCTGTTGCGTTGGCAGCATCCCGAGCAGGGCCTGATCCCGCCCTTCCGCTTTATCCCCCTGGCCGAGGAGATGGGGCTGATAGGCGAGATGGGTGATTGGGTGATTCGGGAGGCCTGTCGCCAGGTAAAGGCCTTTGAAGACCGGGGAATCCATCTGCCCAAGGTCGCGGTCAATGTATCGGCCCTGCAATTCACCCCCAGTTTTACCCGGCGGGTGAAAGCCATGCTGGATGAAATCGGGGTTGACCCCAGTGTGCTGGAACTGGAGCTGACCGAGGGCGTGGTCATGGGCGATACGTCGGCTTCGATCAAGGCGCTCGCAGAGCTTCGCGACCTGGGCGTGAGCCTGTCAATCGACGATTTCGGCACCGGGTATTCCTCCTTGAGTTACCTCAGTCGTTTCCCGCTGGATGAATTGAAAATTGACCGCAGCTTTGTGATCGGGGCGACCAGCAGCCCCGAAGACGCCAGCCTGGTGCGGGCAATCGTCGCCATGGCAAAGGGGCTGGGGCTCAAACTGGTGGCGGAGGGGGTCGAAACCGACCAGCAATATGCCTTTATGACCGACGAAGGGGCCCATGTGATTCAGGGCTATATGTTCAGCAAGCCGGTTTCCGCCGAGGAGTTGGAGCCGCTGCTGGCGCCCTGGCACTTCCTCGAGCAGATCAAGCAACTGGAGACGCGACTGCAGCGAGATGCGCCGGCGGCCCGCATATCCTGAACGCTCGTCCCCGGCAGTTTCAGCCTCCCCAGTAGGCTTTCATCTTGACGACCTTGCCTGCGTCGTTGAACTCAAATACATCAATGGGAGAGATGTCTATGCCTTCCATGATGACCTTGAAGGGAAAAGCGGCCGCATTGCCGGCGCAGCGCACGTCGCCCGTTAAAGCGAGCCTGGCACCGGTGGCAAAGGCGCCCTCATAGAAGCGCACAACAGCGTCAATGCCTACATGGGGCTCGCTGCCCACGGGATCTTCAACTACCGCATCCTCGGCATAAATCTCCCGAATCAGCTGGATGTCGGAATTGGCGAAGGCTTCCACGTACTTGTGGACCGTGGCAATTTTATGTGTGTTATCCATGAGGGTTCCTGTCAGTAGCCACAGAGTGTGGCGTAGCGGTCCTTGTGAAACCCGGTGTCACCGAAAACCTGCATGGCAACCCGGGCGCGTTTGAGAAAAAAGCCGATTTCCAGCTCGTCGGTAACACCGATACCGCCGTGCATCTGCACCGCTTCATTGGTGACCAGTTTTGCCAGCTGGTTGAGCTTTGCCTTGGCCAGGCTGGCCAGCAGTGGCAATTGATCCGGTGCCTCATCGACCGCCGACAGTGCCTGCAGGATTACCGATCGGCACAGCTCTAGCTGGGACTGTATATGCGCTGCGCGATGTTGCAGCGCCTGGAAACTTCCGATCTTGGCGCCAAACTGCTCACGCTCTTTCAGGTATTCCACGGTGCGCTCAAAAGCCTCCAGTGACAGTCCCATCATTTCCGCCGCCAGCGCCACCCGCCCGCGGTCGAGGACCGGTTCAAGCACCCCCCAGCCCTGACCCAATTCACCGACCAGGGCGGAGGCGTCAACCTCCATGTTGTCGAAAACCACGTTGGCCGCGTTGCGGCTGTCTACCATGATGGTGCGCTGCACGCTGACCCCGTTGGCCTCGCGGTCTACCAGGAAAAGGCTCAGGCCTTCCTCTGCCTCTGTCTCGCCGCCGCTGCGGGCAACAACCAGCAGCTTGTCGGCGCTGTGGCCGTCGATGACAAAGCTTTTGCTGCCGGAGATGACAAAGCCATTGCCCCGGGGGGCGGCAGTGGTCTCGATCTGGCTGGGGCGGTGATGGTGACTTTCCTCCAGAGCCAGCGCCAAGGTGAGTCTGCCGGCGGCGATTTCAGGCAGTAATTCATTTTTCTGCGCCTCGTTGCCACCGAGCAGGATGGCCGAGGCTGCCACTACCGCGGAGGCAAACAGAGGTGATGCAGTGAGTGTCCGGCCCGCCTCTTCCATGACGATGCCCAGGCCGGTGAAACCGAAGTCCAGACCGCCATAGGCTTCAGGGAGAATGATGCTGGCCCAGCCCAATCCGGCCATCTGTTGCCACAGTTCGGGGTCGTATCCCAGTGGATCCCGGGAGTCCCGGAGCTGGCGCAGGCTCGCCACCGGGGCGTTGTTGGCGAGAAATTCCCTGGCGCTGTCTTGCAGGAAACGTTGCTCTTCGTTGAGGACCAGGGCCATTGTAAGCTCCTATGATTGGGGCAGTTGCAGCACGTTCTTGGCGATAACATTCAATTGAATTTCCGAGGTGCCGCCAGCGATGGTCATGGCCTTGGACATGGCCCACAGGCGCAGGGTGTCCAGCTCCGGCTGGGTGAAGCCCTCGCCCTCCCAGCCCAGTCCCCGGCTACCCATGATAGCCAGCAGCAATTCGCTCCTGGTTTTTTCCGCCTCGGTGCCGACGTACTTCATGACCAGAGGGGCGGCACTGCGGACCCCGGCGATCTTCTCCTCGAAGGTGCGGAAATGGGTCAGGCCAATGGCGTGCATTTCCATGTCATAGTCCACCAGTTCCGAGCGCAATTGGGCGTCGGCAACTTTGCCGTTTGCGAATGGCAGGTACTGGCGGGCGGCGGTGCTGGGGGGGACTACCTCTCGCGGGGAGTCGCTGCCCAGTTCCGACATCAACTTTCTTTCATGGACCAGCAGCGCCTTGGCGACACTCCAGCCCTTGTTGAGTTCGCCTACCAGGTTGTCTTTCGGCACTTTCACATTGTCAAAGAATGTCTGGCAGAACTCAGACTCGCCGCTGATCAATTCAATGGGCGTGGTGCTGACGCCGGGGTCATCCATATCGATCAGCAGGAAACTGATGCCTTCCTGCTTCTTGGCTTTGGGGTCGGTGCGCACCAGACAGAAAATCCAGTCGCATTTGTCGGCAGCCGTCGTCCAGATCTTGCTGCCATTGACCAGGAAATGGTCTCCCTTATCCTCGGCCCGGCACTGCAGGCTGGCGAGGTCTGAGCCGGAGCCCGGTTCCGAATAGCCCTGTGCCCAGCGGGCTTCGCCGTTGATAATGGCGCGGATATGCTGCTGCTTTTGCTTTTCGTTGCCGAATTCCAGCAATGCCGGACCCAGCATCCAGATGCCAATACTGTAAAGGGCGGTACGCGCATTGAGTGCTTTCATCTCCTCCTTGATGATTTTGGCCTCTTGCGGCCCGAGCCCGCCGCCGCCATATTCTGCGGGCCATTCCGGGCAGATCCAGCCCTTGTCGCGCATGCGCTCGAACCAGAGTTTTGCGTCCTCACTGGGGAACCGGGCATGACGGCCGCCGTAGTACTGCTCTTCCGGGGTGATGGGTTGCCGCTGGGAGGGGGGGCAATTTTCCTCCAGCCACTGGCGAACATCACTGCGAAACTGCTCAAGGTCCTGCACAATATCTCTCCTGGCGGGGGCGTTCATAGGCTCTCCGGATTGTGTTCAGCGCGAAGGGCAGGGGCAAGTGTAAGCCCACGATCCGCCTCCATTGAAGTCTTGTCAGGGTACCGCTGCCCCATCCCATGGCAATGGCTTAATAAGTCAGCCCGGATGACAATATGGGACAGTCCCGGCTGTGCCCGGCGTTCCCTGCGGCGGGGTATAGCGCTGCATACCGGCAGGTTTGACGGTTGCACAACGGCTGGGCATATTCAGGCTTTTGACGGGGGAGGATGAGCCGTGCAGCGACTGGCCGGTAAGGTGGTTCTGGTAACGGGGGCGGGTAGCGGCATTGGCCGCGCCAGCGCAATACGCGCGGCTGCGGAAGGTGCCAGCGTCTATTGTGTCGACATTGATGATGCGCGGACGCGCGCTACCGCCGATGAGATTCGCGCCGCCGGCGGCAGGGCCGTGGCACGCCGTTGCGATATCAGTAACGCCGCCGGGGTCCAGGCGGCTGTTGACGACTGTGCCGCGCAATTTGGCGGGCTGCATGCGCTGGTTAATATGGCTGGCGTCCTGCGATTTGATGACACTGAGCAGCTGGCGCTCGATAAATGGCAGCAGGTGCTCGACATCAATCTCACCGGCACGCTGTTGCTGTGCCAGGCGGCGCTGCCCCATTTGCTGGAAAACGGGGGCAGCATTGTCAACGCAGCGTCAACCGCTGCTCTGTCCGGTCTGCCCTGTGGGGTCGCCTATTCGGCCAGCAAGGGTGGGGTATTGGCAATGACCCGCAGCCTTGCGGTGGAGTACGCCAAGCGGGGCGTGAGGGCCAACTGCGTCTGCCCGGGCGATATCAAAACCGACATGACCCGCGGTATCGACTTTCCCTCGACCATGGATTACAGCCTCATGGGGCGAATCTCTTCACTCACCGGACCTAAGGACGCGGAGGTGGTCGCCGGGGTGATTGCCATGTTGATATCAGAGGATGGCGCTCACATCACCGGAGAGGACATCAGGGTGGACGGGGGAACCCTGTCCTGACTACTGGGATTCTATCAAGGTCACCTTGAAGCTGAGTTTCTTGTCACCCCGCCGGGTGTCAATGCTTATCGTATCGCCAGGCTCATGAGTTTCCAGCGCGGTCAGGTAATCGTCACTGGAGCGAATTTCCTTGCCATCGATGTGGGTAATGACGTCTCCCAGCTTGATCTCCCTGCGGCCCACCTGGCGTGCGCCTTCCATGCCCGCTTCTGCCGCTGGCAACCCCGGGTAGACGTGCACGATAGGTACGCCTTCGATACCGAAGCGCCGTATCCAGCGATCACTGGCCAGTTCGACGCCGATGATCGGATGAAGGACCTTGCCGTAGGCGATTAACTGCGGAATCACTTCCTTGACGGTGTTTACCGGTATGGCAAAACCGATGCCGGCACTGGCACCGCTGGGGCTGAAAATTGCCGTATTGACGCCCACCAGCTGGCCCAGCGAGTTGAGCAGCGGCCCCCCCGAGTTGCCGGGGTTGATAGCGGCGTCGGTCTGGATCACCCCGCGGATCGTGCGTCCACTGGGCGCCTGGATTTCGCGCCCCAGGGCGCTCACCACCCCGGTTGTGAGAGTGGTGTCCAGGCCGAAGGGGTTGCCGATGGCAAGTACCTTGCGGCCCACCGACAACTCCGAGGAATCCCCCAACGGCAGTGCCTGCAGGTCCTCGGGCGGATCTTCGATGCGCAATACCGCCAGGTCCTTCTCCGGCGCCACGCCGACAACCTGGGCTTCGAACTCCCGTTGATCGCCCAGGGTGACGATCAACCGGTGGGCGCCGGCAATGACGTGGAAATTGGTGACAATAAGCCCCCGTTCGTTCCAGACGAAACCCGTGCCTGAGCCGCGGGGAATTTCCTGTACATTCAGCGAGAAAAGATTGCGCCTGAGCGCGGTATTGGTGACATAGACCACGGACGGGCTGGCCCGGCTGAAAATTTCAGTGGAGTTTTTTTCATCCTCGGTGGCGAAACTCAGATAGTCCGGTTCGGTGGCGGCCACCCCCAGGGCGGGTAAAAGCAGGGCACCTAAAAGGAGTAAAAGTGTTTTCACGGCTCAGTCCTGTTGCTCGAAGGCCTGAAGGAAATCCCGGATGCGTGCCGCGTTTGCGCCCAGGTCGCTAATGCCTACCCGGGACACAGAACGTAAATCAAGCAGGGTCCCTTCGGCGTTGGTGTTCACTCGAATAACCACATCGTCCTTGAAACCCATGATTGCGGTGGTATCCACCGCTTCGATAACACCGGCGTTGAGATCCTGGTGATATACCTCCCAACCCAGTTCTTCAGCCGTGTCCAGTGCGCGCTCGAAAGCCGTTTCAATGGACTCGCTGGTGACCAGTGTCCGCAGGTCCGGGTAGGCCACGGCCTGCGCCTCCAGTACTTCCGGTTGCAGGGCGAGGCTGTTACTTGCCTCACCGCGGACTTTTCCGGCGGTGACAAACTGCGGTGGGTCCTGCAGGTCGGTGGTAATATCGTGGATGGGTGGATAATCCCCACGACCTGCCAGCAGCGTCAACAGCAACAGGGTGCCGGGTATTGCAAACAGGGCGCGATTTCCAGTGGCTTTGCGCCAGCGCGCGTAGCGCGGCAGTGCCAGCACGACCACGCCAACCAGCAACAGCAGTGCCGAACCGGCGCAGCTGATTGCATACAGCAGCAGGCCCTGCTGCCAGGCGCCGGAGCGCACGGTCAGGACTGCCACCGGGATAGTGACCATCAGGGTGATGGCCAGGTAGCCTATCCAGTTGATAACTGCCGGATTCTTCGCTGTCGCTGTCACTGCTTTCTCCACTGGGGTTGTCGTCGGTATAAGAATACTACCGGTGCCGGGTTCTGGCGAGGCAGTGCGTTGTGGCGCGGGTTGTCTTTTGTTTTACTGGAGCCTCGCCGGATTTTTTCAAGAGTGCGCTATTGTGGAAAAGCTGATTTATCCCCTGTGGAAGCCAGAAACGACCGACAGTGACGGTTTCCGTGATCAGTTGCTCGCCGCCCTGGAGAAACTGGCGGAAAATCCTGCCATCCGCGGACTGCGACTGGCGGTGGCCGACTCTGCGGTTGCCAGCGGCTCCCAGCGGCGTATGGCGGCCACCCGCCCGTTGCCGGATGCCATGGTGTCGGCCTGGCTGGATACTGCCGCAGGGCAGCGTGGTGAGGTCGATGCCTGCCTGGAGGAATGGGTCTCCCGCTTTCACTGTTACCTGGTGACGGAATCCGAACCACTGGTCAATCGCAACCATCCGCCGGGCGATGACGGCCGCGTTCCCGGTATGTGTCACGTGGTTTTCCTGCAACGCCCGCCGCGGCTTTCGGCAAGCGAGTGGCTGTCAATCTGGCTGGAGAGCCATACCGAGGTGGCGATCGACACCCAGTCCACCTTCGGCTACCGGCAGAACGTGATAGTGCGCGGCCTCAGTTATGCGGCACCGCCGCTCGACGCCATGATCGAAGAGAACTTTCCCGAGGCCGCCATGGCTTCCAATCATGCCTTCTATAACGTGGCAGAGGACGATGACGAGGGCCTGGCCCGAAATGCCCAGGCGATGATGGAAAGTGTCGCCCGTTTTATCGATTTTGATCGCATCGATGTGATACCGATGAGCGAATACCTGCTCAAGCCACTGGCCTGATCAGGCTGACTGCAGGGCCCTGATCCGGTCTTCCAGCGGTGGATGGGAGCGCAGCAGGCCACCGATGCCCTGCTTCAGTTGTTCGCTGATACCGAAAGCAGTGAGTTCCCCGGGTAAATCCTGGGGCAGGCCCTGCTCCTCCCTGAGCCGCTGCAGTGCCGCGATCATATGCCGATTGCCCGCCAGCCGGCCGCCGGCGGCATCGGCGCGGAATTCACGCCAGCGGGAGAACCAGAAGACGATCATGCTGGCAAGGAAGCCCAGTACCAGTTCAGTGACAATGGTCACCGCGTAATAGCCCAGGCCGTAGCCGCGCTCGGTCTTGAAGATCACCCTGTCTACCGTGTGGCCGATGACTCGCGCCAGAAACATGACGAAGGTGTTGACGACCCCCTGAATCAGGGTCAGGGTGACCATGTCGCCATTCGCCACATGGCCTATTTCGTGAGCCATGACTGCGCGGGTTTCCTCCGGGCGGAAACGCTGTAACAAGCCTGCGCTTACCGCGAGCAGCGCGGCGTTGCGGTTCCAGCCAGTGGCGAAGGCGTTGGCCGCCTGAGAAGGAAATATCCCCACTTCCGGCATGCCGATACCGGCTTCTTGGGCGAGCTCGCGCACGGTATCCAGCAGCCATTGCTCCTCGCGGTTGCGCGGGGTCTCGATGATGTAGGTGCCGGTGCCTCTTTTGGCCATCCATTTGGATAAAAACAGCGATATCAGCGAACCGCCAAATCCGAACAGGGCGCAGAATACCAGCAAACTCTTCAGGTTCAGGTCGACGCCATTGGCGGCGAGAATGCCCTCCAGCCCCAGCAGGTTGAAGACCGTGCTGAGAAGCACCAGCACCGCCATATTGGTAGCCAGAAACAGTAGTATGCGCATGGTTTCAGTGGGTCTCCTGTGCAGTTGAACCAGCCTCTTCGACCGGTGCGTCAGGCGCCGGTTCCGTGCCCGTCGCCGGCTCTTCCAGGCTGGGAAGGGGGATCTGGCTGGGCTCGATGATCGGCTCACCCCGCTCGGAAAGTTGCGCGGTAACCACCTCACCGCGAAGTTCCGTATCCTTTGCCGACAGCTCAAACAGGATGTTGACCGCCTCATCCTCATGCCTGGTGCGCAAAACGGTTTTCGGCTCGTCACCGCTGAGCCATTGTTTGCGCTTGCCCCAGAAGTGGCCGTGCTGGTTACGAATCACATAAACATCGGTCATTGGATGTTGGTCCTTGCTGAAAAGATGGCGGCAAGTTTAAGCGCTACCCGGACGGGTTGCCAGCGTGTCTGCAGTCAGTCCAGCAGCAGGTCCTTGGCCTGGTTGATCTTGGCCGCCAGGTAGTCGTTGCCACCACGATCCGGATGCAGTTTCTGCATCAGCGTACGGTGGGCGGCGATGATATCCTCCTTGCTGGCGTCATCTTCCAGGCCCAGTACCGCCAGCGCCTCTTTCCTGCTCATGCCACTGCCGGAATCGGGGGGTGGCCGCCTGGCCTCGAAATCCGTTTCGCCGGGAAAGCGCTGTTCCAGGTAACTCTGCAGCAGTTGCGCCGAATCCTCGTCCTCGTTCTGGCAAAAAGCCAGCAGTTCCTGCAACTGGGAGCGGTCCATGTCCGCCAGGCGCCAGCCGGCAAATTGTCCTTTCAGCACCTCGCCGGCAAGTTCGCCGCTGTCGTGGTCCAGCTGCATCGATAGGATCTCGGTAGCCACGGTGGAGCGTTGGCCGCCACCGGTAGAGGCCTGCCCCAGTTTTGAGGCCAGCATTGGGGACAATCGCAGCAGTGCGGGCGCCATCTGGCGCAGTAATACCAGCAGCCCGGTGAGCGCGACGCCAATCCAGTGCATTTTACCGGCAAGGGCGAGCAACACGACTGTCACCAGGACAATGCCCAGTCCGAGCTTGATGTATTCGCTGCGGCGCTTGTGCGGTGGCGCGGCCCGGGCGCGCTTGAACAGGATAAATAGTGTGAAGGCGATAGCCGCCAGCAGGATCAGTCGGGGCACAGTGGCTCTCAGTCTTTAAGTTGCTGGAGCAGCAGTTTAGCACCCTCGGTCCGGTTGCGTTCAAGTGCCTTGACGCCACCAGAAGCGTAGCTGGCCACGGCTCCCAGCAGGGAAGCGAGCGTGCTGGCGCTGCTGCTGTCAAAGCTCGCCCATGCACCCTTGCTCAGTCTGGCCATGCGGGTGAAGCAATCCCGGGCATCGCGCATCTGGCCCTCCTGAAAGATGAACAGCGGGAGCTGGAGCATCCCGCACTGGCCGGCGAGTTGGCACAGGCTATCGGGGTTTTCCTCCAGGGCGTCGCCGATGAAAACCATCGCCCGGAGCCGGTTTTTGCCGTGTTCGGCCAGGGCGTGGCGCAGCAGGCGCTGAATCTGGGTGTGGCCGCCCTCGCAGCTGACCTTGCTCATCTGGCTGGCCAGCGCCCGGGAGTCGGTGGTCCAGGGGCCGGCATGGAAGTCAGCAAAACCGCGGTAGTAGCACAGCTGGACGCAGAGGCTGGTGCTCTCCTGGGTAGCGAGGAACATCTCCTGCTGCAGGTGGCTGGCCCGGTCCCAGGTGGGTTGGCGACTGGCGGTTGCGTCGATTGCGAACAGCAGTCTTGGCTGCCGTTGCCGAACCGTGGCAATGGTCTTGCTTTTGTTCAGGAAACTTGCAATTTCCGTTCGCGACGAACGACGGGAGGGAAGTCGGGCCATATCTGGAGGTGCGCGCCGGGCGCCGCCCTCAGGCGTTGTGGGTAGTGCTGCCCAGTTTACCCATGCGTGACAATTCTGCCAGGTAGCGGCGGCGGGTTGCCAGTTCCTGAATGGCTTGCGTCAGCTGGTCTCGGGACATCCTGGCGTCCTCTTCACTGGTGACTATTTGCCAGAGCTTGCGGCTGCAAAGCTCGCTGGCATCGAATTCATTTGCCTGTAACGTCATTTTTCTCTCTTGTATTCTGTTGCCCGCTGTGAGGAGCAGAGGTGGTAACCTTAAGCAGGTTCCAGCCTAGTCCTTGTATGTGACACCGGTATTACGGATAAGTCTGCGGGGGCCGGTTACTTGAATTTTTCACCGGGAAGGGTGTCTACTCTAGCCCATTAGTCACAGATTGCAACCAGGCTCCCACGCCGGAGGATCCATGTCCCTGTTTGAGATACGAAAGAAACATGCCATGCCCAGCCCCGACAAGGCGTTGCCGGGTCGAACGGAGCCGATGCCCGTGGCCGACACCCACTACGTCAACGGCAATCCCATGCAGGGACCCTGGCCGAAGGGATACCGCAGGGCGATGTTCGGCATGGGCTGCTTCTGGGGTGTGGAGCGGATGTTCTGGCAACTGCCCGGTGTGTATTCAACCGCTGCCGGGTATGCCGCGGGCCTGACGCCCAATCCGACCTACCAGGAGGTTTGTAGCGGACAGACCGGTCACAACGAGGTCGTACAGCTTGTCTTCGATCCCGGGCAGATCAGTTACCGGCAATTGCTGCAAACCTTCTGGGAAGGTCATGACCCCACCCAGGGCATGCGCCAGGGCAATGACATGGGCACCCAGTATCGCTCGGGCATTTACACCTTTGACGATGAACAGGCAGCGCTGGCCACGGCCTCGCTGGAGGAATTCCAGCCGGTTCTGCATGAGGCAGGCTACGGCGACATCACCACGGAAATCCTGCCGGCCCCGACCTTTTACTACGCCGAGGACTACCATCAGCAGTACCTCGCCAAGAATCCGGGAGGGTATTGCGGTTTAGGCGGCACTGGCGTCAGTTGCCCCATCGGCGTGGTCCGGCAGTCCGGATGAGGGACGGGCGCTAGTAACCGTCGTCGAAATCGTCCGCCAGCGGCTCGGCCTGCTCCAACTGTTCCATCAGGTTGATGGCGACAGTAACAAAGTCCGAATCGGTAATAATGCCCACCAGTTCATCGTCCCGGGTCACCGGCAGGCAGCCAAGCCTGTTGTGCATCAAATGCATAGCCGTTCCCCGCAGGCTGGCGTGTTCGTCCACAGTTTGCACCGGCGAGGTCATCACGCTGGAGAGGGCGATGTAGCGTTCCTCCTGTTCTCGGCCTTGCGGGTCGGGAAGTACGCTGGAGTCGGCGGCGGCCAGAACATCCCTTTGTGACACCACGCCGACCAGTATGCCATTGCCGCTGACGATCGGGATGTGGCGAATGTGGTGGTCTGCCATCAGTTTGCGGGCCTGTGCGAGGCTGTCGTCCGGTGACAGGGTGTAGGGCTGGGCGGTCATGATTTCTGCGACGCTTAACATAGTCAGTTACCTGGCGGTTTAAACGATTGTTCCAGTGACAAGATTAGCCCGCCTGGCGCCGGCCTGTGTTGATTCCAGTCAAGATAAGACTTGTCTGCAGGGCGACTTCACCCTATAACAATCAGGAGCATGATCTGCCAATAAATATAAGTAAGAGGTGAGTATGTCCGTGTCTATCCCCCAGCGAACGCGTGGGTTAACCCTGTGCCTTTTTACTGCGCTGACGCCCCTGTCAGCTGTCCCCGCCGTCGCCCAGGATCTTGTGCTGGAAGAGGTCATCGTCACCGCGCGCAAGCGGGTTGAGAGTCTGCAGGAAACACCGGTTGCGGTCACCGCGCTCGGCGCTGCGGCACTGCGCGATGCCGGTGTGCGTAATCTCGCCGACCTCAACCAGGTTGTGCCCAACATCGAAGTGGCGGCCGGAAATGGCAACGCGGGTATCGCCAACGTATACATCCGCGGGGTGGGGCAACGCAACTCCGGCGCCAATATCGATTCCGGGGTGGGTATATACATCGATGGCATGTACCTGGGCCGCCCCGACGGCGCCCTGCTTGACCTCAATGACATACAGTCGGTGCAGGTGCTGCGCGGTCCCCAGGGGACGCTGTTCGGCAAGAACACCACCGGGGGAGCGCTGGTGTTCACCACCAATCCGCCCAATGACGAGTTTGAGGCGAGCATTGGCGGCCGGGTCGGCAACTATGACCGTCTGGATGCGGATTTGATGGTCAATGTGCCGATTACCGGGTCCCTGTTTACCCGCCTGTCGATGGCGAGCCGTTCCCGGGACGGGTACATGGACAACCTGTTCGATGGCAAGGCCTATAACGACGAGGACCGGCAGAATGTGATCTGGCGCACCCGCTGGCTGGTTAGCGAGGACTTTACCCTGGACCTCAACCTGAACTGGGCCCGGACGGACCAGACGGCCCGTCCGCAGAAGTGTCGCAATGTCGAAGGCTACGACGGTTGGCAGGAGGAACTCTTCAACCTGCTGGCGATCACGCCTTCAACCGGGAGGACGCTGGAGGATTACTGTGTCGACGCCGAGCAGGCCGGTGGCGGGGATCCGTACAAGATCATTTCCGACCTCGGCGGGACCTACGAGGTGGAAAACCGGGGAGCTTCCCTGACCGCAGAGTGGGCCCTCGGCGAGGACATTACGCTCAAGAGCATCAGCGGCTGGCGCTACACCGAGGCTGAGCAGAATGACGAACTCGACAACACCGGTATTCCCTTCCTGCACCGGACCAACTCGGTACACCCCTTCAGTACGCCCGCGGAGACGGACCAGTACAGCCAGGAATTCCAGTTGACCGGCGCCGCTTTTGACGACCGCCTGCAATACGTTGCCGGCCTGTACTGGTTTCAGGAGAAGACCGATAACCGGCGCTCAGTGAGTATCCTGGGGCCTTTTGATCCCGCCATTGCCGATACCTTTTTCACCAGTTCCACTGCCAACCTGAAGATTGCCGAGAACGATGCCCTCGCCGTATTCAGCCAGCTGGAATGGGAGTTCAATGACCACTGGCGAGCGACCGTTGGCGTCCGCTACACCGAGGAGGACAGGGAGTTTACCCGCGAGCAATACCTCCCGGATCCCGCAACCCTGGACGCCAATGGCGCACCGGCAATTCCGTTGGGCGGGGGCCTGTATATCGTTAATCGACCCGATTTCGTGTTCAACCCGAACTTTGATTTTGTCCTGGAATCAGCACCCACCGGCAAGGTCTCCAATAACGATGTGACCCCCATGGCAAGCATTCAGTACCTGCTGGGGGAGAACAGCTATATCGACCAGGGCTCCCTGTACCTGACCTACAGCGAGGGTTTCCTTTCCGGCGGCCTGTCCGAGGCACCAAGCGGTGACCTGGAGGAGTTCCAGCCCGAGGAGGTGGAGAACTGGGAGTTTGGTTTCAAGCTCGACCTGCTGGATCGCCGTCTGCGGGTTAACGGCGCGATTTTCAATATGGATTACACCAACCGGCAGCTGACCACGCTGGTTATTAATCCCAACAGCGGCTCGCCGGCCCCGGCGACCATCAACGCCGCCGAGTCGACCATTCGCGGAATTGAACTGGAGACCACCTGGCTGGCGACAGAAAACTGGCTCATCAGCTTCAATGCCACGATTAACGATGGCCAGATCGACGCCTTTGATGATGTGCAGCTGACCCTGGTAGCGGATCCGGTGGTGGCCCCAGGCTGTACCCGTACCTCGCTGACCATCATCGAGGTTGATGAATGCCCCAATGACCGCTCAGACGAGAACCTGCCACGGCTGCCGGAAGAAACCTACATGCTGGCCGCCCAGTACAACTGGGAGTCCGCTATCGGCCTGATCCAGCCCCGGCTGCAGGCCAACTGGAAGTTCGACATCGATTACTGTTTCGATTCCGCCAGCTGCCGCAGCGGCCTGTGGCTGGAGGACAAGCAGTTTGACCTGAACGCGCGCATTGGCTGGGTTTCACCGCAGGGCAAGTGGGAGGGCGCGCTCTACGGTACCAACCTGACGGATGAGGACTACACCATTGGTGGCACCGCGCTGGTGGAATCGTCCGGCTTTGGCGGCTATGTGCCGGCGGCGCCGCGCATGTACGGCCTGGAACTGCAATACAACTTCTGAGACGACTCAGTACAGTCGTCCGAGCAGGGCCGTTACCGCGTTTTCCACCCGGAGAATGCGGGGTCCCAGGCTTACCGGCTCGCAACCCGCGTGCTGCAACTTATCCACTTCGTAGGGGATAAAGCCGCCCTCCGGGCCGATGACCAGCAGCGCCGGAACGGCAACGCCGCGCGGGCACGGTGGATAATCGCCGGGATGTGCCAGTAGCGCCCTGCGCCCCGCGAGCAGGCCCGGCAGATCATCCTCGACAAAGGGTTTGAACCGCCGGTGGCAGGAAACGGCAGGCACAACTGTGTCCCGCGACTGTTCCAGGCCCTGCAGCAGGTACTCGTGCACGTTGCTTTCCTTCAGCACAGGGGTTTGCCAGAAGCTCTTCTCCACCCGGTAAGTGTTGATCAGGTGCAGTTCGCCAACACCCAGCTCCGCCACCGTGCGCAGGATGCGGCGCAACATTTTTGGCCGGGGCAGGGCCACCACCAGGGTCAGCGGGATTTTTTCAGGGGGCGGCTGGTCCAGTACCGGGTCCAGCAGCGCCCGATGGCTGTCGATACTGACAATCCGTGCGCTGCCGATCATGCCGTTTATCCGGCCCACCCGCACGTCTTCGCCAACCGTCTTGCCGTGTATTTGCCGCAGGTGCTGCAGTCGCGGGCCGGTGATATGCAACAGGCCGTCGTCGCTGCGGTCCTGCTCGGTAAATAACAGCAGATTCAAGCGCTCAACCCGCCCACAGGTCGTACTCGTCGGCACCGGTAACCGTGGCCTTGACCAGATCGCCGGGTTTCAGGCCAGTGGCGCCATCGAGAAAGACTTTACCGTCGATCTCCGGGGCATCGGCAGGGGAACGACCAATGGCCCCGTCGGAGTCGACCTCATCGATGAGGATCTCGATATCGCGCCCGACTTTCTGCTGCAGCCGGGCACTGCTGATCTCCTGTTGCAGGGCCATGAAACGCTCCCAGCGTTCCTGTTTGAGCACTTCCGGTACCTGGTCGGGCAGGTCGTTGGCTTTAGCGCCCTTGACCGGGGAATACTGGAAGCAGCCCACCCGATCCAGCTGTGCCTCTCGCAGGAAGTCCAGCAGGATCTCGAAGTCCTGCTCGGTCTCGCCGGGGAAGCCGACAATAAACGTGCTGCGCAGGGTGATATCCGGGCAGATCGATCGCCAGGCCTGGATACGCTCCAGGGATTTTTCCGCCGCTGCCGGGCGCTTCATTCGCAGGAGCACCTCAGGGCTGCCATGCTGAAAGGGTACGTCAAGGTAAGGCAGAATCCTGCCGTCGGCCATGAGCGGAACGACCTTGTCCACGTGGGGATAGGGATAGACATAGTGCAACCTGACCCACACCCCGAACTCCGCCAGGGCTTCGCACAGTTGCTGCATGTGGGTTTTCAGCGGTCGGCCGTTCCAGAAGCCGGTACGAAACCGGGTATCGACACCGTAGGCGCTGGTGTCCTGGGAGATTACCAGCAGTTCCCTCACCCCGGCCCTGACCAGGCGTTCGGCTTCTTCCATCACATCACCGATGGGCCTGCTCACCAGGTCACCGCGCATATCCGGAATAATGCAGAAGCTGCAGCGATGATTACAGCCCTCGGAAATCTTCAGGTAGGCATAGTGGCGCGGCGTGAGCTTGACCCCCTGTGGCGGAACCAGGTCGGTGTAGGGGTCGTGATTGATCACCGGGGGCACATATTCGTGGACCGCGCCCACCACTTCTTCGTAGGCGGCGGGACCGCTGACTGCCAGCACCTTGGGGTGCAACTTCCGGATGATGCTGGCGTCGTCGCCCTTGCCCATGCAGCCGGTGACAATCACCCTGCCGTTTTCGCTGATGGCCTCGCCGATGGCATCCAGTGATTCCTGCTTGGCGCTGTCGATAAAGCCGCAGGTGTTGACCACCACGACCTCGGCATCCTCGTAGCTTGGTACGATGTCGTATCCGTCCAGTTTCAACTGGGTGAGGATGCGTTCGGAATCTACCAGCGCCTTGGGGCAGCCAAGGCTGATAAAGCCGACTTTGTTGCTTGCAGGTTGTTTCATGGCAGGGGCTGCCTCCAGCGAAGTGGGGGCGCATTGTACCGCAGCGTGTGGGCGCTGTGCCAAGTGCAGCAGGGCAGTGTTATGCCCGCGCCCTGGCCACGACAGCAGGCCCCGCGCCCGCCCGGGTTTCTCCCGCCGCCGTATTGTGCCTCGCCATCGCTCTCCCTACACTGATTGTTTTTGTGCCGGAGATTCAGCATGAACATCAGCGTTGAAAAACAGGGCAGGGTGACAGTGATCACCCTGGCGCGACCCGAGGTTCGCAATGCGGTGGACGGCGCGACCGCCCGGGCCCTGGCGGGGGCGTTTACCGCCTTCGATGCCGACCCCGACAGTGACGTGGCCGTCTTCCATGGCGCCAATGGCACCTTCTGCGCGGGTGCTGACCTGAAGGCACTGGCGTCCCAGACGGGTGCGAATGCTCTTTCAGAGGAAGGCGACGGGCCGATGGGTCCCTCCCGTATGTTACTGGACAAGCCGGTAATCGCCGCGGTCGCCGGCCATGCGGTGGCGGGTGGTCTGGAGCTGGCTCTCTGGTGTGACCTGCGGGTGGTTGAGGAAACTGCCGTTATGGGCGTGTTCTGCCGCCGCTGGGGAGTGCCGCTGATCGATGGCGGCACGGTGCGACTGCCGCGGCTGATCGGCCATAGCCGGGCGCTGGACCTCATTCTAACCGGTCGCCCGGTAGCGGCTTCGGAGGCGCTGGCCATGGGCCTGGCGAACCGGGTGGTCGCCGAGGGGGAGGCGTTACAGGCCGCCCTGGACCTGGCACAGCAGTTGTCCGCCTTCCCCCAGAACTGCCTGCGCTCTGATCGCCTCAGTGCCTATCGGCAGTGGGACATGGACTTGAGCACGGCAATGGCCAATGAATTCCGCCAGGGGCTGGAGGTGATCGCATCGCAGGAAACGGTGGCTGGGGCCCGGCGCTTTGCCGCAGGTGCAGGGCGCCACGGCGACTTCGGCGATCTCGGCGACTAGAAGCTACGGCCCTGTCGCGGGCTGGCGCTGTCGACCCGCAGTTCGCCGCGCAGCAGGGTGATCAACTCCCGCGCGTCGGCAGGGCTCAGGAATTCCCCGATACCCACGCTCTCCCGGCTGTCGTGCACGGCCAGCTCCGGGCTCTCCCAGGGGTGTCTTTGCGGGATAATGCTCAGCCCGGTGCGCTGGCGAGCGAACCGCCAGCACTGTTTAGGGTGGTAGTGACCTTTCTCGATCTGCACGCTGTCCTCACTGAGGGTGATCACGTGTCGATACTGAAGCTTCCAGTTCACGTAATAAAGCGCACCGGCCAGGGCCAGGAGTTCCAGTCCTGCAAAGGGCAGGATGGGCCAGGCGCCCAGCGCGGTGAAGCCGATCGCCGCACCCAGGGAAGGCACCGAGATAGCCAGGAGGGCGTAAAGGTTCGCCCGCCAGCTGGAAGAGTGGTTGGGGCGGGCGATAATCATCAGTTTGCCGGGCTCGCGGTTGCTGGTGACCACAGCAGGTTCCTCCTGTCGAAACGCCAGTGTAGTGAAAAACGCGATACTCGCCTACTATCGTAGGGATTGTGTCCAGGCGGAACTGCCATGTCCTACGAGCAACAGTTAATTGAAGCCGAGGCCCTGCGGGAGGCCGAAAACGTGGTTGTTGTGGACTGCCGCTTTTCTCTCAAAGACCCGGATGCCGGCAGGGCTGCCTACGAGGCCGGGCACATTCCCGGTGCCTGTTACCTGGACCTCAACAGGGATCTTTCTTCGCCGGTTCAGGCGCACGGGGGGCGCCATCCGCTACCGGATGCAGCGACCCTGGCCAGGACCCTGGCAGACTGCGGTATCGGCCCGCAGACTGCCGTGGTTGCCTATGACGACTCCGGGTTCGCCTTCGCTGCACGCCTGTGGTGGCTGCTGCGCAGCCTGGGCTACCGCTCGCCGCGACTGCTCAACGGCGGGTATGCCGCCTGGCTGCAGGCCGGTGGCGAAGTGGAGCAGGGGGTGAGCCGCCCGGTTGCCGTCGGCGATATCTGTGTGGATGCCCGGCTACGGGGTTCTTGCGATATCGATGGTCTGGCGCAGTTGCAGGGCGCGGGTGCACTACTGGTAGATTCAAGGGAACCGCGCCGCTATCAAGGGCTGGAAGAGCCGATCGACCCGGTCGCTGGCCATATTCCCGGCGCAGTCAATCATCCCTGGCAGGGGGTCACCGACGAAGCCGGTCGAGCCCTGGATGAGGCGGGCCAGCGCGCCCACTGGGGCAGCACACTCGATGCCCCGGAGCTGGTCGTTTATTGCGGCTCGGGGGTGACCGCCTGCGTCAACCTGTTTTCGCTGGCCTTGCTGGGGCGTGATGACGCCACCTTATACGCAGGCAGCTGGAGTGACTGGTGCAGTTACCTGTAAGCGGCGCCCGTGAGCGAGGCAGGTAATATTCGGGCTAGGCCCGGGCCGCTGGCTACGTTAAAATGCGCGCCCTTGAAATAAAGCGGGCCGGACAATGCTTGAAATCAACCCCCTGATACAGACCCTGAAAGACATTGAAGCGCGCACCGACGTGCTTAGGGGGTATCTTTGACTTTGCCAATCGTAAGGAACGGCTGGCGGAGGTAGAGCTGGAGCTGGCAGAGCCCAGCGTATGGGAAGACCCCACCCGCGCCCAGGAGCTGGGGCGCGAGCGCGCCGCGCTGGAAACGGTGGTGCACACGATCGAAAAACTGGACAGCGGCGCCGCTGATGCCGGTGACCTGCTGGAAATGGCCGCCGCCGAGGATGACGAGGACACGGTTGCCGAAGTCAGCGGTGAAATCGATGCCCTGGTGGCCCAGCTGGAACGGCTGGAGTTCCGGCGTATGTTTGATGGCGAAATGGACGCCAACAACGCCTTTCTTGATATCCAGGCCGGCTCCGGCGGCACCGAGGCACAGGACTGGGCTGAGATGCTGCTGCGCATGTACTTGCGCTGGGCCGATGCCAAGGGTTTCAAGGCCGAGTTGGTGGAATGCAGTGCCGGCGATGTGGCCGGCATCAAGAGCGCCACAATTTTTATCGAGGGTGAATACGCTTTCGGCTGGCTGCGTACCGAGATTGGCGTACACCGACTGGTGCGCAAGTCACCCTTCGATTCCGGCAACCGTCGCCATACCTCGTTTACCGCGGTATTCGTCTCGCCGGAGATCGATGACAACATTGAAATCGAGGTCGATCCCTCGGACGTGCGGACTGATACCTACCGCGCCTCCGGTGCCGGTGGCCAGCACGTTAACAAAACTGACTCGGCGGTGCGCCTGACCCATGAGCCCAGCGGTATCGTGGTGCAGTGCCAGAGTGAGCGCTCCCAGCACCAGAACCGTGACAAAGCCTGGAAAATGCTGCGGGCCAAACTGTACGAACAGGAAATGATGAAGCGCCAGGAAGCGGCCCAGGCCACTGAGGACAGCAAGTCTGACATCGGCTGGGGCAGCCAGATTCGCTCCTACGTGCTGGATGACTCCCGAGTCAAGGACCTGCGCACCGGCGTGGAGACCAGCAATACCCAGGCGGTGCTGGACGGCAGCATCGACCAGTTTATCGAGGCCTCGCTGAAAAGCGGGTTGTGAAGCCCCGCCCCAGTGAACAGCAGAGAAGCGATTAATGAGTGAACAGGACCAGTCTCCGGACGCCCAGGACGAGAACAAGCTGATAGCCGAACGGCGTGCCAAGCTGGACGCGATCCGGGAGAAGCGCAATGCGTTCCCCAATGACTTCCGGCGCACGGCGGAAGCGGGGCAACTGCAACAGCAGTATGGTCAGTGCTCCAAGGAGGAGCTCGAGGCAGCGGACAGGCATTTTTCGGTTGCCGGCCGCCTGATACGCAACCGTGGGGCGTTTCTGCTGATCCAGGATGGCTCCGACCAGATCCAGCTGTACGTTAACCGCAAGGGGCTGGATGCTGATGCCCTGGCCGAGATCAAGGGCTGGGACCTCGGTGATATCGTCGCCGCCAGCGGCCCGCTGCACAAGTCGGGCAAGGGCGACCTGTACATCAATATGGAAGAGGCACGGCTGTTGACCAAGGCGCTGCGCCCCCTGCCAGACAAGTACCACGGCCTTGCTGACCAGGAGATGCGCTATCGCCAGCGCTACGTGGACCTGATCGTTAACGAACAGGCCCGCGCGGTGTTCCGCACTCGCTCGCGCATTATTGCCTTCATCCGTGACTACATGATGGATCGCGGCTTCATGGAGGTGGAAACTCCCATGATGCAGGTTATTCCCGGTGGCGCCGCTGCCAGGCCATTTGTCACGCATCACAATGCGCTAGACCAGGACATGTACCTGCGTATCGCTCCCGAGCTCTATCTCAAGCGGCTGACCGTGGGCGGCTTCGAACGGGTGTTCGAAATCAATCGCAGCTTCCGCAACGAGGGTCTGTCGACCCGGCATAATCCCGAATTCACCATGCTGGAATTTTACTGGGCCTACGCCGCTTTTGAGGATGCCATGGACCTCACCGAGGACATGTTGCGCAAGCTGACCGGGGAAGTACTGGGCGGCACTACTGTGGAGTACCAGGGCAACAGCTACGATTTCTCCAGACCCTTTGCACGCCTGTCGGTGTTCGACGCCGTACTGCACTACAACCCGGATATCAGCGCCGGCCAGCTGGCCGATGAAAGCGCAGCCCGGGACATCGCCCGCGGCCTGGGCATTGAGCTGAAGGACAGCTGGGGGCTGGGCAAGGTCCAGATCGAAATTTTCGAAAAGACCGTCGAGCATCGACTGGATCAGCCCACCTTTATTACCCACTATCCGACCGAAGTCTCGCCCCTGTCGCGGCGCAATGATGACGATCCCTTTGTCACCGATCGCTTCGAGTTCTTCATTGCCGGTCGCGAGTTGGCCAATGGTTTTTCCGAGCTCAACGATGCCGAGGACCAGGCGGAGCGTTTTCTTGCCCAGGTGGCGGAGAAGGATGCCGGAGACGACGAGGCCATGCACTACGACGCGGACTATATTCGCGCCCTGGAGTATGGCCTGCCGCCAACGGTAGGAGAGGGTATAGGCATCGACCGACTGGTCATGTTCCTGACTGACTCCCCCTCTATCAGGGATGTGCTGCTGTTCCCGCATATGCGACCTGAGTAACAATTTCCGGGGTGCTCAGGACGCTGCGAATAGGCTACACTCTGGTTTTTACCGAGATAGAGGAAGCGTCCTTGCTCCCACGTTCCCTGTTGCGACCCGGCCTGCTGTCCCTGCTGTTGTTGCTGCAGGCCTGCGTCCAGGCCCCGACGGAGCCTCAGTCACCGGAGGACACGGTCGTCACCAGCAATAGGGTGGAGGAGGTGCCGGAAATAATCCTTAACCTGCCCGATGGCACTACCTGCGCCTGTGAGGAGGAAATCGAGGCAGACTATACCTTTCTCGAAAAAGGCTTCGTCTCCATGGCCAGGGGCGATCACGAAGAAGCCCTGGAATATTTCAGTCGCTACCGGCGCCTGGAATCCTCGCCGGCGGCAGACTGGGAGGCGGCCATCGCCATCGCCTTCATAAAATCCCTGGGCGACAGTCCCTATCACGATGCCGAGGAGGCACGTAAGAGTTACCGCGAACTGGTCAAGGAGGACTGGCAGTCAATGCAGCTGCACGAACAGACGTTGCTGCTGCGCCAGTCGCTGGAGAACTTTCGCGACATGGATCGGGAAATCGCCGGCCTGAAGGCAGCTAACAGGAGCCTGAGGGAGGACCTGAAAAAGCGCGAGGAGGCTATCCAGCGCCTTCGAGAGCTAACTCTGGGTCAGCCGGCAGTAACACAGTGAAGGTAGAGCCGACGCCCGGAGTGCTGTCCACCCGGATATTACCACCCATCAGTTCGCAATAATCCCGACAGATAGCAAGTCCCAGGCCGGTGCCGCCGTAGTTGGCGCTGGTGGAGGCGTCTGCCTGCACGAAGGCCTCAAACACCTGTTTCTGCTGCTCCTTGTCCATGCCGATGCCGGTATCCTCGACGGCAATTTCCACCCAGCCCCGATTGTCTTCCCGTTCCCTTGCCGTGACTCTGAGCCGGCCGTTCTCGGTAAACTTGCAGGCGTTACTGAGCAGATTGGTAAATACCTGGCGGAATTTGGCCGCGTCGTTATAGAGGGTGGGCAGTCCGGAGAAACCTGACTTTTCCAGGCTGTTGTTGCGGTCCCGCAACTGGGGCGTGATGGCATCACAAGCCTGCTCCAGCAAATCACCGGGCTGGAAGGTTTCGCAGTGCAGGACCATCTTGCCGGTTTCAATCTTGGAGAGATCCAGGATGTTGTTAATCAGGCTCAGCAACTGGCGCCCGGAGCGAATGATCTTATCCAGATCCTGCTGGAACTGGGCCCGGTCCACTTCGCTTTCGTCGGAGAGCTCATCGTGCAGCATCTCCGAGTAGCCAATGATGGCATTCAGTGGCGTACGCAATTCGTGGGAAACATTGGCCAGGAACATGCTCTTGGCCGCACTGGCTTCGTCTGCCGCATCCCGGGCCTTGCTGACGTCGTACATGGCGTTGCGCAGCTTTTCCGACATGTCGTTGAAGGCGTTGGCGAGATCCCCTAGCTCACCGGTATCATCGATGTTATCGATCCGGTAGTTGAGATCGCCACTGCCGATTCTCTCGGTGCCCCGCTTGAGGTGCTTCAGTGAGCGATTGGTGTAGCGCACCAGGAAAAACCCCAGGGTCGCGGTGAGGAAGATGGAGGCGATAAAGCCGATTACCGTGATTCTGTCGGTCAGGGCAATGGTGCGGTCGATGATATTGGCCCGCTGCATGGCGATGAATGCCTGGCGCTGCTCCAGCTCCTTCAGTCGCTGACTGGCCTGGATATAGGGCACGGGATCGTCGACGTCGGATTTGAACTCCGGGTCATTGTAATTCTGGTAAAACCGGGTCCAGTCATCCAGCAGTGCGTTGCTGCTTTCCAGCAGGCGGTCGTAGTGCAGGCGGGTCACATCGTGGCTCAGCTTCCCCAGTTCCCTGATCCGCAGGCGAATAGCGTCCAGCTGTGTCTCTGCCTGCAGCGACTCGTCGGCGTCCAGCTGGTCACCGGTGTTGGCGCGGATGGTGGAAAGAACCAGGATGGTCTGGCGCTGGTCATTGAGCAGCCCTTCGACCTCGGTGGACAGCTGGGCGGCGGTGACCGAACTGCGGTAGGCCTCCATGCTTTCGTTTCGGGCGTAACTGCCCCAGAAGTGGGTGCCCACGTTGATGGCGAACAACATCAGAATGGTCACCAGGGAGAGGGTCAGGCGGCGGCGTAAGCTCATGCGTGGATGGGGCGTCCTCAGCGCTGGCCGGTGAGTTTTTCGATCTTGATCAGCAGCCCGGGAAAATCAACGGGCTTGGTGGCGTAGTCATCGCATCCCGCGTCCAGTGCTGCGAGCCGGTCCGCATCGGATGCATGTGCGGTCAGGGCAATAATGGGTATATGACTGATGCTGGCGTCTTCCCGGGCCTGGCGGCAGGCAGTCCAGCCGTCCATCACCGGGAGATTCATGTCCATCAGCACCACCGCCGGTTGTTGCTGGCGCATGAAGTCCAGTGCCTGCTGTCCATCGCCGGCGGACATGACCTCCAGCCCGGCCCGGGTAAGTCGCCGTATGAGCATGTCCCGGTTGAGCTCGTTGTCCTCGACCAGCAGGATCTTTCCGCTCATGGCGCGCACTCCAGAATCTGGTGGACCTGCAGTAACTCGTCGATGCCCTTGACCTTCAGTTCGCGGCATTCGCCGGTACAGTAGTCACCCTTGAGTGACTCGAGGGTGCTGTCGGCGATGAGGATCTCGCCACCGGCGGTCACATCCTCGATGCGCGAGGTAACGTTCATCGGGTGGCCGACAAAACCGTACTTGCTGCGTCGCTCAGAGCCGATGTTGCCAGCGATCACATCGCCGGTGTTGAGCGCGATACCGGTACTGATTTCCGGCAGGCCGTCTTCCCGGTTGAGCCGGTTGATCTCCTCCATGGCCGCCTGCATTTCCAGGGCGCACTGCACTGCCCGGTCGGCATCGTCGTCTCGTCGCATGGGCGCGCCGAACACGGCCAGAATGGCGTCGCCGATAAATTCGTCGATGGTGCCCTGGTGAGCCATGATAATGTCGGTCATTGCTCCCAGGTAGCGGTTGATCAGGGTAACCACCTGGGCGGGAGCGAGCTGCTCGCTGAGCGAGGTGAAGCCGCGTATGTCCGACATCATGATGGTGACCCGGCGCAGGTCGCCGCCCAGTTCCAGGCCCTCAGGGCGTTCGAGAATGTCGGTGACAATTTCGTCGGAGAGATAGCGCCCAAAGGTTGCGCGAATAAACTTTTCGTTACGCTCCAGCTGCTGCCGGTAAAGCTCCTCCCGGTCATGCCAGCGCTTGCGTTCGATACCGGCCTTGATCCGGGCCTGCAGCAGCACCGGATTAAAGGGCTTGAACAGGTAGTCATCGGCGCCGGCCTCAATGCACTCGATGATGCCCTCCATATCCTGGCTGCCGGATATGACGATCACCGGCGTGGCCCGCCACTCGGGGTGCTCCTTGATGCGCCGCAATACCTCCCTGCCATCCATATCCGGCATCACCAGGTCCAGCAGCACGACATCGACATCGGCCTGATTCAGGGTGCGCAGCGCTTCCTCGCCACCGGCGGCGGTGACCACGATGTGGCCTGACCGTGACAGGTAACGGGCGACCAGCTCGCGGTTTTCCTGCAGGTCGTCTACCGCCAGGATAAAACCCGGCTCTGAGGTGATATTGCGGTGGTCCTGGCTGGCGGGTTCCGGGGCATCGCCGCTATTGGCCGCCTGGGTGGCCTTGAGCAAGCGGGTGAGGGCGGCGTCCAGCTCTGTGTGCTCGGCGGCGAGGTCCTCCCGCAGCATTTCGCCATATCCGCGAATCGCCGAGAGTACGTTCATCAGGTCATGCCGGTCCGGCGACTCCTGCTGCAGCAGGGCATCCAGCCGTGCGGAGCCTTCAAACAGGTGGGAGAAATCGTCGCGGACCCCGTCGTCGAGATGGCTCTCCAGTGGAAGATAGAGCTCTCGCAGCTCGGCCATTGCACGCAACAGCAAATCGCTCCACAGGGTGGTGCTTTGACTGGGGCCGGTGGTCACGGTGGAGCAGTGTCCTCTCATGTATTTCCAGCACCGAGTATAACGAGGTCAACAGGATTGTGGGAAATGGGATTTCGTTCGTCTAAAAGGATAGAGCGAATTGCCGGCGAGCGCGATTTTTGCTCGCGCAAGGTGCGTTTTTGCGAAACTTTAGGTTACTATTGTCCGCATAGCTTCAGGGACTAAAGCTAAAAGGGGATCAGGTACATCAATGTTGCAGCAAGTTGAATTATTCCAGGGCCTTTCTCAGGAAGAGCTGGAGGCGCTGTCGGCCAGCAGTACCAGTCGTTCATTCCCCAAGAACACTGTCGTTATCCATGAGAATGACCCCGCCGATTCCCTGTTCATTATCGAGAGTGGCAAGGTAAAGGTCTACTGCTCCGACAAGAACGGCAAGGAATTCATCATGAATACCCAGGGAGCCGGCGACTACTTCGGTGAGCTTGCGCTGCTGGACGATTCCACCCGCTCCGCGTCCGTGCGCACTGTGGAAAAATCCAGCTTCTGTATTGTGTACAAGGAAGACTTCAACCGGGTTCTTGATGAGCACCCCAATATTGGCCGTAAGCTGGTCAAGAACCTGGCCCAGCGGGTCCGCAAACTGACCGCCGATGTCAAAAGCCTGGCCCTGCAGGACGTGTATGGCCGTGTTGCCAATGTACTGATGGACCTGTCCGAAGAGCGTGGCGACGGCACCCTTTATATCCCCGAAAAGCTCACGCAGCAGGATATTGCCGACCGCGTGGGTGCTTCCCGCGAAATGGTCGCCCGTATTCTCAAGGACCTCACAATCGGCGAATACATCCGCTTTGAGGGGCGTCACATCATTATCAACACCCGCCTGCCGGCGAAATACTAGCAGCCACTAAGCTTTCCCAAGCCCTGGCCTGGCGGTCGGGGCTTTTTGGTTGGACGCGTGTTCAATGGCCGTCCTGGAATCTGTCTCTGCTACTTTTCGGGGTCAGGTATGGCGGCCGTGACGCTGACCTCCAGCCGGCCACTGGCGAGCCGGGTGTGCAGCTGGCTACCGACCTCGACGGTCGTGGCGTCGGTGATCACTTTACCCGCCGGGTCGGTGACGATGGCGTAGCCGCGAGCCAGGGTGGCCAGTGGACTGAGGGAATCCAGCAGCCCCGCGAGATGGGCGAGACGGCTTCTGGATGCCTGCAATTTGCCCTGCATTGCCGACTCCAGACGCTGCTGGAGACTGTTCAATTCGCCACGTAGTTGCTGGATGCGCGACAGCGGGGAGCTGGCATGCAGCCTGGATTCCAGCAGGGCCAGTTCGCTCTTCTTTTTAGCCAGCAGGTTCTTTTGTGCCAGGATCAGGCGTTGCTCCAGTTCATCCAGGCGCTGGGACTGTTCCCGCAACTGGGCGCCCGGGTGCTTGAGGCGGGCACGCAGGTGGTCCAGTCGGGTCTGTGCGTCGGCGAGTTTGCGCCGCATCAACCGGCTCAGGTCTGCTTCCAGCTTCTTCAGCTGCTGCAGTTGTTCGCGCTGGTCCGGGCTCAGCAGTTCAGCGGCTGCCGATGGCGTTGCCGCGCGTTGGTCGGCGGCCATATCGGCGATACTGAAATCCACCTCGTGGCCGACGGCGGAGACAATGGGTAATTCGCTGGCGGCGATTGCCCTGGCCACCACCTCCTCGTTGAATGCCCACAGGTCTTCCAGGGAGCCGCCACCGCGACCGACGATCAATGCGTCCAGGTCGATTTTGCCTTCGGCCTGCCAGCGGTTGGCGCGTTCGATCGCCCGGGCGATTTCCGCGGCCGCCCCCTCACCCTGCACCGGCACTGGCAGTATCGAGATCTCGATGGCCGGGCAGCGCCGTTTGAGAACGGTGAGAATGTCGTGAATAGCCGCTCCGGTGGGGGAGGTGATTACCCCCAGGTGAGAGACGCTTTCCGGCAGCGGCTTTTTGCGCGCCGGGTCGAACAGTCCCTCGGCCAGCAGTTTTGCCTTCAGCCGCTCGAAGGCGGCCTGCAGGGCCCCGGCCCCGGCCTGTTCCATATGCTCGACGATAAGCTGGAACTCGCCCCGTCCCTCGTAGAGGGACACCCGGCAGCGCAAGCGCACGTGATCGCCGCTGCCGGGGGTAAAGCGCAGGCGCTGGTTGCGGCCGCGGAACATCGCACAGCGCACCTGGGCGCTGCCGTCCTTGAGGGAGAAATACCAGTGTCCCGAGGAGGGGGCGGCGAAGTTGCTGATCTCCCCCTCAACCCAGACGAAGTCGAAGTGGCTTTCCAGCAGGGATCTGGCCTGTCGGTTGAGCTGGCTGACGGTCAGGGCCTGGGGCTGGATGCTGTTGTTAAAGGGGTTGGTCAATGTGAACTTGTGTTTACTGGGAGAGCGGCAAAAAGTTATAATTGCACGTTTACCTTAAACCCGCCAGCCGGAGACTCCTCAATGCTGCGTATCGCCCAGGAAGCCCTGACCTTCGACGACGTTCTACTGCTGCCCGGTTATTCGGAAGTGGTGGCCACTGACGTCTCCCTGAAGTCCCGGCTGACCCGCGAGATCGAGCTCAATATCCCCCTGGTGTCCGCTGCCATGGATACAGTGACGGAGGCTCGCCTCGCGATCGCCATGGCCCAGGAGGGCGGCATCGGCATCATCCACAAGAGTATGACGGTTGCGGAGCAGGCCGAGCAGGTGCGCAAGGTCAAGAAGTACGAGAGCGGGGTGGTCAAGGACCCCATTACCATCCAGCAGTCTGCCACCATTGCCGAACTGATCGAGCTGACCTCCTTCCACGGTATCTCCGGGGTGCCTGTACTGAACGGCGAGGACCTGGTGGGCATTGTCACCCGCCGCGACCTGCGCTTTGAATCAGACCACAGCAAGCTGGTGTCCGACATCATGACCCCCCGGGAAAAACTGGTGACGGTGAAAGAGGGTGCCAGTGCCACCGAGGTCCAGAGCCTGCTGCACCGGCATCGGATCGAGAAGATCCTGGTGGTTAACGACGATTTTGACCTGACCGGCATGATTACGGTCAAGGACTTTGACAAGGCCGAGAGCTTCCCCGACGCCTGCAAGGATTCCTACGGCCAGTTGCGCGTGGGGGCCTCCGTGGGAACCAGCCCGGACACCGACGACCGGGTCGAGGCGCTGATCAAGGCCGGGGTGGATGTGCTGGTGGTCGACACTGCCCACGGCCACTCCCGCAACGTGATCGAACGGGTGCGAATGATCAAGAGAGCCTACCCCTCGATGCAGGTGATTGGCGGTAATATCGCCACCGGTGAAGCCGCCCTGGCGCTGGCGGATGCCGGCGCGGATGCGGTCAAGGTGGGCATAGGTCCGGGATCCATCTGCACGACGCGTATCGTCACCGGTATCGGTGTACCGCAAATTACCGCTATCGCCAATGTCGCCGAGGCGCTGGCGGATCGCGATATACCGCTGATCGCCGATGGCGGCATCCGCTTTTCCGGTGATATCGCCAAGGCTTATGCAGCGGGTGCCCACGCGGTGATGATGGGCAGCATGTTTGCCGGCACCGAGGAAGCCCCCGGTGAAGTCGAGCTGTACCAGGGCCGTACCTACAAGGCCTACCGGGGTATGGGCTCGCTGGGGGCCATGTCCCAGACCCAGGGTTCTTCGGACCGCTACTTCCAGGATTCCAGCAAGGGCGCCGAGAAGCTGGTACCCGAGGGTATCGAGGGGCGGGTGCCTTACAAGGGCCCGGTGACGGCTATTGTGCATCAGCTGATGGGTGGAGTGCGCTCTGCCATGGGCTATACCGGCAGCATCGATATGGAAGCCATGCGAACCCGGCCCCAGTTTGTGAGGGTGACCTCTGCGGGGATGTCAGAGAGCCACGTGCACGACGTATCGATCACCAAGGAAGCGCCGAACTACCCGGTTCGTTAACGGATACTCAGGTACCGCCTCGAAGTGATTCGCTGGCGTCGGCAGTGCATTATTCGTCATCCCCGCGAAAGCGGGGAACCAGAGACTTTCAGGAGACAGCTGAACCCCGGTTCGCGCCGGGATAGCAGTGATTCAGGTCAGTTAGCAGGGGCCTGTTAGCCATTACCCAACTCAGGAAACGCCATGAGCGCAGACATTCACGCCCAGAAAATCCTCATTCTCGATTTTGGCTCCCAGTACACCCAGCTGATTGCCCGCCGCGTGCGCGAGGTGGGGGTATACAGTGAGATCCGCGCTTTTGACATGAGCGAGGAGGATATCCGTGACTACGACCCCAAAGGCATTATTCTCTCCGGTGGGCCGGAGTCCGTAGCGGCAGCCGCGTCTCCGCGCGCGCCGCAGGTGGTGTTTGAGCTGGGAGTGCCGGTGTTGGGCATTTGTTATGGCATGCAGACCATGGCCGAGCAGTTCGGCGGCCAGGTGGCGTGTTCCAATATCAGTGAGTTCGGCTATGCCCAGATTCGCCAGGTAGGCAACGGTGGGCTTCTGCATGACATTCGCGACCATATCGACGAGCAGGGTAATGGCCTGCTGGATGTGTGGATGAGTCATGGCGACAAGGTGGTGGAGTTACCCGACAACTTCGAACTCATCGCCGAGACCGAGAGTTGCCCCATCGCCGGCATGGCTCACCGTGAGCAGCCTTTTTACGGTATCCAGTTCCACCCCGAAGTCACCCACACCCTGCAGGGCAAGCGAATTTTCCAGCATTTCGTGCTTGAGCAGTGCGGCTGTGAACCGCTGTGGACGCCAGCCAATATCGTCGAGGATGCGGTGGAGAGGGTGCAGGCAAAGGTCGGCAGCGACAAGGTTCTGCTCGGCCTCTCCGGCGGCGTTGACTCATCGGTCGTCGCTGCCTTGCTGCACAAGGCCATAGGCGACCAGCTCACCTGCGTGTTCGTGGACAATGGCCTGCTACGTTTGCACGAAGGCGACGCGGTAATGGATATGTTTGCCCGCAATATGGGGGTGAAGGTGATTCGCGCCGATGCCGAGGACCTGTTCCTGGGCAAGCTGGCCGGCGAGGCTGACCCGGAGGCCAAACGCAAGATCATCGGTAACACCTTTATCGAAGTATTCGACGAGCAAGCCACCAGGCTCAAGGATGTGAAATGGTTGGCTCAGGGCACCATTTATCCCGACGTCATTGAATCTGCCGGCGCCAAGACCGGCAAGGCCCATGTGATCAAGTCGCACCACAATGTGGGCGGACTGCCAGAGGACATGGCCTTTGAACTGGTGGAACCGCTGCGCGAGCTGTTCAAGGACGAGGTGCGCCAGATTGGCCTGGAACTGGGGCTGCCTTACGACATGGTGTATCGTCACCCATTTCCCGGCCCCGGCCTGGGTGTGCGTATTCTCGGCGAGGTCAAGAAGGAATACGCGGACCTGTTGCGCGAAGCGGATGCCATTTTTATCGAGGAATTACGTCGCTCAGGATGGTACGAAAAAACCAGCCAGGCCTTTGCCGTGTTCCTGCCGGTCCGGTCAGTGGGTGTGGTGGGCGATGCCCGCCGCTACGAATACGTGATCGCCCTGCGTGCGGTGGAGACGGTTGATTTCATGACTGCCCGCTGGGCGCATCTGCCCTATGAGTTACTGGAACTGGTATCGAACCGCATCATCAACGAGATCAGCGGGGTCTCACGGGTCACTTATGACGTGAGCTCCAAACCCCCAGCGACGATCGAGTGGGAATGATTTCACGTCTGGCACTGGCTGGCACCAACAGGTACCAGACAACACATAAACCATTGTATTTAATAGAATAATTCTATTTCTATCTGGCACCTGCTGGCACTGGCAGGCACCGCCAAGCACAGTTTTTTAATGGTATAAATCATGGTATTGTCGCCCACAGGATCAGGGTTGCGACAAAATACCATGCCATGTTATTCAGTGGTTTCATGGTATTAAAAATCATTAAGTCCCTGAAAATAAAGAAGAATCATCAGAAAAATATGCCATGAAATATCATGGTATTTTTTCCCCAGGGGGAGGACTTGTGATGTTGACGGATACCAAGCTGCGAAATTTGAAGCCCCAGGAAAAACTCTACAAGGTGAACGACCGCGATGGGCTCTATGTGGCGGTGACACCAGCGGGAGGTATCTCCTTCAGATACAACTACTCGATTAGCGGTCGACAGGAGACGCTGACGATAGGCCGGTATGGCAAGCGTGGCGTCACGCTTTCAGAAGCGCGAGAACGCGTCAGCGAAGCAAAGAAGATGATTGCGGCAGGGAAGTCACCAGCCAGGGAAAAAGCACGCGACAAGACGCGCGTAAAGGATGCCGAAACGTTTGGTGCATGGGCCGAGAAATGGATGCGTGGCTATCAGATGGCTGATTCGACGCGTGACATGCGTAAGTCAGTCTACAACCGTGAATTGAAGAAGCGCTTTGGCAATCAGAAATTATCTGAGATCACGCATGAGGATCTTCGGACTGTAACCGATGCCATAGTAGAGAGAGGGGCGCCAGCAACAGCAGTTCACGCCCGAGAGGTGGTAATGCAGGTCTATCGTTGGGCGATTGAGCGCGGACAGAAAGTAGAGAATCCTGCGGAGCTGGTTCGGCCTACCAGTATCGCCAGGTTTGAACCTCGCGATCGGGCTTTGAGTCCTCCAGAGATTGGTCTGATGTATCGGTACATGGACCGAGTTGGAACGTCGCCTCAATATAGAGCTGCTATAAAGTTGCTGTTGCTGACCATGGTGAGGAAGTCCGAGCTGTCCAACGCTACCTGGTCGGAGGTCAGTTTCAGCGAAGCGCTTTGGACGATTCCAAAAGAGCGCATGAAACGACGCAATCCGCACTTGGTGTTTCTGTCTCGTCAGGCGTTGGATATTTTTATCGCACTCAAGACCTTTGCCGGCGGTTCTGAATTCGTACTTCCCTCTCGGTATGATTCGGACTTACCTATGAGTGCAGCAACGATGAATCGCGTTCTAGCATTGACCTACCAGGCGGCACAAAAGAATGATGAACCGCTTGGGAAATTCGGTCCTCATGACCTGCGTCGCACCGCCAGCACACTACTGCACGAGGCTGGGTATAACACCGACTGGATTGAAAAGTGTCTTGCGCACGAGCAGAAAGGCGTGCGGGCGATCTATAACAAAGCCGAGTACCGGGAGCAGCGAGCGGCGATGTTACAAGATTGGGCAGATATGATTGACGATTGGACTATGAAGCGGCAGTAAATCCAGGACGGTGTGCTGGATCCTCAGACTCTATGCGCGACTCAATCCAATCCTCGACCTCGGCCAGGTCCCACGCAACATTGCGACTTGTTAGTACGATTCGGCGGGGAAAGTCGCCGCGTTTTTCCATGTTGAAAATGGCACGATCTGACAGTGGGATCATCGCCAGAAGTGTTTTTCGATTTATTAATGTCTTGCTTGGGCGGTTTTGGGTTCCAGCATCCATTGATTGTTTCTGTTGCCCCTGACGGCACCTCTGAAAATTGTGTGGTTGTGATAACTGAACATTAGCATCGTGCAAATCATTTTGGCAAAGGAGAATGTTTAGCATGGTGATAAACATCTTGCCAGATCATCTGATGGTTTTAGCGGTCCTGAGGAGTGTGGCTGTCTGCAGTGAAAAGCCTGTCCACTATGTTTATGTCATGGTTTAATCCCACTGACTGGGTTCTTTACGTGTATTGCCTAGGGAGGTGAGGCCGTTCAGACCGCCTCTCCCTTGAAGATAATGACACCGCAAATAGGGGTGTCTGCATTCACCGCAATAATGCGATTGGGCCAGTCCGGGTTGAGCGTTTTGAGATACTTCTTGCCTTCCTCCAGGATCAGTTGCTTGAACGTCACCTCATTGGACTCTTCCAGCCGAACCACGACAAACTTACCGTGTTCGACTGGTGCCTGTGGGTCAACGAAAATCAATTCGCCCTCCCGGAATTTGGGCTCCATGCTCGCGCCGCGCACGCGCAGCACAAAGGTCTCCGGGCTACATTCCACGGGACACCGTAAAAGCGTTGTGCCGTATGGGGGTGGCAGGTCTTCTGAAATATCGTGCCCCTTGCCGACCTGGTCCCACGGTATTAACCGATGCTGACTGCCTGTATTGGATTCGTCGCGCTCGGCTGTCAGATCTGGGCCAGTAGGGTGCTCCTCATCCATCCACCCTGGAGGCTTGTTCATCGCCGCCTCTAATTTGGACGCCAGATCATCCCCGATTGCGCGCGGAGTTCCTTTCTTGGTTGGGAGCTGATTGCGTACCTGGCTGAGGTAGGAGCTGTTGGTTCCTGCGGCACGCGCCAGGCGCACGGCCGAACCCGCTTCGCGAATTAGAGCCTCAAGGTTCTTGAGTCGAATAGGGATATGTTTTCTTGTCATTGAGGTAGTTTAGCAAAATTTAGCAAAATGATAAACAAAAAAATATCACGTTAGCTTGTTCGCCAATTTGCTCAGTGCTAATGTCTATTCGCATGGAGCTAAAGTATTTTCTCAAGATGGCAACGAAGAGGGAGCGAGCAGAAGTCGCCGTCGCCTGCAATGACTCGGTGTCTTACCTTTACCAGATCGCGGGCAACCACCGCTACGCCAGCCCCTTGTTGGCGACTCAAATCGAACAATCGACGAGACTGGTTGCAGAAGCATCGGGGGGGCGACTTCACCCTGTGCCTCGCGCTTCAATGGTCCGCCACCCCGAAATCTTCTATGGGGTAGAGGAACAAGAAGCGCAGCAACGGCCTGCAATGGTGTGTGACGTCGATGCCACAGAATAATCGATCGTCCACGACCGCTGCGTCCACATCCGACGATGTCGTTGCCACACGCATCGAGGTCACCCGTATTCACCACTACGGGCGCAATCCCCGCCGTCAGCAAAACCCGGAGTATGACCGTATCAAAGCGTCTATCCGTGCCGGCGGTCTGGATCAGCCGCTAGTGATCTCGCAGGAACCCGGCGCGGCTGACTATGTGCTTCATGCCGGGGGCAATACCCGGCTGAGTATCCTTAAAGAATTGTACGAGGAGACAGGGGAAGAGCAGTTTTACTGGATAGATTGTGTGGTCAGAGGCTGGTCCCAGGAGTCGGCATTGTTGTTCGCGCACCTGCGGGAGAATGAACTGCGCGGCAGTCTGCCCTTTATCGATAAAGCGCATGCCGTGTTTGACGCCAAATCGTTGCTCGAAGCGGAACTGTCCGTGGAGACTCTTTCACAGCGGCAACTGGAAACTCTGTTCAGGGAGCGAGGCTTCAGCCTCGGTCACAGTATGATCTCTAAAATGGGGTACGCCGTTCAGACACTGTGGCCGGTGATGCCAACCGCATTGAGTGCCGGCCTGGGTCGCCCTCAGATAGAAAAGATTCGGGCTTTGGAGCGTGCGGCTCGCCACATCTGGCTACATCGCCAACTGGGCGATGAAAGCCTGTTTGATGATGTATTCGCTGAATTGTGTCGGCGCTACGATGGCAGTGAGTGGGATATCCAACCACTGCGCCATGCGCTGCAACATGAGATCGCAGTGGAGTCAGAGCAGAGTGAACACATCATCCATCTCGAAATTGAAGCCTGCCTGGCAGGCCGCCCATTTGAATATCCCTCCACTCCCGAACAAGACTGCGATGACGCGCAGCCAAAGGACGAGCCAAACAAGCTAGTGGCCTCGAGTGAAGCGTCGGGTAAAAGCACAACCGCCTACACGTCGCCGTCCCATCAAACTGCGCCAGCAGGCCCAGTAATTGAAGAAGGTGAATCACCGGACAACTTGAGTAACACCACCGAGGGCTCTGCCGAAAGTGTAACGAGTACTCGAGACCTGAAGTCATTGGATATTCCCTCATTGCGCCGCCACCTGTATGCCACCGCTTTGCGCTTGGCGGAACATCATGGCTTGGGCGATCGCGTCATACCACTTGAAGATCACGGCATGGGTTTTTTAGTGACCGATGTCCCGCCCGCGGAACTGACGGAAACACTGGATCAGGAGATGCTCGCAATGGTGTCCTTACTGTGGTGGCAACTGGCAGCCTGCTCGGAGGTTACCGCGGCTCCCGTGGATGTCCTCCTGAATGACCTTGACGAGTCCTCGATATTGCACCGGGCACTGGCATCGCAGGATGCGGAGTTGTTGTTTAGCAATGTTTGGACGCTAGACCCTGGTCACATGGGCTGCCAGTTTTGGCAGCAGCTCAATCCCGAGGATTGGCGGCTTCTGCTGCAGATGATGGAGACTTATCGTACGCTAAAACGGTGTGCCTTTGATGCTGGCTTGGCGTTGTGGGACACCGCGGAAGGTGACAGCTGATGTCATCTAATAAGGAAGCGGATCTCACCTCTGCCGTTCTCCTATACGCGGTCCGTTGCTTGGCCGAAGGTGACCAGCAGGCCCTGCGAAGCATGAATTTCGGTCCCAAGGAGCTGGATGCTTTACAGGGGATCAACCTGGCTGACCTGTATCGAGCCGATGCGCTCCGCGTGCATTGTCTGAAGATAGACCTGGACAGGGAGGTGTTCTGGCCCATGCTGGCACACCTGCGCCATCAGCGGGAATCCGAAGAGCTACAGCGCACGCTGATAGTGGCCGATGCCCCCTTGGATATGATGCAGCAGTTGTTTGGGATGAGTTCACGTGAGTACACGCGATGGCGTCGAGTGCTGACGCTCGCGCCCTCTGTGGGAAGACCGCCTGAGCTCGATGAGACCGATACCCATACACTGTGGTATGCCTGGCAGGAACGGGTTCAGGCGTGTGCGGAAGCCCCGCTGGCGGCAGTAGACTATCTCGGTCTCTACCACGAGACGGACATCGCGCTACGGTGTATTTGGGCACTGGTGCAACGGTGGGAGGCATACGGCGAGCCTATGGCAGGCGCCGGAGCGAATCAGGTTATCGAGCATGGCCCATGATGATGCCGTACCGCGACCGGAAACAGTTGCCCTCGATGCCCTAATCAAAGCAACCATTGCGGAATTCAAAGGTGAGGGTGCGGTAGCGTCGTCCGACGCTATGCTATTTGTGGGCAATTGGCACCAGGCGGTTCCCGCCATGGTGATTCAGGATCCCATCCTGGAGCCGGTAGACAAAGTGGTGTGGATGGTCATTATGTCTCACGCCAGAGAAACCGGAGGACGAACGGCTTTCCCGGATTACGACACCATTGCTAACCAGACTAACGTTTCCTCAACGTCAACCGTATCGCGGGCGATTGCGATATTGCGGCTCACCCGCTGGCTAACCTTATACGCCAGGCTACGTCAAAAATCTGGCCGCTTTACCGGCAACATCTATGTTCTGCACGACGAGCCCTTGCCGCTGGTTGACGCCCTGCATCTTGACGATGCCTATATGGCATTTGTCAGTCAGTCTCAGCAACATCACCACGGACGTGTGCGTCTCGTTGCGCAGGGCATATCAGACAGTCTGGATGAAACCATTCGGGACGGACAAAACCTTGCGGAAAGAGAGGCGGGGTCGGAGCGTCGTCTGCGTGCGGCGCAGTTTCTGGCAGAGAAAGGAAAAAACACAGACGGCTCGAGTCGCTACTTCGCCTTCACCGGCGCATCTGTTAACCGACTTAAACAGCCGTCGCCTCAGAGATCTGGCGGGGCCGGTGACCGTGACCAAAATTCAAAGACGGAGGAAAAAGTACACTACAGTAGTGGTTGTAGTAGTAATTATAAAACAACTACAACAACAACCCCGACACAGAATGCCAACAGCAACGAGAGTGCTTTACCGGCAGCAAGCTCATTTTCTGATAAACCCCTGATTTATCCGCCCCGGCTGTCCGAAAACCAGAGACTGCTGGCAGATCGTTACCTTGGCATGATCGCCCCCGAGGCTCGTCAGTCTGTCTTGGATGAGTTGCAGGGTCGGCTGGACTCAGAGCAAAGAGGGATGAAACCGGTCTACGACGAATTGCGTTTCCTGCATTCGCTGTGCAAGGCCGCGGACAAGGGTGAATTTATACCCAATCTCGGCATCAAGGTGGCTGAAGGCCGATTGTCTCGTGCCCAGTCAGCTCCGCCTCCTGTGGATCCACAGCAAGAGGCACTCAAGGCTGAGGAACGTGAACGCTCGCGGGCCTATGGCATCGAACAAATTGCCAAACTGCGTCTCTCATTCAATGCGAAGGATGATTCCTGATTCAGCCCCTCTGCCTGCCGTCCGGTTGTTGAAGCGCGGATAGAACGCCATTCTTGAGGTGGTTCCACTGTCACCAGTTTGAAGGACCAATACCTCATAGCAGGACGTAAACCTCCACGGCACTTGGCGAGATACTCCGTGGTCGGCGGGAGGGATTCGTGGGTTCATAGCGTGGTGAAAAATTGATAGGAACCGCGCTGATGAATACTCATGACGACCTCCCTCGCGAACAGCCTGTTGATCAACCGGATAGAACGGGTCCCGGCGCGTTGCGTGGCGAGGTCTGGTTGAACGTCCAGACCTATCAGGCACAAAGCTTGATCCGGGGGAGGCGTGGCGGCGAAGGCAAGCCGGCGATTATGGGCCTGGTTGGTTTTGCAGAGCGGTTGAAGGTGCTCTGGCAAGCCATCCGATCGGATGACCCATTCGCCGACTGGTGGCTGATCAAGGTGGAAGCCAGTATTGGTGATGCGCGTTCGCAGTTACATCGCTTGCAGGAACAACTTCAGGCCGTGCTGGTCAGCGTCGAGTGCTTCGACGTGGCCTTTGCGCAGTCGAGTCGACCCCAGCGAGTTTCGCTACAGTTTGCCAATCCTTATGCTTTTCGGGCGGCGCAGATGCTTGCTGACTATGACCGCGTGATGTGCGCCTGGATGACAGTCCGACATTTGGGCATGGATTTTCCGACGGACATCGCTGAACAGGTGAGTGGGAGTGGCCGGTGGCTGCGGCGCGTATTTGCACTGCCCCAAAGCTACCAGTATCTGGAGATCAGTCGCAGCGACATACATCAAGGCACCGCGCGAGCAGCGAAAGCGCGTGAATGTATGGGGGACTTGCCACAGGAGATACTCGACGGTGAGAAACTACCTTCGCTACGCCCCGTCACATTCCAGAGCGCGAGTGCGACTTGTCGTCCTGCTTGCCAGGATGGATAGCTGCCATGCTAGCCGCGACTCAACAGCGCCTGAATATCATTCTCGATACGCGTATTCCCCTGGAGGCGATGATTCTCAATCGTTTACAGCGATTGCCGCAGCGGCGGCGAAAAGATTGGTTAAGAGGCTTGCTGATGACTGGATTCAATACAGAGTGTCAGGTTATCAAATCGCAAGCACCGCCGATCCCTCAGCAAGATGGTGCCGATCGCCGATTTTTACATTGGCGTATGCCTGCGACGCGCAGTGGTGTACGTAGTTCCAAAAGTGATGCATCACCCGGGTCTGGCGGCCAGCAATGCGCTGAAAACGCCCAGAGTAGCCCCAATGCTCATTGTGAAAAGCCGTTTGCGCAGCTGCGAAGCGTTATGGGCCATTAGCGTACAGGGATTGATTTCGAGGAAATAGACTGTGACAGAACGCATCGATACTAAGCCAACCCAGGCTGACAAGACTTCGCAACTGACCTCGGATCCTATGTCTGTGGTTCAGGTAGGTCTCGATGACGGGTATGCCTATACCAAGGTGGCGTTAGCCGATGGGCGGCTGTTTAGTGCACCCTCCAGAGCGCGAATTGGCTCTGCTGGTGTCACCTGGATTCGAGAGCAGGAGCAACGGATTTTTGAGTACGAGACCGGTGGAACCGTTTACTCGGTGGGTGCCGTCGATGGTGAGGCGACACAGTTCGACGAATACCCCGGTTCTGCCCTCAATCGCGTGATTGTACAGCACGCCTTCCAGCAGGCGGGCTTGTCGGGCCGTTCCATTCATCTTGTGACGGGCTTACCTGTCTCTGCGTACTACCGCCACGACGGCCAACGGCGTCAACGGGATATTGATCGAAAGTGCGAGAGTCTGAAACTACCGGTTGAACCTAAGCCGAACAGCGCAAAACCGGGCAAATCCATTTTGAGTGCCAGTGTTGCCTTTCATGAGGTGATTCCCGAAGCGCTTGCTGCCTGGTATGACCATGTCATCGTAACGCAGGCCGATGGTGTAACACTGGATGGTGATCGATTGAGTGCACCCATCGCTATCGTTGATATTGGCGGGCGCACGACGGACTTTGTGGTGGTGCAAGATCAAGGCATCGTTCACGGCTCGTCCGGGTCCCTCAACCGGGGCATGCTGAATGTGAAGTCCCGGGTCGCTGATCTTATTCAGCAAACCTTCGATGTGAGCGAACTGGGTGAGCAGAGTATCGCCAAGGCGGTGGACAGCTCCCGATTACGCCTGCATGGCAAGGATCATGATATCTCGGCCATGGTGGCTGCTGCGAAGCGAGAACTGGTGGAGCTGCTCTACGCCGAGACCCGGCGCAAACTAGGACTGGGTGTCGAACTTGATCGGGTGCTATTCGTGGGTGGTGGCAGTGCCGCGCTCGCAACCGATATAGCCAACTGGTTCCCGAACCAAACGATACCCGACCACGCAGTTTTTGCGAATGCACGAGGAATGCTCAAATACCTCCAATATGTCTGTGATGACACAGCGGGTGGTTTCTAAAGGCTTTATACGTGGTCACTGCGGTCTCAGTGGCAACAAGTATCGTCGGATTGTGGAAGCGATACTGCGGGTTACCGTCAATCCATTGTCAGGGCTTGCCCTGATTTTACTCACCCTGTCGGGAAGCGCCTTCCCGTCAGGGAATCGCGTTCCCTGGCAGTTCATTATGTTCAAGGAGAATGTGTTATGACCAGTAGACAAACTACCTCTGAAAAACCGAAGTATTTCGATCTTGATATCCATGGGATTGGTTACCTCAACCGTGTACGCGAAGTGACACCCGAGAACGGATCTCCGTTTCTCAGTGTCACCATCGCTGCACTGCGAGGGCCAGCCGACAACGTCCAGCATACGCACTTTGATTGTGTGGTATCGGGCGAAGAAGCGAAGGATCTGGTGCGCCAGCTGATGCCTGCAGTCGAAGCCGACATGAAAGTGTTGGTGGGGTTTCACCTCAGCGATTTGCAGGCAGAAGCGTTCACCTTTAAACAAGGTGAACGTGCCGGCACAACAGGCATTGGTCTGAAGTCCCGATTGCTGCGATTCCAGTGGATCAAAGTCGACGGACAACCGTTTCTGGCGCCTGTCGCCAGAGATGCCATCGCCTAACCACAATCCCTGGCAGCATCTACCGATGCTGCCAATCTTTCAATCTCGCGAGGAAACCACTTCCTCGCGGGACTGGTCTCCCCGCACCATCGAAGGAGACCAGTCATGGCCTCGAAATCATCGCCTGCAAAGGTGAATCCTAAAAACCGTTTGGCGACGCTGAAGATCGCAACGCTCAACGACGTTGAAAAGCAGTCTCTAATGGAGCTGGCTCTTGCGGTTCTGCGGGACCTGCATCGACCGGGGCTCGAGCTGCCCAGTCCCAACGCCACTCGCGACTATTTGCGGGTGCTGTTGGCCGACCGGAAAGCAGAAGTGTTTGGTTGCATGTACCTGGATAACCGGCATCGAGTGATCGAGACGGCTGAGCTGTTCCAGGGAACGATTGACGGTGCAGCAGTGTACCCCCGCGTGGTGGTGCAGCAGGCGCTAACCCTCAATGCCGCCGCGGTGATGTTTTTTCACAATCACCCCAGTGGTGTCGCCGAACCCAGTCATGCGGATGAGGCGATTACCCGGCGGCTGAAAGATGCACTGGCATTGGTGGACATACGTGTGCTGGATCATTTCATCGTCACAGCCGGTGAGTCACTGTCGTTCGCAGAGCGCGGACTGCTTTAAATCACCATTTACTCAACCCATTGGGGAGACGCTTCTTCCCTTTGGGAAGGAGGGACTCCCTGAAATATTAAATCATATCCTCAGGGAGAAACTTTATGAAAAATACAGAGAACGCTTCATTGGAAGAGGTCTTTGGTCCTGTCATCTCATGCTACAGCCGAGCACAGGCAATTGAAGACGGTATGTTGGTCGATGTTACCAATATGGCGCGGGAAGCTGGTTTCAAGTGGCCGGTGGCCCTAACACATGCGGCATGGTGTGATTGTGTCTCCTGGACTGAACAAGATAGCCGGAGTCAGATGCATCAGGATGAGTCCGGTCGCTTGTGGGACGTGTTATTCATGGCATTTGTTGCCATACGCACGGCCACTGATTCTGGTGATCGACTGCGCTTCTCGTTGTATCGGGTACCCAGTGATGGTTGCACGATGGAAGCTCAGGAGGTTGCCTTGAAACTGATGGTGGGTCCCGGTGATGCCGGAGAACCTGTTGTCACCATCATGCTGCCCAACGAAGATTAATGTCGCCGATGTGAATCGGCTCCTTGCCCTGGCCACTTGGGATAAAGTGGCGCCTCTCTCTTTCGTCTGCTCCGCCTTCCAGCTCCGTTGACTTCCGCGATATGTCACTAAGGCACCACCTGACGCTTTGCCGCTGGTTCCACTGTAACCACTGCGGCCTATTCGACTGCCATGACAGGTCGAAGACCTGGCGTCGCAGTTGATACGAACGAAGCCCTCGTCACTGCAGAGCGAAGCGGGGTAGTGACGAGGGCGGCGGAGCACCGAACGACAACGGGTTGCGCTCGGATTGTTGAGTTCACGGCGAATTCGGTCTGACTATACTGATGGCCATTGATTGAAAGCAGAACAAAACGCGGCCACGGCGGTAACGTGGATGGGGGGAGTTGCCCTCGCCATCTTAAATGGCAAAAAACAGCACTAGCGCCCTCAGAGCTTGCAAGGCGCACAGTGAAAACTGCAGCTCATCTTCAATGGGTCTTCAACAACAGGACGTTCGTCCTCCCTTCACCGTGGCATTAGCCATTTCAAACCCGGCTCGCAAGTAGCCGAAACCCAACGTGCCGTCCTACTGACGGTTTTTTCAACACGCGGACTGATGGTTCCGCCTATTTAAAAGGAGGTGAAACACTCACCATCGAATGTGGGCTTTTGAGCCCATTTGGTTTACCCGGCACCATCTTCATCAGAAGAGCAGCCAGGTTGCCTGTGACCAGGCTTATCAGGTCAAACGGGGAGTAGTGTCCCTTGACCCATCCGCGTAAGCGGACCCGGTCAGGCTACGCGCCTGCTGGTTGGTCATAAACACTTACCAGACTGGAAAGTACACGATGAAAGACCTGAACTACCAATTGAAGCAAATGTGTCAGCGCAATCGGGATGGCAGCTACAGCACGCAGGCTAACCGGGCGCGTATTCTCAATCAAATCGCGAATCAACTGCAAGAAATGGGGTACCGACGAATGACCGCGCAGTCATTAAAACCAAAGCACGTTGATGCATTGGTGAAGCGTTGGTTAGGTGATGGAATGGCGGCCGGCACCATTAAAAATCGCATGAATTGCCTGCGCTGGTGGGCTGCCAAAGTGGGTCGGTCCAATGTGGTGGCGCGATCGAATAGCTTCTATGGCATTCCCGACCGGCAATTCGTTAGCAACGATTCCGAGGCCGTTATTGTCGATAGAGACACATTGGCGAGTATCAGAGATGACCATGTGCGTGTCAGCCTGGAGTTGCAGCGCGTCTTTGGCCTGCGCCGGGAGGAGGCAATCAAATTCATACCGGCATATGCCGATCAGGGCGATCATGTTCGCCTGAAGGCATCCTGGACGAAAGGGGGCAAATCGCGGATCGTGCCGTTGCTCACCGAGGAGCAGCGCACCGCGCTGAATCGAGCCCACCGTCTGGCGGGAACCGGTTCCTTGATTCCGCCGCAAAAGAACTACATTCAGCAACTGCGCACCTACGAACGTCATACTACCCTGGCTGGACTGTCGAAGCTGCACGGACTACGTCACGCCTATGCCCAATCTCGCTATCAACGGTTGACGGGGTGGGCGTGCCCTGCGGCGGGTGGGCCGGTCGCAAAGAGTTTAAATGCAGAGCAAAGAAAGCAGGATCATCAAGCGCGATTGATCATCAGCCGCGAATTAGGCCATGTTCGCGAACAGATCAGTGCTGTGTATCTTGGGCGATAAGTCACCCAAAAAAGCACAGCACCCCGAGCATGGATTACGCATTCACGCACGCGAACGATTTGGCGATCATGAGGCTCCTCACCATAGCTAGGGCCAAACCATGCGAATCCATCGTCTATTCTCTACGCAAAGGTTGATGCTGTTGGGCGGTCTGGCTGTTGCGATAGCACACAATGGAGTGCTGGCAGCAGCGCAACCCATAACCTCGAGCAAAAACGTCACCCAGGTTGATCGCTATTCAGAACTGACAGCTGGGCCGACGTTGGAGCAGCGTGATCTGCTTGCTGCGACTGTAGCCGTCTCCATACCCAATAACATCGCCAGCCTCGGTGGTGCGTTGCGTTGGATTCTGCGTGATTCGGGCTACCGCCTCGCCGCCGACTCCGCTATTCCTCCTGAGATACATTCGATGCTCAAACTGCCGTTACCCGCAGGCCATCGACGACTAGGGCCGATGCCGCTGAAAGAGGTGCTAGCACTTATGGTTGGCCCTGAGTTTCACATCGTTCAGGACCCGGTACATCGTCTGGTGTCATTTGAGCGTTGTAACACAGTACAGAATTCTTCACAGGCACAAGGAGAGCTGTAATGGACGTCTTTTTAGTCGCTCTCGTGCTGTTTGCTGTAATGGCTTTTGGAGCAGGAGATAGCAAGCGTGAGGATCAAGCAGATTCTTCCAATGTTTCATCGGAATCGAAAGTTTACCCAGTAACTCGCAAACACTCGGGTCAGTTCTGTGATCCATGGGGCGGTCACATTACCCAGCGTGATCTCACTATCCCACTCGACCAGAGGGTCATTGACGATGAACAGTAGCGCCAGAGGACGCGGCCGTGTTTTTCGGATTGTCGGGTGCGCTATCCTTACTGCCTTATCCACTCTCGCCGGAGCGGGAGAACAATCGAATTCACAAGTGTCTACACGACATACGACCGAAGCATCTGCAACACAGCAGTTGGACCATCAGACCTCCCGCGCTGCACGGTGGGGCTTGGATGATAACGAATGGCAGCGTTATGAAGTGCTGAAGCAGGGTATTCGCGGGAGTGTGAGTGCCGCAACCTTGTCCCCCATAGAAGTCCTCGGTATTCACTCGCGGAGTACCGAAGAGCGGCGGCGGTACGCCGAGCAATGGGCCATAATGATGCGTGAGGACGCCGAGCGTATTTTGGCATTTCAACGCGCGTACGATGAAGCCCAGCGACGTTTATATCCCAATGGTTTACTTATTGACGCCAGTATGCTGAATGCCCACAAGACAGATCTTGAGGCGTTAGAAAAATTGGCGTGGCAGCCCACCGACCGCGTGCTGTTTTTTACCGACACGCAATGTTCGACGTGCGATGCTGTACTTGAGCGTCTCGTCAGTCAGTTAGCGCAATTCTCCGGCATCGATGTGTACCTGATCAATGTGTCCCCCGGTGAGGAATCCCTGATACGCGAATGGGCAGCGTCGAAACAGATCAGTCCGCAATGGGTCAAAGAACACAAGGTTACGCTGAATGTCGACGCGGGTGCGCGCGACAGGGTCGCCGCGCACACTGGGCAGGACGGTCAAGCATTACCCGTGCTCGTGTTACGCAGGGGGGACCAGTTCACGCCTTTGCCTGCATGGCGATTCTGAAGGTCATCACGATGCATCGTCAATCCATTGTCGCGTGGATTATCGGCCTGATGTGTGGGTCCCTCGTCTTCGAGGCCCAGTCCATACCGGCCGGATATCAGCGAGTGGCGATTGAGTATGATTTGCCCCCGGCTTTGCTTTACGCGGTGGCATTGACTGAGAGCGGGCAGAGCGCACTCAGCGAAGGTCGGTTCCGTCCCTGGCCCTGGGCGCTCAATATTAATGGTGAAGGACACTATTTCACCTCAAGACAAGAAGCATTGCAGGTGCTGCAAGCGGCCTTGATACACACGAACAGTTCTGTCGATATCGGGTTAATGCAAATCAACTGGCGCTACCATCGCGCCGCACTGGGTTCAGCATGGCAAGCACTGGATCCCTACCATAATTTGCGCGTCGCGGCGGCGATTCTGCGAGATTGCCTTAGTGAGCATGCTAACTGGATGCAGACTGCTGGCTGCTACCACGCTCCCAACGATCGCACGAGAGCGCAGGCTTACGCCAGTCGCGTCCAACAATATTTGACGCAGCATGCCGACATTGAACCGGAGGGTCGGTTTGAATATCCCTAGTCGTCACTGTTTGCCCAAGTTTCTACTTGTTGTCTTCGTAGGTGCGTTCGCAAGTGTATCGGCAATCGCCGAGTTGACTATTATTTATGATACGGGTCACACGAAACCGATAGCGCCCCTACTGAAGCCCTTTGTGTCGGATCAAGTACTGCCGGACCACCCGGGCACTGCTGCGGATTCAGCTGACCAGAATGTGTTAACTGGCGCGACGCTCGGCAACTTACTACCGGTACGTTCTCCCGGCCTGCTGGTCGGCGATCTTGCAGGAAGGCAACTCGAACCTGGTGTCCAAGAGCGTCTGGCACAGGGCAATCCGCGTCCCTTTTTCTTGATCGGTTCCGACCGGGTATCGCTGGAGTGGCTGGCAACCCATCGAGACACCCTTATATCGCTTGGTGCGGTGGGGATGCTGGTGCAAGCCGACACCGAGCAAGATGTCCGGCATGTCGCCGAAATCTCACAGGGCCTTTCCATCACACTCGGATCTGGCAGCGATTTGGCCAGTGCCTTGGGTATTGATCGGTATCCGGTACTCATTACCCGCGACGGCATCACGCAATGAGCGCCCATCCTATGGAGGCGTTGCTTCGCCCGCCGGTCGAGTTATGGTCCTGCTTCACGGCGATCGCCGCAGGCTTACTGGCCTTGCTTGCACCGTGGGCCCTGATGATGCCGCCGGGTATTGCTGCCGCCAGCAGCCTGGCTTTTTGGGGGTTTGGTCTCTGGCGGGGCCATCAAGCCTGGCGTGTGTTGCGCTATCAGCGTCACATGAAACGCTTACCCGAGTATCGAATAGCGGCCGATCGGGTCCCTGTCAGTCAGCACAAACTATTTCTGGGCAAAGGCTTTCGCTGGACCCAGCAACACACGCAGCGGCTACGCGACACGCTGAAACCCGAGGTTCAGCGTTACGTTCAGCCGGGTGCGCTTTACCATTGGGCGCGGCAAAAGGAAGTCGCCTGGGAGTCGATACCGGGGCTGACCTTATTGGCGAGGCTCTTGCGCAGTCGATCCCGCTGGAACCTGTTGGCGCCGTTACCGCCAGTGGGCGGCAAGCCCGCTCTACACGCGGTTGAACCCCATGAGCAACCCGTGTGGATGGATCTGGGTGAACGGGTCGGACACACACTGGTGTTAGGCACCACCCGGGTCGGGAAGACACGATTAGCGGAACTGCTGATTACCCAGGACATCCACCGCGGGGATGTGGTGATTGTCTTCGACCCCAAAGGCGATGCAGATCTGTTGCGCCGCATCTATGCCGAAGCCAAGCGTGCCGATCGTCTGGACGATTTCTATTTGTTTCATTTGGGTTTTCCGGAGCTATCGGCGCGCTACAACGCTATAGGGAATTTCTCCCGTATTACCGAGGTCGCAACCCGTATTGCCAACCAGTTGCCCAACGAGGGTAACTCTGCCGCATTCAAAGAGTTCGCCTGGCGCTTCGTCAATATTATTGCCCGAGCGTTGGTGGCGCTGAAACGTCGACCGGACTATCAACAGATCCGCCGTTACATCAACGACATCGAACCGCTGTTTGTGGAGTATGCGGGCTACTGTGCGGCGATTGCAGGCATCGACGCCTGGGCGTCTCTGGTCGAAGAACGCGCAGCGGATATCAAGGAGCGCAATCTGCCCAATGCACTGCGCGGAAGGTCGATGGAAGCCATCGCCTGCATGCGGTTGTTGCAGGAGAGGGTCATCTACGACCCCGTCCTGGATGGCCTTATTTCCGCGTTCAAGTACGACAAGACTTATTTCGATAAGATCGTCAGCTCCGTCGGCCCGCTGATGGAAAAACTCACGACCGGCACCATCGCCGCCTTGATATCTCCGGACTATCAAGACGAGCAGGATGCACGACCCATCTTCGAATGGATGGATGTGGTGCGCCGCAAAGGGATTGTCTACGTGGGGCTTGATGCACTCACCGATACTACGGTGGCCAGTGCGGTGGGCAATTCCATGTTTGCAGATCTCGTGTCAGTGGCGGGCCATATTTACAAACACGGCGTGGCGTCCGAACAGGCTGGACACGCGCGGGGCGGCGATCTGGACGCGTCCGGACACGGCCCCGGACAGTCCTCCATGTCCACACTACCGACCATCTCCCTACATGCCGACGAGTTCAATGAGCTGATCGGTGATGAGTTCGTACCGTTGCTGAACAAAGCGGGCGGAGCTGGGTTTCAGGTAACGGCCTACACCCAGACCTGGTCGGATGTGGAGGCGCGGATTGGCAGCAAGGCCAAGGCAGGTCAGGTGGCCGGTAACTTCAATACGATGCTAATGCTGCGGGTGAAGGAGCTAGACACGGCAGACATGCTGACCGAACAGTTGCCCAGGGTCGAAGTGTTCAGTCTGATGAGTGTTTCCGGCGTCGATGATTCATCGGATCCCGGGTCTGGTGTCGACTTCAAGTCCCGTAACGAAGATCGGATCAGTGTCTCGGAAGTGCCCATGCTGACCGCTGCTGATATGGTCACGCTACCCAAAGGGCAGGCCTTCGCGCTATTGGAGGGCGGTCAGCTCTGGAAAATCCGTATTCCCTTGCCGGATAGCCGTGGGGATGCCGCCATACCGAGCGATTTTGAAGCGATGGCCGACGCGATGCGGCGCAGCTACATCACCAACGATCATTGGTATCGGGTGACCGATCACTGGTGGCACGCGGTGTCTGAGACCACATCGGATTCATCTGAACAGGTCGATTCACCTTAAGATGGCGGAACCAGCCGATCCCCGCCGGTCTGTCGCAAGCCCGGGCATGTTCTCCCGGATTCTCACCGGTATCGCCCAGTGCTTTAAATGGCTATTGCTCTCCCTGGTCTTCTCCGTTTTGATCGAGTGGATTGGCATGGTGTTCTGGTGGGAGGAACAGGGTCTAGCGCATAGCCGGCAGATGCTGGTGAATGAGTTGCAGTTCCTCGGCGCGGACTTTCATCGCAGTTGGTTGACCGAACATCCCATGCAGTTCGCCAGTGAATTGTCGGAGCGCTTCTACTACTTCGCCTTTGAGTGGACCGGGTTTGTCGATCTCCTCCAGTGGATTACGCAGGCTCCATCTATTGAAGAATCCGGCGTGCGCCCGGTGCTCCATCGGCTTTACCGACCGGTAGCTGACTTTGTTCTGGCAGGGATGCAAATCACCCAGGTCTTCGCGGTACGCCTGGCTATTCTTGCTCTGGCCACACCAGTATTTGGACTTTTCACGCTGGTGGCGCTGGTGGATGGACTGGTGCGGAGGGACCTGCGGCGTTGGGGCGGCGGCAGGGAAAGCTCTTTCGTCTACCACTACGCCAAGAAAGCCGCCATACCACTGATCATCATGGCTTGGGTGCTGTACCTGGCGCTACCGTTCAGCTTGCACCCGTCCTGGATCATCTTGCCGTTCGCTCTGGCCTTCGCCTTCGCTGTGACCATCACGGCTAGCACCTTCAAAAAGTATCTCTGACACAGTTGACTGTACTATTACAGTTTGATAGGCTGTATTTGAGCACTGTAAATATACAGTCTAAATGCTGTTCAGGAGGTAATCATGATCGCGCAAGCCGAACAACTGCTGCAACGTGGTTCCAGTGTCACCAGTTCCCTGCTGCCAGCGATTTTTCGTATTTTCAGCCAGTGGCGTCTGACTGGCGCCCAGCAGATGACCCTGTTGGGGCTCAGCAACGAGAAGACCCTCTACAACTGGAAGAGCCAGCCGGAGAAGGCCAAGCTGACGCGGGATCTGCTGGAACGGGCCAGTTATATCCTGGGTATCTACAAATCCCTGGAGATTCTGTTGCCTGACGAGGGTCTGGCCGATCAGTGGCTGGCAACCCCCAATGACAACCCACTGTTCAATGGTACGGCACCGCTGGATCGGTTGCTGGCCGGGCAGGTGGTGGACCTGGCCGTAGTCAGAAATTTCCTCGATTCGGAGCGGGGTGGCTGGTGATCGATATCGATACACTACCTAGTAGCGAGGCAGATGAACCGGTCTATCGGGTCATTCTGTCGCGCTATCCGCAGATCCACCTGTTTGAACGCGTCTCTAATCCGCAGGATTGGGACGTGCTCTATGCTGTCGAGTCCCTGACTAACCCCAGGTTGCGCGATGAAGTGGGAGATATTCGCTTGGTGCCGCCGGAAGACCGGGTGTACGGCGATGGCGCATCCTGGATCATGGCGGCGTTTACCCACCCACCGGTCGATGCTCGCGGCGGACGCTTCAACCGGGATTTCGGTATCTACTACTGCACCGCTGACGAGGATGTGGCCATCGCTGAGTCGTCTTTTCATAGCGCACGCTTTCTGCGGGAATCAAGAATCGAACAAACCACCCAGGAAATGCGCGTTATCCGCGCACAGCTTGGGCCGACAACCCTGCATGATGTGCGACACCTGATTGGTGACGCAATCTACGACCCCCATGAATACGCAGTAGGGCAACAGCTCGGGTACGCGTTGCGAGATGCAAAAAGCTTCGGCGTGCACTACCAAAGTGTAAGAGCGGAAGGTGATTGCTATGGGGTGATGCGTCCCAAGGCACTCTCGGATGCCATTCACTGGCGTTATCTGCGTTACCACTATGAACAGGGGTCAGTCGTGAATGTTGAATCCCTGGACGGCAGTGGCAGGAGGTGATGGCAATGTATAAAGAGTTACTGTGGGTCTTTACCCAACTACCAGACGATTACATCGTACTCGATACCGAAACCACCGGACTCCCTGACGAAAATGGCCTGCCGGACATCGTGACGCTTGGGATCACGGTGGTGAGGCAGAGAGAGATTGCTAAATCCGTAGAATTTGAAACGCGACCGCACAAACCCATCTCGGAAGAAGCGCAGTCAATACATGGCATTTCCAATGAGCAAGCAGCCAACTTTGAATCCTTTGAATCGCAGTGGAACCAGATCGCCGAGTACCTGAAAAATCAGCTGGCCATTATTCATAACTCGAGTTTCGATTGGCCCATCCTGCTTGATCATGTTGAGCGGTACGATCTGGAAATGCCAGGCATACAGGGGGTTTTTTGCAGCCAGAAAGCCGCGATTCCTTGGGCGGAGGCCATGGATCTCAAAAGTAGTTCAAGAGGTCCGTCTTTAGACACGTTGACAAAAGAACTTGGCGTTGAGGATCTCAGGGCACACAAGGATGGGGTTCATGGGGCGGCGAGTGATAGCAAACAGGCAGCGCGGGTTATAGAGGTGATGAGACGTAGTGGAAATATAGAATAGATTTAGACCTTGCTTCATGATACTTGGCAATAGATAAAAGTGCCCAGTTGCAACGATCGACTGAATCCGTAACTCAATGCGGGCATTAGGATTTTTTTCGCTTAATAAAAATCTGTAGAAAGTGGACTCAAGAACGGTTCAAAATCTTTGTACTGCGAGCTCTAAATAAGGAAATTATGTATGCGTTTGAAATCCGTTAAGCTGACCAATTTTAGAGGATATCAAGATACGACCATTATACCTATTGATGAAGCAATGACTGGTATTGTGGGACGAAATGACTTTGGAAAATCCACCATATTGGAGGCATTGGCTATATTCTTTGAAACGGATGGTGCTAAGGCGGACAAAAACGACATAAACTGCTTCCGATTAGAAGCAGGTGAAAGTCACTTTGAGATAACCTGCGTATTCGATGAGCTTCCTGATAGCCTCATTCTAGATGAAAATGTTGAGACCACATTAGCCGATGAGCTACTGCTTAATACAGAAGGTTGCATTGAAGTTGTAAAGATCTTCAAAGCAACCACATCCGGTAAGCCCGATAAAACCTGCATTCGATGCCAACATCCCGTCGATAACGATTTAAACAATATGCTTGGCCTAAAAATTGCGGAATTAAAAAAGCTTGGTCAAGATCGTGGTATTGAAGGTGCTGTTGTCGACAAACGCGTGGCATCTCACTGGCGCAAGGCCATTCGAGATGCCGCTCAACCACTAAATCTCACTGAAACACTATTGGACGTTGATAAGGGGTTGTCGACGGAGGGAAAATCAGTTTGGGCTAAAATTCAAGATCAATTGCCGATATTTGCGCTATTTAAAGCTGACCGCGAAAGTAGTGATGGCGACGCTGAAGCCAAAAATCCTCTCCAGCAGGCGGTGAAGGAGGCTCAAGCTACACTACAGGAGCAGATTTCTGCCCTCGAAATGCAGATTGAACAAAGCGTACTCGATGTCGCCAATCGAACACTGGGGAAGTTACGAGAGATGGCGCCAGAGCTGGCAAACGAATTAAGGCCCCGATTTAAAGATAAGCCCAAATGGACGTTTAGCTTTACATTGGATGGTGAGAACGGCATTCCTATTAACAAACGCGGCAGCGGAGTGCGTCGTTTAATTCTTTTGAATTTCTTTCGTGCGGAGGCTGAAAAAGCCATGGAGGGATCAAATCGAAAAGTAATCTACGCCATTGAAGAGCCTGAGACATCTCAGCACCCCAACTACCAGATTATGCTGATGAAGGCATTGCTTGATTTAGCCAATCAAGACAATCGACAGATCCTGGTGACTACGCATGTGCCTGCCTTGGCCGGATTGATTCCAATTGAAGGCGTTCGCTACGTCACTAAGAATTTCGATGGTTCTCCAATAATTAGAATGCCATGTGATACGGTGCTGAAAGAAGCTGCCGAAAGTCTTGGTGTACTGCCAGAAACCGGTATGGAGCGTGCCAAAGGTGTTGTACTGGTGGAGGGGAAGTCAGACGTAACCTTCTTGCGTCATACAACCACAACTCTGAGAGATGCTGGACATATTGCAGCCAGCTTGGAGGAAGCTGGGATAGTTCCTCTTCAAACAGGAGGTAGCGGAAATGTTAAGCACTGGGTGACCCTGAAGCTAGCTGACGATCTGGGGTTGCCGTGGTGCGTTTTTCTCGATTCAGATCTTGGCGGTAGTCCGGAGCAGGTTAAGTCTATTCAAAAACGTAAAGCTGAAGTAGAAGCACAAGGTAGGGCGTTCTATTCCACTCGTAAACGTGAGATCGAAAATTATCTCTGCAAAGACTTGATTAAGGATAAATCTGGAGCAGAGGTTACATTCACTAATACCTGTGACGCTAAAAAGATTATTGGAAATGCGGTGGGGATGAAGCCTGACGATGTAATTGATCGTTTTTGGCCATCTATGTGTGCCGCAAAAATTATTGAGCAATCAAAGTACGATGATAGCGGGGTTGAGAAATCGGAGCTGATTGAGCTGGCAGAGAAATTAATTGCTTTGGTTGAATAGTAGGTTTTAGAACATGCACCTGTAGTTATCAGTAAATACAGAAAGCGGAAAATTGCCGTAAATTATTGGAAGAAGCGTTAAAACCATGTCCCAACTAGAAAATCTTTCCCCTATTGATTTTGAAGATTTGTGCCGTGACATTGCACAGGTTGAAACTGGACAGCGATTTTCTGCATTTGGCCCCGGACCTGACGGTGGTATTGATGGTCGTCATTCTCTGGGTACAGGGACAGTTATACTGCAGTGTAAACATTATGAGGGGTCAACATTTTCAGCGCTAAAAAAAGCTGCTAGAAAGGAGATGGAAAATATTATAGAACTTGCGCCAAAACGCTACTTGTTTTTTACATCGCAGTCATTAACTCCAAAAAGAAGCGATGATCTTTCCCGTATTTTCGGAAATGTACTATTGCAATCAGATGACGTTTGGGGGCGTGAGGATATCGAAGCGGCTTTAAGGCGAAACCCAGAAATAGAGAAGTCAAATGTAAAGCTATGGATGTCTAGCGCTGCCGTCATTGAACGAATTTTGCAGTCCGGTCTTGAAGCCTTCACTCAATCAACCAAGTCCGAGATTTTGGAAGACCTCAAAGTTTATGCGCGCAATCCAAGTTTTGAAGAAGCGATAGACAAATTAGAAAAAGAAAAAATACTGATTGTTTCAGGTCCTCCAGGTGTAGGGAAAACAACGTTAGCGAAAATGGTTGCCTACAAGTACTTAAATGACGGATGGAGATTTTATGCAATAAGCTCGCTGGAGGATGGATTTACAAAAATTGAAGATGAAAGGCCAACAATATTTTTCTTTGATGATTTTCTTGGCCGAATTGAGCTTGATCGACAGTCTCTTCTTCAGCGTGATACCGCACTATCAACTTTTGTTAAACGCGTAAGGAGGTCTAAGAACGCAAGGTTTGTTCTTACCACAAGGGCGCACATTTTTGAGGAAGCGAGACGACTTTCCGATCACGTTGACGATCGACGACTTCAACTATCCAAATATTTACTGGATGTTGGTGCATACACGCGAAAACTAAAGTCGCATATCTTTTTTAATCATTTATTGGTATCAGGGCTTTCTCAGCAGCACTTTGTATCCATACTAAAAGGGGATTGGCTTGGAAAAATTGTAGACCATAAAAACTATAATCCCCGTGTTATCGCATCAGTTTCCAGTGACTGTCTCGATAATGTTGAGCCAGAAGAGTACCCCCAATATATCTACTCTTCCTTGCAGAACCCAAATCTTATTTGGAGTAAGCCGTTTAGAACTCTAAATATGAAGTGTCAGAATCTACTAGTCACTCTATTTTTTGGTAGTCAATATGGGCAGGGAATAGAAATTCTGAGAGGTAATTACTTAGGACTGCATCGAGCAGTATGCCTATTCTATTCGCAACCAATTGAACCGAATGACTTTGAAGAAGCTTTGCGGTCATTAGAGTCAGGTTTTATTTCGATTGTAGGTGGCACGGTTACGTTTGTTAACCCCTCTGTCAGAGACTTCCTTAGATCATATCTCACTAACCGAGAGTTTTTAAGTTTATTACCGAACGCTGCGAGCCGTTCCGACTGGGCAGAGAATTTATGGCAACATATAACAGATGTGTTTGGAACACGCGACGAAGAAAATCAGTTCTTTGCATTATGTTTTAAGGGTTTCGCCCGTGATATAAGTGCGACGCCAACATATAGTCGAGTGGAGAAAAATGGATCTGTATCCCTCCATCACGACGATCTTCCACTTTCAGAAAGGGCAGATTTGCTCTTCGGATGGTGGGAGTGCACTCATGATGACTATTTTCTTGAAAAAATGCTTAATCTCATTCAATCCAAATCTCTTGATTTGGTCTCTTGGCGGGATGGGCCGTTACTACCTGAATTGCATTGGAAAGCCTACAATTTCATCCATGACGATCATCGACTAAAATCCCAGCTATTGCTCGCCATAGAGGATAAAATCGTCAGTGTGTTTGACCAAGGCGTTCCTTCAGATGAGTTAGTATCAATTATCGAAAAAATCAATGAATTTTTACCTCATGGTGAATCTGCTCATGTCGACGAAGCTGTTGATAATGCAGTTTGCTATGAATTTACAGAAACGCGAGATGCTATCAGTGATTTGGATACAGAGAGTGAGCTTGCTGAGCATATTGATTTTTTGGCTTTACTAGCAAAAATTACGGGGCATAATTCTGATCACGCCAAATCTGTTGTTCAAGATCGCATACTTGAACTAGAAGAAGTAGAACCATCTGAACAGAGCGCTTCCATTTTTCCGAGGAGAAATCACACAGAGGAAAAATTTACTGACGATGATTTGAAAAGCCTTTTTTCTAATCTCATAAAATTGTAACGACAAGAAAGACATGTCCTCTATTTTGGCACTGAGTAGAGTTTGCAACAACAGCTAGAAAAACCACCCCACCCACCGAATAGATTTCCCATCGTCCACGGCCTCTGATTCTCGCACTATGCCCCGTAACAAAACACGGGAGCAGCAGTGCCATGAAACGCCAATTCTGGCCATCAACATTTCTGATTCTAGGCTTGTGCGTCGCGCCGGCGGCGTTCGCTGATGCAGACGCTGAGCGTGAGGCGCTGGCGAAAATCATCCATGAACTCAATGCCCTCGAGCCGCTAATCAGTCAGGCGGAGGCTAATGCTGAACAAGACTCCCGTATCCGATTCCGTTATGACTGGCTGCGTCAGGACCTAAAGCAGATCCGGGACGGCATTCAGTCACACATTGATTCTCCCCGCGCCCAGCCTCGCTCATTTCCGCCATTGCGCGGCGATTACCGTCGATAGGTCTCGTCATGAACGCCGCACAACAAACAGCTTTTCAAGCCGGTTCCGGTATTACCCCAGCCACCATGTTGACGGCAATCGCGTCGATGGTTTTGGTGTTGGCGTTTGTTTGGGTGATTTGGGTGGCTTTAGGCGCATTTCGGGCCTGGCAGGACGGGCATGCCACGGTCTTTGATCTGACCTGGAGTACTCTGCGGGCAAGCATTGTTTTGATGGTGTTGGGTTTCTATTTGCGGTGAGTCAATCGAGAAAGTCCCGCAGGGGCAAGCGGCGGAGCATCGCAGTGGGATGCGGGGATAGTCCCCATTTTTATCAACGTTATAGAAGAGGACAGTTGTTATGGGTACATCAAGTACAGAAATCAGTTTCAGCAAAAAAACTGCTGCCATCCGCAGAGCGTTATTGGCAGCGGCAGCGGTGGCTGTTCCACTGCCGCTCTGGGCGGCATTGCCGACGCCGGTCGCGCCGAGTACCGGTCCGCCAGCAGGTGACTGGATTGGCCTGATTCAGGGCTATATCAAAGATGGTGGCCTGGTGCTTGGGTTGGCTATTGCGGTTTTGGGATTTCTCTGGATCGCGTATTTGGGCTTTGCAAAATTCAATGAAGCTCGCCAGGGCAAGGCTGAATGGGCCGAAGTGGGTGTGCTCGGGATTGTCGGTGCGATTGTGCTGATATTCGCCAGTTATCTGCTCACTGAAGCGGCAGGCGTCATCTAATGCCTGACGTCAACAATTGACTGCGATAGGAGACGTGAGTGTCCAACGACCATGAAATTCTGGCGGATCGGCTCAATGCTGAGCCCGCCATCTTTAAAGGCTGCTCATCCTCTGAGCTAGGCATGATTGTGGGGGTGGCCATTGTAATATGGCTGCCCCTCAGTCTATTGCTGGCCTGGTTGCTGGGCGCAATCACTATGGGTTTTGGGATCGCCGGTGTCGGCGTGGTGGCCACAGTCGTGGTCATGGCGACGCTGTTCCAGCGTATCAAACGTGGGCGGCCAGAAGGTTATTACCAGCAATGGTTACGTATCCGCCTGCAGACCATGGGGCTGTATCGTGTCCCCTGGGTGCTACGGAGTGGGTCCTGGGATATCGGGAGAACGCAGCATGCGCCGCTACCGTCTCGAAATCGATAACGTACGTTCGCATTTGCGCTCCCTGTGGGCCGTCATCGGCCTACAAGGACTGATCATTCTCGCGCTCTGGATTGGCTGGAGTCAGGCCCCCAAACAGCTGCGCGTCTATGTGCCACCTGATTTGCGCTCTGGCGCAGTGCTGGCCGCGGAGGAAGTGCCTCCAGCGAATGTCTATGCGTTCGCGTTCTACATTTTTCAGCAACTCAATCGCTGGCCCGAGAACGGCGCGACTGATTATGGCAGTGCAATTTTTCGGATATCACCTTATCTGACGCCTCGCTACCGCAATGATCTGATTGAGGATATGGAGCTAAAAGCCAGACGCGGTGAGCTGGCTTACCGGGTAAGGGGTGTGCATGAAGTACCGGGGCATGGCTACGAAGAACGCCGAGTTGACGTGTTGTCCTCCGACACATGGATCGTATGGCTGGATCTGGATTTGATGGAGTCGGTGAAAGGCATGACCGTTAAGCAGACCACTATTCGATATCCGATTCGCGTGGTGAGGCAAGCAATCGATCCTGAAACTAATCCCTGGGGCATGGCTCTTGATGGGTACGGAACTGAAGGCCCGCGTCGATTAACCGATGCCGAACTGGCTGAGCCCGGTGCAACGGGTACCAGAACTGAAGAGGAATCCTCTAGATGAAAGCACCGAATTGTTACTCTCCAGCCCAATGGGTTGCTCTTCTAGGGTTATGTTTTTTCGTGGTGTGCTTTGCGCAAGCCGATGACGCGGCCTCGAATGGTCCTGAAAGAGTTGTCTGGAACAAATCACCCATTGTCATCCCGTTGGTCGTGGGCGAAGAGCGTCTTGTTCATTTCCCTGATTCGGTGAGTATCGGCTTGCCGCAGACGCTGACGCCATTGCTACGTACTCAAAGCATCAACGGCACCGTATACCTACTGGCCAGACAGTCTTTTGAGCCTAGCCGTGTCATGGTGCGATCGGAAACCGATGGTCCGATGTACGTCCTCGATATTTCAGCAGCGCCTGACGAGGCAGAGGGGCGCTCACTGCCTGATGTGCAGATACTGCTGGAAACACCGCAAAATACAGGTGCAGCTGAGTCGAAGTATGGCACTCGATCACGTTCATGGGGCTATGCTGCGTTAACCCGATATGCGGCTCAACAACTCTATGCGCCAACGCGACTGATTCCCCGTCAGTCGGGTGTGGCTGCCATGCCGGTAAATGGCAAACCGGTCGATCTGGTGTATGGCGCCAAGGTTGAGGCCGTGCCAGTCGCCGCCTGGAAGGTAGGTCTGCAGTACGTCACCGCCGTAAAACTGACCAATCGTACTCAAACAGCGGTGGTGCTGGATCCGCGGGAACTGCGCGGGTCATGGCTGGCCGCCACGTTTCAACATAATCGCCTGTTACCCGCCGGCAATGAGGCCGATACGACAGCCGTCTATCTGGTCTCTGACCGGCCCTTCGATGTGGCACTTTGAGAGAGGATAGGAATCAACCATGTCGATGGTCACCAGTAATCGTTTGTTACCTATTCTTGCCGGCTCCGTTGTGTTGGCGGCAGTGCTAGTTGGGCTGAAGTCCTGCTCCCCGAAAGAAGGGCAACCTCAGCTGTTGGAGGCCGTACCGCGGGCGCCGAAACCGGATGCCGATACACCCGCAGACACCATCAAGACACTGACGGCGAATGTCAGCGCCATGACCTCGGAACTCAATGCCCTGCGTCGGGATAACACCGCCCTCAAACTGGAGAATCGCGGCCTTGTCGACGATAGAAAACAGATCGAAAACAACGTGCTGTCGAAAGTGCAGACAGCTTTGGAGACAAAGCGGTTGGACACAGCCGCCACCGAAACCACGTCAGCCATCGCCGCGCTGACGGCAAGGGTGGATTCGCTGACCAACCGGCTTGGAACCTCATCGTCACATCCGTTGTCCACGGTTTCCGATATTCCGATCGGACTCGGTCTGGATGGGATCGGAACATCGGCGGTGGAATCGGAATCGCTGGTGTGGGTCAATCCCCTGGAGTTCACGCCAGCACCTGAGGGTGATAAGGAGACGTTGATCAACCGGTTCACTCGCACCAGCCGCAATGCGTTAGACACTACCCGGCCGGAGGTGCAATCGCTTGTGTCGAAAGGGTCCGATGCCCTCAATACGGCGCTCCCCGTCTACACAGTGCCTCGCAACGCCACACTGATTGGATCCACCGGTATGACCGCATTGGTGGGCAGGGTGCCTATCCAGGGGCAGGTCCGCGACCCCATGCCGTTCAAGGTGATTACCGGCAAGGAAAACCTGGCCGCCAATGGTCTGCGTATTCCAGGTGTTGAAGGCATGATCTGGAGCGGCACGGCGATCGGTGATTGGACGCTCTCCTGTGTGACCGGGAAACTGGAATCGGTGACCTTTGTTTTTGAGGACGGCACCATCCAGACGCTATCCAGTGACGACAATCAGTTGGGTGGTTCCAGTGGAAACAGCGATAGACCCCTGGGTTGGATTTCCGATGCGCGCGGTATTCCCTGTATTACGGGAGAGCGCAAGACCAACGCACCGGCGTTTCTGGCCCAGCGCATTGGCGTGATGGCGCTCGAAGCTGCCGGTGAAGCGGCGGCGCAGTCTGAAACCACAACCCTGATCAGCGATTCGGGTACGGCCACCAGCGTGGTCTCAGGTGAGACGGGTAAATACGTATTGGGCAAAACAGTAGGCGGGGGCAGCGACGAAGTCGCTCAGTGGTTGCGGGAGCGTCAGGCTCAGAGCTTCGATGCGGTGTTTGTGCCCGCGGGCATCGAGCTGGCGATCCATGTCGATCATGAACTCCCCATTGATTTCCATTCCAACGGCAGGAAACTCCATCATGAAACGAATCTTTTCGAACACGCAACGATTACCACTGGTTCTGGTCTGGACTAGTGTGTTGATGGCCGGCTGTGCTAGCACCAAGGAGTCGGTGTTACCGCAGGACGGCCCCACCATGAAGTCCATTTACGATCAGCACATGGTTGATGTTCAGAAGTCTGACCATCGTCGAACAATCGCTGGTCAGCCGTTACCGCAATCCGGTATTGACCACTATCAGGGCTTCGTTAGAGAGGCCGCCAATGAAATCGATACGGTATTTCCCCGGCTGCCGAACCCCACACTGGTGATGTATATCTTTCCTCACCTATCGGGCAGTGGACGCACGCCGGTACCGGGCTATGTGACCACATTCCCGTTTTACGAAAAGGCGGAGTACGCGTTACCGGGGGAAGTGCCCGGTGAGGTGCCGGCAGCGGCCGTACCTTCGTCCGACAAGCAGTAGGGCATTCATGACGAACTCAAAATTCCTCGATCCTTCGGACGCTCCGCCCTTAACTTCCGAATCGGTAGAAAAGCAGTACCATCGTCCGTCGTCGTTTACCGACCTGTTGCCCTGGATGGAATATTTGCCTGAGATCAAAGCCTTCTTGTTGGAGGATGGCGTTAGTCTGGGGGCCCTATTCGAGGTTCAGCCGGTCGGGTGCGAAGCCCGCACGCCAGCGTTTATGACACAGCTGCGCGATGCGATTCAAACCGCAATCAACGAGGCCATCCCCGAGCGCGATGACGCCCCCTGGGTATTGCAGATATATGTGCAGGATGAGCCCAAGCTCACGCAGTTTGATACGTTACTGGCCAGATATCCGTCTTTGAAGGTTCGTGCCTCGGAGTATTCACAACACTACCAGTCGGTGATGACGAAACACTTGCAGGCAATTTCTCGACCAGGAGGCTTGTTTGACGATACCACGGTCACCGGTTCGCGTTGGCAGGGGCAGCAACGTAGGATCCGTGTAGTGTTATACCGTCGCTTGAAGAGCAATGGCAATACTCCAGCAGCTATCGAGGTGGAAGAGGCGCTCAATGATGTGGCAACCAAATGGATCACCTCATTGGCCGCCGCCGGGATCACGGCCCAACGCGCTAACGGTCAGGCGTTTTATCAATGGTTGCTGAGCTGGTTCAATCCCAACCCACCGTTAGCAGAGGGGAATTCAGAAGCACTTCTACAGTTGGCGCCATACCCAGGTGATGACAACTTGCCATTCGGTTATGACTTTGCGGAACAGTTGGCCCTGTCGATGCCCCGTTCGGACCAGGCAACGGCGAGCTGGATTTTCGATAGTATGCCTCATACTGTCGTGAGTATTCAAAGCTTGCGGCGGGCACCGGACATTGGGCATTTCACGGCAGAGCGCCAGGCTGGGGATCAGGAATTTTCGCTGTTCGATCGTCTGCCTGAACACACCATCATGGCGATCACACTCACGCTCAAGGCTCAGGACACCACCCGCAATCATATTGCCCAGATCAAGCGCGCATCAGTGGGCGATTCCGCTGAGGCGTCGATTACTCGGGAAGATGCCGAGCAAGTGGAGCGGGAGATGGCCCAGGGCAACAAGCTGTATCCGGTGAGCATGGCCTTCTATGTGCGGGGAAATAATCAGAAGGCGCTGCGCGGTAATCTGAATCGACTTCACGCACTGCTCTTACCCAACGGCCTGCAGCCCATTACCCAGGAAGCGGACTTACTGTCACTCGACAGCTATATCCGCAACCTGCCCATGGCCTATGACGCCGACCTGGACAAATCCCGACGCCGCTCACGTCTGGTGTTTTCTCGCCACATTGCCAATCTACTTCCGTTCTACGGTCGTTCGCGTGGGACTGGCCATCCGGGCCTGGTTTTCTACAACCGAGGCGCCGAACCGCTGGTCTTCGACCCGCTGCACCAAGATGACCGCAAGAAGAATGCCCACATGCTGATACTGGGGCCCACCGGGGCAGGGAAATCGGCGTTGTTGGTGTATCTGCTGCAACAGATGATGGCCCGGCATCGACCACGCATTTTCATCATCGAGGCCGGGGCTTCGTTTTCGCTGTTGGGACAACATTTTGCCCACCACGGTCTGTCGGTTAACCAGATCACGTTAAACCCCAATGTCGATGTCAGCCTACCGCCCTTTGCCGCCGCGTTGCGGTTGCTTGATCGGGGACATGCGTTTAATCCGCTCGATGTCGATGAAAGTACCTTGGAGGCGATATTAGGTAATGACGATGAGGTCGAAGAAGAGGGGGGAGGTCGCGATATTCTCGGTGAAATGGAGATCGCCGCACGCATCATGATCACCGGCGGCGAGGATCGCGAAGATGCACGGTTGACTCGTGCGGATCGACTATTGATTCGCAACGCCATATTCCTGGCCGCAAGAACCGTGAAAGAGACAGACAGAAGCCAAGTGATTACTCAGGATGTGGTCAATGCCTTTCAAACCATCGCTACCAACACGGAGTTGCCCGAGCATCGACGCAATCGCGCTCTCGAAATGGGTGACGGCATGGCATTGTTCTGCTCGGGCCTGGCAGGCCACTTCTTCAACCGGCCGGGGCAGTCCTGGCCAGAGGCTGATGTCACTATCCTGGAAATGGGTATGTTGGCCAGAGAGGGCTATGAAGATCAGCTTACCGTGGCCTACCTGTCCATGATGGGCCACATCAACGACCTGGTGGAACGCCACCAGCATGATGATCGGCCCACTCTGGTAGTCACTGACGAAGGCCATATCATTACCACCAATCCCTTACTGGCCCGTTACGTGGTCAAGATTACCAAAATGTGGCGCAAGCTCGGTGCCTGGTTCTGGATCGCGACCCAGAATCTGGAGGACTTTCCCGACGCCAGTCGCAAGATGCTCAATATGATGGAGTGGTGGTTATGTCTGGTAATGCCGAAAGAGGAGGTGGAGCAGATCGCCCGGTTTAAGGATCTCAATGATGAGCAACGAAACCTGCTGCTGTCCGCCCGCAAGGAGCCCGGCAAGTACGTGGAAGGGGTGGTTCTGGCCGACAAGGTCGAAGCGCTGTTCCGCAACGTACCGCCTGCCTTGTCACTTGCCCTGGCGATGACCGAAAAGCATGAGAAGGCTGAGCGCGCAGCCATTATGCGTGAGAAGAACTGCTCCGAGCTGGAGGCGGTTTACGAGATTGCCAAGCGTATCGAACAGTCTCGTGCGTAGCAGGTTTACTGGTATCAAGCGTGTTTCATGACCCCACGGCAGGCCGGATAGGTTGCGCATCCCCAAAATTGATTGCCCGCTTTTTTTCCCTTTCTGGCCGTTCTTAGTATCATCGTACCGCCACACTTTGGGCACGGTTTTTGGCTTTGGGACGTTGTTGACGCAGTGATTGGCGGCACGATTGAGGGGGCAGCTGGCGGTGAGGGAGCCTTCTTCTGGCGCAAATGGTTGACGTGCTGTCGGTTGGTGGTAAACCCCCGCTGTAATCTCAGCTGTTCGATTTCTGCCGTTACGGTCTCCACGTCGGCCTGGCTGAGGATCACATCGTGCCGCGCTTTGATATACCGGATATACCCACCGGCATAAACCACATTGTCGGGTAACTCCGTCTTGAACGTCGAATCACCGACAAACACCACCAGCGAGTGAATTGCGGAAGCGGGAATATCCAGCAAAGCTTCCAGCGTTTTGACGTGCTTATAGTTCTGGTCCAGTGGATTCTGAAATTTATGGGTGTGTTTGTAGATTTTCTGGGTCCAGGTCTTCTGGTTGGCCGAACCGAATATCCAGCCCTTCATATTTTTGGTTTCAATTACGAACACGCCGTAGCGCGACACAATGATGTGGTCGATCTGTGTGGTGCCATCATCGGTTTGTAATGTCACATCCTTGATCAGGTGGTATTCGTCCTTTGCAAGAAACAGCCGTGCGGCCGTATTGACCAGAAACTCACCGGTAATGCCTTTGAACCAGGGTGACTTGAGAATACCTGCCAGGATAGCGAGAGGTATGAGGTACCACAGCGCGTTGTAGACCTGTTGGATGATGGGGCTGAAATCCATTCCCGTATCTTTTCCGTTACGAATGTCCCGCCATTATAGGAATGTTGCCTCTGGTCGGCCAGAAACATCGACGCTTCATGTCTGGATTTTCCGTTTATCCCCCACCGTCAATCCTTCAGCATGAATGCTCTGTCAAAGGTATGTGGATCCGGATGGCCGCCAGTGAATATTGCAAGAGCTCATCTCATTCTTTCGATCGGTCTAACAGGGGTGCTCTGTGAGCCGGTTTTGGCTGACGAACCCTCAACTGCGATCGAGGTATTTACCGATTCAATGAACCCGGTCGCGAATAATGCGGACGGTATAACGGTGTACTACATAGACCGTATTGATCGACTTCAGAAGGAACTCTCCAAAGACTTGCCAGCGAATCCCGAAGTTGCAAAGCAGACAGCCCTCCATCGCTTTCAGCGTATGGAAAATAAACTCAGCCATGAACTGGAAAACGCCGCTAACGGTTTGGTGCAGACGATGCAGTACGGCATTGATCGCTACCCGGCCATTGTCTTCGATGGCAAAACGGTGGTTTACGGCATCACCGATGTTCGAGCGGCAACCCAGCGGTATCAGCAGTGGCAGGCCGGGGAGGCTCGACCATGATGCGCGCTATCCGCCGTTGTGGATTCATCCTGCTGATGTGGTTGCCCCTCATGAGCCATGCTGGAACCATCTCCACCACGAAAATCGTCTCTCAGACCACGAGTGCCGCGCTCAGTTGTATGCGCTGGATGCCGGTGGGGATGTGCTTTTGGCTGCGCTGTTCCATTTACGAATGCAATGTCGAGACCTCAATCAAAGTTGGCCATTACCAGCCGGATGCAGTGGTGAGCAGTTACAATGAACTCGGTAGCAATCCCTGGACAGAGATTCGCAGCATTCTTGGCGCCGCCCAAAGCTCCGCTGCGACAGGACTGCTCGGCAGCTTGCTGGCCGTGCCCATCGAGAGCGCCGGGAATCGAACGGAAGGTGGGCAGGGCAACAGGGATCACCGCAATCTGATCTTTCGGGAGACCGATGTCATCGGCCACCCTTTGGGCTCGCTGTCGGGTGTCCTGGCGGGTAGCGGCTATTTGTGTGAATCGGAAACCACCTCTTTTTATCCCTATTTCATGTCGAGCCTGGACGCGCTCTCCTGGCGTATGGAAATCCCGGAGATGTTCTATCCAGCGAGCCTGATATCCGGCATGCGGGAAATAGGCGCTTGGCCTCTGCAGACCTGGGGTGGTGTCTACCCCAGAACAGGCTGGACCACACAGGCAGAGGAGCCCAAGGCCGCGGCAATCAATGCGCAGCGAGCCGGAGATATCGTGACCCGGAACGGTCAGCCGCACATTTACGATCAGATCGAACCGTCTTTCAGCTCCGACCAGCGGATTTGGTCGCCGGGCCCATTGGTTGAAGACGATCCCGCCACCGGTGAGTGGCAGATGTTGCTTCCCAAAGCAGAATCGAGCTGCGCCGTATTCGGCACCAACGACCTCGCTAGTGCCAATGGTTGGGGCGGAGGTAGAGTTGATGCCGAGGGTGATTACGTGTGGAACCTCTGGCGGCCCTACCAATGTTGCGAGAGGGAAGGGCAGTTTTTTCTAATCGACATTAACTGGATCGATTACCCCCCATGAAGACCCACAATCAATGCATGTCGCTACTCTTCGGTTGGTCACTCCTATGGACCATTAACGGTTTTGCCGCGCAAGCGCCCACTGAGGATGGCTTGTGGTACTACGAAATCGGCGGAGCAGAGCCCGTCTCGGTACCGGCCAATCCCTCAGTCGTATCAGTGACTCTGGGTGGATCCGCTCAATTGGGCTTGGGCTATAGCTGCGGCAAGTTCGATCCGGTGGCGGCGGTGACCAATACCCTGAATGACATTGGCGCAGGTGTCGACAATATGATGAACGCCATGACAGCAGCCGCGACCAGCGCTATTGCTGCCTTGCCGGCATTGATACTGCAACGAGCCAATCCTGGTTTGTATGACCTGTTCCAAAACGCCCTGCTCAAAGCTGAAGAGACTATGCAATTGGCCACCAAATCCTGTGAGCAGATGGAAGCGGAAATCGCTCAGGGCAAGAACCCCTATGCTGACTTGATTACCTTATCCAAAGGCAATGACTGGAAAGTGCAGATGGGGGTCGGTGGAAATGATGCCGTCACAGCAAAAACCACGGTGGAGTCGTCCAATGGCAACAACGGAGTGCCCTGGATTGGCGGCCAGGCCGGTGGCCGCGGGCAACCGGTGCTGGAATTCACCGGGGATATCGTCGAGGCCGGCTACAACATCAATATGAATCGGCCTGTTACAGATCCGAGCCCGGTGCCGGCAGCGTCATCGACACGGTTATCCGAGGTCTGGCCATCACCGGCTGATGCGCGCGATTGGACGGTCGAAGTGGTGGGCGAGAATATCGTTACCACATGCGACACTTGCCGCAAGGACAGCATTCCTGGCACGGGGCTGTTACCCAAGCTCTACCAAGAGTCCGCTGCCGTCACCACCGACATCCAGAATCTGGTCAGTGGCGCAACACCGCTAACGCTTGCCAACCTCGATAAGATCACCGCACCCGGTGTGGCCATTACCCGGCAAGTGATCGAGGCGATTCGTGAAATGCCAGCCTCGGAGCAGAGCCTGATCATGGGCCGCCTGGTGTCTGAAATCAGTACCGCGCGCACAGTAGAGAAGGCGCTATTTGCCCGGAGGCTACTGCTGTCAGGACGACAGGTGCCCGAGGTCTATGCGACCGAAGTGGCCCGAGAGCATGCCGACAATTCCATTGTCGAGCTCGACAAAGAAATCGAGAACCTGCTATTTGAAACCCGTGTACGCAAAGAAGTCGTCTCCGATACCGTTTCCACCTTACTTGAACGAGCGGCTGCCAGGCGGCAAAGCTCTCTTACGGTGCCTGAAGTGCCCGCTATTGATCCCAACCCGTTGCGAGGTGGGCGTGTTCAGTAAACATCTCGAAAGGCGAAAAAGTTTTCTGGTATTGACTACGTTGGCCGCACTGCTGACCGGGGTGGTCGGCTATCTACTCATGCACCAACTACAGACTCAATCCGTACAATCCGTCCAGCATAGTATCAATGCATGGCGGATGGCGCTCGCACTGCTTCGTTGGACGCTGATCGCCTTTGTTGCACTCGGTTGGAATCATCTGATCACGAGGTTGGCGAGTGCAGGCATTATCACTCATAGCAAGGTCACGTCGCTAGCGGCGTTGCGCTGGCGAACCGTCACCTTGCTAGTGCTAGTGGAGCTGGTATTAGGGCAGGGTGTGCTGGTTAATGCCCTGAGCCTGATGTCCGGAACACTACCATGAGTGTCGATAGCTACCTGGAGCTCTTTACGTCGCTATTTGGCTGGACCTTTTACGGTATTCTGTGGGATGTGCTGGTCAGTACCGGCATCGTCTTTTTGCCGTTTCTGGGCATCCTGATCGATAACTGGCGCGAGCCTGCTCAAGGCGGTGAAGTGGGTCATGCCAGTGGCCTCTCACTGCGGCGCATGGAGATCGAGCTGTTTATCTCGTTGCTAGTAGTTGTGCTGGCGGGGCAACCCGCTGCGCTGACCCCGCTCAACGCCGGTACTTTGTCCTATTCGCCACCGCCAACCCTGTTGGACCCAGCGCCGGCCACAGCAACCGTGGCTGCCCCTCAGAGCACCTACGGCACAACGGGCTTTATCGGTACCGCGGCAACCGTCAATGTTCCCGTCTGGTGGTACGGGGTGATTGCACTCAGCTCGGGTTTAAACCACGCCATTGTCGAAGGCCTGCCTACGGTGGCGGATATGCGGACTTTCGAGCAGCAGGCACGCCTGGCGACCATTGCCGATCCGCGCCTCAAGCAGGAAGTGAGCGATTTTTTCAGCCAGTGTTATATCCCGGCGCGTTCCAAATATCAGGCAGAACGACCGGACACAGCGGCGATCAATAGCAGTCTCGCAACGTATGGAGCCGATGACCCTGACTGGGTTGGGTCACACGTCTATCGAGATGCCGCGGGTTACTACGACACCCTTCGCCCCTCTAACCAGGTCACAGGCTGGGCGTACAACGCGGCCAGAGATACGGAATATGATGCCGCCACACCACCAGCCTGGGGCAAGCCTTACTGCAAGCAATGGTGGGAGGACGCCGCCATTGGTGTGCGGCAGAAGCTGATCAATGAAGCCGATGCCACATCCGCCGGGTTTTCCGGGCTGGTCGTCGCCATTGCACCTGCGCTAGCCAGCGAACAACAAAACGACGCCGTCGCCAAAACCGTACTCAACAATGCGCCACCCTCCTGGTCAAATAATGAACTAATTGCCAACAACGCTTCCGGCTCAGGGCTTGTCAACGCGGCTGGTTCCATTGTCAAAGGCGGGCTTGCCGCCGGTGGCATGATTACAGCATCCGCCCTGTTTTCCGTGACCATGACCGCGGTACTTCAGTCTCTGCCCATGGTGCAGGCCATCATGCTGCTGGGTATCTACTCACTACTGCCGCTGGTGGTCGTGTTGTCCCGATATTCCATCGCCATGATGGTTGTAGGTGGCATGGCCATCTTCACCATTAAGTTCTGGAGTGTACTTTGGTATTTAGCCATGTGGGTGGATCAGAACCTGATTTTGTCTATGTACCCGGACGTCAATGTCTTCTTGCAGATCTTCGCCAACCCCGGCGAACACGATGCCAAGCGCATGCTGCTGAATATGATTACCACCAGTCTTTATCTGGGGTTGCCGCTACTTTGGAGTGGAATGATGGCGTGGGCGGGGGTGAAAGTTGGGCGTTCACTAGATAATTCTGCCAACCCATTTATGAAACCGGCTAACGATACTGGTCAGAAGGGGGGAGCACTAGGAAAAATAGCGGCCAGTAAGGGCACTAAACGGTAGGATACTACTCGTCGTCGTACCAACCATAGGGATCGGTGCCGTCATCACGTTTACCTGTTCGATAGTTGAGCGACCCGCTAGTAAATTCTGCAGAATTTTCGTCACTTGAACTGTCTGAAAAAACCGAGACTAAGAATGCGCCCATGCTAATAAAGATCGATCCAACGTTCTGAAGCATGGCCAGAACTGGCGGTGTGTTTTTGGTGCTTTGGCTGTCCATTTGTTTCGACGCTCTTTTCGATCTTCATAGATATAGCATAGTCCGAGAGACGTCCAATTTCCTGCGCGCTGAGCGTCTAGGTTTTTGTGGTTCTCAATAACTGGCTGAATTCGGGCTGATCGTTTATCAATTCGACCATTTCTGAGTCGGTTGAGGAAGATACTCTCAACAAGGCATCTGGGTCGGCCACTAGGGCTTTAGCCAGCGACTTTAACAGCCGTTTTTCGTAGCCGTAGATTTAGAGTGACCTTGAGATTCCGTTGCACTTCTAGAAAACTACCTATCACCAAAATACTAGGCTAGTGTTTAGTGTTATGCAACACTACAGTGGTTTATTGATTAGGGTACCCGGCTCGTGCTGGTATTAGCCAGGGACAATAGCGACTCCCGCTGGCTGATGTCGCGTAAGTGCGCGGTGACGGGCGGAATCTGTTGAACACCATCCAATATTGACCCACGGGTCAATATTGGATGGTAAACAACACTCAGTAGCTTTGCAGCGGAGGTGAGCAAGTTAAAAAGCAGGTAAATGGCGTCCTTTATGCTTTCCGAGAGTAGTACCACGCGGAGAAAGCGGCAACTGCCAACTATCTGATATTATTGGAAAAGTAATAATTCGCCAGGGACACCATCAATCTCCAGTCCCAGAGATTCCCGCGCCCCTTAATCCCGACGAGACTCTCCAGTCGTCATATAAGGACGATGATGGAGCACGTTTAATATTCTGTTTCAGGATCCCCGACTTCAAGTGCCGCTGCATCGCCTGTCTTGAGGAAACCGAGGATCATGGCTAGACGACGGTCAAGGGGCGCCTTTCGGCGCAGTTTGGTGTCATTGATGCTGCTCATGCACAAGCCAATCATGGTCATCAGCAATAACTCCGATGTCACGCGCAGCGGAATACCAGCTGCAATCTCGCCAGCCGCCTGAGCCTGACGCATATCCTCCAAAATTGCATGGTATACCCCATAGAACGATCGGTTGTTCGCCTCTTCCACTAAGGGCAGAGTCACCCCTTGATGCCAAAACGCGACACGCACTTTCCATTCATCATAAATCGTGTCGGTGTAGGGTATCAGGTTGCGCAGGCGCAGTTCGAGCGCCTGAAGCCCACTTTTTTTACCAACTGCCGTCTGCACGCGTTTCAGATATGTGGCATTTGCCCAATCGTTGGAAGCCACCAATAGCGCATTTTTATTGCGAAAATAATGCTCGACGAGCCCCCGTGAGCAGCCTGCAGCCGTGGCGACAGAACGGACCGAAAGGGCAGCCAGTCCCTCCCGCGCAATCACGCCGGTAGCCGCCTGAATAATATGTTCGCGCCGTTCCTGCGTTGAATCCGATACGCGGGGAAAAGCGCCCTCCTTAGTTGTTGAATCCATAGCCAATTGTTCCAGTTCACATCCCGTGGATTCGCGCGAAGCGACACCGACAGGTCAGGAAGCCATCGTACTTCCTGCGCAGGGCGTTGACATTCTATTGACTGATGCTCCCGGGGTGAAGCCCCGTAGCAGAGCTGGAGTTGTTATCCGGCAATACAGCCAAAACTGTAAGCCACTCAAATTATGATTGGCGCACGAAAAGACAAGTGACTTTACAACAAGACAGACGTCTTGTATAACGGTGAATTCTGTTCGATCCAATAAATCATCTCTTGAGGAATTTCCCATGCCAATGATCCCGCACGTACCGTTACGTCTATCGAGCGTCGCTCTCAGCGCTTTGTGTTCCACCGTGGTGTTGGGTCAAGAGCAATTCGGATCCCGGGGCGGCCTAGAGGAAGTCTTGGTGACAGCCGAACGCGTTGTCGCGTCCCAGCAAGATACGCCCATCTCTTTAACGGCCTTTGATCAGCAAAGCCTTGAGAATCTTGGTGTTATCGAAAGCGGTGATATCGCGGCTTATACCCCTAACCTGCGGATGAACAAGACGCCCGCAAGTCAGAACGCTTACGGGATCAGTATTCGTGGCATTGCTTCCAGCGAACCCTCTTTGGCCATCGACCCTACGGTGGGAATTTATATCGACGGTATTTACATTGGGCGCAATTCGGCGGCCGCCTTCGAAATCGTCGATATGGAGCGTATTGAGGTGCTTCGTGGGCCCCAGGGCACTTTGTTTGGTCGCAACACCACAGGCGGTGCCATCAATATTGTCACCCAGAAGCCATCGGGCGAATTCGGTTTCGAGCAGAAAGTGACGATGGGTGAGCGCGAGCTGCTGCGCAGTGCCACTTCTATAGAAACCCCCGAGTGGTCGAACCTGTCAGCGCGGCTAAGTTTTACCCATGGCGAGCGCGGTGGATTGGTGCGCAGCGCTTATACGGGCGGTGACTTGGGCCAATACGATCAGCAGGCGGTGCGCCTGGCGGTGCGATGGACACCAACAGAACGCTTGGTCGCGGACTACACCTTTGACCATTTTCAGCAGGACTCTAACACCAACCTCAGTCAAATCAGCTTTGTGCGCCCGCTGCAGCTGAGCCTCGGCGGCGGGCAGTATGAGCAGGCTGCGGCGGCCGCATCACCCAGGCGGTCGGGCAGCCTGCCGTTTATCGGTGATGGCAAGGATCAGTCGATGGAGATTGACGGTCACGCACTCACACTCGCTTGGGAGGCAGACAGCTACACACTGAAGTCGATTTCCTCGTGGCGCGAGTTCACCAATCGCTATGCCAGTCAGGGTTTTGGAGAGTTCCCTAGCGATGGGCAGACGCTTCTCTCAGCATCATTTGATGGTACGACAGTGCCTGCCGGTGACTTCGTGCAAATGTTTGATTCGCAGGGTTTTAATGAACACGAACAATGGTCCCAGGAGTTCCAGGTCATCGGCGCACTCGCTGATGATCGACTTTCCTACACTGCGGGCGTCTACTTTTTTGGAGAGGAGGGGCGGCAAGCCGATCCTCAGCAGTTTGTTTTCCCGGCGCTGCTGGCACTCGGAAGTTTGGACGCGGGAACGCAAGCTTTTCTCTGTGCCGGTGACTGTTTCGGCAAAAGCATCGTACTAAACTCTGGCGCGAACTATTATGAAGCAGACAACGATGCCTGGGCGCTTTACAGCCAGTTTACCTATGACATCAGTCCAAAGTGGGCGGCAACACTCGGGATGCGTTGGAGTGAGGATGAGCGCGAACTTCGCCTGACCAACACGTTTGACGACGTAGGCGAAACGACGCTGTCAGCCAGTGACTCCTGGAGTAAGTTCAATCCTAATCTGACCATGACCTACACCGCATCCGATGATCTGATGCTCTACGGCAAGATCGCAACGGGCTATCGTGCCGGCGGCTATAACGTTCGCGCCACCACCCAAACATCGTTTGAAGATCCTGTAAACGAAGAAAATGTTACCTCTTTTGAATTGGGTGGCAAGAGTGAATGGATGGAGAACCGGGTACGTCTTAACGGCGCACTGTTTTACTACGAATATGAGGACCAGCAGGTTTCACAATTTGAAGCGGGCTCCGGTGGCGCTTCCTCAAAGCTGGTCAACGCAGGGGAATCCGAGGCATGGGGGGCAGAGCTAGAACTTACCGTTATGCCGACTGATGCCTTGTTGGCAACATTCAGCTATGGCTACACCGATCTGTCTTACAATAAATTCATCACCAGTGTCTCGGATCCGATAACAGGTTTCCCCGCGAGGGGAGAGGACGGCGAACCACTGACTGCCGATATTGCCAATACCGCCAGCACCATTGCGGGATCACCCAAGAGCAACGCCTCGGCGATCTTGCAGTACACCTTTCCGCACATGGGCTACGGCCAGTGGATTGCACAGTTCGATGTTGCCTATTCCGGCGATAGAACCTTTCAGACGCAACTGAATCTGTACGACCGGGCTGATTCTTACACGCTTTTCAATGCGCGCCTGACGCTGGCCGATATTCCGGTGCCCCACGGTGAGCTGAGTGTAGCCGCTTGGGGCAGAAACCTCGGCAATGAAAAGGTGCGCGAATTTGGTGTCGATTTTGGTGCCCTCGGCTTTGCAGTGAACACGTACCGGGAATTGCGCAGCGTGGGTTTCGACCTCAGCTATCGGTATTAGGGGCTTACAGTGATGTTTACACACCTTATCGGCTATACAAGAGGCTCGACCTTGGTGACTGCAATTCTGGCAGGGTTGCTTTTCGCGTCTGTGGTTTGGAGCCAGGATGAGCCCTTAATGGATGGTATGGGTAACATCAACTTCCACGCCTTAAACGCCGATTCACCTGCGGCGAAAATCTATGCAGACCGCTGCGCGCAATGCCATGACAACGCCGAGGGACGAACGCCGCCGCGTGCCTCGTTGCGTTATCGCCCCCCAGAAGGTGTCTACCAAGCACTGCGTAGTGGTGCCATGGCACCCATGGTGGAAGGCCTTGCAGACGAGCAGATCAAGTCATTGGTGAAACTGCTCACCGGGCGCGAACCGAAGGAGATCGTCAATCCCGCCACGCAGCTGTGTGCCAACCTTCCAGCCAGCGTAGCGCTAATGGAAGGCGACTGGAGCAGCACTCACGGCGATATTCGTGGGCGTCGTTCTCGCCAGCACCCGGAATTCACCGCAAGCGCGGTGGCGCGCTTGCAGCTCAAGTGGAGCTATGCCTATCCCGGAGGGGCCGCGGGCCCGGTTACACAAGCAGGCGACTCCCTGTTTCTCGCCGGTACGGGTTACGTTGTTGCGCTGAATGCCGAGCGCGGCTGCGCGCAGTGGGCCTATCCCACGCAAGGCCGGATTGTGCGCGCGGTCACCGTCGTCGCGTTTGACGATAGCAGTGGACGTGATAAAAACGCGGCGTCCAGCGTAGCGCTGTTTGGCGATGATACGGGCACGGTGTTTGCCCTCAATGCGGCTTCCGGAGCAATCCTGTGGCAAACCAATGTCGAGAACCATGTCCTGACGCGCATAACGTCGGCGCCTACGGTATATGACGGGATCGTCTACATCCCGCTCTCATCCATGGAAGATCCCTTAACGCATGACAAAAGCTACTTTTGCTGTAGCGCGCGCGGCGGCGTGGCTGCGGTTGATTTACGCAGTGGCAGGCTGCTGTGGAAACAGCATCACATCACCGAGTCACTAGCTTCGCTAGTGCTAGAGTCACAACATCACAGCACTCAGAGCGCTGCTGCGCCACCGAGCAAAGAGCACGCATCCGGGCAGTTCCAGCAGGGCCCCGCTGGCGCATCAACCTACACGCCGCTAACTATTGATGCGAAAAGAGGTGTGGTCTATGCGACTACTGCGGAGGAATACGGCTTTACCGGTGCTGCAGGGCCATACTCTGTCATCGCTTATGACCTGCAAACCGGTAAACGGGCTTGGGAGCAGTCATTCCTGCCCGAACCCGACGAACGCAGCCGCATTTGCGCCGAGCGGGTAACAGACTGCAGAAATTTCTTCTCTATGGGGACCTCTGTGCTTATTCATCCGCTCCCTGATGGCAAAGACATCCTGGTTGTCGGGCAGAAATCGGGTAAGGTCTACGGTATTGACCCGAACTTGGGCGGCAAGGTTCTCTGGTCCACACAGGTCTCAGAGGGTGGTGACCTGGGTGGCGTTATGTATGGCTTAGGGGCAGATGACAAGAAGATTTACGTGCCCATCTCTGATGTTGATTCTCCCGAGCAGCGCCTCACCGGTTCGCTGGTTGCGCTCAATCCCGCCAACGGAGAGGTGGTATGGCGCACCAAAGCTCCTCAGGCGGCTTGTAATTGGGATAAGAGCCAAAACTGTATCGCCGGCCAAGTAGCGGCGGTTACCGTGGTCTCAGATATGGTGTTCGCCGGCTTCTGGGATGGCTATGTGCGCATCTACGCCACAGGGGACGGACGTTTGCTGCGCGAAATTGATACCGCCATCGAATACGATGGGGTTAACGGCACGGCGAGTGGTGGGCAGGTCAGCGGCTACCCCGTCACAGTTGGCAGGGAAGCTCTCTTTATCACTTCCGGCGCAAGCTCTATCATGAAATCCGGCAATGCCCTGCTTGTTTATACGGTAGATGGTCAATGAACATTAGGAAAACAGGAGATCTCCCTGTGGTCATCAAAGCCGACAATGGCGTCGATGATTCATTAACTCGACGCGATATATTGCGCAACGGGGGATATCTGATGATGGGCAGCGCACTGGCGGGCTGCGGTAACGCTGCTGACACGGAGGTCGCCAGCGGCACGACAGTGCAGGAGCACCAGGCTACGGAAGATCTCTATGAGCAAGGTAGTGTGCCAATCGCCAATAGCGGCTGGACCCAAACTTTGGGCGTTGCTCCCGATTACCCAGCGCTAGAGCAAGACCTGACAGCAGATGTTGTGGTTGTCGGTGCGGGACTCGCCGGCAGCTCCCTGGCTTTGCACCTGACCGAGCTGGGACTCAGTACTGTCGTGTTGGAAATGCACCAACCCGGCTGGGGCGCCTCGGGCCGCAATGCTGGTCATGTGCTGCCACTACTGCGTGACATGAGTGTCTTCGAGTCGTTCCCTGATCAAGGCCGCGCTTTTTTTGAACTCTTTCGGGAGCATCACGGTATCCCCTTCGAGATTGCGCAGCGCTACAATATTGACTGTGATGCCACGCAAAGCGGCTATCTTAATGCCATGACGTCGCAAAGTGCCTTTGAGAAGTTTCATGCGGCTTCGACGCAGCCCGCCGACAAGTTAGGGCAGAATCTGGAATCTGTCGATGCGCCTGCCATGCTTGCAATGACGGGTTCCAACTATTACTCCCACGGCGTTCTGTATCCCACGGGAGGACGCATCAATCCCTACCTGTTTACCGCCGGCATGAGCGCTGCGGCGCGTGCGCAGGGCGCACGCATCTTTGGCGACACTGAAGTCACCAGCTTGTCGCAGAACGGCGACGATTGGCGCGTTCGCGTGCAGAATGGATCAACGGTGCGCTGCAAGCGGGTGGTTTTCTGCACTAACGCCTATGCAACCGACGTGGTACCCGAGCTACGGCAATCCTGTTATCCGATGACCGCCTATGCACTGTCCAGTGGGCCACTGCCACACGAGCTGCGGGACCAGATTATGCCCAGCAGAGCAACACTCGCGCAGGTGCCCTTCGACCTCAATCCATTTCTGATCGACGGTCACGACCGTATCATCACGGCTTCTATGCCCAGCCGGAGTAAACCTTGGGATGCCGACTGGCACTTTCAGCAGCATTTGGCGTGGATACATCGTACGTGGCCTGTGACACGAGAGTTCCCCATCAAACTCCAGGCCTACTGGACAGGAAAGGTCGCAATGCGGCAGCAGGAGTTCCCAGGAATGTACGAATTGAGGCCCGGCATCTACGGTTTGATGCACTTCAATGCCTGGGGCAACGTCATGGCGCCGTTGATGGGTAGGGCGCTCGCAACGGCTATCGCCCGTGACCGTCTCGATCAACTGCCGTTTCCTATTGAACGCCCACAAGCAGTCTCAAATCCTGGGAAGCAGGAGTTCTTGATCCGCAGCCTGATGATTCCGGCGGCACGTATAGCGCAGCGCCTCGGTATCCTGTAAGCAAAAACCTTTTACGGAGAACGTTAGTGAAACCTTTATATGCATGGCTGGTTGTTTTTGCGGCGATTGTCACACAAGGTTGCTCCGCCACTGGCCCTCAAAGCCAGCCACTTACCCATCGGGCGATAGATCCCCCCGGCTTGTTCGCAATGCCAGGTTTCCATCAAGTAATGGCGACAACCGGCCGCGAGACGATTTACGTTGCGGGGCAGGTCGCCTATGACGAAAACATGAAACTCGTGGGAATTGGTGATTACCGTGCGCAAACAATACAAGCACTTGGGAATGTCATTCTCGCGATTCGCGCGGCGGGGGCCGAGCCGGAAGATATCGTCAGTAGTACCTTGTATATTCGCGGCCTGAATGCAGAAGCTGCACAGGAAATCATGGCAGGAATGGCCGTAGCACTTGAGGGTCAGCCCTTTCCGGCACACGCTTTCAGCATGATTGGCGTGGAAACACTCGCTGACTCCAGAATACTGATTGAAGTTTCAGCTATCGCGTCGAATTAATGTCGGGTTAGCTCGCTATTTTGTGAAAGAAAACGTGACTATTTTGTGGACGCATACTCTATGACGACTCTCAAACACTTCCCTGTGACGGCTTCAGCCGCGGACATCCTCAACGAGCTTGACTTAAATGGCGCGCTAGTTATTGAGGGTTTTTTAACAAGCGAGGAACTCGACCGGTTAAACGCTGAGATTAACCCTGCGCTGGAAAAGAAACCGGTGAATCATGCCCATCCAAACGCAGCGGTTGAGTTCTTTCACGGTCCGCACACAAAACATTTGACCGGGGTTGCCAATGTGTCAGACACATTTGTGAATGCGGTATTGCTTCACCCTATTTTCAAGCTGGTAGGTGATCAGATACTGCTACCCAATTGCTCTGATTATATTTTAAATCTTGCTCACGTTCTCGATCGTGGGCCTGGGTCAGGGGATCAATTGATTCATCGCGATCAGGATGTCTGGCCCAGGGAGTTAACGAGTGCCATCGGTGGCCATGTGCAATTTGCGTCACTTATTGCTCTCAGTGAGTACACTGCAGATATGGGTGCGACTCGCGTGGTGCCAGGTAGCCATCGGTGGCCCCATGATCGAGTGCCAAAACCCGAAGAAATCGTCATTGCTGAAATGTCTCCAGGATCGGCGGTGATTTATCTGGGATCTACGCTGCACGGTGCGGGCTCTAATAGAACAGACGCCGTTCGGCGAGGCATGCATACCAGCTTTTGCCTTGGCTGGCTCCGGACCGAAGAGAACAGCTATTTATCCATTTCTAGAGAGCGCGTTCGGAAAATGTCGCGTAGAGCACAAGAGCTCTTGGGCTTCGGCGTGCATGATGGAATCGCAAAAGGCGAAGGTTTTTTAGGGGCGGTGGATAACGGCATCCCAGCGGACATGCTGGCAGCAGGCAGATTGTAAAGTAGCCGGCAATGATGAGGCTGCAGCAACTCAACTAGAACGGGAGTATCGCGATGAAAACGGGTTTGGCGTGGGATGAGCGTTATATGTGGTACGACTTCGGTTCCTACGCTAGCGTGTTCAATGACTACCGTTTCATTCAACCAGGTACTCAGCCCGAAACACCTGAAAGCAAGCGGCGAATACTGAATTTGCTCGAGACGGCCGGGCTTCTGGAACAGCTTAAACTGATCAAGCCGGCGTGTGTGTCCAACGAGGAATTAGCACTTGTCCACGATCTGGACTATATCAACCGCGTGGCAGAGATTAGCGCAGATCATGGAGGCTACGCGGGGTCAGGCCTGCTCATGCCTAGCGGGGGTTTCGAGCTGGCCGCGTTGGCGGCGGGCGGCACTAAGGCAGCAATTGATGCCGTATTAAATAAGGAAGTCAGCAATGCCTATGCGTTGGTGAGGCCGCCAGGGCATCACGCTGAGAAAGACACGGGTATGGCGCTGTGTGTGTTTTCCAATATCGCCGTCGCGGTGAAGTCCGCTATGCAAGAGCATGGCCTGCGGAAAGTCGCAATAATTGATTGGGACGCCCACCACGGAAACGGAACCGAATCCGCTTTTTACTCTGATCCTTCGGTTCTGACGCTCTCGATTCATCAGGACCAGATGATTTATGGGCGTGGTTTTGTCGAACACAACGGTGAAGGCGACGGGGAGGGCTACAACCTCAATATCCCGCTTCCACCCGGTTCCGGGACTGGCGCCTACCTCGCAGCTTTCGAGCGCATCATCATTCCAGCTGTGACGCAGTTTGGCCCGGACTTGATCGTTGTGGCCAGTGGCTTGGATGCAGGTTTCAGCGACCCAACGGCGCGCATGTTGTTGCACTCGGAAAGCTTCCGCCTAATGACACGATATACCATGGAGCTCGCCGCTAATGTGTGTAGCGGTAACTTGGTGCTGAGCCATGAGGGGGGGTATGACCCGACGATGACGCCGTTTCTGGCACTGGCGATCTTCGAGGAGTTGAGTGGGCTGAAATCCAGAATTACTAAAGAGGACAATCCTTTTGAGGGCCCCTACACCGGGTTTATCGTTGAGGAGCATCAGAAACTTAGTGAGCAACAAGATCAATTCCTTCAGCGTGCTGAAAGTATGTTGCGTTTTATCACCTGAGGTTTTAGTAACGGCAATGTTGAGCAGCGGCATAGATTTTGAAGAAGTAGCCGCTGTACCGGGTACCGATCCAACCTCTCTCGACAAAAGTCCGTTGGGGAAAATTCCCTGCATCGAAACACCCCGCCGCTTCTTGTCAGAAACCGGCCTGATTCTGACCTATATTGAAGCCTGCTATCCGTAACAGCCTTTGTCACCGCCGGATATCTGGGGTCAGGCGAAAATGCACGAGCTCATGAAGATCTGTGAGTTTTACATAGAAAGCCAGAGCTGGCGCGTGATCCCTGCGCCCATCGGTGGAGCGCCGTTGGAGAAGTCAGTACTCGACGATGTTGCAGTGTTGATGGTCTAGGCACTTGTGTCCATTCAACGAGTGGGACACTTCACCCCCTTTCTGATGGTGAGCAGATCACGCTTGCGGATATCGTTCTGCGTTGCGCGCGAGTGGTTGTGACGGGCGGTACTTGGTTACCCAACGTGATTGCCGCGCGCAAAAATGCAGGCGGACTAATATCTCTTGCTTTAAACTCGCTAGCAGGGCCCACATTGATCGGAACTGTCCGGTTGTGAGTGAGTAGAGTCCTTTCAAGCTTTCTCGTTTAAAGACTACCCTGAATGCTGTGGATCCCCTGTTGTACAGAACAGAGGGTCGTGCAACGCATCAGGTGAATGGGAGATCGCTATCCCGGGGTGCATACAACAATAAGTACTTCGCAGAGGTGGTGCGCATGGTGAATAACACCCGATCTACAATTTTCGCCTATTTTTTGACGGCGCCCGTGGCCATGTTCGTCACGGGGCTTTTTTCGTCGGGTGTGTTGCAGGCATCTGAACAAGCGGATTGGAAAGCCTGCTCTCAACGACTGGCGGACAGTGCCACCGCGTCGCTCACCGGGGGGGAGCGACGTGCCTGTGTCATTGCGGTCGCAGGAACCTATTTACAATGGGTGCGTGGCGATCTTGCAGCCGCACAGTTACCGCTTGCGGACGACTTTAAGCGGCGCAGCCTGGGTACGTTGCGCGGCGACGCAACCACCGGTCGCACCGAGTTCTTACAGGACAGCCGGTCCGATCTGATCGAATCAGCCACTGAGCAAGAATGGGCGGTAGACGGTGACACGGCTTGGGCGATTTTTACGGTAAAGTTGAAAGCATCGCCTGAGGAAACACACTGGGTCGCCGAACGTTTTATCGTTACTAATGGCCGTATCAGCGACATTCTGGCGTTACCGCCGGTGGTCAAGCCATGAGCGCAGGCATGTATTTTTCTGTACGAAGGAGAGCAGACTTGGCTCGTTATCACCTGATTACTATAGCGATTGCAGTGCTGCTTTCACCTGCTGTTTCGGCGCAGAGCGCCGACCCGATGGTGACCGTTGAAATGCGGCAGCAGGGCTTCAAGGATATGGGGGCGGCTTTCAAGGGCGTACGCGACCAATTTCGCCGCTCCAGGCCCGTAATGGTCATGATCCGGGAATACTCCAGGCCCTTGTTACGCTATTCAAGAGAGCCGGTGATCGAAAACTGGTTTCCTCAAGGTACCGGCCCTGGCGAGGGAATTGAGACGGAAGCGTTACCGGTTATCTGGGAACGGCCGGATGAGTTTGCCGCGCGCTGGGAGGACTATATTCTGGCCGCAGAAAATCTCCAGAGCGCCGTAGTCTCGGGTGATCTGGAGGCTACCCGCGAGCGCGTGCGAGAGATGGGAGATACCTGTTCAGGCTGCCATGACACTTTTCGTGAGGAAGAGGATTGATGACCGGGGCACACGTTTTCCAGCGCCGCAAGGTCTGGGACTTGCCGACCCGGTGCGGTCACTGGTTATTGTTATTGTTGTTTTGCGGCAGCAGGTGGACCGCTGAGAACGGGGAGATGCAATGGCATCGCTACATGGGCTACGTCATGGCAGGCGTACTGGTTTTTCGACTCTATTGGGGTGTGTTCGGAAGCACCACGGCGCGCTTCAAGCATTTTTTGCGTGGCCCGGCCAGCACTCTGGCTTACACGCGTGAACTGCGCCGGCGAGCGCGGCAACCTGCCCCCGCGGGGCACAACCCGCTGGGAGCCCTGAGCAGTACCGTTCTGCTTTTCTTGTTGCTGGCACAGGTGTGCCTTGGCCTGTTAGCTGTCGACGTAGACGGTATGGAAGCCGGTCCACTGTCATTCTACGTGAGCTTTGAAGCCGGTCGTTTTGCGGCGCTATGGCACGAGCGAGTGTTCAATCTGCTGTTGTTCTTTGTGGCGGTGCACATTATTGCCGTGATGCTGTATTGGTTGCTGGGAGGCCAGAACCTGATTGTCCGCATGATTTCCGGTCGCGACGATCAGCCGGGATCGGCCACTGAGCTGTGGTTTGCTCCGCTGTGGCGGAGTGTTTTGGGCGTCGCGCTGGCTGGTATTCTCGTGTGGTATTTGCAGTCGCTGGATATCCCACTTTGATAACGTTTCAACACGGCGCGGGGGTTAAAGGTCCGCGCAGTACAAAAGTACGCTCACCGTGGGGCGGGGGTGGTAGGTAGCTTTCACCAGATATGAAGCTCTACCGGGGATAACTGGCAATATTTCTGCGAGGAATTCCAGCCCGAAGTAAGACGGTTAAATCATTTAAATAATAAGGGTGACAATATGATTCATTTACGGCGTTCCTTGATTTCCACCTCAGTTCTGGCCGCAACTTTAGTGCTCGTCGGTGCCAGCCAGACACAAGCTCAGGAAAATGCTGGAATTCGAGTGCTCGAAGAAACAATAGTCACCGCAGAGCGGCGGGAGACCAACCTGCAGGATACCGCCGTCACTATCACGGCACTCACGAGCGACGACATCCTGAAACGCGGTATTAGCGGTCCCACCGATCTCATCGCGGAGTTGGCCGGAGTCTCGGGCTTTGAGTCTCCGGGAGCAAGAGGCGCAACAACGCTCAACATACGGGGCTTGTCGGGTGGCGCCGCGCTGAACGGCGCCGTGTCAGCCGCCGTTGGTATTTATGTGGATGGCGTATACCTGGGCCGTCAACGCTCCGCGGCATTTGATGTTGCTGATCTGCAGCAAATGGAAATTTTGCCCGGGCCGCAAGGAACGCTGTTTGGCCGCAACTCACCTGGCGGCGCGCTCAGTATTGTTACCAAGGCGCCAACCGGGGAATTTGGCGGCAAGGTTATGGGCACAGTGGGTCGATACGATCAACGAGATCTTCGGGTCAATATGAATACCCCTACGCTGGGAGATGTTTCCAGTCCTCTGGGCGAATTGGCCGCCAGTTTCGGTTACCAGACGCGTAGCCGCGATGGTTTTTATGAAAACTCGGTACCAGGTGAGCCCGCTTTCATGGACATCAACCGTGAGTCCTACCATGTTTCGGCAGACTGGCGCCTGAGTGAAGATACCCTGTTCGCGTACCGTTATGACAAGGGCAGAGTTGGCGATACCAATAATGTCGATAAAGTCGTCGACTTCACGCCGTTGACGGCTTCGGGGATTACCCGTATCCAGGGCATGCAAGGCGTTTTGGGAGCGGCGAGGGGCTGGGCAGCGACGCCGGGGACTGACCCGCGTATCACGCAGCGCCTGATTCCCTCGTTGGAAAAGACGATCGCTGCCTATCAGGAGATTCTCGAGGTCGGCGAGGGTAGGGTAAGTAGTGCGCAGGCTGACCACATGCCAATAACCGATACCGTGGGCGATGGCCACTCGGTCACCTTTTCTACTGACCTCGGTACGCTAGGCTTTCTCGGTGAGGTTGAATTTAAATCGATTACCGCCTACCGCAAACTCCTGACCAATACTGTCGGCGATATCGAGAACATTGATAGTCGTCTTGATGCCAATGGCGTGGGGATAATGAACGACACCTTGCTGGCGACGTTCGGGCAGTTGTACGGTGGTTCGGGGGGGTTCGCGTATCCGCTGGTTAGCAATGTGTGGGATGCAGTGGATGAGATCGGTGCGTTCCACGCCATACTGGGTGATAGGACGCTTCCCAGAAATTATACCGAGTACCGGCAATTCTCCCAAGAAATTCAGTTTGTTGGCACCACCGAGCGCACAGAATACGTGGTTGGCTTGTATTATTTTGACGACGAGGAAAAGGAGGCAGCGGACGAAACCGATTCCGCCGCCATTTATCTTGCCCCCCTCTCCGGTGCAGGTAGAGAAACCCGATCGAACAGCACAACGCTTGCCAAGGCGATTTTTGGCCAAATGAAGTTCACGCCCGGGTGGATGGATGAGCGGTTTTCGGTGACGGCCGGCCTGCGCTATACCGAAGAGGAAAAGACCCTGGACCAATTCCGCGGCGAGCAGGTAACTGTGTTCAGGGTCAACCCCGAGGAATCCTTCTCCAAAGAAGAGAACTTCTACAATCTCAGTGGTGCGCTAACGCTGGCCTACGAGTTTACTGACACCGTTAACGGCTTCGCGAAGTATTCCACGGGTTACAAGTCAGGCGGGTTCAACCCCGGGGTGTTTGACGGCAACTTCGATGAAGAAACGGTAGAGCAGTATGAAATCGGCCTGAAGAGTGACTGGTTTGAACGTCGCATGCGGGTAAATGCTTCGCTCTGGACCTATGACTGGAAAGATGGGCAGATTTCCCAGATTACCGTTACGCCAGATGGTCGAGCCCTGTCGGGCCTTGGTAACGGCGGTCAGGCCGAGCGCTGGGGCAGCGAAATTGAAGTGACGGCGATTCCACTGGACGATCTCATGGTGAGTGTTTCGTACGCTTACATCAATGGAGACTTCGATGAATTCCCGGATATCTGCTCCAACACGGATCCGACAAACTGCCTTCCTGGTGTGAATTTTGCCAAGCGATCAGGTTCACCGGATAACGCGCTCAGCGTGACGGCAGATTATATCTTCCACCGTTTCTCGAGAGGTGAATTGCGCGGCTATATGCAGGTGAACTGGCAGGATGAGTGGTATGAGAACGCCATCTGGGGCGGCACCTTAAGCGGGCAGCCGTGGATATATCCGCATCAGGTCATGGATGAGCGTACGTTAGTCAACGCCAGGCTCAGCCTGGAAGAGATTCCTGTTGGTGGCGGGGTGATGTCTGTTGCCTTGACGGGTAAAAACCTGACCGATGAAGATTATCCGCTGTACGGCCTCAATCTGGGGGCGCTTGGACTGATCTCGCAACAATACGGGGATCCGCGCACGTATGCGGTAGAGCTTAGCTATACGTTCTGATCCCACATTTTTGCTGGAATGCCACGGCAGGTGGATTGTTTGGCAGAGATGGTCGTCGGCTCGGGTGCAGTCCCGTGCCGAGGACCTGCCGCCAGAGTTGAGGGCAGACAGAGTGCCAAACAGCAGCAAATACTGTTGGGCGGACGATTAAACTCTGTTAATAGGTTCGAATTTGATTGTAAAAGTCCGATCCCGCTGCCTTTAGTCCTGTCGCAGCTAAAAAAGCTTCAATAAAATCAACGAATTCAGTTCTTGCTGAGCACTAAGTTACGCGATGAGGAATCTATCTGCTTTTCTTCCAGTGTGGATGAAGATTAATTCAACATAACAACAGAAGGCGGTTTTTCTCCATGAATAGAAGTTGTGCGGCTCTTGTCTGCCTGGTCACGCTCCTCTCCCCAGTCGCTGCGCAGCAAGCGAGTGGTGAAACGATTGGCCTCGTGATAACTGAATGGCGCCACGCATTGTATGAAACGCCTGGTGGCAAAGAGGAATGTCCCGCCGGCTTGACCCAGGGTGAGATGGCTCAGCACCAAGCGATGGAAAACTCACAAGAGCTTCGTGAAACGTTCGGCTACTTTACAAATCGTGGCCCCAATGGCGAGCATTCGGCCTATATGCCGCTGTTGAGCGAGGATCTACTGCCCTCTCCGGAATTGCAAACCCGAATTGGCTATGGGCTCAATCTGGACGGCACTCAGACCGGTGAGGCCACCAATAACAGCTGCCGACACGAGAAGTTCGAGGGGCCAGAGGGTACGGCAGTTGATAATCAATTGGCGCGTGTCGTGGGTTGCACAGCATCCTGGCGCACGGGTGGGTTTGCGAGTGAGTTTTTCAAACAGGAAATTGTTAACTTCCCGCTCAATCGCATTCTGATCGAGATCAGTGGTGTTGACAGCGAAGAGAATGATTCTGAGGTGATGGTGCATATTTACAAGGGCCTGGATGGCCTGTCCCTGGGCGCCGGCGGCACCATCCCTCCTTTTCAGAATCAGCGTATTGACGAGCGTTACACCCGATACATGTACGAAACCAAAGGAAGCATCACTGACGGTGTTTTGACCACAGAGCCCATTCAGGAAGCGTGGTTTCCAATCTACTGGATAACAACGCCCGCGGAGCGTCTTGTTCGCGACATGCGTTTACGCCTGACCCTGACCAAGAACGGGGCCGAAGGCATCCTCGGTGGCTATGAAGATCTCAAGATCTGGTGGAGCGCCCACAGTCGTGGCATGGGAGGTGCCGCGGCCAGCGTTGGGCCACACAGTAATGCCTGGTATTACCGGGCGGCTCATCGATATGCGGATGGGTACCCGGATCCCGAAAGCGGTCAATGCACTGCGATTTCGGCGGCCTATCAAATCAACGCAGTACGCGCTTTGATTGCACACCCCGGAAGTGATGATGCACGAATGCACAACAACTCAGAGACAGCGTCTCGATGAGGGCAGGTAATAATGAAGTACATGGGTGATAATACGGTGGCGGTAGCAAAGGGTTTATCACGCGTACTTGCCTGCTCCATGCTGTGTTGGCTGGGTTCGGCAATGGCCGTAGCGGGTGCTGCCTTAGCTGACGGCGAGATGAGTGAAATGCAGCCCACAATGCGGCTGATCAGTCAGCCGCAGTACTTGAATACGGTCAGAGCCATATTCGGTCCGCAGATGGAGCTGAACGTCCGCTTTGCGCCTTTGCGTCGAATGGAGGGCATGATGGCGCTCGGTGCCGGGCAGGCCATTGTAACGTCGGGCGCTCTGGATTCACTGGATCGCGCGGCGCACCTGGTTGCGGAGCAGGTCGTTGCTCCGGAGAATCGGCAATTTACCATTCCCTGTCAGCCCGTTGCCACGGATGTCCGCAACGATGCCTGTGCCAGCCAGTTTATTGGTAGTGCGGGCCGTCTACTGTATCGACGTGCGCTGACCAAAACGGAGCTGCATTCGCTTGTGGAGCTGGCGGGCGGCAGCGTTGGTCCAGCGGGAGACTTTTACGATGGCCTTGAGTTGGCGTTGGTTGGTATGTTGCTGTCGCCTAACTTTCTATTTATACAGGAGCATCTTGAGTCTGACCCTCAGCGTCCCGGAGGCTGGCGTCTCGATGCCCACTCCAAGGCTTCCCGTCTGAGCCTGATGCTGTGGGCTTCGGGCCCAGATACCGAACTGATTGATGCGGCCGAGTCGGGGGTTCTGCACACCGACGCCGGGCTGCAAAAGCAGGTAGAGCGAATGTTGGCCTCGCGACGACTGAGGGATGGTGTGCGCAGCTTCTTCAACGACTTTCTCATCTTGGAGGGCTACGATAACCTGACTAAGGACGAGACAATTTTCCCGGCATTCAATTCCAAAGTGCTTGTGGATGCCCGCGAACAACAGTTGCAGCTGATACTCGATCACCTCATCCAAAGAGACGAGGATTACCGCGATCTGTTCACGACGCGCCATACGATGCTTACAGCGAACTTGGCTGCTGTATACGGTTTCCCCGTCAGTGCCAGGCCCTCCGAATGGGTGCCTTATGAGCTTGCGGTAGACGATGAGCGGGGTGGCTTCCTCACCCAGGTAGGCTTTCTTGCCCAGCACGCACACCCCGGTCGTAGTTCTCCTACCCGCCGAGGCAAGGCGTTGCGTGAAATCATGCTGTGCCAACATGTTCCTGATGCGCCGCCAAATGTCGATTTTTCGGCGCTGGAGGATGCCGATGGATTGCCTACCGCCCGCGAGCGTCTGGATGTGCATAACACCGATCGGACCTGCCGGGGTTGCCACGCGATTACCGACCCGATAGGCCTGGGTTTGGAGAATTTCGACGGTGCCGGCCAATTTCGCAAAACGGAAAAAGGGTTCTTGATTGATCCCGCGGGCACCTTGGACAGGGTGGATTTTGAAACGGCTGTGGAGCTGGGTTCGGCGGTGCGGGATAACCCGGCACTGACAGCGTGTCTTGTCCAGCGAGTGTATACCGCGGCTATCGGGCGCCCGCTATTGGACGGTGAAGAGGCGGAAGTTATTGATCCGCTTCTTGATCGGCTCGATGTCGAAGGGTACCGCTGGAAAGACGTATTGCGTGCCGTTACCTTGAGCGATGCATTCTTCGGCGTCACCTTGACACCGGAGCTGACAGCCAGCACCGCCAAACTAGCCTATCAGCACGAGGATTGAGTGATGTTTCATAAGCACAAGAAGCTGCAGCGGCGGCAAGTTCTTAAAGGCATGCTCAAGGGTGGTGCCGTAGCCGTTGGTCTGCCACTACTGGACGTATTCCTGAATACTAACGGCACTGCGTTTGCTTCCAATGCTCCATTACCATCACGTTTCGGCACCTGGTTTTGGGGTCTGGGTGTTGATGAGGCGATATTTGTGCCGCGTACGGTCGGCGCGGGATATGACTTAACCCGGCAACTTTCGCCGCTCGGCGAATTGCGCAAGCATGTCAACGTGTATACCAATTTCAACGTGTCGACGGACGGCAAGCCCAATCTGTGTCATTACACGGGTTGGGTCGCACTTCGCTCGGGTATCGTGCCCGCGGCACGCGGAGATCTGCCCGGGCAGAGTCTGGATATTCCGATTGCTGACATGATCAGCGGCGGGACCCGCTTTCGGTCGCTGGAGTTGGCGGCGACGGGGGTACCTCGGGACAGTTACAGTTTCCGTAGTGCCGACGCCATCAACCCGCCGGAAATATCACCGCTGGAGTTCTACAAAAAGATATTTGGTCCAGAATTTCAGGACCCGAACTCAGACACGTTCACCCCAGATCCCCGAATCATGTTGCGCAAGAGCGTGCTCTCGGGTGTGGTTGATGAAATCAAGCAGGTTGAGGGAGCTCTGGGACAGGCAGACCGGCAGCGACTCGATTACTACCTGACTTCGATTCGGGAGCTTGAAACACGTCTTGAGTTGCAGTTGCAAAAACCTGCTCCTGCTCCCCATTGTGCAGTGCCTGATGAACCAACGGAGTTGGCGAAAGGTCTTGATGTCGAGCTCGTTGTTGAGCGGCACCGCCTGATGACGGATATGTTGGTGATGGCGTTAGCCTGTAATCAGAGCCGCGTCTTTAACATGGTATGTTTTGATAGCTTCTCTGCGGCCACGCGAGCGGGCTCGGAACGGACTCATCATATTCTGACCCACGAAGAGGGCGTCGACCCCGATACCGGATTGCAGCCACAGTCGTCCTGGTTTGTGCAACGCTCGATGGAAGAGTGGGCTTATTTCGTCGGTTCTCTGGCGAACATGCCGGAAGGTGACGGCTCGCTGCTGGATAACACGCTGGTTTACGGGCATTCGGACTGTCGTTTTGCCAAAACTCACTCACTGGACGGCATCCCCATGTTTACGGCAGGTCGACTCAATGGTCTGGTCAAGACGGGCCTGCACATTGATGGGGAGGGGGACGCCGGCACGCGTCTGGGTTATACGATCCAGCGTTTGTTCGGTGTGCCGCTGGCGGACTGGGGGCAGGGTTCACTACGCACCTCGAGCCCGATTAACGAAATGTTGGTTTGAATGGCGCCACGTGCATTACGAATGCCCGAGCCGGAGGTCCAGAGTCAGTTGTTTGTTCTTGTGTGGCAGGCGCTCAATTCTCAATGAAGGTGGGTTATAGATGTTAAGAAACGTTGCTGTGCGCCGCCGGGCAATTTTCAGGTCCATCACTAGTGTTTTTGGTGTTCTGGCCAGTTGTCTTGGTGTCTCATCCTTTGGCAGCGAGGAGGCTTCGTTGACGGATGGTCCCGCGTTAATTGAGATGACGGCTTTTGGCCCGGTGCTCGCTGCGCCGGGTGGGGGAACGCTGTATTGGTGGCTTCGCGATGAGACGACACCGGGTAGCCCCCAGTGCAATAATAATCGTGAATCGAGTTACAAACATGTGACCGGCCAGACGGTGTATCTCCCGCACCCTGATGTGCGCAAGACCTGCGAGGATAAGTGGCCGCCGTTCCACGCCGCTGACGATGCCAGGCCCGAGGGCAAATGGACCATTGTTGAGCGGCACGACAATTCTCGCCAGTGGGCTTACGAAGGCCGCCCGATGCATCGTTCGATCAAAGACCGCAAGGCGGGTGACGCGAACGGCGTCAATGTTATCGAGCGTAGTTATGGTGGGTGGCAGCTGGCGATGGCGCCACTGGATATGCCGCCGGGTGTCGAGTTGCTGCGGCTCAGGGAGGGTCTCGCACTTGTGCTCAATGGTCGCGCACTGTACACCCCACGCGCGGCGGATTCAGAGCCCTGCGTGGAATGCGGCAAAGGCCTGGAGCCGCTTGCGGCGGGCGCGCTGGTCAAACAGGTGGGTGAGTGGAGCGTAATTGAAGGTGCTGGTGGCTTTCGTCAGTATGCGTTTCGCGATCAGCCCATCTTTGTTGGCCCGGATGCGGTCACTGGCCCCGACCCTGAGCCAATCGAAGGCTGGGATGCGGTCTATTTCGAAAAAGCGCTGCCACTTCCTGCCGCCATTGAAACGCGCTTCAGTCTGATCGCCGATATATACACGACGCAGGACGGCATGGCCCTGTATGTTTTCAGCTGTCAGGAAGGGCCTGAATCGGTACCGTGTGACGACCCAGGTGACGCTGCAGCTCATTGGGCGATTATCTGTGGAACGCCTGATTTATGTGTGCAGCGCTGGCAGCCCTATGTGGCGGAGGCGGGTTCGGTCTCGATTGGCGAGTGGTCTGTGATGGAGGTTCCTTCTCCGGTTTATACCGATCCCCGTGGCTTTACCTATGCGGAGGATAACAACAATCCCGTGGTATCCGTTTGGGCCTACCGCGGCCGGCCAGTTTATACCTTTGTAGATGACGATGAGCCCGCTTTGGTGTTGGGCCACGAGATGACAGCGCTGCCAGGCTCAGGATTTTTTGCCATACAGGCAGCCGGTAACCACGAGAAAACGCTATCGCGCTAGCGCAGCGGATGAGAGGTAATGCACGATGATCACAAGACGTTATGTTGTCGGCTTGCTGGCGGGCATGGTTCCACTGTTGGCTTTGCATCGCGCCCGAGCGGAAGGGGCCTGTGATAGCTTGAAATCCTTGTCGCGCAGCCAGCGCAGGATGCGCGATGTGGTCGGGTTTCAGGTGGATGCCGAAGGCGAGCGTCAGTGCAGGGATTGCGCGTTCTTTACTGCTGACACCACAACCTCAAATTGTGGCAGCTGCGAGCTGCTCAACGAGGGTCCGGTGTATGCCACCAGTGTGTGTGAATCCTGGGGTGAGAAGTAAGAAGTCGTTTTTCCCAAGCGATTAGGTGGCCTGCAGGTCCTCAGGGCTAGAAGCAGAGCCGTGTCCCCGTTTGAAGAGGGGAGTACGCAGTAGATGACTGTCTCTCGATCAGGGATCCCGACGGTATTCTTCTCGATGTTTGTCCCGAATGAACTGGTGCCAAATAATGCGCGATAATGAAGCCAAAGCTCTGGAGCTGCCCAATACCAATGGTCTGCTGCACCGGAGAGTCTTTCTGAAGGGTGGCGCGGCGATTGCTTCGATACCCTTTCTCGCGGCAGGCGTCAGCGCTGAAGATCGGTCTGCCCCCGACCTGGTTCCCGAGTGGACGAGAGAGCCAGGGGCCGGGATGTCGCCCTACGGCGACCGCTCGCACCATGAAGCGGATGTGCAGCGTAACGTGGTATCTCAGCCCGGAACGGTGGGATCGGGGGCATCCCGTACGCCACTGCAGTCGTTGGAAGGTATGATTACGCCCAATTCCCTGCACTTCGAGCGCCACCACAACGGTGTGCCAGAGATTGATCCCAAACGGCACCAACTCCTGATACACGGTATGGTGAAAAGGCCGTTGACCTTTGATCTGGACAACCTGGGTAGATACCCCATGGTATCGAAGATGCTGTTCATCGAGTGTTCCGGAAACAGTGCTGCATTGCTCGCCGAAAACCCCGTGCAAGCCTCGGTTGGCGAATTGCACGGCCTGGTCTCCTGCGCCAACTGGGCCGGCATCCCCCTATCATCACTGTTCGAGGAAGCCGGTGTCGACCCTGCTGCGCACTGGGTCATTGCCGAGGGCGCCGACGCAGCATTGATGAGCCGGAGTATTCCCCTGGAAAAAATCATGGACGATGGGCTACTGGCCCTGTACCAGAACGGGGAGCGCCTGCGTCCAGAGAATGGCTATCCGATGCGTCTTTTGCTCCCTGGCTGGGAAGGGAATATGTCGGTCAAGTGGCTGCGCCGTCTCAAGGTCGTGAGCGAGCCGGCAATGACCAAGGATGAAACCTCCAAATATTCTGATGTGCGCCCGGACGGAAAATCTTTGCTGTTTACTTTCCCCATGGGTGTGAAATCCGTTATTACCTCGCCTTCTGCTGGAATGGCATTGCGTGATAAGGGCATCTATCAGATCACTGGGCTGGCGTGGTCGGGAAGCGGCAGGATTCAACGCGTAGAAGTGAGCGCCGATGGTGGTGCGACCTGGTCAGAAGCTGCACTCGATTCCCCTGTGTTGCCCAAGGCGATGACACGTTTTCGTATGGGCTGGAACTGGAGCGGTGGGCCGGCAGTGCTGCAGAGCCGGGCCATCGACGAGACTGGAGCCGTACAGCCGTCGAGAGAGGCGTGGCTGGCAGAGCGGGGCCGCAATGCCGTTTACCACTACAATGCGATTCAGAGCTGGCAAATACTTCAGAACGGTGATGTCAGGAATGTTTATGTCTAGGTTCGCGTTACGTTTATCAATGGTGCTGATGCTATCTGCGAGCGCAGCACACGCACAGAATCTCTCGCCCGCGGCGCCTTTGAGCCCGCAGTTGGGCAAGGTAGCCTCAGGGGAGCTTGTCGCGGCCTGGGACATGACCATATTGCCGTCGGGCGACGGTTTGCCACAGGGCAGCGGGACCACGGAGACGGGTGCTCGGTTATATCTGGAGCATTGTGTTGCCTGTCATGGCGAAGGCGGGGTAGGCGGGCTGAACAATGTGCTGGTGAGCGATGAGCCACGTCCCTTCGGCGAGACGGGAGGGAAGCGAACGGTGGGAAATTACTGGCCTTATGCAACCACGCTGTTTGATTATATCCGTCGAGCCATGCCCTATTCGCATCCGCAGTCACTTGACGACAACGAGGTGTATGCGTTGACCGCCTATCTGTTATACCGTAATGGTGTTGTTCCCGCCCATTTTGAAGCCAACGCTTCGGCCCTGCCCAAGGTGGTCATGCCCAATCAAGAATATTTCATCCGCGCATACCCTGATTGGAATCCCTGACCCTGCGTGGGGAAAATGCTCCGGACCTGTCAGGATTCCCGGTGGAAATATTCTTTCGATGTTATCCATAACAGGCATGCGCCCAATAGTAAGTGGGCCCCCAAGTTGGCAGCGTTAGTCGGGACAACAAAAAGGTTTTACCCGACAATCACCCACGCTCTGTCGTGCAAAAGAGGGATTTGAGCCGTGTTCACGTTTGAATTTTATCAGAAGCATATTCGCCTGCTCGGTGTTATCGCGATTGTTGTCTGCATGGGCGCTTGGGCAGTCGATTGGTTAGAGGTGGTTTACCCCTGTCCATTTTGCCGTGTGCAACGCACTATTATCGGCGTGCTGGGTGCCTTCATGATTCTCGGCAGCAGCCACTTTATTCTCAAGTACTTCGCCTCCGTGTTTGCCTTCTTTGGAGCTGGTGTAGCGATGAGCCAGCACTTTCGCGGCTGGGTTAAAATCCATAAAGGCGAGTTCGCGTGGTACGACCCCATTTATTACGATGCTTTTATCCTGTCGTTTCTGGCGCTGTTTATCATTATCGCGCAGGCATGGATTATTTGTTTGAGAAGAACGCAAAACGCCTGAACGATTTCGCCTGAACTGCTTCATAAGCGCTTTAGCTCGGCGCCGGCAAGAAGCCGCTGAATGTCGCCCCCAATACAGGAGAGCACGGGCACCAGCAGCAGCGTTACGAAGGTGGCAAACAGCACGCCAAAACCAATAGAAATCGCTATCGGCTTGACAAACTGTGCCTGCAGTGAGTTCGTAATCTGTATCGGGAGCAACCTGATGAAGGTTGTTATCGAGGTTAGTACCACGGGGCGAAACCGTTGTACGCTGCCCACATCGACTTCGGCCAGCTCGGGTTTGCCGTGAACAATTACGGCAACCTTCCCAGCTATGGCGTGGATATCGTCTACACCTTCAACCGGTGACCGCACCGACTTCCGCTGGTCGGTCCGCCTGTCCAGTTGAAGCTGTATAGCGACCACTCATCAGGTCGGTTACGATGCCGGTCAGAACCAGCCGGAGCTGCTCCAGGTTCTCTTTTGACAGCGTGTCGTAGTCAAGGCGCTGAATCATTCTCTGCTGAACGGAAGCCCAGAACTTGGTCATGCCGGATACCAGCAGCATGAAAAAGGTGGTATCGATTACCGCACCTCCGTTGGCGCAACCTTGCTTCAGGATCCCCGAGACCTCTGTAAAAATCAGGCGGCGCGCGCGGATTGCGCTGGGTGTGGCGGGAAGGCGATTGTTGAAATACTGCTCCAGTATCAGGTGGGCAGCGGTGGGGCGCTGCGCGGCGAAATCAATCCAGGTGACAGCAATTTTCTCGGGCAGTTCCTCCGTTGGAACATCCCGGAGCTTTCTGATCGCCTGCAGATGGTCATCGACGATTTGGCCAAAGACCGCGTCGTACAATTCCTCCTTGCCCTTGAAGTAGTAGTGCAGCGAGGGTCTCTGCATTTGCATCGCCTCGGCGATATGTTCCAGTTTGGTGCTTTCGTAACCGCGTTCCGCGAACACGCTTTCCGCGACAGACATGATTTCCTGACGCTTCCTGTTCCACTTTCGGGTTTTACCGGAGGTTTCCGTGGCTTGCATTGAGACTTCCCGCTGTTTTCCCTGCTTCTCCAGGATGCAAGGATAAGTTTATTGATAACGCCAAGCCAGCCTTGTACTTCGCTTCTGTTTAGCGCGAACCTGCTGGTTTGGTAATTGCAATATTTTACCTGGCAGACTTGTCGTTGTTTATAAAAAATTCTACTATACCGTTGAAAAACGACGAAGCACTTGAGGACTGGGCATGACCGAAGCACCCAGACCCCTGACCGATTGGTTTGGCGTGGAATTGACCGCAGGCCTTCTCGCCGATATGCGTACCGCCGATTACCGGCAGGCACTTGATGATCACGGGCTGATCCTGATCCGCGGTCGCAGCCTGACACCGGCGCGACAGCTGCAGCTGTCCAATGTCTTTGGGAAGGCGGATATTTACCCCATCGAGGCGCTGCGACACCCCGATTGTCCGGAGTTGATCGTTCTCTCCGCCAGCAGTGGGGAACAATTGCCCGAGGGCGACCCACGCGGTGATGAGGTCGTCGGCAGTTTTTCCTGGCTGGATAGATAGTGCGCATGCCTATGATCAGCTGCCGGGTAAAATAAAAAGCCCGAAGAGGAGAGCAGGGCCCTGCTCGAAGAGCTCAAGGCCTTCGCATGTCAGGATCGCTTCGCCTACATACATCACTGGCGTGAGGGTAACGTCATGATCTGGAAAACCGGGCCAACAAGAGTGAGTACTGACATGTCCAGTGATCAAGCTTCGGTAAGCTCGCTTCTCACCGGTACCAGGCCGCCTCTCTGGTTGCTGATGATGCTGGCGGCAAGCAGTGGCATGTCTCTGCTTTTGTTCCTCCCCGCCCTTCCTGTGATGGTCAGTGATTTCGGGGTCGGGCTCGGGACCATACAGTGGGTTATCACTGGCTATCTGCTAGCTGTGGGTGCGATGCAATTGGTCATCGGGCCGGCGGTGGATCGCCTTGGCAGGCGAACGGTTCTCCTGGCTTCTGTCATCTGTTTTACGCTGGTCAGTCTGTTTGCCCTGAGCGTGGAGCGTGTTGAAGTCCTGATCTTGTGTCGTGTACTGCAGGGAGCGAGCGTCTCGGCGATGAGTGTGGTGTCCCGCGCGGTTGTGCACGACGTGTTTCACGGCGTCGAAGCGGCCAGGGCGATGTCATTTATCACCATTGGCATCCAGGTGCCGGGCTTTGTTGCTCCGATCCTTGGAGGTCTGCTGACCTATTACCTGGGTTGGGAAACCCTGTTTGTTTTCCTGGCTGGATATGGGGGCTTGTTGTTGGCGCTGGTATTCTCGCTGTTGCCCGAGACCGTCGTGAAAAGGGAGGCAACTGCCCACAGGGGGATACACAAGGCGCTGGAAATTCTCAGGGACTACCTGAGTCTGCTCGGCTCACTGCACTTCACCGCGCACGTCGTGATGGTGGCACTTTGCGCGTCTGCCGCCATGACAATGAACACGGTACTGCCGTCTGCACTCACCGAGCTGGGGCTGTCTCCTGACCTGATTGGCTATTTCACGTCGGCAAATGCGATTGCGGCAATTGGTGGAGCGATACTTTCCGCGCAACTGGTTGCCAGGACCGGAGTAAATCGCCTGATAGTGACCAGTCTTGGCGTTGCAGTGTGCTTCGTGACTGCCTACCTGTTGTACACGCGTGCTCTCCCATACAGCATACTGAACCTGTTCGTATTGTTCATGGTGGTCTCCGCCTGCCAGGCCATTGTCATCTCCATGGGCTTTGCCGAGGCCCTGCGAGTCAATGACCATCTGCGAGGGCTCGCTTCGGGTCTGGCGGGTTCCGGTACGTCCATCATCACAGCGTCTCTGGCGGGTATTGCCGCAGGTTTGTACGCCATCGGACTTGTCTGGTCCCTGACCATGGTGCTCACCTGCTACCTGGCTGGCCTGTTGATAGCCTTGCTCTTGCGTTATCGCAGCCTACTCGTCCCGGTTAGCTCGTAAGTTGCCCATAAGCATCCGGCAAGTGTGAGGTCATTTATCGTCGAAAAGTTTGCCAGGCTATCAGCCTGGTTGCCGGGTCTGGTATTTGCCATGCTATTGGGTAGCCTGGCGCTGCTCGCATCGCAGATCACGGGGGTTACGCCCTATCTGCTGGCCATCGTGGGGGGTATGTGTCTCGGCAGGCTGGGAAGGACGCGGCTCCTGTCAACCGGTACGGCCCATGCGGCAACTTGGTTGCTCAGGGCGGGCATCGTGCTGATGGCGACCCGGCTGGAACTCGCCCAGGTGGCAGCATTGGGGTGGCCCACCATTTGTCTGGCGCTGCTGGCCGTGATTGTCTCGGGTATTCTGGGTTTTCTGCTCGCACGATTGCTGGGACTGGCGTCGGAATCGGGCCTGTTGCTGGCGGGGGCAGTGTCCATTTGTGGAGCCTCGGCCGCGATTGCTCTGGTATCCGTCATGGATCCGCGCAAACTGCAAAGGGGGTTGTTGGTAGCGGTGCTGGTTTGCGTGACTGCCTTGTCGACGCTCGCCATGTTCTTTTATCCCCTGTTGGCAGAGCACTTGAAGCTCGACAGCCACCAGAGCGGTATATTGATGGGCGCCAGTATTCATGATGTCGCCCAAGTGGTGGGCGCGGCCTATGCCATTTCCCCGGATGCTGGCGACACGGCCATTGTCACCAAGATGCTGAGAATTCTGCTGCTGATTCCTGTCATGCTTTTGGCAGGCATTGTGACGCATTCTGGCAGCCTGCAGGATAATCCGAGCTGGCGCCAGTGGGTGAGGCTTCCCGGTTTTATCTGGCTGTTTCTGCTGGTCTTCGCCTTGAGCAATCTTGGTATCGTACCCACCGCCGTAGGCGCAGTCGCACCGGGCGTATCATCACTGGCCTTTGCCAGTGCGTTGGCCGCTGCGGGAATGCGTGTCTCGTTGCATGGTCTGCTGTCTTGCGGATGGCGCCCCGTCATGGTCATGGTCGCCCAGAGCCTGGTGTTGCTTTTTTTGTCGGCGGGAGTCGCGGTACTGGGCTGAGTGCCGCGTAAGCGGCGCCAGCACCGCCATTCACGTTTCAGGCTGCGAGGAGTTTGCCCATCGGCTCGCGGCTTTCGAGCGTGGTCCGATGCATGGTTCTGGGGAATTTCTGCGGGTGGCCTGCGGCGCAATGTAACGTGCGGTAGTTGTTCCAGATCACCAGGTCGTCCTGCTGCCATTCGTGCCAGTAGACGTACTGCTCCTGCGTCGCTATTGTCTGCAGCTCCTTCAGCAGTGCCCTGCTCTCGCCGCTCTCCATGTCGACGATATACTCCAGAAAGAGTGGGCTGATATTGAGGGAGACAACGCCGCTTTCCGGATCCGTTTGCACCAGCGGCTGGGTCACATCCGGGAAGCGCTTGCTGACTTCTGCTGCTTGCTGCTTATCGACATCGAAACCCAACTGACGTTGTCCATAGACCATGCGGTGTACTGCCTGCAGGCTTTGAATTCGCTGCTTGAGTGATGCATCCAATTCCGAGTAGACCCGGGCAGTATCAATGAAGCCGGTCTGTCCTCCCTCCGCGGGAATTTCCACGGCGCGCAGTAGCGCTCCGCGCGGAGGGCTGGTGGTAAATGTCAGGTCCGCGTGCCAGGGAATGCGACCGACGATTTCCTCTGGGTCCTCGCTGATTGCCAGCCCGTAGGGCTTGGGCACCAGGATCTCCGGGTAGCCCTCCAGCCGGCCGGTGGCCACGGGGTGAATGCCGGGCTCCCCAAGCGCCTTGGTCAACTCGAGGTGCTTTTCCGGAGAGAGTGAGATATTCCGGATGAGAATCACACTGTTGTCATTGAACAGGGTTTGAAACTGGCTGATATCCGCGGCACTCAGATTCATCGGGTCAAACCCGTAAACCTGTACGCCGACATTTTTGGGAAGCTGTGAAACCTGAAGTGCCATGGCTAAATCTCCTCACCACCGATGGTCGCTGTTGGCATGCCTCTCCGCTGTGAGTGCATGAATTCTACGGTACCGTAAATAATATGGGCCCTGGAAGTGGCAGGCAAGCTTCAACCGGGGTTTGACAGGGAAAAGTCTGAAAAAAACAGCGACATCTGATTTTGTGATCGTAAAGGTCCGCTGCCAACACACTGAGGTCCTTCAACCAACAGGAGCATCAGCACAGAATGGTTCTCGCTGTAATACAGGTGGGGCCTGTGTTCCGCCGGCAGTCTGCTCCGGTGTCGTGCAAGACCCCCCCGGGAACTTTGACATGACCATGAAGGGAGCAAACAGGCTTGAGCGTAAGACATATGAGTAGAGATGCTGCCATTGACGATCTTGTGGCAGCTTTTCGCCAGGACGGCTACGTTATTATCGACAAGCTGGTGTCCAATGAGCTCATGGATCGTATCCAGCAGGAGCTGGACCCCCATCTGGAGAGCGCACCTTTTGGGCATCTGCCCGAAATGGGCTTCAATACCCAGAGACTGGGCTCTCTGATAGAGCGCTCACCGGGTGTGCGGGAGTTGATTCTGCAGGAAACCTATCTCGCCACGATACGGCAGTTGTTTTCTCACGCCGAGCAGTTTCAGCTTTCACTGACAGAAGTCAATTCGATTGCGCCCGGAGCAGAGGCCCAGTTTCTGCATCAGGATGAGATGCTGTTTGATCGTTTCCCCTTCCCTCTGGACTATGATGTTTTTATTAATTCGCTGTGGGCCCTGACGGATTTTACCGAGGAAATGGGGGCGACACGAGTGGTGCCCGGGAGTCACGCAGCAGGACCGAATGCCACATTCACCCAGACAGACAGCCTGCCAGTGGAGATGGCCCGTGGTTCGGTGATGATATTCTCCGGAAAAATCTATCACGGCGGCGGCTTCAATCAATCCGACCGGATACGGCGTGCCATCGATATTGCCTTCAGTGTCGGCTGGGTCCGTCAGGTAGAAAATCAGTACCTTTCCTGTTCCCCGGAAACCACCAGGGCGCTACCGCGCGAGCTGATCAAGCTGATGGGCTACGAGTCCACTGGTGGTTACGGCATGGTGGGCAATCGCGAGAACGCCATGAAAATGGTGGAGATTGAGTGATGACACCCTTTTGTTTCTCTGCCGAAGGCATTGCTGGCTTGCAGAATTGCGGTGTAGAAGTCAAACAACATTTACATCCCACCGGAGCATAATCAATGCTGAATCTCTATGGTTTTCCAGTCAGCCATTACTACAACATGGTTAAGCACACCCTGATGCAGAAAGGAGTGAGTTACGAGGAAGTGCTCGTGATGCCCGGGTCCGGAGATGACTATCTGGATAAAAGCCCGCTCGGCAAGATTCCCTGCATCGGCGTGGAAGAGGGCTATCTCTCGGAAACCAGCAGTATTCTCGAATATATTGAAGACAGCTTTCAGGGGCCTAGCCTGGCTCCTTCCGATCCCTGGGGGCGGGCGAAGATGCGTGAACTGATGAAGGTGTGTGAACTGTACATTGAAGCACCAGCACGTCAACTGATTCCCGTGGTCATGCAGGGTGAAAAGGACAACGACAGCCATCTCAAGGCCATCGATACCCTCAACAAGGGCGTGCGTGCGTTGTCGAGACTGAGTGTATTTGAACCGTACCTGATGGGACCGAAACTGACGCTCGCGGATATCATGCTCCGGTATGTACTGATCGTGGTCAGGGGGCACACCGCGCTACCGGGCCTGAATACTGCAGGTTGTGCGGGTATCGATCTCGCCAGTGTTCTTCCAGGCCTTGAAGCCTGGGACAGGGCGATGGATGCGTCTGCTGTCAGTCAGGCAATCGACGCCATTCTTGTCAGTGAAATCTCAAAGTATATGGGAAAGCAGCCTGACTGACTCGCGCACAATTGCAGGACGATCGGAAGCCAGATATGGACATTTTTGATTACATTGTCGTGGGAGCCGGCTCTGCCGGCTGCACCCTGGCGCATCGACTGGCGAGCGTTGGCGATTACAAGGTCCTGTTGATCGAGCAGGGCGCGGCCGATCGCAGCCCGCTGTTCAGAATGCCCAAGGGCTTTGGTGCACTGCTGAAAGGTGACAGACATGTCAGCCGCTATCAGGTTACTCGGAGTGACGTGCAGGCGAAGGACGAGCTCTGGTTGCGCGGAAAATCTCTCGGGGGCTCCAGCTCGGTCAACGGCATGATCTGGATTCGCCCGCGCCCCGAGGGTATCCAGCGCCTGGCCAGATACGGGGGGTCGGAGTGGAGCTATGAGAGCCTCGAGCCCCATCTGGATGCTTTGGATGGGCAGGGCAGCGAAAACGGCTATTTCCGTGTCGCGCCTCATCGCGAGCAGTATGCCATCACTGACAAATTTCTCCAGGCTTGTGAGAAGCAAGGTCTACCAAAGCAGGTGTCACTGACCGACATCGGTGCCCGCGGTGCGGGCTACCTGCACTACAATATTGACGGGAGTGGACGCCGGCAGAGCGCGGCATCGGTATTCCTTCGCAGACCAGAGTCGCGACAGAACCTCCAGGTGCGGACCGATCTGGCTGTTAACCGGGTGATTTTCAAAGACAAGAAGGCCCAGTCCGTACTGTGTGAGAAAAATGGTGCGGAGCGGCTGTTTCAGGCAAGAAAGGAGGTGATTCTTTCGGCAGGAGCAATCGAATCTCCATTGATTCTGCAGCGGTCGGGAATCGGTGATCCGGCACTGCTGGAGGAGCTGGCGATTGACCTGCTGCACGCCAATTCTCATGTCGGCAGTAATCTGCGGGAGCACCTGATTGGCGGGGTCGGGGTCGAGACACGATCGCCACTGGATTCGGAAAACCGTCAATACGGCGGCCTGCGCCTGCTCGGTAATCTGGTCCGCTACTATGCCAGTCGTAAGGGGCCCATGTCGCAGTCGCCCTGCCATGCTGCAGCCTTTCTCAAGTCCAGTGACAGCCTGGCTGCCCCTGACGTCATGCTGATGTTCAGCCCTTTCTCCCGGGATGGCGACGACTTCAGTGTGCGTGCCGGCATCAGTCTCTCGGCCTACGCGATGTATCCGGAGAGTAGCGGTGAGGTAGTCCTGGCTTCGAAGCAGCCTGGGGTTCCGCCTCGCATCCGCATGAGTTACCTGCAGACAGAGTACGATCGCCGCGCGAGCATTGCCGGCCTCAGGGCGGTGAAAAGCATCCTCGAGCAGGAGCCCCTTGCCTCGCGCGTCCTGGTCGATACCAGTGCTATCGCCGAAGCCGAAACCGATGATGAGTTACTGGCAATTTACAAGGCTCAGGGGCAGCCCGGTTTCCACGCCGTGGGGAGCTGTGCCATGGGTGAGGCAACCAGCGCCTCCGTGGTCGACGCCAGAGCCCGGGTGCACGGGGTTACCGGTTTGCGGGTCGTGGACGGTTCGATCCTGCCGGAAATGATTGCGAGTGTTACCAATGCCACCGTCATGGCGGTTGCCATGCGAGTGGCAGACTTGATCCTCGAAGACGCAAAACACAACTGATGTGGCCCTGAGGGCTGCGTATACGAAGGCTTGATAGCAAGAGACTGGAGAACAACATGATCACCGTTATTGTCAAATACACCATCGCTGGCAATCCTCCCCGCGAACAAGTCGCGCCCATGCTCAAGCAGGGGGCAGAGAGCATGTTCAAAGGCATGCCGCATCTTTACAGCAAGCAGTTCTGCTACAACGAGTCCCAGGGCCTTGGGCTATCTGTGTATCTGTGGGACTCGCGGGCCAATGCAGAAGCGTTTTTCAATGAGGCTTTCCTGGAAGACTTCAAGAAAAACATGGGTTGCGTGCCAGAGGTTACTTTCTATGAAAACCTCGTTACGGTGGATAATCGTGCGGGAGATTTGCTCTGCGAATGACCTTCTTAGGGAAGTCCCCGACCTTTGCCAAGCCTGGAGTGTGAGGTGTGCCTGCCGTAACATATAAGAAAAGCGGCACCCGTCGGTGCTCCCGGACTGGATCACGTGGCGCTCGCCCTTGGGAGAATTGAGGCCAAAACCTTGGCGAATAAGCTGGAGTCCCTTGGTCGGAAGTTCAGAACCTTGCCTTATGACGTCGAGGGCAGTTATTGGGCAGAAGACCCTGCGGAAAACCTCTTGCAGTTGGACGGTGATCCGTCCGGCTACTGGAGTCGGCTGGATGATCTGGCCGGCGCCCTTCCCGCGACGGACGTCACTCTCCAGGGTTGATCCCTCGACACGCAGCCACAGTCACTGGGTGACAGCGAGGTCCATGCATTGCCTGCCTATTTGCTTTACCGTAACGGGATGGTGCCGGTGGAATTCGAAGCCAATGCCGCTACCCTGCCGACTGTGGTCATGCCCAATAAGAAGCGTTTTAGGCGCGCGTATCCCAATTGGACACCCTGACAGAAATCCGGGAGGCCCTCAGGATTTGTCGGGGCTCTCGACGGAGTTCGTGGCCCGGTAGCGGGATGGACTGATATCCAGCCAGCGCTGGAAGGCCCGGCGGAATGCCCGGTCGTCGCCGAAGCCCGCCCGCAGTGCAATATCGCTGATCGGCTCATCGGTGCAACGCAGCATATACTCGGCGAACTTCTTTTGGCTCTCTTCCCGGATTGACGAGTAGCTGCTGTTCTCGTCGCGCAGCCTGCGGCGCAGTGTGGCTTCGCTGACATGAAAGATCTGACAGAGAGAGGACGTCGAAGGGATCGGCAGGTTATCGTGCAAGGCGGAGACAAACATGTTTCGGATCCTGCCGGCCATGGGCAGGTCGACGCCGCCGCTGTACCAAATGTCGAAGGGTATGTAATCGATGATCTTCTGCAGGTCCGCGTAGGTGCGGATCACTGGCCAGTCCAGGATGTCGGCGTCAAAAACCATCGCGTCGCAGTCATGCTCGTAGATAACCGGTGCGTCGAGCAAGTCCAGCAAGCTGATGGACTCCTTCGGTTCGGGTGACTTGAGGTGCAGCTCACGCAGCCTGATGCGGCTGCCAATCACCCAGGAAAAAATCTGGTGCAGGAATATCAGCGAGGCTGCCGCAACCAGCAGGGATGCGGTGTCTTGCGAGCTGCGATGAAAGTCAAGAATGAGTCGCGCGCTATCCTCCCTCTCTTCCAGATGAATGGTGATGTCCTGGGGATGGCTGAAGCGGCTGAGCGTGGAAAGCTGCCGGGCGGCATTTCTCAGGTCGGGGCAGGCGATGGCGACGCAACACATGACTTCAAGTCGCCCTTTGTCGGAGGGGCGTTTATCCAGTCTTTCGCTGGTCTCGACTTCCAGCAGGGCGAGGGCTCGGCCATAGAGAGTCGAGAAGTCTAGCACCGGGAGAACCACACTGCCCGGGTTGTCGCAGTTGGCAGGCAGCTGCAGGCCTGCATACGCGAAGACTTCCCGCAGCGTATAGCCGCGTTTTTCCAGTTCGTTCAGGATAGGCGCGAGGTACTGTACCGAGATTTCAAAGTGATCGTTGCTCATTCAAGGATCTTGTGGGGATCGACCTGGGCTGCTTCAGGAACCTCCAGAGTAGCCCATGACACTGGCGGCAGGCAAAGGGTGCTGCGAGACTGATGGTTAAAGTTCGGTAAGCTTAGGTTTCGGTCCTTTGACCTGTGCCTGGGGGCTCTCTCCTTGACGGTACCGAGACGGCAGGGCCACTGAGAATTCCTGTGGCCATCAAAAGTTCTTCAACGCGGAAGGTATCGCCGTGGACAATCAGATGGCGCGGATGGTGGGTTGCACGGAAACCTGGCACAGCAGGGGGATTCACCAATACAGTTACCAGGGGCAGGCCGTTTATCAGGGGCGGGAGCCGCTGCGCGGGATCTCGGGCTCGTGCTTCCGGCGAGTGGAGCATCGTCGAGATTCCACATCCCGTCTACCATGCCCCTTGGGGCTGACTTACGAAGACAGCAATCCCAACCCCAGGGTGTGGCCAGTGGGCCTACCGCGGGCGGCCTGTCTATACCTACACAGAGGATCTCGAGCCCGCCCAGATTCTGAGGCATCGTATCAATGCGCTACCCGGAGCGGGCTTTTATGCCATCCGGGTGCCGCGTACCGACGATCCCGCGCTGGAACGCTGAGAGTCCTGTCTGTTCAGGGCTGCAGTAGCTGCCAGTGCTCCGCCGGGATTGACTCGGGCGGCGCGGTGCAAGCAGCGCGGTAGGTGTAGACCGGTTTACCCCGGTAGGCCCATTGCAGCTTGCCGTCGACGCCGGTGAAGCTGTCCCAGTCTCCGACACTTCGCGTTCGCTTGCCCGAGGCAGCTAGCGGTGACCAGTCGCGCAGGCAGGTTTCCCCGCAGGTCGATTCCAGCGTTCGATCAGCCGTGCGTACATACAGCGACTGACCTGTCTCGGTGCGAAAGACGTAATGGTCGTTTTCGCTCATCAGGCTGATTTCGACCGGCGTGGGTGGTGGCAGTGGCAACTGGCTGGCGGACTCTGGGGAAGGCGGCATGCGAAGCTCCAGTGGCGGGCAGGCCTAAAAAGACTAGACCGGTGGACCTATCCGGTCAATCGTGAGGCCACGCTGTTCAGCCGATGACTATCAAAGTGACTGTAAAAGTCCGGTAGCAGTTGGCTGCGGTCCGGCGTCCGCCCTTGTGTGCTGCAGTTGCTGTAGGGACTGCGAGAAAAATTCGCTTGCGGGTGGGGCAGTAAAAAGCGATAAATGAGCGCTGAATATCATTACCCGTCCACTCAGTGGCGAACTGGGCACGAAGGTCTCGGGGATCCTGGGCAAGTATGCCCAGCAGGAAATCAAGAGCAACGTCGATACGCCGACCTGCGGCGATGTGTCGGGCCCACTGCGCTCCCTGACTGCCAGTTTTGGCTACCAGAACCGGGAGTGCGACGGTTTCTACGACAACACGGTGTCGGGTGAACTGGACTTCATGGATACCAATCGCGAGGTCTTTCGCGGCGCGTTGGACTGGCAGGTCACGGCGGACAGCCTGGTATCCTACCGTTTCGACAGCAGTCGTCTGCGCGAGACCAATAAAGTACTAAAGGTTGTCGACCTGATACCGCTGGACGCCGCCGGCATTGTCAGCCGCATAGATGCCATGCGCGGAGTCCTGGCAGCGGCGCAGGGCTGGGTGCAAATTCCCGGCACCGATCCCCGGATTACCCATCGACTGATCCCCTCCCTGCAGACTTTCATTTCCGCATACAGCAGTGCGATCGCACGTGGCGCAGGCCGGGTCGGCTCGAGGCAGGCCGACCATATGCCCTTTTCTACGGCCGACGTCGAGGGTCATTCACTGACCATTTCCACCAGTCTCGGTAAGCCCCTGGCTGGCCAGGATGTTCATGTAGACATCCGGCATGCCGTCGGGCTGGGCGAAGCCCTTGTCGTGGTGCACCTTCTCGAAATCCCGGGTGGCCAGGGCGGCGCAGGTCACCAGCGAGGTGGTGACGGGAATGGGGCGCTCGGGCAAGGTCTGGCCCACGCTGATCTCACTGCTTTTCAGATTCTGTGTCATGGTCGCGGTCTCCACTCAGGCCTGGTCGTTCTTTACGGGGCGGAACTTGAGCACCTTGAAGGTCTGGCGCCCAACCGCCTCACCGTTCTGGTCGGTGAACTCGGTCACTGTCTCGTAGAAATAACCCTCGCCCAGCTCGGTGGTCTTGCGCTCAGAGATGTTGTCGATCACCGTGCGCTGGGAGATTACATCCCCCAGCCGCAGTTCCCGGACATAATCCTGGGTCGTGTCGGTGGGCACGATGCCGTTGTAGCTGTGGGCATCCAGCAGCTCGACCAGCTCCACCTGGGGGTCCTTCGGGCGCCCGGTGCCGGCGACCGCGTAGTCAGTCTGATTCCACACGAACAGCATGGTGGCCGGCGCCATCAGTTCGCCGCGACTTCCCGCGGTAGCCGCTCCCTCATCGAGATGATCGGGATTGGTGGCGTACACTATGTCACCATGGCGTAGGGGTAGGAGGCCATGCACCTGCAAATCAAGACCCAGATGCTTGGTGTGCTGTGTATCATTGCTTAATAGGCAATTTATCCGAACCTTTCGAAGGTTTGTCTGAGCATGGTATTTTTCGTGGTATTGCCAATTAGCAGGATAATAAGTCATTGAATTTAAGAGATAAAAAAGGCCTATTGATAATCGAGTGGGAGTGAGTCGGCAGCCGGCGATTATCGCGCCATGGTTCAGGCTTGTGTCGTAACCTGACGGATTCCCGTAGTGGGCCAGCAGCGGTTGAAAAGTACCAAGTCGTCGGCAGAGGCGAGCAGGCCAAGTGATCTACCAGGCGCTCACACCCGACCGGAAATCACTACCCGCCACCGGCCAATTCCGCTATCGTGAAAGGGCTACACCCCTTTAGATACGGAGTCTTTCATGCCGCATACCCTGCGCATCGTCCTGGCCAGCCTTGGCCTGCTGGCCCTCACCGCCCAGTCCGCCGCGCTGACCGACGCCGCGCTGATGGCCCACTATCGACACCTCCACAGCCACCCTGAGCTCTCCCTGCAGGAGGCGCAGACCGCCGCCTACCTGGCCAGGGAACTCTCGAGCATGGGCTACGTCGTCAGCACCGGTATCGGCGGCCACGGACTGGTGGCAAAACTGGACAACGGTGACGGCCCGACCCTGATGTACCGCGCCGATATGGACGGCCTGCCGATCCCGGAGGATACTGGGTTGCCCTTTGCCAGTGAGGCAACCGGCGTCATTCCCTCCGGTGAAAAGGTGCCGGTGATGCATGGCTGCGGCCACGATGTTCACATGACCGTGTTGTTGGGCGTGGCCAGCCAGATGATCGCCCGCCGCAGTGAATGGCAGGGTACCCTGTTGCTGGTTGGCCAGCCGGCCGAGGAACTCGGCGCCGGCGCCCTTGCCATGCTGCAGGACGGCCTGTACCGGCGCTTCGGTGTGCCCGACGCCAATCTGGCCCTGCATGTCAGCGCTTCACTGCCTGCCGGGCAGTTCGGCTATGTCAGTGGTTACGCCCTGGCCAATGTCGACGAGGTGGACATCAGCGTTTACGGGCGCGGCGGTCATGGCGCCTACCCTCATACCACCATCGACCCGGTGCTGATGGCTGCGGAGATAGTGCTGGGCCTGCAGGCGATTGTCAGTCGCGAGCTGTCACCGCTGGACCCCGCGGTGATCACGGTCGGCTCCATTCATGGCGGCACCAAGCACAACATCATCTCCGACGAGGTCAAAATGCAGCTCACCGTGCGCAGCTACTCCGACGCCACTCGCGCCATGCTGCTGAGAAGGATTGAAGAAATCAGCCAGGGCGTTGCGCGCACGGCCGGCATGCCGGAGGACCGCCTGCCGCTTGTCACCGTGGCCGACGAGTACACCCCGGCCGTCTACAACGACCCGGAACTGGTCACCAAAGTAGCCGGCCTGGTCCGGCAGGCCCTGGGCGAGTCGGCCGCTCTGGAAATAGATCCGGTCATGGGCGGCGAGGATTTCTCCCGCTATGGCCGCACCGAAGAACGGGTACCTGGCAGTATCCTGTGGCTGGGCGCCGTCAGCCCCGCCAGCATCGCCGCGGCGCAAGCAGGCAAGCTCACGCTGCCCAGCCTGCACTCGGCAAAGTTTGCCCCGGATGCCGGTCCGACCATCAGCGCCGGCGTCAACGGGATGACCGCGGCCCTGCTGGGGCTGTTCCAGGCGCGGCCCTAGTTGTCCCCAGCGCCAGTTTCAGGCATGCGCAGCCGCTGCTCGCCGGCGCCGTTCCGGCGGGCGCGGGGTGGCATAGACATGGGCCGCTGACCGCGATGGACCAAGGCAGGCAAGCACGCACTGGAAACTATCCGCAACGGGTCCGGAGTAAGAATGGATCATCCCCGCGACCGATTATCGCGCATGGATGCTGTTTATGAATGAGCTGGAAAAACTGCTGTATCTCACGGGTGTCTCCACGGAATACACCGACTATCACGGCAATAGGCGCGCTGTCCCCGGTGAAGACCGGTTGCAGGCGCTGCGGGAGATGGGTTACGACCCGGACGACCCGGCGTCCGTGAACAGGGCGGTGTTTGAGCTGGACGCCGCGCCCTGGTTACAGTGGTTGCGGCCTTTCTATATCGTCGACCAGGATCAGCCGGTTATTCACCTGCACAGTCACCCCCAGCGGCGTGCTGAAAAGCTGTTCTGGGAAGTGGATACCGAATACGGCACCCAGGTGGAGGGTAGCTGCGTGCCCGCGGAACTGCCGGAAACGGGCGAGTACCATATCGACGACTGCCGATACAGTGCCCACGCTCTCGCGTTGGGCGAACTGGCACCGGGCTATCACCAATTGCGGATCAGCAATGGCTCTCGCCAGGAGACTGCCGAGCTCATTGTCAGTCCGCGCCATTGCCAGGATATTCCGGAGGGTGACGGGCAGCGACTGTGGGGTATCAGCTGCCAGCTCTACACCTTGCGCTCACAGCGCAATTGGGGCGTAGGCGACTTCAGCGATCTGCTGCAACTGATCGAGCTGGCCGCAGCCCGGGGCGCCGACCTGGTCGGCCTCAATCCCCTGCATGCTGCGCTGAGTGACGAGAAATATGCCGCCAGTCCCTACGCGCCCTCTGATCGACGCTTTCTCAACCCGCTGTATATCGATCCGCAGCGGATGGCGGATATGGATGAACTGCGTACGCTCGGCCGCGATCCGCTGACCCCTGACAGAGAGGCAAGGTGTGCCGGGTTACGGGATCTGCCTCTGGTGGACTACGACGCTGTCAACGCCCTTAAATACGAGGTCTTCGAGCTGCTGTACGCGCATTTCGGAGCAACGCACCTGGAGGCAGGCACGCCCCGCGGTCGACAATTCCAGCGCTTTCTGCACGAGCAGGGCGCCGACCTGGAAGCGTTCAGCGCATTTGAGGCGGTACACAACCGCCACGCCCGCCGCTATGCTGATTCGCCGCACTTTTTTGCCTACCTGCAGTGGCAGGCGCAGGCGCAATTGGCGGACTGCCACACCCACGCCCTGGCCATGGGAATGCGTATCGGCTTGATGCGCGACCTGGCGGTGGGGTCGGTGCCTCCCGGCTGCGAAGTACAGGGTGCTCCGGAGCTGTTTGTGTCGAACGCGACAATTGGCGCACCGCCAGACCCTTTCGCCGACCAGGGCCAGGACTGGGGTTTGCCCGCGCTCAATCCAGTGACATTGCGGCAGCAGCAGTTTGGTCACTTTATCAGCCTGTTGCGCAGTAACATGAGCGCGGCGGGTGCACTGCGAATTGATCATGCCATGGCGCTCTCTCGTCTCTGGTGGTGCCTGCCGGGTTCGGAACCCGGCTCGACGGGCGGTGGGCTGTATGTTTATTACCCCCGGGATGAGATGCTGGCGCTGTTGCGCCTGGAGAGTCGGCGTAATGCTTGCATGGTAATTGGTGAGGACCTGGGAGTGGTGCCGCAGGAATTTCGCGAGCAAATGCATAACGGCCGCATCTACGGCAACCGGGTACTATACTTTGACGAGTACCTCGATGGCCGCCTCGTGGAACCCGGGGAAAAGCAGCCGGATGCGCTGTTCATGGTGACCAACCATGATGTGCCGACACTGGCTGACTGGTGGAGTGCCGACGATTTGCGCCGGCGTCGGCAGCTCGGCTTGATCGTGAACGACGACGCATTGCAGACGCAACTCGAGGGGCGATGCCGACATCGCGAGCGGCTACTTGAATGGCTTGCGGGGTGCTCCCTGCTGCCCGCTGGCCGGGCCGGCGACGGGATTGATCGGGCATTCGATATGGAACTGTGTGAGGCGCTTCACCGGGCGGCGGCGCGGGGTGCTTCCCGGCTGGTGCTGCTGCAGCTCGAGGACCTGCAGCTATTGCGTGAACCGGTCAATATACCCGGCACCGATCGGGAATACCCCAACTGGCGGCGCAAACAACAGCTGGACACTAGCGAAGTCTTTGCCGATCCAGCGGTGCAGGGGCTGCTGGATGCCGTTAACGAGGAGCGAGGAGCTTGAGTACAGAGGACTATCAGCCAACGATGACAGGCGCCCAGATCGAGGCGCTGGTCCGCGGTCGCCACGCTGACAGCTTTTCTCTGCTCGGCTTGCACCACGATCCCGCTGGCCCGGGAATGGTGATCCGCGCGCTTCTGCCCTGGGCCGATGAGGTAGCGGTCGTCGCACGCGACAGCGGGCGCAAGCTGGTGCGGATGCGGTGTATCCATCCCGATGGGCTGTTCGAGGCGAAGCTGGTGCAGCGGCGCCGACACTTCGACTACGCCCTGGAGGTAACAGCCAGGGACGATATCCAGGTGCTGGAAGACCCTTACCGCTTCCCCGCCTGTCGCAGTGACGCCGATTTCTACTATTTCAACGAGGGCACTGAAGAGTTCGCCTGGCAGCGCCTGGGTGCCGTGGCCTGGCGCCAGGAGGGGGTTGAGGGGGTGCTGTTCACGGTCTGGGCGCCCGAGGCCGGCCGGGTCGCAGTGGTGGCCGATTTCAACGGTTGGGACGGGCGCCAGCATGCCTTGCGCAAACACCCGACCTCCGGGGTATGGGAAATTTTTATACCCGGGGTGTGCGACCAGGCCCTTTATAAATACCAGATTCACGACAGCCAGGGGCAGTTGCTGCCCCTGAAGGCGGACCCCTATGCGCGCTCGATGCAGCACCCGCCGGATACGGCCTCACGCGTTGTGCTGCGACCGCCCTTTACCTGGACAGACCAGGACTGGATGCAGCAGCGGGCACAGCTGCACCAGGTGCAACGGCCGGTGTCTATATATGAGGTTCACGCCGGCTCCTGGCGGCGCAAGGCGGAGGAGGGCAATCGCTACCTGAGCTACCTTGAGCTGGCAGATGAGTTGATCCCCTATGTACAGGAGCAGGGTTTTACCCACATCCAGTTAATGCCGATCAGCGAGTTCCCGTTTGACGGGTCCTGGGGGTACCAGCCCATCGGTATGTATGCGCCCTCCATCCGGTTCGGCACGCCGGATGAATTCCGTCACTTTGTAAACGCCTGTCATGCCAGAAATATCGGTGTGCTGCTGGATTGGGTCCCGGGGCATTTTCCCACGGACCCACACGGTCTGGGGCGTTTCGACGGCAGCGCCCTCTATGAGCACTTCGACCCACGCAAGGGCTTTCACCCGGACTGGAACACGCTGATCTACAACTACGGCCGGGGCGAAGTACTCAGCTACCTGGTGAGTAACGCCAACTACTGGCTGGAAGAGTTTCATCTCGATGGGCTGCGGGTAGACGCAGTGGCCTCAATGCTCTATCTGGATTACAGCCGGGAAGAGGGCGAATGGATTCCCAATCCTCATGGCGGTCGTGAGAACCTCGAGGCAATCCACCTGCTGCAGTCGGTCAACCGCCGTGTCTATGCCCGCCATCCGGGCATTATGATGATAGCGGAGGAATCCACCGCCTGGCCGGGGGTTTCCCGGCCAGTGGATTCCGGCGGCCTCGGCTTTGGTTTCAAGTGGAATATGGGCTGGATGAACGACAGCCTGCGCTACATGGCGCGCGACCCGATTCATCGGCAGCATCATCACGATGAGATGACCTTCAGCATCGTTTATGCCTGGGACGAAAATTTTGTGTTGCCCCTGAGCCACGATGAGGTGGTGCACGGCAAGGGCTCGATGATCGAAAAAATGCCGGGCGATGAATGGCAGAAGTTTGCCAATCTGCGTGCCTACCTGGCGTTTATGTGGACTCATCCCGGGAAAAAACTGTTGTTCATGGGCATAGAGATCGGCCAGCGGCGAGAGTGGAACCACGATCGCGGCCTGGATTGGCAGTTGCTGGACCAGCCGCAGCATCGGGGCGTACAGTGGCTGGTCAGGGACCTCAACCGCGTCTATGTGGAACAACCCGCGCTGCACCAGCGCGACTGCGAGGCAGGTGGCTTCGAGTGGTTGCAGCATGACCGCCGGGAGCTGTCGCTGTTTGCCTGGCTGCGCCGTGGTCACGAGGGTGCACCACCGGTGGTGGTGATCGCCAACCTGACCCCACAGCCGCAACTGGGCTATCGGGTGGGTGTGCCGGCCCCGGGTTGGTATGAAGAATGCATCAATACTGATGCCAGCGAGTACGGGGGCAGTGGCGCAGGAAACCAGGGCGGTGTTGTGGCCAGTGACTGTCCCTGTGACGGCCTGCCCTGCTCGCTGCAACTGACAGTGCCGCCACTGGCGACACTGGTGCTGGTGCACCGCCCCGAAAAGATCGGGCAGGGCTGACAGATGGAAATTATCGCGGGGAATTCGCGCCCCATGGGTGCGCATTATGATGGTGAGGGCACCAATTTTGCGCTGTTTTCCGACCACGCGGAGTCGGTGGAGTTGTGCCTTTACGATCCCGCTGGTGAGCGCGAGCTCGCGCGCCTGACATTACCTGAGAAAACGCACGATGTGTGGCACGGCTACGTGCCCGGGCTGGCGCCGGGCACCTGCTATGGCTACCGGGTGCACGGACCCTATGAGCCGCAAGCGGGCCACCGCTTCAACCCCAACAAGCTGTTGCTGGACCCCTACGCTACCCAGCTCAAGGGGCGTTACCAATGGCACGACGCCAACCTCGGATACGCCAGTGAGAATCCGACCCAGGATCTGCTGATGGACCGTCGCGACAATTCGGCGTGGGTGCCCAAGGCGGTAGTCAGTGCCCAGCCCCAGTGGTGTAATAATGCCAATCGCGCCCTCGTGCCCTGGTGTCAGACGGTGCTGTATGAGACCCACGTGCGCGGGTTCACCATGTTGCATCCCGGGGTACCGGAGTCCCTTCGTGGCACCTTTGCCGGCCTGTCACAGGCAGCGGTCATCGACTACCTCAAGGCGCTGGGCATTACCAGTGTCGAGCTGCTCCCGGTGCACGCCTTTATCGACGAGCAACCGCTGCACAAAAAGGGACTGAGCAATTACTGGGGGTATAACACGCTCGCTTTCTTCGCCCCGCACAGTACCTATCTCGGCGCCGGCGGGCCGGAGCAGTTTCGGCAGATGGTCGACCGTTTTCACGAAGCCGGCCTCGAGGTTATCCTGGACGTGGTCTATAACCACAGCTGTGAGGGCAACCACCTGGGCCCGACGCTCAGTTTCCGCGGCATCGATAACCGCTCCTATTATCAGCTGTTGCCGGGCGACCAACGCTTTTATATCAATGACAGCGGCTGCGGCAATACCCTCAACATCCGCCATCCCCGGGTAATGCAGCTGGTGACCGATAGTCTGCGCTACTGGGCGGGGGCGATGGGAGTGGACGGCTTCCGCTTTGATCTGGCCACGGTGTTGGGTCGTCAGGAGCGGGGTTTCGCCCAGGACTCGACCTTTTTCCAGGTGGTCTCACAGGATCCATTGCTCAGTTCCCGCAAGCTGATAGCCGAACCCTGGGATGTGGGCCCGGGCGGGTATCAGCTGGGCAGGTTCCCGGCCGGGTGGAGTGAGTGGAATGATCGCTATCGCGACACCGTGCGTCGCTACTGGCGCGGCGATGGCGGTCAGCTCCCGGAGCTGGCCAGGCGCCTGCACGGCTCCGGTGATATCTTCGAGCACGCCGGCCGGCGACCCTACGCCAGTGTCAATTTCATCACCAGTCACGATGGCTTCACCTTGCGCGACCTGGTGAGCTACAGCCGGCGCCACAACCAGGCCAACCTGGAAGACAACAACGACGGTCATCGGGAAAACCTGAGCGCCAATCACGGGGTGGAGGGGCCGACCGACGATCCTGCCATCGACAGCCTGCGTTGGCAGCAGCAGCGCAATTTCCTGGCGACTCTGGCGGTCTCCCAGGGCGTTCCCATGTTGCTGGCCGGTGATGAACTGGGCCGCAGCCAGCAGGGCAACAACAATGCCTACTGCCAGGACAACCGCATTAACTGGATTGATTGGGAAGCCAGTGGGGAACAGGGTGCGGCGCTGACAGCATTTACTCGCAAACTGTTATTCCTGCGGCAGCACTTCCCGGTACTGCAGGCCGATGTCTACCGGCACCTCCCCGACGACCCCCATGATGATAGTATTCAGTGGCTCAACGGGGACGGTAAGCTGATGCGGGAGGAGCACTGGCACGAGCACCACAACCGCTTGCTGGGGTACCTGCTGACTGAAACCTCGGCCCATGCCAGCGCAGTACCACGTTTCCTGCTGGTCATTTTCAATGCCGACCGCAGCACCGCGGAATTTACCGTACCCGAGTCTCCCGGAGGGGACTGGCGGCTGTTTGCCGACACGGCGCGGCCGGGTTGCGAAGGCCAATCGCCGCCAGTCCGGGGTCTTACCACGCTGACGATTGCAGCGTGTTCCATCCAGATACTGACCGCAGGTCGCGTGCCCGGAGTTCCGGGCAGTGACCTGTGGCAAAGTGAGGAGTCACAGTGAAGCAAATCATCAAGCAGCACCCGTCGCCCCCGCTGGACCCGATCCGGGACAGCCTGCAGCGCCACTATTTATTCACCCTGGGAAGGGATGACCCCAGCTGCTCGCGACACTATCTTTACAGCGCGCTGGTATCGACGATACGGGAGCGCCTGATTACCGACTGGCGCAACACCCGCGAGAGGCAGGTACAAGAGGGCCTAAAAACCATCAATTACCTGTCGCTGGAATTTCTGATGGGACGCAGCCTCAACAACGCCCTGCTCAATCTCGATATTGAAGATCCGGTCCGCGTCGCCGTCGCCGAGTACGCCTGTGAGCTGGAGGAAGTCGAGGACGAGGAGGTGGATGCGGGGCTGGGCAATGGCGGACTGGGCCGGCTGGCCGCCTGTTTCCTGGACAGTTGCGCCAGCCTCGGCCTGCCGGTCGTCGGCTACGGTATACGTTACCAGTATGGGATGTTCCACCAGAAAATTGAGAACGGCTACCAGGTGGAATCTCCTGATCTCTGGTTGCGCAACGGCAACCCCTGGGAAATCGAGTGCCCCGAGCACACCCGCAGGGTCCGTTTTTTCGGACATACGGACTACTATCGCGACAGTCACGGTGCCCTGCGGGCGCGCTGGGTTGATACCCACGATGTGTTGGCTGTGCCCTATGACGTGCCCATTCCGGGATATCGCAACAGCACGGTCAATACCCTTCGCCTGTGGAAGGCTGAGGCCACAGACGAGTTTGACCTGGAGGAATTCAACGCCGGCAGTTACACCGATGCGGTGGAGGCGAAAAACCAGGCCGAGCAGATCACCATGGTGCTGTACCCCAACGATGCCAGTGAACAGGGCAAGGAGCTGCGCCTGCGACAGCAGTATTTCCTGGCCTCCGCCAGTCTGCAGGATGTGCTGCATCGCTGGGTTCGGCAGTACGGCAACGAATTTGGCGAGTTCGCGGCGAAGAACGGCTTTCAGCTCAATGATACCCATCCCACGGTGGCGGTCGCCGAGCTGATGCGGTTGTTGATGGACGAACACGGGTTGGGTTGGGAAGAGGCCTGGGAGATCACCGGTCATACCATGGCCTACACCAACCACACCCTGTTGCCCGAAGCGCTGGAAGTGTGGTCGGTGGAGTTGTTCGGGCAACTGCTGCCGCGTCTGCTGGACATAATCTACGAAATCAATGCCCGCTTCCTGGGGCAGGTGGCGGCGCGCTGGCCGGGAGACAGTGAACGCCAGCGTCGCATGTCGATCATCGAGGAAGGCGACCACCCGCGGATCCGTATGGCCTATCTCGGGATTGTCGGCAGTCACTCGGTGAACGGTGTGGCCGCCCTGCATACCGAACTGTTGAAGCAGGGCCTGTTCCGGGATTTTTTTGAATTCTATCCGGAAAAGTTCAACAACAAGACCAATGGCGTTACCCCCAGGCGCTGGCTGGCGCACTGCAACAAGGGACTGAAATCACTGCTTGATGAAACGATTGGCGACGGCTGGCTGGCTGATCTGGGTCAGTTGCAGCGCCTGCGGGAGCACGCCGACGACCCCGCCTTCGCCGAGCGCTTTATGGCAGTGAAACGCGACAACAAGGATCGACTGGCGGCACTGGTGAAACACGAGTGCGACGTCAGCTTTGGTCTGGATATGATGTTTGACGTGCAGGTAAAGCGGATTCACGAGTACAAGCGCCAGTTGCTCAACATCCTGCATGTGATTCATTTATACGACCGTATCCTGCGTGGTGACACGACCGGTCTGGCACCCCGCTGTGTCCTGTTTGGTGGCAAGGCCGCTCCCGGATACGCCATGGCGAAACTGATCATCAAACTCATTGGCAATGTCGCCAGGGTTGTAAACAGGGACCCGCGCGTGGCGGACTGGCTGCGGGTGGTGTTTCTACCGGATTACCGGGTAACGGCGATGGAGGCGATTTGTCCCGGAACGGACCTGTCGGAGCAGATTTCTACGGCAGGCAAGGAGGCTTCCGGCACCGGCAACATGAAATTCATGATGAATGGTGCGGTGACTATCGGTACCCTCGATGGTGCCAATATCGAGATTCGCGAGGCGGTGGGGGAGGAGAACTTCTTCCTCTTCGGGCTCAGCGCCAACGAGGTGGAGGAAACACGCAAAGCCTACCGCCCCGATGACATTATCGAGACCGATGCCGATCTGGCGCGGGTGATGGATTTGCTGCAGTGCGGTCATTTCAACCTGCTGGAAGCCGGTATCTTCGAGCCGATTATCGCTGCCGTACGCAGCCCGGGAGATCCGTGGATGACCGCCGCAGATTTTCGCAGCTACATTGATTGCCAGCGGCGGGTGGACAGCGCCTTTGCCGATGGCGGGCGCTGGTCGCGAATGAGTATCCTCAACACCGCCGCCAGTGGGCGCTTTTCCAGTGACCGCACCATCGCTGAATACCGGGATGATATATGGTTCAAGTAGGACGCCAGGGTAGGCACGGGCTGGTGTCGCTACCACGGGACCCGTCCCCCTGCCTGTCAACTTTTTCGAAGTGTACTAGGCTGTTGATTGACGGTGCGCCACGCCGCGCCACACCTGACCACCAGGAGAGCATGAGCTGATGGAAGAGCAGAACCCGCGTTACGTAAGCCGTCTTACCCGCAATACCATGGCCCTGGTGCTGGCCGGTGGGCGCGGCTCACGCCTCTACGAGCTGACCAGCTGGCGCGCCAAACCGGCGCTGTACTTTGGCGGCAAGTACCGAATTATCGATTTTCCCCTGTCCAACTGCGTCAATTCGGGTATTCGCAAAATCGGGGTACTGACCCAGTACAAGGCGCACTCACTGGTACGTCACCTGGTGCGCGGATGGAGCCACTTCAAGAAAGAGCTGGGGGAGTATGTCGAGATTCTGCCTGCGTCGCAGCGGTATTCCGAAGACTGGTATCAGGGCACGGCCGATGCCATTTACCAGAACCTGGATATTATCCGCGCCGAGGCCCCGGACTACCTGCTGATTCTCTCTGGCGACCATGTGTACAAGATGGATTATGGTCCCATGCTGGTCAATCATGTGGAATCAGGGGCCGACCTGTCTGTCTGTTGCCTGGAGGTGCCGGTGGAGGAGGCGGCCAACGCCTTCGGGGTGATGAAGGTCGACGAAAATGGCCGGGTCGTTGCTTTCCAGGAAAAGCCCGCGGAACCGGCCGAGATACCCGGGCAGCCTGGCCTGACCCTGGCTTCGATGGGCAACTATATCTTCAATACCGAATTCCTTTGCGATATCCTGACCAGCGACGCGAGCAACCTGAAATCCTCCCACGATTTCGGCAACGACATCCTGCCCTCCATCATCGAACAGTACCAGGTAAATGCCTATCCCTTCCGCGACCCCGAGACCGGGGGCAAGGCCTACTGGCGGGACGTGGGCACGCTGGATTCATTCTGGCAGGCCAATATGGAATTGATCGGAACCTCGCCAGCGCTCAACCTGTACGAGAAGGAATGGCCGCTGTGGACCTACCAGGAGCAGTATCCTCCCGCCAAGTTTGTGTTTGACGCAGATGATCGACGCGGTATGGCGGTAGACTCCATGGTTGCGGGAGGAGCTATCGTGTCAGGCAGCCGGGTGAGCGGGTCGGTCATTTTTTCCAATACGCGGATACATTCCTACTGCGACGTGGAGCGAGCGGTGATCCTGCCGGAGGTAACGGTGGGCCGCCATTGCCGGATTCGCAACGCCATTATAGACAGGCACTGCAACATTCCAGAGGGCACTGTGATCGGTTACGATGCGGAGCAGGATCGCGCCAATGGCTTTCGGGTGACCGATCGCGGTGTGGTGCTGGTGACCCGGGGCATGCTGGGCCAGCCTGAAGGGGCCGCCTGAAACAAGCGGGATTGACAAGTGAGAAGTACAGTGAAAACTATCAGCACGCAACCAATTGCCGGCCAGAAGCCGGGCACGTCGGGTTTGCGCAAGAAAGTGGCGGAGTTTACCCAGCCCGGCTACCTCGAGAATTTTGTACAGTCGATTTTCAACGCCATCGGTGACTGCAGTGGCCGTACCCTGGTGATCGGCGGTGACGGCCGCTATTACAATCGCCAGGCAGTGCAGATTATTGTGCGCATGGCCGCCGCCAATGGCTTTAGCCGCCTGCTGGTCGGCCGCGGTGGCCTGCTCTCTACACCCGCCGCTTCCTGTGTAATCCGCAAGTACGGTGCCGATGGCGGTATCGTGCTCTCCGCCAGCCACAATCCGGGTGGGCCCGACGAAGACTTCGGTGTCAAGTTCAATGGCCCTAATGGCGGCCCCGCGACCGAGACTGTCACCGACGCCATTTACCGCGCCAGCGGGGAGATCGACTGTTACCTGATCGAGGAGACAGCGGACATTGAACTCGATGAACCCGGTGAGCACCGGGTCGGTGGCTGTCGGGTGGAGATCATCGATCCGGTGGCCGACTACGCGGAACTGATGACCACCTTGTTCGACTTTGAAGCCATTGGACAATTGCTGGCGAACAGCCCTTTCACCCTGTGTTTCGACGCGATGCACGCAGTGACCGGTCCCTACGCCGTCGAGATTCTGGAACGGCGCCTGGGGGCGCCCGAGGGTACGGTGATCAATGCCGAGCCGCTGGAGGATTTTGGCGGTGGTCACCCGGATCCCAACCTGGCGCACGCCGCTGAACTGGTCAGGCGGATGAATAGCGATGACCCGCTGGCCTTTGGCGCCGCTTCAGACGGCGATGGTGATCGCAATATGATTCTCGGCACCGGGTTTTTCATCAACCCCTGCGACTCCCTCGCGGTACTGACCGATAATGCCGAACTGGTTCCAGGCTACCGTGACGGACTTGCCGGGGTGGCGCGCTCCATGCCTACCAGCCCTGCGGTCGACCGGGTAGCGGAGGCACTTGGAATTTCCTGTTACCAGACGCCAACGGGTTGGAAATTCTTTGGCAACCTGATGGACGCGGGCCGCATTACCCTCTGCGGCGAGGAGAGCTTTGGCACTGGCTCATCCCACGTGCGTGAAAAGGACGGCCTGTGGGCGGTGCTGTTCTGGCTCAATATTATCGCCGTGCGTAAGCAATCAGCCCGAGCAATCGTCCGCGAACACTGGCAGCGCTACGGGCGCGATTACTTCAGCCGTCACGACTATGAAAACCTTAACAGCGAGGGTGCGACCGCGCTGATACAGGGCTTGCGAGATAACCTGTCGACCCTTCGCGGCCGTGAAATCGAAGGCCATAAGGTGGCCTACGCCGATGAATTCGCTTACACCGATCCGGTGGACAACAGTGTCAGCCGTGGACAGGGCTTGCGCATTCTGTTTGAAGACGGCGCCCGGGTGGTATTGCGCCTGTCGGGCACCGGCACCTCCGGTGCCACCCTGCGGGTGTATTACGATCGCTACGAACGGGATCCCGCGCTGCTGGAACTGGATGCCCAGAAGGCGCTTGCCAGTCTGATCATAGCGGCTGATACGCTGGCGGGAATCCGTCAGCACACCGGCCGCGAAAGTCCCGATGTCATCACCTGAGTATCGCTTGATCGGGGTGACACAGCGATGAAAATTTTAATGGTTGCCGCCGAAAACGGCGCGTTTCCCGGCGGCAAGGTGGGCGGCATGGGCGATGTTATTCGCGATGTCCCGCCGGCCCTGGCGGCGCTGGGGCACCAGGTATCGGTTGTCATGCCCGGCTACCAGTATTTTTCCACGCTGTCCGGTGCCCAGCGGATAAGCGAATTGCAGCTGCGTTTCCGCGGCCGCATCGAGCGTGTGGGGCTGTGGCGGGTGGAGCCGGAACCTGCCCAGCCGGGGGTGAAACACTGGGTGCTGGAACACCCACTGCTGGCGCCCCAGGGCGCCGGCAAGATTTACTGTGACGACGGTCCGGAGCGCCCCTTCGCCACTGATGCGTCGAAATTTGCACTGTTCTGTGGTGCAGTATTGCAGGCGCTGTCCAGCCGGCGCCTGGAAGTGCCGGACATCATTCATCTCCATGACTGGCACAGTGCGCTGGTGGCGGTGCTGGCACGCTACGACAAAAGCTTCCAGCTGATGCCGGCGATACCCATGGTCTACACAATCCACAACCTGGCACTCCAGGGTATTCGCCCGTTCAGCGGGGACGAGTCCGCCCTGGACAGCTGGTATGGGGCGATGGATTACCCGGCCGACCTGCTTGCCGACCCGCGTTACCCGGATTGCTTCAACCCCGCGCGCGCTGCCATTAACCTGTGTCACCGGGTGCACGCGGTGTCACCCACCTATGTGCGCGAAATACAGCAGCCGGACCCCGCCGGTGATGCTGCGGGCGGAGGTGCTGGCCTCGAGGCAGACCTGCGCCGGGCGGCGGAGCAGGGACGATTGGTAGGTATCCTCAACGGCTGCGAATACCCGGATAAGGGCACCACCGTGCTGCCGTTTACCGAGTTTATCGACCTGGCCCGGGAGCGGGTATTGCAATGGCTGGGGAAATCCGCCGCAGTGCTGCCATCAGAGTTCCTCGCCCTGCGCAAGCTGGACCAGTGGCTGGCCTGTGGCGCTGAGCGCCCCGGGTTGCTGTTGACCTCGGTGGGACGTGTTACGCCGCAGAAAGTGGGTCTGCTGCTGCGGCCGCTGCAGGATGGACGCAGCGCATTGGTGCACATGCTGGAGACACTGGGTGACTCGGGCGTATTCATACTTCTGGGCAGCGGTGACCCGGAGCTGGAGCACGCTCTGGCGGCGGTGAGTGCCAGTCATGAGAATTTCCTGTTTTTGCGCGGGTATTCGGAACCACTTTCCGACCAGCTGTACGCCGAGGGTGACCTTTTTGTGATGCCCAGCTCCTTCGAGCCCTGCGGGATCAGCCAGATGCTGGCCATGCGTGCGGGTCAGCCCTGCCTGGTGCACGCGGTGGGCGGTCTCGCCGATACCGTTGTCGATGGCGACAATGGCTTCAGCTTCAAGGGCGCAACGCTGGCGGAAGAAGGGGAACAGATGCTGCTGCGTTTCAGGGAGGTGCTCACCCTCAAGCGGGAGCAACCAGCACGGTGGCAGGAAATCTGCGCGTCAGCGGCTGCGGCGCGGTTTCCCTGGGATAAGGTTGCCAGCGCCTATGTCGAACAGCTGTACCTGCCGTGTGACAAGGCGGCTGGGCGGGGCTGAACAATGGCGTCAATCAGCGAACACGAGCAGTGGATGCGTCGCGCCCTGACCCTGGCGGACCGGGCGGCGAATGAGGGCGAGGTGCCTATCGGTGCGGTGGTCGTGCGGGATGGAGAATTGCTGGGAGAGGGCTGGAACTCGGTGATCTCTTATTCTGACCCGACCGCCCATGCCGAAATAGTTGCCATGCGCGATGCTGCCCGATTGGTCGGCAATTACCGGCTTCCCGGCGCAACCGTTTATGTCACCCTGGAACCCTGCACCATGTGCGCCGGCGCGATGATCCACGCCCGTATTGAAACTGTTGTTTTTGCCGCCAGCGAACCCAGGGCCGGGGTGGTATGCAGCACCTGTAGCCTGCTGGACGAACCCCGCTACAATCACCGGGTCAGGTGGCAGGGTGGCGTACTCGCCGAACAGAGCAGCGAGCGTCTACAGGCCTTCTTTCGCGAGCGTCGCAGCTAGTCAGAGCGCTTTAAGGCTGGTTTTCTCCAGGGTTGCCGGCAGGTACTGCCCGGTGTCGATGGGGGGGCGCGGTTTGTTCCTGGCGATATCCTGCCATTGCAGAATGCCGCGGTAGTGGCGAATATTCTGCACGTAGGTCACCGCCTCCTTTCCGCGGGCATAGCCATGACGCAAGTTCTGGTAATACTTGCTGTTCTGTAACAGCGGCAGCCGTTCCATCACATCGCTCCACAGGTGCGGGTCGCCGCCCTGGCGGTCGGTGAGCAGGCGGGCATCCTCCAGGTGGCCGCGACCAATGTTATAGGCGGCCAGCGCCATGTAGGTGCGATCCGGCTCGAAAATATCATCCGGCAGGCGGCGTTTTAGCTGCTTGTAATAGCGGGCACCGCCGCGAAGGCTCTGCCCCGGGTCCAGTCGGTCAGCGACCCCCACTTCCCGGGCGGTCGGTGCGGTGAGCATCATCATTCCGCGCACCCCGGTGGGCGATTCCGCCAGAGGGTTCCAGTGGGATTCCTGATAGGCAATGGCTGCCAGCAGGGGCCAGTCCATCTGGTATTCGGCCGCCACCTGTTCTATCAACGCCTGGTATTGGGGTAGCGTTCGCGCCATGTTGCGACTGAATGTGTGAGAGCCTATGCGGGACACGGTCTTGCTGTGCCCGAAGTGCTCCTCCCGCAATTGCTCCAGTTCACCCTCGGCCTGTAATCTTGCCAGGAACTGGTTGATGCGCAGCAACAGCGCGTCGTTGTTACTCTCCGGAGGCAGGTACCAGACCATATCCTGGGCGGAGCCCAGCTCAAAGGCCACTTTCAGTCGCGGGTAGAGGCTTTGCTGGACTTCGAACTCGTTGGAGTCGATAACAGCCAGTTCTGCCTCGCCGCTGTCGACCAGTTCCAGTAACTCCATGGAGTCCACCTCGTCTATCTCCTGCCAGTTGAGATCGGGAAATCCTCCCACGGCCAGCGCTTCCAGCGCGCGACTGTGAGCAGACCCGGCCAGCACCACGATCGACATGTCGTCCAGATCCTCGATGGCCCGCGGACGGTAGCTGCCCGCCTTGTATACCACTAGCGGGCGTAACTGGTAGTAAGGCCTGCTGTGGGGGTAGGCGCTCTCTCTTTCCCCGGTCAGGGCAAGGCCCGCCGCCGCGATATCCGCATCGGCCCGGTCCAGGGCCACGAAGATGTCGTTCAGGCTAAAGGCCGGGATGATGTCCAGTTCGACACCGAGTTCATCAGCGAACATCCGCACCAGGGTGTATTCGAAACCGGTGGGTGAGCCCTTGTCGATATAGTAGGTGGTGGGGCTGTTGCGGCTGACCACGGTCAGTTTGCCGCTTTCCTCGATACGCTCGAGACTGTCCTCTCCCGAACAGGCGGAAAGCAGCAGGATCAACGGAAATAGCACCAGGGTGAGCAGTCGAATCATAAGTGCATTCTAGCCAGCGCCGGCTCGGCGTACACAGGGATAATTACCGTGGTATTGAGCCGCTATTTCGGTTAACGGAGCGGGGTCGAATACAGTACAATACCGCCTCGATAAATCAGCCCCCCTGGAGCCCTCCCCAGCATGCTTACCCTGCGCGGCGCACCGGCTTTGTCTGCATTTCGCCTGGACAAACTGAGTCATAAACTTTCCGCTGTTCACCCCGAGATCAAGCTTCTGCACACCGAGTTCGTGCATTTTGCCGACCTCGAGCAGGCGTTGTCGCCGGAGAGGCGCCAGGTACTGGAGCAGTTGTTGGAATACGGGCCGACCATTGACGAGGCAGGTCATGTGGCCGAGGGCATGCAGGGCCAGTTGCTGCTGGTGACCCCCCGGCCCGGTACGATTTCGCCCTGGTCCAGCAAGGCGACCGATATTGCGCATAACTGCGGCCTGGCGGAAGTGAGGCGCATTGAGCGTGGTGTGGCCTATCAGTTGGCTTTGCCAGAGAACCTGGGCGAAGCACAGCTGGCAGCGGTCAAGGCCCAGTTGCACGACCGCATGACCGAGAGCGTTTTTGACACGCTGGACGATGCGCAGGCCTTGTTCGTCGCGGCTGCCCCGGCGCCAATGACCAGCGTTGATATTCTCGCCGGCGGCAAGCCGGCCCTGGAGGCGGCCAATGCCAGCCTGGGGTTGGCGCTGGCGGATGACGAGATCGACTACCTCGTGGCCAGTTTTACCGAGCTGGGTCGCAATCCCAACGATGTTGAATTGATGATGTTCGCCCAGGCCAACTCGGAGCACTGCCGGCACAAGATTTTCAACGCCAGCTGGAGCATAGACGGCGAGGAACAGCCGTTGTCCCTGTTCAAGATGATTCGCAACACCAATGAGTTGGGTGGCGAAAACGTGCTGTCTGCCTATTCCGACAATGCCGCCGTGGTGGTCGGCCATCGCGCCGGGCGGTTTTATCCTGACCCGGAGAACTGTGAGTACGGTTTCTCCGAAGAAAACATCCACCTGCTGATGAAAGTGGAGACCCATAACCATCCCACGGCGATTGCGCCTTTCCCCGGGGCCGGCACCGGTTCCGGCGGCGAGATTCGTGATGAGGGTGCCGTCGGTCGAGGTTCCAAACCCAAGGTGGGTTTGACCGGCTTCTCCGTATCCAACCTCAATATTCCGGGTTACGGGCAACCCTGGGAGCGTGATTATGGTAAACCCGGGCGAATCGTCTCCGCCCTGGATATCATGCTCGAAGGCCCCATTGGGGGGGCGGCCTTCAACAACGAATACGGCAGACCCAACCTTTGCGGCTACTTCCGCAGTTTCGAGCTGGAGGCGGCCGGAGTGAACGGTCCCGAAGTGCGGGGCTACCACAAGCCGATTATGATTGCCGGTGGCTACGGCAACATCCGCGAGGAGCATGTCGAGAAGGGTGAGTACCGGGCCGGCGCGAAACTTATCGTGCTGGGTGGACCGGCCATGTTGATTGGCCTGGGCGGTGGCGCTGCCTCGTCCATGGCCAGCGGCCAGAGTGCCGAGGACCTGGACTTTGCCTCGGTGCAACGCCAGAACCCGGAGATCGAGCGGCGCTGCCAGGAAGTGATCGACCGTTGCTGGCAGTTGGGTGACATGAACCCAATTGCCTTTATCCACGATGTGGGAGCCGGCGGCCTGTCCAATGCCTTCCCGGAGCTGGTGAAGGACGGCAATCGAGGCGGCCGTTTCGAACTGCGCAATGTGCCCAACGATGAGCCGGGCATGTCGCCGCTGGAAATCTGGTGTAACGAATCCCAGGAGCGTTACGTGATGGCGGTGGAGCCGGAAAACCTGGCCCGCTTTGAAGCCATCTGCGAGCGTGAGCGCTGCCCCTATGCGGTGGTGGGCGAGGCCACGGAAGAAATGCACCTGCAGCTGACCGACAATATCTTTGGCAACGCGCCGGTGGACCTGCCGATGTCGGTATTGTTCGGCAAGCCGCCGCGCATGCACAGAGAGGTGACGCGCCAGCAGGTTGCGACGGAGTCACTGTCGCTGGATTTGAGTGTGGCCGATGCGGCGTCCCGGGTGTTGCAGTTGCCCACCGTGGCCAGTAAGAATTTCCTGATCACCATTGGTGACCGAACCGTGACCGGTATGGTCGCCCGCGACCAGATGGTCGGGCCCTGGCAGGTGCCGGTGGCTGACTGTGCGGTGACGACGGTGTCCTATGACTCTTTCGCCGGTGAGGCCATGGCCATGGGCGAGCGCACGCCCCTGGCATTGCTGGATGGTCCGGCTTCCGGCCGCATGGCTGTTGCCGAGGCGATTACCAATATTGCCGCTGCCAGCATCGCCGATATTCGCGACATCAAGCTGTCCGCCAACTGGATGTGTGCCGCCGGCTATGGTGCCGAGGACGAGGCGCTGTATGACACTGTCTACGCGGTGGGCATGGAGTTTTGCCCGCAGCTGGGTATCACCATCCCGGTGGGCAAGGATTCCATGTCCATGCGCACAACCTGGAACGATGGCGAGGACAAGGCGGTCACCGCGCCCCTGTCACTGATCGTATCCGCCTTTACCCCGGTGACTGATGTTCGCCTGTCGGTGACCCCGCAATTGCAGCCCGATGCGGAGGCCAGTCTGCTACTGGTTGATCTCGGTCGCGGCGCCAACCGCCTGGGTGGCTCGGCGCTGGCCCAGAGTTGCAGGCAGTTAGGTACCACCGCTCCCGATATTGAAGCTGCCGACCTGAAGGCTTTCTTCGAACTGGTCCAGCACTACCTGCAGGCCGGCAAACTGCTGGCCTACCACGACCGCTCCGACGGCGGCCTGTTGGTGACCCTGGCGGAGATGGCCTTTGCCGGGCACTGTGGGCTGGACGTCGATCTGAACGCGCTGCCGGGTGACGATATCGCCCGCCTGTTCAACGAGGAGGCCGGCGCCGTCCTCCAGTTGCGCGACAGCGATCTGGAGGAATTTCTCGCCAGCGCGGGCCGCGCCGGGCTTGGCGATTGCACCCATGTCATCGGCACAGCCAGACCGGGTGAGAGCCTGGTAGTGCGCGATGCACAACGGGAAGTGCTGGCTGGAACACGGTCCGAGGCACAGCGCCTGTGGGCGCGGACCAGTTACGAGATACAGGCCCTGCGCGACAACCCGGACTGTGCGCGGGAAGAGTTTGAGCGGATAGGCTCGGAAGGTGCCGGCCTCAGCGCCAGCCTGAGCTTCGATCCGGCAGAGGATACTGCCGCCCCGTACATCAACATCGGCGCCCGGCCGCGCCTCGCCGTGCTCCGTGAGCAGGGCGTCAACGGCCATGTGGAAATGGCGGCCGCGTTCCACCGGGCGGGCTTTGCCCCGGTAGACGTGCATATGAGCGATATCCTCGGTGGCCGCCAGCAGCTGGCGGATTTCAAGGGGCTGGTCGCCTGTGGCGGATTTTCCTACGGTGACGTACTCGGCGCCGGGGAGGGTTGGGCCAAGAGCATTCGCTTCAATGAGGGCGTGCGTGAGCAATTCGGGGCGTTTTTCCAGCGGGAGGACAGTTTTACCCTGGGGGTATGCAATGGCTGCCAGATGGTCTCCACCCTCAAGGACCTGATTCCCGGCGCGGATCACTGGCCACGCTTTGTGCGCAACCGTTCGGAACAGTTCGAGGCCAGGCTGGCGCTGGTCCAGGTTCAGGAGAGTCCCTCCATCCTGTTATCCGGCATGGCCGGCTCGCACCTGCCAATCGCAGTCGCTCACGGCGAGGGCCGGGCCGAATTTACCGACCAGGCTGCCCTCAAGGCCTGTGAAGCCACTGGTACCGTGGCCATGCGTTACGTGGAAAGCGACCTGTCGGTCGCGACCGCCTACCCTGCCAACCCCAATGGTTCCCCCAATGGCATTACCGGGCTTGCCAGCCTGGATGGACGCGCCACCATCATGATGCCTCACCCGGAGCGGGTGTTCCGCACTGTGCAGTATTCCTGGGCGCCGCCAGAGTGGCCGGAAGACGCGGGCTGGATGCGCCTGTTCCGCAATGCGCGGAAGTGGCTGGGTTAGGGCCGGTGCCGGGCCCTTGAATTCGAGGCCCGGCGCCCCCATCACTGGAGCTACGGCCTTGTGGCGAGAGGTCGATTCCTTATAATGACGCCTTTTTCGAGTCGGGCCCGCCGCCCGTTTCAATTACTGAGCAATTTACATGCTGAACAAGTATCCCCTGTGGAAATACCTGCTAGTGCTGTTTGTGCTGGCTCTGGGTTTCTTCTACGCCGCGCCCAACCTATACAAGCCGGACCCGGCCCTGCAGATTACCGGTGAGAGCAGCGCCCAGATTATCGATGAGGCTACCCTGACCCGGGCCCACAAGGCTCTGGAAGAGGCGGGCATCGACTATTTCGGCGAGACCATCGATCCCGATGGCCGCAACGCACTGATTCGCCTCCGTGACCAGGAAGAACAACTGCAGGCCCAGGCCCGGGTATCGCGGGTACTGGGTGACGGCTTCATTGTTGCTCTCAACCTGGCGCCGACCACACCTTCGTGGCTCAGCGATTTCGGCGCCCAGCCGGTCAAGTTGGGACTGGACCTGCGCGGCGGTGTGCACTTCAAGCTGGAAGTGGATGTGGATGCGGCGATCGAGCGGCGTATGGAGTATTACCTCAACGCCACCAAGCGCGCCCTGCGTGAGGCCCGTATCCGTGGTTACGTGGACATCGACGGTGACAACCGGCTGGAAACCAAGTTCCGCTCCGAGGATTTGCGTGAGCAGGCCAGGGCAATCATTGCCGAGAACCACCCTGAACTGGTGCTCGACCGGGTGGATGAAGAAGGCAGCTGGAACCTGTATGCCGTCATGACCGAGGCCACCCGTGATGAGCTTGCCGACTACGCCGTCACCCAGAACCTCACCACCCTGCGTAACCGGGTCAACGAGCTGGGCGTGTCAGAACCTCTGGTCCAGCGCCAGGGCAAGAATCGCATTGTGGTGGAACTGGCCGGCATCCAGGACACCGCCGAAGCCAAGCGTATCCTCGGCAAGGTGGCCAACCTGGAATTCCGCATGGTGGCCAGGCTGGAAGCGGCTCCCTCCGAGAAGCAGCGCTTCGAGTACCGCAGTGCTGATCGCGCCGGCATGAGCGAGTGGCTGGAACGGGAAGTGATCCTGACCGGTGAGCGGGTGACCAACGCCCAGGCCAGTTTCGACCAGAACGGCCGACCCAATGTCCAGATAAGCCTGGACAGCGAGGGCGGCCTGCTGATGAACCGCGCCACCCGCGACAATATCAAGCGGCGCATGGGTGTACTGTTTATCGAGCGCAAATACCGCACCACCTACGAGCGCGATGAAAACGGCGAAGAAGTCGCGGTAAAGATTCCCTACGACGAGAAAAAGCTGCTGACCGCACCGGTCATCCAGTCTGCGCTGGGTGCGCAGTTCCAGATTACCGGTCTGGACAGTCCACTGGAGGCTTCCGAGCTGGCACTGATGTTGCGCGCGGGCGCCCTGGCAGCGCCCATCAGCTTTGTTGAGGAGCGTACCGTCGGTCCCTCCCTGGGCGCGGAGAATATTCGCCTCGGGGTGAAGTCGGTGCAAATGGGCCTGGCACTGGTGGTCCTGTTTATGGTGCTTTACTACCGCGTGTTCGGTGTCGCCGCGGTGATCGCCCTGAGCTGCAACCTGGTACTGATGATTGCCTTCATGTCGATTATCGGTGCGACCCTGACCCTGCCTGGTATCGCCGGTATCGTGCTGACCGTGGGTATGGCTGTGGACGCCAACGTGTTGATCTTCTCGCGAATACGGGAGGAGTTGAAGAACGGGCTGTCACCACAGATGGCGATTCACTCCGGATTTGAGCGCGCCGTTGCCACGATTCTCGATGCCAACATCACCACCCTGATCGTTGCAGTTATTCTCTACGCGGTAGGTACTGGTCCCATCAAGGGCTTCGCCGTCACCCTGTCGGTAGGTATCGTGACCTCCATGTTTACCGCCATCATGGGTACTCGAGCGCTGGTCAACCTGATTTACGGCGGTCGCCGTGTCGAAAAGCTGTCAATTGGAGGAGGCGTCTGATGAAAGTGATCAACTTCATGGGGCAACGCAAACTGGCCCTGGCCTTCTCCTTGATTCTGCTGACTATTGCTGCCGTTTCCCTGGCGACCAGACAGCTCAACTGGGGCCTGGACTTTACCGGCGGCACGCTGGTGGAAGTGAACTACAGTGAAACCGCTGATCTCAACGGTATCCGGGAAACGCTGGAAACCGAGGGCTACGCCGGGGCGATAGTGGTCAGCTTCGGCACCGATCGGGACGTTCTGATACGCCTGCCCCAGGGCTATTCCGACAGCCAGGGCGCTGAATTACTGACCCGGCTGCAGAACGCCTACGACGGAACCGTGGAACTGCGCCGCATCGAGTTTGTCGGCCCCCAGGTGGGGGATGAACTACGCGAGCAGGGCGGTCTGGCGATGCTACTGGCACTGGGCCTGGTCATGCTCTACATCGCTTTCCGTTTCCAGCTCAAGTTCGCCGTGGGCGCTGTCGTGGCCCTGATTCACGACGTGATCGTCGTGCTCGGTTTCTTCTCCGTGACCGGAATGGAGTTCGATCTCACGGTGCTGGCTGCGCTGCTGGCGGTTATCGGTTACTCCCTGAACGACACCATTGTCGTTTCCGACCGCATCCGGGAAAACTTCCGCAAGATCCGCAAGGCGGACCCGGTGGAAGTCATCAATATCTCCCTCACCGAAACCCTGGGCCGTACCCTGGTGACGTCGTTAACGACGATGCTGGTGTTGATGGCGCTGGCCCTGTTCGGCGGCGAAATGATCAATGCCTTTGCCGTTGCCCTGCTGGTCGGTGTGTTTATCGGTACCTACTCGTCTATCTATGTGGCGGCCAACGCACTGCTGATGATGGGGGTGAGCAAGGAAGACCTGATGATCCCGGTCAGGGAAGGCGCGGAGCAGGAAGACTTGATGCCCTGAGTGGTGCTCTGGTGGCACGGCCCTGAGGCGGGACTTACCTGCCGAAACGGTCGCAAACTCCGCAGCGGCCCAAAAACCAAGGCGGAGTTTGCCGACCGAGCCGTCAACAGAGAATTGACGGTGGGCCGACGGGTGTGGCACCAATTTTTGTGGTCAGCCCAACAAAGGCTTGGTCACCTGCAGCACAGCCTTGAAGCACTTGGGATTACCGCAGACGATATTGCCGGATGCCAGGTAGTTATCCGAGGCATCGATATCAGCCACCAGCCCGCCGGCCTCTTTCACCAGCAGTGCTCCGGCGGCAATATCCCACTGGGCGAGACCGATTTCCCAGAACGCGTCCAACCGGCCAGCAGCCACATAGGCCAGGTCCAGTGAGGCGGCGCCGGCGCGGCGGATGCCCGCACACTGGCCCGCGAGGACCTCGACAGACTTGGCATAGGGCTGGAGTCGGTCGTCACAGTGTCCCTTGAAGGGGATACCGGTACCCAACAGAGCGCCCTCCAGGCTGGTGCGATTGCTGACGCGCAGGCGACGCCCGTTCAGTTGGGCACCGCGACCGCGGGAGGCGGTAAATTCTTCCCGGCGTACCGGGTCGACGATCACCGCGTGTTCCAGCTTGCCCTTGTGCGTGCAGGCAATGGAGACCGCATAGTGGGGGATGCCCCGGGCGAAGTTGGTGGTGCCGTCCAGGGGGTCGATGATCCAGCGGTAGTCGGCGTTTTCATCACCGGTGAGGCCCGTTTCCTCACCGAGGATGGCGTGATCCGGGTAGGCCTTCTGCAGGTGATAGATGATCTCCTGCTCGGCGGCGACGTCCACTTCACTGACAAAGTCGTTGACACCTTTGGCCACGATGTCGACACGATCCAGATCATCGGAGGCACGCACGATATTTTCGCCGGCCTTGCGGGCGGCGCGCAGTGCAATGTTGATCATCGGTTCCATGGGGTCATCCTTGGTCGGTCTCGGGCGCGCGATTATAGAGCAAGTGTGGCAGAAAATCTGCTAAACTTCGCGGCCCCTTTGGCACTCGCAAACGTCCATGAAGCTCGACAATATCCGCATCGTTCTGGTCAATACCAGTCATCCCGGCAACATCGGTGGTGTCGCCCGTGCCATGAAAAACATGGGGCTGTCCCGCTTGTACCTGGTGGATCCACGACAGTTTCCCGATGAGCAGGCCGAATGGCGAGCGGCCTCTGCTGTGGACGTGCTGGAAGACGCGGTGGTCACCTCGTCACTGGATGAGGCGATTGCCGACTGTCAGTTCGTGGTGGGCACCAGTGCCCGGGGCCGGCGGATTCCCTGGCCGTTGCTGGATCCGCGACAGTGTGCCGAGCGTATGGCGGTTGCTTCCGAGAAGGAGCAGGTGGCGGTGCTGTTTGGTCGCGAGGACCGGGGTTTGACCAACGACGAACTCAAGGTGTGCAACCTGCACCTGAATATCCCCACCTCCGCAGACTACAGCTCCCTGAACCTGGCCATGGCGGTGCAGGTGGTGTGCTACGAACTGCGGATGTTGCTGGATGCGCCTTCGCTACCGGCCACCGAGGATGCCGAGTGGGATACGCCCTTCGCCACCCGGGAAAACATGGAGCGTTTTTATACCCACCTGGAAGAGACCCTGGTTGACGTGGAATTTCTCGATCCTGCTGCCCCCCGACAATTGATGGCCAGGCTCAGGCGGCTGTACAGCCGGGTGCGACTGGACGAGATGGAGCTCAATATTCTCAGGGGCATTCTCACCGAGACCCAGAAGTGGGTGCGCAAGGCAAAAGCGTCAGATTCGGGGCCCGGTCCTGGCTGAAAACCAAGTAAAACAGTTGGTTTTATAGTTGACCATTTTACTCAGGTATTGCATACTACCGGTCTTGAAATCGAAAGGGTTGGAAGTATGCGACTCACTACAAAAGGGCGGTACGCAGTTACCGCAATGCTGGATCTGGCGCTACACGGTAGCGACGGGCCAGTGAGTCTGGCAGATATTTCAGGACGGCAGGATATCTCCCTGTCTTACCTGGAGCAACTGTTTGCAAAGCTGCGCCGTAACGATCTGGTTACCAGTGTGCGCGGTCCCGGGGGCGGCTATCGCCTGAGCCGGGACATGGCGGATATTTTTGTCGCCGAGATTGTCGATGCGGTCAATGAGGCGGTGGATGCCACCGGCTGTGGCGGCACCAGCAATTGCCAGCAGGGAGAAGTCTGTCTCACCCATCATTTATGGTGTGACCTCAGCGAGCAGATCCACGGCTTTCTCAGCCAGATCAGCCTGGCGAACCTGGTGGAGCGCCGTGAGGTGCGGCACATATCTGCGCGCCAGGACGCGCGGGCAGAGCAAAGTGAGACTTTGGTACTCAGCCAAGCCTGAGTGCAGTAACGGAGCTTTAGAGAATGCAGAAACCGATTTACTTTGATTACCTGGCCACCACGCCGGTTGACCCGCGGGTTGTGGAGAAAATGGTCCACTGCCTGTCCATGGAGGGCAATTTCGGCAACCCGGCATCCCGCTCCCACCTGTATGGGTGGAAAGCGGAAGAGGCGGTGGAGAATGCCCGCCGCCAGGTGGCCGACCTGATCAATGCCGACCCCAGGGAGATTGTCTGGACCTCCGGTGCCACCGAGTCCGACAACCTGGCCATCAAGGGAGTAGCCCACTTCTACCAGAAGAAGGGCAAGCACATCGTTACCTCCAAGATCGAGCACAAGGCAGTGCTGGACACCTGTCGCCACCTGGAACGAGAAGGATACGAGGTGACTTACCTGGACCCGAACGAGGCCGGGCTGATCACGCCTGAGGCCGTCGCCGCTGCGCTTCGCGAGGACACCGTGCTGGTGAGCATCATGCACGCCAACAACGAGATCGGCACGGTCAACGATATTGCCGGCATCGGCGAGGTGACTCGCAATGCCAAGGTGCTGTTCCACGTGGACGCCGCCCAGAGCGCCGGCAAAATCGAACTGGATATGGAAACAATGAAGGTCGACCTGCTGTCCATGTCGGGCCACAAGATGTACGGCCCCAAGGGTGTGGGTGCCTTGTTCGTACGCCGCAAGCCACGGGTTCGGCTGGAAGCGCAAATGCACGGCGGTGGCCACGAGCGCGGCATGCGTTCCGGTACGCTGGCCACCCACCAGATTGTGGGCATGGGCGAGGCCGCCCATGTTGCCAAAGAAGGCATGGCGGAAGAAGCAGAGCGCCTCAAGGCACTGCGCCAGCGCTTCTGGGACGGAATCAAGGATATCGAAGAAGTGCACGTCAATGGTGATATGGACCAGCGACTGCCCGGGGCGATCAATGTCAGTATTGCCTTTGTCGAGGGTGAGTCACTGATCATGTCGCTGAAAGACCTGGCGATTTCCAGCGGCTCGGCCTGTACTTCGGCCAGCCTGGAACCATCCTATGTGCTGCGTGCGCTGGGATTGAACGACGAGCTGGCACACAGCTCCCTGCGTTTCAGCTTTGGCCGGTTCACCACCGAGGAAGACGTCGACGTGGCAGTAGAGCAGTTGCGCAATGCAGTAGGCAAATTGAGGGAGCTTTCGCCCCTCTGGGACATGTATCAGGACGGTGTCGACCTGGACACCATCGAGTGGGCCGCCCACTAGCGGTTGAGGAGAAGAATCATGGCATACAGCGATAAAGTACTGGATCACTACGAGAATCCCCGCAACGTCGGCAAGCTGGACGCCGGCGACGACAGCGTTGGCACCGGCATGGTCGGCGCGCCCGCCTGCGGTGACGTGATGCGCCTGCAGATCAAGGTCAATGACGAGGGCGTTATTGAAGACGCCAAGTTCAAGACCTACGGCTGCGGCAGCGCCATCGCTTCCAGCTCCCTGCTCACTGAGTGGGTCAAGGGCAAGAAGCTGGATGAAGCGGAGCAGATCAAGAACACCGAGATCGCCGAGGAACTGGCCTTGCCGCCGGTAAAAATCCACTGCAGTGTACTGGCCGAAGACGCCATCAAGGCCGCGGTCAAGGATATTCGCCAAAAGCGGGGACAGGCTTGATGGGTAGTATTACCATCACCGAGTCGGCCGCGAAGCACGTGGCAGCCCAATTGGCGGGGCGCGGCAAGGGCCTGGGCATACGCCTGGGCGTAACCACCTCCGGCTGCTCCGGTATGGCCTATGTGCTTGAATTCGTCGATGAGCCGGCGCCAGAGGACGAGGTGTTCGAGAACCACGGGGTCAAAGTGTTTATCGACCCCAAGAGCCTGGTTTACCTCGATGGTACCGAGCTGGACTTCGTCCGCGAAGGTCTCAACGAGGGCCTGCAGTTTCGTAATCCCAACGTCTCTGCAGAGTGCGGTTGCGGCGAGAGCTTTACCGTATAATCCCCGGCCCGATACCAAAACGGCCCTGGCGGCATGTCCTCACCTGATTTTTCCCAGAATTACTTCCAGCTGTTCGAGCTGCCGGTGCAGTTTGCCATTGACACCCAGCTGCTGGGCAATCGTTACCGGCAACTGCAGCGGGAACTGCACCCGGATCGTTATGCCAGCGCAGCTGAGCATGAAAAACGCGTGGCGGTGCAGTACTCGGCCTTCGTCAATGAGGCGTATTCCGCTCTGCGCTCGCCACTGAAGCGGGCGCTTTACCTGCTGGAACTCAAGGGCATGAGCCAGCAGGAGATATCGGGGCAGCAGGTTGATGGCGGTTTCCTCATCGAGCAGATGGAGCTGCGCGAAAAGCTCGAGTCCATGCACGACCTGGTGGACCCGGACACGGTTCTCGATCATCTGGTAGCCGAGATCAGCAGCGATATCAAAATTCACCAGGCGGAGTTTGAAGCTGCTTACAATCAATCAGATCTGACCGCCGCAGCCAGTGCCTGCGTCAAAATGCAGTATCTGGAGAAGATACTCCAGGAAGCGGAGCAGATCGAATCAGAGTTAATGGATAGCTGACGTGTTGTTGCAAATAGCCGAACCGGGCCAGTCACCCCTTCCACACCAGGTCAAGCTGGCGGTGGGTATAGATCTGGGTACCACCAATTCGCTGGTGGCCAGCGTGCGCGGCGGCCGTGCCGATGTGCTTGTTGATGAGTCCGGCCAGTTCATGCTGCCCTCGGTGGTTAATTATTCCAGCCCCGATGGGCCTGTGGTGGGCTCGGCGGCCCTCGAACTGGCCAGCCAGCACCCCGCCGACACCCTGGTGTCGGTGAAACGTTTTATGGGCCGGGGCAGGAAGGACGCCGGTAAGGACGCTGAGCGATCACATTACCGGCTGGCTGACGGCGAGGAGGGAATGGTCAGTTTCGTCACCAGCCAGGGCGACATCAGCCCGGTACAGGCTTCCGCTGAAATTCTCGCGGTATTGGGCGAGCGGGCAAGGCAAACCCTCGGCGGTGAGATCGAGGGCGCGGTCATCACGGTGCCGGCCTACTTTGACGATGCCCAGCGCCAGGCCACCAAGGACGCCGCCACCCTGGGTGGCCTTCCGGTGCTGCGCTTACTGAACGAACCCACCGCGGCGGCCGTCGCCTATGGCCTGGACTCGCAGGAAGAGGGGGTTATCGCCGTCTATGATCTTGGCGGCGGAACCTTCGATATCTCGATTCTGCGCTTGCACCGGGGCGTATTTGAAGTGCTTGCCACCGGCGGCGATACGGCCCTGGGCGGTGACGACCTCGATGCCGCTATCGTCAACTGGGCACTGGAGCAGGCCGCCGACGTCGAACTGCAAGCTGGCCAGTACCGCGCGCTGCATCGCATGGCGCGCAAGGCCAAGGAGAGCCTGTCCAGCGAACTGGTGGTTGAGCTGCCGCTGGGAGACGTGATTGCCGACGCTGACCCGGTGACGCTGCGCCGTGAAGAATTTGAGGCGTTCATTCAGCCGCTGGTAAAGCGCACCCTGCGCGCCTGTCGTCGCTGTCTGCGCGATGCCGACATCGACGCTGTGGATGATGTAGTCCTGGTCGGTGGTTCCACGCGGGTACCGCTGATTCGCGAAGCGGTGGAGGATTTTTTCAAGCGGCCGCCCCTCATCGATATCGACCCGGACCGGGTGGTGGCCATCGGCGCCGCAATTCAGGCCGACATCCTGGTGGGTAATCGTCCCGAAGGGGATTTGCTGTTGCTGGATGTTATTCCCCTGTCACTGGGCCTGGAAACCATGGGCGGCCTGGTGGAGAAAATCGTGCCCCGCAACACCACCATTCCTGTAACCCGGGCCCAGGAGTTCACCACTTTCAAGGACGGACAGACCGCCCTGGCAGTGCATATCGTTCAGGGCGAGCGGGAACTGGTGGCGGATTCGCGCTCCCTGGCGCGTTTTGAGTTGCGAGGCATTCCGCCGATGGTCGCGGGAGCGGCCCGTATCCGGGTGACTTTCCAGGTGGACGCGGACGGTCTGCTCAATGTCACCGCTCGCGAGGAGACAACCGGCGTCGAGAGCGCTGTCACGGTGAAGCCGTCCTTCGGTCTGAGCGACGAGCAGATTACTGAAATGCTGCAGTCTTCCTTCAGTCACGCGGAAGAGGACAAGACGGCTCGCCAGCTGGCGGAACAGCGGCTGGATGCAGAGCAGTTGCTGCAGGGGCTGGACGCAGCGCTGGCCGCCGACGGCGCCGAACTGCTCAGCGAAGCGGAGTGCCAGGCGCTGCACCAGAAAATGCAGGCCCTGCGGGATGCCGCCAGGGGCGAGGATGGAGCCTTGCTGCGGGCGTTAACCGAGGAGCTGGGTCGGGCCAGCGAGGCATTTGCTGCCCGGCGTATGGACAAGAGCATCAAGCAGGCTTTGGCGGGCGTCAGCCTGGAAGAACTGGATCAGGAGGTAAGAGAATGACCCGCATCGTAGTCCTGCCCAACGAAAATCTCTGCCCCGAGGGTGCCGTCGTCGAGGCAGAACCCGGCGAAAGTGTCTGCCGCGCCCTGCTGCGGAACCACATCGAAATCGAACACGCCTGCGAGATGTCCTGTGCCTGCACCACCTGCCACGTGATTGTTCGCGAGGGCTATGACTCGATGGGAGAGCCCGACGAACTTGAGGATGACTACCTGGACAAGGCCTGGGGCCTGGAACCCGATTCCCGCCTGTCCTGCCAGGCGATTGTTGCCGATGAGGACCTGGTGGTAGAAATTCCGCGCTACACGATCAATATGGTGTCTGAGCGCCATTAAGCCCGCTGGCGCCGATCCCGCGGCGCAGGGGACGCTCAGGCACCCCGGGATCCGGCCCGGCAATGGGGTCGGACCGCCGGGTCGCCGGAGCGTCGTGAAAGCGGGAATCCAGCGTCACTGACGGGACCAAGCAATGGGAGGCCAATATGCACTGGACCGACATCAACGACATCGCCATAGAACTTTCCGAGGCCCACCCTAACGTGGACCCACTCTCGCTCAATTTCGTTGACCTGCGCAACTGGGTGTTGGCCCTGCCGGGCTTCGACGATGACCCGGAGCACTGCGGGGAGAAGATTCTCGAGGCCATACAGGCGGCCTGGATTGAGGAACTGGACTGATTTCCCCCGCCTGAATCGTCCTTCTGGCAGGGGCTGAGTCCGCTCGCCCGGGTGCTTTTGTCAGTCGCCGCCGATGTGTATTTTCCCGGCTCTGCTAAGTCTTTGATTTAAAGGGATATTAATATCCGTCCCGGGCCAAGATCAGGGTGAAACTGACACCCAAAGTCCGTATAATTGCGCGGCTTTAATCCCACCTGCCCGGGCGGGGCCCAAAAGGCTGTCCGCGCGGCAGGGGTTTATCCTCAAAATCCCACTGGAGAACTTCCCATGGCTGTAGAACGCACTCTGTCCATCATCAAGCCTGACGCGGTCGGCAAGAACATCATCGGCAAAATCTATTCGCGGTTTGAGAGCAACGGCCTGCAAATCGTTGCCGCCAAAATGCTGCGCCTGTCCGACGTGGTCGCCGGCGGCTTTTACGCCGAGCACCGTGAGCGTCCTTTCTTCAAGGACCTGGTCGAGTTCATGACTTCCGGACCGGTGGTTGTGCAGGTGTTGGAGGGTGAAGACGCCATCGCCAAAAACCGTGAACTGATGGGCGCCACCAACCCCCAGGAAGCCGCTGAAGGTACCATCCGCGCCGATTTCGCTTCCAGCATCGACGCCAATGCCGTTCACGGTTCTGACTCCCCCGAATCTGCGGCCCGCGAAATCGCTTATTTCTTCGCAGCCAGCGAGATCTGCGAGCGCTAGGCCGCCCCCGTGACCTCCGTCATCGCCACTTCTGTCGAGCCCGACCAGCAGTCACCGCAAAAGGCGAACCTGCTGGGCCTGCCCCTGGCCGCCATGGAACAGTACTTCCTCGAACTGGGGGAGAAGAAGTTCCGTGCCAGGCAGGTTCTGAAGTGGATACATCACCACGGGGTCACGGACTTTGATGAGATGACGAATCTCGGCAAAGCCCTGAGGGAGAAGCTCAAGGACTGCGCCGAAATTCGTCCACCGCAAATCGTCAGCCAGCACGACTCCAGTGACGGAACCCGCAAGTGGGCTATCCGGGTTGAAGGCGGTGGCCTGGTCGAAGCGGTGCTTATTCCCGATGGCAACCGGGCAACACTTTGCGTGTCTTCCCAGGTGGGCTGTAGCCTGGATTGCAGCTTTTGCTCCACTGGCAAGCAGGGGTTCCAGCGCGACCTCACTGCCGCTGAAATTATTGGCCAGGTGTGGCTGGCGATAGATTCCTACGATGCCTTTCAGTCTGGCAAGGGTCGGGTAGTGACCAACGTGGTGATGATGGGCATGGGTGAGCCCCTGCTCAACTTCGACAACGTGGTGGCGGCCATGGACCTGATGATGGAGGACAACGCCTACGGTATTTCCAAGCGCCGGGTGACCCTGAGTACCTCCGGCGTGGTGCCCGCCCTGGACAGGCTGGCCAGGGTCAGCGAGGCTTCGCTGGCGGTTTCCCTGCACGCCCCCAACGACGCCTTGCGCAACGAGCTGGTGCCCATCAACCGCAAGTACCCCATCTCGGTATTGCTGGAGAGCGCCCGCAACTACATTGACGCACAGGCAGACAGGAAGCGGGTGGTCACCATTGAGTACACGCTGATTGCCGGCATCAACGACCAGCGCGAGCACGCCGAGGAACTGGCATTATTGCTCAGGGATTTTCCCTGCAAGATCAATCTCATTCCATTCAATACTTTCGACCAGTCCGACTATCGCCGCCCCAGCGGTAACGCTGTGTCCCGGTTCTGGCAAGTACTGGTGGATGCAGGATATATTGTCACTGTGCGCACCACCCGCGGTGACGATATCGACGCTGCCTGCGGCCAGTTGGTCGGCCAGGTGGTAGACCGCACCCGTCGTAGTGAGCGCTATCGCGAGGCGGCGCAACAACAGAACAACGATGTGCAACCGGGGCAGAGGTAGGAACAGGCATGGGGAAAGGATTTCGAATTTTGGCGACGCTGGCGGTAACACTGCTGGCCAGCGCCTGCGTCACCACCACTGACAGTGTTTTCACCGAAAAGGCCGATCCGGAGAAAGCGCTGGAGCGGCGGGTGGAGCTGGCTCGAAAATACATCGGTGAAGGTAACTGGGAAAATGCCAAGCGCAACCTCAAGCTTGCCTACGATCTGGATCCGGACAACGCAGAGGTTCACGAGGCCTTTGCGCTGGTATACCAGAGTACCGGGGAGTTCGAGCTGGCCGAGCAGAGCTATCGGACTGCGATCAGGCTGGACAAGAACTTTTCCAGGGCGCGCAACAATTACGCCACGTTTCTGTATTCCCAGCAGCGCTACGACGAGGCGGCAGCGCAGTTGGAATACGTGGTGAAAGATTCCCTGTACAAGGCCCGCCCCAGAGCCTTTGTAAACCTGGGGCTGTGTCGCCTGCAGTTGTTCGATACCCTGGGTGCCGAGGAGGCGTTTCGCCGTGCGCTGACCATGGACCGTACCAACTCGATTGCACTGCTGGAGTTGGCCCAACTGCGGTTTGAGGCCGACGACTTCCGAACAGCGCAGTCCTATTACGATACCTATCGCACCGTGGTCCGCCAGCAATCTGCGCGCGGTTTGTGGCTGGGCATCCGCCTGGCCCGCGAAAACGACGATCGCGATGCCGAGGGCAGTTATGCCCTGGCCCTGGCCAATCTATACCCGAATTCAGTCGAATACGACGCCTATAAACGGACCAAGTGACGTGACCAGCGATGTCGTTTTACAGCTCGACGCATTTGTCACTCCGGGTACGCGCCTGCGCAAGGCCCGACTGGAGTCGGGCCTGTCGGAACGGGAAGTGGAAGACCAGCTCAACCTGATGCCCGGCTATGTGGGCATTCTGGAGCGGGATGATTACCAGTCGCTGCGCAGTCCCGCCTTTGCCAGGGGCTATGTGCGAGCCTACGGCCAGCTGATGAAGCTGGACGAGAACGAACTGCTGGCTGCATTTGATGAACAGCGGCAGAACTGGGAGCAGGAAAAGAAGCGGGTGGAGACCCGCTCGCTTCAGCTTCAGAGCACCGGCGTGAGTGTCGTCGTAGGGCTGGCGACACTGTTGTTATTGTTTTTTATGCTCTGGTGGTGGCTCGGTCGGGACCAGGCTGGCGCCGAGACCGTGTCATTCGTACCCAGTGAATTTGTGGTCGCCGGTGCCGAAATACCGGCAGGTGAGCAATGAATACCGAGTCCCCGATCAAGCGCCGCAAGTCACGGCAGATCTTCGTTGGTGATGTCGCAGTGGGCGGTGATGCACCGATCAGTGTGCAGAGTATGACCAATACCGAGACCTGCGACGTGGCGGCCACTGTCGCCCAGGTACAGTCCATTGCTGATGCCGGGGCTGATATCGTCCGGGTGTCGGTGCCCAGCATGGATGCAGCAGAAGCGTTCAGGCACATTCGGGCGCAGGTGTCGGTTCCGTTGGTGGCAGATATACATTTCGACCACAAAATTGCCCTCAAGGTCGCGGAGTATGGTGTTGACTGCCTGCGCATCAACCCCGGTAATATCGGCCGCGATGACAAGGTGCGGGAAGTCATCAGCAGCGCCCGTGACAAGGGGATCCCGATCCGCATCGGTGTCAATGCCGGCTCACTGGGCAAGGACCTCCAGCGCAAGTACGGTGAGCCCACTCCGGCGGCGCTGGTCGAGTCCGCGATGCGCCATGTGGATATTCTCGACAAGCACGACTATCCCGACTTCAAGGTCAGCGTGAAAGCCTCTGAAGTATTTATGGCGGTAGAGGCCTACCGGCTGCTGGCGAAAGAGATCGATCAGCCATTGCACCTGGGTATTACCGAGGCCGGCGGCCTGCGCGGCGGCACGGTTAAATCGGCGGTGGGTCTGGGCATGCTGTTGATGGAAGGCATTGGTGACACTATCCGTATATCCCTGGCGGCAGATCCGGTCGAGGAAGTGAAAGTCGGTTTCGATATTCTCAAAAGCCTGAAGCTGCGCAGCAACGGCATTAACTTTATTGCCTGCCCCAGCTGCTCGCGACAGAATTTTGACGTGGTGGGTACCATGAACATCCTCGAGCAGCGCCTGGAAGACGTGCGTACCGCGATGGACGTGGCTGTGATTGGCTGCATCGTCAATGGTCCCGGGGAAGCGCGGGAGGCCGATGTGGGCCTGACCGGCGCCACACCCAACAACCTGATTTACGTGGACGGCGAGCCGGACCACAAAATCAGTAATGAAGAATTTATTGATCACCTGGAAACGGTGATTCGCGACAAGGCCGCGCAGCTGGAAAAACAGCGGGCAGAGGACGCAGACAAGCTGATCCTCAAAACCTCGGCCTGAGCGCATCTGGCCGGGCCTGGCCGGGCCGAGCCTGGCTGGGCCGAATCAGACAGACCTAACTGGAGTAGTTGTGAGTAATATCCGAGCCATCCGCGGGATGAATGACATCCTGCCGGATGAAACACCTTCATGGCAGTACGTTGAAGGGGCGATTCGCCAGCTGATGGCAGGCTATGGTTACAGTGAGATCCGCCTGCCCATTGTCGAGCAAACAGAGCTGTTTCGGCGCGGCGTCGGCGAGGCCACTGACATTGTCGAGAAGGAAATGTACACCTTTGCCGACCGCAATGACGACAGCCTGACCCTGCGTCCCGAAGGGACGGCAGGCTGCGTTCGCGCCGCGATTCAGCACGGTATGCTCAACACCCCCCAGCGGCTGTGGTATGCCGGGCCGATGTTTCGTTACGAACGCCCCCAGAAAGGGCGCCAGCGCCAGTTCCACCAGGTGGGCCTGGAAGCTTTCGGCGTGGCCAGCCCCGACATGGATGCGGAAGTGATCCTGTTGACAGCGCGCCTGTGGCGGCTGCTGGGTGTCGCCGACGATGTCCAGTTGCAGCTTAACTCCATTGGCAGCGCCCAGTCGCGAAGTGATTTCCGCGTGGCCCTGGTCAGCTATTTGCGCGATCACTTCGATGCCCTGGATGAGGATAGCCAGCGGCGCCTGGACAGCAATCCGCTGCGAATACTGGACAGCAAAAACCCCGATACCCAGGCATTGCTGGACGAGGCTCCGTCGCTGACGGACTATCTCGATGACCAATCGCGTGACGACTTCAACCGACTCTGCGCCCTGCTGGATGCGGCCGGGGTGGAGTACAGCCTCAATCCACGGCTGGTGCGCGGACTGGACTACTACAATAAAACCGTCTTCGAGTGGGTGACCGATCGTCTGGGCGCCCAGGGAACCGTCTGCGGCGGCGGTCGCTATGATGGCCTGGTCGAGCAGTTGGGTGGCAAGCCCGTGCCCGGCGTGGGCTTTGCCATGGGAATAGAGCGCCTGGTGCTGTTGCTGCAGGAGTGCGAAACGCTGCCACAGGCCACTGCGGACGCGGACGTCTACGTGGTCAGTTTCGGTAATGAGGCCCAGAGTGAGGCGGTAGCGGCCAGCGAGCGGTTGCGCGATGCCTTTCCTGCCCTCAGAATCGTGCAGCACAACGGCGGCGGCAGCTTCAAGAGCCAGATGAAGAAAGCGGACAGGAGTGGTGCCCGGCTGGCACTGATCTGGGGTGAGGACGAAGTCGCTGCGGGCACAGTGAGCCTGAAAGCCCTGCGAGAAGACGACAAGGAGCGGGTAGGACAACAGTCTGTGCCGCGCGCCGAACTGGAACAAACCCTGCGGGCGCTGCTGGCAGACTGAAAACTTAGAGGAACAGGAAAACGTGGAACAGTACCGCACAGAAGAAGAGCAGGTCGAGGCACTGAAAAAGTGGTGGGAGGAAAATGGCCGCTCCACCATTGTTGCCGTTATTGTGGCGCTTGGGCTGGGCTTTGGTTGGCAGGGCTGGCAAAAGTACCAGCAGAATGAATCGGAGGGAGCCTCCAGTCGTTATCAGGCCATGTTGCAGAGCCTGGCTGGCGAAGACAACGATGGCGCGGCCGATCTGGCGGAGACTATCAAACAGGAATACAGCCGCAGCACCTACGCCCAGTTTGCCGCCCTGCACCTGGCCCGGCTTGCGGTCAACGAGGGCGATCTCGCGCGCGCGGAAGCTGAGTTGCGCTGGGTGCTGGGCCGTGCCGATAAAGGCAGCGATACCATGCAGCTGGCGCAGCTGCGATTGGCCCGGGTACTGGCCGCAACCGGCGATACCGCCCAGGCGCTGAACATCCTGGCTAGCGCGGACCCCGGCGCTTACGCCTCGGCCTACCAGGTAGCCCGCGGTGATATCCTGCTAATGGAAGCGCGCAACGAAGAAGCACGAGAAGCCTACAGCTCGGCGATGATGCTGGCCTCCCGCGGCCAGGGTCAGCTTAATATGGCCATGCTGAGGCAAAAACTGCAAAGCCTGAGCCAGCAGGCGCCTCGTGAGCTGCCTGCGACGGACGAGCCCGAGGTCGGGGCCGCCAGTGCCGCGACCGCTGCCGAAGAAAACACGGAGAACTGAGATATGCGACGGCTTTTGCTGGTACTACCACTGGTACTGACCCTGGGTGCCTGCAGCACGGTACAGGGTTGGTTCGAGTCTGACGACGAGGATCCCACGGCACCGGTAAAACTGGTGGATATCGAAGAAAAGGTAAAGATCAGGAAGCTGTGGTCCGTGGGCGTTGGTAATGGCCAGGGCAAGGGCCTTTACAAGCTCCAGCCGGTGATGGATGGCAACACCCTGTACGCTGCGTCTGCCGAGGGTGAGGTCAAGGCCATAGATCGGAACAGGGGCAAGACACTGTGGAAAACGGACCTGGATACCGGGCTGTCCGGTGGCGTAGGTCACTACGGTGACGCCCTGTTCCTGGGCAGTTCCGATGGTTTCGTGTTGAAAGTTTCGGCGGACAGCGGTGAATTGCTCTGGTCGACACGGCTGCAGGGAGAAGTGCTGGCGCCACCCCAGGGTAATGGCAACGTGGTCATTGCCCAGACCTATGACGGCAAACTGCAGGGTCTCGATGCCGAGACCGGGGAGAAACTCTGGACTTACGACAGTGACGTGCCGGTGTTGACCATCCGCGGCACCAGCACCCCTATCCTCAATGGCAATACCGCCTATGCCGGTTTTGCCAATGGCAGGGTTGTCGCGTTTGATGCCCAGACCGGTGGTGTCCTGTGGGAGGTGCGCGTGGCCATATCCCAGGGGCGTTCGGAGATCGAGCGCATTGTGGACGTGGATGGTCGCATGGCGCTGATAGGTAACGAGCTCTATGCCGCCAGCTACCAGGGTCGGGTCGTGGCCATCGACGCAACTGCAGGCCGCAAAATATGGCAGAAGGATGTTTCCTCTTTTTCCGGCGTGTCCCAGGGCTTCGGCAACGTCTACGTGACCGATGAGGATGGCACGATCAGTGCCTACCTGCGCAATGGCCAGGGCCTGCGCTGGGAGCAGGATGCGCTGGGCTATCGCGAACTGTCCCGGCCGACACCGGTGAGCAGTTATGTCGCCGTGGTCGACCTGGAAGGCTACCTGCACCTGGTATCGCAGGTTGACGGTGAACTGGTCGGCCGGGCTAAAGCTGGCGGTGGCGGCGCTCGCGCGGACATGATCGCAGACGGCAATCTGCTCTATGTGTTCACCAACAACGGTAACCTGATCGCGTACGAGATCACTGCGAGAAGCTGATGATTCCCGTTATCGCCCTGGTCGGGCGCCCCAATGTCGGCAAGTCGACCCTCTTTAACCAGCTGACACGCAGTCGTGATGCGCTGGTTGCCAACTTCCCGGGACTGACCCGGGACCGCAAGTACGGTGAGGCGAGACTGGACGACCACCCCTATGTGGTGATCGATACCGGTGGTATCAGCGGGGATGAGCATGGCATCGATTCGGAGATGGCTGAGCAATCGCTGATGGCCATAGAAGAGGCGGATGCGGTGCTGTTCCTGGTGGACGCCCGCGAGGGGCTCAACGCCGCTGATGAAGCGCTCGCGCGCCACCTGCGGCAGCGCAACAAGTCCTTCCATCTCGTGGTCAATAAAACCGATGGCATTGATGCCGACGTGGCGGTGGCGGACTTTTACGCCCTGGGTGTGGAATCCATGTTCGCCATCGCCGCCAGCCACGGGCGCGGCGTGCGCAGCATGATTTCCGAGGTGATGGCGAAGTTCCCGAAGCCCCCGGAGGCAGGGGAAGCAGACGAATTCCCCAGCAGCACCCGGGTAGCGGTGGTCGGCCGGCCCAATGTCGGTAAGTCCACCCTGGTCAACCGCCTGCTGGGTGAAGACCGGGTCGTGGTTTACGACCAGCCAGGCACCACGCGCGACAGTATCTATATTGACTTCCAGCGGGACGACAAGGACTACACGCTGATCGATACTGCCGGCGTTCGGCGGCGCAAGAATGTGAAGCAGACCGTGGAGAAGTTCTCCATCGTCAAAACCCTGAAAGCGATTGACGACGCCCACGTGGTGATACTGGTCATGGATGCCCACGAGGGCATCGTCGACCAGGATATGCACCTGCTGGGTCACTGTATCGAAAAGGGCAGGGGGCTGGTGCTTGCTGTCAACAAGTGGGACGGCATCGAACCCGATCAGCGTGACTGGATAAAAAGTGAGTTGGGTCGCAGGCTGGCATTTGCCGACTATGCCGACACGCACTTCATCTCGGCCTTGCACGGCACCGGTGTGGGTCACCTCTACAAGTCAATCGACGCCGCCTATGAGTCCGCAACGCGCAAGCTCTCCACCAACGCGCTGACTCGAATTCTCGAGGGTGCCGTGTTTGACCACCAGCCACCCATGATCAATGGCCGTCGCATCAAGCTGCGCTACGCCCACGCTGGCGGTCAGAACCCGCCCCTGATCGTGATTCACGGCAACCAGACCGGCAAGGTTCCCACCAGTTATGCGCGCTACCTGGAGAAAATTTACCGCCGTGAACTGGACCTGGTGGGTACACCGGTTCGCATCGAATTCCGCACCTCAGAGAACCCTTACTCGGAAAAGCGCAACAAACTCACCCAGCGCCAGGTGCAACGCAAGCGCCGGATGATGGCCCACGTGAAGAAGAACAAGAAAAAGAAGAAATAGCGCAGTTCCGCTAGAATCGACGTATGACTGGTCCAGCACTGCCAGACCTTGATTGCCGCCAGAATGTGGAGCAATTTGTCGATCAATTCTACCAGCGGGTACTTGCCGACGAGCAACTGGCCCCTGTTTTTCTCGATGTGGCGGCCATCGACCTGGACGAGCACCTGCCGCATATCAAGAACTACTGGTGCAAACTACTGCTGGGGCAGCAGGGTTATCGTCGCCATACCATGAATATCCACCGGGCACTTCACGCCCGCCGCCCGCTGACCCAGGCTGACTTCGAACGCTGGCTGTCGTTGTTCAGGGCAACCCTGGATGAGCATTACAGCGGTCCGTACGCCGAAAAAGCCAGGCGGATTGCCACTGCTATAGCGGCGAATATGGAACAAAACCTCCCGGAAGGGACCGTTTAGCGGCCCTAACTTGCTGATTTTTAAATGAAAGGCATATTTCTGCAGATTTGCACTTGCGCCTCCAAAATATAGTGTTATAGTTATGTATAACACCGTATCAATGAGGGTTTGCACAATGTCTGTAAAGCTGAGAAAACAAGTATTTGCCAACAGTGACGAGCGGATGATCGTGCAGGCAGGTCTGTTCCTGATCTGCTTAGCACTCAGCGCCGTGGGCGTTGGCGCCCTGGCGTTCCTGTGCTTCCTGCCGGCCGCGGCTCTGGTGGAGTTGCTGTCCGCCATCTCTCCCCGCGGCAACAGCCGCAGAATGTAGGGGTAGTCGCCATGTTGCGTGGAATGATCTTGGTCGGTCTGGTGGTCATCGCCAGCGTGTTGGTGAGGGTCGACGGCGATCCTGCCAGACCAGCCAGTGCGGCGCTGATCCAGGCCGGGGATTGCCTGGACCAGCGGGTAACGCAGACGCCTGCGATCCAGTCGCCCGGCTCCGGCAGTGGACTGTCGGTGCGAGGCTTGGCCGCCATGCTGGGCATTGGCGTATTGACGATTATGTTTTTCCTGCCGGCCGCGTTATTGTCAGAGCTGTTGATGCGCCGTGGAAAAAATCCGGAACATTCCGAGGTCACCTGGGAGGGACGTTGAAATGATTGGCAGAGCAAGTGTTACCGCCCTTTGTTTGCTGGTGAGTACCGGTCTTCAGGCGGAAACCCTCAGGGTGACTGACCTGGATGTCGACAAGCTGCGGGTGCAGGGCGGTGTGGAGGTGCAGGTCAGTCAGGGCGACCAAACGGAGCTGCTGGTGCGTGGTGATAGCGGGGACCTGGAGAAACGTCCTTTCTATACCCGTGACACCACCCTGGTCCTCGGCCATTCGAGGGAGCACCAGGGGGAAAGTTTTTCGTCGGTGAAATACATGCTCACCGTGCCCGAACTCAGCGAAATTCGACTCAGCGGCAGCGGCGATGTGTTCGTCAGGCCCATGGAAGTGCGTGAAATGCTCATCAGCATTGAGGGCTCAGGCGATGTCCGGGTGTTTGAGTTGAGCGCAGGCGCCGCCCGGATCAGCGTTGCCGGATCAGGCGATATCAAAATTGCAGAGCTCAGGGTGCCACTCCTCGAGCTGATGGTCTCGGGCCTGGGTGATATCAGCATCGGTGACCTGCTGGTGGACGTTGTTGAGGCCACAATCAGCGGCTCCGGCGACATCGGCATCGAGACTGCCGGCGTAAAGGCCTCGGCGATTGAAATCAATATCATTGGCGGCGGCGAAGTAAACCTGGCGCCGCTGGCGGCGGATGTTGCCGAGGTCAATATCATCGGTTCCGGTGACGCCCGGGTAGGTGAGGTCGATTCGCTGGAAGTCAATATCCTCGGCAGCGGTGATGTTTATTATGCCGGTGAGCCGCACCTCGACAGTAATGTGCTGGGCTCGGGCGATCTCAATCGCCAGCGCTAACCGGGAGAGCCGCCAGTGACCGTCGAGTGGAACGACAACCAGCCTATCTACCGCCAGCTCCGCGACCTGGTGGCCCAGCGGATCATGGACGGCAGTTTTCCCGAGGGAGAGGCGGTTCCCTCGGTGCGCCAGGTGGCGGCAGACTACCAGATCAATCACCTTACCGTTGGCAAGGCTTACCAGGAACTGGTTGATACCGGTGTGCTGGAGAAGCGCCGGGGGCTGGGTATGTTCGTCACCGCCGGGGCCTGTAAAGCGCTCACCAGCAACGAGAAAGAACAGTTTATCGACGAGGAAGTACCGGCGTTTCTGGAGCGCGCCCGGGTCCTCGGCCTGGATGTGGACGAAGTGGTGAAATTGTTGCTCGAGACAGGGGGGAATGACTGATGGGCAATATTGTCGAGGCGAGGGGGCTGACGCGAAGTTTTGGCGACCTGAAAGCCGTCGATCATGTGGATTTCGCAGTACCCGCGGGATCCGTACTGGGCTTGATCGGGCCCAACGGCGCCGGCAAGACGACACTGCTGCGGGCCTTGCTCGGCCTCACCGAATACCAGGGTGAACTGGATGTGCTGGGTAACCGGCCGCGGTCGCAGCGTGCGCGGCTAATGGAAGAGGTCTGCTTTATTGCCGACACCGCGGTACTGCCGCGCTGGATGACCGTAAGCCAGTTGCTGGACTACGCCAGCGGCGTGCACCCGCGCTTCGATCGATCGCTGGCGGAAGATTACCTGAAGGATACCGATGTGCGGCTCAAGCGGCGTATCCGGGATCTGTCCAAGGGGATGATGGTCCAGGTACACCTGGCCCTGGTGATGGCCATCGACGCCCGCCTGCTTATCCTCGACGAGCCAACTCTGGGCCTGGATATCCTGTTCCGGAAGCGATTTTTCGAGCAACTGATCTCTGACTATTTCGACCAGGAGCGAACCATCATTATTTCCACCCACCAGGTGGATGAGGTCCAGCATATCCTTACCGACGTGATGTTCCTGAACAGGGGCAAGCTGGTCCTGTCTCGCTCCATGGCCGAAATCGAGGAACAGTTCGTGCAGCTCAATGCGGTTGGGGAGGCAGCCGTCAAGGCGCAGAGCATTCCCCATCTGGGCTCCCACAGTATTCTCGGCGGCAAGGCGCTGATCTATGAAGGTATCGAGCGGGAGTCCCTGGCGCCGCTGGGTGAACTGCGCACGCCATCGGTAGCCGACCTGTTCGTGGCGATGATGGGAGGAGACAAGTCATGACAGCCTCAGCCACCCGCAGGCGTTTTACCCTGTTGCAGAAAGAGCTGCAGGAGTACAAACGCTCCCTGGTATGGACCCCGATCGCCATCGCCGCAGCACTGACCCTGTTGATGCTGGTCAGCGTGTTGGTGGCCAACCGGATTACCGTAATGAGTGATACCTTCCTGGAGGTCATTGCCGAGGAAGAATTCGGTGTGTCCCCGGTTATCGTCATTGATCTCGATGACCCCGGCGATGACGCCGAACCGGGCGCGTCCGGGCAGCGGCTACAGGTGGAAGTGACGCCACCGGAAGACGCACCCGCAGAAGAGGAGTGGAATTTCTCCCGGGAGTGGCGCTTTGAGCCGAGCAAACGCGACAAGCCCGAATATGAACCCACCGAGGTGGGCAGCCTCAATCCTGTGCTGAGCGTGATTCACGGGTTCATGCTGGTGGTCCTGGTGCTGGTCACCGTCAACTACCTGCTGGGTTGCCTGTACACCGACCGCAAGGATCGCAGCATCCTGTTCTGGAAATCCATGCCGGTGTCCGAGTGGGAGGAGGTGTTGACTCGCCTGGCTGTGGCGTTGGTCGTAGCGCCGGCGATCTACATCGGGGTATCCCTGTTGCTGCAGATATCCTTTGTATTGTTGGCGATGCTGCTGGTATGGCGCCTGGATATGGATCCCTATGCAACCATCCTGGAAAATATTCGATTTGGCGATTTGCTGCTGCAACAGGTGGGTGGTTGGGTAATGACCGCGCTCTGGGTGGCCCCGGTCTACGGCTGGCTGATGCTGGCCTCCGCTTTCGCCCGGCGCTCGCCGTTCCTGACGGCCATTGCCCCCGTCATCGGTCTGGCTCTGGCGGAAGCCATTGTACTTGGCTCCGATTATGTCTCATCGGCGGTCGTGGCGCATATTCCCCATTACATTGGCGGACACAGTGTGGTCGGGTTTTACTTTGAGGGACTTTACTGGGAGCAGCTCAACATGCCCAGCCTGCTGCTCGGGCTGGTGTTTGCCGGGATAGCCGTTGTAGGCTCGGTGTATTTGCGGCGCTACCGATTTGATCACTGAGGTCGATGCCAGGTCATTTCAAAAGCGCCCCGGGCCGTTCGGTCCGGGGCTTCTGGTTGCCGCCGCTTTTATCGGGCCGGGCACGGTCACAACCGCAACGGTCGTCGGGGCCGGCTTTGGCTATGCGCTGCTCTGGGCGCTGCTGTTCTCGGTGGTGGCCACTGCGGTTCTGCAGGAAATGTCGGCGCGCCTGGGGCTGGTTACTCGCAAGGGCCTGTCCGAGGCACTGCGGGAAACCCTTGCCGGGCGCTGGTATGGCACCCTGGCGGTGTTCCTGGTGGTCGCGGCAGTGGGGCTGGGCAACGCGGCCTATGAAGCTGGCAATATCACCGGGGCGGCGCTGGGGCTGCAGGGTATCAGCGGCCTCCCGGGGTGGGTGTGGGCACTGGCCGTGGGCCTGTCTGCGGGGGCACTGTTGGCCAGCGGGCGCTACACACTGATCGAGCACGTGCTGGTGGCTCTGGTGCTGCTGATGAGCCTGGTATTCCTGCTGACCTTTCTCATGGTGCGTCCGCCGATGGGTACTCTGATGGCCGGTCTGTTCCAGCCCAGTCTGCCCCCGGGCTCGCTGCTGACGGCAATCGCCCTCATCGGTACCACGGTGGTGCCCTACAATCTGTTCCTGCACTCCAGTACCGTTCAGGAGAAGTGGCCGCAGAACTTGCCCCTGGGGGAATCGCTGAAAGCGGCGCGCCTGGACACGGGCCTGTCCATCGGGCTTGGCGGGCTTATCACCCTGGCGATTATGAGTACCAGCGCAGCGGCATTTTTCGGCTCGGGCGTAGCGGTCTCAGCGGTCAATATCGCCCAGCAGCTGGAACCCCTGCTGGGGCCGGCAGCGCGCTATTTCTTTGCAGCGGGCCTGTTTGCCGCCGGCCTGAGCAGCGCGGTGGCGGCGCCACTGGCCGCCGCCTACGCCGTCTGCGGTGCTTTGGGCTGGGACCGGGGTCTGTCGTCCCCGCGGTTCCGGCTGGTCTGGCTGGGGGTGCTGCTCTGTGGGACTTTCTTTGCCGTGATCGGCACCAAACCGTTGGCTGCCATTCTGTTTGCCCAGGCCGCCAACGGCCTGTTACTGCCAGTGTGTGCACTGTTCCTGCTGTTGGTTATGAACCAGTCCCGGCAGTTGGGCGACTACCGCAACGGCGTCATCACCAATCTGCTCGGCCTGGCCGTGGTGCTGGTCACCATCGGCCTGGGGGGACTGAAACTGATACAGGTGTTTGGCCTCGCCTAGAAGTGTACGCCCTTCATCAGTGCGGCGATGGCGACCTGTTCATTGGACACTTCCACCTTCTCCGGCTGCTTGTCACCGCGGGCGGCGGCGGAGTCGTTGAACATACGGAAAACAATGTTCATCACGATTTCCGACACTCTCGGGGCAAGCGCGTTCTGGACCTGGAGGAAGATACCCATATTGGTGGCGATGCGCTTGGGCTTGTTGATAACCGCATCCACAACCATGTCAGTGGCCTCCTCCGGAGTGAGCACCGGCATTGAATTGTAAACCGTCGTGGCTTCAATCATGGGAGTGCGCACCAGCGGCATGTTGATGGTGGTAAAGCGCACGTTGAGGTCGGAGAATTCCACCGCGGCGGCTCGTGTCCAGGCATCCAGCGCGCTCTTGGACGCCACATAGGCAGAAAAGCGCGGGCTGGGTGTTAATGCGGCGATGGATGACATGTTGATCACGTGACCCTGCTTGCGCGCCGTCATGGACGGCAGCAGTGCCATGGTCAGGCGCACGGCGCCGAAATAGTTGACCTGCATGGTGCGCTCAAAGTCGTGAAAGCGGTCGTAGGACAATTCCAGCGAGCGGCGGATGGAGCGGCCGGCATTGTTGATCAGAATGTCCACGTACCCGTGCGCGGCCAGTACTTCCTCTGCCAGGCGGTCGCAGTCGTCCAGCACTGAAACATCAGCCTGGTAGATTGAAGCCATACCGCCGAGTTTTGCGATCTCGGCCGCTGTCTCCTCCAGCTTTTCCGCGGTTCTTGCCACCAGCAGCACATGGGCCCCGGCCTCTGCCAGACGGATGGCGGAAGTTTTGCCAATGCCGGAGGAGGCGCCGGTGATCAGGACGATTTTACCGCCGACGTTGCCTTCCAGTGAGCGGTCGACGAACAGGTCGGGATCGAGATTACGCTCCCAGTAGTCCCAGATGACCGGAGCGTAGTCGCGCAGTTCTGGGCATTTGATGCCGCTACCCTTCAGCGCCCGTTCTGTATCCCGGTTGTCGTAGCGGGTGGGGTAGTTGGTAAACATGGTGACTGATTCCGGCAGTCCCATATCGGCGAGCACGGTATTGATGATACGTTTGATGGGTGGCAGGCCGGCGATGGTGTCACGGACAAAACGGGGTATGAATGAGAACATCCGTGTGTCCAGGCGCATGCTGAAACGCGGCGCGTGGCCGGCATCGGCGAAGATGTTCAGCATATTGCCCATGCTGTGGTGTTCGCTGTCGGTGAGGTGAAAGCAGCGGCCATCCAGGTCATCCAGGTGGGCGATGTGATCCATGGCATCGACCACATAGTCAACCGGCACCACGTTGAATTTTCCTCCCTCGATCCCAATCAGCGGGAACCATGGGGGCAGGACGTTGCGCAGCTTCTGCAGGCTCTTGAAGAAATAGTAAGCCCCGTCGATCTTGTCGATCTCGCCGGTTTTGGAATGGCCAACAACCATGGCCGGGCGATAGACCCGCCAGGGTACCTGGCACTCCTTGCGCACGACACCCTCGGAATCGTGCTTGGTCGAGAAGTAGGGATGGTCCAGGTTCTCCGCTTCCTCGAACATGTCTTCACGGAAAGTGCCATTGTACATACCGCCGGCGGCGATTGAGCTGACATGGTGGAAACAACCCGCCTCAAGCGCTCCGGCCAGCTCCACGGCGTTGCGGGTGCCCTCTATATTGGTGCGGGTCTGTTCTTCAGCTGACGCTGACAGGTCGTAAATAGCGGCAAAATGGCAGAAGTGTTTTACCTGGCCCTTGAGGTCGGCAATGGTGGCCTCATCCAGTCCCAGGTGACTTTCGCGCAGATCACCCTCGACCGGAATCAGCCGATCGCCCTGGTCCCCCAGACGCTCCTGTAGTGCGTCAAATTTTTCCCGGGACCCGGCGCGGGTCAGTACATAAATATCGCCTTCGCGTTCCTTGAGTTTGTCGATAAAGAAACGACCCAGAAAACCCGTACCGCCAGTAATGAAATATGCCATTGTGTTGCTCCTGCCTGTGGATGTTCGACAGGATGAAGTCTAGTCTGCTGTGGGAATCTGACAATTGCGTTTTTTTGCAAAGGGCAGGGGCAGGAATTTTCAGCCGCAGTGGCGGGCACGGTAATCCTGGGGAGTGAGGCCGGTCCATTTCTTGAACGCGCGGTGGAAGGTGCTGCTGTCGGAGAAACCCATAAGTTCGGACAGTTCGGCAGTGGTGTGATTACCCGCGGCAAGATAGCCGATGGCGGCGTCCCGGCGACAGTTATCCTTGATCTGCTGGAACGAGGTACCTTCCTCCCGCAGTCTCCGGTGCAGGGTCGGGGTCGTCATGTGAAGCCTGTGGGCGACCTCCTGTAAACTTGGCAGCGGGCGCTGGAAATCGTTGCCGATCAGGTTGCGGATACGGATCGCCAGGCTGTGTTCCTCCGGGCTGATCTTGAATAATTCCGCCGGGTAGGTGGCCAGCATGGTATCCAGGGAGTCCTCGTTCTGGACAATGGGAAAGTCCAGGAAGCGGCGGTGAAACGAGAAAGCGTCCTGGCTGCCGGCAAACTTGACCGGGATGCCGAATATCTCGGAATAATCCTTGCCGCCGCTGTCCGCGTCCACCATTTCCACGTCCTGCAAATCGATAAAGCTACCGATGAACCAACCGCAAACCCGGTGCCACATGGCCATGGACAGAATCTGGCCAGTCATTCCCGGCAGCCAGTGCAGGTGTTCCATCGAGAAGTTTTCGGGGGAGGTGAGTGCCCGGTCGGTATCCCTGGCGAAGATGAATCTACAGTAAACGGTATCGCCGTCCTCGACCAGCTCGAATGACTCGCCGTGGGACTGCAGTCGCTTGAAGTAAATGGAAGCGCGCTGCAATGCCTGGCCCAGGTGCCTGGCGTGCAGCATGGCCTGGAACATCATGCGATAAGCACTGAAATTTCGGGTATCTTCCGGGTCCGCCGTATTTCCCGGCAACGTGTCCTGGAGCTTGTAAACCAGGTGAATGAACAGTTTGCCGTAATCATCGACCGAGATCCGGGCGTCCGGGACCGCCTTGTCTTCCAGCAGTACCAGTGGCAATTTCAGCGACGTCAATTCGTCCCGCAGTTCTCCCGGTGTCAGTGGCGCCAGGCGCAGCAGCGATTGCGCGTAGTGGAGGGGAATGCTGTTGGGCATGGGCTAAACTCCTGAACTGTGGCCATTCTACTGGTCTGCCCCTGATGGGCAAGTGTGCGTGGATGGTGCAAAATTGCGTCAGCCGAATTTGCAAAGTCCGGCTGATGCCCGTGACTGGCCGGTAGGTTAGACTCTCAACCAAATCTTGGAAACGGTAATTCCCATGTCGCAACTGAAACAGGAATTTGATGCCGCCATGGCCCAACTGACGGGCGAGGGTGCACCCTATGAGATCGCCACTGATGAGGCCGGTTTGCGCTATTACAAGAACGCCCCGGAAAATTTGCCGGAAGCGCTGGCGGTAGCCCGCAACCACGGTGACAGGGAGTTCCTTATCTATGAGGGCGAACGGCGCAGCTACAACCAGCTGCTGGATGAAGCCGATGCCCTTGCCGCCGCCCTGCAGGCCAATGGCGTCCGGCCCGGAGACCGGGTGGCGCTGGCGATGCGTAACTACCCGGAATGGATGGCAGCCTTTATTGCCATTACCGCTATTGGTGCGGTGATTGTGCCGGTGAACAGTTGGGGCCAGCCGGCGGATATTGCCTACACTATAGAAGACGCGGGCGCCCGGTGGGTGATATGCGACCAGCAGCGACACGATGGCATCAGCCAGCTGATGGATGATAAGGGCATTCAAACCCTGATAGCGAGGCCTGCCGACCCCGAGGATCCCAGGGGGCTGGAGGCGTTCGTCGCAGGCTACGAGGGAGTAAAGCCGGAGCCGGTCGAGATCCAGGGCGATGACCTGGCCATGATCATGTACACCTCAGGTACCAGCGGCAAACCCAAAGGCGCGGTGTCGACCCACCGCGCGATCTGTCAGGCCATCGTTAACATGGAGTGCGCCGCCATCGCTGCGGCGATGACCAATGGCGAACTCATTACCGCCATGCTGGAACGTGGTTTTGAGCCGACGTCCCTGCTGGCGGTCCCGCTATTTCACGTGAGTGGTTGCCACGCCCAGTTCCTGGCCAACCTGCGCGGGGGCCGCCGTATCGTGATGATGTACAAGTGGGACGTGGAACGCGCACTGGAATATATCGAATCCGAGCGCGTTACCTCGCTGGCGGCAGCCCCTGCGATGGTGCTGGATTTGCTGGAGGCGGAAGCTTTTTCCGCCACTGATACCAGCAGCCTGTTTACCGTGGGAGTCGGTGGCGCCGCGACCCCTCCCCGGGTAGGGAGTCTATTGCGGGAGAAAATGCCGGAAAACTTCAGCGGAACCGGTTACGGCATGACAGAGACCAACGCCCAGGGGGCCTCACTCACCGGCAGGGCGTTCCATGAAAAGTCCGGCACCGCCGGCTTCCCGCATCCCATTGTCGACATCCGGATTTGTGACGAGGAAGGGGATGAGTTGCCCCGGGGTGGGACCGGAGAAATCTGGGTCCGCTGCGTCACCAATATCGTCGAATACTGGAACCGGCCTGAGGCCAACGCCTCTGAATTTCGCGATGGCTGGCTTAAAACCGGCGATATTGGTTACCTGGATGAAGAGGGATTCCTGTTCCTGGCGGATCGCGCCAAGGACATGATTATTCGCGGCGGTGAGAATATCTACCCCATCGAAATCGAGAATGAATTGCTGGAGCACGAGGCGGTGAAGGAAGTCGCCGTAGTCGGCTTGCCGGACGAACGACTGGGCGAGAAAGTGGCGGCGGTCGTTCACCCGCACGAGGGTGCCTCACTGAGCGAGCAGGATTTGATTGAATTTGCCAGATCCCGACTGGCGTCCTACAAGGTGCCCAGCCGGGTTGTTATCTCGGAACAGGCATTGCCACGCAATGCCACCAACAAGCTGCTCAAGCGGGAGATCAAGGCGGCACTGCTGGCAGACCACCCTCAGGCCGACTAGTGTAATTTCTCTGGCAGTTGTGCCAAGCTGGCATTTCCCTGAGAGGAGGTGCCAGTGATGATTCCGAGAACCGTCTACGAACCCGAACATGAGATGTTCCGGGACAGTGTCAGTAAATTCCTGCACACCGAGGTCGTTCCCTTCCATGCCCAATGGGAAAAGGACGGCCAGGTGGATCGGGAGCTTTGGCGTAAGGCCGGCGACCAGGGTTTCCTGGTGCCCACCGCCCCGGAAGAGTACGGCGGGGTTGGCGCCGACTACCGCTATAACGCCATTCTCAATGAAGAGCTGGGCAAATCCGGTGCAACCGGTATTGGCTGGCCGCTGCACAGTGATATCGCCGTGCCCTACCTGATGAATTTCGGTAATGAAGAACAAAAGCAGCGCCTGTTGCCCGGCTGTATTTCCGGCGATATCGTGACCGCCATTGCGATGACGGAACCGGGAGCCGGTTCTGATCTGCAGGGTATCAAGACAACGGCGGTGGCCGATGGCGACGATTTCATCCTCAATGGCTCCAAGACCTTCATCACCAATGGCCAGCATGCCGATGTGGTGGTCGTGGTTGCCAAAACCAATGCCGGTGCCGGTGCCGCGGGTATCAGCCTGCTGCTGGTGGAGGCGGATATGGAAGGCTTTGAGAAGGGCAGTAACCTGGAGAAGCTGGGTATGAAAGCCCAGGACACCTCGGAACTGTTCTTCAATGAGGTGCGTGTGCCCAGGGCCAACCTGCTGGGTGAGGAGGGCAAGGGTTTTATCTACCTGATGCAGGAGCTACCCCAGGAAAGATTGCAGATTGCCCTGGTCGCTGGTGCCAGTATGGAAGCGGCGCTGGAGTACACCACGGAGTACGTCAAGGAACGCAAGGCATTCAACCAGCGTATTGCAGATTTCCAGAACACCCAGTTCAAGCTGGCAGAGATGGATGCCGAGGTGACTGCCTTGCGGGTCTTCCTTGATCGCTGCCTGGAACTGCATATCCAGGGTGGTCTGGACCCGGTCACTGCCTCCAAGGCAAAGCTGTTGGCAACCGAGTTGCAGGGCAAAGTGCTGGACCAGTGTCTGCAGCTTCACGGTGGTTATGGCTTCATGTGGGAGTACCCCATCGCCAGGGCGTACGCGGATGCCCGCGTGCAGCGAATCTACGGTGGAACCAGCGAAGTGATGAAGCTGATTATCGCCAGGGACCGGCTGGGATAGAGGCACAAAAAAGCCGGCGAGCTTTCGCGACGCCGGCTTGGATGCTGCGCGTGAGAAATCAGCGCATGAAGTTGTAGGTAATCTCCGCACCGTAGACCCGGCCCTTGGCCAGTGGCGAGAAGGTGCCGCCGAGGGGGATGGGGCCCAGCGCTGAGGGCAACTGGGTGTCGCCACCATGTTTGACCTCATCGAGCAGGTTGCGGCCGTACAGCGAGAATACCCAGCTGCCACTGTTGGAGTAGAAGTCCAGGCCGGCATCGAGGATGTCCTGCTCCTGAACGAAGCCCAGGTTGTTGTCAGTGAAAGCTGTCTCGTCGCGGTAGGCGTAGTTGATACGCGCCGTGGCGAAGCCCCAGCTGCCCAGTTCGAGGTCGTAGTTAAAGCCCAGGCTGTAGGTCCACTCCGGCGCGCGGGGCAGGTCCAGGTCCTTGTCCTTGCCGTCCACCACGCCATCACCATTGAGGTCAAACCTGACCTTGTCGTAGCTGGCATCCATGTAGCCGACGGAGGCGAGCATTAACAGGTTGTCGCCGAGACGGAAGGTGCCATCTACCTCAAGACCCCAGATGGTCGCATCGGCGGTGTTGTCGATGATCTGTACTACCCCGGAGGTCGCGTCCGCCAGGTTCACCTCACGCTGCATGTCGGCGATGTCACTGTAGAACAGGGCCGCGTTCAGCTTGCCCCAGCCCTGCTGCGACTTGTAGCCGATCTCGTAGTTGTCCACCTGCTCTTCATCGAAGGGGCCGGGCTCGGCGGTGGGGCTGGTGTTGCGCAGGTTGTAACCGCCGGACCGGAAACCACGGCTCCAGTGGGCGTAGAGTTGCGCCTCATCGCTCAGGGCATAGCCCAGGCCCAGTTTGGGGGCAAAGGTGTCCCACTTGTCGTCGTCCTTGAAGTCCAGCAAGCAGTTGCCGCGGTCGACGATGTTACAGCGGGTGTCAGTGCCATAGACCGGGTTCAGGTAGGTCGGCTGGCCGCTGACAATCGTCTCCGGGATCTGCAGCACGTTGGTGTTCAGTGCCAGGGTGGCGATTTCAGCACTCTTCTCCTCGGAGGACCAGCGCGCTCCGGCCGTCAGGGTCAGGCGGTCGGTCAGGTCGTAGTCCACCGCGGCGAAGAAGGCGGTGGTCTCGACATCGTAGAGGCCGCCACCGTCCTGTATCTGGTAGGGGATGGTGCTGCTCAGCGCTCCGCCACTGACCACCGGGGTCAGGGCCCCCAGCAGGTTACGCCGTTCGTGGTACTCGATATCGTTGTCAAACCAGTAAATGCCCGTGGTGACATTGGCGTTGCCGAACTGACCGTTGTAGCGCAGTTCGAAGCTGTTCTGCTCGGCCACCAGGTCCGCCGGGGCGTGGAACAGGGGGATTGGTTGTGCGTCGATATCGGAAACGCTGCGCGATTCGTTGTCCCGCCAGCCGTACAGCGCGGTGATGGTGCCTTCGCCGAAACCGACGTCCAGGTTCAGTTCAGCGGTAAAGAAGTCGGTTTCGATACTCTGTTCGCCAACTTCGTCATAGCTCGCGTCGAAACTGTCACGGTCAGCGTTAAAGGGGGTACCGGGCAAGCCGAGACCATTGGTATGGTTTTGGGACACCGGGCCGTCGCCGTCGATGTCGGTGTTTTCATAGCGCAGCACCAGTTCGGCGCTGTCGGTGGGTTCCCAGACCAGGGTGCCGCGAATCATCTGCTGCTCGACCTCCTGTACATCGCTGCCGTCGAACTGGTTTTCGTGCCAGCCGTCGTCATCGTTCCAGTAGGCGGTCAGGCGCAGGCCCAGGGTGTCGGTGACGGGGCCGCCAATGGCCCCCATCAGGTAGGTGTTTTCGCCGCCATCGCCGCCGGTGTCTATGGCCGCCCTGACGGTGGCATCAAGCGCGTCGCCGGGCTTGCGGGTATTCATCAGGATGGCGCCGCCGGTGACGTTGCGGCCGAACAGGATGCCCTGCGGACCGCGCAGCACCTCGATGCTCTCCAGGTCGAACACGTCAAAAATGATGCCGTTGTTGACGCCCAGGTAGATGCCGTTGACGAACACGCCGACGGTGGGGTCAATGGAGGGGATGGAACTGTTGATGCCGAGGCCGCGAATGGAGAAGTTGGCGGTACCGCGGGTGGTGCCCACGTCATCGAGGGCCACATTGGGCATGCCCACCGCGAGGTTGGTGAGGTCGCGGACTTTCAGTGCCTCGATCTGGTTGGAGTTATAGGCGCTGATGGACATCGGTACATCCTGGGAGCCTTCTTCCCGCTTGCGGGCGGTGACGATCACTTCCTCGAGCAGCGCAGAGCTGCCGCGGGCGCCGCTTTCCTGGGCCGCAACCTGGGTTGCCGGCAGGGCTAAACCCATGACGGTTATCACCGAGGCGGTCAGGGTAAGCAGGCGAAAGGGGTTTTGGGGCGGAAAGTTGCCGTTATTCATAGTCTGTTCCCATGCTTAGTAATTACTATTTTTATATTCAATACTACTTCATGCGAAACCGGTGGATGCTGCGGGGCAGCAGTCAACCAGTCAACGCCAATAGAGTGCATAAGTGCGGGGAGTAATACAAGTAGTAGCATTCACAACATTTGGCCTCGTGTCCGGGTCGCAGGGCCTGGCAACCGGGGTCTCCCGTGATGATGGGTACGGGGGGCAAAAGGCCGGCTCATCGGGGTGAGGGCGTCCTGACTGGCATTTCCCAGATGAATAGCAAAAATCCTGTGTATTTATTTCAATTATGTTGGGGCCGGGTCTAATATGCCTGCACTGACTGGCTGACCCCGAGTCTCCCGGCTGTCCATAGTTCTCAACCTGTAGAGGTAACAACATGTCTACCTATCAAGACCATATCAGTGAAATCGCCCAACTGCGTGCCGATGCCGGTGCTCCCTGGGACGAGATCAACCCCGAATCCGCAGCGCGTATGCGCCTCCAGAACCAGTTCAAGACCGGCCTGGATATCGCTCGCTACACCGCCGCCATCATGCGCAAGGACATGGCCGAGTACGATGCCGACAGCTCCCAGTACACCCAGTCCCTTGGCTGCTGGCACGGCTTTATCGGCCAGCAGAAGCTGATCGCCATCAAGAAGCACTTTGGCGACACCAACAAGCGCTACCTGTACCTGTCCGGCTGGATGATTGCAGCCCTGCGTTCCGAGTTTGGTCCGCTGCCCGACCAGTCCATGCACGAGAAGACCTCCGTTCCCGGTCTGATCGAAGAGCTGTACACCTTCCTGCGCCAGGCTGACGCTCGCGAGCTGGGCGGCCTGTTCCGCGAACTCGACGCTGCCCGCAAAGCTGGCGACGAGGTGAAGGAAAAGGATATCCAGAACCAGATCGATAACCACCAGACTCACGTCGTGCCCATCATCGCCGACATCGACGCCGGCTTCGGTAACGCCGAAGCGACCTACCTGCTGGCCAAGAAGATGATTGAGGCCGGTGCCTGCGCCATCCAGCTGGAAAACCAGGTCTCTGACGAGAAGCAGTGTGGCCACCAGGACGGTAAGGTAACCGTTCCCCACGAGGACTTCCTGGCCAAGATCCGCGCTGTACGTTACGCCTTCCTTGAACTGGGTGTGGACGACGGTGTCATCGTTGCCCGTACCGACTCCCTGGGTGCTGGCCTGACCAAGCAGATTGCCGTGACCAACGAACCCGGCGACCTTGGCGACCAGTACAACAGCTTCCTCGACTGTGAGGAGGTTGCCCTGGAAGACATGAACAACGGCGACGTTGTCCTCAACCGCGACGGCAAGCTGCTGCGTCCCAAGCGCCTGCCTTCGAACCTGTTCCAGTTCCGCAAGGATACCGGTGAGGACCGCTGCGTACTGGACTGCATCACGTCCCTGCAGCACGGCGCTGACCTGCTGTGGATCGAAACCGAGAAGCCCCACGTTGGCCAGATCGGCGGCATGGTAAACCGCATCCGTGAAGTGGTGCCCAATGCCAAGCTGGTGTACAACAACAGCCCGTCCTTTAACTGGACTTTGAACTTCCGCCAGCAGGTATTCGATGCCTGGTCTGAAGAGGGCAAGGATGTGTCTGCCTACGATCGCGACAACCTGATGAGCGTGGATTACGACGAGTCTGAGCTGGCTGTTGAAGCGGACAACCGCATTCGCACCTTCCAGGCGGATGCAGCGCGTGAAGCGGGTATCTTCCACCACCTGATCACCCTGCCGACCTACCACACCGCGGCCCTGTCTACCGACAACCTGGCCAAGGAGTACTTTGGCGAGCAGGGTATGCTGGGCTACGTTGCCGGTGTGCAGCGCAAGGAGATTCGCCAGGGTATCGCCTGCGTCAAGCACCAGAACATGGCTGGCTCCGACATGGGTGACGACCACAAGGAATACTTTGCTGGTGACGCTGCCCTGAAGGCTGCCGGTGAAGACAACACCATGAACCAGTTCGGCTAAACGTCACGCTGGCAAAAAAGAAGAAGGGCGGGTTGTTAACCCGCCCTTTTTTTGTGCCCGGAGATTGCCGCTAAGTTCGCACGGATTTCACCTGCGGTTGGTCAGTGCAGGCTGGCCGGAACATGGCCAACAAGCGGAGACCTGCGGTGAAAATTCTGTTGCTGGAAGACAATGGCACCGTCTCCACTTGCCCCTCCGTCTGGATGACTGGGCTAGCTGTCCAGTCCACCCATCAGCATGTACTTGATCTCGACGTAGTCATCAATACCGTACTTTGATCCCTCGCGCCCGGAGCCGGATTCCTTGACCCCGCCGAAGGGTGCCATCTCGTTGGAAATAATGCCCTCGTTGATGCCGACGATGCCGTAATCGAGTTCCTCCGCAACCCGCCAGACCCGGCCAATGTCGCGGGTGTAGAAGTAGGAAGCCAGGCCGAACTCGGTGTCATTGGCCATGGCGATCACTTCTTCCTCGGTGGAGAAACGCACCACCGGTGAGACGGGGCCGAAAATCTCGTTGCGGAATACGGCCATGTCGGAGGTGACTTCGGTGAGCACCGTAGGCTGGTAGAAGCAGCCACCCAACTCATGGGCGCCGCCACCCACCGCCAGTTTGGCGCCCTGGCTGATGGAATCCTGCACCAGCTTGTCCACATCGGCAACCGCCTTGCTGTTCACCAGTGGCCCGATGACCACGCCGTCGTCGGTGCCGTTGCCGACGGTCAGGTCGGCGGTGGCCTTCACCAGTTTTTCCACGAATTCATCGTAGACACCGTCCTGGACGAACAGGCGATTGGAGCAGACGCAGGTCTGGCCAGCGTTGCGGTACTTGGAAATCATTGCGCCCTGGATTGCCGCGTCAATGTCGGCGTCATCGAACACGATGAACGGCGCATTGCCACCCAGTTCCATGGAGGTTTTCTTCATGGTGTCAGCGCAGGCGGCGGTGAGCATTTTGCCCACCGGCGTGGAGCCGGTGAAGGTGAGTTTGCGCACGGTCGGGTTGGACGTGAGCTCGCCGCCAATGTCGCTGGAGCTTCCGGCCACGACATTGATGACGCCTGCGGGCACACCGGCGCGTTCCGCCAGCTCCGCCATGGCCAGGGCCGACAGCGGCGTCTCAGAGGCGGGTTTGATCACAATGCTGCAGCCGGCGGCCAATGCCGGGGCGGCCTTTCTGGCGATCATCGCATTGGGGAAGTTCCACGGGGTGATGGCTGCCACCACGCCGACCGGCTGTTTGATACAGACGATGCGTTTGTCGGCGGAAGGTCCCGGGATCACATCGCCGTCGATGCGCTTGGCTTCTTCGCCAAACCACTCGATAAAGGCCGCGCCATAGGCGACTTCGCCCCGTGACTCGGCAAGCACCTTGCCCTGTTCGGCGGTCATGATCTGGGCCAGGTCTTCCTGGTTGGCCATCATCAGGTCAAACCATTTTCTCAGCACCTGGGCGCGGGCCTTGGCGGGCTGCCTTTTCCAGCTGCGCATGGCCTCGTCCGCAGCAGCCACCGCGCGTGCGGTCTCGGCGGCGCCCGCTTTGGCGACCTCGACAATCAGTTCCCCGTTGGCGGGATTGGTGACCGCAAAGGTAGCGCCATTGTCTGCGTCTACCCACTGGCCATTGATGTACGCCTGGCTTTTCAGCAGGCTGGGATCCGATAGCGAAAGAGACATTTTCTGATTCCTTAACATTGCACAGGTTGTTTAAATGAGCCAGGGATTATCGCGCTGGCTGGAACGTCAGGCCAGCAGTTTCTGACAGGGGGTATTGAGTGAATCGATTTGAAAACGCAGCGGTGGTGGTTACCGGGGGTGCCAGCGGAATCGGCGAGGCCACGGTGCGTGCACTGGTGAAAGAGGGCGCCGGCGTGGTGATCGCTGACCTGCAGCGAGAGCTGGGCGAGGCGCTGGCGACCGAATTGGGTGACAGGGCAGTTTTCTGCCAGACCGATGTGACCCGCGAGGTGGATATTGAATTGGCCGTCGCCACGGCGGTGAAGCGCTTTGGTTGCCTCAGTGGAATGGTGCACTGCGCGGGGGTAGTCGGTGCGGTGGGTTCCATCACCGACACCAGCGTTGAGGCCTACCAGCGCACCATGGACATTCACTGCAAGGGCGCCCTGCTGTGCGTCAAACATGCGGCGCGGGTCATGGGCGAAGGGTCGGCCATCGTCACCATTTCCAGTACCGCCGGCCTTCTGGGTGGCCAGGGCCCGCACGTGTACACCATGGCCAAGCATGCGGTGATCGGACTTACCCGCTCCGCGGCTTCCGAGTTGATGGCGCGCAAGATCCGGGTCAATGCGGTCGCCCCCGGCGGCACGGTTACGCCGCTGGTGAACCACCTCGCCGGTGTTGATGCCGATACCACTGCGGCGGTGCTTGCCGAACAGTCGCCACTGGGCATTGCCTGCATGCCAGAGGATATTGCCGCGGCCATTCTGTACCTGCTTGGTCCCGAGTCGCGCTATGTGACCGGGCATACGCTGACCGTCGATGCCGGCCTGACCACCGCCGGCTGGAACCCTCCGCCGTTTTTCAGCCAGGATGCCCAGTTGCTGTTGCATGCCGGGCAACGGGAAGACGCGGCCGCCGACTGAGGCCGGTTCAGGGCTTGCGGCGGTCGTCACGGCGGTATACTGGGTCGTCCTGACGGCCGCCGCGAAGACACTGGGGTGCCAGGTCAAAGTAGCTGTCGTTGCTGGGTTGAGTGCGACTCCAGTCGACAATTTCGCTGCGGTACGCGAGCTTCCACATCCCGTTCCGGCGTTCGTAGCGGTCGCGATAGCGCCCGGCGATAATCACATCCTCAAAGCCGGTTTCCGCCGGTACTTTGTGGTAGGCCTGGAAGTACACCTCGCCATAGGCCTGCTCACCGTCGAGCTCGATCAGTACGTTTCCGATCAGGTGCTGGTTGGCCACGTGCGCCTGCAGCGCCTGCATGCAGAAATCAATGAAGTCTGCCGGTGAACTGTCGAAAAAGCCGTACTCGCACCAGCCGTCTGCCCAGAACTGATCGCGCATCAGCAGCGGGTCATGCCGGTCCAGGCCACGCATATAGCGACAGCTCAGTTCGTAGATGTCCTGTTTGGCCAGCAGGGCCTCAATCGCTGCATTCATGCTGTATTTCCTCCCGCCAGAAAGGCGTGGAGCGGGTCCCGGTCATCATCGCGGCCCCTGGCCAGGTCGGCAAAGGCCTCGCTGTCACGGGCGTCTTCCAGCTTCCGGGTTCGGCTCCAGTCCATCACCACCTGGCGGTGGATGATGCCCCAGCGACCAGCGCGCTTTTGCAGACGATCCAGGTAGCGTCCCTCGAAGCACATTTCTGCCTGCCCCCCGGTAAACAGGTGGCCTGCCCGCACGTAGCTCTCGACCAGCGCCGTATCGCCCTGCAGTTCAACGAGGGTGTTGCCGATGCAGTGGCGGGTCAGTTCGTAGGCCTCCGCCAGTGCGGGACCAATGAGCTCGGCGAAGCTGTGGGCAGGGCCCTTGAAACTGCCGTAGTCCACCTCGGCCTCGGGCCAGTAGCAACGCTTGAGCAGCGGGGCGTCATTGCGGTCCAGGCCGCGACAATGCCGGAGCAGCACATCGATGATCGCCAGGCGATCGTCTACTTCTGCGGGCGATGGGCAGGGTACGGAAGGGTCAGTCATTGGCGGCTACCTGCGGCGGGCGGACTTGCATTGTCCTGCACCCGGCGTCCATAATTAAAAACAGTCGATCCTGATTGTATTGATGTGATGCCGTTCCGTCCAGCCACAGGCGAGCAGGAGACCCCTACAGCATGAACCAGAATAACCCAGCACCAGGTGCGGCCCGCGCCGGTGGAGCGACTGTCGCAGAGACGCTGGCCACCGATTCCCGGGAGGTCCCTGCGCCACTGCTGGACCAGAGTTACCAGTTCCTGGGTGACGACGATATCGACTGCAGTCGTTACATCTCGGCGGATTTCGCCCGCAAGGAGTTCGATCGTTTGTGGAATCGCTGCTGGCAGTGGGTGTGCCGGGAAGAGCACATTCCCGATGTGGGCGACAATTATGTCTACCAGATCGGCCCCTACTCGGTCATCGTGGTGCGCAGTTCGGCGGACGGTATCCGCGCGTTTATCAACAGCTGTCCTCACCGGGCCACGCGTATTCTGGGTGGCGAGGGGACGGGCTTTAGCAATGCATTTACCTGCCCGTTCCACGGCTGGTCTTTCAGTCTCGACGGCTGTTTGCAGGCGCTGCCCGCGCGCTGGGACTTTCCCCACGTCAGCGAGGAGACCCACAGCTTGCAGCCGGTGCAGTGCGAGACCTGGGGCGGCTTCGTATTTATCAACCTGGACACCCACGCCGGGCCGCTGGCCGACTACCTGGAGGTGCTGCCGGCGCATTTCAGTCACTTTCCGCTGGAGCGCAGACGTGTCCGCCTGCATGTGCAGAAAACTTTACCGGCCAACTGGAAGGCCGCCCAGGAGGCCTTTATGGAGGCCTACCACAACTTTGAAACCCACGATGGTCCCAATGGTGCCAATGCCCAGTACGACATTTTTGGCAAGTACGTCAGTCGCTTTATCCACAACATCGGCAATTACAGCGCGGAATCACTGGCGGACTATCCGGGGGATAAGTGGCGTGCGCCGCCACTCAGCGAAAATGAAATCCTGCAGATGTTGTCAGTGTTCGGGCTGGAACATGATGAGGTCCCCGCCGGTAAGACGGCGCGAGAGGTGGCGGCACAAGACCTGCGCCATAAACTGGGCGAGGCACTGGGGATCGATTTTTCGGCAACCAGCGACACGCTCATGCTGGACTCCATCGAATACCACCTGTTTCCGAATATGTTTTTCTTCCCTGGAATTACGGTGTCCATGGTATACCGCTTCCGTCCCAACGGGGAAGACGTCGACAGCAGCCTGTTCGATTTCCTGATTCTTGAACCCCTGGCGGAAGGCGCGCAACATCCGCAGCCACCGGAACCAGTCTGCCTGAGCGTGGAACAGTCCTACACCGAGGCCGAGGGTCTGGGCTGGTTGGGGCCGGTTTACGACGAGGACACGGGTAACCTGGCATTACAGCAGCAGGGCTTTAAAACCGCCCGCAAGCCCGGTATCACCCTGGGTAACTACCAGGAATCACGTATACGCCGGGTGCACATGACCCTGGATGAATTTCTCGAGGAGGCGGGTAATGAGTAACGACGAATTCGTCCAGGTGGCCAGTCTCGCCAACCTGCCGCAGGGGCGCTGCGCCGCTGTTGCTGTGGCGGACAGGGAAATATTGTTATGCCACACCGCCGACGGCGTATTCGCGCTGGATAACCTGTGTACCCACGGTGCCGCCCGCCTGTGTGAGGGCAAGCTCAAGGGCAACAGGGTACTGTGTCCGTTACACGGAGCGGCTTTCGACGTTCGCGACGGCAGCGCCCTCAGTCGACCGGCGGTCCGAGGACTGGCCAGTTACCGGGTTAAAGTCACTGGGGATGCCATCGCTATCGCAGTGACGGATTAGTGCCGGTAGCGCAGCCGCCATCGCTGGACCAGCCCCGTGGGACGTCGGCTCTCGGGCTAAAATGCGGCGTTATTTCATGCCGAGCACATCATGAATTTGTCGATGCATGTTTTGCACGCCCGGTTCATTGCGTCCCAGCAATACCTGGCGCTTTATGTCTGCGTCCAGGCCGCGCCTGATTTTGTCGACCAGGGTGTAGTCCTCGGTCACCGCCACATCGTTAATCATCTGGAAATAGGCCTCGTACTCGTCGCGCTGTTCCTCGCTGGCCGGCGCCTGCGGCAGGAACATGCTGTGGTACACCACCGAGCGGTCCGCAGCCAGCGGGTATACCCGCCAGGTCTGGAAATGGTCCTCCACCACGAAGATCACGGTGTTCGGAAAAATATAGTGAACATGGGAGGTGTAGGCCCGGGGTTGCCACTGGTCCTCGGGAAGCGATTCCAGCTCGGTAATCGACAGGGTGGCGGAACCCATAGCGTGATTGCGTCCGTACTGGTGATAGGTTCCCAGGTTGCTGTAGGCCATCTGCGCAATGGACTCGGCATGCAGGTGCTCAAAGTGATAAAACTCGTGGAAGGTGTCCATGTTCAGCTTCCAGCTGAAATCGGTGTACACCTGTTTGACGCCCAGGTAGTGGTGATCCTGCAGGCCGAAACCGGCCAGATGTTCATCGATACCCCCGAGCACCTCATCGATATCGAAATTCAGTTCCGGATTGGGCATAACGAAGATCAGCCCGTTTTTCTCCGCTACCTTAAGCGGGCGCAGGCCCAGTTTGTCCCGCTCCAGTCCGGGGAACCCCTCGCTGCCGAAGGGTACGCCAATCAGGCAGCCCTCCAGGTCGTAGCTCCAGCCATGATAGGGACAGCTGAACAGCCGGCCTTTTTTGGCCTTGCCGTGCTGGCATTCGTTCAGGGGTGCCCCGCGGTGCGAGCAGATATTGAGGAACGCGTTTAATGTACCCTCGGGTTGCCGTACCAGGAGGATAGGTACGCCGGTGTCGTCAAATGCGAAGTAATCGCCGGCCTCCGGCAGCAGGCAGCTGGGCCCGACAAACTGCGGGTAGTTGCGAAACAGCTGGCGCTTCTCGCGTTCGAACAGTGCGGGGTCTGTGTACTCCTGCACGTCGATCGCCATGACCTCCCTGGCGAGCGCGGTAGACTTGCGGGCGATGAGCGCGAGCAGGGCTTTTACTTCGGCGATCTGCCTGTCCCTATGCATGGGAAGCGGTCTCCCTGTGGCGAACGGCGCTAAAGGCCGAGGACCATTTTGGCAATGATATTGCGCTGTACTTCCTGCGAACCGCCAAAGATGGAGGCCGCGCGATTATTGAGGTAGCGCGGCAGTACGGCAGATATGGGGTCGGGGCGATAGGGGCTGCCGCCTGCCACCGGGTCCAGCTCAAGGCCGCGGTAACCGAGTATGTCCAGCGACAGCTGGTTGATTTCCTGCTCCAGTCGGGTGGTGTTGAGCTTGAGCAGCGAGGACTCCGGTCCGGGGTTGCCACCGCCGCTGACCGCCGACAGAATCCGCAGTTCGGTAATCTCCAGCGCCTTGAGGTCAATCTCGATGCGGGCGATCTTGCGCTGCAGGTCACCGGTGCTATCGAAATTATGCACCGCTTCGCGGGTCTCGCCGTAGAGCGCCTGCAAGCGAGCCAGTTCATGTTGCACCAGCGGACCGGAGAAGCCGCCGCCGCGCTCAAATTCCAGCAGGTACTTGGCGTAGGTCCAGCCCTTGTTCTCCTCGCCGATGCGATTGCTCTGGGGCACGCGCACGTTGTCGAAGAATACCTGGTTGACCTCGTGGTCACCGGCCATGGTAATGATGGGCTCAACGGTCACGCCGGGACTGTCCATGTCGATAAGCAGGAAGCTGATGCCCTGTTGCGGCCTGCCGCTGTTGTCGGTGCGCACCAGGCAGAAAATATGGTCCGCCATGTGGGCGTGGGTTGTCCAGATCTTGGAGCCGTTGACGATATAGTCATCGCCATCCGCTTCTGCTTTCAGTTTCAGGCTGGCCAGGTCTGATCCCGCACCGGGTTCGCTGTAACCCTGGCACCAGTACTGCTCGCCGGAGAGAATCTTCGGCAGAATCTCGCGCTTCTGCTGCTCGGAACCGAAAGCCATGATGACCGGCGCCAGCATCAGCAGACCCAGGGGAATCAGCATGGGCGCCCCGGCCAGATAGCACTCCCGGCTGAAGATGTATTTCTGTGCCGGTGTCCATTCGGTGCCGCCGTGCTCGGTGGGCCACTGGGGCACTGCCCAGCCTTTCTGTACGAGGATAGACTGCCATTGCAGCGCCAACTCCTTTTCGACGAACACACTGGCATTGCGCGCCGTGGTCTCGACGATTTCCTCGCTGAGGTTATCGGCAAGGAATTGCCGGACTTCCTGCTGGAACGCCAGTTCCTGATCTGAAAACTTGAGATCCATCGATGACAGCCCCGGCGGTGGTTTACAGCTGGACGCGCTTGGTGAACCCGCCGTCCGCCACCAGGTTGACGCCGGTGATCAGGCTGGCCGCCGGGCTGGCGATGAACGCCACGGCGTTGGCCACTTCCTCGGCGCTGCCAAAGCGGCCGGAGGGGATATCTGCCAGCGTGGCATCGTACAGTTCGGTCATATTGTCCTTGATAAATTCCCAGGCGCCGCCTTCGATGTAAATGGGGCCCGGGGATACGCAGTTTACGCGGATACCCGCAGGTGCCAGTGCCTGGCTCAGTTGCTTGGCATGAATGACCAGCGCCCCCTTGATAGCGTTATAGGGTTGTGGCCCCATGAAGGTTTCCACGCCCGCGGTGGAGGAGATGATGACGATAGAGGCTGCGGAAGACTTCTCCAGGAAGGGCATGGCCGCCTCTATGCCGCGGGTGGTGCCCAGCAGGTCGATGTTGAAATTGGCCTCCCAGCCTTCCTCACCCATGTTACCGCCGCCGGCGCTGACGTTGGGCACGAAAATATCGATACCCCCCAGTGCTTCACCGGCGCTGGTAATCCATTCCTGGTAGGCCGCCTTGTCAGCCACGTCTACCACGGCGCCGGTGACCTTGACGCCCCTGGCACTCAGGTCGGCAACGGCGCCGTCTACTTCTGCCTGGTTGCGCGCACAAATAGCCAGGTTGACGCCTTCGTCAGCCAGCAGGTTGGCGATGGCGCGGCCGATGCCGCGGGTTGAACCAGTGATTACGGCATTCTTGCCAGCGAGTCCGAGATCCATGTCTGTCTCCTGAAGCGGGGGATAGTGGGTAAGCCAGACGGAATTGCGCGGTGGGTGTGCCGCTGCGAACGCCGTTCTGAGGGTTAAATTTGCGTCCATTGGCAAAGTAGCAAACAACCCTGAAAAAAACAATCAGATTTGACTGTTTATTTTCTATTCGCTAATGTGAGCCAGTCTTGCCGGTGTTCTGGCCGGAGCAGACACCGCGAATAAGACTCATAGCCACCCCAGTGGCACTGGAGAAAACCATGGCCAAATGCCCCGCCGATTTCGACTTCTTTTCACCTGAGGTTATCGAGTCACCGTTCGAGTTTTATGAGGTCATTCGCCGCGAGGCACCGGTTTATCACCTGCCGGGCACCGAGATATACATGGTCTCTCGCTGGGAAGATATCCGCCAGATCAACCGCGATACGGCGACGTTCTCCAACGATTTCCAGGAGCTGCTGAAGGGGCCAGAGCCCTCGCCAGAGGCCGCCGAAATTTATGCGTCCGGATACGCCCAGCCGCCCACGCTGCTAACCCTGGACCCGCCCCAGCACAAGGTGTATCGCTCGCTGATCAACAAGGTGTTTTCCGCCAAGCGGGTAGAGGGCATGCGTGATTACATCGAGCAGGTGGTGGATGAGTTGATCGACGAGTTTATTGACAGCGGCGAGTGTGAGTTCGTGCGTGACTTTGCCACCCCGCTGCCGGTGTATGTGATTGCAGACCAGCTGGGCGTGCCGCGCAAGGACCTGCGGCGTATCAAGGCCTGGTCTGATGCCTTTGCTTCCCGCCTGGGCGGCATGGCCTCGGCGGAGGAAGAAGTAGAGAATGCCCGGCTGATTGTCGAATACCAGAACTATATGGCAGGCATCATCGCCGACCGCCGGGAAAACCCGCAGGACGATATGATCTCCGACCTCGCCAACAACCTGATCAAACCCCCGGAAGGGGAGCGCCTGATGACCGTGGAGGAACTGCTCAGCATGATCGAGCAATTGCTGGTGGCCGGCAACGAGACCACGACCTCGGCCACCACCGGCGGCCTTTTGTCGCTGATCCAGCTGTCTGACCAGTTGCAGGCGCTGTTGGACGACCCGGCCATGATTGCCAATGCCGTTGAGGAAATCCTGCGCCTTGAATCACCCTCCGCCGGTTTGTGGCGGGTGGTGACCCGCGACGTTGAACTGCGCGGAGTGGCTATTCCCAAAGGTTCCCTGCTGATGCTGCGCTATGCGGCGGCCAATCGCGATGAACAGGTGTTCGACAATCCGGAAGTCATGGATGTTTGCCGGCACAACGCCGATGACCATATCGCCTTCGGCTATGGCACGCACTTCTGCCCGGGGGCCTTTCTCGGGCGCAAGGAAATGCAGGTCGCCTACGAACGCATTCTGGCGCGGATGACCAATATCCGTCTGGCGGAGGGCAAAAACGACCTGACGCATTGGCCTAACATGGTATTGCGCGGCCTGAAGGAACTGCATATTACCTTCGAGCCTCGGGCGGCGCAGGCTGCACCCGCTGCGATGGAGGCCTGATCGCTTGTCCCGGTCGTTGCAGGACTACAACTTCTTTTCCGAGGAAGTCCTGGAGTGCCCCTTTGACTTCTACCGGCTGGCCAGGGAAGAGGCGCCGGTGTACCTGCTACCGGGTAGCAACATCTACCTGGTGACCCGGCATGCGGATATCCGTGCCATGCTCAAGGATACGGAAACTTTTTCCAGTAATTTCGCCCACCTGCTGTCCGGCGCCGGCGAGACCGAGGAGGTGAGGGCGCTCTATGAGGGCACCGTCGAACCGGCCGATACCCTGCTGACCCTGGACCCGCCCCGGCACCGGGTATATCGCAGCCTGGTGAACAAGGTGTTTTCCGCCAGGCGGGTGCAGCAGATGCACGACTATATTGAGCAAATCGTCGACGAGTTAATCGATGGTTTTATTGATGATGGCGAGTGCGAGTTCATTGCCGCCTTTGCCTCGCCACTGCCGCTGATGGTGATCGCCGATCAGCTGGGGATCGACAGGGAGTTGCTGCCGCGATTCAAAGTGTGGTCTGACTCGCTGGCGGCGCGCCTCGGTGGCATGGTCTCCCCGGAGCAGGCAAAAGACATTGCGTTGGCGGTGCGGGAATTCCAGCAGTACATACTGGGGGTGATTGACGCCCGTCGCCGGGAACCCAGGGATGACATGATTTCAGACCTCGCCACCGCCGAGATCGATGATGGCCGGAGTTTGAGCGATGCCGAGCTTATCAGCATCGTCCAGCAATTCCTGGTGGCCGGCAACGAGACCACCACCAGTTCACTGGCCGGCGGAATGCTGTCGCTGATCCGGAACCCGCAGCAGATGTGTCTGTTGCGGGAAGGCCCTTTGCATATGGCAAACGCGGTGGAAGAGATTCTGCGCATGGAAACGCCCAGCGCCGGTTTGTGGCGAGCGGTGACCCGCGACGTGGAATTTAATGGCACCCTGATCCCCGCGGGTGCCATGGTCATGTTGCGCTACGCGGCGGCCAACCGCGACGAGCGGGTGTTTGACGATGCGGAACGCTTTGATATCTGTCGGCACAATGCCGATGATCACATCGCCTTTGGCCAGGGAACGCATTTCTGTCCCGGCGCCATGCTGGCGCGCAAGGAAATGATCGTGGGCCTGGGTAAACTGCTGGAGCGACTGGACAACATTCAGCTTGCCGAGGGCAAAAATGACCTGAGCCACTGGCCCAACATGGTGCTGCGTGGCCTTAAGTCGCTACACATCACCTTTGACAAGCGCCCGCGGCGGGCAACCCGGACACTGGAGAACGAGGCATCATGAAGGCAGCTGTATTCAAGGAAGTAGGCAAGCCACTGGCGGTGGAGTCCATTGCCGACCCAGCCCCAGCGGCCGACAACCTGGTGGTCAAGGTCGCTTACTGCGGCGTGTGTGGCACCGACCTGCACGCCACCCGCGAGGGCCTGACCACCGCCTGCTGCGGCCAGGTGCTGGGTCACGAATACGTGGGTGAAATTGTCGAAGTGGGCAAGGAGGCTGAAGGTGACTGGGCAGTCGGTGACCGGGTGTGCGCGCTGCCGTTTATCGCCTGCGGCAAGTGTTTGCCCTGCGCCCAGGGTCACTTCTTCGAGTGCCAGAACAAGAAAACTTCAGGGGTAGACGCCCCCGGCGGCTTTGCCGAGTACGTGGCTACCGGCGCCAGGGAGACCCTGCGTTTACCCGATAACCTGGAACTGCAAACCGCGTCCCTGGTAGAGCCGCTGGCGGTGGGGATTCACGCTGTGCGGATAGCGGAGGTGAAGGCCGGAAGTCGTGTGCTGGTGATTGGCGCGGGACCTATTGGCCTAACGGTTGCCCTCTGGGCGCGTTTTTTTGGCGCCCGGGATGTAGTGGTCAGCGAACTCGCCAGCAGTCGCTCCGCGCTGGCGAAAAAGATGGGCGCAACCAGCGTGATTCAGCCCGACCCGGCGGCGGGCGCTGAGCAACTCCTCGAGCAGTACATCGCTGAAACCGGCGGGCCGCCCGACGTTATTTTTGAGTGCGTGGGTGCGCCGGGACTGTTGCAGCAATGCATTGAAGTTGCACCGCAAAGAGGCAAAATCATTCCGGTGGGAGTGTGTGAAAAGCCCGACGCCATCATGCCGTTTTTCGGTCTGGTGAAGGAGTTGCAAATCCAGTTTGCCATTGCTTATACCAAGGATGATTTCGAAACCTGTCTGGCGATGCTGGCGGAGGGACGTATTGAGGTCTCGCCGATGATTACCGATATCGTCAGCCTCGATGACCTGCCGGATGCTTTCGAGGCCCTGCGAACCCCCAGCCACCAGTGCAAGGTGCTGACCCGGTTCTGCTAGGCGCTGCACGTGTGAGCAAGCGTTGATACCACAGTGCTGGGAGAGGAGGGCGGCCAGAAGCCGCCCCTGCTTCAGCACCTAGTCGTCAGCGCCGAAGTAATCAACGCCCACCACCTGTTTCCAGCGGCGGGCAAAGTCCTGGCCCTGAAGGCGATTCATTTCGATCCACTCATCGTCGGTTACGCTGTGTCGGCCAGCCACATCTTCGATAGCATCCTGGCCGACCAGGTAGCGGAAATGCGGCGCCTCTGATTCGATGGCATGAGTCACCGCATCGGCCACATCCTGGGTGGAGGCGGGGTTTTTCATGGTATAGGTTGCCCAGGCGGCGAGCCGGGCGAGGCTGTTACCGTAACTGGTGTCTTCCGGGGGCGGGGAGCCCTTCTCCCATGCGGGGGTCGGCACGGAACCCGGTTCTATCAGAGCCACCCGTACATTGAACTCGGCCATTTCAAAGGCCAGGGCCTCGCTCAGGCCTTCCAGCGCCCACTTCGCTGCCGAGTAGTGGCCGTGGCAGCCAAACACCATCCGTCCCGCCAGTGAACTCATGTTGATGATCCGGCCGGCCCGCTGTTTGCGCATAATCGGGGTAACCGCCAGCAGCATCCGGGTAACCCCGAAGTAGTTGGTCTCGAATACGCCCCGGACTTCCTCCAACGGGGTTTCCTCCACTGCGCGGCCGCCGCCCACACCGGCGTTATTGACCAGTACGTCGATACGGCCGGCCTGCGCCATGATCTGTTGTACGGCACTGTCTACGGAGCCCTGGTCGGTGACATCGAGCTGGATCAATTCTACCGGGTTGCCCTGGGCGTCGATTCGTTCCTTCAGTTCGTGGGCGGTGTCCGGGCTGCGCACGCCGGCAAAGACCTGGTGTCCCTTGCTGGCCAGGTGCAGGGACGTGGTCTGGCCGATACCGGTGCTGGCGCCGGTGACTAGAATGACGGACATAGATACTCCTTGTTAGTTAGCTTTGATAATGTCGATGCCTGTTGCGCCCTGGCGGTCTTTGAATTCCAGGCGGTAGTCGCAGCTGACACAGCGTCGCATGCCTTCACGCATGCTGGCATTCTGTGCCTCGAGCTGTTGTAAGCTTTGTTCCAGTTGCCGGATGCGCCGCTCCTGTTGCAATAATCGCCGCCGGGGTGAGAACAGGTCTCGCAATGACAGCATTAATCGGTGGCCCAGCTCATTCTTACCGTGCAGGATGTCTCGGGTAGATGGGGGTCAAACTCCATCTTGAGCCCGCCACCTTCGCCGTTGAATAGTGCTTCGAAAGGGCCCTTGCAGATATTCAGGCAGCCTTCTTCCGGCAGCGCGTTCGGGTTCGGGAGATCTTGCTGGGGGCCGCAGCGATGCCAGGCGCAGTCGGGGATCTCCATAACCGTAAGCCCGTTGGAGGGATCGAACGCGGTAATTGTTGCCGGCCCGGTCAGCCAGTGCGCCGGATTGAACGTTTCAAACAGGAAAGTGCTCCAGCGGCCGGGCTTTTGTGGGCGACCGTCGGAAGTCTTGCGGGTCTTTTTGCCCTTATTTTTCTCGGACATTGAATTCATCATCTTCAGGAAGTCAGCGGAGGTCTCGTAGGACAGGGCCACAGAAGTGCCGATGACGATTTCTTCGTACTGCTTCTGGCTGTAGTGCTTGCGCAATTCCAGCAGTGCCCACTCGGCCTCGCGGACAAAATTGCCGTAGCGCTTGCGCCACTTTTCCCGCGGTGACTCAAAGCGCCTGACGATTTCCCGCCGCGCCTTTATCGCTGCATAGTCCCGGTCTACCTGTTCCTTGTCGCCGGACAGGCGCAGTATGGGGACGAAGGTGTGGCTGATGATGGGCATGGCTTTTTTCATCAGCATGGCGTTGGACATCCACATATCTATCCACGCCTGGGGCCCCCAGTTGTAGTACCAGCCACTGCGTTTAACCGGGGCAACGCGACCGGTACCCCTGTCGCTGCTGATAATCTGCTCGTCGCTCATTGGGTCTCTCCGGGCTGCGCGGTTCGCTGCCTTCAGTGGAAAAGTATAGCTCGCCCGCTTCGTGCTAGTGGAAGTAGCGCAGGGTGACGCCGTAATAGGCGCCGGGTGCAACCGCACCGGTGTAGCCGCCGATGGTGGGCGTATCCAGGCCCCAGGAATAATATTCCTCGTCCAGCAGGTTGCGGCCCCAGACCGACACCTCCCAGTCCCGGGACAGGTTGCTCAGCGACAGCCGCAGGTTGACCAGGTTCACGGCGTCGTTTTTCAGGTGTTCGTCCAGGTCCTGGTCCAGGTAAAACTCGTCGATATAGCTGTGCTCCAGGCGAGCCGTTGCCGCAAGCGTGCTGCCCACGTCGCGGTAATATTGCAGGAATGAACTGATGTTCCACTCCGGCGCATTGTCAAGTCGGTGTCCGGCAAGGTCCTGGGTGCAGACGGCGCTGGTGCTTGGAGAGCCAGACTGGGCACCCTCGATGACATAGTACTGCTGGAAGGCCTGGGTCACGGTGCACTGGCCATTGTCAAAAGAGTCGTATTCCGCCTTGTTGTAGCCGATGGCGCTGCCCAGCGTCATATTAGACACCGGCAGGAAGATCAGTTCCAGCTCACTGCCGTAGCTTTGCAGATCACCTGCGTTGGTCACACGCACGGACGCGCCGTCAAAACTCTGCGACTGGAAGTCGTCGTAGTTAACCAGGAACAGGGTGCCGTTGAACCGCAGGCGGCGATTGGCGAACGTTGTTTTCCAGCCCAGTTCATAACTGGTGGCGATTTCCTCGTCGAACTCCCCGGCTTCTCCCTGCACCAGGCGCCGCTGGTCGAAGCCGCCTGATTTAAAGCCGCGGCTGACTGACGCATAGCCCATGACATCCGGGTTGAAGAAATAACGGACATTGAGGGATGGCGAAACCGCGGAATCGGAACGGCTGTTATCGTAATGTGTATCGGGACCCGCCACCGGGGGAATATCCAGGAAGGATTCGGGGTCGGTGATTTGCGATCCGGACCGTTCCTTACGTTCGTAGGTATAGCGCAGGCCGAGGGTGGCGCTCAATGCCTCGGTCATGTTCCACACCACCTGGCCAAAGGCGGCGTAGCTGGTGGTCTTGTAGTTGTTGGTGTCGGTGTTGAGGGTGCCATCGGGGAAGAACACCCCCATGGTCAGGTCGGTGTTGGGAATGACAAAGATGCTGTCAACCAGCAGCTCGCCCTGTTCGAAAGTGCCCACCGAATCCATGTCCGACACATAGGCGTAGAGCCCACCCTGGTAATCGAACGTCTCACCGCCTCCGGAGGTGATGCGCAGTTCGGACGAGAACTGGTCCAGGTCGATATCGGTGGTGCCTATCACCGCGTCATAGGCGGTAAAATCACCATCATAGGCGCTGTCCGACTGGTAAAAGCGCCAGGCGTTGATGAAGGTAATCGTGCTGTCGTTGGCGAGGTCGCGGTTCCATTCCAGTGCTGCGCCGCCGATGTCTACCTTGTTGTAAACCGGGGCGTCAAACCAGTAGTCGTCATCGAAGGAATCAGCGGCCGGAGGTGAAAATCCGGCCCCGTCCTCCAGGGTCTTGTACTGGAGGATGTAACGTCCGGCGGCATTCATGCCCAGCTCCTGTTGCAGCTGCGCCGTCGGGATTGCCGTGGTGGGTGAGTTGAGCGTGGACAGGCCCTCGTAGCCGATCGTGGCCAAAGCACAGCAGTCCGTGTCTTCTTTGGTGTAATCCAGGGTCAGGATAAACTGACCGAAACCCTCGGTGCTGCTGTCACCCTCGAGGTCGAACAGCACCCTGGCGCGGCCGCCGTACTTGTTGACGTCGTTGGTGCCCCTGCCGGTGAAGGTGTTTTTGTAGAGGTGGTCACCGTTCGCTGCAAACGCCGACATCCGCAACGCGTGAGGACTGTCGCCCAGCGGCAGGTTGAGCATGCCGCGCAGTTCGCCTTTATCGTTGCTGTCGTAAGTGACTTCAGCAAAAGCTTCAAACTCACCGCCGGGCTGTTTGCTGATCACGCTGATGGCGCCCGCGGCGGTGTTCTTGCCGTACAGGGTCCCCTGGGGGCCGCGCAGGACTTCCACCCGCTCGATATCGACAAGGTCGCCAATGCTCATCCCGGCGCGACCCTGGTAGATGCCGTCGATGAACACGCCCACGCTGGGGTCTATGCCTGCATTGGTACCCATGGAGCCGATACCGCGGATACGGATGGAAGTGGCGTTGGAATCGGTGCCTCCGGGCGTGATCTTGAGGTTGGGGGTGTATTCTTCCAGGGCTGCCAGGCCGTTGACCCCGGTATTCTGAAGAAAGTCAGTGGAGAAAGCGGACACGGACATGGCCACTTCCTGCAGGCTCTCCACCCGACGGCTGGCGGTGACCAGGATTTCCTCCAGGGCCAGGTGTTCCTGGGCCTTGACGGGCGAACTGCTCAGCGGGGTGACGAGCGCTGCGCTCACCAGTGCGGGGATGGCTTTATTCATAAAGCAGTACCAGGGTTTAAATTATGGTTATTAATGGCAAAGACCTTAGCAAATGCCTTTTTTAAAAACAAACAGAATTGACTGATTTTAATGGCGCGGGTATGTTGGCGTACCTGTCATAAGAACACAGCGAGATCCTCATGGCCCAGGCAATGCCCGCAGACAACCCCTTCCTCAACTTTCCCTGGGGGCCCATCCAGATGGAGTGCGAGGCACAGGACCTCGTCATTGAGGGGGAAGTCCCCAAGGACCTTCATGGCACACTTTACCGTGCAGGACCCAACCAGCGTTTCAGGCCGAGGGGCGACTACCACCTGTTTGCAGGTGACGGCATGGTGCACGCCTTCCATATCGCCGAGGGCAGGGTGGACTACATCAACCGCTGGGTCCGCACCGCCAAGTTCAATATCGAGGACATGGAGGGCAGGGCGGTTATCAATGCCATGAACCCCTTCGACTGTGACCCGGATTACGCCGAGTTCACGCTTGCCGACAAGGAGGGCCTGGCCAATACCGCGGCGGTATGGCACGGCGGCAGGATGCTGGTCATGGAGGAGGGGCACAGGCCCTACGAGATCGATCCGCTGACGCTTGATTCCATTGGCAGTTGGACATTCCGCGGCAAGCTGCACACGGCCATGACTGCCCACCCGAAAATTGACCCTGCCACCGGTGAAATGGTGTTCTTCGCCTATATGGCCACCGGGCCGTTTTCAGAAGATGTCATGGTGCACAAGGTCAATGCGGATGGTGTACTGACCCAGAGTATTCATATTCCCACCCCTTACTCGGCGATGGTTCACGATTTCGTGATCACCGAGAATTATATCGTCATCCCGATATTCCCCATTACCGGCAGCCTGGAACGGGCCATGGAGGGCGGGCCTCCCTTCGCCTGGGAACCCAGCAAAGGGGTTCACGTTGGCGTGCTGCCGCGCAATGCCGACAGTGCCGAGGGTATTCGCTGGCTGGAAATGGACAACTGCTTTGTTTTCCACTTTATGAACGCCTTTGATCAGGACGGGGTAATTACCGTGGACGCCGCGCAGTTCACCCGGGCGCCCCTGTTCCCGACCCTGGAGGGTGAAACTACCGGCGAGGTGAGCAGTCAGTTGTGCCGCTGGACCATTGATTTGAGCAACCCGGACGCCCGGGTTGAGTCCACGCCGCTGGATGACTTCGAGCTGGAATTCCCCCAAATCGATTTGCGCTATGCCGGCCGGCCCTATCGTCACGGCTGGTATACCACCACCGACGGGCAGTTGAAGAGTGACATGGAGGTTAACCAGAACCTCTACAACACCATTGGTTATTGGGATCACCAGAGCAATGAAGCACTGACCTATTCCTGTGGCAGGAGCATGGTGTCTGAGGCTTTGTTCGTCCCGCGCAGCGACGACGCCTCCGAGGGCGACGGTTACTTGCTGGCGGTGACCATCGATTTCGATACCCGACTGAGCAGCCTGCTGATCTTCAACGCCCTTGATATCACCGCCGGGCCGATAGCCCGGGCGAACCTGTCCCACCGGGTGCCGCCGGGCTTTCACGGCACCTGGCGTCCGGCGCAATAATTATAGCCGCGAGCGGCGGCAAGGCCGGTGGCGTCGCGCTCTGTTCCGCAGGCGCCCTTGGCAGTAACAGGGCGCTGGCTATGGGGTCAGGACCCGGCCATCATGCGTTTGATAAACGCATAGCGGCTGCTGAACACGTTATTGTACTTGGGCAGGTCGTCCTCCACGTCGGCGGTGCGCGTGCCATAGAACACATGCATGTCGGCTGGTGGTAAGTCCCCGGCGTTGACACAGTTTCTCGCCGCCAGGAATGCGAACGCCTTGTCGCCTTTACCCATTTTGGAAAGAATGGGCTTGTCGCATGCCGGGCAGCGCCCGCGGTCGACCGCGCCAAAGCGTTTGAACCGGCTGTAGGTGATCTCCTGGCCTTCAGGCCAGTCCACATCACTGAGCTTGAACAGGGATACATCCACGTAGGGCGCCTGGTACTGCTGCTGGCAGATAGTGCAGTGGCAGTAAAACCTGAGAATCGGTTCGCCGTGAATCTGGTAGCGGGTAGTGCCGCAGGGACACTGGCAGGAATAGCTCATGTTTCTCTCCGTGTTTCTGGTTATGGTTCTGCCTGCGGCTGGTGGGAGCCGGGGCGCACGACGGTCGCTTCCCCTTCGAGCAGAATGCCTCTCTCGGCGTGCTCCAGCCAGATGCTGCACTCGATCAGCTGGAGGTCGCCAGTGTTGTCGACAGCGGTGACCTCGCCCCTGGCGATTACCGTTTCGCCGTCCAGCACCACCTGTGGAAAGCGGGTGACCATTTTGCGAATACAGCCAGGGCCAGCCCAGGCATGCAGCATGTTGACCATGTAGCCCAGCCCCAGCGGCCCCTGATTGATGGTTCGCCGGCCCAGGCCCAGGGGTAGGGCCGCCACTGCGTCCCTGTCCCAGTGCAGTGGATTGGGGTCGCGCAGCAGCGCTGCCATGGTGCGCATACGTTCAGCGCTGACCTCGGGCATGACCCACTCGGGAATGCGATCGCCGACCGCTACCGTCACAACGTATTCCTCGTGTAATGCCAGGTGACCACCGAGCGGGCGACGGGTTCGCCGGAGGCCAGGCTCACCGCAAAGCAAAACTGGATACGGTCGTATTCCCGGTCCTGTTCCTGGATGCGCTCGGCGGAATGAATCTTTCCCTCTACCCGGTAGTCGGTTTCCTCGCGCAGGGGCTGGAAGAATTCCCAGTCGTAGCTCTCAATCATGATAGAGAGGTCTGACTCCGCCTGACCAAGCGCAAACATCTCGGCAATGCTGGTGCCACTGCCGGCAATGGGCAGGTGAAACAGGGCGCTGGGGTGGGCGATGCCGTCGGGCAGCAAATCGGCACCGGTGCAACCGCTGAGCAAAACGTTTTCCCAGTGGGCAATGCGATACGTGCCGCCGGGAAATCGGTGTCCGGCGAGCGCCTCGATATCGGCTGCGGCGGGCACCGGGTGGCGAGCCATGACTACCGCCCTTCCGGCGAGAATGGCACAGCGGCCTGCCGCCAGCGTCGCCCAGCCGGCGCGCCATTCTCCCCCGGGCGGCGTTGGCAGCCATTGCAACAGGCCGGGGGTGTTTGCTCTGCGGTCATTGTCCAGATGTCCGCTTACCAGCCATTGATGTGAATGGCCGGGTCCAGCGGCAGCCGCGGTGCGGGCTGGAACTGGGTTCCCCGGGTGTAGGCAATGGGGATTAGCGCCACCTGAGAGTAGCCGGCAGGAATCTGCAGCAGCGCGGCCACCTCCTGTTCGTGTTTCAGGTGCAGGGTTGTCCAGCAGGTGCCGAGGCCGCGTTCGCGCGCCGCCAGCATAAAGCTCCATACGGCGGGGATTACCGAGCCGTACATGCCGGCGATGATCCCCGGCGGCAGTTCGGGGTTGTCAGGCCTGCCGCTCATGCAGGGAATAAGCATGGCCGGCACTCTTCCCATATTGGCCGCCAGGTATTGGGCGGACCCGAGTACCCTCTGCTGCACCCGGGCCATTTCCGGGTCTTCAGTGTGCAGTAAGGTGGGTTGGGCAGGCCCTGTTTCGTACTCGGCGAAAGCCTGTTGATAGTAGCCGGCGATGGTCTTGATTTTCTCACTGTCGGTCAGCAGCACAAAATGCCATCCCTGGGCGTTGGAGCCGGAAGGCGCCTGCTGGGCGATTTCCAGGCATTCGCGCAGTACCTCCATTTCCACTGGTCGGTCCAGGTCCAGCCGCTTGCGCACGGCGCGGGTTGTGGTCAGCACTTCGTCTGCACTCAGGTTCAGCTTTACCATGGGCCTTGCTCCCGGTTGGTGGCTGTGCACAGGGTACCCGATTCTTTAATAAAACAGTAGTGACTGATTGTTTTATAGGAGGGCGATTGTTAGCATTAGGCCTGTGCTGACTGCCGGAGCCAAGAGTGAACTTTTCCCTCTCTGAAGAACAATTACTGCTGCGCGAGAGCGTGGAGAAATACGTTGCCGATCACGGCGGTGTCGATCGCCACCGGCGACTGAGCAGGACGCAAACGGGTTATGACGCACAGTGCTGGCAAACCTTTGCTGAACTGGGTTGGCTGGCGTTGCCTTTTGCGGAAGCGAGCGGTGGTCTTGGTGGCAGCGTGACCGACCTGATGGTGTTCAGTGAAGCCCTGGGCAAGGGCCTGGTGCGGGAACCCTACCTGCACTGTGTGGTGACCTGTGGCGGCATCCTGAGCCAGGCCGGCAGCGACGCGCAACAGGAGCAATGGATGCCGGGTTTGCTCCATGGTGATAGCCAGTGGGCGTTTGCCCCGGCCGAAGCCGCCAGCGGTTTCGACCTGGAATCGGTCACCACCCGGGCGGTGACAGAAGGGGACGGTTATCGGGTATCCGGCAGCAAGACCACGGTCTTCAACGGCCATGTGGCGGACAACTTTATCGTTACCGCGCGCCTGGATTCGGACGAACTGGGGCTGTTGGTGGTCCCGGCTGACTCGCCGGGCCTTGGCAGGCGGCCCTTTACCGCCGTCGATGGCAGCCGGGGCGCGGCGCTGTTGCTGGAGAACGTGGCCGTGCCGGCAGGCAATGTACTGGGGCAGCCGGGGCAGTCAGTCGCCGTTCTTGAGCAGGTGCTGAACCGCGCAATTGTCGCCCTGGGGGCGGAGTCGCTGGGGGCGATGCAGGTGCTGCTGGATACTACGGTAGCGTATTGCAAAACCCGCGAACAGTTTGGCCAGCCCATCGGTAAGTTCCAGGCCCTGCAGCATCGCATGGCCGACATGTACCTGAAGCTGGAAGAGACCCGCTCGCTGCTCTACAACGCGGCGATTCTGCTGGACGAAGGGAATGAGAGCGCGCCCGCCGCCTGCGCGGCGCTGAAGGTGAAGCTGGGCGAGGCGGGGCGGTTTATCGCTCATGAATCCGTGCAACTGCACGGCGGCATAGGCATGACCGATGAGCTTATTGTCAGTCACCTGTTCAAGCGTTTGCTGTTGCTGGCCAAGCTATACGGCGACGGGGACTACCACCTGCAGCGCTACATCCAGCTGCAGGCAGCCTGAGGTGTCAGGAGGAGTGACGGCCAATAGCGCCGGTTGAGCCTTCCTCGAAAATCTCTTCCAGGCGGTCGGCCAGGTAGTCCAGCAGGCGGTTTACCCGTGCTTCGCGGTTGGTGACCAGCTGCCCCACGGCCATCCCTTCCATCATGAACTTGGTCACATCCATGGCCAGCAGGAAACGGTCGCCCGTGCCCTGCCACTCCTTGAACAACTCCGCATTTGACTCCTGCACATGCTTGTCGAACTTGGCGCTGGAGGTTTCCAGGATGTCCTTCAGCTCGGCATCGGTGCGGCCGGCAACGCACAGCTCATGGTAGGCGGTGAACAGGTCACCGGTGAGGTGCTGCCAGTAGGCATCGATGCCGGCGCGGCGGAATTTGCTGCCCTTCAGCCGGGGTGAAATGCTCTTGACCCGCTCGGTGTAGTCCTCCAGCAGTCTGTCGTGGAGGTATTCCACCGCGGCCTGTATCAGTTCGGTCTTGGAGGGGAAGTGGTGCAGCATGGCCCCGCGGGAGACGCCGGCAACGCTCGCCACCTTGGCGGTAGTGACGTTGGTGTAACCCAGCTCGATAAAGCAATTGATGGCCGCATCGAGAATGCGGTCGCGGGTCATGGCGCTCTTCTGTGCCTGCCAGCTGATGTCCTGGTCTTGTTGCCTTGATTTGTCGTTGCCGCTGGCCATTGCCGCTCCACTTTTAATGTAAACCGGATCGCCGGTTTAAAACAGGACCACTCAAGGCAGGATTGTAACTGAATCCCTGCTCCGGCTGTAGCTATTTGGCTGCCGGCGCCGGGGCTGTTTCATCACGGCCTGGAAATGCGAACCGGCACGGTACTGAGCCGCGGCATGGCTGAATAGCGCTCCGTGTGCTGGCGATTGTCGATCAACCGGTTGGTGTTGCTGCCCATCTCCCGCACTTTGCTGTCCACCTGCTGTGCCGGATCGGGGCTGCCGCCCCAGCTGTGGGACATGGATACGACGCCGGGCTTGATGTCATCGCTGGCTGCGGCGATTGCCGGAATGGCCCCGTGTCGCGAGCGGACTTCGACCAGGTCGCCATCGGCTATGCCCAGTTTTTCCAGTTCACTGGAGTGCATATACGCCGGGTTGTGGCTGTTTTTAGCACGCAGCAGGCTAAACTCCGGTCCGGTGGAATTATGGGTGTACTTCATGCGACGGCTGACCAGCAACTGGGGATAGTCACCGTCAGCGTCGACGTGCATATCGTCGAATGCCGCTGCAAGTTCTTCCTCCAGGCCCTCGGGAAACAGTTGCAGGTGGCCCGCCGTTTCCGGGTCCGCCGGCAGGGCAATGACGTCCTCAACGTCCTGCACATGGCCCCCGGGTTTGCTGGCAATCTCCTCTATCGGTACCCGAGACCCCCGGGTGATGCTCTGCAACAGCTCCAGCTTTTGCGGCAGACGGCCCATGTGGACGGGCTCGCCGTTGAGTTCGAGTTCCAATCCCATGCGCCTCGCCAGCTCCCAGAATATCTGCCATTCCTCGATTTCATCACCCCGGGACTGAACCACCGCCGGGGTGTACTGGCTATAGGGTTTGTCGTACCAGATGTCGGTGAGCAGGGTAACGTCTTCGCGCTCCAGGCAAATTTTGGGCGCGAGCACATAGTCTGCCATTTGTGCGGTCGCCGCCATTTTCACGTCGATGCAGACCAGTAAGTCCAGGCCTGCCAGGGCCCGGTGGGTTTTCTCCTGATCCGGCCAGGCGAGCAGGGGATTACCACCGACACAGATCAGCGCCTTGATCTGTCCCTCGCCGGGGGTCAGCATTTCATCGGCGGCCAGCGCCGTGGGCATCTCCCTGACCGGACCATAGGGCGACAGCACCACGGTTTCGTGGATGTCCGGCGCCACCCGGCTGGCCACACCCTCAGTCAGCCACTGCGGTTGCGGCGAGGTTGCCTGGGCGTGGCGGGGCGCCGGTGGCGCCAGCACACCTGGATTGGGGACGCGTTCCCCCGCCCGGTAGTGGCGCCCGCAAATGGCATTCAGTGCCAGTGATAAATGCTGCACCAGGTTGGGGTGCGGCCCCATTTCGGGGCCGGTACCGGTGACGGCAGACCCACGCGGGCCCGCTGCAAACAGCCTCGCGGCCTGGTAAACCTGCGCAACCGGAATATCAGTGGCCGCCGCGGCCGCCTCCGGGCTGAAGCGCCGGGTGGCGGCGTCCAGTTCTGCCAGGCCCCTGGTGTGCTGCGCGCAAAACGCCCTGTCGTACAGGTCCTCGCGGATGATGACCTGGATGATGGCCGCCAGCAGGGCGGCATCCTGCCCCGGCCGCACCTGCAGGTGCAGGTCCGCCCTGGCGGCGACCTCTGACTTGCGCGGGTCGATGACAATCAGCTTGAGGCCGCGCTTGCGCCCCTCACGAAGGGCGTTGGCTGGGCTGAAAGACGGCACGCCCCCGGGCACCGAGAAGTGCGATATCAGTGTGTTGTTGCCGATGACCAGGGCAACGTCGGAGTCGCTCCACATATGCGAGCCCGCATTCCACCAGCCCATGCGCGCAGGGGCGATGGCGACCTTGGCGGGCTGGTCGATGGTCACGCTGGTGAAGTAATTGGGGGAGCCAATCGCCGCGTGAAAAGCGCGGGCCATGCCGTGGGCGGCGGAATTCTGGAATGAGTAGGTACCGTTGTAGCTGGCAATGCTGCGGGGGCCGTATTTCGCCAGGATGGTCTGGAGCCGGTCGGCAATTTCATCCATGGCGGTCTGGCTGTCGATGGCGGTGAAGCTGCCGTCGGGCAGCCGTTTCTGTGATCGCTCAAGTCGCTGTGGGTGGTAGATCTGCTCCAGCATCTGCCTTCCCTTGACACAGGTATAGCCGCCGTAGATTTCGTTGTCGGTATCCGGGCCAATGGCGATCAGGCGATTGTCTTCCACCGTGGCCACCATCGGGCAGTAGGCGTGACAGAATCGACAGTAGGTTTTGACTTGCTCAGTCGCCAAGGGGTGCCTCCGGGTTTACTCGGTAAAAAAATCAGCCCGCGGGCGGCCCTGGGGGTCATACACGGGTTCTTCCAGGTCGATACGGAACTTGGATATCTGCACATTCTGGGTCGGGTACTTGCCCAGCAGTTCCAGCATCCGGCTGTAAAAAGGCCCCGCCAGGTGGGCCGCCAGCGACTCGACCGAGGTCCAGTATTCGTAGACGTATACCCGGGTAGCCGAGACTGGGTCCGCCGACCAGACGTAGTGCTGGCAGCCTTCCTGTGAGCGGGTTTCGCCGATCAGGTCCGCCGCTTCGGCCAGTGCCTGGTCGCGCTCGCCGCCGGGAATGTCCAGTGTGCCTGCAATGATGACGGTCATGGCGTATTTTCCTGTGATCTTGCTTACAGAGTGATAGATCAGGTGGAAATTGAAAGTAGCAGAATCGATGATTGAAAACAATCAGGGTTGACTGCTTTTTTGTGAGCGGCTATGTTGCCCGCAATCTCCCCAGGCATAAGGCCGTGCAGCCATGACTGAAACCCTGAACCGTCAGTACTACCTGGCGTCGCGTCCTGCAGGCGAACCCACCACGGCGAACGTGCCGGTTCGCGAGGTGCCGCTGCCTGCCCTTGGCGCGGGCGAAGTTCGCCTGCGCAACCTGTATATCTCCCTGGACCCGGCGATACGCGGCTGGATGTCGGATGAGCCCAATTACATCGAGCCGATTGTGCTGGGGGATGTGGTCCGGGCTTCGGTTATCGGTCGGGTAGTGGCATCGGCGCACAAAGACTTCGCAGTGGGTGATGTGGCGATGACCATGGGCGGCTGGGAGGCCTACACCCAGGTGCAGGGCGCCACCTTGAACAAGCTCGATGAGACCCTGGGCATTCCCCTGAGTCAGTTTCTCGGTGTGCTTGGCCCCACCGGGCTTACCGCGTATTTCGGTCTGCTGGAAATCGGCCAGCCCAAAGCCGGCGAGACCGTGCTGGTGAGTGCCGCTGCCGGCGCCGTGGGCTCGGTGGTGGGGCAAATCGCCAAAATGCAGGGCTGCCGTGTGGTCGGCATGGCCGGTAGCGAGGCCAAGTGCAACTGGCTTACCGGCGAACTGGGGTTTGACGCCGCGATCAACTATAAAACCTGCGGCGATTACCGCCAGGCGATTGCCGCCGCCTGTCCGGATGGTGTCGACGTGTATTTTGACAATGTGGGCGGTGAGATACTCGACGCCGCCCTGCGGCAGATGAATCGGTTTGGTCGGGTGGTGGTGTGTGGCTGGATCGCTTCGTATAACGCGGACGAGGTCCCCCACCTGAAGAACCTGTGGCAACTGGTGGCACGGAGCGTAACCCTGCGGGGGTTCGTGGTGCTGGACTTTCTGGAGCGCTTTCCCGAGGGTGTTGCGCAACTTGCCCAGTGGGTAATGGACGGCAAGCTACAGTCGAGGGAGGAGATTATCGACGGCCTGGACAACGTGTTGCCTGGCTTCCTGCGCCTGTTCAACGGCAGCAACCAGGGCAAACTGGTGCTGCGCATTCCCGAGGAATAGCCCGCTCAGGGCAGCGCCGTGAAGTCGCCGCTGAGATCCGCCGGCCCGCGATAGAGAAAATCGTAACGCCGGGACTGGAACAGCCACTGGCCGTCTACTTTTACGTATTCGTCCAGGTAGCGACTCATGGCGGCAAACTTCTCACCCTGCAGGTCGCGGGTAAATTCCTGCAGGTACCAGTGCCCGCTCGCCCGTTCGCCCTCGACCTGGAACAGGTGTGAGCTGGGCATCAGGATGGCAAATTCGAATCCCGCGACCACCTGCTGCCACAGTTGCAGAATGTTGTCACGGCCAGTGACCTCCATGCCCATCAGATTCCAGCAGCCGTCCTCCGCCCAGGTCGTCGCCCAGGCTTCACCGTCCCGTCGATTGGCCGCGTCCACATAGCGCGCCATGAGTTTTTGCAGGGCCAGTTCTTCTTCAATCCTACTCATGCGTGATGGTCTCCTTGGTGGGTGCTGGCCTATCTTACAACGCCGATCAAAAAAAGAAACAGACGAGACTGTTTTTATGCAATCGCCGATGCTAATATCGGCAGGGTTGTATCCATCAATACCACAATAGCCAATAACACGGGTATCAGACCATGGATTTGAGTGCCTTTCCCTATCTCCAGGGCAATTATGCGCCAGTCGAGGAAGAGCGTGACTTCGACGAGCGTCAGTTGCGCATTGAAGGAGAGATACCGGCCAAACTGACCGGCGCGTTCATGCGTGATGGCGCCAACGTGGCGTTTCAGCCCAATCACTACGTCTATCCGCTGGATGGCGATGGCATGATACACGCGGTGTATTTTCGCGACGGTCATGTTGAGTACAAGAATCGTTGGGTACAAACCAGCCACCTGAAGACAGAGCGCAAGTTCGGTCGAACGATTTACGGCAGTGTCGGCAAGTTACTGGAAGTTCCACAGGAGGTGATCGATGCCGGGGGTGAACCCAATCCCATTCGCAACACCGCCAATACCAACGTGATTTATCACGGGGGCAAATTGCTCGCGCTCTGGGAGGGCGGCTTCCCGCACCTGCTCAACCATGACCTTTCCACCGTCGGACTGTTTGACTATGACGGTGCACTCAAGCCCGGTGATGCACTGACCGCCCACCCCAAGGTCTGCCCGGACACGGGCGATCTCATCAGCTGCACCCAACGCTGGGACAGCCCTAACTACTGGGTGCAGGTGTTTGATGCCAGGGGGCGCCACAAGCAGACCATGGAGGTGGAGTTCCCGCGCAAGGGCATCATCCACGACCTGCAGATCACCGGGAATTACGTGGTGATCTTTTACGCTCCCACCTACCACAGTGTGGAGAAGGCGATGAAAGGTGAGGATCCCTTCGTCTGGGAGCCGGAACTCGGCACCAAAATTATCGCGGTACCGCGCGACGGCAGCGGCAACAATATCGTGTTCGAAACCGAGTCCTTCTTCAGCTGGCACTTCTGCAATGGCTTTGAAGCGGGCGGCAAAATAATTATCGATTACGTGTGGATTAACTCTATTCCCTTCGCCCAGGCCCAGGGCACAGGTACGGAGAAACAGCCACGACGGATGTACCGAATGAGCCTGGACCCGAAAACGCGACAGGTGACCAATGAGCAGTTTTCCGACATCTTCTGCGAGTTTTCACGGGTAGACGAGCGCCGCATGGGCAAGGTGTACCGACTTGGTTATGCCACCTGCTCCAATCGGGATTGGGGCGATGCCCACGGTTACAACTGTACCGGGAGTTTCGATTTTAACAGCGGCGAGACCGCGCTGTGGGAGTACGGCGAAGCAGCCAATGCCGGTGAACCGGTGCATGTGCCCAACCCGGACAGCGAACGCGAAGAGGACGGCTGGTTGATGTGCTTTGTGCACAATCCCGGCGAGGGGCCTTTCCTCAGTATCCTCAGCGCCGGCGATGTGGCTGCGGGTCCTGTCGCCAAAATCCATATTCCCGGTCGGGTGCCCAATGGCTTCCACGCCAACTGGATGCAGGGGCTCACCTTGTGAGCCAGCGGGGAGTCGCAGCGTGACCGAAAAACGACCGATTGCCGAGGGGCTGTTCACCTGGCCGTCACCGCAACCGGCGCTGCTCGCCAGTCGCTGCCGGCAGTGCGGTGTGGCGGCATTTCCTGTGGCCGAGTCCTGCATGGCCTGCAGCGGCCAGGAGGTGGATGTCGAGGAGTTGCCGCGCCGGGGCACCCTGTGGACCTGGACGATTCAGCAATTCATGCCCAAGCCGCCCTATAACAGCGGTGAAACCCCAGAGACTTTCCAGCCCTACGGCGTCGGCTATGTGGAACTGCCCGGCGGGGTTCGGGTAGAGGGGCGCCTGACGGAAAACGATCCGCAGAAACTGCGCATAGGTATGGCAATGGACGTTGTGTTCGACGCCTATCGCCGCGACCCGGACGGCGCTGAAATTGTCAGCTATTTCTTCAAGCCGGTATAGCGGCAACCAGGGGCAGTCATTATGGATGTAGCAATCGTCGGCATCGGCATTCACCCCTTCGGCCGCACGCCCGCGCGCAGCGGCCTGCAGCAGGGGGCCTATGCCGCCCGCGAGGCGCTCAAGGATGCGGGCGTGCAATGGCAGGATATGCAATTTGCTTTTGGCGGCAGTGCCAGCTCGGGTAATGCCGATGCCCTTGGCAACGAACTGGGGCTGACCGGCATTCCGTTTATCAACGTGGCCAATGGCTGCGCCACCGGGGGCAGCTCGCTGATCGCGGCCTGGCATGCCATCAAGTCCGGGGAGCACGATATCGGCCTGGTGGCCGGTTTCGACAAACATGACCGCGGCGCCTTCAACGCCGACCCAAAGGCACTGGGGCTGGGTGACTGGTATGGCGAGGTCGGAATGATGATGACCACCCAGTTTTTTGCCATGAAAATCCAGAAGTACATGCACGACCACGGTATCTCCGCCAACACGCTGGCCAAGGTCGCGGCCAAGGCCTTTCTCAATGGCTCGCTGAATCCCAATGCCTGGCGCCGCCAGCCGATCAGCGAAACTGAAATCGCCGGGTCGATGATGATCAACGACCCGCTGACCAAGTTCATGTTCTGCTCGCCCGCGGAGGGCGGCGTTGCCCTGGTGCTGTGTCGTGCCGACAGGGCGCGCCAGTACACCGACACACCGGTCTACCTGAAGTCTGCGGTACTGAAGTCCCGTCGTTTTGGGTCCTTTGAAGTGTTCGCTCCCAGCCAGGCACTGGAACAGGTGGACGGGCCAACAGTCGATGCCGCCAACGCCGCCTTTGAAATGGCGGGTGTCGGTCCCGGCGATATGGATGTGCTGCAGTTGCAGGACACCGAGTCCGGCGCCGAAGTCATGCACATGGCCGAAAATGGATTCTGCGAACACGGAGAACAGGAACACCTGCTGCAGTCGGGCGCGACCCACATAGGCGGCCGTATGCCGGTGAACACCGACGGTGGCTGTCTCGCCAATGGTGAGCCCATCGGTGCATCCGGGCTGCGCCAGGTTTATGAAAACGTACTGCAGCTGCGCGGCCAGGCCGGTCAGCACCAGATGCCCGGCAATCCCAGGCTGGGTTACACCCATGTATACGGTGCGCCCGGTATCAGCGCCGTCACTATTTTGCAGCGCTAGGAGAAGAGTCGTGAGTAGAACAATTCAATTGGATGACGGTCAGATCGTGGCGCGCTCCGGCGGCGAATCCTACCAGGAGATGCTGGACAAGGAGGTGAATCCGGTCCCGGACGCCCTGCGCGAGAATACCAATACTTTCCTGGGTTCGGACAACCTGTCCACTGATCGCTACCTCAGCCGTGAGTTTCACGAACGCGAAGTCGAGAAGATGTGGAGCAAGACCTGGCAGGTCACCTGCAGGGAAACTGAGATTGCCAACCCCGGCGATTATTTCGTCTACGACATCGCCAGCTATTCAATTGTAATCACCCGCACCGAGTCGGGAGAAATCAAGGGCTACCACAATGCCTGTCTGCATCGCGGTCGCCAGTTGCGCAAGGATTACGGCTCGGCCCGCGAATTCAAGTGCCCGTACCATGGCTTCCGCTGGAGTCTTGACGGCGACTTTCTCGGCGCGCCCTGTCAGTGGGATTTTCCCCATATCAGGGCCGAGGAATTTTCCCTGCCCCAGGTGCAGGTGGCTACCTGGGGAGGATGGGTGTTCATCAATATGGACCTGGAGGCGCCGTCACTGCAGGAATACATGGGTATTTTGCCGGCGCATTTTACCCGCTGGAAACCGGAGAACACCTTCAAGGCGCTGCACGTGGAGAAGGTGATCGAGTGCAACTGGAAAGTTGCGTGGGAGGCCTTTATCGAGTCCTACCACACGGTGCAGACTCACCCGCAGATCATGCCCTACCTCGGCGATTCGAATTCCCAGTACGATTGTTGGGGTGACAACGTCAGTCGCACCATTTCTCCCATGGGCGTGGTGAGTCCGCACCTTGAGGATGTTGACCCCAATACCACGGTCAACGACTGGCTGGAGCACGGCGCCTGGACCACCGATGGCGAACGGGTCGAGGTGCCGGAGGGCATGAGCGCCCGGGAGTGGCTTGCCGAGTACTACTTTGAACATTACTCCAGTGAGTACGGCGTGGACCTGGCAAGTTTCTGCACCCGCAGTGAAATCATGGACTCGATTCTATACTCACTGTTCCCCAACTTTGCGCCCTGGGCCGGTTTTCATCCCAATCTCACCTACCGCATGAAGCCCTACGGCGATGACCCCGGCATGTGCACCATGGAGATCATCTTCCTGATGCGCTTCCCCGAGGGCACGGAGCGGCCGGCGGACTGCCCGGTACAGAAACTCGATAAGGACCAGTTGTTCTCCGAGGCAGCCGGGCTGGAGGGCGGTCTTGGCCGGGTATTCGACCAGGATCTCAGTAATCTGAAAATGGTGCAGAAGGGTCTGCGCAATCTGAAGTCAGGGGAAGTGGTACTGGCCAATTACCAGGAAATTCGCATACGGCACTTTCACCAGACCCTGGACAAGTACCTGAACGCCTGAGGCCGATGATGAACGAATTACTTGCCAGTTTTGATATCTCTGGCCGGGTGGCGCTGGTGACCGGCGCCTCCAGCGGCTTCGGGCGCCATTTTGCCGAGGTGCTGGCCCGGGCGGGAGCAAAGGTGGTGTTGGCGTCGCGGCGTCTTGAGGTTGTCGAGGACGCCCGTGATGAGATTGTTGCCGCCGGAGGCACAGCGATGGCGGTTGCCATGGATGTCACCGACTCGGCCAGTATTGCAGCGGCACTCGACAACGTGGAAGCCCGTTTCGGTGTCGTCACGATTGTCATCAATAACGCCGGCATCACCATCCCCAAACTGTTGCTCGATTTAAGCGATGAGGACTGGAACGCGGTAGTTGATACGAACCTTAATGGCGTGGCCTTTGTCACCCGTGAGTGCGCCCGGCGCATGGTGGCGGCGCAAAGCGGCGGCTCGATCGTCAACATCGCCTCCATTCTCGCCATTCGCTCACAGCACATGCTGACCAACTACGCCGCCGCCAAGGCCGGGGTCACGCAGTTCACCAAAACGGCGGCGCTGGAACTGGCGGTACACAATATCAGGGTCAACGCGATTTGCCCGGGTTACTTTGCCACGGAAATGATCCGCGAATGGCTCAAAACAGATGCGGCGCAAACCCTGGTAGAGCGCATACCCCAGCGCCGCGTCGGCGAGCTGGATGAAATGAACGGCACCCTGTTATTGCTGGCATCCGATGCCAGTTCACATATGACCGGGGCGGAAATCGTCATCGATGGTGGCCATGTGCTGGCGGATCTTTAACGCCTGAACAGCAGTTACCCACAATAAGGACAGGAGCGGAATCATGGGAACGTTAACGGGAAAAACAGCGGTGGTGGTCGGCGCTTCCGGCGAGTCGAACTTCGGTACCGCCATTGCGCGCCGCCTGGCGCAGGAAGGAGCGAATGTTGTGGTTTCCGCCCGGCGCAAGGAGCCGTTGGCGGCACTGGCCGGGGAAATCGGCGGCCTGGCCGTGGCCTGCGATGTTACCGACGAGGCGCAGCAGGAGGCCCTGTTTGCTGCCGCCCGCGAGAAATACGGGCAGGTTGATATTGCTGTCTTCTCTGCCGGTATTCACGCTGCAGACGCTATCGCTGAACTCAGCGCCGATAAAATCCTTCCCAGCCTGCAGGTCAGCTTTGTCGGTGCGCTGCTGTTTTTCAAGCACGCCGCAAACGCCATGGAGGAGGGGGGCTCGGTAATCACCATCTCCTCGTTGACTGCGCGGATTCCGGGCCCCGGGCTGGCCGTTTACTCGGGCGCCCGGGCCGGCATTGACTACGCGATCAAGGTGGCAGCCCAGGAATACGGCCCGCGGGGGATTCGTTTCAACTCTATCGCAGCCGGACTGATCGAGACCGACATGACCAGTATGTTGTTTGGCATGGACCCGGTCATAGAGGCCTACATCGACGCCACCCCGGTGGGCCGCATGGGTAACCTGGATGATATGGCGGAAGCGGCGCTGTTCCTTGCCGATGGGCAGCGCTCGAGTTTCATCAATGCACAGGTGCTGGACCTGGCCGGCGGCCAGCAGAATGGCCATTTGCCGCGATTCTGACCGCAATTCTGATATCGATTGAACTTACAAGGGAGGCAAATCATGCAGGGCTACGAGGACGTAACGCTATACCAACTGACCCCTGAGCGGGAGCAGGAACTGCTGTCCAAGCAGATTGAGTGCAACTTTATCTGGACCAACAAGGACGGACACGGCCTGGGTGTCATTATGAACTACATCGCCAGGGACGGTTCCATCTGGCTGACGGCCACCAGCCAGCGGGCCCGTATCAAGGCTCTCAAGCGCGACCCCAGGGCTTCGGTAGTGATCTCCAGCATGGGTACCGATATGGGCCCGGGCAAGACGGTGACCTACAAAGGGCGGGTGAAGCTGCACGATGACCAGGCCACCAAGGACTGGTTTTATCCGGCGATGGCGGAGATCATTTCCCCTTATCCCGCGCCCACGCCGGAGGCTGCCATCCAGCACCTTGATACCCCACTGCGGGTCATCATTGAGCTGATTCCCGAGAAAGCCATCAAGTTTGACGGCGACGCCATTTCCCAGGCCTCCTATGACGGCACGGTGCCTGGAAGCGAGGGCTGAGCAGCACACACTAATCCCGGTTTGCGGCTTTACATCAGTAGCAAAAAGTACCTACACTAAAAAAACAGTATGACATGTTTTATAAAAACAATACGACCTGTAGGTAGCAGGACGGGTTCGGACGATTCGGTAACGGACATCGGCCCTGTCGGCGGCGGACGTTTTTCCAGACGTCGGCGGCAGTGATTTCTTTGCAGTACTCCCGCCGCTACTTGCGAGCGGTTCACATAATAAAAGCGAGGAACATATGAAGAAACGTAATTTGGTAAAAACCGCGCTGGCCTGCAGCCTGGCAACCGCCTGGTCCGCTTCGCCGCTACAAGCGGTGGCTCAGGAGGAACGAATTGCGCTGGAAGAGGTGATTGTTACCGCCCGGAAGCGGGAGGAGTCCATGCAGGATATTCCGGTGACGGTGACCGCCCTGGCTGCGGAGCTTAATCGCTCGACGGTGAAATCACTGCAGGACGTGCAGAATTACGTGCCCAATGTAAATATCGACATGGTGGCCGGTAACAATGGCGCCTCGATTTCTATTCGGGGCATCAGCTTCCAGGAAACGGACAAGAGCGTCGAGCCTCCTGCGGGGGTCATCCTCGACGGCGTTTACCAGGGCGTGGTGGCGGGTGGCCTGCTGCACAATTTTGATATGGAGCGCATTGAAGTGCTGCGCGGCCCCCAGGGTACCTTGTTCGGGAAGAACACGACTGCCGGTGCGCTCAATATTGTGCGCAGCGCCCCTACCCGGGAGTGGGGCGTCAAGGCGCAGTTGGGCGCGGGCAGCTGGGACCTGCGGGAGCTGCGTGCGGTGGTGAATACGCCGCTCACCGACAACGGTGGCCTCAAGTTTTATGCCAGCAAGAGCGAGCATGATGGCTATATGGAATCCAGGATATCCAACGAGGATTTCGGCATCCAGGATTATCTTCAGGTGGGCGCGCGGGTGGCCTTCAACCTGACGGATAACTTCGATATATCCTTTAACGCCGAGCGCATTGAAGATGACTCGGATGTTGGCGCCTGGTCCAACTTCAACGATTTTGCCGATCTTGGCTGCCTGATTTCCGTGGGCGGCATACCGGTAGCGGGAATTCCGCCCGATGCCAGTGGTGCACCCTTCGGTAGCGGTTGCGAGGCACTCGACAGCGACAGTGATGAGGATCATACGCCCCAGAATGCGCCGAACTCCTCGGAGGTCACCAACGATTCCTACAACCTCACCATGAACTGGGCCCTGGGCGACTGGATGCTGACGGCAATCACCGGTTACATCGAGCGGGAAGAAGAGTTCCGGGTCGAGTACGACGCCACCCAGGTCGAGTTTCTCACCGTGCAGGCCGCCCAGGAATACGAGCAGTTCAGCCAGGAGGTGAGGATTAACGGCAATCTCACCGACAATATCAACCTCACCGCCGGGGTGTATTACTGGAACTCCGAGTACGACCAGTTCCAGGAATCCTTCGATATGTGGTACTACCTGGGCATCGGCTTTGGCCCGGAGGGCGGGCTTTGGCCGGGAGCGATATCCAGCGAACTTGATGGTACCGGCGAGAACACCTCCTATGCGGTGTTTGCCTCCGTGGACTGGCAGCTCACCGACAGATTGCAGTTAAACCTCGGCGGGCGCTTTACCGAGGAGGAGCGGAAACTGACCGCGCACACGACGTCTTTCCTGCTGCACTTGCCCGACGACAGCATTGTCACCCTGGTGCCCATGGGCCCGCCGCAGAACTACAAGGATGACTGGAGTGAGTTTTCCCCGCGTATCGCCCTGACCTATGACGTCAGCGACGACATGATGCTATTTGGCTCCTTTGCCAGTGGTTTCAAAAGCGGTGGCTTTTTTGCCCGTACCCAGAACGTCAATGACATCAACTCCTTTGACCCTGAGTATGTGGATACCTACGAGTTGGGCATGAAGAGTGAGTGGCTGCAAAACCGCCTGCGATTCAACGCCACAGCGTTCTACAGCGATTACACAGACAAACAGGAAGAGGTGATTACCGATCTGGGCGACGGCAATGTCACTACCATTGTCAATAACGCCGCTGATGTGGAAATATGGGGCCTGGAGGCGGAATTCAATGCCCAGTTCACTGCGGGACTCTCCGGGTTTTTCAATGCCGGCTACCTGAATGCGGAGTTCTCCGATTTTATGGTCTCCGACCAGGAAGGCAACCCGGTGGACAACTCAGGACTGGAGCTGCGCAATGCGCCTGAATACACCTTTGCCGCGGGCCTGAACTACTACCTGACCCTGGGCGAGGTGGAAGTGGGCATGCACTACAACTACCGCTGGCGGGACGAGTATCACACGATTCTGAACAATGATCCGCGTGGTCTGGTGGATGCTGGCGGTTTCCACAATGCCAGTGTTGACCTGAGGTTTGGCGAGCACTACCTGCTGAGTGTCTACGGTCGCAACATGGGTGACGAGCGCTACGCCCGGGTGATTCCCATCGGTATCAGTACCTTTGGCCAGTACAGCCCGCCGGAAAACTACGGTGTTGAGCTGACGGTCAACTTCTAGCGTTCAGCCCTTGCGGTCATGCCACAGCCCCGCCTTTGCAGGCGGGGCTTTTTCGTTCTGCGCCTTCGGCGATTGAGTCTCGGCCAGGCGCCCCGGGCAGCGGTAGCACGGCTAGGAAGCTGCTAATGCTTCACGGGTGGTGTCGCGCATTACCCCGCCGTCAAAGCTGATGGTCTTTTCGGGCACGACCTCGATAATCACCCGGGCCTCGGTATCGAGGAAGGCAACGAAGGCCTCCGGGGTCGGTGCCGGGCTGTTGGCGTGGCGGGCGAAATCGGGGTAGAACCAGTCCCTGGTTTCCTGGTCCTTGTGGAGTATGGCATGGCCCTTGAAAGTGATGGACTGGCTCAAGTCGTCGTCGACTCCGGCACTGGATATGACCACTGAGCAGCGCGGGTCGCGGGCCAGCGCTTTCATTCGCGCCCTTTGTTCCGTTGCCGTGCACCAGATGCGGCCCTTGCGCCAGATGTAGCTCATGGTCACGCCCATGCCGTGACCTTCGCGGTTGGTCCAGATAAAGGTCAGTTCGTTCTGCGCCAGCAGCAGCTTCTCCATTTTCTCCGGGCTCAGCCCGTACAGGGTGACGTCGTCGTAATTTTTTATCTTATCCTTCATTATGTTTCGCTCCGGCATCTGTTGCGGATGCGGTTTAATCCCAATACTATAAACCGTACATCCTGACTGTTTTTCGATGGTATCACCCTGTTGATCGTTTGCAAGCGGCGGGGCAGTTTTGCCTTAGAGGACTGAATAACACGATCAACAGAGTGCAGGGAAAGATCGCCATCCTCACCGCTGGAGCGTCTGGCCGGGGGCTGGCGAGTTGCCGGCGACTGGCGCAAGAAGGCGCCGTACCCCGGCGGGACTGACAGGAGCGCGCTATGTCACAGGTCGACCCGGTAACCCGCAGTGAAATCGTCGATGTCTATAACGCCTATGCCGAGGGTATAGACAGCAAGAACTGGCCGCTGGTGCGCGCTTGTTTCGCCGATGAAATATACATTGATTACGGTGACACCGGTGCCGACACCGGTGGCGAAGGTGCGATGCGCAATGCCGAGGACTGGTTGCTCGCCTTGCAGAGTGTGATTGACGGCTTCGATCTCACCCGTCACAGCCTCAGCAACTTCCGCTTCTGCCGGACCGAACAGGGGGTGGAGTGCCGGGCTTACCTGGTGGCGGAGCATATTATTTTTACCGACCCGGGAAACAAAGTCGCCACCGACGCCGAGGTGGCGATCGTGGTTGGTGAATACACCAATGTGTTCGCCGGGGCGGACGCCGGCTGGAAAATCGTCAGCTCAAAGCTCGATACCCAGTACTGCAGGGGCAACATCGCGCTGTTTGCCGAAGCCGTTGAGAGAGCTGCGGCCACTCCCGCTGCCGGCTGAGCGGGTCCGCAGGACCCCGGCTCAGTACCCGAAGCGGAATCGATGCCGGCCCTGCACCTGCTCAACCTGGACGTCTCGCCCCACGGGTGACTGTGCAAGAACCTGCTGCAGGGTGTCTGGCTCGGTACTGTGGGCCAGGAAGCGCTCACCCCTGGCGGTTTCCCCCAGGATGATAGCGACATCATCGCGCTGGCGCTCGAAAATCTGGGTGTAGCTCAGCACGGTGCCCCTTGCAGGTGCCGTGCACAGCGGTACCGCTTCGATATCCTCCCGGCCGATAACGGTTGGTTCCAGCGTGGCGTAATCCAGGGGTCTGCGACGAAGCGCAGGGCTGTTGCTCGCCAGTACGAGGGCGGCATGTTTGGACAGCATACCGCCATTGGCGGTGACCAGTGCATGGCTTGTCGTTGCCCGCAGGCGCATGACCATCTCCGCCAGTGCGTGCAGGCTGTACTCGTTGCCCGGGCCGCCAAAGAATGGCAGTCCGCCGGTGACGGTCAATGGCCGGGGGTCGGTCGCGGCCATGCCCAGTGCATCCCGGGCGGCCTCGATCGCGCAGGGAAAGCAGCTGTAGATGTCGATGAGGTCCATGTCGGCCTGCCCCAGGCCCGCGCGCTCGAAGCAGGCCCTGAGCACCTTTTCCATCGCCACCGAGGTGCCCGGATTTTGTCGCTGGGGCAGGTACTGGTCCTCCCCGTCGGCATAGCCTAACTGCAGAATCCAGTTGTCAGCCGGTATGCCCAGTTCCCGTGCTTTGCCGGCGCTGGTCAGGACAACGGCAGCGGCCTGGTTGACGGCGTCCCGGGCCACCAGGAGCTTGTTGTAGGGCACGCAGATCGGGTAGTTCCCATTGGCTTCGCTGGCGAGGTCTGCCGCGCTGTAGCGGTTCTGGAAGTAAGCGTAGGGGTTGCTCCGGGCCACGTCGTTGAACGGTGCCAGCAGCTCGGCCATTTGCACCTTATGCACGGCAACGCTGTTCCCCCGCTGGTGGGCCCTCAGGTTCTCGATCAGTGCATACCAATGGGCGGGCAGGTACAAGCCACTGTTTAATTCCGCAGGCGAGACCATCTGCGTCACGGCGTCACGGCTGTCCAGGGGAGGGTCGAAATGTTCACTCCAGTCGGGCTCCAGGCCATTGCGCTGGGCATAGCGCTGGCTGGCCATGGCCTCCATGCCGGTCAGCAGGGCGCACTGCAATTCGCCCCTGGCGATTGCCCCAGAGAACTCGGCCAGCAATTGCAGTGGTTGTGTGCCCCCGGCGTCACTATAGATACGCTCACGGGGAGAGGCGCCGATTCGCCGCGCGATGGATTCCGGCGGGTTGTCGCTGCGGCCAAACGGGCAGGACCAGACCGGTGCCGAGTCAGAAAACAGCCGAATAGTGGCAATGGTCTCGATGTCAGCCGCAGAGAAGTGTCCGCCGGTGCTGGTAACGGCGTCTGCGGCGGCCCTGGCGGCGAGCTCCACCGGGGGCGTGAGTGCAAGTGCAGGTTCGCCGTTTGCCGGGAGCTGTTCCGTGTATTGTCCTGTGCCCACCAGAATGGGGGTGTTGTCCGCCAGCTGCAGGTTTGAATCACTGCTCAAGTTTTGTCTCCGTGTTTGTTGTTTGATGTCGATTGCAAAGCTGGCCTAGAATGTCATAATTGAAAAAAGCAGTACATCCTGTATTTTTAGGAATTTACCATGGCTGATCTCAAACTGGGCCTTGCCCAGGGTTACTGGGGCGCTGCCCCGCATCCCAATTTTGTGGCAATTGCCCAGGAGGCAGAGCGGCTCGGCTTTGACTCCGTCTGGTCCGCCGAGGCCTGGGGCAATGATGCCTTCACCCCGCTGGCCTGGATAGGCGCCCAGACCGAAAAGATAAAGCTCGGCACCGCGGTGGTTCAGCTCTCGGGGCGCACGCCCACCTCCTGTGCCATGCATGCCCTGACCCTGGACCTGTTGTCCAATGGCCGCTTCATGTTGGGACTCGGGGTATCCGGCCCCCAGGTCGTGGAAGGCTGGTACGGCAGGCCATTTCCCAAGCCCCTGGCCCGAACCCGGGAGTATATTGACATCATTCGCCAGGTGTTTGCGCGCGAGGCGCCGGTCACCAATGATGGCCCCCATTACCCGCTGCCCTACAGCGGTGATGATGCGGCCGGGCTGGGCAAACCGTTGAAGCCCATCGTGCACCCGCTGCGCAATCGTATCCCGATTTATCTCGGGGCCGAGGGTCCGAAGAACATCGCCCTGGCGGCAGAAATTGCCGACGGATGGCTGCCACTGTTTTATAACCCCTATGACGAGAGCGTCTATGCGGAGTCGCTAAGAGAGGCCCCGGCAGACTTCGATATTGCCCAGATGGTGAGCGTTAGCATCACTGATGACATCGAGGCGGGACTCCTGGCATTCAAGTATTTCCTCAGTTTTTATATCGGCGGCATGGGCGCCAAGACCACCAATTTCCACAAAAACCTGTTTATTAGAATGGGCTACGAGGCAGAGGCGGAAAAGATCCAGCAACTGTTCATGGAAGACAAGCGGGACGAGGCCGCCCGGGTGATTCCCGATGAACTGGCCGATGCCATGTCGCTGGTGGGGCCGGCGGACCGTATTCGCGATCGGCTGCAGGCCTGGCAGGATTCACGGGTAACCACGCTGCTGGTGACCGCCCATGACGTGGCCAGCCTGCGAGCCATTGCCGAGCTCTGGTAGTTATCGCGTGGACTGCTGGAATTTTGCCGAGGCGGTTTATCGACTGGGGGAGGGGCCCACGGCGACACGTCCGGCCCTGGTGCACGATGGCGCCAGTATCGATTACCGGGAGTTGCGCCGGCGCTCCCTGGGTATTGCCAGCTACCTGGGCGATCTCGGTCTGGAAGCCGGTGCCCACGTGGGTCATTACCTGCGTAATTCCAACGCCTACCTGGAGACCTTTGTCGGTGCCGGTCTTGCCGGCCTCAGCCATGTCAATGTGAACTACCGCTACCAGGACGAAGAGCTGGTGGACCTGTGCAACGGCCTGGACATCGAGGTGCTGGTCTATGATGCGCCGTTTGCCGACCGGGTGGCAAGGATAAAGCCGCGTCTGACCGGGACGCGACATTTTGTCTGTGTGGACGGCGGGAGCGAAGACGTGGAGCTGGCCGCACTCTATGGTCATGCCGGCGCAGGTTTTACCCCCACAACCCGCGGCGATGACCTGGTGTTGATAGCAACCGGAGGAACCACCGGCCTGCCCAAGGGTGTGCTGTGGCGCCATGAGGACATCTGGCGCAAGCAGAATGTGTCCACCGGGGTGGCCATGGCTCCGCTGGCAATTGCCGAGCATCCCGCCTCGCTGGCCGAGCACGTGGCGAATGTTGCCCGCCTGCCGCAGGCGGCCCCGTTTCTGTGCCTGAGTCCGCTGATGCATGGCGCCGGCTTCCTGATGGCGATCATGCTGCTGGCCCAGGGGGTGCCGGTGGTTACCCTGTCGGGAGAGCGCTTTGACCCGCAGCGCACGGTCGAAGCCATTGCCGCGCAGGGTATCGGCATGCTGGTGCTGGTGGGCGACGCCTTTGCCCTGCCGCTGCTGGAGGTGCTGGACAGGCGACCTGAGGAGGCGCTATTGGCATCGCTGAAAGTGTTGGTGTCCTCCGGCGCCTCGCTCAGTAATGCCTGTCGCGACGGTTTACTGAAGCACCAGCCGGAATTGGTGGTGATTGATTCGCTGGGTTCATCCGAGACCTCGGGGTACGCCGTATGCACGCCTGAATCCGGGGTATTCCAGCCCCAGGGGACCACCCGGGTGCTGGACGATGAATTACAGGAGGTGGAACCGGGATCTGACACGATCGGCATGGTCTATGCCGGCGGTCACCTGCCACAGGGTTATTACAATGCCCCGGAAAAAACCGCGGAAACCTTTATCACCCTTGACGGCCAGCGCCTGGTGCGCACGGGCGACCGCTGCACCGTGCGGGGCGATGGCATGTTGCAGCTACTGGGCCGCGACAGCACAGTGGTGAATAGCGGTGGCGAGAAAGTCTACACGGTGGAAGTAGAGCGGGTGTTGCTGGAACACCCGGCGGTCGATGACGTGGTGGTCGTGGGTCTACCCCATCCCCGTTTCGGCAAACAGGTGACGGCTATTGTCCAGACGGCGCCACAGGCGGGCCTGGATGTCGAGGCACTGCAGGCCCATGCCAGGGAGAGGTTGGCGGACTACAAGGTGCCGCGCAAGATCTACGGGATTGACGTGCTCTGCCGTGCTGCCAATGGCAAGCCCGATTACCCCCGGGTGATGGCCTACGCGGAATCCCGCTTCCTGGCGGAAGGCTAGGCGAGGCTGGTCCAGTTTCCGGCCGTGCCCCTTGACCAGGGCCTGTTCAACATGCCGGGAATCCAGCAGGGTATGCATGGGGTAGAATCGGGGACGCGGTGCTGGCGAGCCCTCACGACGTTCGCCTTCGCCGCGTTCACCAGACCCTGGACAAGTGAATTAATGGCGGGTCGTGGCGCTTGCGCATTCGCGCACACACAGACAAGGGTGAAAGTATGAACGGAACTGATCCAAGTCCCTCGGAGCTGGCCGAGTTTCGCGCCGAGGTTGCGGCCTGGTTGGAACAGCACAAACCGGCGGATCCCGGGTTTCTGTTACCGCAGACCTTTATGGAAGTGGGCAGTGACCAGCAACTGGAATTTCTCCGGGAATGGCAGCACAAGCTGTGGAGCGCCGGCTATCTTGGCGTGCACTGGCCGTCGGAATACGGCGGTCGTGGCATGCATGCCGCTTTCCAGCACGAGGTCGATCGTGAGTTGCGGCGGCAGCGCACCCCTATCACCTTTAACGTTATCGGCCTCGGCTGGGCCGGACCGCTTATCCTGGATATCGGCACGGACCAACAGAAGGCCCTTTACATCAAGGGAATTCTAAGCGCCGAGGACATCTGGTGCCAGGGCTTCTCCGAACCCGATCACGGGTCGGACCTCGGCAACGCCCAGACCCGCGCCGTACGGGACGGTGACGACTACGTGATCAACGGCAGCAAGATCTGGACAACCATGGGTAACTACGCCCGCTACATGATCCTGCTGGCGCGCACCGATCCCTCTGCCGAGCGTAAATACGACGGCCTGTCGTTTTTCCTGTCGCCGATGGAGGCGCGGGGTATCGAGACCCGGCCTATCCAGAAGATCACCGGCGAGTATGGGTTTACCGAAACTTTTTTCACCGATGCCCGTATCCCTGCCAGCTGCCTGATCGGTGGCGAAGGTAACGGCTGGCGGGTTGCCATGCAAACCCTGCAGTACGAGCGGGGTGCCGCAGCGGGCGCCGCCGGTGGCCTGCCCCAGGTCAGGATCAGTGTCAGTGACCTGATCGACGACATCCGCCACCTCAGGCGCGACGGTCAGCCCTTGCTGGAAGATCCGGTGGTGCGCGATCGGCTGGTGGAACTGATCATGGAGGAGAAAGCGCTGGGCCTGGCCGATCGCCGCACCGGCCTGCCCGGGCTCAACACGGACTACCCCCTGTCGCTACCCCTGTCCTTCAAACTGCGGGCCAGTGAGTATCAGCGGCGTATGCGCCAGTACGGCCTCGAGTTGCAGGGGGGGCTGGGCAGCCTGTATGTGGGTGACGAGCAGGCCGTTGCCGGAGGGTTCTGGCAGCGCGCCTACTTTAATAATTTCGCCACCACCATCGGTGGCGGTACCTCGCAGATACAGGCAAACATTATTGGTGAGCAGGTACTGGGCCTGCCCAAGAGCTGAGGACATGATGCCGATGAATAATATGCAGATGGTGTTCGGCGACGAGCAGGGCATGTTACTGGATTCAGCGCGAGCGTTTTGCCGTGATCGCTCCACCATGCCGGCGGTGCGCGCATTGCTGCCCTCAGCGCAGGGCTTTGACCCGCAGGTCTGGCAGCAAATGGCAGCACTGGGTTGGCTGGGGGTCGCGGTAGCAGAGGACTTCGGTGGCTCCGGGCTGGGCATCAGCAGTGCGGTGCCGCTGGTCGAATGTATGGGTAAGCACCTGTTGACCACGCCGTTCATCGATACCACGCTGGTCGCCAGGGTGTTGCAGCAGGCGGCGGGTTCCGACCTGAGCCAGCGTTACCTGCCGGACATTGTCGGCGGCCAGATTGCAAGCCTGGCCTTGCTGGAGTCGGAAGACTGGGGCGACCCTGCTATTGGGGTCACCGCAACGCCGGCAAAAAGCGGATTGCAGCTGAGCGGGGCGAAGACCCAGGTTGCCTATGCGGAGGTCGCCGAACTTTTTTTGGTTTCGGTGATGTACCAGGGAGTAGCGCGCCTGCTGGTCGTGCCGACTGCAGCGGTGCCGTCAGCGGCCGTTAGCCGCCAAACCTGTATTGATGAAACCCGGCGCTGTGCCCGCGTCGACTTTTCTGGGGTGTCGGTTGGCATGGAAAACTTGCTGCCGGGGGATGCCGACAGCACCTTGCGTGAAGTCATGCTGCTCGGCGCCCTGCTGTACGCGGCGGAAGCCGCCGGCAGCGCCGCCGCCTGTATGGACCTTACCGCCGAATACCTGAAAACACGGCACCAGTTTGGTCGCCCTATCGGCTCCTACCAGGCGCTCAAGCACCCCATGGTGGAGGTGCTGGTGGCAATGGAAAACGCGCGTTCCTTCGTCTATCACGCCGCCAGTCTGGTGAATGAGGCAACCCCGGACCGGGACGCCGAGTCCGCCTGTCGCATGGCCAAGGCCCAGGCGAGTGAGGCGCTGAAGTTTGCCGGCGACAGGGCGGTACAGTTTCACGGCGGTATGGGCTTTACCTATGAGTGCGACGCGCAGTTGTATATTCGCCGCGCCCAGTGGTCGCAGCAGGTGTTCGGTGACGCCTACCATCACCGCAAGCGGCTGGCCTCGCTGTTGCTGGACTCCTGACGGTGCCGGCACAGAGCAGGCAGGGTCCCGCTGTGGGGCCGGTTGGCCGCAGTCGGCAGCGGGTGCTATATTGCCCCACTGATCGCAATACCGGGTTTGCTGATATCGGTGCAGGACGCTGCCGATAGCAGGACCGGAGTCATGTTTTCTACTGGAGAGTGCTATGAGAGTTTACGACAAGTTTTACATCAACGGTGAGTGGGTAGACCCGGTGACACCGAAATCCCTGGACGTGATTAACCCCGCTACCGAGGACGTGTGTGCCACTATTTCCATCGGCTCCGCCGCGGATGTCGACAAGGCCGCGAAGGCGGCAAGAGCGGCATTTGCCAGCTATGGTCGCAGTTCACGGGAAGAGCGCATCGCCATTCTCGCGGCGATCGTTGAGGCTTACCAGAACCGCTTCAATGACATGGCCGATGCCATCTCCGAGGAGATGGGCGCGCCGACCAAACTGGCGGTAGAAGCCCAGGCGGCCAGCGGCCTGGGTCACCTGGCCACTGCCCTGGAAATCCTGCAAAGCTACGAGTTTGAGGAAATGGCCGGTAACAGTCGCATCATCAAGGAGCCGATTGGGGTCTGCGGCCTGATCACGCCCTGGAACTGGCCGGTCAACCAGATCAGTTGCAAGGTTGCCCCGGCGCTGGCCGTGGGCTGCACCGTGGTGCTCAAGCCCTCCGAGGTAGCTCCCCTGTCCGGATACCTGTTTACCGAGATCATCGACCAGGCCGGTGTTCCCGCGGGCGTGTTCAATATGGTTAACGGCGATGGCCCGGGTGTGGGTACGGCGATATCCTCCCACCCGGACATCGATATGGTCTCCTTCACCGGCTCCACCCGGGCCGGTTCCCTGGTTGCCCAGAACGCTGCACCCAGTATCAAGCGTGTGACCCAGGAACTGGGTGGCAAGTCACCCAATATCATCCTCGAAGATGTGGATCTCGAAGCCGCGGTGACCCGTGGCGTCATGCACATGTACAACAACACCGGCCAGTCATGTAACGCTCCCTCACGCATGCTGGTGCCCCGGGCCATGCTGGAGCAGGCCGAGGCCATTGCCGCTGCGGTCACTGAGTCAGTGGTGGTCGGTGACCCCAAAGCGGAGGGGACCACCATGGGGCCAGTGGTGAGCGAGGTGCAGTTCAACAAGATTCAGGGCCTGATCCAGGCAGGTATCGATGAAGGCGCCAAGCTGGTTTGCGGCGGCGTGGGTCGCCCTGAGGGCATCGAAAAGGGTTACTTCGTCAAGCCGACCGTGTTCAGCGAGGTCAATAACGACATGGCCATCGCCCGCGAGGAAATCTTTGGCCCGGTACTGGTCATGATGCCCTACGACAGCATTGAGGAAGCCATCGCCATCGCCAACGACACACCGTACGGCCTGGCGGGCTATGTGCAGGGCAATAACAACGAGGAAGTGATGGCCGTGGCCAGCCAGATCCGGGCCGGCAACATCAACATTAACGGCGCATCTGGCGACCTGCACACACCCTTCGGCGGTTACAAGCAGTCCGGCAACGGGCGCGAATGGGGTGCCCACGGCTTTACCGACTATCTTGAAGTGAAGGCGCTGTCCGGCGCTGCCTGACGGCCTGGAATCGCATCGGGAAGCCGCGACGCGGCGGGTGCAGCAGCCCGCTGCCTCGCGGCTTTTTTGTGAGCCTGCGGCCATAGCCGCAAGCACCCGGGGGGTTAGCAGGCTTTCAGGGTGCCGCTTCAGTAACCTTGCAAGGGGACCAGCAGATGAGGAAATGGTTGATCGGGCTTTTACTGGCAGTTTCGCTGGTGCTCGTGGGTGTGTATCTCAGTACCGACAGGGAGGTGCGCAGCCTGCTGGCCAATTTGCCCACAGACAGGAATGTATTGTTCTGGTCGGTGCCCCAGCGCGACGCCGCATTCAGGACGATGGACCGGCTTCCGGTGCTGGCCAGGGCCCGGGTGGTGGCAGCGGGTAACGAAGTAAGGCCACTGGTAGCGGGGGCCCCGCTGGCGCTGGCGATGGATGTTGAGCAATACATGCTGGAGCAGCGCACGGCAGGTTTGGTCATTGTCCAGGGCGGCAAGCTGCGCCTGGAAAAATACGGTCTTGATTTCGATGCTGCGGGTCGCTGGACCAGCTTCTCGGTGGCCAAGTCATTTACCTCAACCCTGGTGGGAGCCGCGATAAGGGACGGGCATATCGACAGCGTTGAGGACAGGGTGTCTGAGTACATTCCTGACCTGCGCGGCTCGGCCTACGACGAGGTCTCTATCCGCCAGTTGCTGACCATGACCTCCGGTGTGGCCTGGGACGAGGACTACGAAGACAGGAACAGCGACGTGGCGCGTTTCAACGAGCACCAGGCAGAGCCGGGTCTGGATGTGACGGTCAGCTATATGCGGGCGCTGCCGCGGGAACTGCCCGCCGGTGACAAGTGGGTCTACAAGACGGGGGAAACCAACCTGATCGGAGTGTTGGTCAGCTCTGCCACCGGCAAACAGCTGGCGGACTATCTCGCGGAAAAAATCTGGCGCCCCTATGGTATGGAACAGGACGCTACCTGGCTGCTCGGGTCGACCGGGCATGAGATCAGCGGTTGTTGCCTGCAGGCGGCTACTCGCGATTTTGCCCGCTTCGGCCTGTTTATGCTCGGCGGGGCGAAAATTGCTGGCGACGACGTACTACCGGAGGGCTGGCTGGGTGCAGCCACCCGCAAGCAGGCGGACATCGGCATTCCTGGCCGGGGCTACGGTTACCAGTGGTGGACCTATGACGATGGCAGCTACGCGGCCCAGGGAATTTTCGGCCAGGGAATATTCATCGATCCTTCACGGGACCTGGTGATTGCCTCCAACAGCAACTGGCCGCGGGCGCGGGGTGTTGATGGCCAGAGTGAGCAGCGCCAGGCGTTCTACCGCGCCGTGCAGGCGGCGGTAGACCGGGAATCCAGTTAGGGAAGGGGCTGCGGCAAGTTCACGCCAGCAGCGATTACTCGGTCAGCAGTGCTGCCCGCAGCGCCCTGGCCTGATCCTGGATAATACGCTGGTTCTCTGGCCCCATACGCAGCAACTGCTTGGCAATGGGTGACAGGTTTTCCAGCGCCTCATCGGCATAGGTGTAGGTGGTTACGCGCTGTTCCAGCGCCGGCGGCTCATCCAGTACGGGAGCGGCAATGACCTGATCGAGGGCGCGAATCAGGCTGTTGTCCATATCCTGTTGCTGGTAACCCAGGTTGCCGTAGGCCTGTTCCAGCAGCGGCCGGAACTGGTGGAAGGCCGCGGCCAGGGTGTCCGGGTCCAGTGCGCCAATGGCCTCAGCGTAGCCGTCGTAGCGCGCGTAGGTCGCCGGGTCGATCACCGTTTTGCCGCCCTCCTGGCGTACTGCAAAGTTTCCTTCGGGCCGGGGAATCGGCAATACCTTGTTCAGCACCGAACCCTTGCCGGCGGCATCGATAAACGCGGTGCCGCGCTCAAGCAGGTCATCCTGGCGCAGGGCCTGGGCGAATACGCTGTCTGCGAGCGCCGGGGCCAGTGTCTCCCTCACCAGCGGATCACTTTCTTCCAGTTTGAGTTCCGGCTCAGCGATGACCAGGTCATTGGGATCGTTGGGATCCGTGACAACCGTCACCGGTTCCGGGATGTCTGGCGCCGGCGCCGCTTCTGGTTGCAGCGGCGGGGATTCCGCAGGCACCGGTGTGACTAACTCGGCAGGTGGCTCCTCCTGCTCGGGGCTACCGCCGCTGAAGTACCAGGCGATGCCGATAATGAGCGCCAGTACCGCGAGGGCAATAGGCAACCTGGGTAGCCCGGCTGAGCCGCGCTCCTCGACGTATCGATCTTCCGAATCAACCTGCATGACTAGTCCTCTTGTTGTGCAGCTGTCCTCACTGCTATGACTGTTTTGGTGGCAGCCAGTTCACCCTGCGGGGAAATCACTCAGTTGTCCACCGTGAAGTTGTCGGCATCCATGTAGGCCGGAAACTTTTCCCGGTATTCCTGCAACCTCGAGCCCGACAGGGTCACCGTGCGGGCCTCGCTTCCTGTCTCGAGGTCAGCCAGCAACTGGCCGTCTGCGCTCACTGCCAGACTGTCACCATTGTAGTCCAGTCCGTTGGCATCGCGGCCGACCCGGTTGACACCGACGACACAGGCCTGGTTTTCGATCGCCCTGGCAATCAATAGCTGGCGCCAGTGCATGGTTCTGGCCCCGGGCCAGTTGGCCACGTACAGGGCCAGGTCGTAGTCCTGCCGGTTGCGGCTGAATACCGGGAAGCGCAGGTCGTAGCAAACCTGCAGAAGCAGGCGCCAGCCGCGCCAGTTCACAATGACGCGCTTCTCGCCGCCGCGGTAGCGCTTGTGCTCTCCGGCCATGCGGAACAGGTGGCGCTTGTCATAGAACTGCACCTGCGCCGCTGACGCGAACAGCATGCGATTAAACACATCATCACCAACCCGCACGGCAATACTTCCGGTGACCGCGCAATCCAGTTCCGCCGCGAGCGCCTGCATCCACTGCTCCGTGGCGCCGCCTGGTTCTTCCGCATTGGCCAGGGCGTTCATGGAAAAGCCGGTGGTAAACATTTCCGGCAGCACCAGCAGGTCGGTTTTGCCGGCCAGTCCAGCCGCCAGTTGGGTGATCGCCCTGCGGTTTTCGGCCGGCACCTCCCACTGCAGTTCCCGCTGTACCAGGGTGACTCTCAAATCCCGCATAAAATCTCCGCCGCCTGTTCCAGGGTGGCATCGTTCTTGGCGAAACAAAATCTCAGGTAATGCAGCCCTGGGGGTGAGGGATAAAACACCGATATCGGGATGGACGCCACCCCCAGCTCCCGGGTCCACTGCTCGGCCAGTTGCTGGTCTGTCGCTGTACTGATGTCACTATAGTCCAGCAGCTGGAAATACGTGCCGGCACTGGGCCTCAACCTGAAGTTAGATCCGGCCAGGGCATCGCAGAACAGGTCCCGCTTGCGTTGGTAAAAGCCCGCGAGGCGGGCGGGATATTCCGGATAATCAGCCAGGAAGTCCGCCACCGCCTGCTGTACCGGTGTCACCGCAACAAAGGCCACGAACTGGTGGACCTTGCGCAGTTCCGCGCTGAGTGCCGGCGCGGCGACACAGTAGCCGGTTTTCCAGCCGGTGACACTGAAGGTTTTGCCGAAGGAAAAGTGGGCGAAACTCCGTTCCCGGAGACCCGGGTACTGAAGCACGCTGCGGTGGGGAAGGTCATCGTAGGTCAGGTGCTCGTAAACCTCATCGCTGCAGACCAGCAGGTCGTATTCGATGGCCAGTCTTTCCAGGGTGTGCATGTCATCCTCGCTGAGGACGGCCCCGGTGGGATTGTGGGGAGAGTTGATGATGATCATTCGGCTGCGCGGATTCAGCGTTGCCGCGACCGCATCCCAGTCGACGGCGAAGCTGTGAGCACGCAGGGCAATGCGCACGGCCTTGCCTCCCGCCATCTCGATGGCGGGTATATAGCTGTCGTAACTGGGGTCCATGACCAGGACCTCGTCCCCCGCCCGGACGGAGGCCATGATCGAACAGAAAATACCTTCGGTGGCGCCCGGCACCACGGTGATTTCAGTCTCCGGGTCGCAGGCGACACCGCGATGCAGTTGAAGCTGCAGCGCCAGCTGTTCGCGCAGGGCTGGAAGCCCGCTCATCGGCGCGTACTGGTTGTGGCCGTCCATGACCGCCCTGGCCAGTGCCTCGCGGAGTTCCTCCGGCGCCTCGAAGTCAGGATATCCCTGGGACAGGTTGATCGCCCCGCACTCGGCGGCAAGGGCCGACATGCGGGTAAAGATCGTGGTGCCTATGCCAGGCAGTTTGCTGTCTATGGTCGGGCTCAAAGCTGGGTGTCCAGGGGCAGCTCGGTGGTGTTCTTGATTTCCGTCACTGCCATGTGGGAGTGGAGTTCACGGATTGAGGGGCTGGCGGTGAGGGTATTGCGCACGAATTCCTCATAATGGCGAATGTCCCGGGTCACGATTTTCAGCATGTAGTCCCAGATCCCGGTCATGGTGTAGCACTCGATGACCTCCGGGTGCTCAATGATATCACGCTCGAATTCAATCAGGTTCTGGCGGCCGGTGGAGGTCAGGTTAATGGTGGCAAATACCACCACATCCATGCCCAGCGCGGTGCGATCCAGTAATGCCACCCGGCGCTTGATCAGGCCGTCCTGCTCCAGTCGATTGATGCGCCGCCAGCAGGGGGACTGGGAAATATTGATGCGCTCGGCAATGGCGGCGGTGCTGGTGGTACTGTCCCGCTGGAGCATTTTGAGGATGTCGAGATCCTGTCTGGAGAGGGGTTCGGTCAAAATTGCCTTCCTGTTCGATGTTATTGAATAATTTATGCATATTTTGCCCAAAATCACGATCAAATCAAATAACAATTTCCGCCGATATTGGCCAAAATTAAGGCACTACATCACTACGTAATTAAGCGGTCATTACGATGAACCCTCAGAATGCTCCCTTGATTGGCAAGGTGTCCCTGGACGACAAGTACGCGCTGGATACTACCCGCGCCTACATGACCGGAATAGAAGCACTGGTCCGTCTGCCCATGCTGCAGCATCAGCGCGACCAGCAGCGAGGGCTCAACACCGCCGCATTCATCTCCGGCTATCGTGGATCGCCCCTGGGTACGGTCGACCAGTCCATGTGGAAGGCCCGCCCCTGGCTGGAGAAGCACAATGTGTACTTCCAGGCCGGTATCAACGAGGAACTGGCAGCCACCGCGGTGTGGGGCAGCCAGCAAACCAATCTGTTTGAAGGCGCGAAATACGACGGCGTCTTTGGCATGTGGTATGGCAAGGGGCCGGGCGTAGACCGCTCGATGGATGTGATCAAGCATGCCAATGCGTTTGGTACATCCCGTTACGGCGGTGTGCTGGCAGTGGCCGGTGACGATCACGCCTGCAAATCGTCGACCCTGCCACACCAGTCCGAACACATGTTCATGGGGGCCTCCGTGCCGGTGCTGGCGCCCGCCAACGTGCAGGAGGTGCTGGACCTGGGCGTTTATGGCTGGGAATTATCCCGCTACAGCGGTTGCTGGGTGGGCCTGAAAGCGATTACCGAGAACATGGACTCGGCCATTTCTGCCGACATCGACCCCAACCGTATCGACATCGTCATTCCCGAGGACTTTGAGCTGCCCCCCGGCGGTGTTCACGGCCGCTGGCCGGACAAACCGCTGGAGCAGGAGTGGCGCCTTAACAAGTACAAGATTTACGCCGCCCGTGAGTTTGCCCGGGTCAACGGTATCAACAGGATCGTGCTGGATTCCCCCAATGCCCGCCTGGGGATCGTGACCTCGGGCAAGGCCTACCTGGATGTCATGCAGGCCCTTGAGGATATGGGTATTGACGCGGCCGTTGCCGCGGAAATAGGTCTGCGGGTCTACAAGGTCGGCATGCCTTGGCCGCTGGAGCCCCGGGCTACGGCACAGTTTGCCGAAGGCCTGGAAGAAATCCTGGTGGTAGAGGAAAAGCGTTCGGTGATCGAGGATCAGCTCACCGGCCAGTTGTACAATTATGCGTCCGACTCACGCCCGCGCGTGATAGGTGAGTTTGACGAGCACGGCCGTGACCTGTTGACCAATCTCGGCGAGCTGTCGCCGGCAACCATTGCCCTGGCGATTCACAGTCGCCTGCGCCGCTTTTACCAGTCGGAAACCATGGACCAGCGCATCCGCTGGATTGAGGAGAAAGAAGCCTCCCTCGCCACCCCGCGCGATACCATCGAACGCGTACCGCACTTCTGCAGCGGCTGCCCCCACAATACCTCCACCAAGGTGCCCGAGGGCAGTCATGCCCTGGGCGGTATCGGTTGTCACTATATGGCCACCTGGATGCCGGACCGGGAGACCCATACTTTCACCCAGATGGGTGGTGAAGGCGTGACCTGGGTCGGACAGGCGCCGTTTACCGAAACCCCGCACGTGTTCCAGAACCTGGGTGACGGTACCTATTCCCACTCCGGCATTCTCGCGGTGCGGGCAGCGGTAGCGTCCAAGGTCAATATCACCTACAAGATCCTCTACAACGACGCGGTGGCCATGACCGGTGGGCAGCCGGTAGACGGCAGCCTGGAGATGGACGACCTGATCATGCAACTGCGGGGTGAAGGTGTGCGCCGCATCGCCCTGGTCAGCGATGATCCCGGGCAGTGGCGCGGACAATTTTCCGGTACGCCGGGTTACAGCCTGCACCATCGCGATGAGATGAACAGCCTGCAAAAAGAACTGCGTGAGTTCAAGGGTACCTCGGTCATCATCTACCAGCAGACCTGCGCCGCCGAGAAGCGCCGCCGTCGCAAGAAGGGTATCCTGGAAGACCCCGCCAAGCGCCTGTTTATCAATGACGCGGTTTGCGAGGGCTGCGGCGATTGCAGTGTCAAGTCGAACTGTCTCTCGGTTTTGCCCAAGGAAACCGAACTGGGCCGCAAGCGTGAAATCGACCAGAGTGCCTGTAACAAGGATTACAGTTGTGCCCGTGGCTTCTGCCCCAGTTTCGTCAGTGTGATTGGCGGCAGGCTGAAAAAATCCAGTGGCGCCACCGGTGCCGCCGACCTGGAATTCGACCCGCTGCCGCAACCGGAGTTGCCCTCGCTTGAGCGGCCGTGGAATACGGTAGTAACCGGCGTGGGTGGCACCGGCGTGCTGACGATCACTGCGCTGGTCGCCATGGCCGCCCACATCGAAGGCAAGGGCTGCGCGACCCTGAACCAGACCGGGCTCGCCCAGAAGTTTGGCGCCGTGGTCAGCCACGTGCGGGTGAGCGAAAACCAGCAAGACATCCACGCAGTGCGTATTCCCGCCGGTGAGGCGGATCTGCTGGTCGGCTGTGACCTGGTGGTGGCCTCTACCTACGAAGCCATGGGCAAGGTGGCCAAGGGACGCAGCTATGCCGTGGTCAATGCGGCGGAGGTGCCGACTTCGGCGTTCATCCTCAATCCCGATGCCAAGTTCCCCAGCAAGGCGATGAAAGACAAAGTCATTGCCGAAGTGGGTGAGGACAGTTGCCACTTCATCGACTCGACCAAAGTCGCCACGGAGTTGCTGGGTGACTCCATTGCCAGCAACCTGTTTCTGCTGGGCTTTGCCTGGCAGCGGGGCCTGGTGCCAGTATCGGCAGAGGCACTCGAGCAGGCCATCGAGCTCAATGGCGTGGCGGTAGAATTTAACAAGCAGGCCTTCCTCTGGGGACGTCGCTGTGCCCACCAGCCGGAGAAAGTGATGTCACTGCTGAAGCCGGAGCAGGAAGCCGTCGCACCCCTGAGCCTGGACGAACTGATCGCCGACCGGGAGCGGCGCCTGACCGACTACCAGAACAGTGCTTATGCAAAAGACTATCGCCAGCAGATAGACAAGGTACGCGAGGCCGATTCCCGGGCGGACGAGGACGATTCTGTGACCCGGGCCGCCGCTCGCCAACTGTACCGACTGATGGCGTACAAGGATGAGTACGAGGTTGCGCGGCTTTATTCCAACGGCGATTTCCAGCGCAAGCTGGAAGCCCGGTTTGAAGGAGACTACAAGCTGCGCTTCAACCTCGCGCCACCGCTGTTTTCCAAGCGTGATCCGGAAACCGGCGAACTGATCAAGCGCGAGTTCGGTCCGTGGATGCAAACCGCATTCAGCTGGTTGGCGCGGGCCCGGTTCCTGCGTGGCACCGCCCTGGATATTTTTGGTTATACCGCCGAGCGCAAGCAGGAACGGCAGGATATTGCTGACTACCGCGAACTGCTGGAAGAAATCGCCCGCCGTCTCGACGACGAGAATTACAGCACCGCCGCTGAACTGGCGGCCAATGTGTACAAGTTGCGTGGCTACGGCCATATCAAGGATCGCAATCGCGAGCAATTGCGGGCGGAACAGGCAAGCCTGTTGGCCCGGTTACGAGGTGAAGAGATTGAAGAATCAACCGTCCGTTTTGTGAACGCGGCCTGACCAATAAGAACCCCTGGAGGAGAAGTGGATGTCAATATTTGATGCACCGGCTTACGATGGCCACGAACTGGTGACGTTCGGCAAGGATGCGGCAACCGGTCTGCGCGCGATTATTGCCGTACACAGCACGGTGCTGGGTCCGGCAGTGGGAGGCTGCAGAATGTACCCCTATGCCAGCGAAGAGGAGGCACTCAACGACGTGTTGCGCCTCTCTCGGGGTATGACTTTCAAGTCGGCGCTGGCCGGGCTGCCTTTTGGCGGCGGCAAGTCGGTCATTATCGGCGACCCCCGCCGGGACAAGACACCCCAGCTGATGCGAGCCATGGGCGACTTCGTGAACTCCCAGGGCGGGCGTTACGTTGCTGCTGAGGACTCCGGAACCGGTGTCGAGGACATTCGCCTGATGGCCGAACAAACTCCGCACGTGAGTGGCATGGATGATAACGAATTCGGAGGCGATCCCTCGCCGAGCACCGCATGGGGCGTATTCCTTGCCATTCGCACCGCGGTCAGGCACAGGCTCGGCGAAGACAGTTTGCAGGGCTTGCGGGTCGCAGTGCAGGGATTGGGCCATGTGGGTTATTACCTGGCGGGATATCTCACCCAGGCTGGCGCCACCGTACTGGGTGCCGACGTTAACGAGGACAACCTGCGCCGGGCGGAGCTTGACCATGGGGTGCAGGCAGTGGCTGCCGACGCCATCCTCGGTGCCGAGGTGGACGTGTTGGCACCCTGCGCCATGGGCGCCATACTCAACGCCGCGACCATCCCGGATCTGCGCGCCGGTATTGTTGCCGGAGCCGCCAACAACCAGCTGGCCACTGAGGCAGACGGCGATAGCCTGCAGGCGCGCGGCATTCTTTACTGCCCGGATTTCCTGATCAATGCCGGCGGTATCATCGATGTGCACCACCAGCGCATTGGTTCACCGGATGCGGAGAAGCGGGCGCATATCCAGCGTATTGAGCAGACCCTGTCACAGGTGCTGCGGCGAGCCGAAGAAAGTCACGGCCACAGCAACGACATCGCCGAGGAACTGGCACGCAATATGATTGCCCGCGCCGGACAGTCACTCGCCGCTTAGGCGTTGGTGCTGCTGCTACCGCCCAGTGGGGTGGCAGTTTCGCCGGGTGCGAGTTGCAGGTAGCGCCGCAGGTAGTGCACTCCCAGATAGAAGGGCCCCGTGTCCAGCAGCGCCACGGTGGCCTTGAACAGGTAGTTGCTGCCCACCAGGATCAACAGGGTCCTGAAGCTCATCTCGTCGCGCATGAAAGCCGCGCCGAAGGTCACCGTAATCACCATGATGGAATCAACCATCTGGCTCATCAGCGTACTGAAATTATTGCGCACCCAGAGGTACTTGCCCCTGGTGACCCGCTTCCAGAAATGAAACAGCTGCACGTCGCAATACTGTGCTGCGATGTAGGCCAGCATGGAGGCGAATACCGCCCCTGATGTCGTTGCGTATATCAGCTGGTACAAGCCCACCGACTGTTCCACCATTTCGCCATTGGGTAGCGCCACCGGCGCCGCCAGTTGCAGGATCTGCCAGGGCGGCATGCTCTCGGTCGGGACCGAAGGCAGGCTGTTACCCAGTAGCAGCACGCCCAGAATCATGAAGTTGAGTCCAAGGCCAACCGAAACCAGGAAGTTGGCCCTGGCCTTGCCGTAGAGTTCGCAAATCAGGTCGGTGCAGAGAAAGGTGAGGGGGTAGGGCAGCACGCCCACCGCCAGCGCCATCGGGCCCAGTTGTACAAAGCGGGTGATGCCAATGACGTTCAGCAGTGTCATAGCGCAGAGGAAGGTGCCTGCGAGCACCAGGAATACCCGTTCCCGTCGTTCCTGTAGCCTCGGTAACTCCAGCGACATTCAGCTTTCCCGTTGACCGAGGTTGGCGTGAAGCACAGCCCCATTGATGACCGGGTGGTTGTGAGCCCAGTGGATGAGTTCGGCAATTTCTATCGGTTGTACCAGTCGGTTGAAACTGTTCATTCCAGCGATAATTCCCTCCACCTCGGGATCGGTACCAATATGGGTGCGCAGCATCTCGGTGTCGGTGAAGCCCGGGCAGACCAGCGCGGTGTGAATGCCTTTTCCCATCAGGTCCTGGCAGGTGGCCCGCATCATGCCCAGCTGGGCGTGCTTGCTGACCACGTAGCTGAAAGACGCTGACACGGCTTTTTCAGAGAGGGTGGAGCCCACGTAGAGGATGCTGGAGCCTTGCTGCATTATCGGCAGGATTCCCTGGTTGAGACTGTTGATGGCTACGACGTTGGTTTCCATCACCAGCCGCAGGCTGTCGCTGTCGCAGGCGTCGCAGCTGTCCTTGAGCATCTGGCTGGCATTGTGCACCAGGGCGATGTGATCAGCGCCCTGGAGTGACTGCTGCAGCGTGGCCACGGCCCGATTGACAGAGTCAGGGGACGAAAGGTCGCAGGCCAGGTTGTCAATGCCCGGCAGGGGGCACTCCCGACGGGACAGGTTGAAGACCCGGTAATTGTCTGCCAGAAACAGGGCTGCAGCTTCCCGCCCAATGCCGACACTGGCGCCGGTTATGATTGCCGCTTTCATAGATGCTCACCTTTACAAAGTTGTCCAGAGTTAATGATTTGCCCCGAAGCGTCAAGCCTTGCTGCACGGTTGCGCTTGGCATTCACTGGCATGACAATGGTTGGCAAACCATACGCATGAGGCAGCAATGGCGGATTACACCTCGCTACACATCGACAAGGAGAGCCACAAATTCTCCGCAGCGCACTACACCATTTTTTCGGCCACCGAACGTGAGCGCCTGCACGGCCATAACTACTCCGTGTCTGCCCGTTTTATCGCGCCCCTGGGCGATAATGGATTTTCCGCCGATTACAACGTGTACAAAAACCGCCTGGCCGGGCTCTGCGAGGAGTTGGATGAATACATGCTGCTGGCGGCGGAATCGCCCTACCAGCGTATCGAGGAGGACGGTAATTTCTACCGGGTGCATTTCAATGGCGAGGAAATGCTGTTCCTGCGTGCCGATACCCTGCTACTGCCGATACGCAATGCCACGGTAGAGGAGTTTTCCCGCTACCTGTTGCAGAAGCTTGTGGCCCTCTCCGCCGGGGAAGGCCTGACTGAAATCGAGCTGTTTGTCGCTTCCGGACCCGGGCAAAAAGCAGGTTCATTGTGGCGCAGCAGCTAGCGGTATATCTGCCGGAGCCGGTTCAGCCCGGGATTAACAACGAAGCGCAGGCCGGGCACTGGCCGGCAACGGGCGCTAGCAAAGACCGCCCGCAGCCATCCTGCCGCCGTGTGACGCAGTGCCCCAGGGGGCAGTTCTCAGGCTGCAATACCCGAGTGACGCAGTAGCGGCGCGATATCCGGCTCGCGCCCGCGGAAGGCCACAAAGGCCTCCATGGCCTCGCGGGCACCACCGACAGCAAGCACTTCCCGCTGGAAATCGGCGCCGGTTTCCGCATTGAATATACCTTCCTCCTCAAAGCGCGAGTAGGCGTCCGCCGAGAGCACTTCCGCCCACTTGTAGCTGTAGTAGCCGGCGGCGTAACCGCCGGCGAATATATGACTGAAACCGTGCTGGAAACGGTTGTAAGCGGGAGTCGGCACGACGCAGACTTTCTCGCGCACCTCATTCAGTATCTTCTGTACATCGCGGGCATCGCCGCCGTCCCAGTTAAGGTGCAGCTGGAAATCGAACAGCGCGAACTCCAGTTGCCTGACCATTTGCATGGCGGAGTTGAAATTACGGGCGGCCAGCATGTTGTCCAGCATCTCACCGGGCAGGGGCTTGCCGGTCTCGTAGTGACCGGAGATAAACGCCAGTGCCTCGGGCTCCCAACACCAGTTTTCCAGAAACTGGCTGGGCAGCTCTACAGCGTCCCAGGCCACGCCGTTGATGCCGGAGATGGCGGCAACGGTCTGCTGGGTCAGCATGTGGTGCAGTCCGTGACCAAATTCGTGGAACAGGGTGGTGAGTTCATCGTGGGTGAGCAGTGCCGGCTTGTCACCCACTGGCGGGGTGAAATTACAGTTAAGGTAGGCGACCGGCAGCTGCAGGGCATCGTCCCGTTGGCGCCGAACCCGACAGTCGTCCATCCAGGCGCCACCCTGTTTTTTGGGGCGCGCGTAGAGATCCAGGTAAAAGCGGGCGATCACTGCGCCGTCCCTGAGCACATTGAACAGCTTGACGTCCCGGTGGTAGCTGTCGAAATCGGTGACTTCTTCAACGTTGACGCCGTACAGGCGGTTGACTACTTCAAACAGGCCCGGGAGTACCCTGTCCGCCGGCAGGTAGGGACGGATGTCTTCCTGGGATATCTGGTACCGCTGCTGCCTGAGTTTTTCACTGTAATAGGGGCCATCCCAGGCCTGCAGCTCCTGCACGCCGTAGTTTTCCCGGGCGAATGTGCTGAGCGCGTCCCACTCCTTCCGCGCCTGGTCGTAGGACCTGGCCGCCAGCTGCTCGAGAAACTCCAGGACCTGGGCCGGTGTCTCAGCCATTTTGGTCGCCAGCGACAGTTCTGCGTAGTTTGTAAACCCGAGCAGGCGGGCCAGTTCCAGGCGCAGGTCGAGGATTTCGGACATGACCGCCGAGTTGTCCCATTGCCCGGCGTGTGGCCCCTGCTCGGAAGCCCGGGTCGAGTTGGCGAGATACACTTCCTCGCGCAGTTCAGCGTTGTCGCAATAGGTCAGCACCGGGTAATAGGAGGGGAATTCAAGGGTGATCAAGTAGCCTTCCTTGCCTGCCTGTTGCGCCGCCTGCCTGGCACTGGCAAGGGCGGACTCGGGCAAACCTGCAAGTTGTTCCTCGCTGACCTGTTTCGACCAGGCGTTGGTTGCGTCCAGCACGTTCTCGCCAAACTTGCTGCCCAGTTCAGACAGCCGCTTTTTCAACTCGCCGTAGCGCTGTTTCTGTTCGTCGGCCAGTGCTACTCCGGCCAGGCGGAAGTCACGCAGGGCGTTTTCCACCGCTTTCTGCCGGCCTGGCTCCAGGTCGGAAAATTCCTCGCTTTCGGCAATCTGCAGGTAGCCCTGGTAGAGGGCCTGGTGCTGTCCCATCCAGGTGCCATAGGCAGACAGCAATGGCAGGCAGGCGTTATAGGCTTCGCGCAATTCATCGCTGTTGCGCACACTGTTGAGATGGGACACCGGGGAAAATACCCGCGACAGTTCATCGTCCAGCTCTTCGATGGGCTTGAGCAGGTTGTCGGCGGTGTAGCGGTCATTGGCCGCCAGCAGCGCCTCGATAGCGGCCTTGTTTCGTTCGATCAGCTGGCTGATGGCGGGTTCAATGTCCGCGATCTCGAGGGTGGAAAAACTGGGTAGCTCGGCATTGTTGAACAGGGAGTTGGTCATGTTGGGAGTCCGCTTCAGATTCGGCGTGGATTTTAACTCACCGTGACGGGGCTAACATCCATTGAGCGAGGAAAAATTCCAGCGGGCAATGCTATTGTAGCTGACTCCCTGGCGACCATTCCGTGACTCCATCAATGAGAACCCCCGGTAGGGCAGGCCGAAACTGCAGCCAGCGGTGGGAGCCGGCGGCGCTTCCTCGCATCCCCGGAACAGGGTGAGGTGGGGGCGAAAATCACCGCGCTTGCGTCTCGCGCCCACCGCATTGCCGCGGGTGGACAGCGCTCCGGCAAGCTCGTCGAGTGTTTCCGGCCACCGCTGTGGGCCCAGCCAGTAAATACCGGGTCTGGGCCAGTAGCCGACCTGGTCGAGGTGGATTTCGGCGCTGGTAAACGTGCGCCGTTCCAGTAATTCGTCCGTCTGGGCGCAGAGTTGCTCCAGCTGCGGTTCGCGCATTTCTCCCAGGAACGCCAGGGTGATGTGGAAGTTGGCTGGCGGCACCGGCCTGCCCAGCACAGGGAGCTGGCGCTGGCGCCAGTCGGCAATTTTCAGTGCCAGATTTCCCGGTAGCTCCAGGGCGAAAAACAGCCGCATCAGGTTTTCGGCTTTTTCTTCATCAGGGGTGCGAAACCGTCACTGGAAACCGACTTGCTGGCGCCGCGTTTTCCCTTGCTCTTCTGGTTGCGGGCCCGCGATTTTGCTTTATCGGCGGGTGATTTGCTGCGCTTTTTCTTGCTGCCGGCGGCCTTGCCGGACCCCTTGGTTTTCTTGGGCCCGCTGTAGCGCGCCTTGAGGCCTGGCAGGGCGCGTTGCTCGAATTCCAGGTTCAGGTAGCGCTGGATACTGACCATCAGGTTCCACTCGCTGGCGCTGACCAGCGAGATTGCCAGCCCGCTGGCCCCGGCCCGGCCGGTGCGACCGGTGCGGTGCAGATAGTCGTCTCCCTTGTGGGGGACATCGTAGTTGACCACCAGGTCGATATCCTTAACGTCCAGCCCGCGGGCAGCCACGTCCGATGCGCAGAGGATATCAATCTTGCTGTCGCGCAGTTGTGCCAGTACATGCTTGCGCTCCTCGGTCGTCAATTCGCCATGCAGGCATCCGCAGCGCAGGCCGTGGTGTTTTAGCAGTCCCGCCAGGCGCTGGGCATTGATGCGCTTGTTGGCGAAGACCAGGGCCCGGGTAAATCCTCCCTGCTCCATCAGGGCAACCAGTAGTTTGTCCTTGTGTTCCTGGGAATCAGCCAGTATGCGCTGGTGGTGTATGCTGCTGTGGGGCTGCCGCACTTCGCCGACCGCGATGGAGCGCGGGTTGTCCATTATTTCCCGGGCGACGCCGCCCAGTCCCTTGTGCTTGAGGGTTGCCGAAAGCAGGATTACCTGGCGTTGCTCACCGCAGAAACCGGCGACCTTGAGCACCTCGTCACGAAAGCCCAGATCCAGCATACGATCCGCCTCGTCCAGTACCAGGGTTCTCAGCGCAGAAAGATCGGCGCTGCCTTTCTCACAGTGCTCCAGCAGGCGTCCCGGTGTGGCGATAATGATTTCGGGGTTTTTGCGCAGTAGCGCCTTCTGGTATTTGAAGTCGGCGCCACCTGTGATGGCCTGGGCCGACAGGGGCGTTTTCTGGATCAGGTCGCGACAGTTTTTCAACACCTGTCGTGCGAGCTCGCGGGTAGGAACCAGTATCACCATCAACGCCCCGGCCTGGGGGTCGATGGGCTGAGCGAGAATTCGCTGGGCTCCCGGCAGCAGGTAGGCCAGGGTCTTGCCGCTGCCGGTTTCGGCGCTGACCCGCAGGTCATGTCCCTCCAGTGCGGCAGGTATCACCTGTAGCTGGACGTCGGTGGGGGTGTCGAACCCCAGTTCATCCAGCCCCAGGCGCAGGCCCCGGTCCAGTTCAATTTGCTCCAGCACGTGTTGGTCTCACTCCCAATGTCTTCTGCTATCATCCTAGGCTAATTACCGAGGGAACAACAGCCTGTCCATGAGCTTGTCGGGGAGAATATTGGTCGGCCTTCTGGTCGGGGTGGTCACCGGGCTTTTCTTTGGTGAACTGGTGGCTGATCTCAAACTGGTCGGTGACATCTTTGTCAAGCTGCTGCAAATCACCGTACTGCCTTACATTATCGTCTCCCTGATTGCCGGTTTTGGCCGCATGCAGATGCAGCAGGCCAGGCAGCTGGCGCTGCGCGGGACTGCCGTGCTGCTGGTGATCTGGGGGCTGGCGCTCAGCCTCATTTTTGTTGCCGCGATGGCATTCCCGGATATCGAAACCGCATCGTTTTTCTCCGCCCCCTCCCGAGTCGAGGCGGACCAGCCGGATCTGCTGGAACTTTACCTGCCGGCCAACATTTTTTACTCCCTGTCCAATAACCTGGTGCCGGCGGTGGTGTTGTTTTCCATCCTGGTGGGTGTAGCACTCATCCAGCTGGAGGACAAAAGCAGAATATTGCCGGTTTTTGATGGTCTTGCCGAGGCCATGGCGCGGATAAATACCGCCATGGTGAAGCTCACTCCCTATGGCATTTTTGCCATTGCCGCGGCTGCCGCGGGCACCATGACGATCGAGGAGCTGAGTCGGGTGCAGGTATACCTTGTCACCTATATCAGCCTCGCATTACTGGTTACCTTCTGGATATTTCCCGGTCTGGTCGCCACCCTCAGCGGTATTCCCTACCGCGAGGTGCTGAGTTCCTTTCGCGATGCCCTGGTAACTGCATTTGCCACCGGCAACCAGTTTGTGGTGCTGCCTCAGATCGCTGAAAACGCGAAACAGCTACTGGCAAGGCACCATGCGGCGGGGCGGGATACCGAATCTGCGGTGGACATTATTGTGCCCGTGTCTTTCAACTTTCCCTCTCTGGGCAAGTTGCTGGTACTGCTGTTCGTGCTGTTTGCCGCCTGGTTTACTGACACCCAGGTCGCTTTTCTCGACCGGCTGGCGCTGGCTTTCGGCGGTTTGTTCAGCCTGTTCGGCAGTATTAACGTGGCCGTACCCTATATGCTGAATTCTCTGCAGATTCCCTCTGATATGTTCCAGCTGTTCCTGGTTACGGGCATTGTGGTGGGTCGCTTCGGGGCCATGCTCGCCGCGCTCCATATCGTGGTGCTGGCGGTTATCGGGCCGCTTGCCGTGGCAGGTCGCCTGCGTCTGCGCTGGATGGACCTGGGGCGATACCTGCTGGTGTCCGCGGCTGCCCTGTTCGCGATGGTCCTGGTCCTGCAAATGTACTTTCGTGCCTTTGTGCCGCCGCCGCCACCTCGTGATGAGGTCCTGTCGAATATCGAGCTGTTGGTCCAGCGGGTACCGGCGCGCATTGTGACCGACGTGCCGGAAGCGAGCGTCACCCAACTGGCGGGCACCCGGCTGGACCACATTCTCTCTACCGGCGCACTGCAGGTGGGATACCGTCCCAACAATCTGCCCTGTAGCTACATTACCCCCAAAGGTGACCTGGTCGGCTTCGATGTGGAAATGGCCCACATGCTGGCCCAGGATCTCGAGGTCAAGCTGGAATTCGTACCCTTTGAGTTCGACGGTCTCAGGCGCATGCTGGCGTCCGGCCAGATTGACATTGCCATGTCCTGCGTCGCCAGCCTGCCCGATCGTTACGCTGACGCCAGCTTCTCCCGACCCTACCTGGACCTGGCCATGGCATTTGTCACCCGGGACCACCAGCGGGAAGTGTTCAGCGACATCCAGACGCTGAAAGCATGGGATGGATTGACCATTGCGCTGGTCAGTAGTAGCTATTACGAAGCCCGCCTGCGACGACTATTGCCCGATGTGCGCTTTGTTTACCTGGAGGCCGCCGAGGACTTTTTTACTGGCAGAGACCAGGGCGCCCATGCACTGTTGCTGACTGAAGAAGAAGGTGCAGCCTATGCCTATCGCTACCCGCATTACGGCGTGGTGACCACTGCAAAACGGGTGGGAATGCCCGCCGCTTACCCGGTACCCAAGGGGGATCTGGAGATGGTCGAATTTGTCAGCAACTGGATACAGCTCAAGCGCAGCGAGGGTACCATCGAACGCCTGTATCACTACTGGATGCGCGGCGGAGCGACAGCGGACAAGACTCCGCGCTGGTCAGTCATCCGCGATGTGCTCGGTTGGGTGGATTGAATTCCCCCATCCGGGGTGCGGAAGCGGTTTTTTGCATCTACACTCTTGCCAGAGAGAGTCGTTCCCGGAAACTACCCATGCGCCTGCTGATCAGCTTACTGTTAACCCTACTGTTCTGCCTTCCCCCGACTGCCTTTGCCTATGAGGTCAGCACCTCGGCGCGGGTGGTGGCTTTCGCCGACGTCCACGGCGCCTACGACGACTGGGTGGCCCTGCTCAAGGAAGTGGGTGTGGTGGACGAGCAGCTGAACTGGAGCGGCGGTGATACCCATCTGGTGTCGTTGGGCGATCTGGTAGATCGTGGCCCCGGCTCCCGCAAGGTGGTGCAGTTGCTGATGAAGCTCGACGCCCAGGCGGAGCAGGCCGGTGGCGCGGTCCACATGACCCTCGGCAACCACGAGGTGATGGTGATGACCGGTGACCTGCGCTACGTCTCCGCCGCTGAATTTGCCGCCTTCGCCGGGGATGAGACCCAGGCGCAAAGGGATGCGGCCTACGCAGAGTACCGTCGCTTCAATCCGGGTGGCGAGGAAGCCACGGTTCGGGCCACGTTTGACGAGCAATTTCCGAAGGGATTTTTCGCCCTGCGCGCAGCTTTTTCCCTTAAGGGCGAACTCGGTAGCTGGTTGATCCGCCAACCCTTTGTGATCAAGGTCAATGACAAGGTCTATATGCACGGCGGTATCGCCGCTGCCGCCACTGACAAGTCCATCAAACAGCTCAATCTGCAACTCACCGAAGAACTGCGCACGTTCCTCTCCAGTATGGATACCCTGCGCGAGGCGGGCGTCATGCCCTGGCATGTGAATTATTACGACCGCCTGGCCTTTCTCAATGCGCGGGTAGAGGAATACGTGGCGGCCAACCCCGGGACCAAAGCGGACTGGTTTCCCCAGGTGCAGCAGGTATTTGAGGCCCAGGAGGCCTTCGTATTCAGTCCCGACAGCCCCAACTGGTACCGCGGTACCGCGTGGTGTCACCCCTTATCCGAATCCTTTAATACCGAGCGCTTTCTCAAACGCGTGGGTGGCAAGCAACTGGTAATGGGACACACCCAGACCCGTGGCGAGGTGCATTCTCGTATGGACGGTCTGGCCATTCGGCTGGATACAGGCATGTTGCGTGCCGTGTACAAAGGGCGGGCATCGGCCTTGATTTCCAATGACGGCCCCGACTACGTGCACTACCTTGGCCAGGACCAGCGGGCCTTGCCGACCCCGGAAGTGACCAGTCTTTCGCAAAAACTCTCCGGCATGAGTGATGCGGAGCTGGAAGATTTCATGCGCACTGCGCCGGTAACCCGGGTGGAGGATATCGGCACCGGAATCACCAACCCCAAACGGGTGACCCAGGAGCGGGACGGGGTGATCAACGATGCCGCCTTCAAGTACGAGGACACCCATCCGCAGCTGCAGGACAAACCCAAGTACGTCACCCGGCGCTACAACGAAAGTGATCGCTACCAGTACGACGTGGCCGCCTACAAGCTGGATCGCCTGCTGGGCCTGCAAATGGTGCCCGCCGCGGTTATTGCCCGGGTCGAGGGTGTCGAGGGCGCTTTATCTGACTGGGTGGAAAACTCCATCAACGAACGCGACCGGCTGGAAGCCGACCTGCCGTTCCAGGGCCACTGCAAGCAATGGGAACAGTACCGGCTGCGCTTCGTGTTCGACATCCTGATATACAATGAGGACCGCAACCTCACCAATATCCTGTGGACCAAGGATGATTTCATGATGAAGTTTATCGATCATAGCCTCGCCTTCCGCAGTACCGAGAGGCGGCCCAGTCAGTACCGCAAGGTCGACCTGGATGTGTCCGACCTGTTGCGCAAGCGATTGCAGAGCCTGAGCGAGAAAGACCTGGAGGCCGAGCTGGCTCCCTATCTGCACCCAAGACAGATCGAGGCGATACTTGCGCGCAGGGACCTCATCCTCAAAGAGGCCAGAGGCACCGGGAAGTAATCCCGGCAAACGAGGCCAGAACCGTTGACTGAATCAAACGCCGGTGCGTGGTTCAAACGCACCCTGTTTCTCGGCGTGGAACTGCGCCCCGGGGAAACCGCCGGGGTCCTGGCCATGTTTGCCAGCCTGTTTCTCATCCTGTTCACCGCCTACCTGCTCAAGCCCGCGCGGGAAATGCTCATTCTGACCGAGGGGACGGCCGAGATCCGCAGCTACGCAGTGGCACTGCAGGCACTATTGCTGCTGTTCTTTATTCCCCTGTACGGTAAATTTTCCCGGGGATTCGACAGCTTCCGCTATATGCAGATCGTGACCGCCGTGTGTGTCACAACGCTGGTCGGGTTTGCCGCCGCGGGAAAGTCAGGGATGGCCGTCTCGGTTCCCTATTTTGTCTGGCTGGGTGCCTACAGTGTGCTCATCATCGCCCAGTTCTGGGCCTATGCCTCCGAGCTTTACAGCAGGGAGGCGGGCGAGCGCCTGTTCGTGATTGTTGCCCTGGGCGCGTCACTGGGCGCCTGGGTAGGCTCGGCCGCCTCGCGCGAGCTGGTCAATTACCTGGACGCCTATGGCCTGATGATCGCCGGGGCGGTGACCCTCGCGCTCGCCAGCCTGCCAGCCGGGGTGGCAAACAAATCGGTCCCGCAGGGATCCCGAGGTGATAGCCAGGCCGCAGAGTCGCCGACACAACCCTCGATTTTTGCCGGTTTCCAGCTGGTGCTCAGTCGCCGCTACCTGCTGTTGATGGCGGGCTTTGTGATTATGCTCAACCTGGTCAATACTACAGGGGAGTATCTGCTGTCGGCGATTCTTGAGACCATGTACGCAGAGGGGACTGCCGCCGGCACTATCGCGGTGGACAAGGGGACCTATGTAGGTCGCTTCTACGGTGGTTTTTACTTCGTGGTAAACCTGCTTGGTGTATTGATCCAGTTTTTCCTGGTCTCGCGCCTGATTCGCCTGGCGGGCTTCAGTATTGCATTCCTGCTGACGCCGCTGGTTATTTTTCTCGGCTACGCTTCCCTGGCCCTGCTGCCGGTTATCGGCTGGTTCCGCTATTTCAAGGTGGCGGAGAACAGCCTGGACTATTCGCTGCAGAACACCGCCAGACAAATGCTTTACCTCCCGCTCAGTCGGCAGGAGAAGTACGAGGCGCGGGCGGTAATAGACCCCTTTGGCCAGCGCCTGGGTGACCTGCTTCAGGCGGGCCTGATATTTGTCGGGCTGCGCCTGCTGGAGTGGGTGTCGAACGATTTTATTCCGCTGGCGGCGCTGCTGGCCGCCGGTACACTGACCCTGGCAATACTTATCGTCCGTGAACGATCACGTTTGCTGGCGTCCGCAGAACAGAAGGAGAACACGCAATGAGAACAGTGAAGGCCATCAGGATCGCCGAAACCGGTGGACCGGAAGTGATGATGCTGCAAGACGTTGTCCTGGAACCTCCCGGCCCGGGAATGGTCACCGTGCGCAATCACGCGATAGGGCTCAACTACATCGACACCTATCATCGCAGCGGCCTTTACCCCCTGCCCCTGCCAACCGGTATCGGGCTGGAAGGTGCCGGAGAGGTTGAAGCCGTAGGCGAAGGCGTGAGCCTGAAGGTGGGTGACCGGGTCGCCTACTGCTCAGCGGGTTTTGGTGCCTATGCGGAAGGACTTAATCTCCCGGCCAGCCGGCTGGTGCCGATTCCCGAGGGTATGGACTACGACCAGGCCGCTGCCTGCCTGCTCAAGGGGCAGACCGCGGAGTACCTCATCCAGCGCACCTATCCTCTGCAGTCGGGTGAAACCTGCCTGTTTCACGCAGCAGCGGGGGGGGTTGGCCTGTTGTTCGGGCAGTGGGCTCAAAGCATTGGAGCGATCGCGATCGGTACAGTGGGTTCCGAGCAAAAAGCGGTTCTCGCCAGGGAGCACGGTTATGCCCACGTCATCAACTATCGGGAGGAAGATGTACTGCAGCGGCTGCTGGAAATCACCGGCGGTGAAAAGTTGCCGGTGGTCTACGACGGCGTCGGCGCCGACACCTTCGACCTGTCACTGAGCTGCCTGCGTCTGCGGGGACTGATGGTCAGCTTTGGCAATGCCTCCGGAGCCCCTGCACCACTGGACCTGCAGCGGTTGGCGGTCAACGGATCCCTCTACATTACCCGGCCGACGATGCTGAGCTACACCGCCACTGAGGAAGAGCTGCGCCAGTCCAGTGAGGACCTTTTTTCCCGTATCCTGTCCGGGGATATTCGGGTAGAAATCAACCAGCGCTATCCGCTGGCGGAGGTACAGCAGGCTCATCGGGACCTCGAAAGTCGCAAAACCACGGGCTCGACGGTTTTGATACCGTGATCGAGATGGAGGTCAGGCCGGTATTGCTGGAGGGCGAGCAGGTGCGCCTGGAACCCCTCAGCCAGGATCATGCCCAGGGACTTTACGGCCGTGGCCGGCACGAACCCGACTGGGTTTATATGCCCCGGGCCTGTTTTGTCGACGCTGCCGATGTCCGCCACTGGATTGACGAGGCCACAGCGCAGGAGGGAAGGGTTCCCTTTGCCATCGTCGAGAAGGCCAAGGGCAGGGTGGCGGGCAGTACCAGTTATCTCAACATCAGGCCGGAGCATCGTTCGCTGGAAATTGGCTGGACCTGGCTGGGTCAGGATTTCCAGCGCACGGCCGTCAACACCGAAGCCAAGCTGTTGCTGATGATGCACGCGTTCGAGAAACTGGGCTGTATCCGGGTGGAATTCAAGACCGATTTGCGCAATGAGCGCAGCCAGCGGGCCCTGGAGCGGATAGGGGCGGTGCGGGAGGGCGTGTTGCGCAAGCACATGATCGTGCAGCGCGGCTATCATCGGGATTCAGTGTACTTCAGTGTGACTGACGAAGAGTGGCCGGCAGTAAAACAGCGGCTGCAGGGTGCGGCCAGCCGCTGATTCCCGGAGCCGTCAGCTGACGGTGGCCTGAACCGTTTCGTTGTCCGAGAAACGCCCCTCAAACAGGGGGGAGCTGAGATAGCGTTCGCCGGAGTCCGGCAGGATGGCGACAATGACCTTGTCCTTGTTCTCCTCCCTTTGTGACAGCCGGTCGGCTACCGCCATGGCGGCGCCACAGGATACCCCCGCGAGAATACCCTCTTCCTGCATCAGGCGGTGGGCATAGGTCATGGCCTCTTCACTGGTCACCTGCTCCACGGCGTCCACCATGTCCAGGTCCAGGTTCTTGGGCACGAAACCGGCGCCAATGCCCTGGATCTTATGGGGCGAGTGGGTTGGCTCTTCGCCCGCGAGAGTGGCGGTAATCATGGTGGTGGTATCCGGTTCCACTGCGACTGTGGTAATCGCTTTGCCCTTGGTGTTTTTGATGTAGCGGGAGATACCGGTCAGCGTGCCGCCGGTGCCCACCCCGGAAACCAGAATATCGATGGCGCCATCGGTATCCTCCCAGATTTCCGGGCCAGTGGTGGCCTCGTGGATTGCCGGGTTGGCCGGATTCTCAAACTGGTGAGGGCCCCAGTACTTATCCGGATCAGAGGCAATAATGTCTTCGGCGGCCTGAATCGCCGCGGCAATGCCCTTGGCGCCATCAGTGAGGCGAATCTCGGCTCCCAGGGCCTTCATCAGCATCCGCCGCTCCAGGCTGAAGGTATTTGGCATGGTGAGAATACAGCCATAGCCCCTGGCGGCGGCGACAAAGGCCAGGGCAATACCGGTATTGCCGCTGGTGGGTTCGACGATGGTCATCCCCGGTTTGAGGCTGCCATCCTTCTCCGCCGCCATCACCATGCTGGAGCCAATCCGGCATTTGACCGACATGGCAGGATTGCGGTTCTCCAGTTTGGCGTAGACATTTCCGCTGCAGATGCGGTTGATTTTGACCAAGGGCGTGCCACCGATGGTTTCAGCATTGTCATCGAATATCTTGCTCATGAGAGTTGTCCTTGTTGGGGCGCCGGGAAAGCAGGGAAAAGCCTAGTAAATGATGGGGATTATGTCCATATTCTGTCTAGTGTAAAAAAAATATTTGATCGGCCGGAACTTCCGCGAAACTGCCCGGTCATATTTATCGGTTAGAGCGCAAAGGCCCGTGTGGCATGAGACTCCCGCACTCTAACCGTCTGGATTCATCCAGGTTTCATATCCCTCTGTGAGAGATGCTAGTGTGTTCCGGCCCCCGATGGGGCCGGTTTTTTTTGCCTGTGATTTACCGACTGCGTTCGCCTGCCTCCGCCGGCAGGATATCCTCTGACGTGGTGCCCGCAGCGGGCATGCCCACCTGGCCGGTGGCCAGTGCCAGGGATTCCAGGTCCTGGGGGCCGACCAGTGTCGCCACCAGGTTGCCGTCGGGATCCAGGATGAGGGTGGTGGGTAATACCCTGGGCATCTGCGTCCCCAGGACCGAGGAGGGTTCCTCGAGAATAATCGGAAACTCAATCCCGAGCTGACTGATCTGCGCCTGCAATTCATCGCCCCGGGCCGCATCGAAATTGACACCCAGTACCGCCACCTGATCGTATTTGCGGTCCAGCGCATTGAGCTCCGGAATTTCCTTGATGCAGGGCTTGCACCACTTGGCCCAGTAGTTGACCACTACCCACTGGCCCTTGTAGCTGTTCTTGTCCAGGGATGGCAACAGGTTGTCGGGCAGAGTCTGCCCCGGGTCAGTGCAGGCGGTCAGTAGTAGCGCCGTGAGGGCCGCGATAATATGTTTCATCCCTGGTACAGCTCCACCAGATTCATTTGCAGCAACTCCCGCTGTTCCTGGCGCTGTTTGCGCAGCAGGCTGTAGGCGGTTTCCTGCCATTCCAGGTGGGCGTTGATATCCGAGGACACCAGGGGCTGTTCGCTGTTGACCCACTCCTTCAGTTGCCAGAAAGTAATGCTGTGCAGATCGCGGCTGAGCAGATAGTGGCCCCGGTCATTCTGGACGATGATGTTTTTCTCCATGAAGATGTCGCGCAGGTAGCGCCAGGTTTCGCTGTCCAGTCCACGGATGGCGGGATGGCGGTTATTGAGTATCTCGATCTCCCTGACGACTTTGCCCTTCTGCTGTCGTTCCCAGAAGACATAGAGTACATCCAGGGCCTTGAGTACGGCGGGTCGGCTGGCCTGCTCCTCGTCCTGGTAGCCGGAAAGACTGTGGACCAGGATGCCCCCCATCAATACGATGTTCCAGGACAGGTATATCCACAGCAGGAACAGGGGAACAGCGGCGAAAGCGCCGTAGATAAACGTGTAGCTGGAGCCGACGACCAGGTCGGTAAAAGCGGCCCGTGCGGTGTGGAACGCCACCGCGGCGACAAAGCCACCGATAAGGGAATGCTTGAACGGTACCCGGCAATTGGGGACTGCGATATACAGTAAAGTGAAGGCAGCGGTGGACAGCAGCAGCGGTGCCAGTTTGAGCAGCAGGGTGTTGACGCCAAAAAGATCGTAGCCATCCAGCGTATTGGCGAATGAGGACAGGTAGGTGCTGATTCCCAGGGCGAGGCCCAGTGCCACCGGGGCAAGGCTCAGGACCGCCCAATACAGCAGGAAGCTCGACACCGGGCTGCGGTTTTCCCGCGCTCGCCAGATCATGTTGAAGGCTTTCTCGATGTTGCGCAGCATGAGCACCGCGGTCACCACCAGGAACACAATACCGGGGCCGGTCAGGTTTTTCGCCTGCCGGGAAAAGTCATTGATGTAACTTTCCACCTCAGAGCTGGTTTCAGGCATCAGGTGCTGGAACAAAAAACTCTGGACCTGGTCTTCCAGGCCCTGAAAAGTGGGTATTGCCGAGGCCATGGTGTACAGCACGGTCAGCAGCGGCACCATGGCAAACAGGCTCATGTAGGTGAGGGCGGCCGCATTGGCGGAACAACGATCAGCCGAAAAACGGGAGAACAGATAAGTTATCCGGCGCCAGACCCCTTTGAGCAGTGTTTTTGTGTCCTCCATGGCGGCATTATGGCATGAATGTTCGCACCGGGGCTAAGTCCCTTTGCTATACTCGCCCGTTAATAATCTGTACCGGAGTTGCTCATGAGCGAGTTCACCATTTATCACAATCCGCGCTGTTCAAAGTCGCGCGCCACCCTGGCGTTGCTGCAAGAGCGGGGGATACAGCCAACCATAGTCCTGTACCTGGAGACCAGTCCCGACGCGGCTGAAATTAGCTCGCTGCTGGACAAACTGGGTATGAGTGCCGAGCAACTGGTACGCCGCGGCGAGGAGGCTTACAAAACCGCCGGGCTGGATAAAAGCTCCACTGAAGATGAACTGATTGCCGCGATGGCAGCACATCCGAAACTGATCGAACGGCCTGTTGTGGTCTGTGGCGAGCGCGCGGTTCTTGGCCGGCCACCTGAAAACGTGTTGGGATTGATTGACTGATGTCCACGCCCTATGTCTTGGTGCTGTATTACTCCCGCAGCGGGGCCACCGCCCAGATGGCACAGTTGGTGGCCCGGGGGGTGCAACAGCACGGTGGTATTGAAGCCCGGCTGCGAACCGTCCCCGCCATTTCGGCCAACAGTGAGCAGACCGAGGATGACATTCCGGCGCAGGGGCCGCTGTACTGTGACCTCGACGACCTGCGAGACTGTGCTGGCCTGGTGCTGGGTAGCCCGACGCGTTTTGGCAATATGGCAGCACCACTGAAATACTTTATCGACCAGACCTCCAGTCTCTGGCTCAGCGGCGCCCTGATCGACAAGCCTGCAGCGGTGTTCACGTCCACCTCCAGTCTGCACGGTGGCCAGGAGACGACCCTGCTGAGCATGATGTTGCCACTGTTGCACCACGGGATGCTGGTGGCCGGGCTGCCCTACAGCGAATCCGGACTGGCCAGCGCACAATCGGGCGGCACCCCTTACGGCGCCTCCCACTGGGCAGGCCCCGACAACAACCGGCCCATAGATAATAACGAGGCCTCCCTGTGCCTGGCACTGGGCAAGCGGATGGCACGGCTTGCGCTTGGTGATAAATCATGAACTCCCTGGCGGCGAGAACCCGCGTGGTGTGCTGGCTCAGTTACGGCGTGCTGCTGCTGCAACAGGTGGCCGAGGTCTGGCTGGGGCAGGCGCCATGGATTATATGGCTGGCGGTGCTATTGCCGCTGTTGGTCTTTCTGCCGGGCATGTTGCAGGACAATCTGCGCAGCTTTATCTGGCTGTGTTTTGTCTGCCTGCTCTATTTCATGCGCCTGGTAGTGAGCCTGTTTGAAAACCCTGCCAACGTGCTCGCCATCATTGGTATGGTCGCGGTGGTGCTGTTGTTCTGCAGTGGCATGATGTATGTGCGCTGGCGGGCGCGGGAATTGCGTCAGGCGGCAGCGGCTGCCGGCGGTCACGGAGATTGATTGTAGATGAGTAAACCTTCCCTGTTACGTCGTATTCTCAGTGGTATCTGGAACACCATCACCCGCATCAGAATGGCTCTGGCCAATCTCCTGTTCCTGTTGATGCTGGCGGTGATTTATTTCGTTTATTTCGGCGGCTCGCCGGAGCCCCTGCCGGAGAAAGCGGCGCTGCTGCTCAATCCCATGGGATCAATCGTCGACCAGAAGAGTCCGGTGGATCCGCTGCAGGCGTTATTGGGAGAAGCGTCGCCGGCAGAACATGAAGTGCTGCTGCGCGATGTGATCGAAGCCATCGAGATTGCCGGGGAGGACGACAGTATCAATTCCCTGGTGATGGAACTGGATTATCTAATGTACGCGGGTATCAGCCGCAGCCAGGAGATCGTCGCAGCCCTGGAGTCGTTCCGCGCCAGCGGCAAGCCGATTGTTGCGGTGGGTGATTTTTTCACCCAGGACCAGTACCTGCTGGCCAGTTATGCGGATGAACTGATTTCCCATCCCATGGGGGGGGTTGCGCTGGAGGGCTTCAGCGTTTATCACAACTATTACGCCGAGGCGCTCGACAAGCTGTCGGTCAGTATGCATGTATTCCGGGCCGGACAGCACAAGTCCGCGGTCGAGCCGCTAATCCGCAAAGACATGTCCCGGGGTGAGAAAGACGTGGCCCTTGAGTGGCTGGACGATCTGTGGGGGAACTACACAGACACCGTCGAGCGGAACAGGCAACTCGACAGTGGGGCGGTGAATGCCTACGTCAACGGCTTTGCCGCAGCAATGACGTCGGGTGATGGTGACTCGGCCAAAGTTGCTCTTGAGGCCGGACTGGTGGACCAGTTGATGACGCGTAGCCAGGCCAACGATTACCTGGCCGACATGGTTGGGGCGCGCAACGAAGACGGTGTCTATGAAGCGATTCCGTTTGAACGGTATCTGTCCCGCAAGCGGCCGCTGCAGTTGCCGCTCGACAACCAGCCCCGGGTGGCAGTCATTACCGCCCAGGGCAATATGCTGCCGGGAGAGCAGCCACCGGGCACCATAGGTGCTGACAGTCTGAGTCGATTGCTCAGAACCACTGCCGCCAAACCCGGTGTGGAGGCGATCGTGTTGCGTATCAACACACCGGGGGGCAGCATGTTCGCCTCGGAGATTATCCGCCAGCAAATCCTGGAGGTCCGGGCCGATGGCACGCCGGTCGTTGTCTCCATGGGCGCGGTAGCAGCGTCTGGTGGCTATTACATTGCCGCCGCGGCGGACGAGATTTTTGCCACTGCCAATACCATTACCGGCTCCATCGGCGTGTTTGCCGCTTTCCCGACACTGGAAAACCTGCTGCAACGGGGCGGGATCTACACTGACGGCGTTGGCACCACCTCCATGGCGGGCTCGCTGCGGCTGGATCGCCCGCTCAATCCGCAACTGGCCGCCTCGCTGGATGCCGGTGTGATGCACGCTTACCAGTTATTTCTTCAGGTTGTCGCCGACGGGCGGAATCTGGCGCTGGATGTAGTGGCAGCGGCGGCCGAGGGTCGGGTCTGGAGTGCGACTGACGCCCTGGAAATCGGCCTGGTGGACCAGTTGGGTGGCCTGGACAGCGCGATCGAGGCTGCCGCCGGCAGGGCCGGGCTTGATCACTATGACATTGAGTATGCAGAGCAGCCCCTCAGCCCCGGTGAACTGATTTTGCAGCAATTCGCCGAGCGCATGGGGAGCCTGGGAATCGTGCCGCAGGCGGACACGGTGGCAGTCCTGGCAGGGCTGGCCGGGCCACTGCTGGACGCCGCGGACCTGTTGTCCGGTCTGCAGGACCCGCGTCATATCTTCATGCGCTGCCTGACCTGCGCCGGGGCCTCGTTCTAGCCCACCGCGGGGTTTACGCCGGTGTGCGGGGTGCGCCTTGTCAGTCGGGCCAGGTCATCGAGAATCATATAGAGACTCGGAACCAGCAGCAGCGTGATGATTGTGGCGAAGACAATCCCGAAGGCCAGGGAAATGGCCATGGGAATCATGAATTGCGCCTGTGCGCTCTGTTCCAGCAGCATGGGCGCAAGACCGAGGAACGTCGTCATCGAGGTCAGCATGATGGCCCGGAAGCGGCGGCAACCGGCATCGAGGATGGCCTGGTTCTTGTCCAGGGTGCCATCGGCGGTCGTCTTGTTGACATAGTCCACCAGGATAAGACTGTCGTTCACTACCACGCCACTGAGGGCGATCAGCCCCATGACCGACATCATGCTCATGTCGTATCCCATCAACCAGTGGCCGATGATTCCGCCGATAACGCCGAATGGAATGACCCCCATGATAATCAGCGGCTGCAGGTAGGAGTGGGTGGGCACTGCCAGCAAGGCGTAAATGCCAAACAGCGCAAGCGCGAAGCCAATACCCATACTGACCGCCAGCTTGGTTTCCTCTTCCGCCATACCGGAGATGTCCCAGCTTAGCCCCGGGTACTTGGTCATCAGCGCCGGCATGATGTTTGCCTTCACCTCCTCGACCACCTTGGACGGTTCCACCATAGCGACATCGGCCTCCGCGGTGACCTCTGCCGCACGCTGGAAGTCGATCCGGGTCGACTTCATCAGCCCCTGTTCCACATTCAGCCGGGCCACCGTCTCAAAGGGCACCTCGTCTCCCTGAGGCGTGCGGATGTACATATTGTTCAGGCTGGCCACGTTTTCCCGGTCTGCTTTCGGGTAGCGGACCATGACCTTTATCTCGTCTATGCCGCGCTGGATCCTCTGGGCCTCGGCGCCGAAGAACGCGTGGCGCACCTGGCTGCCAAGGTCGTAGCGTGACAGCCCCAGCGCTTCCCCTTCCGGCAGCAGGTCGATATGGAACTCCTCGCGAGTGTCGCTGGCGCCGTTGCGGATATCGCTGAGGCCTTCAAAGTGGCGCAGTTTTTCTTCCAGTTCTTCCGCGGCCATGCGCAGGGTGTCAAAATTGTTGTGCTTCAGGTCGAAGGCCACATTGGGGCCAAAGTTGGGCCCGTCAGCTGCCTGGAAACTGAGAACTTCCGCGCCGTGGATAATGCCGACTTCCTCCCGCCAACGGGCCAGAACCTCGTCATTGGACAGCGATCGCGTATCCTGCTTGGTCAGTTCAATATCGATACGGCCATTGATACGATCGAAGCCGTAGGCTGCCACGTGCGCAACCAGGCCGTTCTTGCTGTTTTTCTGCTGGCGATAGTCGGCGTCGACCTGATGCAGGGCTTCAATGATCTGGCTAACGGCTTCAATGGTGCGGTCCTCGGGGGTACCGTCGGACATGCGCAACTCGGCGGTGAAAAACTCTCCCGTGGTATGGGGCGACAATACTGTCCTCACCACGCCGCCGGCAATCAGTCCGGCGGCCATGATGAGCAGCGACAGGAATACAGCCAGGGTGACATAGCGATTGGCCACACAGCGCGACACCAGCCGGCGATAGGGGCCGTCCACCAGCCTGCGCAGGCGTTCGTTGATACCCTCCTGCAGGTGGTCAACCTTGAGCAGCAGCGCGTTGCGGGTCGGTTTGCTGTGGGCGAGGTGCGCCGGCAGTATCCACTTCGACTCGATCAGGGAAAACAGCAGGCAGAGCATAACCACCCAGCCGCAGGCGGCAGTGAAGGGCGCGAAAATGCCCTGCACGAACAGGGTGGGAGCGAAAGCGACAATCGTGGTCAGTACGCCGAATGTGGCGGGCGTGGAAACCCGATAGACCCCGCGGATCACATTGTCCAGGCTATGGCCGTAGCGTTCGGTTTCGGCGTAGGCACTTTCACCCATGATGATCGCGTCGTCCACCACGATTCCCAGCACCAATATAAAGCCGAAGATGCTGATCATATTGAGGCTGGAATCGATATAGGGCGTATTGATAACGGCCATGGCGCCGAGGAAAGAAATTGGTATGCCCAGCATGACCCAGAAAGCGAGTTTGATTTCCAGAAACAGGGCCAGGGTGATGAATACCAGCAACGCACCGATGGCCAGGTTTTTGAGCATCATGCCGAGGCGTTCTTTCAGGTAGTAGGTCGCGTCTGACCAGATATCCAGGGAAACTCCCTGCGGCAGGCGTTGCCGCTTGTCCTCGACGTAGGCCTTGGCGGAGTCAGCGGTTTCAATAATGTCCTGCTTGCCCATCGCGAAAACGTTGATTCCCAATGAGTAATGCCCATTGAAGAGGGCGAAGCCTTTGGCATCCTCAAAGCCATCTTCGACGTTGGCAATGTCCCCCAGCAGTAGCCGCGTACCGTCAGGCCAGGTTTTCAGGACGATTTTCTCGAAGTCCTGTTGCACATAGGCCTGCCCCAGGGTGCGCAACATGATGTCGCCATTGCGGGTTTGTACCGAGCCAGAGGGCAGGTCCAGAGAGGATGCGGCAATGGTGTTGGCGACATCCTGCAGGGTCAGGTGATATTCGCGCAGCAACTGCTCGGAAATCTCTATCGCGATTTCATACTCGCGGGCGCCCACGACATCGGCGGCAGAGACGTTTGGCTGGGTCAGTAACTCCCGGCGCATTTCATCCGCGAGGCCCTTCATGCTGTGCTCGTCCAGGGGGCCGGATATCTGTATCGTCAACGCGGGGAACAGAACCTCCGGCAGGAAGATAACAGGCTCTTCCGCCTCTTCCGGGAAGGTTGAAATGCCGTCTATCCGGTTCTGGATGTCGTTGAACAGCTGGTCCACCGACACGCCATCTTCCGGCTCGATCATTATTCGACCCAGGGACTCCCAGGAATCGGATTCAACCCGCTTGATGCCGTCGAGGTCGTTGATGGCCTCCTCAACTTTCATGACCACACCCTGTTCCACCTCTTCCGGGGCGGCACCCGGGTAGGCCACGCTGACGAAAATCAGTTCGATGTCCAGGGCCGGGAACATGGCCCGCTGGATGGTGAACGCGCTGCCGGTGCCTACTGCGATGATGATCAGCATCAGCAGGTTGGCGGCAACCGGGTTGCGGGCGAACCAGGCGATGATGCCCGTGTGACGCTGGCCTGGCTCGTTCATGGGGAGACCGCCGCCGTGGCGTTGGCGTTACTGTCCAGCGCCGGTTCTGCGGGCAACTCGGTGGCCGGCTCCCTGCGCAGCTGGTCGCTGGGGGTGCTTGTGTTTATCCGGACTTCCGCGCCGTTGAGGGAGGTGTCCACTGAGGTCAGGCAAACGCGCTCCCCCTCGTCCAGTCCTGCGGTGACGAAAATTTCGTCATCGCCGGTGCGCAGAATGTTCACCTGCCGGTTGCGTAGAATATTGTTTTCGTCAACCACCCAGAGGCTGTTGCCCGCACGAAGGATGTGCCGCGGCAGAACCACGATTTCCTCGTATTCGCGTCCCAGAATATTGGCATTGACGAAAGTTCCCAGGCGCAGCGGTTCCTGTTGCGGGTGCTTGAGTGCGTAGGGATCATCTATTCGCGCCACGGCGTAGAGCACACGGGAGCGCTCGTCGAATACGCCCTCGGTGCGGTGCAGTGTTGCCGGCCAGTGTTTTACCTCGCCGGCGATGTCGGTGTAGAGGTCAATGGGCTGCTCTCCTGTGGCCCCATCGATATCCGGCAGCTCCAGGTATTCGAGCTTGCTCTGCGGAATAGGCAGGCGTACCTCGGCCTGGTCGACAGCAAACACCTCGGCCAGCTTTGCCCCGGCAGTCACGAACTGCCCCAGTTCGCTGTGCTTGGCGCGGATAACCGCGTTGTAGGGAGCCTTGATGATAGTGCGTTCGAGCCGATCCCTGGCGGTGTTGAGATCGGCCATGGCCGCCAACAGCTGTGCCTCGGCCAGCTCCAACTGGGGTTTGCGCAGGTACAGATCCCTGGCTTCTGCGCTGCGCTGGCTGCCGCTGGGCAGCCTTTCCCATTCCCGCTGGGCGACCTCGGCACGGCCGCGCTCCTGGGCCAGGTTGCTCTCCGCGGACTCGACGGAGGCCTGGGCGCGCAATAGCTCGGTCTGGTAGTCGCGGGGATCGATTCGCAGCAGCACGTCGCCCTCGGCGACAAAACCCCCGACGAGGAAGTTATCCGCCGTTGCAATGATGCGGCCCGACACCTCGGACATGATGCTGGTTTCACGCAGCGCGTTGACCGTCCCCTGTGCCTGCACCTCGACCCGCACAGTCTCTTTGGTCGCGACGGCAACATCCACGGACAGGGGTTTGTAAACCGGCTCGGCAATCTGGGCGGGTGGCCGGTTCAGGTAAAGCAGTGTCGTCACAGCGGCCGCCAGGCCGATGAGCAGGGTTGACAGCAGTATCTGTTTCTTGATCGGGGTCACGGGACATTCCGTTGTAGCGTAGACGGCCGTTATATCACAGGGGACTCTGGCGCACTGTGAAAAACTTGTAATATCACGGGTTTACGGCTTGCCGGCGGCAGTGGATCAGAAAGCAGAACGGGGGCAGCAAGCCCCCGTGGGGGAAGCTTACTCGCCCTTGTCGACGTGGACGTCCATTTGCGGGTAGGGGATGCTGATTCCCGCCTCGTCGAACTTGAGCTTGACCGCTTCGGTGGTATCCCACATTACGGCCCAGTAATCCGCCGAATTCACCCAGGGCCTGACCAGGAAATTCATGCTGGAGTCTGCCAGCGCCCCAAGCGCCACCACCGGAGCCGGATCCTTGAGGACCCGCTCATCGCTGGTCACGATCTGCTCCAGTATTTCCTTGGCTTTCTTGATGTCATCGTCGTAGCTGATGCCGAACACCATATCAACCCGACGGGTATCCCTGGCGGAGTAGTTGATGATGTTGTTGCCGATCACCGCACCGTTGGGGACGATGACTTCCTTGTTGTCCGGTGTGGTCAGGGTGGTGGTAAAAATGCTGATCTTGTCCACCGAACCCGAGGTGCCGGCCACTTCCACGAAATTACCCTTGGTGAAGGGACGGAAGACAATCAACATGACCCCGGAAGCGAAGTTGGCCAGGGAGCCCTGCAGCGACAGGCCTATGGCCAGACCGGCGGCACCGAGCAGGGCAACCAGGGATGTGGTGTCTATGCCCAGCTGGCTCAGTGCGGCGATCACCACAAACAGCAGCAGCACCCAGCGCAGGATGGAACAGAGGAAATTGATGAGGATTTCATCCATGCCGCGGGAGGACATGAACTTTCTCGCAACTCTTACCAGGGCCGCGACGACAAGACGGCCGATGTAGAAGATGACCAGGGCAAGCGCAATTTTAATGCCCCAGGGCACAACGACAGTGTCCAGAAGTTTACTGGTATCCATAGATTTTTCCTGATTTATTGAAAAGGTTGTGGTCTCATGAATATATAGCCCAGCCTGAGCACAATTCAAGACGGTGATTTTGCGGCAGGCGGTGGGAACAGTTGAACCGTGGGCGGTAGGCGCCGGTGATATAGTCGCGGCGACAGCAACGGGAGAGATGCTATGAGTACAATATTTGAGCAGCCGACGGATTTGTTGCAGGCCGTTGGCAAGCACCTGGGGTTCAGCGATTGGCTGGAAATCGACCAGCAGCGGATCAACCTGTTTGCCGATGCCACCGGCGATCACCAGTGGATTCACGTTGACCCGGAAAAGGCCGCAGCAGGTCCTTTCGGTAAAACCATTGCCCACGGTTACCTGACACTTTCCCTCGCCAACCTGTTCCTGCCGCAGATTATGGAGGTCAGGAATACGTCCATGGGCGTCAATTACGGCTGCGAGAAGGTGCGGTTTCCTGCCGCGGTTCCTGTGGGCTCGCGGGTGCGCGGCGGTGGCGAGGTGATCAGCGCCGAGGAAGTGAAAGGCGGCGTGCAGGTGGTTGTGCGCATGACCATCGAGATCGAGGGGAGTGAGCGCCCCGCCTGTATTATCGATACGATCAGCCGCTTTTTTCCCTGACAGCAACGACGATGGATGACTCCCGGTACCAATCCCTCAATCGCCGCCAGTTGCTGACCGCGGCCGCCGCCGGCACTGCGGCAATGGTGGCGGGTCCGGCGATGGCATTACCCCGCAGCAGTGTGCCCGGCTGGGATGAACAGGTGGATGTGCTGGTCGCTGGATCCGGGGCCGCAGGGACCTGCGCCGCTATAGAAGCACGCCGGGCTGGCGCCAGCGTGCGTCTGCTGGAATCGTTGGCAGTTCCCGGTGGCAGCTCAAGCCTGTCCGGTGGCGTGGTCTATGCCGGCGGGGGTACTTCCCTGCAGCGGGCACTCAAGGTGGAAGATTCGCCGGAGGCCATGTTCAACTACCTGCTGCGGACCGGTTCGGCGCCAGCGCCCAGGGAAAAAATCCAGCTGTATTGTGAGCAGAGCCCGGAACACTTCGACTGGCTTGTCGCCCAGGGTGTGCGCTATTCCGAGAAGATGACCACCGCCAAGGGACTGCCCCTGGGCGATGAGTCACTTTACTACTCGGGGAGTGAGCTGGCCTGGCCGGCCCGGGAGCATGCCGCCCCCGCGCCGCGGGGTCACGTGCCGGGTGTTCCCGGTATGAATGGCGGCCGCAGCATGATGCAGGTTCTGCTCGGCCAGTTGCGCAAGCTCGGGGTAGAGCCGCAAACCGGCGTGGAAGTGGATCGCCTGATCGTCGAGGCAGATGGCCGGGTGGCTGGCGCCGTGGTCACGCAGGACGGGCAGCGCAAGTACCTGCGAGCACGACGGGGTCTGGTGCTGGCCTGTGGCGGGTTTATCCACAACACCGCGATGCTGGAGCAATATGCGCCGCAACTTGCCCGCTGTTCGGTGCCCTGGGGGGGCGCCGGTGATCTCGGCCAGGGCATTAACATGGGCATCGGCGTCGGCGCGGCGGCTGTGCGCATGCACGAGGGCTTTGCCATCGCGCCCATTTATCCCCCGGAGGAGGCAATCGCCGGTATCCTGGTAAACGCAGCCGGACAGCGCTTTGTTGCCGAAGATGCCTATCACGCGGTGATCGGTCACAGTATTGCCTATCAGCAGCAGGGGCGTGCCTACCTGATCACCGACCAGTCCAGCAGCTACTCCCACCCCCAGGACAATTTCCCGCTGGTGGCCCAAAGCAGCAGCATCGGTGGCATTGCCGGCCAACTGAAGTTACCGGCCGGTGCCCTGCAAAACAGCGTGGCGTACTACAATCGTTACGCGGGTAAAGGTCTGGATCCGCTGTTCAACAAGGCCAGGGGCTATGTCAGGCCATTGCAGGGGCCTCCCTACAAGGCCTGGGACATTTCCGTCGACCGGGCATTCTTTCCCGCCCACACCTTTGGTGGCCTTGCCACCAGCATCGACGGTGCGGTGATCAACAGTTTTGGAGACCCCATCCCGGGGCTCTTCGCCGCGGGGCGCAATACCGCGGGGATACCCACGGCCCCCTACCTGGCCAGCGGCCTGTCTGTGGGTGATGCCACGTTCTTCGGGCGCCGTGCCGGCATTGCCGCGGCGAGAGCCGCCTGATGCGTCCCCTGGTGATAACACTGTTGGCGATGGTCTGCTCGCCATCCCTGGCCGCCGACGAATTGCAGAGCCGGCTGGCACTGGCAGATGCGGATCGGGGGCGGCTGGTGTTCGGCCCCTGTCGTACGTGTCACTATCCAGACGCTTTCATGGGGCATAATAACGGACCCAACCTGAGCGGTATTTTTGGCAAAGTGGCGGGCAAACAGCCCGGTTTCGACTACTACTCCAAGCGGTTTCGGGAGGCGGAATTTGTGTGGACGCCCCAGCTGATGTTCACCTGGCTGGAAGATCCCATGGCCATGTTCCCGGATTCAGTGATGATGAGCCGTGGGGTGCCTGACCCGCAGGACCGGGCCGACCTGATCGCCTACCTGAAACAGGCCACCCTGCGGCAGGCTGACCAGCTCGACTGATGCCGATGGCCGGGGCGTGGCCCTAGCGCTTGACGATGACGGAGCTGCCGTGACCGAACAGGCCCTGGTTGGCGGTAATGCCCACCTTTGCGCCCGCGACCTGGCGGTCTCCCGCCTCGCCACGTAACTGCCAGGTCAACTCGCAGACCTGGGCCAGCGCCTGGGCGGGCACCGCTTCACCGAAACAGGCCAGGCCACCGGAGACGTTCACCGGTATCCTGCCGCCGATCGCGGTATCACCGGCGCGCAGCAGTGTCGCCGCCTCGCCCCTCGGTGCCAGTTGCAGGTCTTCTATCCAGTCCAGTTCCAAGGCGGTGGACAGGTCATAGACCTCTGCCAGGTCGACATCTTCCGGCCCCAGACCCGCTTCCTCATAGGCCTTGAGGGGCAGGGTGGAGCGGAAAGCGTGTGCCTCCACCCCCGCGGCGGCGGCGGAGTCGGTGGCGATGTCAGGCATTTCAACCACACTGCTGGCGAACGTGGGGGTGGTGGTTGAAATCGCCGCTACCCGGGGGGCATCGCCTTTACCCAGTTTTTTTGCGTAATCGAGGCTGGATACGATCAGTGCGGCGCCGCCGTCAGAGGTGGCACAAATGTCCATCAGCCGCAGTGGGTCAGCGACCATGGCGGAAGCCGCCACGTCCTCGGCGGTGAAGCATTTGCGATAGCGGGCCCGGGGGTTCTTGCTGCCGATGGCGGAGTTCTTGACCTTGACCGCGGCAAAGTCCTCGAGCGTATCGCCGTACAGGTCCATGCGCCGGCGGGCGTACAAGGCAAAGTAGGTCGGGTTGGTAATGCCGAGGTAGAAGCGCACCCAGTCCGGGTCTTCCGGACGATAGCCACCAGCGGGAGCCAGGAATCCCTTGGGGGTGGTGTCGGCACCCACCACCAGCGCGACGTCACATTCTCCGGCGAGAATCTTGTTGCGGGCCGCAGCCAGGGCCTGGGAACCGGAAGCACAGGCGGCATAGGAGGTATTGACCTCGGCACCCTGCCAGCCCAGGGCCTGGGCAAACGTTGCGCCGGCCACGTAGCCCGGGTAGCCGCAGCGCACGGTGGCGCCGCCGGAGACAAAACTGATGTCCTGCCAGGGGACGCCGGCGTCCTTGAGAGCTTCCCTGGCGGCGGCGACACCGTACTGGACGAAGTTATGGCCCCATTTCCCCCAGGGGTGCATGCCGGCGCCGAGAATTGCGATTTCATTGGACATAGTCTGTACTGCTCCGCGTGTGCCGTGCCGTTATCGAGCGACGGGCTTCCATTTCCAGGTCATCTTGATGTCATCGTCGGTCTCGTGCAGCTGTTCCAGCACCAGTTCTACCGGCATCCCCACCTTGAGATCCTCGCAGGACACGCCTTCGATCACCTGCCCCAGCACCACCATTTGTTCCTGCTCCAGTTGCACCGCGGCAATGGCGTAGGGCTCGAATGGATCGGCGGCGACATAGGGTTCCGGCGGTTTGTAGCAGGCGTTGGTGTAGCTCCAGATGTGTCCGGTACGGCTGAGCTCCACTTCGTCGAAGTCGGTGCTGTCGCAGGCCGGGTTGCGGCAGTAGTCGTGGTTCCTGGGGAAGAAATAAGTGCCGCAGGCCTGGCACCGGGTGCCGATCAGGTGAGGTTTGACCGCCATGGTGTGCCAGCCGTCAATGGCAGGTGCCAGTGGTTTGTTGCTCATTGGTGTCTCCCGGGGAAAGCGCGGCTCAGGGTAAACCGCCGGCCGTAACGCAGGCAAGGGCGCGGCAGACAAGTGGCTGCCGGGTATATCAATACAGACCTGCCTTGCCGGCGGGCGCTTAATTGGGCAGAGTTGGTCCATGTGCGGACGGTTCAATGTTATCGACAGCCCCGGATTGCAGAGGCTGCTGCAGGATCTGGGCATAGACCTCAGCCTGCCGAGCCGGGCCAACATCGCCCCCACCGAGGCGGTAGGCCTGGTGCGGACGCTGGAATCGGGAAATCAACTGGACGCCGCCCGCTGGTGGCTGACCCCTGCCTGGGCACCGGCGGTGGACCAGAAGTACAGCATGTTCAACGCCCGCAGCGAGACCCTGGGCACAAGTCGGGCCTTCAAGACCCCGTTCAAGCGCCAGCGTGGCATTGTGCCCATGAGCAGCTTTATCGAGTGGCGCAGTGAGGGCGGGGTGAAGCAACCCTGGTTGATCAGTAACGCCTGTGGCGCTTTTGCCGCGGCCGCACTCTGGGATGTGTGGAATGGGGATGGCTCCGAGCTGCTCAGCTGTACCCTGGTAACCACCGCGGCAGCGCCGGCGTTTGCGCCCTGGCACCAGCGTATGCCGGTGGTGCTGGACGCCGGCGAGCAGGCGCGCTGGCTGGACAATGCGCGGCCGATAGCGGCCGATGATCCCCTGTTTCGCAGTGAACTGAAGCAGGAGTGGCGGCTGGCACCCTTGTCGAGAGAGGTGAATAACGCCCGCAACAAGTCCGGGGACCTGCTGCGGGAAATCGCGGAAGTGCTTGTGCTTGCCCCGACCTAGAACGAATAGCGCAGGTCCACACCCCAGGTCAGGGTGTCTTCCGGAGAGGTGTGGTAGGCGCCCAGGGCGTCCGCGGCCAAACCGCCCGGGTTGCCGGCGTACTCTTCATCCAGCAGGTTGTTACCCCAAAGGGCAACCTCAATGCTGTCCTCCTCATTGGACCAGGCCAGGCGCGCGTTCAGGTATTTCCTGTCCTGGAAGTACCAGGGCCCGGTGGTGAACAACGCGGTATTGTCGTTGGGACCGGGATCTTCGCGGAACTGGTAGTTCATATGCAGGAGCATATAGCCGTAGGCGATCTGCGGTGTCCAGTCCAGCTTCAGGGTGTATTCGGTATTGGTTTCCCCGGTGGTTTTTTCTCCCCCGGAGAGTTCACCCGCCGCATTGTAATACTCTTCTGAGACGCTCTCGGTCTCACGGTAGGTGGTCAATCCGGAGAGGCGCAGGGACTCGGTCACGTTCCAGGTCAGCACCAATTCGATGCCGTCGGCCTCGTCATCGCTGCTCACCACCCCGGGTGCTGCGGTTGGGTCGTCCGGGCCTTCCTTGATGTCGGTGGAGCGCTGGCGACCATCCAGTTCGTGATGGAACAAAGCCACTTCCGCGCGCAGGCTGTCATCGAAGAAATCACCCTTGATGCCGATTTCATAGCTGGTCATCTCTTCCGGATCAAAGGCACCGGTGACGAAGGCGTTAAAGCTCTGGCCGTCAAAACCGCCCGATTTGTAGCCGGTGGCGACAGAGATGTAGGTCATTGCATAATCCGTAAACTGCCAGTCAGCGACGAATCGGCCGGTGGTTTTGTTCCAGTCGTCCTTGGTGCTGAACTTGTTGTACCAGGCGTCCTGGGGGGCGCCAGTCTGGGCCGGAATGTAGTTGACCCGGAAGGGCAGGAAGGGCCAGTCGTCAAAGCTGTTATCGTGGGTTTGCCAGGAATAGTCCTTCTCGTCGTAGCTGTAACGGAGGCCGCCGGCGAGACGAATGGTATCGGTCAGCTGGTAGGACAGGTCGACGAAGATACCCCAGTTGACGAAGTCACCGGTGTTATCCATGGTCTCGGTGAAGTACCGTCCGGAGAAGCTGGGGGGTAACACCGCAGTCGGTACCCCGGTCTGCTCGGAGGCGAAGCCCGAGAAGAACAGGTAGGTGGCATCCGGCTCCTGGCCGAAGTAATCCCAGATATGATCGTCAGGGCCCAGCTCCACATCCGGGGGTATCAAACCCAGTTCCTGGGCGCCCGGCAGTAATTCAGCGCTGAGGAATTGCATGTAGGAATCGGTAAGCAGGCCGATGTCGGTACGCTGGAACACCTCCTCCTGACTGTAGTTGGCCCCGGTGATCAGGTTGATTCTGTCATCGACATAATTGAAGCGGACTTCCGAGTAGAAAATGTCCGAATCTTCAATATTGTTGGTGTCCAGGTAGCGACGGGCTGCGGGCGTGCCGTCCTCTTCCTGCAGGTTGGTGGTGTCCCAGTCGCGATAGCTGACGATGCCGAACATGTCCCAGGCGTCATTGATCGCGTGGTTAATCTGTAGCGACACGCCGTACATCTCGCGTGTCTCTTCCTCATTGTTACGCTCGGCGTTGTAACTTTTACCCGCGCCGGCGATATCGTGCTTGTCCTTGCTGCGGAAGGGGTCATTGCTGCCCTGATAAGCATATTTGCTCACGCCGATCGCCGGGCGGGGCATTTCGTCGCGATCTTCGTAGTCCGCCGCGAGCTGAATATCGGTGTCTTCACTGAGTTGCCACAGCAAGACGCCGCGAGCCGCCCAGTAACCCTCGTCACGAAAATCGCCGCCGTTGGTCGCGGTCTCGGTGTTACCACTGCGCTGATTGCTGAAAACATTAGCCCGCAGGAACAGTTTTTCGGTCAGCGGCGTGTTGACCATGCCTTCGACGCGTACCAGATCATTGGTACCCAGGCGCGCCTTGGCAAACCCCTCGAACTCCTCATGGGGTCTGTTCGGTACGATATTGATGACCCCGGCAGTGGAGTTGCGGCCGAACAGGGTGCCCTGGGGGCCTTTCAGAACCTCCGTCCGGGCAATGTCGGTAAAGGGAATCGAGGTCACGGCCCTCGGCATATAGGAGCCGTCGTAAAAGGTCGCGACCGAAGGGTCCTGGCCAGAGCTGATGTTGGGGCTGCTGACACCGCGCACGGTAATACCCAGCTGGGTGGAACCGCCTACCGCGTCGCCGATCTCCACACCGGGCATGAAGGCGTCGATGTCCTGGATGGTGGCGGCGCCGGTGTTAACCATGTCCTGGGCGGTGAAAGCGTTCACCGCTCCGGGTACGGTCATAAAACTTTCTTCCCGCTTCTGGGCGGTGACGATGATCTCCTCCAGCTGCAGGTTGTAACGACCCTGACTGGCTTCTTCCTGGGCCAGCGCGGTGACGGCGAATGTGGAGGCGCCCAGTATCAGTGTGGCAGATTTCACGGCTCGGAAAAGTGGCGAAGGCAACGCGGGGGCCGCCCGGCGGAAAGGGGGTTGGTTGGTCATTTTTCAGGTCTCGCATTTGTTAGTGTGATGCGCCGTTTTCCGGTCCTGATCAGTCCACGGCGATTGAGGGCTCGCCAGTGGTCGGCTCTGGAACCTGTCAGGCTGTTGTTATTTCTACTGATTTCTTGTTTCTTATTGGTTAATGGACACGGGGCATTTTAACCCAGAAGCGGGACGGCTGTGCCATTTTATGCTGTCGTTGATTGGTTTTTGTACTTTCCCGCCATTTTTCATACGAAATCTTAAACCAGGCTGAAAAGCATTTACGGGGGTCATGGGCACACCCGTGCCGATGGTAGAGAATGCCGGTTCATTGATTGAGCGGGAATGTTGACATGGGTATTTATGCCATCACGGGTGCAGCCACCGGTATTGGCGCTGCATTAAAGAGCCAGTTACTTGCGGCGGGCCATGAGCTTGTTTCTGTCGACATCAAAGCCGGGGACGTGATCGCCGACCTCTCCACCGCAGAGGGACGGGAGGCCGCCATTGCCGGGATTCGCGAACGCGCCCCCGACGGACTGGACGGCTTCATTCCCTGCGCCGGCCTGCCGCCGGTTGCCAGGCCGCTGTCGCTGATCGCACAGGTCAACTATTTCGCGGTGGTGGCGACGGTAGAGGGGCTGAAAGACCTGGTTGCGATGAAGCGCGGCAGCGTGCTGATCGTCGCTTCCAACTCCGCTCCCATGATTCCCCGTGATGACCCGTTTGTGGATGCCTGCCTCGCGGGTGACGAACTGGCCGCCTGTGCCCACATTGAAATCCGTGACGGTCACACTGCCTACGCGGGTTCCAAGCGCGCCGTCACCACCTGGATGCGACGCAATATTGTCTCCTATGCCCGGGCGGGGGTGCGGATGAATGCGGTTGCTCCCGGAATCACCCGGACACCACTGTCGGAGCAGGTAATGTCCGATGATGAATTGGGGCCGGCCATGCAGGCCTTCGGCAAGAGTGTGCCCTGGGGAGGGACTGCCCAGCCGGAGCAGATTGCCAATGTCATGCGCTTTCTGCTCAGCGAGGACGCAAACTTTGTCTGCGGTTCGGTAGTGTTTGTCGATGGCGGCTCTGACGCCATGTTACGCAGCGACGATTTCTAACCGGGCGCCTGCCGGGGCGGCAATTATTCGGCGCTGTCCGGCCTGTTGACCGCGGTTGCAAGTGGCGACAGTGCGTCGGCGATGTCTCCGCTCAGCTGATAGAGCAATTCGCTGTAGGCGGCGGCAATTTCACCGGCGTCAGGATCTGCCACCCTGAACGTCCTGCTGTAGGCCTCCAGCCGTTGCTGCAGGGCCTGTCCGTCGCTTACCCGGTAAAGCAGCCACTCGGTGAGCAGGGTTGCCTGGGTCGAGTCGGCATCCATGGCCAGCACGCGTATTTTAACCCCGAAGTCCGGCTGGCGTCTGGGGTGCCAGGGAAATGGCTGGATGTTCTGCGTCTCCATCAACCCCGCCAGGTTGAGGCTCAGCACCCGGGTGATGCCCTGGTCCAGGGGTTCCGCCCAGCGTTCAGTGCTGGCAATCCGCAGGCCGTTGGCGCCATCACTGCGGATGATACCGTCCCGGTCCAGGTACTGGGGAATACTCACCGGCCCCACACCCAGCGCGGGCCCGGTGGAAGCCGCCGGTAGTGATCCCTGGGCGCTGAGTTTGTAGTGCCGGGCCGGAGGCGTGCTGCCACAGGCAACAAGCGTCAGCAACAGGCCCAGTGCGAGCCACAGTTTGATCGGTCCGCTAGTTATCACTGGTCATCACTCCTGCCGCGAATCAGCGACTCCGGTTGTTCTTCAAGGGCCTGGCCCAGCTGTTGCAACGCCCGGCCCGCCTGTGACAGATCGCGCAGAGCGCGGTTGAGCTCGTGGACGGTGGCCGAATCGTAGTCCACCAATTCGTCGATACTGCGCATCCCGGATTCAAAAGAGGCGATGGCCCGTTCAAGGACTTCCAGGTTGCCTGCCACCAGTTCCGCCAGTCGCGGCAGCTCGACATTGGCGGTGTCCACGGTGACTGCGGCGCCATCTAGCACCGCGTCCAGCTTTGGTCCGGTGCTGGCGAGTTGCCCCTGTAATTGCTCAGTCAGGCCGCTCACCGAAGCCAGGGTGTCCTGCAGTTGGCCGGGTAGTGCCTGGAAGGCCTCAGCGGTGATGAAGCTGTTGACTCCCGCTGCGATTTCTTCCAGGTCGGCGGCTACCTTGGCGAAATCGATGGATTCCAGCTTGCGGGCAAAACGTTCCAGGTCCGTGGGAATGGCTGGGATCTGCAGGTGCGGAGACTCGATAGTCGCCAGGATGAGTTCGCTGTCAGGGTGGAAGTCCAGCTGCACGTAGAGCAGCCCGGTGAGCATGCTCTGGGTGTTGAGCTGTGCGCGCAGACCACGGGAGATCAGCTCCTCGGTCAGGCCCTCGGTATTGGTGCCGGTGCGGCGGATATTTTCACCGCGCAGTTCCGCCTCCACCAGCATGATGAGCTCTGCTGTGTCCGAGTCCAGGATCAGCTCGATATCGGTGACCTGTCCGATTTGCACGCCGCGCAGGGCTACCGGAGCGCCGATCGCCAGGCCCTTTACCGAACCTTCGAACACCATCACCACGGTGGAGCGTTCCTTGCCAAAGCCGGTGCCGAGGGCAAAGATAACGGCGCTGATGGCGATCAGCAGACCACCGAAGACAAACGCGCCAATGGCGACCGTTTGGGGTTTTTCACTCATACTTGCTCCTCCTGCAGCGAGCCTGACTCGCGCGCCAGGAATTGTCTCACAACTGGCTGGTCACTGTGGTCTCTGAGTTGTTTTGGGTCGCCGTAGGCAATCATGGTCTTGCTGCTCGCATCCAGATACACCGAGTTGGTGGCGATGCCGAATATGCTCGGTAGTTCGTGAGTCACCATCACCACGGTTGCGCCGGTTGAATCATGTAGCTGCTCTATCAGGTCATCCAGCAGGCATGAACTGATCGGGTCCAGGCCGGCGGAGGGTTCATCGAAAAACAGGATTTCCGGCTCCAGGGCAATCGCCCGCGCCAGGGCTGCCCGCTTGCGCATGCCGCCGCTGATTTCCGAGGGGTAGTACTCCTGATAACCCGCCAGGCCCACCAGCGCGAGCTTGTAGGCGATGATGTCAGCCCGGTCGGCGTCGGAATAACTGGTGTAGAGCTGGAGCGGCAGATTGACGTTCTCCGCCAGTGTCATGGCGCTGAACAGTCCGCCGCTCTGGTAGGTGATGCCCCAGCGCTGGCGCATACTGTCCTGCTGCTTGGGGCTGGCATTAACAAAGCTCTCGTTGTTGTAGAGTATGTCACCCTGCCGGGGCTGTAGCAGGCCCAGCATGTGTTTGAGCAGGGTGCTCTTGCCGCAACCGCTGCCTCCCATGATGACAAAGATATCGCCGCGATTGATGTCGAAATCAAGGTCCTGTTGAATCACCCGTGACCCGTAGGCCATGGTCAGGTTGCGAATCTGGATGTGCGGATCGCTCATCAGATCTCCAGTTGCTGGCAGATGATGTTGATGGCCGCGTCTGCGACGATCAGGTAAACGATGGCGGTCACCACCGCCTCGGTAGCCGCCTGGCCGACCGCGGCACTGCTGCGGCCACTGTTGATGCCGGAGCGGCAACCGGCCACGGCGATCAGCAGGCCGAACACCACGCTTTTGATCAGCCCCACGATAAGATGGTGCATACCGAGCGCCGACTCTCCCTCGGAAATGAACATCAGTGGTGCAATTCCCATTCCGCCGGCAACGATGCCGCCGCCGATAATGCCCAACAAGTTGGCGTACAGGGTGAGTAAGGGCATCATTACCACCAGCGCCAGCAAGCGCGGCACGACCAGGAACTCCATGGGCGAAACGCCCATGGTGCTGATAGCATCGATTTCCTCGTTGCCCTGCATGGTGCCCAGTTGGGCGGCATAGGCGGCCCCTGTTCGGCCCGCCATGACGATGGCGGCCATCAGCGCCCCCATCTCCCTGAGCATACCGATGACCACCAGGTCAGCGACGTAAATCTCGGCCCCGAACTGCTGCAACTGGACCGCACCCAGGTAGGCGAGAATCATGCCCACGAGCACGCTGGTAAGACTGATGATGGCAAAGGCATCGGGACCGGCCTGGTAGCAGAACTGCCTGAAGTCGCTGAAGCGGGTGTTGGCCCGCCCCAGCGCCAGCCGCCAAAGGGCGATGCTGAGCTCGCCGAGGAATGCCAGTGCCTCCCTGCCGTGATGGCGTAGCTCATTGACGAGTCGCGCCGGACTGAGTGCGTTGTACCACGGTGGGCTGCTGGCAGCCGATGGTGCATGTGGAGGTACAGCGGTCGCCACGTCCAGCAGCTGATTCACCCCGTCGGGGAGATTGCGGGTGGTGAAACGTATGTTGTCTTCCTGGCACTGGTTGTAGGACTGGAGCAGGAATGCCATCAGAATCGAATCCCAGCGGCCCAGCCTGGAACCATCCACCACCAGTTCCGGCGCGGTGAGGCAGCAGAGCTCATCCTTTAACACCTGGAAGTCCCGGTGCGTCTGGCCCTGGATCCAGTCACCGGTCAGCTGAAGCACGGCGCTGTCCCGGTCATCGGTCAGCAGGTCGAATCCGGGTGGCAGTTGGCTCATGCAGTCGCGTTGCTCGCTGGGAAGAGGGTTCAGTCTAATAATTTCCGGGGGCAAATGCCATGTTGTTTACTGCTGAAAGGGCAGCGGTGGCAGTGCCTCGCTGATAGCATCCTCCGCTTTTTGGTAAATGTCAGCTACCGGCGTCGTATTGCCCACCTCCCGTCGCCGGGAAATCATGGTAACCGGGAACAGGTAGTTATCCGTCTCCCGGTAGCGCAGGGCCCGGCTGCGCCCCAGTTTGTCCTCGTAGACCACCCAGTGCAGTCCCTGTTCACGGGCCAGCAGGTCACCCAGAATAATGCCCATCCCCTGCAGTTGCTCGGTCTGGTCGCCGCGAACCAGCTGGTCATCGAGCAGACGCTGCAGCAGGGCCAGGTCCCCGTCCTTGTCGCCGGTAAACCGGCGTCCGTAGTGACGCGCGGCAAGCTCGTCGAGTTGCTGTCGTTGATGCTGCATGTATTGCCTGTCGATGGCCGTCGGCTCACTGACATCAGGTTCATCCTGTGCCTGGGCTGCGTGAGCCGCCACCAGGGTGCAGGCCAGCAGGACCAGCAGTGCGCGAGATAAAAGGATCATGGTGCTACCTCCACAGGTTTTTTCGAAGCATAGCAGCCGCTGGCATTTTGACCCAAGCCGGTTGTCATTGCTGCGCCGACATGGATAATGGCCATCTTCCCCACGGACGGGCCACGGCAGGTGGTCCCCGTCAGCATTTTCGGAGAGTTCGAATGATTACCGGCAGTATCGTCGCCCTGGTTACGCCAATGCACCCAGACGGCAGCGTCGATTGGGAGGCGCTCGAGCGCCTCCTGGACCTGCATATCGAAGCCGGTACTGGTGCCATCGGTGCCGTCGGTACGACCGGTGAAAGTGCCACCTTGAGTGTTCCCGAGCACTGCCAGGTCATCAGGCATGCCGTGGACCATGTCGGCGGCAAGCTGCCGATTCTTGCCGGGACCGGCGCCAATGCCACCTGGGAGGCCATTGAGCTCACCCGGGCCGCGGCCGACGCCGGTGCTGACGCCTGCCTGCTGGTGACTCCCTACTACAACCGCCCCACCCAGCGTGGCCTTTACGAGCACTTCAAAGCGGTGGCCGAGGCAGTGGCGATCCCCCAGGTGCTGTACAATGTGCCCGGCAGGACTGCTGTGGACATGCACAATGACACGGTCGAGCAACTGGCTTCCATTGACAATATTGTCGGTATCAAGGATGCAACCGGTGATCTCGATCGAGGACGCGACCTGATTGCCCGCTGTGGCGACCACATTGCCGTATATTCCGGCGACGACCCCACCGCAATGGAACTGATCCTGGCGGGGGGTAAGGGCAATATATCGGTCACGGCCAACGTGGCCCCCCGGCAAATGGCCCAGCTGTGTGCCAGCGCGGCAGCAGGTGACCGCGAAGCGGCCACCGCGATCAATGACAGGCTTACCCCGCTAAACCGTGCCCTGTTCCTGGAGGCAAACCCGATACCGGTGAAGTGGGCCCTGTGGCAACAGGGATTGATCGAGGAAGGCATCCGCCTGCCGCTGACCCCCCTGGACCCGAAATTTCACGCCGAGGTGAAGGCAGCCCTGGAGGCCGCATCAGTTTAATGAATATCCCAGCCCTGACTCGCAATCTAACCGCCGGCGCGCTGCTGGTTTCCCTTTCCGGCTGTGGCTACCTTTTCGGTGACCAGGGCGTCTTTCGGGACAAGTCCGAGGATTACAAGAAAGCGCCGGACATGCCGGTCATCACGGTTCCTGAACACAAGGACAGTGATGCCCTGCAGGAAATCTACCCGGTCCCGCCGGTGGAAAATGCCCTGCTGGCAACGGAGGAGTTCGAGGTTCCCCGGCCCACTCCCCTGGCGGCGGGGGCGGAGGACGAGATCGTTCGCATCCAGCGCCTGGGAGAGGAGTCATGGATCCTGGTGGCAGAGGCCCCCGGCCAGGTCTGGCCGCAGGTCCGCAGCTTTTTCGCCAGTGCCGGTATTCCTGTTGCCCGGGTGGACGCCCGGGCCGGAACCATGGAAACCGGTTGGCTTGCGCTGGAGAGCGCGGCCATGGCAAGTCGCTTTAAAGTGCGCATAGAACAGGGTGTCCAGCGCGGCAACAGCGAACTACACGTGTTGCAGCAGAATCAGGTCGGTGATGTCGATAACTGGCCCGGCAGTTCCGACAATGTCGAGCAGGAATCGGAGATACTGCAGGCCCTGGCCCAGTACATTGCCAACAGTGCCGGTACCGCGCCGGTATCCATGGTGGCCGAACAGGCGATCAACGCCTCCGGCAAAATCTCCATCCAGGAATCCAGTACTGGCGAATCCTATATCCAGCTGGCGCTGCCCTTCGATCGTGCCTGGGCCTCGCTGGGACGGGGATTGGAAAAATCGACCTTTGAAATCACCGATCGTGATCGCAGCAGCGGCATTTATTATGCGACTTTCCTCGGCCCGCAGGGTGAGGATGACGATGGCTGGTTCGACTGGCTCTTCGACAGCGAGGAGGAACATCCCCAGGCCGGGCAGCCCTTTATTGTCAGTGTGAAAGCCGATGACGAGAGCAATGTGGCCATTTTCCTGAAACCTGCGGCAGAGGCCACCGCCCCGCTCGAAAAGCGGGACAGGCAGGCGCTGCTGACCTTGATCAAAGGCAATATCAACTGACGGCTATGCGGTTCGCCTCCCTGGGCTCCGGCAGCAAGGGTAACGCTACCCTGGTGCAGGCCGGGGAGACAACACTGATGATCGACTGCGGTTTCTCCCTGCGGGAAACGACCCGCAGAATGCAGCGCCTGGGTCTCTCTCCGGACCAGTTGCAGGGGGTCCTGGTCACCCATGAGCACGGCGATCATTGCGCCGGCGTGGCCCGGCTTTCGGCAAAATACCAAATCCCTGTTTACCTGACCCACGGGACCGCGGCCACCGGCCGCGTGGACGGCGCCCACCGGTTGCATTGCTTCAATGCCGACGATGAACTGGTGATAGGCGACGTGCGGGTGCAGACGGTGACAGTTCCCCATGACGCGGCGGAACCCTGTCAGTTCCGGTTGAGCGCCAATGGCCGTTCGCTGGGCATACTGACTGACCTGGGGTGCATTACCCCGCATGTGGTGGGACATTACCGCGATTGCCACAGCCTGCTGCTGGAATTCAATCACGACCTGGATATGCTGCTGGCGGGGGAATATCCCCCCCAGCTCAAGCGCCGGGTGGGGGGGGACTGGGGTCACCTGAATAACACCCAGGCGGCTGCCCTGCTGCGGCAGCTCGAGTGCACCGAGCAGTTGAACAACCTGGTGGTTGCCCACATCAGTGAAAAAAACAATTCAAGGGAGTCTGCCGAACTCGCCCTGGCCTCGGTGCTCGACTCTCTGGAACCGGTGGTCTGGGCGGATCAGGTCGACGGCTTTGACTGGCTGCAGGTCTAGCGGATAGACCGACTGGCTGACGCCACCGTTACGGCGCTGTGCTGGAATCCGCAGTGCTGTCGTAGGCAGTACCGGGGTTGAACAGGCTGAGTCCGAGTTCGCGGGAAATAGCCTGAATAGCGAGCATGCCGCGCATACTGTTGCCCGCCGGCGATAGCCGGGGCGAGTAGGTGGCGATCGCCAGCTCTCCCGGGGCCACCGCCACAATGCCGCCACCCACACCGCTCTTGGCTGGCAGCCCCGCGGTGAATGCCCACCATCCGGACTCGTCGTAAAAGCCATTCAGCGTCATCAGCGCCAGTACCTGCATCACCAGCTCAGGGGCCAGCACCGGCTCCCGGGTGACAGGATTGACGCCGGCATTGGCGAGAGTGGCGCCCATGACAGCGAGTTGCTGCGCGGTCACCGCCACGCAACTCTGCCTGTTGTAGATATCCAGGGTGGTGTCGGCTTCCGCCTCCAGCCAGTCTTCCTGTTGCAGCAGATTCACCAGCGCACGATTGCGATAGTTACTGGTCGAGACCGATTGGTAGACAGCATCCTGCAATTGCAGCGGTTCCCCGGCAAACCTGCTGAGGTAATCGAGCAGCAGGGGCCAGCGCTGCCGGGGTTCCTCGACCCGGATCATGCTCACAGCGGTGATTGCCCCCGCATTGACCAGCGGGTTCAGTGGTTCATGGCGTGTGCGGATTATGCCAGTCAGCGCATTGAAGGGATCACCCGTGGGTTCCACCCCGAGCTCGTCTACCAGCGCCTGGGCGCCGCGCTGCTGCATCACCAGGGCCGCGGTGAAGGGTTTGGCGGCAGACATGATGGGGAAGGCCACATCGCTGTCGCCCCGGGTGATGACCTTGCCATCGACCGTCATCAGGACAATCGCAAAGCGGTCCGGGTCAGCCGTGGCCAGTGCGGGAATGTACTGCGCGGGTTCCCCGTCTTCGAGGTGGCGGTAGGCTTGATAGGCACCCTCGACCGCGGTTTCCAGGGTCTTTGTATCCAGCGTAGCCGCCAGCGCACGGGAGCCTCCCAGTGTGGCCAGCAACAGGCCGGTCAGGACGGGGGTGACTGTCCTCACGGAAACTGCGTGGGCGGCCTGCGGGCCCGGGTTGCCTGCTCAAAGGCGTAGGCCAGTTCGATCAGCCTGGGTTCGGAGCAGGCGGTGCCGATAAAACTCACGCCGAACGGCATGGGTTGCGGGTCAAATCCGGCCGGCAATGGCGGTTGCAGCGTATTGCCGACCGTGGTGAACGGCACGACGACCGCGGGATAGCCCGCTTTATTGAGAATGTTTTCACCTTTCCAGGAGGGCAGGAGCAGGGCATCGAGCCGGTGCGCCTCGAGCACGGCGTCGATACCCTCGGTGCGGGACAGACGGATATCCTTGTCGCGGTCGGCGCGCCAGCGGCCCCTGTCTGCCGTCACGTCCATCTCGTCGGAAATGTCCAGTTGCGCCTGGCCGTAGCGGATCGCATTTTGCTCGTGATGGGCCTGGTTAAACTCCCGCAGCGCAGTGAGGGAGGCCAGCGGGGCGCTGTCTCCCAGGCTGTCCAGCCAGAGGTTGAAATCGCGCTTCATGCCGTACTTCAGAATGACCGAGCAGTTTGCGTCCTGGCCCTTGCTGTTGGCCAGGTCGAAGCAGTTCTGGAACAGCAACTGGTTATCTGCCGCTACCGGATTAACGACACTGGGAATGTTCGCCGGGTCCACAATCACCGCCCCCTGTTGTCGCAGCACTGCGAGCGCTCTGGTCATTGCGGCGTGTTCCCGGGGTGACAGGCCGCCGACCGGCTCCGTTTCGCCCGGCGGCACCACGGGCTGGTAATAGTAGGCCCGGGGGATGCCAATGCGCGCGCCTTCCAGGGCGCCGGGGCGCAGGTTCGAAGAATAGCTGCCGTCAGCCGGCGGAGGGCAGATGCCGGTGGCCGGGTCATGTTGGTCGACACTTTCCATGGCCGCCAGCAGGGTGGCTGCGTCCGCCACGTATTTGGCCATGCTGCCGGCGGTGTCCTGGTCGGCGGTAATGGGAATAATGCCGTGGCGGCTGATCCTGCCCACGGTGGGCTTGATGGCCGCCAGCAAGGTGTTGTTGGCGGGTATCTCGATGGATCCCGAGGTTTCTGTCCCCACGTTGGCAGCCCACAAGTTGGCGGCGGTACCAATACCCGAACTGGAGCCGCCGGTGTCCAGTACCGCGCGCCCGTCGTCGAAACCGTCGCGGGGGTCAGGGCGAGGGTCGTAGGGGTTGTAGCCATAACCGCGCACGGCGTTGTAGCTGTTGGGCATGCCGGTGGCGACCCAGTTGGCCAGTTCCGTCAACGTGGTCTTGGCAATAATGACCGCGCCTGCCTCGCGCAGTTTACTGACCAGGGTGGCTTCATAGGGCGGGGTGTAGTCCTTGAAAGCCAGTGCTCCCCCGGTGGTGGGCATGTCAGTGGTGTGAATGTTGTCCTTCAATGCGATGGGTATGCCGTGCAGGGGGCCGCGCAGATTGCCCGCGGCCCGCTCCCGGTCGAGTTGTTCTGCCTCGGCCAGCGCATCGCCGTTCACCGCCAGGGTGGCGTGCAACTGTGGCTCGTATTTTTCAATCCGGGCCAGGTACTGGGCGACGATTTCCCGCGAGCTGGTCCTGCCGTCTGCCATGGCCGCCTGCATGTCGGCAAAACTGGCCTCAACAACACTGAAGGAACTGTCCGCTTCGCCTGCTGGCTCCAGCGAACCGTTGGCGGAGCAGGCGCCCAGCTGTAGCGCGGCGAGCAGGGCGATGGTTCTGACGGCAATATTCAAGGTTGTGTCTCTCCGTGTCTAAAAGGTCTTGCCCAGCCTGTGTTTCACGGTGAACTGAATCCGGTAGTCCTCACCGCTGCGACCCCCGACGTCCTCGTGCCTGCCGTAGAGGAACTCAGGGCCAATCAGGAATTGCGGGTAGGGGGTGTAAAGCAGATTCGCGCTGGCGTAAATGCCAGTGTCAAACTCATCATCGGCCTGCTGGTTGCGCGGGTCCGCATCGTTGACAGAAAAGCCAAAGGAAGACGACCAGTTCGAGGACCAGTAGCGATCATAGTAGGCGGTTACCCCCAGCACCGGAACCGCGGCAGCTTCCCCGTCTTCGGGGGCCAGGTTCACACCGCCGTCGTTGAAGAAGCTGGAAATTCCCTCGCCGTATACCAGGCCCAGTTTGAGCTGATCCTCACCAACGGTATTGATCACGCCGGTGAGATTGATGCCCCAGCCGGTTTCCTTGTCCGGCCTTGGCGCGTCCGGTAAACCTCGCGCTTCAACCTCCAGGCGCCGCAGCACCCCGGCAATCTGGTAGTGGCCCCAGTCGTAGCTATCCCGCCAGTGGGCGGTGATGTCCGGATAGCGGGTGCGGGGTTTTACGATGTCGTCAAATTCCGGCGACAGCTCGCCGAACACTCCGCTGTTGAAGCTGCCGTTGGGTTTTTCCGCGGCGATCGCAAACTCTGTCCCGTCGTCGACGTCCCAGGTGTAGCGAATCTGTGGATTACGGTTGAATATCATGCCCGCCGGCCCCCACCAGTCGATGATATTGGGGAAGATGGAGATATCCATGAAGTTGCTGTTGGTCTGGCCGAAACCGAGCGAACCGAGCTCGATCCACGCATGGCGCAGGTTGAATTTGGTGTCGCCGGCATCGGATCCGCTACCGAAAAAATCAAACTCGAACCAGGACTGCACGTTGCCCAGCGGCGTGGGAGTCGCGCCCCGGAAACCCAGCTGGGTCTGTTTAACGCTGATGATGGTGTTGCCGTTGGGGCCGAAAGTGTCCTCCACGGTGGGAATGGTGGATGGTCTCAGGGTGGATTCCCAGGTGGGATCTACGCGCTTGAAATCGTAAATCGCATCCAGCTGCATGTGCCCGTACAGCCGCAGGGCGGCCAGGTCGCCCGCTTCCCGTGCCGCCTGCGCCGTAGGCTCCATTTCCGCTCTCGCCCGATCCTCTGCGTCGGCAACGCGGCTCTCCACGATCTCCGAGACCGTCGTCCCCGTCTCTTGCTGGCTCGACTTGAGTTGTTCGAGTTCCAGGCGCATGGCGTCGAGTAGCTGTTGCTGCTGGCGTAGCTGTGCTTCCAGCAGCTCAATCCGCTCGGCGTCACTTGCCGCGCTGACAGAACCCGCGGGAATCAACAGTAGTGATGCCAGAAGCAAGGGTAGGGCTTTACGCATGACAGTCTCCACGGGGATAATAGGGAAATTCTAGTACAAAATTGTTCGTCCGCTGTACGCAATCGACGTTTTGGGAATTATGCCGCTCTGCGGTCAGGACGCGTCCTGCTCCATGGCGGCTTCCTTTGCCCGATCGCGTTTCCAGCGTCGGTTGCTCCACAGCCAGCTTTCCGGTTCGCTGCGGATCGCTTCTTCCGCCAGGGCGACATAGCGATCCGTGATGTCATTGGCTTCCTTGTCATACGGCGGTGTGGCCACTTCCTTGAATTCAATGTCGTAGTAACCCGTGCGACGCCGTCGGCACTGGGCAAAGAGGACCGGGAATCGCGCCATTTTGGCAATGGTTTCCGCGCCCAGGTAGAAGTTCGCCTCCTGGTTCATAAACAGGGTCCAGTAGCCACGCTCACTGCGAATCGGCGACTGGTCTGCCACCATGACAAACACGCGAAACTCCCGGCGCCTGCGGATGATGTCCTTCACCGACTCATCCATCGACAGGGGCCGGGAGCCGAACTGGCTGCGAATCTCATAGATCAGCTTGTCTACCGATGCATTGTGCAGCGGCTTGTAGACCGGGTCGATAGGAATCTGGAACCGGGTGGTGGCACCGTGCAGCATCCATTCCCAGTTGCCCTGGTGGATGGTGAGGACGATCACCGATTTGCTGAAATTTTCACTGTATCGCTCCAGCAATTCCGGATTGGTAAAGCGGGCCCGCTGCAGGAACGCCTCGGCCGGCATGCGTCGGGCCTTGATGATTTCCAGTGCCACCTGGCTCAGGCGCAGATAGAATGCCTTTTCCAGTTTGCGGCGCTCAGCAACAGACTTCTCCGGGAACGCGTTGGCCAGATTGGTCCTGACCACCTCTCTGCGATAGCGGAAGACGTAGTAGAGCAGCAGATAGCACAGCCAGGCCAGCGCATAGAGCAGGCTGAACGGAAGAAAGGATATCCAGCGAAACCACATCAGCGTGCACAATGCTCCGGCAGGATGAGTTCATTCAGGCGAAAGAAAGCATTGCCCGAGGGGCACTGCAGCTCCCCGTTGCCGGAGAGATCGAGCGTGTTCAGGGACAGCAATTCATACAGGGGTACCGGGTCCACCACCTGGTTATCGTCCAGATAAAGTGCTTCCAGAGAGGAGAGCTGCACCAGCGGAGTCAGGTTGCGTATCTCGTTGGCGGACAGTTTCAGTTGTTGCAGGCCGGTGAATATCTCCAGGCCCTGCAGGCTGGTAATTCCGGCGTGGCTGCAGTTGAGGCTGCGCAATTCCCTGGCCAGGGTGACTTTCTGGTCGATAACGGCCTGCTCGACACAGGCCTGCAGAGCGGCGTCCGCCAGTTCGAAGCCGGAAAGCAGCGGACGCGGTGAGTATACGACCCGGTCATTGACCTTGAAATCGAGGTCACCGCAAGCGCTGCCCAGCAGCAGTAACAGCGTTGTCAAAAACCAGCGCATCTTTCCTCGTTTCTCCGGACCTTCCAGGTACCCGCGTGGGACCAATTTGGTCATGGCCCCAACCGGACAGGCTACCTATAATAGCACTGCATTCGGTCAAATATGGAAAGCTTGATGACAGAGTCCGAAAAAACCAGTGACGGTTCCCCGACTGACCAGGGTGCGGGCAGCGACGCGATATCGCTGGTACAGCGAGGTAACCTGAAAACCCTGGAAAAAACCCTGCGCAAGCAGTGGCGGCTGGGGCAGAATATCGTCCTTTGCTGGAGCGCGGACGAGCGCGGGCTGCTGGTTATATTTGTCCCGCATTACTTTCTCGGTAACTACTGCGCCGACGATGCCGAGCATATCGGCAACGAAGCCTACATCCGGGCGCTGATTTCCGGCCAGCGACGCAAAACCCGGGAAGAAATGTTTGCTGTCTCCCGCCGGTTGGGGGTGGCACCCACTTTCATCAAGCTGAATACCGCCCTCAGTGAGGAACGCCTGGTGCTGGAAGCGGTTGAACAACTCATCAGGCGCTACGGGTTGAGCTATGTGGAGAACCGGGCGGTATTGTTGTTCGACATCGTCGAATTTTCGCTGCACACCCCGTTCGAGCAGGCCAGTCAGCTCAACAGCCTGTCCTACTCGCTGAATTCTGCCTACAACAAGCTGCTCGCCCGGGGTATCGAGATCAACTTCGCCCGCACCACGACGGGCGACGGCTATTACATCTGGAATCGCAGCCTCGGGCCGCAGGCGGACCAGGACCTGTTCTACTTCATGCTGCTGGTGGTGGCCGACAATGCGGTGGCCCGCGCCGCTTCCCGGGGTAATACCGTACCGGTAATACGCACTGCGTATCATGTGGGTGGCCACTATGAGCTGTATCAGGCGGAGGGTGTGAATCCCACGGTGTTCAGTTACATCGTCGGTGATGTCACTATCGAGCTTGCGCGGATGGTCGAGCTGGCCGCTGCAGAGCAGATATTGGTCGGGGATTTTTCCGCTTGTCCGGGTGACGGGCCGCTGCTATCGGAAACCCTGGCAACACCGGCTTTTGTCGCAGCCTGCAATCGCGGCCTGGCGGCCGTGGCGGGAACACAGCTTTCCAGCAAGCAGGTATCTTCTATCCAGTGCTGGCTGAGCGAAAGCCGCGACGAAGCGGGTGAAACCGCGCCCCGTCGCTTCCGCATCGTCGACAAGCATGGCCTCAATCACTACGCCTACAACCTGCAACTGAAGGTCAGCCTGGAGGGGGCCGAGTTACTGCTGGGCCTGGATGATGCGCGGCTGGCGGGAATCGCCGATAAAGGTGAAGAAGCAGGTGGGGCGACAGAGCAGATCGAGGAACAGGCCGCAGCGAAGACACCTGCGGCGAGCGCCGAGGAACTGTTCGATGACCTGGCCAACCTGCTGCAGAAACGCAAGTCCAGAATCGTCGAGGACTGAGCGTTATTTCCCGGGTGAAGAAAACACCACCAGCGCCCTCCTTATTGGCCGTTTGTCCGGGGGACGATCTGTCCCGCGGTCCGGCGGGCGAACTGGCAGAAGAACTGGACCTGCCTTTGCTGCCGCTGTCTACCGACCCCCGTCGCTGCACCTCGGCAAGGGCCGTGCTGCTGGTGTATGTCAATGGGATTGCACTGCAGCTGACCGGCAAGCAGGCTCCGGGACCGGTCAGCGTCGACTTTGGCGAATCGACTATGCGTCATCGTCGGGGTGCGGGGCACAACGAGTTACTGGGCAGGGCGGTCGGCATCGGCAAGAAAGACGGGCTCCGCGTTTTCGACGCGACCGCCGGTCTGGGGCGCGACAGTTTTGTACTCGCTGACCTGGGCGCGCAGGTCACCCTGTGTGAGCGCCACCCGGTGGTGGCGGCCATGCTCCGCAGTGGTCTGCAGCTGGCTCAGTCGTCTACCGACCCCTGGCTTGCCGGCGCAGCCGCCCGCATGACCCTGGTGGCGAGCGATGCCATGGAACTGCCGGCGGAACAATTGCAGGACTTTGACGTGATCTACCTGGACCCGATGTTCAGGCAGCGCGATCAGCGCGCAGCCGTGAAGAAGGAGATGGCCCTGTTCCAGTTCCTGTTGCAGGAGGAGCCGGACAGCAACGAGGACCTGTTGCACTGGGCTCTGGCCAGTCCGGTGGCGAGGGTGGTGGTCAAGCGCCCGCCCAGGGCCGCTTCCCTGGCCGACGTGAAACCCTCCCACAGCATCAAGGGTAAGGCCGTGCGCTATGATGTGCATGTGCTTTCCGGCCTCAATTGACAGGGACAGCCCCGGCGCTAACCGCTACTATCCCCGGCAACGACCTAACAGGAGATACCCATAATGGCCGAACAGAAGACCATTGCGCTGGTGACCGGCGCATCCTCCGGACTCGGTGAGGAATTTTGTCGTCAGCTGGCTGGCCGCTGCGACATGATTATTGCGGTGGCCCGGCGCCGCGATCGGCTGCTGGCATTGCAGCAGGAGCTGTCAGGACAGGTAGCAGTGCATGGGGTCGAGGCAGACCTGATGACAGTGGAGGGCGTGGCCCATACCATGGAAATGCTGCGCCAGAAGGGGCCCGTGGACATCCTGGTCAATAATGCCGGCTTTGGGACCTATGGGCATTTTATCGATTTGCCCATAGGCGGGCAGCGTGACATGGTCGATTTGCACTGTAACGCCACCATTACCCTGACCAGGGCGGCGTTGCCCTTTATGCGCGAGAAAGGGGTCGGGCACATCATCAATGTCTCTTCCCTGGGCTCTTTCCTGCCCGGGGCCATGCTGCCGGTATACGGTGGCAGCAAGGCCTTTCTCAATTATTTCAGCCTGTCACTGCAGCGTGAACTGGCGGATACCGGTATCCGGGTGCAGGCCCTGTGTCCCGGTCTGGTGCGCACGGAAATACATGAACCCATGAAGCAACAGGGTTTTTCCCCGGAGGCGTTTCCGGACGAAATGTGGATGGAGCCAGGGGAAGTCGTGGCGGCCAGCCTGGCAGCGATGAACAGCGACAGGGTATTGGTGGTTCCGGGTGAGGGCAACCTGAAGCTCGCCCGTATGGGCGTCCAGGGACTACTGGACGCCCTCGGCTAACAGCCGCTCGAGAATGCCACGGTATATGGCCGCCAGCCGGGGCAGGTCCGGTGCATGGACTTCCTCGTTGAGCTTGTGGATGGTCGCGTTGATCGGACCCAGTTCTACGACCTGGGCGCCGCTGGGGGCGATGAAGCGGCCGTCGGAGGTGCCGCCGGAGGTGGACAGCTCGGTCTCGAGCCCGGTGACCTCGCGAATACTCTCTACCGCAGCCTCCACCAGTTCGCCACTGGCGGTGAGGAAGGGCTGGCCGCTCAGGCTCCAGTCGATTTCGTAATCGAGCTGGTGGGCATCGAGGATGGCCTCGGTACGCTGCCGTAATTCCACGTCAGTGACCTGGGTTGAAAAGCGGAAGTTGAATACCACCTCCAGCTCACCGGGAATGACGTTGGTCGCACCGGTGCCGCCATGGATATTGGAAATCTGCATGGAGGTTGGCGGGAAAAAGCGGTTGCCCTCGTCCCAGACCTCAGCCACCAGTGCGGTCAGTGCCGGTGTCGCGCGATGGATGGGGTTGTCAGCGAGGTGGGGGTAGGCAATGTGTCCCTGCACTCCCTTGACCCGCAGCCGGGCATTGAGTGACCCGCGTCTGCCGTTCTTGATCACGTCCCCCAGGGAACGGGTGCTGGAGGGCTCTCCCACCAGACACCAGTCAATCTGTTCATGCTGTTCCTGCAGCCACTCCATAACCCGCACGGTGCCATCCACTGCGGGACCTTCTTCGTCGGAAGTAATCAGGAAGCCGATCCTGCCGTGATGATCCGGGTGACGGTCAACAAATTCTTCGCAGGCGACCACCATTGCCGCCAGGCTGGCCTTCATATCGGCAGTGCCGCGGCCATACAGGGTGTCCCCGATCAGGGTGGGTTCGAAAGGGGGCGTGTGCCACTGGGACTCCGGGCCGGTGGGGACGACGTCGGTATGTCCGGCAAACGCCAGAAGTGGTCCACTGGCGCCGCGCACCGCCCAGAAGTTATCCACATCGCCGAAGCGCAGTGGTGTGCAGCAAAAGCCGATCGCTTCCAGCCGGGCCATCATCAGCGCCTGGCAGCCCCTGTCATCCGGGGTTACGGAAGGCAGGCGGATCAGGTCGCAGCACAGTGACAGTGTTTTATCCACGGTATAGGTACCCTAGTTGTGGGCGTGCAGCTCCTCGTTGAGCTCAATCGCGGAACGGTTGGTCAGGCACTCGACGGCACCGGTCGTGGAATTGCGCCGGAACAGCAGGTCTGGCTTGCCAGCCAGGTCCCTGGCCCTGATGGTTTCCACCGGCATGCCATCGGCGTCCAGCATGGTGACCTTGGTGCCGGCGGTGACGAACAGGCCGGCCTCCACGGTGCACCTGTCGCCCAGGGGAATGCCGATGCCGGCGTTGGCCCCGATAAGGCATTCCCTGCCCACGGAAATAACGATGTTGCCGCCGCCGGACAGGGTGCCCATGGTGGAACAGCCGCCGCCAAGGTCTGAGCCCTGGCCAACCATCACGCCGGCGGAAATACGACCCTCGATCATGCCGGGCCCCTCGGTACCGGCGTTAAAATTGACGAAGCCTTCATGCATGATGGTCGTGCCTTCGCCCAGGTGGGCGCCGAGCCTCACCCGGGCGGTGTGGGCGATGCGAACGCCGGCGGGCACGACGTAGTTGGTCATTTTCGGGAACTTGTCGACACTGCTCACCTCCAGCAGGTCACCGCGAAGCCTGGCGGACAGCTGGCGTTCGGCGAGTTCGTTGACGTCCACCGCGCCCTCGTTGGTCCAGGCGACATTGGGCAGTACACCAAACAGGCCGTCCAGGTTGGTCCCGTGGGGCTTGACCAGTCGGTGCGACAGCAGGTGCAGCTTCAGGTAGCCCTCCGGCACGTTGGCCGGTGGGCCGTCTTCAGTCAGCAGCACGGCCACCGCCGGGCGTCCGTTGTCTCGCAGGCGTCCGGCCAGCGCCGCCTGGTCGTTGGCCCCGGCTTTGCTCAGCGCCGTTTGCAGTGCGCGCAACTGGGTTTCGTCCAGCTCGGTGTTGCTGTCAAAACCGGCTGCCGCAGCCTGCAGTTCTGTGGAGGGTGCCAGTAAGGGGGAGGGGAAGAAGACTTCCAGCCACTCACCCTTGCTGTTCTGGGTGCCCACGCCCAGTCCGAAGGCAAAAGCGGAATCTGTCATTGTAATACCTGTGTTCGATGCACCCTACAGGGTGTGATGATTAAAGATGTCCTGGTAGCGTGCCGCGGAAAAACCGCAATGGCGTTCGTGCCCGATGTCCAGCAGCGGTCGTTTGAACAGGGTTGGCTGGGCAACAATGATATCCAGCGCGGTGTCCTCATCCATGTTGTCGCGAACTGCCTGATCCAGCCCTTTCCAGGTGGTGCTGCGCTTGTTTACCAGGGTTTCCCAGCCCAGCTCATCCAGCCAGCGGCTAACGGTTTCCCGGCTCAGGCCCTCCTCGCGCACATCGTGAAAGCGATACTCGATACCTCGCTCTTGCAGCCATTTCCGGGCTTTTTTGACCGTGTCGCAATTTTTGATGCCGTATAGGGTAATCACCTGATGTCCTGTCGCAGCGCAATTTTTTGGGGCCGGTAGGATAGCAAATCGGCTGCCGCAGGGCACCTCTGAATATCTCCGGATGCGGTGCTATATTGTCCACTTGAAGGTTGGCGACACAAACCGTCACGTGAGGTGAACCGATGGAGCTGTTAAGTAATGAGCTGGCCTTGCCGGTCGCAGTCATGCTGGTATTAACGCTGGTGGTATGGGTTACCCTGTTCGTCACCAGGATGAGCTACCTGACCGCCAACAAGGTCGATGCGGAACAGTTGAAAACACCGGCGGAGGTGCAGGCGCTCATCCCCGGCGATGTGTCCGCCGCCGCCAACAACTTCAAAAACCTGTTTGAGATGCCGGTGGTGTTTTATGTCACCTGTTTCTACCTCACCCTGTTCGGCCAGGTCGACAGTCTGCACGTGACCTGTGCCTGGGTGTTCGTGTGCGGCAGGATCCTCCACAGCCTGATTCACTGCAGCTACAACCGGGTCATGCACCGCTTTCTGGTCTACCTGCTGTCGTCACTGGCCGTATGGGTGATGGTGGTGAGGATTTTTCTGGCAGCGCTGTAAGCGCTTCAGCCCGCGCCGGCGGCCTTCAGTATATCGGCATACCCGGCGCCGTGACGGTGCCTGGAAATGATCTCCATGACGGTTTCGCCGTCGGGCCCGCGGGCATTGATATCGCGTTGCTGGGCGTTGAAAAAGCCCACGAACAACTCAAAATCAGCTGCCCGCATGCTCTGGTAGGCCTTGAGCAGCATGTGAAAATCCTCGTTACTGCCATCGTGCGGCCGGACCTCGAGGAAGCTTTTTACGTGGTCCTCTGTCCAGACCTCGTCGAGTACTTTTTGCTTGTCTTTCTTCATTCGGAAACTCTCACTCTATTCAGCCCAGTTTTTTCGCCAGTAGCTGATTGACCATTTGTGGGTTTGCCTGGCCTTTGGATACCTTCATGACCTGGCCGACGAAAAACCCGACCAGTTTTTTGCGCTTGCCCTCGTCGGCGGCCAGATACTGTTCCACCTGGGCGCTATTGTTGGCAATCACGTCATCCACCATGGCTTCCAGTGCGCCGCTGTCAGAGACCTGTTTCAGGCCCCTGGCGTCGATCACCTCATCCGCGCTGCCCTCGCCCTGCCACATGGCCTCGAATACCTGCTTGGCAATTTTCCCGGAGATGCTGTTGTCGAGAATACGGACGATGAGGCCACCGAGATCCGTTGCCGACACCGGACTGGCGTTGATCGCCAGTTCTGCTTTGTTGAGTTGGCCCAGCAGTTCCACCTGTACCCAGTTGGCGGCGATCTTGGCGTCACCACAGGCGCTCACCACAGTCTCGTAGTAGTCCGCCAGCTCGCGGCTGTCTGCCAGCACGTTGGCGTCGTAGGCAGAGAGTCCGTACTGGTCCATAAACCGGTGTCGCTTGGCGGTCGGTAACTCGGGCAGGGTGTCCCTGATCGCCGCCACGTACGCCTCGTCGATGACGATCGGCAGCAGGTCGGGTTCCGGGAAGTAGCGGTAATCGTTGGCTACTTCCTTGCTCCGCATGGGCCGGGTCTCATCGCGGTCGGCATCGTAGAGCCGGGTTTCCTGTACCACCTTGCCACCGTCCTCGAGAATGTCGGACTGGCGCTCCACTTCGTGGCGAATGGCGCGCTCGACAAAGCGGAACGAGTTGACGTTCTTGATTTCCGCCCGGGTGCCATACTCCGCCTGGCCTTGCGGTCGCAGGGAAATATTGATGTCACAGCGCATGGAACCCTCGGCCATATTGCCGTCGGAAATACCCAGATAGGTCACCAGGCTGTGCAGGGCCTTGAGGTAGGCCACCGCCTCTGCCGCGGAGCGAATGTCCGGCTCACTGACAATTTCCAGCAGTGGAGTGCCGGCGCGGTTCAGGTCGATGCCGGTCATGCCGTGAAAGTCTTCATGCAGTGATTTGCCGGCGTCTTCCTCCAGGTGGGCGCGGGTGATGCCGATCTGTCGGGTGCTGCCGTCCTCCAGCTGGATTTCGAATTCCCCCTTGCCGACGATGGGGTCGGAAAACTGGCTGATCTGGTAGCCCTTGGGCAGGTCCGGGTAAAAGTAGTTCTTGCGGTCAAATACCGAGCGCATACCGATTTCGGCGTCGATACCCAGGCCAAACATCACTGCCATACGCACGGCCTCAGCGTTGAGCACCGGCAGCATGCCCGGCATGGCCAGGTCGACGGCGCTGGCCTGGGTGTTGGGCTCGGCTCCAAAGGCAATGGGCGACCCGGAAAAAATTTTTGACTGCGTGGCCAGTTGCAGGTGCACTTCCAGACCGATAACCGTTTCCCACTGCATCAGGCGGCACCCCCGGTTGCGGGTGACAGGGTATGCCAGTCGGTGGCCTGCTGGAAACGATGAGCCACGTTCAGCAGCCGGGCCTCGGCAAAATGGCGGCCGATCAGTTGCAGGCCCACCGGCTTGCCGTCGGCCAGTCCGGCCGGAACCGACATGCCGGGCAGTCCCGCCAGGTTTACCGCCAGGGTGTACACGTCCTCCAGGTACATCGCCACCGGGTCATCGCTCTTGGCTCCCAGGGCAAAGGCAGGGCCGGGTGTGGTGGGGCCGGCGATCACATCCACCTGTTCCAGGGCCAGCCTGAAATCGTTGCTGATCAGTCGACGGGCCTGCTGTGCCTTCTTGTAATAGGCGTCGTAATAGCCGGCGGAGAGGGCATAGGTGCCCACCAGGATGCGGCGCTTCACTTCGTCGCCAAAGCCTTCCTCGCGGGTGCGGGTGTACAGATCGTGGAGGTCCGCCGGGTCTTCGCAACGGTGGCCGTAGCGCACGCCGTCGAAGCGCGACAGGTTGGTGGAAGCTTCGGCCGGGGCGATGATGTAGTAAGCCGGGATGGTCAGGCTGCTGCTGGGCAGGCTGATATCAACCAGTTCTGCGCCCTGGGCCTCCAGTTCTTTCAGCGCCGCCTGGATGCAGGTGCCGGTAGCGCCATCCAGGCCGTCGCCAAAGTATTCCCGTGGCAGGCCGATGCGCAGGCCTTCCAGGCGGTCGCCCAGCGCGGCGGTGTAGTCTTCCACCGGAGTGTCTGACGAGGTGGAGTCCAGCGGGTCGTGACCGGCCATGACATTCAGCAGCAGGGCGCAGTCCTCGGCGGTCCGGGCCAGCGGGCCGCCCTGGTCCAGGCTGGAGGCATAGGCGATCATTCCCAGCCTTGAGACCCGGCCGTAGGTCGGCTTGAGGCCGGTGATGCCGCAGAAGGCCGCCGGCTGGCGGATGGAGCCGCCGGTGTCGGTACCGGTCGCGGCGGGCGCCATTCTCGCCGCCACCGCGGCCGCCGAGCCGCCGGAGGAACCCCCGGGTACCAGGTCGGGATTCCAGGGATTTTTAACCGCCCCGTAATAGCTGTTCTCGTTGGAGGAACCCATGGCGAATTCATCCAGGTTGGTCTTGCCCAGCATCACCGCGCCAGCCTCGTTGAAGCGCTTGATGACGGTGGCGTTATAGGGGGGCACAAAGTTGTCCAGCATCTTCGATCCACAGCTGGTGCGCAGGCCCTCGGTGCAGAAAATGTCCTTGTGGGCGACGGGGATGCCGGTGAGTGCGTCGGCATCGCCGGACGCCAGGCGCAGGTCTGCCGTCCGTGCCGTGGCCAGGGCGGAGTCCTCGTCGACGGTGATAAAAGCGTTGAAAGTGGCGTCGTGCTCGCTGATGCGCTGCAGATAGGCCTGGGTCAGCTCGACGCTGGAAAAGGCCTTGTCCCGCAGGCCCTGGGCCAGCTGGGCGACAGTCTGATTATGCATTGCTGTGGTTTCCTGGGGCGGCGTTATTCAATAACTTTGGGTACGAGGTAGAGGCCGTTCTCGACGGCCGGTGCGATGGCCTGGAAAGCCTCACGGCGATTGATTTCGGTGACCTCGTCTTCGCGCAGGCGCTGGGTGGCGTCCAGTGGATTGGCCATGGGCTCAACACCAGCGGTGTCGGCGGCCTGCAGCTGGTCCACCATGCCCAGGATTTCGGTAATCCGCTGGGTGACCTCGCCGATTTGTTCTTCGGCGATGCGGATACGCGCGAGTTCCGCAATTTTTCCAATTTCGTCTTGCTCGATAGCCATGTTGTTACAACCGGGAAGAGCCGCCGGGGTGCGGCAGGGGGGTAAACTTATCACATTTGCGCCTTGCCCAAAATCCCCGCGGTTGTTACAGTTGACCGAATAATTTTTCACCCCAAAAAACGGTCGAAATCCGTCGCATTTCAGGGACAAAACACGCAATGCGCGGCATCAGGGAAGCATACAGGACTGTCCGGCCCGGTTCCCCCGTTGTATTCATAAGGTAGTAAGACTTAATGCTGAAGAAATTGCGTGGAGTGTTCTCCAACGATCTCTCCATTGATCTGGGCACCGCCAATACCCTGATCTACGTGCGCGACAAGGGCATCGTGCTGGACGAGCCATCGGTGGTTGCGATCCGCGTCCACAACGGCCAGAAAACCATCGAGGCCGTCGGCACCGAAGCCAAACGCATGCTGGGCCGTACCCCCGGCAACATCACGGCTATCCGTCCCCTCAAGGATGGTGTGATCGCCGATTTCCAGGTGACCGAGAAAATGCTCCAGCATTTCATTGCCAAGGTCCATGAGAGCCGCTTCATACGCCCCAGCCCCCGGGTACTGGTGTGCGTGCCCTGTATGTCCACCCAGGTGGAGCGCCGGGCCATTCGCGAGTCGGCCCTGTCGGCCGGTGCCCGCGAGGTACGGCTGATCGAGGAACCGATGGCCGCGGCGATCGGCGCCGGTCTCAATGTGGAAGAGGCCAGCGGCTGTATGGTGGTCGATGTCGGCGGTGGTACCACCGAGATTGCCATCATTTCCCTGAACGGCATTGTGTACCGTGATTCGGTACGGGTGGGCGGCGACCGCTTTGACGAAGCGATCGTGTCTCATGTTCGCCGCCGTTACGGCAGCCTGATCGGCGATGCCACGGCGGAAAAGATCAAGATGGAAGTGGGGTGCGCCTTTGGCGGCTCCGATCTCCGTGAAATCGATGTCCGCGGCCGCAACCTGGCCGAAGGTGTGCCCCGCAGTTTTACCCTCGACAGTGACGAAATTCTGGAATCGCTGCAGGATCCGCTGTCCTCCATTGTGCAGGCGGTGAAATCGGCGCTGGAACAATCGCCGCCGGAGCTGGCTGCAGATATAGCGGAGAGCGGTATTGTGCTCACCGGCGGTGGTGCCCTGTTGCGCGACCTGGACAGGCTGATCTCCGAGGAGACAGGCCTGCCGGTGATCGTTGCCGAGGAACCCTTGACCTGTGTTGCCCGCGGTGGCGGCCGGGCGATGGAACTGATGGACAGGCGCACCATAGACCTGTTGTCCACTGAGTAAGTAAACTGTCCCCGGAATTCCCGCAGGAATCGCTGAGGAGACGACATCAAGCCACTATTCGTTAAAGAGTCCACACTGGGGCTGCGCCTGTTTCTGGTCGCGCTGGTAGTCGTGGCTCTGCTCGCGGCTGACCTGCGCTTCAACGCCCTGAAAAATGCCCGTTCGCTGCTGGAAATTTTCGCTGCCCCGGTCTACTGGGTGGCGGACCTGCCTTCCCGTGTGTATGAGTGGAATCAGGAGCACCTGGTGAGCCGGGGAGAATTGCAGGAAGAGAACGAGCAATTGCGCCGCCAGAACCTGGTGCTCGAGGGACGCTCGCACCAGATGGCCTCCCTGCAGGCAGAAAATGTGCGCCTGCGTGCCCTGCTGAACTCGTCCGCGATGTTGCGAGACGACGTCCTGGTGGCAGAGCTGATCGGCGTATCCCCGGACCCGGTGCGCCATCAACTGGTGCTCAACAAGGGCGAGCAGGACGGGGTTTTTGTCGGCCAGCCGCTGATTGATGCCGACGGCCTGCTGGGACAGATCGTCGAGGTCAGTCCGCTGATTTCCAAAGCCCTGCTGATTACTGATGCTACCCATTCCATACCCGTACAGGTGAATCGCAACGGGGTGAGGGCGATCGCCGAGGGTACCGGCAGCCTGACCTCCCTGGAGATTCACCACGTCTCGGCAACCACCGACATAGAGCAAGGTGACCTGCTGGTCACCTCCGGCCTGGGAGGACGGTTTCCGGTGGGTTACCCGGTGGGGGTGGTCAGTGAAATCGAGCGCGATCCGGGCCAGGCGTTCGCCCGGATCGTCGCCACTCCCAGCGCTGCTTTGGAGCGCAGTCGCCATGTGTTGTTGGTGTTTACCGCCAAACAGACCGGGGGAGACTGATTCTTGGTCGACCAGGGGCCCCATGGCTACTGGCTGATACTTGCCAGCTTCTTCTGCGCCCTCTGCCTGGCCGTATTGCCCCTGCCCCAGTGGCTTGCCTGGGGGCGACCGGAGTGGGTGGCCCTGGTGCTGATTTACTGGGTCATTGCGCTGCCCCATCGGGTGGGCCTGGTGACGGCGCTTGGCCTGGGCCTGATGTTCGATGTCGTCGAGGGTGCGGTGATGGGGCAGAACGCTTTCGCCCTTGTTGTCATCGCCCTGTTGGCCTTGCTGCTGTACCAGCGACTGAGGGTGTTCAGCGTGATCCAGCAGTCCGGCGTGGTCTTCGTGCTGGTGGGTATCAACCAGATGATCTGCCAGTGGGTGCAGAATCTGGAAGGGGCTGGCGCGACAACAATGCTGTTCCTGTTACCGGCGTTTTCCAGCGCCCTGCTCTGGCCTTTCGTTCTTCATTTGCTGCGTGGTATGCGCCGCAGTTTCCGGGTGACCTGATATGGACCTGATTCTAGCTTCCGCGTCCCCCCGCCGCAGTGAATTACTGGACCAGATTGGCGTGAGCTACCGCTGCGAGCCCGCCGACATCGATGAAAGCCGGCGGGATGGGGAAAAGCCCGGCGACTACGTGTTGCGAATGGCCCGGGAGAAGGCCGCGGCCGTGGCTGCCCGCCACGGCGGGGAGCAAATCGCGGTGCTGGCGGCCGACACCTCGGTCGTCATCGACGAGGATGTGCTGGGCAAGCCCGCGGACCGGTTTGAAGGCCTGGGCATGTTGGCCAGACTCAGTGGACGCAGCCACTCGGTACTCACCGGCCTCTGCCTGCACACGCCCGAAGGGGGCAGCGAGGGTGAGCTGGTTGAGACCCGGGTCGAGTTTATCCAGCTCAGCCGGGAAATGTGCGAGGCTTACCTCGCTACCGACGAGCCCTGGGACAAGGCCGGCGGTTATGGCATCCAGGGCCTGGCGGGGGCTTTTGTCAGTTCCATTGAGGGCAGCTACAGTAATGTGGTGGGCCTGCCCCTCGCCCAGACCTGGCGGTTGCTGTCGGCGCGGGGTATTGCCGGCGCGCTGGAGGTAAAGAGTGAGTGAGGAAATCCTGGTCAACGTAACACCCATGGAAACACGGGTGGCGGTGGTCGATAACGGGGCCACCCAGGATATTCATATCGAACGCAGTGCCAGTAAGGGCATGGTGGGCAATATCTATGCGGGCAAAGTGGTCCGGGTGTTGCCGGGTATGCAGGCGGCCTTTGTCGATATCGGCGCCGAGCGCACCAGTTTCATTCATGTGTCGGACATCTACGTCCCGGGATCAGAGAGCCGCTCTCGTGCCTCCGATGCGATCGGTGATTTCCTCCACGAGGGTAAGAAAGTCATCGTCCAGGTGACCAAGGACCCCCTGGGCAGCAAGGGGGCCCGCCTTACCACCGAATTATCGGTCTCCTCACGCTATCTGGTGTTCATGCCCCAGAGCAGACACGTGGGAGTATCCCAGCGTATTGACGACGCCGAGGAACGTGAGCGCCTGCAGCAGCTGCTGGCACAGGGGCTTGAGCTGGAGGAGATGAGCGGGGAGGGCGGCTATATTCTGCGCACCGCCGCCGAAGGCGTCGGCCTGGACGAGATACGGGCCGACCTGCGCTTCCTCAAACGCCTGTGGGCGGCAGTGTCCCGGCGTGCCAAGGCCGCGCGCAAGGCCGAACTGCTGTACACCGACCTGGCCTTGCACCTGCGCACTGTGCGCGACCTGGCCCGCCCGGGCGTCGAGCGCATTCTGGTAGACAGCCGCGAAAGCTTCACCGCCCTGCAGGAGTTCTGCGCCGAGTATATGCCCGAGGTATCCGGGCTGCTGGAACACTACCCGGGAGAGCGCCCGCTGTTCGATCTGCACGGCATCGAGGAAGAGTTGCAGCGGGCCCTGAGCCGCAAGGTAGAACTCAAGTCCGGCGGCTACCTGATTATTGACCAGACCGAGGCGATGACCACCATCGATGTGAATACCGGCTCTTATGTGGGCCGGCGCAACCTGGAAGAGACCATATTCAAGACCAACCTGGAGGCGGCATCCATGCTGGCCCGCCAGCTGCGGGTGCGCAACCTGGGTGGCATTATCATTGTCGATTTTATCGACATGCGCGACGAGGAGCACCGGCGGCAGGTGCACCGGGCACTGGAGAAGGCCATGGCCCGCGATCCGGCCCGTAACAAGATAACCGGTGTCTCGGAGCTGGGTTTGATAGAAATGACCCGCAAGCGCACCCGGGAAAGCCTGGAGCAGCTGCTGTGCGAGGACTGTCCTGTCTGCAACGGCAGGGGCGTGCTGAAGACCGCGGAAACCGTTTGCTACGAGATTTTCCGGGAGATCATGCGTGACGCCCGGGCCTATGACAACGACACGCTGATGGTGCTGGCCACTCAGGGGGTCATTGACCGCCTGCTGGACGAGGAATCCGCCAATGTTGCAGATCTCCAGGAGTTTATCGGTAAAACTATCACTCTCCGGGTCGAGCCTGACAATAACCCGGAACACTTCGATATAGTGCTGCTCTAGGCAGCGTGGGCACGCCCCGGCGACGAACCCGAGACACAGACACTTGCAGCAATCGATTTTTCACAAACTGAGTAGCCTCCTGTGGGGCCTGGCGGTGCTGGCAATTGTGCTGCTGGCCACCTACGTCAGTGCCGGGCGCCTGCTCAGCAGTAACCTGGAGAGCTGGCAGGACCAGGTGCTGGCCGAACTCAATCGGCGCTTACCCCTGCAGATAAACGCTGAACGCATCAGCGGTGAATGGCACTCCTTCACCCCGGAGATCCTGCTCGACGGCCTGGAACTGGTTCCGCCGGACCAGGAGGCTGCGCCCTTGCAGCTGTCTGGCGGCCGCATCGGCATTGATGTGCCCAATTCCATCGCCACTCGCAGTTTGCAGTTTACCTCAGTGCAGCTTGAGGGCCTGGAGCTTACAGGCGAGCTGACGGCCGATGGTCAGCTGGTGATTCCGGGGATAACCGGCAGCGGTGGCGAGCTGGGCGGATGGCTGCAGGATTTTTTGCTGAATATTGAGTTCGTCACCCTGCGTGACAACAGCCTTGCCCTGCTGCTGCCTGGTGGAGAACAGCGCGATTTTTCCCTGGACCTGCACCTGGCCAGGGATGGCAGTGTCCGGCGTTTGCGCGCAGATATGCTGTCTACCGCAGGTACCGACATTCACCTGATGGGCAGTGGCCTGGGGAATCCGTTCAGTCCGGGGGAGTTCGAGGGTGTGTTGTATGTGAGACTGGATGCGGGGGACCTGGGCGCGGTTTCGCAGATGCTGTCGAACCAGCCGGCACTGCGGGTCAGTGGTCGCCTGGACAGTGAATTCTGGCTCACCTGGGACCGTGGTGAGGCCGGCCTGGACATGGATATCGAGGTTTACGACCTGCTGCTGGAGCCCGGGGAGGGTGAGTGGTCGGTGCCACTGGATGCGCTCTCCTTCCAGGCGACCCTGGAGCAGGACAAAAATCGCCGCACCCTGTTCGCCGATAATTTCAATGCCAGCGCCGGTGAGGTCGAGGTCAATATATCCCGCCTGCAACTGGATATCTGGGGCAGTTCTGCGCGCTTGCGAACCGCCGCCCTGGAACTGGAACCACTCAACCGGATCTTGCAGTCACTGCCGGGTATGCCTGCAACCCTGCAATCGGTGTTTGCCACCCTGGCGCCCCGCGGTGAACTGGCTGCGCTGCAGGTGGGGGTGGGCGACTATACCGATCCCCTGTCGGAATGGGATGTCGAGGGCAATTTTGATCGCCTGCAGGTCGACTCCTGGCGCGGTGCGCCCGGGATAACATCCGGTACCGGTTATTTCGAGTTGTCAGAAAATGGCGGCTATGTGGTGATCGACAGCCAGCAGTTCACCATGTCCTTTCCAACGCTGTACAAACAGCCGCTCTATTACGACGACTTCCACGGGACCCTGGGGCTGAGCTGGGATGCCGATGCCCTGCTGCTGCACAGTGGCCTGATTACCGCCTCCGGGGTGGAAGGTACGGCCCAGGCCTTGTTTGCTCTCAATATCCCGTTGCGCAAAACGGAGGTGGGGCTGGAAATGGACCTGATGGTGGGGCTGGCCAATTCCCACCCTATCCACAGGGTCAAGTATATCCCCTACACCCTCAACCAGAACCTGCTGGACTGGCTCTCCACCGCGGTGGGAGAAGGCGAAGTGGAGCAGGCGGGCTTTGTCTGGAGGGGCAGCCTGAAGCGCGGAGCGAGCGATCTGCGCACGGTGCAGTTGATGCTCAATGTCAATAATACCTCCCTGGTCTACCATCCCGATTGGCCGCCGGTCAGCGGGGTCAGGGGAGTGGTGCTGCTGGACGATACGAATGTCAGTGTCTGGGCCGACAGCGCGAAAATGTACGATTCAACAGTACAGCGGCTTTCGGCCGAGGCCTGGCTGGGCGAGGACGCCCGGATGCGCCTGGCGATCGATGGCCGGGTGGTCGGCAGTGCCGAAGACGGCCTGCGCGCGGTGAATGACTCCCTGCTGGGACGATTGACCAGGGACGCCTTCAGTAACTGGCGTGCCAGCGGTGAACTGGCGACGGAGCTGCAGCTGGAGTTGAACCTGGCGGACAAGAGTGAGCCTCCCCGGGTTGACGTCCAGGTGGATCTCCACCAGGTGGACCTGCTGGTCAACCCCGGCAGGCTGTCGGTGGATAATCTTTCCGGTCAGCTGAACTACGACTCCCGCCAGGGATTCCATTCGCGGGACATCGAAGGCGAACTCTGGGGCGAGGCTGTCCGGCTGGAAGTCGGGCAGCGCTCCCTGCTGGGCGAGGACGCCGGCTTCAGTTTCAGTCAATCGGCGGTCGAGGTCGGCCTGGCGGGTGCAGTGGAGGCAAGCGCTCTGCAACGCTGGTTGCAGCAGGATGCGCTGGCGCTGGCGGACGGCCGGACCGAGGTCAGTGGTACGATATCCGTGCTGCCCGGAGAAGTGCCCCTGTTGAGCCTGCATTCATCCCTGCAGGGCATGGCCCTGGACCTGCCGCGACCCTGGCGCAAGGACCCGGACCAGCAGGTTCCGCTGGAGCTGGCTCTGCCCCTCGGGCGGGAGGACATGGTTCTGGGTATCGCACTGGGGCAGGAGCTCTCGCTGCAGCTGGATATTACCGGTGGTAGCCTGCAGGGAGCCGCACTGGGGGTAAACACCCATCCCCCCGGGCTGCGCGACGGCCAGTTGCAGGTGTCAGGTCACGCCTCCCTGATTGACGTGGACGGCTGGCTGGCGTTTACCGACCAGTATCTGTTGCCGGCAACAACGGCCTCCGCGCCCGATCCCAATGCACCCGTTGACCCGAATGAAGCGCTGGCCGCGCCCGCTGGGGACGGCCTGCGCCTGGTCATCGACCAGGCCCATGCGGACCGACTGCTGTTGTGGGGTAGCGAGTACAGCGACGTGGACTTCAACCTGGCGCTGGATGCTTCCGGCTGGCAGGTCGAAGGCGGTATCGAGCGCCTGCAGGGCGTGTATCGCCAGGACGCCGACGGCAGTGCCCGCCTGACCCTGGACTACCTGGATTTGTCACCGCCTGCCGGCGAGGGTGAGACGGCGGACGCCAGCGTCCGAACCGGGGATCTGCAGTTGCCGGTTATCGATGTCCAGGTGAACGAGTTGCGTCACAATGGCCGGGCTATCGGCCAGTTGCAACTGGTGCTCGAGTCCGAGGACGGCGTTGTGCGGGCCAGGGATATTGCCGGCGAAGTAGCGGGATTGCAATTGTCACCGGGGCAGGCGACGGGTCTGGTGTGGATCCCTGGACAGGGCACCTCACTGCAGGCCGCGCCCCGCTTTGCTGATTTTGGTAATACCCTGGAAGCCCTGGGTTACGCCCGCTTCCTGGAAACAGAGCAGGGCAGTCTTGACCTTGAGCTGAACTGGCCCGGCCCGCCGCAGGCGGTTGCGCTGGCGCGGCTGCAGGGCCGGATCGGCGTGGATGTGGAAGCGGGGCGATTTTTGCAGACCCCGGCCGGTGCCGGAGCGCTGCAGGTGGTGGAAATCGTTAACCTGGCTGACGTCGTATCCAGCCTCAGCCTGTCCCATATGTTTGAATCCGGGATCAATTTTCACACCATGGATGGAGAGATACTGTTTCACGGCGGCAGCCTGGAAGTGCTGGATCTGACGGTCCAGGGCAGCTCCAGCGCCTTCGCCATGAGCGGCGTATCGGATATTGCCAGTCGCAGCCTCGATGGGGAACTGGTGGCGACGTTGCCGGTGGCCAATAACCTGCCGTGGGTTGCTGCCCTGGCCGGTGGCCTGCCGGTTGCCGCCGGGGTGTTTGTGGTGAGCAAGGTGTTTGAAAAACAGGTCAATCGCCTGTCCAGTGGCGTCTACCGAATCGAGGGTACCTGGGATGACCCGCTGGTTAACTTCGATCGCATCTTCGATGACGAGGTGCGCCTGACCAATGGCGCCGATACCCCGGCAGATCCCAATTCAGTGGTGCCGGTGACGCCGGCATCAGCGCCGCCATCCGCTCAGCCCGAAGCCCCGTAGGTCTGCAGTAATTCCCGGAGATAGCGGAACAGCTTGCGGCTGGCCGCCGGTGGTTTGCCCTTGGCCAGTTCCCGCTGGTGTTGCAGTATCAGTTGGCGCAGCTGCTGCCGGTCTGCCTCCGGCCAGCGACCGAGTATGATCTCGACGCCCGCCACGCCCGAACCCAGCACTTCGTCACGCAGTTGTTCCAGTTGATGAAACAGGTCATTGGCCTCCCGCGCCGGCCTGCGCATCTCATCCAAGGCGGCTTCAATGGGCTCGGGGTCAACGTCTCGCATCAGCTTGCCGATGTACTGGAGGTGGCGTTTGAGCGCATTTTTACTGCGTATACGCCGGGTTTCGCGCAGCGCATCCAGTAGCTTGTCATCCTCTATGGGCACTTGAGCAAGCTGGTTGTCGTTCAGCCCGCTGAGGGTTTTCCCGAGGTCCTGCAGGGCGTGCATCTGCCGCTTGACCGCAGTTTTGCTGGGGCCTTCTTCCAGTTCTTCTTCGCTGTTGTCGGGGTGATCTTGCATAACTTACTCAGGCGTAAAACAGGGTTGCCAGGCCCAGGAAGGAAACGAAGCCCACCACGTCGGTAACCGTGGTCAGCACCACTCCCCCTGCCAGTGCCGGATCGATACTCATTCGGGTCAACAGCAGCGGCAGGGCGGCACCGGTAAAGGCCGCGGTCACCAGGTTGATCATCATGGCGGCGGCAATAATCAGGCCTATATTCCAGTCATCAAACCAGAGCGAGGCCGCGACGGCGACCACGGCCGCCCAGAGCAGACCGTTGAGCAGGCCGATGGTGACCTCGCGGCTGAGCAGCCAGTTCTGGTTGTTCCTGCTGACCTGGCCCATGGCGATGCCACGCACCAGTACGGTCAGGGTCTGGGTGCCGGCGATGCCGCCCATGGACGCGACGATGGGCATCAGCACGGCCAGGGCGACCACTTTATCGATGGTGTCCTGGAACATGTTAATCGCCGAGGCGGCGATAAAAGCGGTGATCAGGTTGATGCCCAGCCAGATGGCGCGCTTGGGTGCGGCCTTGCCGACGGAGGCGAAGGTGTCCTCCTCCTCATCCAGACCCGCCATGGACATAAACGAATGGTCGGCATCCTCCCGGATAACGTCCACCACGTCATCAATGGTGATACGGCCCAGCAGCCTGCCGCTGTCGTCTACCACCGGGGCGGAGACCCAGTCGTTGTGCTCGAACAACCGCGCCACCTCGTAATCGGGCATATTCACCGGTATCGGGTCGATGTCGGTGACCATCATCTCGCGAACGCTGACATTGGGATCGGAAACCAGCAGGGTGCGCAGTGGCAGTACCCCGATGAACTGGTCGGACCGGTTGACCACGATCAGGTTGTCGGTCATCTCCGGGATTTCTTCGTGACGGCGCAGGTAGCGCAGGACCACTTCCAGCGTCAGGCTGGCCCGGATGGTGATAGTGTCGGTGTTCATCAAACCACCGGCGACATCGTCCGGGTAGAGCATGACGCTCTCCAGCCGCGCCCGGTCCTGGTGGTCCATGTGGTTCAGGACTTCCCAGGTGACCCGGTCCGGCAACTGCTGGAGAATGTCGGCGATATCGTCGTCTTCCAGCCCCTCGGTGATGGTCGCCACTTCCGCGGCGTCCATGCGGGACAGGAAGTGGGCCTGCAGGTCATCGGGGAGTTCGCCGAGAACCTCGCCCTCCTGATCCCCCTCGATCATCTGCCACAGGATGTTGCGGAACTTGGGCGGCGAGGACTCCAGCAGGTGGGCAATTTCTCCCGGGGCAAGACCGTTGAGCATACGCCGGACATCCACCAGGGCGCCGCTGTCGAGGGCCAGCGTCAGCCTGTCCAGGGTCTGGTTTGGTGTGGCTACATTTTGTGGCATGCCGATGTACTCTCGATGGTCAGTGGGCGGTGGCCCTCTGCTGAAAGATTATCCGGGAATCCGGCCAGAGCAACAACGGGATTAGTTACGGGGGAGCTTATTCGGACTCATCAAAGCGGTTGGCGATCAGCGTGGTCAGGGCGTCCAGCGCCTGTTGCTCGTCCGGTCCGTCGATCTTCAGGTCCAGAACTGTGCCCTTGCCTGCCGCCAGCATCATGACTGACATGATGCTCTTGGCATCCACCATATTGCCGTCCTTGCCCGCATGGATTTTGCTGGAAAAGGCGGAAGTGCAGCTGACGAATTTGGCCGCGGCCCGCGCGTGCAGACCCAGTTTATTGACGATGGTGACCTGGGTTTCAATCACTTACTGCAGTTCCCTGTGTCTGATGTGAATGCCCGGGTAGGTTTGCCGGTAATGCTGGAACAGGCGATCGGCCAAGTATACCGAACGATGATGCCCTCCGGTACAACCGATCGCCACGGTCATGTAGCTGCGGTTGCTGTCGCGGTAGCGTGGCAGCCAGCGATCCAGGAAGCCCCTGATGTCGTCGTACAGTTCTCCGGTGCTGGGCTGGGCCTCGAGGAATTCCCTGACCGGGTCTTCCAGGCCGTTTTTCAGCCGCAGTTCCTTGACCCAGTGGGGGTTTGGCAGCATGCGAACGTCAAATACCAGATCGGCATCCGTGGGTACGCCGCGCTTGAAGCCGAAGGACTGGATCAGTACCGACATGTTGCCGGAACGGGCGCCCAGCAGCCGCTGCTTGATCGCATCGCGCAGTTCGTAAATCGTCATCTGGCTGGTGTCCAGGGTGAGCGAGGCGACACCGGCGATTGGCTCCAGTAGCAGGCGCTCCTTGTCAATAGCCTCCGCCAGGGGCATGGTGTCCGAGCTCAACGGGTGCTTGCGCCGGGTTTCCGAGAAGCGTTTGATCAGTGCCGAATCCTGGGCATCGAGAAACAGTATCTCCGATCTGACTTCCCCGGGAAGACTGTCCATGACGGGGCCGAAATTGGCCAGGTCTTTCCAGGCGTTGCGGGCATCGATGCAGACCGCCATGCCTTCGAAGTGTCCGAACTCCTCCCGGCTGGCCTTGTCTACCAGCGCCGGCAGGAGGGAGACTGGCAGGTTGTCGATACAGTAGTAGCCCTCGTCTTCCAGTTGGTGCAGGGCGGTACTTTTGCCCGATCCGGAGCGACCGCTGATGATAATCAGCTGCATGTCAGGACGCGATCGCCCGGGCGCTCACGGCCAGTTCGTACATGGTCGCGACGTCAGTGGCGCCGCGCAACTGGTCGCAGAAGTCCTTCTGGCTGAACAGGCGGGCCAGGGAGGCCAGCGTATCGAGGTGTTGCTGATTGGCTTCCTCAGGCACCAGCAGGGCGAACACCAGGTCCACGGGCTGGTTGTCCGGCGCGTCAAACTCGATCGGCTCACTGAGGGTGATCAGGGTACCCACAGGCTGGCTGCAATTGCCAATGCGGCAGTGGGGAATGGCGATCCCTTCCCCGAGGCCGGTGCTGCCCAGTCGCTCGCGGCCAATGAGCTGGCTGAACACTTCATCGTAGGACAGGGATAACTGGTCGTCGCTGATAATGCGGGCCAGGGTTTCAAACAGTCGTTTTTTGCTGAGCCCCGGAACCTGGCAGGCTGTGCGCTCCGGGGTCAGCAGTTGGGCTAAGGGTTGCATGTGATAAACAGTGAGCGGCCTAGTGGCCCCTGGATTTTTCCTTGTGTTTGATTAACTGACGGTCCAGCTTATCCGTCAGGGCGTCAATGGCTGCGTACATGTCTTCGGATTCAGCCTGGGCAAACAGATCGGCCCCGGATATATGCACGGTGGCCTCGGCTTTTTGCACCATCTTTTCGACGATCAGGGTGACATCGGTATTGGTGATCTGGTCGAAATGTCGCTGGAGTCGTTCGAACTTGGTCTCCACATACTCCCGCAGGGGATCGGTGACCTCTACATGGTGTCCGCTGACATTGAGTTGCATATTATCGCTCCTTCTTCGGGTTAGCCCGGCCGGAGCCAGGACCGGCAATGCCGGATTTTCTTTTATTTTCAAAGTCTAGACCACTGCCGGGCAGCGGCGGGATTATTTCGCGGCCGGATCTGGTCATCTGCTAGACCAGCCGCTTGCGTTCATTCGAGGGCGGGATGTGCAGGGTTTCCCGGTATTTGGCGATCGTGCGCCGGGCGACCTTGATGCCCTGTTCTTCAAGCAGTTGGGTGATCTTGTTGTCACTGAGGGGTTTGCGCGGGTTTTCCGCGGCAACCAGTTTGCGGATAAGCGCCCGGATGGCCGTTGACGAACACTCTCCCCCGGCGGTGGTGGCAACATGGCTGGAGAAGAAATACTTGAGCTCGAAGATACCCCGTGGGGTGTGCATGTACTTCTGGGTAGTGACCCTGGAAATGGTGGACTCGTGCATTTCCACGGCTTCTGCGATCTCCGCCAGTACCAGCGGTTTCATGGCCTCCTCGCCGTATTCGAGAAAGTTGCGCTGGTGTTCGACAATCCGGGTGGCGACCTTCAACAGGGTCTCGTTGCGACTCTGCAGGCTTTTGAGAAACCAGCGGGCTTCCTGCAGGTTATCCTTGAGGAAGGTATTGTCAGAACTGCTGTCGGCGCGCTTGATCATGCCTGCGTAGGTGCTGTTTATCCGCAGTCGGGGAGCGATATCAGGATTGAGTTCCACCAACCAGCGTCCCTCCCGTTTACTGACAAAAACATCCGGCACGACATATTCGACCTCACGGGGAGCGAAAGTTTCCCCGGGGTTGGGATCCAGTGTCTGGATCAGCGCCATCACCTCCTTCAGTTGATGTTCCTTCAACCGGGTGCGACGCAGTATCTGGTTGAAATCGCCACTGGCCAACTGGGGCAGGTGACGATTCAATATCAGCCGTGCCTGTTCCAGGTGAGGGGTGGTGGCCGGCAGCTGCTGCAATTGCACCAGCAGGCATTCCTGCAGATCTCGGGTACACACCCCCGCCGGCTCAAATTGCTGCAGGCGATGCAGTACTGCCACCACCTCGTCAAAGTCGATATCCAGCTCCGGATCGAAGGATTCGTGAATCTCCTCCAGTGAGGACTGCAGTCGGCCATTGCCGTCGGTGGCGTCGATAATGGCGAGGCCGATAAAGCGGTCGATGTCTGACAGCCGGGTGAGGTTCAGCTGCCACAGCAGGTGTGACTGGAGACTTTCCGGGGGGGCGTTGCGGGCCTCGAAATCTCCGTCGGGCTGGTCGTCGGCGCCCGGGGCTGGGGGTGACGAACTGGAAGGCAGCAGATCATCCCACTGGGTATCCACCGGCAGGTCATCCGGCATGGACTCGGAGGTTTCGCCGGTGGCGGTCGCAGGACCGCTGTCCCATTCCGCCGATTGCTCCAGGCTCTCCAGGGGACCGTCGCTGGTACCGGGTTTACTGTCCTCGGCGGGGCTGACTTCTGCCGCAGGTTCGTCCTCGCTGAGTTCCAGCAAGGGATTGCTGTCCAGGACCTGCTGGATTTCCTGCTGGAGGTCCAGGGTGGAAAGCTGCAACAGCCGGATGGCCTGCTGTAGCTGAGGCGTCATGGTCAGCTGCTGGCCAAGTTTTAGCTGTAGCGATTGTTTCATCAGGTGTCTGGTAAAGCCTCAGGCGCCGGGAGATGCCAGGCGCCATGGTCAAACAACAAGGGCAGTGTAGCGCTGCAGATGGAGGGCCTGCAAGCGCTTGGCGCGAAATTTGCTTATTGACAATGCCAGGCTGTCGTTGCAGCCCGGTTTCAGAGCTTGAACTGGTCGCCGAGGTAAATCCGGCGCACGTGCTCGCTGGCCAGCACATCCTCTGCGGTGCCGGACGCGATAATGTGACCTTCGCCGACGATGTAGGCCTTTTCGCAGATATCCAGGGTATCGCGCACATTGTGATCGGTGATCAGGACTCCGATGCCCCGGTCCCGGAGGTGATTGATGATCTGCTTGATATCGCTGACGGAAATCGGGTCGACGCCGGCAAACGGCTCGTCCAGGAGGATGAAATCAGGCTCCGCGGCGAGTGCCCGCGCTATCTCGATCCGGCGCCTTTCGCCGCCGGAGAGCGCCTGGCCGAGGCTGTCCCGCAGGTGTTGTACATGGAATTCCTGCAGCAGCTGGTCGCGTCGTTCCAGCCGCTGCTGGCGGGTCAGGTCGGGACGCGTCTCGAGAATGGCGAGGATGTTATCGCCGACCGACAGTTTGCGGAAAATGGACGCTTCCTGGGGCAGGTAGCCCACCCCGTGACGGGCCCGCTCGTGCATGGGCAGGGCAGTGATGTCCTCGCCGTTGAGTTCGATGACCCCGCGGTCGGCCTGGATGATGCCGATGATCATGTAGAAACAGGTGGTTTTGCCCGCTCCGTTGGGCCCCAGCAGCCCGACCACCTGGCCGCTGTCGATTTGCAGGGAAACGTCCCGGACCACCTCGCGGCCGCGGTAGGACTTGGCAAGGTTATTCGCTGTCAGGCGCGCCACTGTCCGGTTCCTCCTGGTTGAGGGTGGCCGCGGGGATAATGACCTTCACCCGGCTTGATTCGCTGGTTTTGTCTGAGCCGGCCTTGACCAGTTGCTCATTCATCAGGTAATCGATTGAGTCGCCGGTAACAATTGAGCCGTCCTGTTCAATGTAGGCGTTTTCGCGCAACTGTACCCGCTCCTCGCGCTTGAAGTACTCGATGGTATCGGCACTGGCCTTGATGGGAGGCTTGTCCACCTCCGGTTGCTGTTGCAGCTTTGCCGGTTTACCCGTTGCCATTACCCGGTCCGCCTCCTTGTCGTCATGGAAAACGGTCAGCTGGTCAGCCTCGATATGCAGGCTGCCCTGGTCCATGCGCACGTTACCCTGGTACCGGGTGAAACCCTGTTTTTCATCCCGCAGTGCCTCGTCGGCTTCGATTCGAATCGGCTGGTCCCGGTCGTCTGGCAGGGCCCAGGTCGCCGCTGGCAGGCCCAGGCTGTAGACCAGTGCCAGTGCGGGCATCAGTCGCTCAAGGCAGCTGCGCATAAATGCTCTCCACGTTGGGTTTCATAATGATGGTTTCATCTTCCATACGTACCTCGATACCGTCTGCGACGGTGCGATTGTTGCCCTGGACGACGGTAACCCTGCGGTCGGAGGTGGCGACCTGCTGGTCCAGGTCGATATCCAGTGCATGGGTGTCGAGGCGGGTGCCGCTCTGGTCGTGGACCAGTACCACGTCCTTGCGCAGCAGCAGGCGGTTTCGTCGGTCGTCGCCGCGGCCCCTGGCGGCGCTGGCGGACCAGGTCTTGTCGTCGCCGCTGTGGGCGTAGTAGCGGGGCTGGCTGATCAGCGACAGATTGCGCCTGGGGAACTGTTCAAGCTGTTTTGCTTCGACGATGTCGGTTAACCGGCCCTGCTCATCAAAGCTCCAGGCCCGGACTCTCTGCAGGTAGGTTTGCGGCAGTTCCCGCTGTCGCTGCGTGGTTTGAACATCGGGTGTGCCGGCCGTCTGTGGCCGCCAGAAATAACCGGCGGCCACCAGCAGGGTAATGGCCAACAGGATTTGCAGGGGTAGTCTGGGCATCAGCCGAAGTTCGCCAGGATGTCCGGCAGCGTACCTCGCCAGTGCAGCAATTGCTCGGCGGCCTGGCGAACGGCGCCGGCACCGCCGCCCTGTTCGCTGACCCAGTCGGCGGCAGTGCGCAGTTGCTCCACAGCGTCGGCCGGGGCCATACCGAGACCGGCAGCCTTTACCGCCGCCAGATCGGGCAGGTCGTCCCCCATGTAGGCGCACTCCTCCAGCCGCAGTTCGCGTGTTTGACAAATTTCCTGCAGGGCAGTGAGTTTGTCTTCCCGTCCCTGTATCACTTCGCTGATGCCCAGTTCGCTGGCGCGACGGGCTACGATGTTTGAACGGCGGCCGGTGATGATGACCACCTCGATATTGTCGCGCTGCAGCAGTTTAATGCCCAGCCCGTCCTTGATGCTGAAGCTCTTCAGTTCCTCGCCGTCGTTGCCGTAGTGGATGCGCCCGTCGGTGAGCACGCCGTCCACGTCCAGGGCCAGCAGTCTGAGGTTTTGAGCAAGGCGGGTAAGGTCAGTCATGGCAATCAGGCGATACCCGCGTGCAGCAGGTGCATCAGGTGAATAACGCCACAGGTATCGCCACTGTCGTCAACGACGACCAGAGAGGTGATTTCGTTTTCTTCCATGATGTGCAGTGCCTCCGCCGCCAACATTCCGGGCGTGGCTGTTTTGGCGCCGGTTGTCATCAGCTCTGACATGGGGGTGGTATTGATGTCTACCTGCCTGTCCAGGGTACGGCGCAGGTCGCCGTCGGTGAAAATGCCCGCCAGCCGGTCCTGTTCATCGGTGACGGTGGTCATGCCCAGCCCCTTGCTGCTGATTTCCAGGAGTGCGCGAGAAAGTGTGGTGCTGGCGGTAACGCGGGGAACGGCGTCGCCGGTCTGCATGACATCGCCGACCTTCAGCAGCAGCTTTTTGCCAAGCGTTCCACCGGGATGGGAAAAGGCAAAATCCTCCGCGGTAAAACCGCGCTCCTCGAGCAGGGCGATTGCCAGGGCGTCGCCCATGACCAGTGCCGTGGTGGTGCTTGATGTCGGGGCCAGGTCCAGCGGGCAGGCTTCGGTTTCCACGCCTGTATCCAGGTGGGCATCGGCGGCCCTTGCCAGGGTGGAGTCGGGGTTGCCAGTCATGGCGATGATGCTGGTGCCGAGACGCTTCAGCAACGGCAACAGGGTAAGGACTTCACCGACTTCTCCGCTGTTGGAGAGGGCGATAACGGCGTCCTCGCCGGTAATCATGCCCATGTCGCCGTGGCTTGCCTCGCCGGGGTGCACGAAGTGGGCCGGGGTGCCGGTGCTGGCAAGGGTGGCGGCTATTTTTCGGGCGATATGACCGGATTTTCCCATGCCGGTCACGATGACGCGACCACGGCAGGCCAGCAATAGCCGGCAGGCCCGTTCGAAATCCTCGCCGATACGCTCTGACAGGGCGGAGACCGCAGCCGCTTCCATGCTGATGGTGCGTAGCGCTGAACTGCTGAAAGTGGTGGACGGAGATTCCGTCATAGTCTTGGGGTCCGGATCAGAGGCTGAGGTACAGCCAGTAATAATACCCTGCGTAGAAAGACACTAACAACATGCCCACGGTACGACCCACGTAGGAGTGGCCCTGCTTGGAGGCGCTGCGTTTGCGGCTGATGAAAATGGCCAGCGCCAGGAATACGGTGAGGAAGGTCATGGTGGGGTAGTCGCGGGTGATCACCGCGCGTTCCAGGCTCTCGGGGCCGACAATACCCGGTATGGCCATCACCGCCAACAGGTTGAACAGGTTGGAGCCGATGACATTGCCCAGTGCGATTTCGGTGTGACCGCGCAGTGCACTGGCGATGGTGGCCGCCAGCTCCGGCAGGCTGGTACCGATGGCGACAATGGTCAGGCCGATAACAAGCTCGGACACGCCCAGGGTCTCGGCGATCGTCACCGCGCCCCACACCAGCATGCGTGAGCTGGCGATCAGCAGGATCAGGCCCAGCGCGAACGTGAGCCAGGCGCGCAGCGGGCTGAGGTGGTGCAGGTACTCCTCTTCCGCCTCCTCGAGCAATACCGCGTCCTTTTGCTGGCTGCGTACCATGTACACGATGATCAGCGCCAGGGCCCCTATCATCAGGCCGGCATCCAGGTTGGACAGTTCCCTATCGATGAGCAGCATCCCGGCGCCGAAGGTAACCAGTAACAGCACGGGCATTTCTTTTTTCATGCAGCTCTCGTGCACCATCATCGGCGCCACCAGCACGGTAATCCCCAGCACCAGGCCGATGTTGGCGATGTTCGAGCCGATGGCGTTGCCGATGGCCAGATCCCCCGCATCGGACATGGCGGCGGTGAGGGAAACCAGGATCTCTGGTGCGGAAGTGCCCAGGGAAACGATAGTCAGGCCGATGATGATGGGTGACATACCCAGGTTTTCGGCGATCGAGGCGGCGCCCGCGACGAACAGGTCCGCGCTCCAGATCAGGATGATAAAGCCGACCAAAATGGCTGCGGCAGCTAACAGCATATGTACCTTTTTCCTGTTAAAGTATGCGCCGCGCTGTGTGCCGGAACTGCGGGAGCAAGGCTGTTGTCTCATGAACCAGATGCAGCAGCCTGCATGGGACGCCTATTGTGTTCAACGCGGATTATACAGGGCACTGCGACGGTGAATAGTAGCAATAATTCAAACGGGGATCAGAAATGAGGTTCAAGTCACAAATATCCTGGGTAATGGCTGCCCTGTGCCTGTTGATGCTGGGCGCGCGGGCGCAGGCTGCCGCGGCGACCGCCCACGAAATCGTGCGCCAGACCACTGCCGAGGTGATGGCGGTGGTGGAAGAAGCCCGAAGCTATGCCGATGAGGACCCCGAGCGCTACTACAGTGCCATCCAGGGTATCCTCGACGGTGTTGTGGACTTTCGTGGTTTTGCCCGCGGCGTCATGGGCGCCTATGCCACCAGTGAGCGTTATCGCTCCCTGGACGAAGCGGGTCGGGCACAGTTGCGCGATCAACTGGACCGGTTCTCGAGCGTCATGCGCGAGGGCATGGTTCGCACTTACGGCAAGGGACTGCTGGCGTTCAGTGGCTCCCGGATTGAAATTTCCAAACCGTCGCTCGATGAGGCCGAGCAATCCAGGGCCTCGGTGGAGCAGCTGATTTTCTCCGACCAGGCTGAGCCCTACGTGGTGATGTACCAGATGGGCCGCGACAGAGAGGGTGACTGGAAATTGCGCAATATGATTATCGAAAATATCAACCTGGGAGAGATATACCGCAACCAGTTCGAGGCGGCGGCGCGCAAGGAAAACGGGGACCTGGATGCGGTTATCGACCAGTGGTCCACGGTAGAACTGGACGATTAGGCCTGGCTGCCAGGCCTCGCCCGTTCACCTGTCGCCCGCCCGGCGCAGGGCGGGCGGCCACTGCCCCGGCCAGCGCGGTCGCTTATACCGGCGTTTTCTCCTAAAATGCCGCTTTCTGTGGCGGGGGATGCATTCCCCGGCTACGCCGAATACCTGTTACCGGATCTGGAGATCACTATGGATGCCGCTACCGTCAAGGTTTTGCTGCAAACCCACCTGCCCGACTGTGAGTTTCACGTGCAGGGCGAAGGCGCGAACTATGACATTACAGCCATCGGGGCTGCATTCGAGGGCCTGCGCCCGGTGAAAAAACAGCAGCTGGTTTACGGCGCCCTCAGCACAGAGATTGCCGAGGGCAGTATCCATGCGGTCAACATCCATACCTTTACGCCTGACGAGTGGCAGGCCCGGGGCTGAATAGCCAGGGCTGAATGACATGGACAAGCTACTGATCCGGGGTGGCAGGCCGCTGGCCGGGGATTTACGGATTTCCGGTGCCAAGAATGCGGCCCTGCCGATTCTCGCCGCCACCCTGCTGGCGGAAGAGCCGGTGATCGTCGGCAACCTGCCGCACTTGCACGATATCACCACCATGATCGAACTGCTCGGCTGCATGGGCGTGACCCTGACGGTCGATGAAAAACTCAATGTTGAGGTTGATGCCAGCACGATCAGCGAGTTTTCTGCCCCTTACGAACTGGTCAAAACCATGCGGGCGTCGATCCTGGTGCTGGGTCCCATGCTTGCCCGCTTCGGCAGGGCCCATGTCTCTTTCCCGGGTGGATGTGCGATTGGCAGTCGCCCGGTGGACCTGCATCTGCGCGGGCTGGAGGCGATGGGTGCGCAAATCGAGGTGGACGGCGGATATATCAACGCCAGTATCGATGGTCGACTGCGCGGCACCCACATTGTGATGGAAACGGTCACGGTGGGCGGTACCGAGAATATCCTCATGGCAGCCACGCTGGCGGAGGGTCGCACCACCATTGAAAATGCAGCCCGGGAGCCGGAAGTCGTGGATCTCGCCAATTGCCTGATCGCCATGGGGGCCTGCATCAGTGGCCATGGCACCGACACGATCGTGGTAGACGGGGTTGAGCGGTTGCACGGCTGTAACTACAGGGTAATGGCGGATCGGATCGAGGCCGGCACCTACCTGGTCGCGGCTGCCGCCACTCGCGGCAGGATCCGGTTGCACGGTGCCTGCGCCCAGGACATGGAGGCCGTGCTGAAAAAGCTGGAAGAGGCGGGGGCCAGTATTCGCCAGGATGAAGACCGGATCGAGCTCGACATGGCCGGGCGGCGACCCCGAGCAGTGAATATCAAGACCGCGCCACACCCGGGCTTTCCCACCGATATGCAGGCGCAGTTTACTGCGATGAACGCGGTTGCCGAGGGCACCAGTATGGTGACCGAAACCATATTCGAAAACCGCCTGATACAAACCCATGAAATGAACCGGATGGGCGCGAATATCGTGATCGAGGGGCACAGCGCCATCATCACCGGGCAGGAAAAGCTCAATGGTGCACCGGTGATGGCGTCTGATCTGCGGGCATCGGCCAGCCTGGTTATCGCCGGCCTGGTCGCGGAAGGGACCACTGAAGTAGAGCGTATTTACCATATCGACCGGGGCTATGAGACCATCGAGGAAAAACTGCAATCACTGGGGGCGGACATCCGCCGCGTACCGGGCTGACTATGAGTGAATCCATTACTATCGCCCTCACCAAGGGGCGCATTCTCAGGGAGACCCTGCCGCTGCTGGCGGAGGCGGGGATCGCCCCGCTGGAGGATATCAGCAAGAGCCGCAAGCTGATTTTCGATACCACTGCCGAGGGTGTGCAACTGGTGGTGATCCGCGGCACCGATGTTCCCACCTATGTTCGTCACGGCGCGGCAGATGTGGGTGTGGTGGGCAAGGATATCCTGCTGGAGCAGGGTGCCGGCGGTGTTTATGAGCCCCTGGACCTGGGGATCGCCCGCTGCCGGCTGATGACCGCGGCCCCGGTGGGGTGGGAGCCTGGTGGTTCGCGGATCCGGGTGGCCACCAAGTTCGTCAATGTGGCCAGGGATTACTTCGCCCGCCAGGGCGTTCACGCCGACTTGATCAAACTGTACGGCGCCATGGAACTGGCGCCAATGATGGACCTGGCAGACCTCATCGTGGACATTGTTGACACCGGTAATACCCTCAGGGCCAATGGCATGGAACCGCTGGATGAGATCGCCAGTGTCAGTTCCCGGCTGATCGTCAACAAGGCGGCCATGCGTTCCAGCTACCAGAGTATCCAGTCCCTCATCGATCGCCTCGCCGCCGCCGTGGAGTCGCCCTGATATGCCCATGCAGCGATTGGATTCCAGCGCGGCCGACTTTAACCACCGCCTGCAGCAGCTTACCGCCTGGGAAGAAGAACTCGACCTCGCGGTCAATGACACCGTGCGCCAGATCATCGCCGATATCGCCGCGCGGGGCGATCAGGCGCTCCTGGAATATACCCGGCGCTTTGACCAGTTGCCGGCGGAGCGTGTCGCCGACCTTGAGGTCGGCCCGGAACGCCTGCGGCAGGCGTTGGCGGCTGTATCCGCTGAACATCGCGCCGCGCTGGAGCAGGCTGCCGGGCGCATACGGGAGTATCACCAGCACCAGATGCAGGACAGCTGGCAGTATCACGACGCCGCCGGCAACCTGCTGGGCCAGCAGATAAACGCCCTGGAAAGCGCCGGCGTCTACGTCCCCGGCGGTAAGGCCAGCTACCCTTCATCGGTGTTGATGAACACCATTCCGGCCAAGGTGGCGGGGGTGGAGAACATCGTGATGGTCGTGCCGTCGCCGGCGGGCAAGCTCAATGACCTGGTGTTAGCGGCGGCGGCGATTGCCGGGGTCGACCGGGTGTTTACCATTGGCGGTGCCCAGGCGGTGGCGGCCCTGGCGTACGGGACTGAAACGATTCCCGCGGTCGACAAAATTGTCGGCCCGGGCAATATTTATGTGGCGACCGCCAAGCGCCTGGTGTTTGGCCGGGTGGGCATCGACATGATTGCCGGTCCCTCCGAGATTCTGGTGATTTGCGATGGCAGCACTGACCCGGACTGGGTGGCCATGGACCTGTTTTCCCAGGCCGAGCACGACGAAAATGCCCAGGCCATCTTGCTCTGCCCCGACCCCGCATATCTCGATGCGGTGGCCGCCAGTATCGACAAACTGTTGCCGCAGATGGAGCGGGCGGACATTATCCGCGCTTCTCTGGCCGCTCGCGGCGCGCTGGTCCTGACCCGCAACCTTGAGGAGGCGGTGAGCATCAGCAACCGGCTGGCCCCGGAACATCTGGAACTGTCGGTGGCCGATCCGGAGCAACTACTGCCACAGGTGCGTCACGCGGGCGCCATCTTCATGGGGCCATATACCTCGGAGTCCCTGGGCGATTACTGCGCGGGTCCCAACCACGTGTTGCCCACCTCCCGCAGCGCCCGGTTTTTTTCCCCATTGGGGGTTTACGATTTCCAGAAGCGCAGTTCGCTGATCATGTGCAGTGAGCAGGGTGTGCAACAGCTGGGACGGGTCGCCTCGGTGCTGGCCCGGGGCGAGTCACTGACGGCCCACGCCCGCAGCGCGGAAATGCGTCTCGAGGCCCCGGGCGACAGCGCAACCTGAACTAGTTGGCGGGGCTGCTTGGGCCCAGGACCCCGACGATGGTCCTCAGGTCCATGCTCTGCTGGTCGCGCTGGATGGATATACCGATGGTGTCTCCCGGCCGCAGGCGTGCAATCTGGAGCATGGTCTGGCGGCCATTCTCGACCGCCTCGCCATCGATATGGGTGATGACATCTCCCAGCTGCAGGCCGGCCCGCTGGGCCGGGCTGTTGTCGGCGACCGCCGCCACCATCAATGCCTGCTGTTGCCCGCCCGTGGACAGGCTGATGGGTTCCACGCTGACCCCCAGCCAGCCGCGAATGACCTCACCGTATTCGATGAGGTCGTGCATGACGTAGGTCGCCAGGCTGATCGGTATGGCCAGGCTGATCCCGATACCGGTGGCGGAGGTGCCGCTGGCGTTGCTGGAGGTGTAGATCAGGGTGTTGATGCCCAGCAGCCGCCCGTAGGTGTCGATCAGTGCGCCGCCGGAGTTACCCTGGTGAATAATGGCATCGGTCTGGATGTAGTCCTCATAGGCGTTGAGTTGTAGCCCGTACCGTCCCAGGGCGGAGACAATGCCCTGGGTCACCGAATGGCCAAAGCCCAGTGGATTGCCGATGGCGAGTACCACATCACCGACACGGAGGCGATCCGAGTCTCCCAGTTCCACCGGCGTCAGGTCCGGCAGGTTGATTTTCAGCACCGCCAGGTCAGTGGCGGTATCAGTGCCGATAACGCGCGCGTTGGCAGTGCGGCCATCCTGCAGTAAGACCTGGATGGCGTCGGCGCCGGCGATCACGTGGTGGTTGGTGAGAATGTGCCCCTGTCCGGTCATGATGACACCGGAGCCCAGTGACCGTTCAATACGCTGGCGGGGCATGCGCCTGGCCATGCGTTCGTAGAGCAGGGGGTTGTTGCCGGGGTTGACCAGCTTGGCGATGTAGATGTTGACCACCGATGGGCTGGCCTTGTTGACCGCCTCAGCGTAGGTCACAGGCGCACTCGTGCCGTGACCACCCTGTCCGCCGCCGGGCAGTACCCAGCGGTCGAGAATCAGCAGTGCGGCCAGCAGACCGGCGATAGCCGGCCAGGCAAAAAACTTGAGGCTGTCCTTCATGTAGTGGCTAAGCCCTGTCCTGGGGTAAAGTTAGGCCCTGAGTGGTTCCGCTGTCAGCGGACTTTTTCGCCATTGTATATGAAGCGGACTCCCCGCGAACAGGAAATAGCAAGTATGAGCACCTCCCTCTCTTCGGCCCTGCAGTGGCTCGACGACGTCCTGCAACCGGCGCGGTACCGCGACTATTGTCCCAATGGGCTGCAAGTCGAGGGCCGGCCCACTCTCCGGCGGCTGGCGACGGCGGTGACCGCCAACCAGGGGGTGCTGGACCGGGCCATCGCCTGGGGCGCCGATGCGCTGCTGGTACACCACGGCTATTTCTGGAAAGGCGAGGCGGAGCCGGTGGTGGGCATGAAGCGGCGCCGGCTGGCGGCACTGCTGGGCAATGATGTCAGCCTGCTGGCCTACCACCTGCCGCTGGACGCCCACCCGGAGCTGGGTAATAACGCCAGGCTGGGCCAGCTGCTGGGGATCAGTGCTCCCGAACCGCTGCAGCCTGAGGATCCGACATCGGTAGGGAATGTGGGCGAGCTGGAGATCGCTGCGGGCGACTTATGCCGGCGGCTGGAATCACTGACCGGTCGCCAGCCGTTGCTGATCGGCGAGCGCGACAGGCCACTGCGGCGGGTGGCCTGGTGCACCGGCGCCGCCCAGTCGTACATTGACGCTGCTGTGAAAGCGGGTGCCGACGTGTTCATCAGTGGCGAAATTTCCGAACCCACGGTGCATACCGCCCGGGAAGAGGGAATTGCCTATATTGCCGCCGGTCACCACGCCACCGAGCGCTACGGAGTCCAGGCGGTCGGAGAAGCGCTGGCGCAGGCCTTCAGCCTGCAACACCAGTTCTTCGATGAGGATAACCCGGTCTGAGGACGGCCCGGTTCAGCCCCGCGGCGTCTCCACGGTTTTCGCCTCCGGCGCATTGCGATCCAGGCCGAATTCCTCGTTGAGCATACCCTTTTCGTCGGGCGACGTTTTGGGGGCATAGTCCAGTGGGGGCTGGATCACCGCCAGGTCGGCGGGAATCTCCGCCGGATCGGTGGGGTTCTGCAGCTTGTCGAGTACCACCGGGCCGTTACCGTGGCAAAGTTCCGCGGCGCCGTTGGCAAGGTGGTTGTGAACTTCGCGGTAGCTCTCGGTGAGATTGTTGAGTTTGCGGGCAGTTTCCGTGAAATGCTCAACCACCTCGTCCTCGTACCGTTTTTTGTCCTGCAACACCTGGTCCAGCTTGCGCTCCACTTCGCGATATTTCTGGCCGGCCGGCGAGCTGCGCCGCCCCAGCAGTGTGCCCAGGCCCAGTCCTGCGACGAGCCCGGCAATGGCCCCGACGATAACGATAGTCAAGCTGTACACGGTGTGTTCCTCTTACCGATGAGATGGGAAGTGGAGGGCAGTATACCCCGTATCCACGGGGCGCCATAGGGTAACGGTGTGGCGTTGCCATCTGCGGGGGCTGTGGTTAAAGTGTGGCGCCCGGATCCACCCACAGGAAACCAGATGCCTACACCCTGGCAGCGCTACCAGTCCGATCTCCAGCGGGAGGGGTTTTCCCATGACCCTGCCCAGGAGCAGGCGGTGCGTCTGTTGCAGGATTTGTACGAGCGCCTGCTGGCCCGTCACGGCAGCCGGGAGTCCGGGTTCGCCGCGCTGCTGAAAAAGTTTCGCAAACAGCCGCTGGAGCCGGAAGTCGGCCTCTACCTGTGGGGTGGCGTGGGCCGGGGAAAGACCTACCTGGTCGATAACTTCTATGACTGTCTGCCCTTTGAGCGCAAGTTGCGGGTTCACTTCCACCGCTTCATGCAGCGCGTCCACAGTGAACTGACTGAGCTGGAAGGGGTGGTCAATCCGCTGGAGCGGGTGGCCGACAGGCTGGCCGAGGAAGCCCTGGTGGTCTGTTTCGATGAGTTCTTTGTCACCGACATTGGTGATGCGATGATTCTGGGCGGCCTGATGCAAGCCCTGTTTGCCCGCGGCGTGACCCTGGTGGCCACCTCCAATATCATGCCTGAAAAGCTGTACGAGAACGGCCTGCAGCGCCAGCGTTTCCTGCCCGCCATCGCACTGGTGGAAAAGTATACCCGGGTCGTCAATGTGGATGCCGGTATCGACTATCGCCTGCGCACCCTGCAGCAGGCCGAGTTGTACCACTGCCCGCTGGATGAGGCCGCCGATATCAGCCTGCGGGAAAGCTTTGACGCCCTGGCGGTGGAGGCGGGAAAGCACTGGGAGCGCATCCAGATCAACGGCCGCTACCTGACGGTGCGCTGTCTTGCGGACGATGTGGCCTGGTTTGATTTTGGCGAGCTCTGCGATGGTCCGCGATCGCCAGCGGACTACATCGAGCTGGCGCGTATATTTCATGCGGTATTGCTCTCCGGTGTGCCGGAACTGGGCCCGGACCTGAACGATCAGGCGCGTCGCTTTATCAACCTGGTGGATGAATTCTACGACCGCAACGTCAAGCTGGTGATGGCCGCGGAAAAGCCCCTGCTGGAGCTCTACAGCGGCGGCAGCCTGGAGTTCGAGTTCCAGCGCACCCTGTCGCGCCTGCAGGAGATGCAGTCCCACGAATACCTGGCCCGCGAGCACCGCCCCTGAGGTGGCTCCGCAAAAGCGGTAATATTGCCATTCCGGCGGTCCCGGATCGCCGCGGTAAGTAGCGAAAATTATTCGTTTTTCCGCTTGAAAAGGGGTGGTCTGTTGGTTAGTATTCGCGCTCTCGAAATTGGAGCCCTCCAAGAGGCGGTTATTGATGAAAACTTATAGCGCTAAAGCCGAAGATGTGTCCCGCGACTGGTTCGTGGTCGACGCCTCTGACAAGACCCTGGGGCGCCTGGCCAGTGAAATTGCGCATCGTCTGCGCGGTAAGCACAAGCCCGAATACACCCCTCACGTGGACACCGGCGACTACATCGTCGTGATCAACGCTGAGAAAATACGTGTAACCGGCGCCAAGGCGACCGACAAGATTTACCACAGCCACACCGGATACCCCGGCGGCCTGAAATCAATTTCCTTCGAGAAATTGATCGACAAGGCCCCTGAGCGTGTTATCCAGGGTGCGGTCAAGGGCATGTTGCCGCGTAACCCGCTGGGTCGCGCCATGTTCAAAAAGCTGAAAGTGTACGCGGGTAACGAGCATCCCCACGCCGCACAGCAGCCTCAGGCACTGAACATTTAACGGATATTATCTATGTCAGCTACCCAATATTACGGAACCGGACGTCGCAAGACCTCCACCGCGCGTGTCTTTCTGCAGAATGGCGCGGGCAATATCACCATCAACAAGCGTCCGCTGGACCAGTATTTCGGTCGTGAAGTGGCGCGGATGATTGTGCGCCAGCCGCTGGAACTTGTTGAATTGAATGACAAATTCGACATCAACGTGACCGTTGCCGGTGGTGGCAGCTTCGGCCAGGCCGGTGCGATCCGCCACGGCATCACCCGTGCGCTGATGGAGTACGACGAGTCCCTGCGTCCGACCCTGCGCGGTGCCGGTTACGTCACCCGTGACGCCCGTGAGGTTGAACGGAAGAAGGTCGGCCTGCGCAAGGCGCGCAAGCGTCCCCAGTTCTCCAAGCGTTAAGCTGGAGGTGCCCCGGAACCGGGGTGTCAGGACAGAGTCAAAAACGTCCGCCCGAGTGCCGGGTGGGCGTTTTTTTATGCCCGTAAAGAGGGGCAGACCCTGCCCGCAAAGAGGGCCGGAACCTGCCTGGCAAAACGCACTGGGTGCGTGCTTGCAAGCGCTGGCGGTCCCTGTCCCGGATTTGCCATTGATTCAGTGCAAATTACCCCTCAAAAGTCTTTGGAATCAAGGCGTTTACCTTGTAACAAAGGGGTAAAATCATTAGTATTTGCACCATTTTGTGAGAAGCGGAATCCGGGGTGCCGAATCCAGGCCCCAGCCGCTTCAAGTCTAGGGGAGAAAAGCATGAGTAGCGATGGCGTAAATACCGGCAGGAGAAAGTTCCTGACGGCAGCCACCAGCGTGGTAGGCGTTGCCGGCGCAGTGGGCGTGGCGGTGCCTTTCCTGGGTTCCTGGAACCCGTCTGCCAAGGCCAAGGCCGCCGGTGCACCGGTGAAGGCTGATATCGGCAAGCTGGAGCCAGGCCAGATGATTGTGGTGGAGTGGCGCGGTAAGCCCGTCTATGTGATGCACCGCACCGCCGAGCAGGTCGCGGACCTGCCCAAGCTGGACGGCATGCTCAAGGATCCCAATTCCGAAATCTCCGACCAGCCCGCCTATATTTCCGATACCGGTCGCTCGATCAAGCCGGAAATCCTGGTGCTGGTGGGCTTGTGCACCCACCTGGGCTGCGCGCCAAAATTCCGCCCCGAAGTCGGTGCAGCCGATCTCGGTGGCGACGAGTGGCTGGGCGGGTTCTTCTGTCCCTGTCACGGTTCCAAGTTTGACCTTGCCGGTCGCGTGTACTCTGGTGTGCCGGCCTCTACCAACCTTGTGGTTCCCCCGTACTCTTTCGAGGGTGACAACGTGCTGGTAATCGGCGTGGATACGGAGGCGGCCTGATGAATAATATGCTGATTGGATTACGTGACTGGGTTGATGCCCGCCTGCCGATTATGCGGGCCTGGGACACCCACATGGGCAAGTACTACGCGCCCAAGAACTTCAATTTCTGGTACTTCTTCGGGGTCCTGTCCCTGCTGGTGCTGGTTAACCAGCTGCTGACCGGCATCTGGCTGACCATGAACTACACCCCCAGCGCCGAAGAAGCATTCGCTTCCGTGGAATACATCATGCGTGATGTGGATTACGGCTGGCTGTTGCGCTACATGCACTCCACGGGCGCCTCGGCGTTCTTCGTGGTGGTTTACCTGCATATGTTCCGCGCCCTGCTGTACGGCTCGTACAAAAAGCCCCGTGAGCTTATCTGGATCTTCGGCATGCTGATCTTCGTGGTGCTGATGGCCGAAGCCTTTGTCGGCTATGTGCTGCCCTGGGGCCAGATGTCCTACTGGGGCGCCCAGGTGATTATTTCCCTGTTTGGCGCGATTCCCGTGGTTGGCGAGGACATCGTCACCTGGATCCGCGGCGACTACCTGATCTCAGGCGCCACCCTGAACCGCTTCTTCGCCCTGCATGTGGTGGCCCTGCCCATCGTGCTGCTGGCGCTGGTGGTCCTGCACCTGCTGGCGCTGCACGAAGTCGGTTCCAACAACCCCGACGGTGTCGACATCAAGAAAAACAAGGATGACAACGGAGTGCCGCTGGATGGCGTTGCCTTCCATCCCTACTACACGGTTCACGACCTGCAGGCTATTGCGGTATTCCTGTTTATTTTCTGCGCGATAATTTTCTTCCTGCCGGAGATGGGCGGTTACTTCCTGGAGTTTGCCAACTTTGAAGAAGCCAACGGCCTGAAGACCCCCGATCACATCGCGCCGGTGTGGTATTTCACTCCGTTCTACTCTGTGTTGCGTGCCGTGCCAGACAAATTCTGGGGCTTTGTGTTCTTCGCCGCCTCCGTGGCTATTCCCTTCCTGTTGCCCTGGCTGGACCGCAGTCCGGTGAAGTCCTGGCGTTATCGTGGCAACATCACCAAGGTGATGCTGGTACTGTTCGTCGCCAGCTTCCTGATCCTCGGTGTGCTGGGTGTGAAGGCGCCAACGCCGGCGCGCACCTTCCTGGCCCAGATCTGCTCTGTGTTCTACTTCGCCTTCTTCCTGCTGATGCCCATCTGGACGTCACTGGACAAGACCAAGCCGGTGCCCGAACGTGTCACCATGGACGGCGGTATCGGCTTCTGGGGCAGTATGGGCGGCCTGGTGCTGATCCTGGCGCTGACCATTCTGCCGCTGAAGGCGGTGGGTGCTGAGTCCGCCTACAAGTGCGGTGCCATTCCCTGTGACGAGTTCAGCGCCGATCCGGCTGACAAGGCCTCGCTGCAGAACGGCGCCAAGCTGTATATGAACTACTGCATGGGCTGCCACTCGCTCAAGTACTCCCGCTACAACCGGGTGGCGGCTGACCTTGGCATTCCCGATGACATTATGGAAGCCAACCTGATGTTCGACCCGGGCGTCAAGATCGGTGAGCTGATGGACAACGCCATGGATGACCGTACGGCCAAGATCTGGTTCGGTGCAAACCCCCCCGACCTGACCCTGGTGTCCCGGGCGCGCCAGCCCGAGTGGCTGTATACCTACCTGCGCAATTTTTACCGTGACGACAGCCGCCCCTATGGCGTCAACAACCGGGTGTTCAAGGACGTGGGTATGCCCCACGTGATGCTTGAAGTGCAGGGAATGCAGGAGTGCGCCATGGGACCGGTCAAGGCGTCCAACGGTGGTGTGAAGCGTGACCCGCTGACCGGCGAGGATATTCTCGAAGACCCCTGTGGTAAGTTCAATATCACTACCGAAGGTAGCATGACCCCGGAAGAGTTTGACGGCGCCATGTACGATCTGACCAACTTCCTGGCCTATACCGCCGAGCCGATCGCTGCCGAGCGCGAGCGCATGGGTATTTTTGTGCTGTTGTTTATCACCTTGTTCTTCGTCTTTGCCTGGCTGCTTAATCGCGAGTACTGGAAAGACGTTCACTGATCCTGGCGGATCGGTCCCCGCAGCGTGGCGTGGCCACGCTGCTTTGTATTTTCAAGAAAATCAACTGAGGAATTTTCGATGGGTGTTGTGGCAAAGCGATCTTCTATGATCTTTTTTTCCGATCCAACCAGTCACTACAGTCACCGAGTACGCATTGTCCTCGCCGAGAAGGGCGTTACGGTCGACCTGATAGAAGCGGACTCCGCTCACCCTCCGGAAGAACTTTCGGAACTGAACCCCTACAACAGCCTGCCCACCCTGGTGGACCGTGACCTGGTGTTGTACGAGTCCAAGGTGATGATGGAATACCTGGACGAGCGCTTCCCGCATCCACCGCTGTTGCCGGTTTATCCGGTGGCCCGCGCCGAGAGCCGCCTGCTGATCCACCGCATAGAGAAAGACTGGTGTTCGCTGGTAGATTCAATACTGACGACCCGCAGTGACAACGTCATCAAGAAGGCGTCCAAAGAGCTGAAGGAGGGCATCACCGCGATCGCCCCGATCTTCGCCGAGAAGCCGTTCTTCATGAGCGAGGAATTTACCCTGGTGGACTGTTGTATCGCCCCCATCCTGTGGCGCCTGCCGTCGCTGGGTATCGATATCCGCTCTTCCAAGCAGACCAAGCCGTTGCTGGCTTACATGGACACACTGTTTGCCCGGGAATCCTTCCAGGAAAGCCTGTCTGAGCAGGAGCGGGAGATGCGCTCCTAGGCGAGCGCCCCTGCCGGCACGCGCATACGGATGTCCATGACTCCCAGTCGTCCCTACATCATGCGGGCACTCTATGAGTGGATCGTGGACAATGGCTGTACCCCCTATATTCTCGTCGATGCCGGCATCGACGATGTCATGGTGCCCGAGCAGTATGTGAAAGACGGGCAGATCGTGCTCAACATTTCCCCCACCGCGGTGGTGGATCTGAACATCTCCAATGACGCCGTCGCTTTCAACGGCCGCTTCGGTGGCGTGGCCACGGATATCTACGTGCCGGTTAACGCGGTGATCGGGATTTACGCCCGCGAGAATGGCCAGGGCATGGTTTTCGAGCCGGAAGAAGCCGGCGATATCCCCCCGGACGATGAACCGCCGGAACCGCCAAAGCCTGAGGGCAGGCCTTCACTGAAGATAGTGAAGTGATATCGGCCGGGTAACGCCCCGCACCCGTCATCCCTGATCTTTCTAGCGTCATCCCCGCGCAGGCCCTGGTCCGCCATCGCGGGATTCAGAGTCCCACACAGCCCGAAATCCGGAGCGTTCGCACCACCACCGACATCAGCACGGCATAGTTCTAGCCCCCGGGCAGGCTTCGGCGTTACACTTTCCCAATGACATCGTTTGTACATCTGCGCCTCCACTCTGAATTCTCCATCGTCGACGGGCTGGTTCGGCTGAAGCCGCTGATGAGCCGTGTTGCCGAACTTGGCATGCCGGCAGTGGCGGTAACGGATTTCTGCAATTTCTACGGCCTGGTCAAGGCGCACAAGGCCGCGGTTGCCGCCGGCGTCCAGCCTGTCTTTGGCGTGGACCTGAAAGTCCTGGATGCGGACGACCCCGAGCGCACCTACCCACTGTGCCTGCTGGCCATGAATGAGCGGGGCTACAAAAACCTGACCCTGTTGATTTCCCGCGCCTACACCGACGGCCAGTACCTGGGCGTACCCCATGTACAGAAGGTCTGGCTGGAGCAATGTGCCGACGGCGTTATCGCCCTCTCCGCGGGTGCCCAGGGCGATGTGGGACAGGCAATACTGGGTGAAAAGCCGGAGCTCGCCCGTGAGCGCGCGCGCTATTGGATGCAGTTATACCCGCAGCGCTATTACCTGGAACTGCACCGCACCGGCCGGGAAGGGGATGAGACTCACCTGCACGGTGCCGTCGCCCTGGCAGAGGAACTGCAGTGTCCCGTGGTTGCCACCAACGATGTGCGTTTCCTCGATGCTTCAGAGTTCGAGGCCCACGAGGCCCGGGTCTGTATTGGCGAGGGTCGAACCCTGGATGACCCCCGGCGTGCCCGGGCTTACACCGACCAACAATACCTGCGATCCCCGCAGGAGATGGCCGAGCTGTTCGCCGATATTCCCGAGGCGCTGGAAAACACGGTGCAGATCGCCCGCCGCTGCAACGTGGTGCTGGAACTGGGTAAGCCCTACCTGCCGGACTACCCGGTGCCGGACGGGCTGACCATGGACGAGTACTTCCGCCAGCTCTCCCACGAGGGCCTGGATGAGCGCCTTGCCTCCCTCTTTGATACCGGCGCCCCGGAATTCCCGGGCAGGCAAAAGCAATACCGGGAGCGTCTGGACTTCGAACTGGAGACCATCATCCAGATGGGTTTTCCGGGCTACTTCCTGATCGTGATGGACTTTATCCGCTGGGCCAAACAACACGACATCCCGGTGGGCCCGGGCCGTGGGTCCGGCGCCGGTTCGCTGGTGGCTTATGCGCTGCAGATCACCGACCTCGATCCGCTGCAGTACGATCTGCTGTTCGAGCGCTTTCTCAACCCGGAACGGGTGTCCATGCCCGACTTCGACGTTGATTTCTGTATGGAAAAGCGCGACCGGGTGATCGATTACGTGGCCGATACCTATGGCCGCGAGGCGGTGTCGCAGATCATTACCTTCGGCACCATGGCGGCCAAGGCGGTGGTCCGCGACGTGGCCCGGGTCCAGGGCAAGTCCTACGGTCTCGCCGACAAGCTGTCAAAAATGATTCCCTTTGAAGTGGGTATGACCCTCGACAAGGCACTGGAGCAGGAGGAGGCCCTGCGGGAATTCCTCGCCGAGGATGACCAGGCCCAGGAAATCTGGGACATGGCAGTACAACTGGAAGGCATTACCCGGGGGGTTGGCAAGCATGCCGGCGGCGTGGTCATCGCGCCCTCCAAACTGACGGACTTCTCGCCCCTGTTCTGTGATGAAACCGGTTCCGGCCTGGTCACCCAGTACGACAAGGGCGACGTGGAGGATGCCGGCCTGGTGAAGTTTGACTTCCTGGGCCTGCGCACGCTGACCATCATCGACTGGGCGGTGAAGATGATCAACCCGGCCCGGGAGCGGGCCGGGGAACCGCCGCTGGACATCATGCAGATCCCGCTGGATGACCAGCCCAGTTTCGAACTGCTCAAATCGGCCAAAACCACCGCAGTATTCCAGCTCGAATCCAGCGGTATGAAAGACCTCATCGAGCGCCTGCAACCGGACTGTTTCGAGGACATAGTCGCCCTGGTGGCGCTGTTTCGCCCCGGCCCCCTGCAGTCGGGCATGGTGGATAATTTCATCAACCGTAAACACGGCCGGGAGGAGCTCTCCTTTCCCGACAGCAGGTGGCAGCACGAGTGGCTCAAGCCGATACTGCAGCCCACCTACGGCATTATCCTGTACCAGGAGCAGGTGATGCAGATCGCCCAGGAACTGGCGGGTTATACGCTCGGTGGCGCAGATATGCTGCGCCGGGCCATGGGTAAAAAGAAACCCGAGGAGATGGCCAAGCAGCGGCAGATCTTCGAGGACGGCGCCAGGGCCAAGGGTGTCGATGGCGAACTGGCAATGAGAATCTTTGACCTGGTGGAAAAGTTCGCCGGTTATGGTTTCAACAAGTCCCACTCCGCGGCCTACGCCCTGGTGTCCTACCAGACCTGCTGGTTGAAGACCCACTACCCGGCGCCCTTCATGGCGGCGGTGATGAGCTCGGAACTGGACAATACCGACAAGATTGTGGTGCTTGTCGACGAGTGCAAGCGGATGAAGCTCGCGCTCAAGTTGCCCGATGTCAACGAGGGGCAATACATGTTCACGGTCAATGCCCGGGACGAGATTATTTATGGCCTTGGCGCCATCAAGGGCCTGGGTGAGGGGCCTATCGAGAGTATCCTGAAAACCCGTGAGGCGGATGGTCCTTTCAAGGACCTGTTTGATTTTTGCGCCCGAACCGATCCCCGCAAGGTCAACCGCAAGGCCATCGAGGCACTGATTCGCTCCGGCGCGCTGGACTCGCTGGGCGAGAGTCGCTGGGTACTCATGGCCGGCATGGAGGATGCGCTCAAGGCTGCCGAGCAGAGTGCCAGCAACCGCGATGCGGGCATCGATGACCTCTTTGGCGAGGTGGTGCCCAGCCGGGACAACGGCCATGACGACGTGTACGCGCCGTTCCGCAATGTCAGGCCCTGGACCGACAAGGAGCGCCTCGGTGGCGAGCGCGATACCCTGGGCCTGTATATCACCGGCCACCCGATCGACGAGTACAAGGCGGAAATCCGCAAGTTCTCTCCCAAACGGATTGTCGATGTACGCCCGGACAAGCAGGGCAACCAGGTGCTGGTGGGACTGATCATGGCGACCCGCACCATGAATACCCAGCGCGGGACAATGGCGGTACTCACCCTTGACGACAGTAGTGCACAGATAGAAGTCACCCTGTTTTCCGAGGTTTACTTGCAGTTTCGCGAGCTGCTGGTGAAGGACACCATCGTCATAGTCGAAGGCCGGGTGCAGCAGGACGATCGCAGCGGCAAGCCGGTATTGCGTGCCAGCGGGCTGCGCAGCATCGATGAAGCTCGCCAGAATTACGCCTCCCGGCTGACCCTGGAGGTCAGTGCTGAAAAAATTGATGAACGCTTCAGCACCCGGCTGCAGCAAATCCTGTCCGGCGCAGGGGGCGGTCGCTGCCCGGTGAGCATCGATTACCTGCAGGAGCACAACAGGGCGCGGGTGCACCTGAGCGAACGCTGGCGGGTGGTGCCCAGTGACGATTTACTCCAGGCCCTGCGCGATGAACTGGGGCACGAGCGGGTAGCGCTTGAGTACTAGCCCCATCAGGTCGCTGGCGCTGGCAGGGCTGGTGTTTGCCATCAGTGCCTGCAGCACCCGCGAGGAGCCTGCCTGCCCCTTCCAGGGCGAAGCGGATTTTGCCGTGTCGGCGGGTTGCCTGACGGTGGTGCACGGCCGGATGCTGGTGGTCGATTCGCGCAAGGGCGGGCTTACACCGCCGGGCGGGAAATCCCGGCAAGGAGAGTCCGCGCAGTGCGCGGCCCACCGCGAAACCCTGGAGGAAACCGGGCTGGACCTGATTCCCCGTCGCCTGGTTGCTGTTTTTGATACCGGGTTCCACCTGTACAGCTGCGAGATACACGCCCAGTCCGGACCGATTGACCCGGCTGTGCTGGAAGTGAAACGCGCCTTCTGGCTGGACATTGCCAGGATAGATGAAGTGCAGTGGCGCTATCCCGGACAGGGGGAAACCCTGAAGACCGTGCTCACCGAAGGGCCTGCCGCGGCCCTTTCCCCACCACCTGCCGACTGAACAATGCGTTCCGCTGGCGTCACATTCAAGGAGAATATCGATGTCTGAGAATGAAAAAATCGAAGCCGCCGTGTTTCGCCGGCTGCTGGAGCATCTGGACAGCCGCAAGGATGTCCAGAATATAGAATTGATGAACCTGGCGGGCTTTTGCCGCAACTGCCTCTCCAAGTGGTATATGGCGGCCGCAGAGGAAGCGGGCGTCAGTATCGACTACGACCAGGCCAGGGAACGGATATACGGTATGCCCTATGGCGACTGGAAAGCCCGCTACCAGAGCGGGGCAACGCCGGAACAGCTGGCGGCATTCGAGCGGAACAAACCGGCTGATTAGCTATACTTGAGGCCTGGGAAGGGACGGCTGATACTCAACCGCCTTTCGCCTGGAAATGACACAATAATGAGGAAAATGCGATGAAATCTTGTTCTCCACTGCTGCGCACTGGCCTGGTGCTGCTTGCCAGCCTGGCGTTCCCGGCCCTGGCGGCGGACAAGCCCAACATTTTGGTGTTCTGGGGCGACGATATCGGCATCACCAATATCAGCGCTTACAGTGATGGCATCATGGGCTACAGGACGCCCAACATCGACCGTATCGCCAGCGAGGGCATGCGTTTCACCGACTACTACGGTGACCAGAGCTGCACCGCCGGCCGTTCGAGTTTTATCACCGGCCAGACGCCGCTGCGCACGGGCCTGTCCAAAGTGGGCCTGCCCGGGGCGGAGCTGGGCATCACCGATCGGGATATTACCATAGCGGAGGTGTTGAAAACCCACGGCTATGCCACTGGCCAGTTCGGCAAGAATCACCTCGGAGACAAGGACGAGCACCTGCCGACCAATCACGGCTTCGATGAGTTTTTCGGCAATCTCTACCACCTGAACGCCGAGGAAGAGCCAGAGGATGTGGACTATCCCAAGGACCCGGCGTTTCGCAAAATGTTTGGTCCCCGGGGTGTGATCCGCTCCTCTGCAGACGGCCGCATAGAGGACACCGGGGCCCTGACCCGCAAGCGGATGGAAACCGCAGACGAGGAGTTTGTCGCTGCGGCCAAAAAGTTTGTCGACAAGTCGGTCAGGGCGGACAAGCCCTTCTTTGTCTGGGTCAACACCACGGGTATGCACTTTCGCACCCATCCCGCCCAGAAACACCTGGGTAAATCCGGGCAGGATTTTTATAACGACGTGATGGTAGCCCACGATGAGCTGGTGGGTGAAATGCTCGACCAGCTGGACGACCTGGGTATTGCCGACAATACCATTGTGTTCTATTCCACCGACAATGGCGTGCATTTCAATACCTGGCCCGACGCCGGTATCACGCCGTTCCGCAGCGAGAAAAATTCCAACTGGGAAGGCGCCTACCGGGTACCGGCGATGGTGCGCTGGCTGGGCAGGATAGCGCCGGGGCAGGTGTCCAACGAGATCATGTCCCATCTTGACTGGATGCCGACGCTGGTCGCCGCCGCCGGTGACCCGAATTTGAAGCAGGATCTTCTCAAGGGCAGGCGTGTCGGCAGCAAGTCGTCAAAACTGCATCTGGATGGTTACAATTTCCTGCCTTACCTGACCGGAGAAGTGGACAAGGGACCGCGGCAGGAATTTGTGTATCACAACGATGGCGGCATGCCCGTCTGCGTGCGACTCGGTGACTGGAAACTGGTGTACGCAGAAAACCGGGCGCAGACCATGGCCCTTTGGGCCGAGCCCGAGGTAACCCTGCGCCTGCCGAAGATATTCAACCTGCGGCGCGACCCCTTCGAGCGGGCTGACCACAATTCCAACACCTACTGGGACTGGGTCATCGACAAGGCGCCCCGGGTTTACCTGGGCAGTGCGGCAACGACTCGATACCTGCAGACTTTTGCCGAGTATCCTCCCAGCCAACGGCCCGATTCCTGGTCCATCGACAAGCTGACCGAGCAGTTCCTGCCGGAGAAGTGAGCCTTCCAGCGGGTACGTCAGGGGCCCTGGCGTACCTCGCCCTCCCTGGCGCCGAACAGGCGCTGCTTCAACCGGGCCCTGCCGTGGGCGAAATCACCGCCGATGGCGTACAGCGCCGGAACCATCAGCAGGGTTACAAACAGCGCGAACAGCACCCCGAAGGCCAGCGATAATACTGCCGGCTTGAGGAACTGGGCGTTGGTGGCTTTCTCCGACATGATGGGAATCAGGCCCACAAACGTGGTCACCGTGGTCAGGAGAATAGGGCGGAAACGGGTAACACCCGACTCGATAATAGCGTCCCGCAGCGGCTGACCCTGCTCCCGCAGTCGCCCGATATAGTCCACCAGCACCAGGTTGTCGTTCACCACCACACCCGCGGCGGCGCCAATACCGAACCAGGAGAACATTGCCATCGGCACGCCAAACAGCATGTGTCCGAATATGGCGCCCATAAAGCCGAAGGGTATGGCCGTCATGACCAGTAGCGGCAGCCAGTAGGAGTGGAAGGCGATGGCGATCAGGGTGTACATCATGAACAGGGCAATGGCGTAGAGCGCCAGTATCTCGCTGAAAAATTCCTCTTCCTCTTCCTGCTGGCCGCCCTTGAGTACCTCCAGTCCCGGGTAGCGTTGTTCCAGTTCCGGGATAAAGTTATCGGTGACATCCTTGGTGATGTCGCCCATCAGGTCGTGGTCCATATCTGCCCGAACCCGGATGAACCTCTCGCCGTCCCGGCGCTGGATACGCTGGGCGCCGTTGGACAGCTCCACCTCGACCACAGACAGTAGCGGCACTTCCCGGCCATCGGCGGTGCGTACCCGGAAGTTGTTCAGGCTGGACAGGTTGCGGCGCTGTTCAAGGGGGTACTTCACCATCACCTTTACGTCACCGTTGGAGCGTGGCAGTCGCTGCACCTCTTCGCCGTAGTATGCCTGGCGTACCTGCCGGGAGACATCGGCCAGGGTGATGCCCAGTTTTTCGGCGCCGGGGCGCAGGTTGAGTATGATTTCGTCGGTTTCGCCCCGTTGGCTGTCGCGGACAAAGAAGGTGCCATTGTAGGTGGACAGGTGTGCCTGCAGGTCGTGGGAGGCCAGGGCCAATTGTTCGGTGTCCCGGTGCTTCAGCAGGTAGGTGACGTCGGCATCGTTGTTGTTAATCGTGTACACCACCTCGATCTGCTCGGCGTCCGGAATATCACCCACCAGTTCGCGGAAGCGTTCCGCCGTCTGCTTGGCGGACATGTCCCGCACCTCGGGGGGAGCCAGTTTGACGATGGCAATGACGCTGTCGCGACGGGAGCGGGTGTACCAGCCCTCGATCAGTTTGCCGCTGCCCTCACCGGCAGCCGCTCGCTGGTCGACTTCCTCGATCAGTCGCCGCTCTGCGAGCTGTAACTGGTCGAGAATTTCCAGCGCCCGGGAATAGGGTGTGCCGTTGGGCAGGGTGACATTGATATAGATTTCCTCATTCTCAACCTGGGGCATGAAGTAGAATTTCACCCAGCCGCTGGTGAAAATACCCAGGCTGATCACAAAGGCGCCGGCGAACAGGCTGGCGGTCAGGTAGCGGTGCCTGACTGCCCAGTTGAGAATCGGCCGATAGGTGTTGTTGGCGAAATCGATAATACTGTGTTCGATCTTCTGCTGGGCTTTGGCCAGTCCGTGAAGTTCCTTGCGTGGCTCCAGGTGACCGAGATGGGCAGGAAGGATAAAGAAGGCCTCGATCAGCGAGATGGTCAGGGCCACGGTAATCACGATCGACAGCTGGCGGGTCATTTGCGCCGCCTCGCCACTGACGAACAGCCAGGGTGCGAAGGCGATCATGGTGGTCAGTACCGCGAAAATCACCGGCCGGGAGACGGCATAGGCGCCCTCCGTTGCCGAGCGGGCCCCGCCGCCGCTGATATGGGCGTGATGGTGGATGCTTTCGCCGACGACGATAGCGTCGTCCACCACAATGCCCAGCACCATCAGGAAGGCGAAGGAAGACATGACGTTCATGGACACGTCATTCACCGGCAACAGTGAGAACGTGCCGATGAAGGCCACCGCGATGCCCGCGGTCACCCACAGGGCCACCTTGGGCCGCAGTGACAGGATCAGCACGATAAACACCAGCACCAGACCGAGATACGCAGACTCTGCGATCAGGTCCATGCGTGCGGTGTAAATATCAGCCGTGTCGAACCACATGGTCAGCTCAACACCCTTGGGCAGGCGCGGTCGCACCTCTTCCATCCACTGGTGTACCGATTCGCTGGTTTTCACCACCTGCATGTTCTCGGTGGTGAGTGCCTGTAGCAGCACCGCGGGCTGGCCGTTCATCGTGGCGAGAATTTCCTGCTCCTCGAAGCCGTCGATGACGGTGGCCACGTCGCCCACGCGCACTACCGCGCCCTGGGGCGTCTGGCGAATCACAATACGCTCAAAGTCGGCCTGGGTATCCGCGAGGTTGCGGGCCCGCAGCTGGACATCGCCGGTTTCGGTGCGCACCCGTCCCGAGGACAGGTTGATGGAATTGCTGCGTATGGCGTTGGCCACATCCTCAAAGGTCAGGCCGAAGCGGCGCATGGCCGACTCCGAAAGCTCCACTGTCACCTCTTCCTTGCGAATGCCGAAGAGATTGATGGTGGCGACGTAGGGCAGGGCGGCCATCTCGTCTTTCAGATCTTCTGCCAGTCGGGTCAGCTGGCGTTCGCCGAGATCGCCGTGCACCGCGACCCGGATCATTTCGTCCCGGAACTGGCGGCGCTGCACTCGCGGTGGTTCGATATCACGCGGCAGGGAGGTCACCGCGTCGACGGCGCTCTTCACTTCATTGATGAAGTCGTTGATATCAACGTTGGGGTAGGTCGAAACATTGATTTCGGCAGCCCCCTCCGTGGCTGTCGAGTAATAGTGGTAAACCTGGTCGACGTTTTCCAGCGATTGCTCGATGCGGGAAATAACCTGCTCTTCTACCTCCTGGGGGTTGGCTCCCGGCCATACCACGGTAATCGACGCCTGGTTGATTTTGATGTTTGGGAACGCCTCTTTCTCCATGGACAGCATGCCCAGCACCCCGGACAGCAGAATACCCACCATCAGCAGGTTTGCCGCGACGGGATTGTGCACCCACCAGGCGATGATCTTTTTCATGGTGTCGCTTCTTCCGCGTCCACGGCCACCAGGGCCATGCCTTCTACAGGATTGCGAATAGCCGAGGTAATGACCCGTTCGCCAGGCTCGAGGCCCGCACTGATGATTGCCCGTTCAGTGCTGGCGTGAGCCACGGTGACGCCGCGAATTTCCAGCCTGTCCTCTCCGTTGATCAGGTAGACCATATTGCCGGCGCGTAATGCCGATGCCGGGATAGTCATGGCTGAAGGGAGATACCTGCCCTCGATACGGGCATCCACAAACAGGCCCACTGCCAGCGGCATGCCAGAGGCGGAAGCGGCTGAGCCGTAGGGATCGGCCACCTCCGCGATGGCGTAGAGCATACGTGTGTCGGCGTCTACGGAGGCGTCGAGGCGCACCAGCTTACCCTGCCACTGGTGAATTTCTCCGGCGACCTGGGCGCTGAAGGTCACTGGCAGGCCGCCGCCTGCGGGGGCGATGTAACCAATGGGCAGGCCCAGTGACGCCAGTTGCTGATTGTTCAGGGGCAGGCGGACCTCGACCAGCTCGGTGCCGAATACTTTGCCCAGCACTGTGCCCGGGGTGATGAACTGGCCGATGTGTACGCGGGTGCTCGCCACCCGGCCGGCGAATGGCAAGGTGAAGCGGGTGCGTTCCAGGTCCAGTTCCGCCTGCTCCAGGCTGGCTCTCGCCGCCTCGCGCAGCGCCCGTGCCTGGGCAACCTGCGGTTTTTTCAGTGCCAGGTCAGAGGCGTTGGGATCATTGCGCAGCTGTTTCCGGGCCACGTCCTGGTCGGCGAGTGCCTGCTGCACCGCAAGTTCAGCGTCAGCCATGCGTGAGCGGGCCTGGCTCAGCGCCAGCCGGTAATCGGCGTCTTCAACCTGCAGCAGCGGAACGCCGGGCTCAATGCGTCCGCCCTCGACAAACTCCGGGGAAACACTGACAACCCTGCCCCCCACCTGGGAGACCAGGTCTATTTCGGTGCGTGAGCGCACTTCTCCCTGGGTGATGACTTCCAGCGCGGTGGCCTGCTGGCTCACGCCGGTGGTATAGACCGATGTGGGTCGCGGGCCATCACTGTTTTTCTCCGGTTCCGGGCGCGTTGCCTGGAGCAGGGCGTAAGCTCCCGCAGAGACAGCGATGACAACAACAGGGGCCAGTATTTTTACCAACTTTTTCGTCATGGAGGCACTCTGAACCGGTGGATTGTTTAGCGCTTATCCCGTTAGGACGATTATCGGCATCCGGGCATCAAGGCGATTGCCAAATAGTAACAATATTCCTGCCGGAACCGGCCAGTCTGCGACAGAACGCCACATTTTCAGGACGGGACGAAACCACCCGGCCGCGTGCCACTTGGGCCGACAGGGGAATCCGCTTGCGGCCTTCGGACGGTTCTTGAACCGGTTTTGCCAGTGTTGATCGAAGACAGCGTGCAGACTCTGTCAGGCACCCCGTGGGCGAGCACTGACCAGCCGCAGACAACAGGAATCAGGATTCCACGCTGAATTGACTCAGCGCTTGCCACCGCGCTCGGCCCGCTCCAGCCAGAACAGCGTGTCGATATAGCTGACAAAGCGGCTGAGGTAATGCGGAGAGAGCTCGCGCATGGTTTCCAGCGACCGGGTTGCCAGGCGCTGTGGGTTCAGCGGTCCAGCGGCCTCCGGGACTTCCGCTAGGGCCTGCTGGACGACCTTGTCGGCATTGAGCTGCACCATGGCCGAGTGAAAGCGACGCGCGGCTTTCAATTCCTCCCGGTGTCCCGGGGAGTTTCGTCTCCCGGGGTTTGTCTGTTGCGCGAAGCTGTCTGCCAACGCCAGTTCCTGCTGGCGCAGGACCGCTTCCAGGGGCGCTGCCCGAGGGTCATCTTCATTGCGCTGCAGATCCTCCAGCAGCAGGTTCAGTTCATGCAGCGGCTTGTTGCTGTTGCGCCCGGACGTTGTCGGGACGGGACGTTCGCGCAAGTGCTGGCGGTAGGCAGCCATGGCGCTTCGTGCCTTGTTTTCCAGTACCCGGGCGACCCTGCCCGGCCGCTGCTGCGCCCTCAGCAACAGGCTTTCGATGTATCTCAGCCGCACCGGGTCAGCGCCTTCCCCCGCCGTTTTCAGGGCTGTCAACTCAGCCCGCAGCTCAGTCACCGGCGCTATCCTCGCTTGAGGCCCGCGGAACCGGCGCCATTTCCACCCGCCGGTTGCGGGAGCGGCTGGCGTTGTCGGTATTGGCGACCACCGGCTGCTGGGCGCCGAATGCGGCCGCGAAGACCCTCCCCGGATCCATTCCCTCGGCAATCAGTGCCCGGGTCACTGTCAGTGCCCGTTGCGCCGAGAGCTCCCAGTTGTCGTCAAACTGGAGGTTGCCGTCCTGGATGGGAAGGTCATCGGTGAATCCGCTGACCATCAGCAGTTCGTCCTGCTCCGAGAGGTACAGCGTGAGCGGCGGTACCAGGCTGCGCAGCAATTGCCGTCCTTGGTCCTGGAGCTGGGAGGAATTGAGGGCGAACAGCACACTGCCACTGATACCAATGCGGCCGTCGCGCAGGGTGATTCGCCCACTGGCCAGCGGCGCAGCCAGGGCCTGTTCCAGTACCATGCGTCGATCCTGCTCCGCCTCCCGGCGGGTGACCTCCTGCTGCAGTGACTGTGAGAGTTCCACCTGGTAGCCCAGTACCCACACCAGGATGAGGACGAACACACCGACCAGGGCGGACATCAGGTCGCCGAAAATCGCCCAGACCGGGGTCTCGTCCGCCAGTTCTGATTGCAGGTCTTCCATCAGCTCGCCTCGGCGGCGAACAGGTCGCCGGTCTGGCCCAGGCGCCGCAGTTCCTCGATGATTTCGCGCTGGGACAACATGCTCTGGTCGATGATTTCCCTGGCCTGGGCCACGTAGTAGCTCATCTGTTCGTCTGAGCGCTCGGTGGTCTTTTCCATGGATTCCTCAATGCGTCCCAGGTTTTCCATCAGCTGGTTGTTGGATTCGCTGAACAGTTGTACCGCCAGGCTGAAAGACTCACCCAGGCTGGCAATATCCGCCGCGCTGCCCGCCGCGTTGGCGGTGATCTCGGCGAGCTTGTCAGACTCTGATTCCAGCTGTTCACGGAACCGGGTGGAGACACCGGCCATGAGCTCGCCCGAGGAATTGACCAGTTCTGCAATGGCCGCCTGCTGTGCTGCTGCCGACTCACGCAGTCCGCTGGAAAGCGTGGCGAGATCCTCGAGGATTTGCTGGCGCTCTTGCAGCAACTGGTTGTCCCGCTCCATGCTGTTGCTGACTTCCGCCCGCAATTGGCCGATAACCTCGGCCGCCGCACGTGGTGTCTCTGCGGCGGTGGCAATCAGTTCGCTCATCGGTTGCTGCAATTCGCGTCCCAGGCCTGCCAGTTGCTCGGCAGCCGCCTTTTCCAGCGAGCCGAGACCCTCGACAGTGCGGCTTTGCAGGGTCGACACACCCTCGCTCACCGAGGCATTGAGTTGCTCCAGGGAACGGGCCGCGGAACCCTGCAGCTGCTCCAGACCGCTGCTGGTGGCCCGGTGAAGTTCGGCGAATCTGTCGCTGGTATCGCTGTGCAGCTCGGCCAGGCGCTCGGCCGTGTCGCTCTGGGTGCTGGCCAGTTGGCCGGCGGTGGCCTGCTGTAACTGCTGCAGTTGCTCGGCGGTGATTTCTTGCAATCTTGCAAGTTCGCTGGTGGTATCGGCCCGCGTCTGTGCCAGTTGCTCGCTGGAGCTGGCCTGCAGGCTCTGCAGCTGGTTGGCCGAGTTGTGCTGGATTTCTGCCAGGCGCAGGGCAAGTTTTTCTTCCCGCCGGGCTTCTTCCTGCCGCAACTGTCCCAGCTCGTCGCGCAGGGTAGCGGTCAGGTCTGCTATCTCCTCGTGCAGTGACGTGGTGATGGCTTCCATCCGCCTGCCTTGCTCTGCCAGCCAGTCCGCCTCCCGGTCGGCCCGGCTCTGCAGCAGGTTCTCGGTGACTTCCAGCAGTTTATCCTGGGTGGCCCCGGCCTGTGCTGACAGGCTCGCCATGGCGGTTTCCACCGCCGGGGCAATGCTTTCGCCGGCCAGCCTGCCGCTTGCGGTCAAGGTGTCGATCAGCGACTGTTGCACCGAGCTGGCCAGCTGCTGGTATTGCTGAGCGGTCTGCTGGTGAAACTGCTGCTGGTTGTCCAGCAAGCGGTCGCTGAGCTGCTGGCCCATACGATCCAGTTCGCCCGCCATGTTGCCCAGGGTCTGTGCCACCTCCGGCAGGGCCTGCGCCTGGTTCTGCATGGCCAGGTAGGTCTGCTGACGGTTGTAGTGCAGTGAATAGTGGCGCAAAGGTCCGGCAATGCAGCGGTCCAGTTCGCGGGTAACCAGCATGCGCTCGCGGCGGCTCAGGGTAGAGTTGAGTCCGAGCATGGCCGAGGCGGCGATACCGGCGACAGAGGTGCCAAAGGCCAGGCTCAGGCCCTCGATGGGCGCGGCCAGTCCGGCACGGATCGCCTCCAGCTCGCTGCTCCCCTGCAGCGCGCTCACCGCCCCCTGCAGCGTGTCAACCATACCGATAAAGGTGCCCAGCAGGCCAAGCATGACCAGCAGGCCAACAAGATAGGGAGTGAACACCGGCGCGGGCAAGCCGGTTTTTTCACCCTCGACACGCTGGTTGACCGAGGTGCGCAGGGCGGGCGGCAGGGTTTCCAGCCACTGCCGCAGGGAAAAATCATCGCCTTCGCTCACCCGAGCCAGGGCCTCGGCAAGCTGGCCGGTGGCGCGCCGGAACCGGCTCAGCTCCGTCAGTCCCAGGGTGTAGACACAGCCGATAATCACAGTCACCAGCAGGGCCAGCGGATTGGCGCCAATAAAGCCCAGTCCCACCCAGGTAATGGCCAGGGCGCCCAGCAGTGCGGCGGTGATAAACAACAGCTTAGTCTTCATCTTTGATCTCTTCGTTGAGTGCTTCAATCAATCCGAGTGCGGGCAGCAGGCGGGCTTCGATTTCTGCCAGCAGCAGGCCCTGGGCCTCCCGGCGATATTGCTCGCGGGTTTCCAGCCAGGCCGCCTGTGGCTCGATGTCGGTGTCCAGGTGCTGCTGGTACTGGTCGTAAAGGAAGGCCAGGCGCTGGCCCAGCAGTTTGGCGGTTGCCGACAGGTAACGCCTGGAATGGCTCGCCAGGGCATCCGCGAGGGCCTCGTCGATGGCGCAAATGCGCGCCAGGTTAACCGACAGCGGTGCGATTGCCGAGCGGGTGCGCAGGTGCAGGCCACGAATCTTGCTGTCGATATCGCCCTGTTGCTGCTGGTAAAACCTGAGATAGGGCGCAGTGGCAGTGTCGGCCCCCGCCGGGACGGTGTCATCCGCCGGCCATTTCAGGCGACTGGGTCCCGAGCCGGGGAAAAAGCTGCGCATGGCAGCCTGCACGATCGTGCTGCGGGCCCGCAGGAATTCGCGGGTAATGCCTTCGCGAAACTCGCCGGCATCCTCGTTTTCCACTTTCAGGGCACGCGCGTGGGCCTCCGACAGGGTGATGGAATCGGAGAAATCGATCAGCTGTCCCAGGCGTTCCGTGAACTGCCGGTGGGACACCTGCGTGTCGCTGACGGACAAATCGGTTAAAAACCGCACGAGTCGTGAGCTGCCCAGTGACACCTGGGGAAGGGCTTGGGTCATTGACTACTTATTGGTGTTGCGGAGACTGGCCGCAGCCTGCGGCCCGGGCGGCTATTATCCCGGTTGCGCAGCAGGATTCAAGCACAACTACCGCTATCGCGGGCTTCTCGCCAGAGTCGTCTGGACACCGGGCGGGCCGCGGGGCCGTTGAGCGCAGCGTTGGTTGAATATTGACCGATTCGGGCGCGCCAGCCCACGCCTTATCGCTGCACCGGGAGGTTGCTTCGGCGTTGTTGGCATAATCTTTGCTGCTGGCAAGGGCCATTCCAACGCAAAGGTTGCATGCGATTCAGGCGCGGATCGCAGATCACCTCATCCGCGGCCCGTGTAACGGCCGGCTGGATTTCCGCCGGGCAGGCCAGGGCGCACTGGTGACCCCGGGAACGGTGATCACCAACGTCGAGGATATCAGCAAAATCAAACTGGACTTTGCGATACCTGGACAGGCTTGCCTGAGGCAGGAAAAGAAAAACGGGAGCCGAAGCTCCCGTTTTTACCGACCGGATCAGCGATTAAAAATCGTAAATCAGGCGGGTGTAGACGAAGCGGCCGTTGAAGCCACCCGGTGCCCACTGGCTGTACTGGTTGCCGACACCAGCAGCAGCATTGGGGTTTTTGTCCGGGGTTTCGTCGGTGATGTTGTTGGAGCCGACCACCAGTGAGATACCGGCGTCGAAGGTGTATCCCACTTCCGCATCGAACAGGCCGTAACCGTCGTAGGTCAGGGTGTCCTCGGAGTCATACCAGTCGTCGTAGTAGCTGTAGCGGGCCATGAAACGCCAGTTGTTCATGGTGTGGTTGGCCATCAGGTTCCAGCGAGTCTCCGGCAGGGCTTCCTCCAGTTCCTGGATACGCACGTCATCGATGATGCCGGGCACGAAGTCTTCAACCGACGTCTCGGTCTGGTTATAGGCGAGGTTGAAGTTGGTGACGCCGACACTGGAGTCCAGCATGTAGGTCGCCACCACATCGAAGCCTTCGGTGTTGGTTTCGATACCGTTGGTGAAGAAGCGGAAAGTCTGCAGGCTGTTGGCGCCCGCGACACCTGCGTCAATCAGCGCCTGGCGTTCAGCCTCGGTGAGGACGAAGTTCTGTGAAACACCCAGGCGGTCTTCCAGGTCGATGTTGAAATAGTCGACGGTAACGCTGAAGTCACCCAGCTGCCAGATCACACCGGCGGTATAGTTGGTTGACTCCTCCGGGTCCAGGTCCTTGCCTCCGCGCAGGGCGGCCACAGTGCTGGAGGCAGGAATGGTGCCGTTGTTTTCCAACTCGTTGGTGGCGAGATTGAACTCGGTGGATACGTTATAGGCATTGGACTGGCCGGGGGTGGGAGCCCGGAAGCCAGTGCTGTAAGTGCCCCGTACCGCGAGGCTGTCGACAATCTGCCAGTGTGCGGCGATTTTGCCGTTGGTGGTGGTGCCGAAGTCGTCAAAATCCTCCCAGCGCAGGGCCGCGGCCACCAGCAGACTGTCGGTCACGTCGGCCTCGAAGTCGACGTAGGCGGCAATGTTGGAGCGGCTCCAGTCACCCTCGGCAATCGGGCCAAAGCCCGGGAAACCGTTGGAAGCGGCGGAGAAGCCCTGGTCCGCCAGGGGGCCGACGGTCCACGAGGCCTCATCGCCAATGCCGATTTCGAACTCCTCATCACGCCATTCGAAACCACCGGCGATGTTGAGGTCGGAGGCGAAGAAACTGACCTCAACCGGGTAGGACAGGTCGACGTTGAAGTTCTTCTCGAACTGGGAGTACGAACCCGGGTCGAACTCGGTAGGTGAGGCTGAGCCCAGGGAGGCGTTCACCGTGTTAACAATGAAATAGTCTGCCTCGTTATAGCCAACTCCGGCGCTCACATCCCAGGCCAGGCCGTTGTCCGCAGTGCCGCGAACACCGGTGACCAGGGAGACGTCCTCGGTGTCAGCACCGAAGTTCGGGGTGAAACCGCCGGGGAAGTCTTCGTTGAACACGTAGCAGTTGGGATCAGCAATGACGGCTTCCAGGCCGGCTGTATCCGAGGGATCCAGGTCAGTGGGGCAGTTGCCGGACATGTCGCCGGTCTCGTCACCGACCAGGCGCTTGCCGTCGCCACCGGCGAACACCGCCTCGCGGGTATCGGGGTTACGGAAGTAGAAACCGCCGGTGACGGTCTTGGACGCGTAGTTACCGAAGGCATACCACTCCTTGCTGCTGTCCAGGGCAAGGCCCATGTTGAAGAAGGTTTTCAGGTCTTCCTCGATTTCCGGGTTACCCCAGATCTGCGCCGGATTTTTCACCTCGGTATTACCGCCGGCAATCAGGGCGGCGGCGTCGTCACGCTGGACGCTGCGGCTGGTGGGATCGGCTTCGCCGTATTCAAAGCTGGCGTTGAAGAAGCCTTCCGAGGTGAAGGGCAGGCCGATGTTGCCCGCGACGGACCACAGGGCCTCATCGCTTTCTTCGGTGTATTCGCCGTACTTGGCTTCTATGCTGCCACCCTCGGCATAGTCCTTGAGGATGAAGTTGACGATACCGGCGATCGCGTCGGAACCGTACTGGGCGGCGGCGCCGTCACGCAGCACTTCCACCTGTTTCACGGCAATGGAGGGGATAACCGAGATATCGGGCCCCTGGGCACCGTCGTTAACGCCATTGCCGAGCCAGGAAATCACGGCTGCACGGTGGCGACGCTTGCTGTTGACCAACACCAGGGTGTGGTCCGATGCCAGGCCGCGCATGTTGGCCGGGCGAACAACGGTTGCCGCGTCAGAAATCGGCTGGTTGTTGACGTTGTAGGAAGGAACCGAGTTGCGCAGCAGGGTGGTCATGTCGCTGGCGCCCTGGTTGCGGAATTCCTCGCCACCGATGACATCGATGGGGGCGGCGGAGTCGAAGACCGAGCGCGCCTCGCGGCGGGTACCGGTAACGACCACTTCCTCGAGCTGGTCTGCGCCACTCTGGGCATGGGTAAGTTGGCTGTAACCTGCGGTAAAGGCCACCTGGGCGGAAACCGCCAGGGCCAGGATTTTTGGGCTGAATCTTTTGTTCATAACACCTATTCCCTCTATGTATTTTTTGATTTGTTGGGTCCGTATTCCCGCCTCTTTATGGGTGGGCGCTGGTCGGACGTACCTGTTTTTTCTGGCACACGGGTTAACTTATGCGTCTGAGGCCCGCAGTTGAAAGGTTAATAGTGGTAATATTTCTCAGGTCCGCTTGCCGATATTTTTCGTAGGTGATTGTTTTACATGAAAAAACTTCTGATATTTCTGTCCGTTATGGCACTCCTGGCGGTAGCGATATACGTGTTTCGCGCCCCGCTGAAAGAAATGGCCTACGACGAGGTCACCCGCGACATGTTTGTGGTGGTGGATAATGACGCCTTCGACCCGGGGCCTGCCATCGGCTCCAACTTTCCCGGTGTCACCGCGACCTGGCAGGGCCGGCAGGTGCGCCTGCTGGATGAATTTGCCGGTGACCGGGGTACGGTGTTCGTCGCCACCCGCTCAGCCGACTGGTGCCCCTACTGCATGAAGCAGATGATCCAGTTGCAGGAACACAAGGCCGCCTACGATGAGGCGGGTATCGGGATTGTGGCCATGACCTACGATGAACCGGTATTGCAGCAGGCATTTATCGACAAGTGGGGCATCGAGTATCCTGTTCTGCACGACGTGGACACCCTGAGCTTCAAGACGCTGGGCATTCTCAACAAGTCCTACCAGCCGGGGGATGATGCCTACGGGATTCCCTATCCCGGCACCATTATCGTCAATCCGGAGGGTGTTGTGGTCGGCAAGCTGTTCCTCGAGGCCTACAGTGTCCGGGTGGACGCCCTGTCCGCGCTGGACTATGCCCTGGAGGCTCTCGGCCTGGCCGAGCAGGATTAGCCCGGCCCCGAGGTCCCAACCAGCCCCCTGATTGAGGCCCCGATATAGCCCTGCCTGCTGCAATCTTGATCCGGGTCATGTCGCGCACTGAATCCGGATAGCACACTGACGCTTCCCCGTACCTGGAAAGGCGCTATAACAAGATGGTACTTAACAAGATATTTGTCATTATTGATCCCACCGTTGAGGCCCAGCCGGCCTTCGAGCGAGCCCTGCAGTCAGCCCGGATGACCGGAACGCGATTACATCTCTACGCCTGTGTCAGCGATATGGGGGCAGGCGATGTCGTTGCGACCGAAGTAAAGGCCATCGGCAAACGCCTGGACCTGTTTTTGCAACGCTGCCAGGATGCGGGCGTAGAGGCGGTGCCGGAAGTGGAATGCGGTGGTGACTGGAGCCAGTCGGCCGTGCGGGCCGCTGCCCGCTGTTCCGCCTCGATGATCTTCAAGAACTCCTTTGAACACAGCGATGTGCAGCGAGAGTTGCGCCCGACATCCGATTTTACGCTACTGCGTTTCTCCCCCTGTCCCGTACTGCTGGTCAAAAATATCCGCGACTGGCAGCACCGGCGGGTATTGGCGGCGATAAACAGCGAGTCAACAGACGCGGCGCACATCAAGCTCAACCATCTTATTATCAGTTTTACCCAGAACCTGACTGAGGCCTATGGGTCCGATGCCCATTTCGTTACCGCCTACCACGACAGCAATCACCCTCCCGATCCCGAGCAATTGGCCGGTACCTGCGGTGCGCCACCAGAGCACGTGCACGTGGTGAAAGGTGCGCCCGCACCTGTGATCAGTGAACTGGCGGATAGCATCAAGGCCGACCTGATCATCATCGGAACCGTGGGGCGCGACGGCATCAAGGGTCGGGTGGTGGGTAACACCGCCGAGAAGGTGCTCGATCACACTGGCGCGGACGTGCTGGTGATTAACTGAGTTGACTGGTCCCCACCACGGAGATTGAGTCCCCAGGGGCTATCTGCTTTACTTACGGGGTCGACCCCGGGGGTAACAGTGGCTGCTTTTTTTACCGAGCTTAAACGTAGAAACGTATTTCGCGTGGGCATGGCCTACTGTGTGCTGGGCTGGCTCGTCATCCAGATTACCGACACCGTCGCCCCAGCGTTGCGCCTGCCGGACTGGACTCTCGGCGTGGTGACCTGGTTCGGCGTGATCGGCCTGCCCTTTGCGCTGTTGTTCGCCTGGGCGTTCGAAATGACCCCGGAAGGTATCAAGCGCACCGAAGATGTCAGTCCGGAAGAGTCGGTAACCCGCGATACCGGGCGCTGGTTGACCCGGCTCACCTTTGGTCTGATGGCTGCCGCTATCGTGATTCTGTTGGTGGACAGGCAGGGTATGTTCGGGGGCGATGAGGCCGCAGCGCCCGAGGTGCCGGTCGCTGCCGCGCCGGCAGAACCCGCAGCGCCTGATGAACAGCTGGACTCCATCGCTGTACTGCCCTTCGTCAATATGAGTTCCGACCGTGAAAACCAGTTCTTTGGTGATGGCCTGGCGGAGGAAATCCTCAACCAGCTGGCGGCTATCGAGGAACTGCGGGTGGCGGCGCGCACCTCGTCGTTTTACTTTCGCGACAAGGACCCGACCATCGCCGAGGTTGCCGAGGCACTCAATGTCGATGCGGTGCTGGAAGGCTCCATCCAGCGCTCCGGTAACACCATTCGCGTGGTGGCCCAGCTGATCAGGGCCAGTGACAGCGCGCACCTGTGGTCCAGCAAGTACGATCGGCCACTGGACGACTATTTCGAGGTCCAGGACGATATCGCCCGGCAGATCATGCGGGCGATGATGCCGCACCTGGCGGTGGAGCAGGCATCTGCGTCGAAACTCGAAACTGTCATCTCCCCGGAAGTGTTCGAGCAGCTCGCCCTGGCCAAGAAGCAGTATTACGACGAGGCAAGTGCGGCAACGCCTGAGTTGCGCCAGCAGTTTGCCGAGGTCACCCGTGCCGCGCCTGACTATGCACAGGGCTGGTCCTGGCTGGCCATGAGCTGGCTGACGTCCTCCAGCGCATTTGGCGGCGACGTGGCCGTTGAACAAGCGCGGGAAGAAGCGGCTGCCAATATCGAACGGGCGCTCGAGCTCGACCCCCAGGACCCGGTAGCGCATCATGCCATGGGCCGCCTGGAGAGCCGCCTGGGTAACTACGACGCGGCGGAGCAGTGGTACCGCCAGGCGCTTGAACTGGACCCACAGAATGTCGGGGCAACACTGGGCCTGGGTAACCTGCTCGCTTACAGCGGGCGTCCCGAGGCGGCTCTCAAACTGCTGGAAAGAGCGCGCCTGATCGATCCCCTGCACCCGATGGTTCTGCGGGATCTTATCCACCTTTACGGCCTGAGTGGGGAAGACCATGCTGCGTTCTCGGCGCTGGAGCGCATGTATTCAATCAATGCAAGCCAGGCGTACGATAGCGAGATCCATCTTTACTCTGACCGTAATGACCTGGCGCGGGAAATTTACCTGATCGAAGCCTCCAGGGAGGCCAGGGGTGCACCCGCCAGTTCCCTGTCGGCAAACTGGGATGCGCTGAGTTTGCTGCGCGCGGGCCTGTATGCCCACCCGTTGATCGCCGGTAGCAGCTTCGAGCCGCTTGCGCAGTCCCTGCAGGGTGATAACGAGGCGGCAGAAACGCTGCTGTCGCAGCAGCAGCTGACAGACAGCGGTAATATTTTCGATCAACTCAGTTCAGCGACCACCTATATGGTGACAGGACGGTACGATGCCGCGGAGTCCCTGTTGTGGCAGGGCTGGATCGACAACGATCGAAAAATCAGCTCCTCATTCCGCTCCTTCATGGCGGAGTTGTTGCTCTCGGTGTTGTTACGCCAGGAGCGGCCTGAAGCGGAGGAGGTGCGTCAGGCCCTGGCCGAAGAGCTTGCCCAGGCGAGCCCACTGCATAGCGGCAATCTGCAAGTCGATTTGATGCGTCTCGCCGCGTTCAGCGGCGAGGAGGAAAAGGCGCTGGACATGCTGCAGGACCTGGTGGAAGACGGTTACTGGGGTGGCCGCACATTCGGCCCTGCGGGTGCCGCATTATGGCCTCTGCACGATAACCCGCGTTTTGCCGCCCTGGCAGCGGGCATGGAAGAGAATTATCAGTACCAGCTGTCGGAACTTGAACGCCTGCGCAATGCCGGCATGACCCTGGAAGAATTCCACCAGGACTACCTCAATCGCATTGACCGCAACAGGTCTCTCCCGGAGCCAGGCAGCAGCTAATCGGCGGTCTCCCGGTAGGCGTCGATGGCCGGGCAGGCGCAGAACAGGTTGCGGTCACCGTAGACATTGTCCACCCGGTTTACCGGCGCCCAGTACTTGTAGCGGCGCAGTGATTCCACCGGGTAGGCGGCCAGTTCGCGCGAGTAGGGGTGGTCCCAGTCGCTGGCGGCCACATCGGCCAGGGTGTGTGGCGCGTTGGCCAGCGGGTTGTCTGCCGCGTCCAGCCTGCCGGCCTGTACCGCATCGATTTCCTGCCTGATGGCGATGAGCGCATCGCAGAAGCGATCCAGTTCGAACAGGGACTCGGACTCGGTGGGCTCCACCATCAGCGTGCCCGCCACCGGGAAACTCATGGTGGGGGCGTGGAAGCCGTAGTCGATCAGCCGCTTGGCAATGTCTTCCTCGGTAACGCCTGACGCTTCTTTCAGCGGGCGTATATCGACAATGCATTCGTGGGCGACGTTACCGGTGGTGCCGGTGTACAGAATGGGATAGTGATCCTGCAGGCGGTGGGCGATGTAGTTGGCGTTGAGGATCGCCACCTTGGTGGCCTCCACCAGGCCTTCTCCGCCCATCAGCGCAATATAGGCCCAGGAGATCGGCAGGATGGAGGCGCTGCCATAGGGCGCTGCCGACACCACGTCGTTAGCGGTATCCAGCCCGGGAACCGGGGAGACCGGGTTGGTGGGCAGGAAGGGCTGCAGGTGTGCGCCCACGCCAATGGGGCCCATGCCGGGGCCGCCGCCACCGTGGGGAATGCAGAAGGTCTTGTGCAGGTTGAGGTGGGAGACATCGGCGCCAAACTTGCCTGGCGCGGCAATGCCCACCAGGGCGTTGAGATTGGCCCCGTCGACATAGACCTGGCCGCCGTGCTGATGAACCACCTCGCACAGCTCGATGATGGATTCCTCGAACACACCATGGGTAGACGGGTAGGTGACCATGATCGCAGCGAGGTCCTCGGTGTGACGCTCTGCTTTCAGTTTCAGGTCGTCCATATCCACGTTGCCGCGCTCGTCGCACTCGACAATCACCACCTTCATGCCGGCCAGGGCGGCGGAGGCGGGGTTGGTGCCGTGGGCAGATGAGGGGATCAGGCACACCTTGCGCTGGTGATCGCCGCGGCTCTGGTGGTAGCGCATGATCGCCAGTAGTCCGGCGTACTCTCCCTGGGAACCGGCATTGGGCTGCATGGAAATGGCATCGTAACCGGTGGCCTCCAGCAGCATGTGGTCCAGCTCCTCGAGCATGGCCTGGTAGCCCCTGGTCTGGTCGGCCGGCGCGAAGGGGTGGAGCCCGGCAAATTCGGGCCAGGTAACGGGCAGCATCTCGGTGGTGGCATTGAGCTTCATGGTGCAGCTGCCGAGAGGAATCATGGCCCGGTTGAGGGCGATGTCCTTGTCTTCCAGGTAGCGCATGTAGCGCAGCATTTCGGTTTCCGAGTGGTAGTCGTTGAACAGCGGATGCTGCAGGTAGTCCGTCTCCCGCTGCAATGCTTCGGGGATGCCCGGATAGCCGTCGATGTTTGCATCCAGTGCAGCGGCGGCCGGCACGTCGTCCTTGCCGCTGAAAATGCGCCACAAGGCTTCAACATCCTGCGCACAGGTAGTTTCGTCCAGGGCGACACCCAGGCGGCCGTTTTCGAGGATGCGCAGGTTGACACCGCTGGCCAGGGCACGGTCGACGATGGCCTGTTGCTCATCGCCGACATCGAAGGTCAGGGTGTCGAAGAATTGTGCGTTCCCGGGATCCATATCCAGGGCTGCCATGCCATGGGCGAAAATGGCGGTGAGTCGGTGAATGCGCTCGGCGATCCGGCGCAAACCTTGCGGTCCGTGATACATGGCATAGAAGGTTGCCATAATCGCCAACAGGGCCTGGGCAGTGCAGATATTGCTGGTGGCCTTTTCCCGGCGAATGTGCTGCTCCCGGGTTTGCATGGCCATGCGCAGCGCCTGGTTGCCACGGCGGTCGATGGAAACGCCGATGATGCGCCCGGGTGTGGAGCGCTTGTAGGCCTCGCGCGTGGCAAAATAGGCTGCGTGCGGGCCGCCAAAGCCCATGGGCACCCCGAAACGCTGGCTGTTGCCCACCACCACATCGGCCCCCAGGTCTCCCGGTGACTTGACCAGCAGCAGGGCCATGATGTCCGCGGCCACGGTCACCAGGGTCTTTGCTTCGTGGGCTTGCTCGATCAATGGCGACACGTCGCGCAAATGCCCGTGGGTGCCCGGGTATTGCAGCAGCATGCCGAAGGCCTCATTGGTGGCCAGCAGTTGCTCCGGGTCGCCGACCAGTACCTCGATATCAAGCACCGCTGCCCGGGTTTTGACCACCGCAATGGTCTGCGGGTGACAGTCCTCGGCGACGATGAACAGTCGGGAGCGGTTTTTCTTGTTGACCCGCTGCAGCAGGGTCATGGCCTCCGCGGCGGCGGTGCCCTCGTCCAGCATGGAGGCATTGGCCAGGTCCATGCCGGTAAGGTCCATAATCATTTGCTGGAAGCTCAGCAGGGCCTCCAGCCGGCCCTGGGATATCTCCGGCTGATAGGGGGTGTAGGCGGTGTACCAGCCCGGGTTTTCCAGCACATTGCGCTGGATGACCGGCGGGGTATAAGTGTCATGGTAGCCGGTGCCGATGTAGGACTTGTTGACGACGTTCTGCCGGGCCAGGGAGCGCAGGTGGTCGATAACCGACTGCTCGGTCCGCGGGGGCGGCAAGTCCATGGGTACCTGGCGACGAATGGCCGCCGGGACCGTGTCGTCGATCAGGGCGTCAAGGCTGTCGTAACCCAGCACCCGGGCCATTTCCTGCTGCTGTTCGGCGGTGGGGCCGATGTGGCGCTGGACAAAATCTGCATGGTTTTCCAGATCAAACAGGGACGGGCGGCTCATAGGTGCTCCGGCGGACAGAAAAGGGTTTAATGTGGGGCTTGGTGAAGGGCGCGATATTACCAGCCTGGCGGCCCGGAGCCAACAATTTGCGAGGCTGCAGAATGGCACAAATGGCCCCCGAAACTGTACAACTTCGAGACCTGTTGGAGGATGTCCGCAACTGCCGCCACTGTGAACCGGAGCTCCCCCTGGGCGCCAACCCGGTGCTGCGCGCCAGCGCCTCCGCCCGCCTGCTGATCATCGGCCAGGCCCCGGGTACCCGGGTACATGCCTCGGGCATTCCCTGGAACGATCCCAGCGGCGATCGGCTGCGCCAGTGGCTGGCCCTCGACAGGGCCGTGTTTTACGACGAGTCCCGCATTGCGATCGTGCCCATGGGCTTCTGTTACCCCGGTAAAGGCAAGTCGGGTGATCTGCCGCCGCGGCCCGAGTGTGCCCGCCTGTGGCATGACCCGCTGTTGGCGTTGCTGCCGGCGGTGGAACTGGTTTTGCTGGTCGGGAGCTACGCCCAGGATCACTACCTGGGACGCAGCGGGGAGTCGCTGACCGAGCGGGTGCGTCGCTGGCGGGATTTCGGCCCCCGGTTTTTCCCCACACCGCATCCTTCGCCACGAAACACCCTGTGGTTGCGCCGCAACCCGTGGTTTGAGCATGAGGTGGTGCCGGAACTGCAAGCTCGTGTCGCCCGCCTGCTGGAGCCGCTCCCCCGAGGGGGCTGATCGCGGTAAGTTCAGGTCTATTTTTAAGTGCGCTGGCATCATTGCCCCGGTGGCGTTCAATGGTTGATACTGCGCCCCCTACTCGAATGCTCGCAGGAACCTGATCAATGAAAACTCGAATCACCGAGATGCTTGGTATTGAACACCCGATTATCCAGGGTGGCATGATGTGGGTAGGGCGGGCAGAGCTCGCCTCCGCTGTGTCCAACGCCGGGGGACTGGGTATTATCACGGCCCTGACCCAGCCCACTCCCGAAGACCTGGTGAAGGAAATCGCCCGTTGCCGGGACATGACCGACAAGCCCTTCGGCGTCAACCTCACGATTCTCCCCTCGATAAACCCGCCTCCCTATGAGGAATATGCCCAGGCTGCGGTAGATAGCGGCATCAAGGTGATCGAAACCGCCGGTCGCAGCCCCCAGGACTTTATGCCGCTGTTTAACGAGGCCGGCATCAAGGTGATTCACAAGTGCACCTCGGTGCGTCATTCGTTAAAGGCCCAGAGCATTGGTTGTGCGGCAGTGAGTGTCGACGGCTTTGAGTGCGCCGGGCATCCGGGAGAGGACGACATTACCAACCTGGTACTGTTGCCGCTGGCGGCGTCCAGGCTGAGCATTCCCATGGTGGCATCGGGCGGTATCGGCACCGGGACGCAGATGGCTGCCGCCTTTGCGCTGGGCGCCGAGGCGGTCAATATGGGGTCGCGTTTCGTTGCCACGCAAGAAGCTCCGGTACATGAAAATATGAAGCAGGCCATGGTCGAGGGCGATGAGCGCCAGACCACGCTGATGTTCCGCTCCCTGCGCAACACCGCGCGGGTCTTCAGGAACAGCGTCTCCGAAGAGGTGGTGCGCATCGAGGCGCAGCCCGGCGATACCGATTTCTCCGACCTGCAGCCGCTGGTATCCGGCGCCCGGGGCAGGGAGCGCTGCATTGAGGCGGGGGATGTCGATGACGGTATCTGGACCGTAGGGCAGGTGATGGGGCTGATCGACGATATCCCCACCTGTGAGGAACTGATCCAGCGGATGGTCGCTGAATGCGAGTCGGTGATTCGAGATCGCCTGAACAGTATGCTGTAGTGCAGACCAATCCAAACCAGCCAGTAACACTCAAAGGAGAACCATCATGACCAGCGGACAACAGTTGTTCAGCACCCTTGCTGACGGCAAACTTACGGTAGAGCTGGTAGACACCAGTTTTGCGGCTCCCACCGGCAATCAGGTGCTGGTGAAAATGGAGGCCGCTCCCATCAATCCTTCAGACCTGGCCCTGCTCACCGCCGGGGCCGACCTGGAAAATGCCGAGTATTCCCCCGGCAAGTTCGTCGCCAACATGCCGGAGCCCTTCAACAGTGCGCAGAAGGGGCGGCACGGCTTGCGGCTTCCGGTGGGTAATGAAGGCGCCGGTACGGTGATTGCGGCCGGGGAAAGTGAATCGGCACAGGCACTGGTCGGGCAGCGGGTCGCCTGCGTTCCGGGAACGGCCTATGCGCAATTCTGTCTTGCCGACGCCGCCATGTGCCTGCCGCTGGGGGACCTGTCCCCGGAGGATGGCGCGTCTGCGTTCGTCAATCCGATGACCGCACTGGGTTTCGTGGAAACCGCCAGGATGGAGGGGCAGGGAGCGATCATTCACACCGCCGCGGCATCCAACCTGGGGCAGATGCTGGTCAGAATCTGCCAGGAAGATGACATTCCCCTGGTCAATATCGTGCGCAAGGCGGAGCACGTTGAACTGCTTTCCGACCTGGGTGCAACGCATATCGTCAATTCATCCGACGATGATTTTACCCGCCAGCTGCGCAGTGCCATTGAGGCCACCGGCGCCTACCTGGGCTTTGACCCGATTGGCGGCGGTCAGATGGCCGATACCTGCTTCAAGGCCATGGAACAGGTGGCGGTGAGCAAGATGGCTGAATATTCGCGCTATGGCTCCGACCAGGCCAAGAAGATGTACATCTACGGGCGGCTCGATGTCAGCCCGACTATTCTGACACCCGCCTATGGTTTTGGCTGGACGCTGTCAGGCTGGCTGCTGACCCCGTTCCTGCAAAGGGCGGGGATGGAAACGGTTGTGCGCATGCGCCAGCGAGTGCTGGAGGGACTCACGTCCACCTTTGCCAGCACCTACAAGCACAAGGTGACCCTGGAGGAAATGCTGACCCGGGAAGCCGTGCTCGACTATCGTGCAATGAAAACCGGCGAGAAATACCTGGTCACTCCTCAGGCCTAGCATGCCGTCCCCGAAAGCGTCGGACCCCCGACGCTTTGTCCCGGGCTGATCCCTGTCAGTTGAGCATGCGCCTTTCCGCTTCGGTTGCCAAACTGCCTTGCCCTGATGTTAAAGTGCATCGTCGACAGGCAGAGACGCAAAGGACAAGACAGTCATGAGTAATAAGATCCCCCGCAGTAATGACAACGACTACAGCGCCGAAATCATCAGTGAGCGCCAGCAGTTCCTGGAACAGCAGACCGGTGCCTCCCTGGACCACACCCGTAAGTTCAGCTTTGACCCTGAAACCATGGACGGGAACTGTGAGCACCTGTTCGGTGTGGCCCAGGTACCGATTGGCGTGGCAGGGCCGCTGCTGGTCAACGGTGAGCATGCCCAGGGTGAATTTTATGTGCCCCTGGCGACGATAGAGGGCACCTTGATCGCCAGCTACAACCGGGGCATGCGGGTGATTCGCGAAAGCGGGGGAATTACCACCACAATTTGCGGCGAAGCGATGCAACGGGCTCCCGCCTTCGTATTCCGGACTGGCAGGGAAGCGAGGGATTTTTCCCTGTGGTTGAAGGCGAATTTTGCCGAGGTCAAAGCCCAGGCGGAATCCACGACATCCGTGGGCAAACTGGTCGACATTGAAAGCTACGTCTACCACAACTGGGTGAATACGCGATTCAACTACACCACCGGTGATGCCGCAGGGCAGAATATGACCGGGCGGGCCACCTACGTCGCCTGTGAATGGATCAGCAGTAATTATCCCCAGTTGCGGCACTACATGCTGTCCAGCAACTTCGATACCGAGAAGAAACCGTCTGCGGTCAATTCCCTCGGCACCCGGGGACGCCGGGTGACCGCCGAACTGACCATACCCCGGGAGGTGTTGCAGAGCGTCCTGCGCATTACCCCCGAGCAGATGGCCTATGGCCAGACCATCAGCCTCATGAGTTCCTATATCGCCGGCTCGTCCAGCAACGCCGCTCACCCGGTGAATGGGCTGGCGGCGCTGTATATCGCCACCGGACAGGACGCGGCCTGTGTCGGCGAGGCCACCCAGAGCACGGTTTACACCTATGTGGACCGCAGGGGTGACCTGTACTTCTCCATCACTTTGCCGGCCCTGGTGATGGCGACCTACGGCGGCGGCACCGGTCTGGCAACCCAGCGCGAGTGCCTGGAACTGATGGGCTGCTACGGTAAGGGCAAGGCCCACAAACTGCTTGAGATTGCCGCCGCCACAGTCGTTGCCGGTGAACTCTCCCTCGGCGCGGCCACCCGCCGGGACAAGGATACCGGCAAAAACGAGTGGGTGGATGCCCACGAAACCCTCGGCCGCAACCGCTGATATATTTGGGGTCAGAGTAAAAACCGTAGCTTAGTCGGTCTCACACTCGATGCTGACTCCGGTTTTTACTCTGACCCCAAATATGCTCTGACCCCAAATATGCCTCCCCACAACCGGTCGCCTGACTGACTACCCGGCCCTGGAGAGGGTGTTCCCGGGGCCCAGCCATGCCCCTGCATCCTGAATGAGAATAATTACCAATAAGTTTGTAAATAAGAATATTTCCTATTATCATTCCGTTCAGTTAGCAACGCATTCAGACAGGGGAAACGCGTAATAATGAAGAAGCACATGCTTGCTGTAGCCATCGCTGCGACTATTGCCAACACCGGATCAGGGGTTGCCGGGGAACTGGAAGAAGTGACCATCATCGGCTCACAGGAGGCGGCTCGCGACCTGGCGGGTACCGGCTCGGTCATTGACGCTGCGCAAATCCAGGTCGAGGCGGCGCGGGATATCAACCAGCTGTTGAAGACGGTTCCGGGTACCTATATCCAGGAAGAAGATGGGTATGGCCTGCGGCCCAACATCGGTATACGCGGCGCCACTGCGGAGCGTTCCTCCAAGATCACCCTGCTGGAGGACGGAGTGATGATTGCGCCCGCTCCGTACTCCAATCCTGCCGCCTACTATTTTCCAACCATGAGCCGTATGCACAGTGTAGAAGTGCTCAAGGGTGCGCCCCTGTTGCGTTACGGTCCCCAAACCACCGGCGGAGTGGTCAATATGATTTCAACCCCCATTCCCCAGGAATCCAGCGGCAGTATCGCATTCGCTTACGGCCAGAATGGTGAGGCGGACCTGCTCGCCAACTACGGGGTGCGCGCCGGCGATTTCGGGTTCCTGGTGGAAACGGCCCAGCGTCGCAGTGACGGTTTCAAGGAGATTGACCGCTCCAGCGGGGACACCGGTTACGACATCAGTGACTACCTGGTCAAACTGGCCTGGGAAACCGAGAGGCAGAGTGTGCTGTTCAAGGCACAGTATTCCGAGGAAGTGTCCGACGAGACCTACCTGGGGCTGACCGACGCGGATTTCGATCGCGATGAAGATCGACGCTACGGCCTGTCTGAACCGGATGAGATGGACAATGATCACCAGGGGTACAGCCTCGTGTATCGCCTGGATCTCACCGATAGCCTGACCATGAGCGCCACCGGCTATTACAACAAGTTCGCCCGCGACTGGTTCAAACTCAGCGGCGGTGGCAACTTTGTTGCCGCGGCCAATAACGGTGACGCGATCGCGCAGGGTGTTCTGGACGGTACCGTTGACGCCTTCGACCTGCAGTACAAGCACAATAACCGCGAGTATGAGTCCAGAGGCGTTGAGCTTAACTTTGACTGGTCCCTGGGCGATCACCAGCTGGCCCTGGGGGGGCGGGTGCACGAGGACGAGATGGATCGATTCCAGCCGGTCGAGTACTACCACCAGATTGACGGAAAGCTGGTATTCGACAGGATCAAGGAGCCTGCCGGCGGCGACAACCGGGTCGAAAAGGCGGACGCCACGGCTTTCTGGGCGGTGGACAGCTGGGCTGTCACCGATGCCCTGAACGTAAACCTGGCGCTGCGTTGGGAGGATGTCGAATCGTCCCGCCGCCAGTACGCTGACCCGCAGCGCACTGTGCTCGACAGTTCCCGCAGTAACAGCGGCGATGAATGGTTGCCGGGCGCCTCCTTTACCTACGACCTGAGCGACAGCTGGCAGGTACTGGCCGGCGTCCACAAGGGCTTCTCACCCCTGGGCGGCGGCGCCCGGGAATATGAGGATCCGGAAACCAGCACCAACTACGAAGCAGGGCTCAGGTATCGCGGCCCGTGGTTCGTCGAGGCGGTTGGTTTCTACAGTGACTTCGACAACAAGTCAGAAAACTGTTCCAACGCCAATCCCTGCAGTAACGGCGAAACCTCGGGCTCATTTACCACCGGTGAAGCCGTGATCTCGGGTGTGGAATTGCAGGCGGGAACCAGTCTGGACCTGGGGCGTTATTCCATGCCCCTGAACCTGGTGTACACCTACACCGATGCCGTTATCAGCAAGGACAATCCGGAAGAAGGTTTTGAAGACGGGGATCGCCTGGCTTCCATTCCCGAAAATACCGTCAGCCTGCGTCTCGGCCTGGTGGGTCCCCAGGGGTGGGATAACTACGCCGTGGTCAAGTACCTGGACGAAATGTGTATGACCGTCGGCTGTCAGGGCGGTAAGGCCTTTGACGAGAGCGACGACCTGCTGGTCGTGGATTTCATCAGTCGCTACGCGCTGACCGATAACGGTACGGTATACCTCAAGGTTGAAAACCTGCTGGATGAGCGTGCCATTGTATCCCGCCAGCCCGACGGCGCCCGTCCCAACAAGCCCCTGACAGCCTCTGTTGGCGTGCAGTGGGATTTCTGATCTGCGCCCTGTAGTCAGCAGCTGCATCCCGGCGAACAAGGTGAATTGCGCTGCAAGGGCAAGAGAAGGTGCCCTGGGGCAAGCCGGGATGCATTATGCGTATTCAACGCCCACCACGTAAAACAGCTGTTCTCCGGACGGACTGCGCACCACGACCTCGTCATCCAGCCCCTTGCCCAGCATGGACCTCGCCATCGGCGAATCCATGCTCAGCTTGCCCGCCTTGAGGTCGAACTCATCCGGCCCGACAATCCGCCAGCGCTGTTCGTCGCCGTTTTCGTCCTCCAGCGTCACCCAGGCGCCGAAGCGCACCTTGCTGGTGTCGTCCGGGGCCCGGTCCACTACTTCCAGCTCGTCCAGCCGCTTGTTCAGGAAGCGTACCCGGGAGTCGATCTCCCGCAGCCGGCGCTTGCCGTAGATATAATCGCCGTTCTCCGAGCGGTCGCCGTTCTTTGCCGCCTCGTGCACGACATTGGTCACCTGCGGCCGCTCCACTTTCCACAGTTGATGTAATTCCGCGCGCAGGGTGGCCTCACCCTCCGGCGTAATGTAACGTGAGCCGCGTTTTCGCGGTGGTCGGTATCTGCCCATGGGTGCATTCTAAAAGCCCCGGGCGACGGTGTCATTGCCCGCGAGGGCAGGGCGGGTGATAATTTGAGCCGCTATACCCAGACAACGGAATTTCCCCATGCCGCGTTTTTTTCTTGCCATGCTCGCACTGGTTGCCACCCAGGCCATGGCCAGTTGCCCCCAGCTGGAAGGTGACCTCATCCAGGGCGGGTTGATCTGGGGGGACGTGGCGCCCGGCAGTCGCGTTACCCTCGACGGGCAAGTCCTGGATGTTCTCGACAGTGGCACGTTCGTCGCCGCCTTTGGCCGCGATGCCGCGCCCAGGTCGGAACTGGTGGTTACCGGGCCCCAGCCCTGCAAACAGCTGCTGGAGATCAAGTCCCGGCAGTACCGTATCTCGCGGGTAGAGGGTGTGCCACAGCAAACCGTCACCCCGTCCGCGGAACACCTGGAGCGCATCCGCCGCGAGCGCGCCCTGGTAGGCGCCGCCAAGGGCCAGCGCCTGCAACGGCCGGACCTGCTGCAGAACGCGCTCGCCGGGTTTGAGTGGCCCGCCAGAGGGCGGATCTCCGGGGTTTACGGCAGTCAGCGCATTTACAATGGCACCCCGAAAAATCCCCATTACGGCGTCGATGTGGCCGTACCCACCGGCACCCCGGTCTACGCGCCCTCGGCAGGGGTGGTGACCCTGGCGGAGCCGGACCTGTTTTACTCCGGTGGCACCGTAATCCTCGATCACGGCTATGGCCTGTCCTCGTCCTTTCTCCACCTGAGCAAGGTGCATGTGGCGGTCGGCCAGGAGATCCGGACCGGCGACCTGATCGGTGAGGTTGGCGCCACTGGCCGGGCCACGGGTCCCCACCTGGACTGGCGCATGAGCTGGCGCAGTGAAAGGGTGGACCCGCAGCTGCTGGTGCCGCCCATGCCTGAGCCCAGCGGCAGCGGGGGCTAAAGGCCGCCTCGCGGCTATGCCAAGCGGGGCAAAAGCCCGTATAATGCGGCTCCGTTTTTACCCCGTGAGAAGGCGATGATCGACAAGAAGTTACTCAGCATCCTGGTGTGCCCGGTGAGCAAGGCGCCACTGGAGTACGACCAGGAAAAAGACGAGCTGGTCTGCAAGGCATCGGGCCTGGCCTACCCGGTGCGTGACGGCATCCCGGTGATGCTCGAGTCGGAAGCCCGCCAGCTCACCGCCGACGAAAAGCTGGGCTGATTCCATGGCTGATACCATTTTTGGCAAGATCATTGCCGGCGAGATTCCTGCGGAGTTCCTCTACGAGGACGACCACTGTGTCGCCATCAACGACATCGCCCCCCAGGCACCGGTGCATGTGCTGGTGATCCCCAAGAAGGCAATTCCACGGCTGGTCGACGCCGGTGCCGAGGACCAGGAACTGCTGGGGCACCTGCTGCTGGCGGCGGGCAAGATCGCCGAGCAGTTGGGGGTGCAGGATGCCTTTCGCCTGATTATCAACAACGGTGAGGGCGCTGGCCAGACCGTGTTCCACCTGCACCTGCACATCATTGCCGGCAGGAAATTCGCCGAAGGGCATATGGCGGGCTGAGGCTCGCTACTTCCAAAACAACGAGACCGATTATGAAGACCGTAGAGATACGCGAAGCGTTCCTGGATTTTTTTGAGAAGCAGCAACACACCCGGGTTGCTTCCAGCTCCCTGGTGCCGGCCAACGACCCCACCTTGCTGTTTACCAACGCCGGTATGAACCAGTTCAAGGATACCTTCCTGGGCAACGACCCGCGGCCCTACGTGCGCGCCACCAGCAGCCAGCGTTGTGTGCGCGCCGGCGGCAAGCACAACGACCTGGAAAACGTCGGTTACACCGCCCGCCACCACACCTTCTTCGAGATGCTGGGTAACTTCAGCTTCGGCGACTATTTCAAGAAGGAGGCGATCCAGTTCGCCTGGAATTTTCTCACCGGCACCCTGGCGCTGCCCCCCGAGCGCCTGTGGGTGACCTGCCACGTGTCCGACGATGAGGCGGAGGAAATCTGGGTCAACGAAATCGGTTTCCCGCGGGAGCGTATTTCCCGGCTCGAGGAGGACAATTTCTGGCAGATGGGCGACACCGGACCCTGCGGACCCTGCTCGGAAATTTTCTACGATCACGGTCCGGAGGTGCCCGGCGGGCCTCCCGGTAGCCCCGACGACGACCTGGATCGCTACATCGAGATCTGGAACCTGGTATTCATGCAGTACAACCGCGACGCCGACGGCAACATGAACCCGCTGCCGGCACCCTCGGTAGATACCGGCATGGGCCTGGAGCGTATTGCCGCGGTCATGCAGCACGTCCACAGCAACTACGAGATCGACCTGTTCCAGACGCTGATCCAGGCCGCCGCCGGCCTGCTGGACGCCGCTGACCTGGAAAACAAGTCACTGCGGGTGATTGCCGACCACATCCGTTCCTGCGCCTTCCTGGTGGCCGATGGCGTATTGCCCGGTAACGAGGGTCGCGGCTACGTGCTGCGCCGTATCATTCGTCGCGCCATCCGCCACGGCAACAAGCTGGGCGCCAGTGAGCCCTTCTTCTACAAGCTGGTGGCCCCCCTGGCCGGAGAGATGGGCGCTGCCTATCCGGAGCTGGTCAAGCTGCAGCCGCAGATCGAGAAAGCGCTGCTGACCGAGGAAGAACAGTTCGCCAAGACCCTGGACAAGGGGATGCTGATTCTCGAGGAAGCACTGGATGGCCTGGGCGGTGAAGAGATTCCCGGCGACGTGGTATTCAAGCTTTACGATACCTATGGCTTTCCGGTAGACCTGACCAACGACATTGCCCGCGAACGGGGACTGCGCCTGGACATGGCCGGGTACGACGCCGCCATGGCCGAACAGCGCTCCCGTTCCCAGGAGGGCGGCAGCTTCAAGGTGGACTACAACGATATCCTCAAGCTGGATGGCCACACCGAGTTTACCGGCTACGACAGCACCCACGGCGAGGGCACGGTGACCGCCCTGCTGCAGGACGGCAAGGAAGTGGCTGCGCTGGCGACCGACGATACCGGTATCGTGGTGTTGTCCAATACGCCTTTCTACGGCGAGTCCGGGGGCCAGGTGGGCGATACCGGCTACATGACCGCTGCTGGTGTGAAGCTGGAAGTGACCAATACCACCAAGGCATCCGACCAGCACCTGCATCACGTGAAAGTGCTCCAGGGTAGCGTCCACAAGGGCGACGTACTGGAAACCCGGGTGGACGACTCCCTGCGCCAGCGCACCCGGCTCAATCACTCGGCCACCCATCTGCTGCACGCGGCCCTGCGCAAAGTGTTGGGCGATCACGTACAGCAGAAAGGCTCGCTGGTGGATTCCCAGCGGCTGCGCTTTGACTTCTCCCACTTTGAGGCGGTAACGCCGGAGGAGCTCAAGCAGATCGAGACGATGGTTAACGAGCAGGTGCGGGCCAACACCGAAGTCAGCACCCGCCTGATGTCCATGGACGAGGCGGTGGAAGCGGGCGCCATGGCCCTGTTTGGCGAGAAATACGGCGACGAGGTGCGGGTGCTTGCCATGGGCGAGGACGACTTCTCGGTCGAACTTTGCGGTGGTACCCACGTGGCCCGCACCGGTGATATCGGCCTCATGCGCATCAGCTCCGAGTCTGGTGTAGCCGCCGGGATTCGCCGTATCGAGGGCGTCACCGGGGCGCAGGCGCTGGCCCAGGTCGATGCTGCCGAACAGCAGCTGGCCGCCGTGTGTGACGTGGTCAAGGGTACTGCAGAGAACGTGGCCGACAAGGTGGCGGGATTGCGCGCGGAAAACCGTGAACTGGAAAAAGAAATCGCCCGCCTGAAACAGAAACTGGCGACCGGTGCCGGCAGTGACCTCACCGCCGATGCCGTCGAGGTGGCAGGGTTCAAAGTGCTGGCTGCCAATGTCGAGGGCGCCGATGCCAGGTCGCTGCGCGATGTACTGGACCAGGTCAAGAACAAGCTGGGCTCTGGTGTCATCCTGCTGGCTGCCGTCAACGACGACAAGGTGGCTCTCGCCGCCGGGGTTACCAAGGACCTCACCGACCGGGTAAAAGCCGGGGACCTGATGCGCGAATTTGCCACTCGCCTGGGCGGCAAGGGGGGTGGCCGCCCCGATATGGCCCAGGGCGGCGGCAGCGATGTGGCAGCGCTGCCCGAGGTGTTGCAAGCGGTGCCGGAATGGGTTCAGTCCCAGCTGTCCTGAACCGCCACCGGCCAGCTCTCCGATGCGGAATCCTACCGGCTTTGTGCGGTTTATATTTTGTCCAAACTGGTGTTTAATAGCGCCCCTTTTTTGCCCGGGCCTGATTGCTGGTCGCGCGGTCCGGGCATTGTAGAAAGCTAGTTATTGCGAGCCTTAATGAGCTTAATCGTACAAAAATTCGGTGGCACGTCCGTTGGCAGCATCGCGCGGATCGAGCAGGTAGCGGACAAAGTGGCGTCGTTCCGTGCCGATGGGCATTCGGTGGTGGTGGTGGTGTCGGCCATGAGCGGCGAGACCAATCGCCTGATCGGGCTGGCCCACGAGGTGCAGGAGCGCCCGGTACCGCGTGAAATGGACGTGCTGGTATCCACCGGTGAGCAGGTGACCACTGCCCTGTTGTCCATGGCCCTGGACAAGCGCGGGGTCAAGGCGAAAAGCTATAACGGCAGCCAGGTCCGGATCCTCACCGACGATGCCCACACCAAGGCCCGAATCAGGGAGATCGACGACGCCCGTCTGCACGCGGACCTGGACCAGGGCTACGTGATTGTCGTCGCCGGTTTCCAGGGCGTGGACGAGAACGGCAACATTACCACCCTCGGCCGCGGCGGTTCCGATACCACCGCGGTGGCCCTGGCGGCGGCACTGAAAGCCGATGAATGCCAGATCTATACCGACGTTGACGGCGTATACACCACTGACCCACGGGTGGTGGACGGCGCCCGGCGGCTGGACAAGATCACCTTTGAGGAAATGCTGGAAATGGCCAGTATGGGCTCCAAGGTGTTGCAGATCCGGGCCGTGGAATTCGCCGGTAAGTACAACGTACCCCTGCGGGTACTGCACAGCTTCCAGGAAGGTCCTGGAACCCTGATTACATTTGAGGACGATGCAGCCATGGAAACGCCAACGATCGCCGGGATCGCCTTTAACCGCGACGAGGCCAAGCTCACCATTCTGGGCGTACCGGATATGCCGGGCGTGGCGCACCACATCCTTGGCCCCATCGGTGATGCCAACATCGAAGTGGATGTGATCGTGCAGAACGTCGCCGATGACAACACCACCGACTTTACCTTCACTGTGGGTCGTAACGACCTGCCCCGGGCGGAAGAGGTGCTCAACAAGGTCGCCGGGGAGATCGGTGCCGACGAAGTGCGCTCCGACAACAAGATCGCCAAGGTGTCAGTGGTCGGGGTAGGCATGCGCTCCCATGCAGGGGTTGCCAGCCAGATGTTTGCCGCCCTGGCAGAAGTTGGTATCAATATCCAGATGATCACCACCTCGGAGATAAAGATCTCGGTGATTATCGAAGAGAAATTCCTGGAATTGGCGGTGCGAGCCCTGCACTCCTCTTTTGGCCTGGAAGCGGAACCCCAGGACGAAGACGCTGCCTAATGGAATACGTCAGTAGTGACTGAGTTATAAAGTTTCGCTTTGTAATGTGGTAAACACAGTTTCAGTAACTACACTTTGAAGACTCGACCAAGTCGCAGGGACCCGGGCCGCGCCGGGATTGCGAGCTGCCAATAGAGGCATAAAGCCCACGGCAGTCAGGAGACAGGAGAAAACACTATGCTGATACTCACCCGCAGAGTAGGCGAGTCACTAATGGTAGGGGACGATATTACTGTTACTGTACTCGGGGTCAAAGGCAACCAGGTACGCATCGGGGTGAACGCCCCCAGGGACGTGGCTGTACACCGGGAAGAAATCTACGAGCGAATCCAGGAAGACGATAAGAAATCCGCCTCAGCCGAAGGCGATTAATCGTTCCCAAAGCCGCCCTATGGCTTTGATTTCCCTCTGATTGTGGTATTATGCCGCGCCTGTGTCGGACGGTATTTTGACGCAGTAAAAACCTCCGGAGAGCTGGCCGAGTGGCTGAAGGCGCACCCCTGCTAAGGGTGTATAGGCTTATACCCTATCGAGGGTTCGAATCCCTCGCTCTCCGCCATGCAGTCTGCGAGTTAGAGACTCTTCCCAGAGACTGACCGCAGAAACACCGCAAAGCCCGCTATTTAGCGGGCTTTTGCATTTCTGGAACTAGCGTAACAGTGACTGGGAGACGTGCCGTCAGGTCCAGAATCGCCTGTTTTCTCTAACGGCGTTTTCGCCAGTTACTAGTGGGGGAGTTGACTTAGCGGGAAGTGTGAGCGCTGGGCTTCCCAATCGATGGGGAAGTCCTTTTTCATCCGCCCCAGGGTGAGGGCTTCGGGGACTTCCCCGGCGATGATGCGCTCCATGATATCGGGAGCCAGGAAGGACAATTTGCGTAGCCTGTGCACCTGGCGGGGGTTTAGTTTATCCCGCTCGATCACCGCATCGATGGAGCGGACATCCCCTGAGATCAGGTCCTCATTCCATTGCAGTGATTTCTGCAGAGCTTCCTGCAATGCTTTTACCGATCTGTCGTGGACAGGGGGTTCCCCTCCAGCTGGGTAGACTAGCTTGGATTCGATGCTGCCACGGCGCAGATTGACCGCTGTTTCGAGCGTGATGTGCTGCTGGTATTTGCTACCGAGTGCCAGCCCTGCCAATCGGCTGAGTAAGCAATTTCGATCCAGTTGGATGGTCATGGTCTTCTTGCTCACGACCACTCTAGCGAGCAGTTCGTTGATGCTCGTGATCTGGTCGCTGATAACCAGACTTTGCCAGTGTCTGGCAAGGGTTGCGCCTGCCTGAACCGCGTGATCGAGCCGGTCGCCGCTGAGTCCGATATCGACGAGAAGGTCAAGAATGTGATCTGAACTGCTGAGGAAGTTCAACAACAGATCGGTGGTTGTGGCTTCCAAGGTTCTACCCGGCACCCGGCACCCGGCATCCGGCACGCGCAACACGTTTCCGCCTTCGTCGTCTTTGTACTGAAGTACTGCCTGACTGATGTAGTAGGGATAGTGTCGATTTTTACGGCGTGTGTAGGTCGGGCTCATCCGGTTACCCCTATCATTCCAGACCAGACGCCACGCAGGCTGGGGTATTTTGTGCTAGCCCGTGAGGCGTTGTTAGGCGGCTGCTGGGCGCCAGAGCCAGCGAGCGGCGCCAGGCCGCGGCTGCCTGCTCGTACTCACCCATCATGAAACGCGCGGCGCCGAGGTTGCTGAAGGCGTTGGCGCTGTCCGGCATCAGCTCGCTGATGCGCCGGTAATAGGGAATAGCCTCTTCCGCGCGGCCCGTGAGAAACAGGAAGGCCGCCATCTTGCTCTGCGCCTGCCAGTGGTTGGGGTGGTTGTCGATGGCCGCGCGATAGTGATGCTCGGCCTGGGCGCGCTGGCCCTGTGCGAGGTAAGTGTCGGCGAGCCCGAGGTGAGCCTCGATATGCGAGCCATTCATCGCCAGCGCCGTGTCGAACTCGGCGATGGCCTGGCGGTACTGGCCCGAGGCCAGGTACAGCTTGCCCAGCCCGATGTAGACGCTGGGCGCCCGCCGGTCCAGGGTCAGGGCACGCTGGCAGGCCGCTTCGGCGCCGCGAAAGTCCTCGCTGTCGCGTGTCATGTTGTACCTGGCAAGCAGGGCTTCGCAGCGCCCGGCGTGGGCGTCCGCCAGGCCCGGGTAGCGCTCGATGGCACGGTCAAACAGCGCCAGGGCGAAGGTCAGGTGGTCCTGGTCCGTGGGCAGGCGCAGGTAGGCGCGACCGCGCAGGTAGTAGTCATAGGCCAGGGGGTCCACCGTGGTGTTGGTGCTGAGCAGCTTCTTCGCCTCCGGCGACAACAGCACCTGTAGCTGCTGCACTACCGCGCTGGCGATCTCGTCCTGCAGGGCCAGCAGGTCGCCGAGCTGACTGTCAAAGGTTTCCGACCACAGGTGGTAGCCGGACCTGGCCTCGATCAGCTGCGCCGTCACCCGCACCCGGTCGCCCTCATGGCGCACGCTGCCCTCGAGCACGTGGCCCACCCCAAGCTGCTTGCCGATGGTCTTGATGTCGGCGTCCCGGTCCTTGAAGTAGAAGGAGGAAGTGCGGGCCGCGACATCCAGTTCATTGAGCTTGGCCAGCAGGTTGAGAATCTCCTCGGCGAGGCCGTCGCCCAGGTAGTCCATCCCGGCCTGGTCACTCATGTTGACAAAGGGCATTACTGCAATGGAGGGGCGCCGCGGTGGCTGGTAAGGGGCCTGCTCCTCGGCGCCCTGGGCGGCGGTACTATCCAGGTCGGTGAGGCGGTCCAGGTAGAGGAAGCCGACCATCAGCGACAGCAGCAGGATAACGACAAACTCCACCACCAGGGCGATCGACACCACCGAGGTGCGCGGCGGCGAGGTGATCGGCGGCGTCTCCACCAGCCCCTCGCGGGTGAGATCGAAAAACCAGGAGATGGCCAGGGCGATGGGGAAGCCAGCGGCGGCGAGGACCAGCACCACGTTGATCGCCGCTTCCGGCACGCCCGCCACCGGGAAAAATATGTCGGCTACCTGCAGAACGGCCCACGCAGCGGCGCTGTAGAGTGCGGCGGCGCGATGAACACCGCGGACCTTCAGTTCTTCGATGAACTGGTGCACATTCATAGGCGTGATCGCCAGTTGACCTGAAGCCCTGCCGGGGCAAACTCCTTGGCTGCCCAATCCTTTGGGTACTTAAGGCGACAGCAACCACTCTGGCACCCTCCACGCATTTTTCAGTGTAGGCCAAACCCGGCAATTCACAACCCGCGCTGGGGCGGTGGCCTCGGGAAAGTGTCCCGTTTTCAGGCTGCCAGCGCTGAGGGGGTAAAGAGGAAGGCGGCGGCAATCACCCCTACGCACAGCAAGGCCAGGCTGGCCAGCAAGCCCCGCCAGGCGCTGCTTGCGGTGCGCAAGTTCAGGTAAACCCACATGATCTGGCGGCACTTGAACAGTGTGCTCGCCAATACCAGCAGCGGAGACCACCAGGGCAGGGGCTGCCAGTTGCCGGCACTGCCCAGGGCCGCACCCATCGAGACCAGGGTCAAGGTCACCAGCACACCCCAGTTGAGCATGAGCAGCTTCGGGCCCGGATGCGCGCTTTCGCGTTCAGTTGTCATCGCAGCAGGTAGAGCAGGGGATAGAGCAGCACCCAGATCAGGTCCACCATGTGCCAGAAGGCGGTGACAGTGACCACATTCGCCTGACTCGGTAGCCATATCGCCAGTCCCAGCAAGACCAGCCCGAACAGGACATGGGCGAAATGGAATCCGGTCAGCAGATAGTAGAAGGCGAAAAAGCTGTTGCTGTCCAGGGTATAGCCAGACAGCCAGACCGTGCGGTATTCACCTGTCTTGACCACGCAAAACAGCACCCCGAGGAGCATGGCCGCAGACAACCAGCCCCGGCAGCCCGTCACTTTCCCGCGCAGGCTGGCCTCCACCGCCAGGGCGGCGAACAGGCCGCTGGTCAGTAACACGATGGTGTTGAGGCCTCCCGTCACCGGGTGCAGCTGTTGCTGGGAGGCAATGAAAAGATCCGGCTCCAGCGCACGCATCCAGGCATAAACAGCGAAAAATGCCGCAAATACCACCAGTTCGCTGATGATGAGCACCCACATCAAGGGATTGCCAGGCAGGGAGTTCAAGGGCCCCCAGTCGTCCTGGCCGCTGGCCTGGTTCATATCCTGGTTCCAACTATCGACACGAAAGCAGCACTGTAACACGGCACAAAGCCCGGCACAGTCACCACGGTGCCCGCCCTGGCCCGGTGTCCAGGCGTCCTGGCGTTAAGGTTACTGTCAGGTCCCGGGCGTTTAATAGCAAGCATGCCAAGCCGGCATAGCGATTAGAGAAACCAAGGAGAAGCAACATGAAAATTCACACTATCGCCGCCACCGCTGCCCTGCTGTTCGCCGGAGCCGCGGTCGCAGGCCCGCAATGTACCGATGCCCCCAAGTCCGAGTGGATGACCGAGGAGGCCATGCAGCAAGCGCTGGTCGAGCAGGGCTATACCATCGACCGGTTCAAGGTGACCAAGGGCAACTGCTATGAAATCTACGGCAAGGACAAGCAGGGCGTAAAGGTGGAAATATACTTCAATCCGGTCACCGGTGAACCCGTCAAGGAGCGGAGAAATGACTGACACCCTGCAAGCGGGTGGCGTCCGCCGGGAGGACCGGATCAAGGTCTGGGACCCGGCGGTACGGGTCTTCCACTGGAGCCTGGTGACGGCCTTCGCCGTCGCCTACTTCACCGGCGACGAGGCCGAGACAGTGCATCACTGGGCAGGTTATATCGCACTGGCGCTGATTGGCCTGCGGCTGGTCTGGGGGGTGATCGGCACCCGGCATGCACGCTTCACCGATTTCGTGCCGCGCCCCGCACAACTGCAGGCTTATATGCGCCAGATGCTGCGCGGTCGGGAGCCGCGATACCTGGGCCATAATCCGGCTGCGGCAATGATGATCCTGTTCCTGCTGCTGGCCACTACCGTGATCGGGGTCAGCGGCTGGCTGCTCACCACCGACTGGGGCTGGGGCAGCGAACTGCTGGAGGAGTTGCATGAGGGCACGGTAAACATCACAGTCGTGGCGATTGTGCTGCATGTGGGCGCGGCTATCTACGAGAGCATACATCACCGCGAAAACCTGATTCGCTCGATGTTTACAGGTTACAAGCGGGCCGGTAAATAAGCCCGCACCGCCACCTGAGCTGTCGCCTGCGCTCAGGTACCGGCCAGCGGGAAGGCGACCCTGGCTTCAAAACCGTCCGCCCTCCCGGATGCGGGGGACTGGAAGCTCATGCGGGCTCCCACGCCGGCGACGATGGCCTCGGCAATCGCCAGGCCGAGCCCGGCACCCCGGGCCGCCGTGTTGGCGCGCACAAAGCGCCGCCCCAGTCGCGGCAAATCCTCCGCGGGGATGACCTCACCGGCGTTGACGATACGCAGCAGCCCCCCGGCAGACAGGCTGACTTCTACCTGTTGCCGGTCGCTACCGTGTTTGAGGGCATTGTCCAGCAGGTTCCGCACCAGAATGGCAAAAGCATCCGGATCGATTGCGCACAGGCATGTGCCGCTTTCCGGCAGCGCCAGCTCGATCCTGTCGCCTGCGGGCGACTGCCGCAGCTCGTCGACGACTATCTGCAACAGGCTGGCCAGGTCGTGTTGCTCCGTGGATAGCAGGCCTCCGCCCTCCGCCTTGGCCAGCTGCATCAACTTCTCGGACAAGTCGGATAATTTGCGCAGCGCGTTTGCGATGCCTTGCGCGCGCTCCCGTGCACTGCCCGGCGGCAGCTCGCGCTGCAGACGCTGGGCCTGAGCCAGTGCGGTGGCGATAGGGGTGCGCAGCTCATGGGCGCTGTTGGCGGTGAAAGACCGCTCGGCTTCCAGCGCCCGCCGCAGGCGCTCCAGCAACTGATTGACTGATTCTGCGATAGCGAGGAGTTCCACCGGCAGGTCAGCCACCCTGACCGGGGACAGGTCGCCGGTGCCGCGGGACTCGATCTCATCGCGATAGGCGAGCACAGGGCGCAGGCTGTAGCGCACGAAGATCCAGCTGAAGAAGAAGCAGAGGGGCGCCAGCAGGGCCAGCGGCCACAGCAGGGTCACTGCCATGGCGCGGATCGCCTGCCGCCGTTGCGCCAGCGGTTCGGCCACCTCGATATGCAGGGTGCGCTGTACCGCCCAGGCGCCGTAGAAGCGGTGTGTCGCCGAGGACGTGAAGCCATCGCGCAGCTCGCGGTTAAACACCGCCGGCTCGGCATTGTGCGACCGCAGCAGCGTCCGCCCCGTTTGATCGCGCACAATATAGACCAGCGGCTCGTCGTGGGCCTCGAAGGCGACGATATGCTGGGGCTGTCCGTGGTCCTCCCGGTTGATGACTTCAACCACCGCCAGTGGCATGATCCGTTGCGCGGTCTCCGCCAGGGCGCTGTCAAAACGGGTATTGAGCTGTTCCCTCGCGGCGAGCAGTGTGCCGGCAAGTGCGAGCAGCCAGAACAGGGTCACCCCGACGGTGAGGCCGGTGCCGAGGGTGGTCTGCAGGCTGCGCGGCAGTGGCATCAGGTCTTGATCCGGTAGCCGAGGCCACGCACGGTCTCAAGGCTGTCGCGCCCCAGTTTCTTGCGCAGGCGACTGATGTAGACTTCGATCGTATTGCTCTCGATCTCGGCCCCGAAGGCATACAGGTGGTCTTCCAGCTGCGCCTTTGACAGCACCGTGCCCGGCCGCTGGGTGAAGGCCTCCAGCAGGGCCCATTCCCGCGCCGTCAGCTGGATGGCCTCGCCGTCGCGGACTACCGCGCGTTGGTTAAGGTCGATCTCCAGGCACCCGATCCGGCGCACGGGATTCGGGTTGCCAGAGTAGCGCCGGGATACGGCCGCGATGCGCGCGGAGAGCTCCGACAGATCGAAGGGTTTTACCAGATAGTCATCTGCGCCGGCATCGAGGCCCTTGATACGATCAGAGATCTGGTCCCTGGCGGTCAGGATAATCACCGGGGTCGCCGCTCCGGAGCGGCGGATGCCCTGCAGCAGGTCGATGCCGCTGCCGTCGGGCAGCATCAGGTCCAGCAGCACCAGGTCGTAGTGGGTTGTTTGCAGGCTGGCCTCGGCGTGGGCAAGGCGCTGCACCCAGTCGACCGCATGGCCATGATCGCTAATCTCATCCCGAATCACGGCGCCCAACTCATCGGCGTCCTCTACCAGCAGTATCCGCATCGGTATCTCGCTGTTCTTCCCTGTCCCGAATCATAACCCAGTTAAGCGCGCTGTCACCCATTCCACCATTGTCCGGGGCTGGCTGACAGCACAGCCACAGCTGCGCCCGGGCCAGTGCCGGCGGGGCGCATGGGGAGCGCAAATCCGCCTGGCGTTCAGTTCACTGTCAGGAAAGGGTTTTAGTATCGACGCTGCGGCAAATTAAGGAGACGCACTATGAAACACACACTTTTTACGGCGATAGTCGCCGGCTCCCTGCTCAGCGGCCCCGCGCTGGCGAAAGACGATTGCACCGACCCCGTGGCTGACTGGCAACCGAGAGAGCAGTTGCAGGCGCAACTGGCCGCCAGCGGCTGGCAGGTCGACCGGGTCAAGGTGGATGACGGTTGTTACGAGGTCAGGGGTCTGGATCGCAACGGGCACCGGATAGAGGCCAAGTTTTCCCCGGCAAGCCTGCAGATTGTCGAGTTGGAAATCGAATTTGATCCGTCGGGCGACACTTCCGACTACCTGCTGCCGGGCGCACCCGGCGCCAGGGCCGGCGCGGAGTGAACGGCAGCTTCCCGGACGCGGGGCTTGAACGGGGCTCGATGTGACGGGGTGTGGCCCGCAAGAGGTCACACCCCAAGGGTCCTGGCATCCAGTGCTGGCACCAGTCCGCTATCGGGCAACAGCGTTGACAAAGCCATGAAGGCTCACCTATAGTTAGTTATAGTATGCTAACTAAAGGTGAGCGTAATGCGTACCCGCAAGTCTGCCGAAGCGCGCAAGGCGGAAATCGTCGATGCGGCGCTGCGACTGGCCGACAAGGTTGGGCCCGAACGCCTGACCACCGACGCCATCGCGGACGCCGTGGGGCTGACCCAGCCGGGGGTCTTCCGGCATTTCCCGAAAAAGCAGGACCTGTGGCTGGCCGTGGCCACGCGTATTGGCGCGACCATGGAGAGCCGGTGGGCGAAAGCCCAGAGCGCGAGCGCTGAACCGCTCGATCGAATCCGCGCGCTGGTCAGTGCCCAGTTGCGCCTGATTCAATCCACGCCGGCGATTCCCGCCATCCTGTTTTCCCGGGAACTCCACACCAAGAACAAGGGCCTGCGTGAGGCGTTCTTCGCGCTGCTGAGCCGGTTCCAGCGCCTTCTCGCCGATCTGGCAGGCCAGGCCATCAGCGCCGGTGATCTCCGTGAGGAGCTGCTCGCCGATGACGTGGCATACCTGGTTCTGGGACTGGTACAGGGTCTTGCCGTGCGGTGGTCGATCAGTGGTCGCGGCTTTGACCTGGTTGCCGAGGGCGAGCGGCTGCTGGCCGTGCAGCTAGCCGGGATGCTCAGCGACTCCTGCGCCAGCAACCCACGGGCCACGTCATGAACAGGCGGGTCAGGAACGTGTTGCTCGCGCTGGCCGGGGTTTGCCTTGCCGCTACTGTGGTCGCCGTGTTGCTGTTTGTTCGCCCGCTCACAGTCGAGGTGGTGCAGCCCGCTGCGAACATCCCTGTCCAGGTGTTTGGTCTGGGGACGGTAGAGGCCCGGATTAGCTCCAGCATCGGTTTCGAAGTGGGGGCGGGGCTCGTCGAACTGCACGCGGATCACGGTGACCGTTTGCAACAGGGCGAGATCATTGCCCGTCTACAGAGCGCCGAGCAACAGGCTCGTGTGGCTAAAAGCCAGGCCGGGATCATCAATGCCGAGGCCGCCGTGAAGCGCGCCCAGGCGGCGGTAGATAAAGCGATCGCGGTGCTTACCCAGAAAGAGCAGCGCAACAAACGCAAGCAGGCGCTGTTAGCCAACAACACCGTTGCCGCGGAAGTTGCCGAGGAAGCGCACATGGAGGCGGCGGTGGCCGCCGCGGAACTGGCAGTCGCGAGGAGCGACAGGGAGGTTGCCCAAGCGGCGCTCGCCGACGCCAGGTCGCAATATGACTACGAGCGAGTACTGCTCGACCAGCACGTACTGAGAGCGCCTTACGACGCTATCGTGGTGGCCCGCCACAAAGAACTGGGTTCCGTGTTGAGTCCCGGCGAGCCCCTGTTTACCCTGGTTGCGCCAGAGACCGTCTGGACGCTGGCCTATGTCGATGAAGCACGCGCTGGCGATATCCGGGTCGGCCAGGCTGCCCAGGTTCGCCTTCGCTCCCAGCCGCGACGCCTGCTGCAGGGGCAGGTGACGCGGATCGGCATTGAAAGCGACCGGGTGAGCGAAGAACGCAGGGTCTATATCGCCTGTGACGGCTGTCCGCAAAGCTTCCATCTGGGTGAGCAGGCTGAAGTGTTCATCACCACGGCCGTGCTGGACAATGCGCTGCTGGTGCCGGAAGCGGCGGTGACGGCTTTCGATGGCGCCCAGGGGCTGGTCTGGACGGTGGATGATGGCCGACTGCGGCAACAACAAGTCGTCTTCGGCAAGCGCACCCTGGATGCCCGCCTGGAGATAGTGGACGGGCTGCCCGATGGCCTGCAGGTTGTCAGTGAACAGGCACCGGGGCTGCGTGAAGGCCGCAGGGTGCGTGTTGCGGCGAAACCGGCGCCATGAATCTGGCCTATCGGGATATCCGCCACAATCTCGGCCGCTTTCTGCTCACCTGCTTTGGCCTCAGCCTCTTGCTCGGGGTGGTGCTATCGATGATCGGCATTTACCGCGGCCTGGTGGAGGACGCCCTGACCCTGGTGCGTACCCCGGGGGTCGATGTGTGGGTGGTGGAGTCCGGCACCCGCGGCCCGTTTGCCGAGTCCTCGCGCATCCCCGGCGACACGCGCGAAGCGATAGCCCGCCTGCACGGTGTGAGTGCAGCGGGCAGCATCACCTACCAGTCCATCGAAACCCGCCATGAGGGGGTGAAACTCAGGCTTTACGTGGTCGGTTATGAACCTGGCCGACCGGGCGGCCCGGACCGCATCATCGCTGGGCGCGCCCTGGGCCGAAGCCACTATGAAATGCTCGCCGACAGGCGTACCGGCCTCAAGCCCGGAGATCGGGTGACACTGGGGCGCGACACATTCACTGTGGTCGGCCTGACTGATGGGCAGGTGTCTTCCGGTGGCGATCCGGTGATTTACCTCACGCTCAAGGATTCCCAGCAGCTGCAATTCGAGCTGGCGCCCCCGGCGGCGCGGCGGGAAATGGCCCGGGGTGCCGGCCCTGGAACCACCGATACGGTCAATGCCATTGTTGCCAGAGTGCGGCCGAACGCCAGCGCAGATACCGTTGTGGAAACCGTGCAGCGCTGGAAGCACCTGGCGGCAATGACCCAGGCAGGGCAGGAAATCATCCTGACCCGCTCGGTGGTCGAACGGGCACGCAAACAGATCGGCCTGTTCACCGCGATTCTGCTGGTGGTGTCCGCGGTTATCATCGCCCTGATTCTCTATACCATGACCATGGACAAGATTCGGGAGATCGCCACCCTCAAACTGATCGGTGCGCCGGACCGCACCATCATCGGCCTGATTCTGCAGCAGGCACTCGCCATGGGCGTCATCGGCTTCGGCTTTGGGGCTTTGCTCATCATTACCATCAAGGACTACTTCCCCCGGCGCGTCGTGCTGCAGCCGGAAGACGGGCTGGCACTGGCGGCAGCGGTGATTGTGGTCTGCGTCATCTCCAGCGGTCTCGGTGTGCGCCTGGCGCTCAAGGTCGATCCCGCCACGGCGCTGGGCGGCTGAGCATGAGCACAGCGAAGCAGCAGGCACCTCTGGTCAGTGTCGGCGATGTGTCCAAGCATTTTGGCGAGGGAAGTACCCGCGTTGATGCGCTGCGCGAGGTCAGCCTGGAAGTCTATCCGGGAGAAGTGGTTGCCCTGCTGGGCCCCAGTGGTTCCGGGAAAACCACGCTGCTTAACGTCATCGGCTGTATTACCGAGCCCAGCAGCGGCAGGGTCAGCCTGGACACCGAACTGGTGTATGACGGCAGGTGGTTGCGCGATGACCTGCGCAAGCTGCGGCTGGAGAAAATCGGTTTCATATTCCAGTTTCATAATCTGCTGCCCTTTCTCAACAGCAAGGACAATGTCGCCGTGGTATTGAGCCTGGCGGAATTTGACGCCGACGCAGCGAGTCGACGTGCAGTGGAGTTGCTGGACTACCTGGAAGTCGGCCACCGCAAGGATGCCATGCCGGCAAAGCTGTCTGGCGGTGAGGCCCAGCGCGTGGCGATTGCGCGCGCACTGGCCAATAAACCCCGGATTATCCTTGCCGATGAGCCTACAGCGGCGCTGGATTCACAGCGTGCGGGTATCGTGATGGACCTGTTGCGCAAGGTTGCCGAAGAACAGCAGGCGGCGGTGCTGGCGGTTACCCACGATGAGAAAATCTTTAATCGCTTCGATCATATTTTTCATCTCAGGGATGGCAGGCTGGAAGCAGGGCACGGCTAATGCACGGAAAGTAACCGTCATAGGGACAAGAGGCCTGAAACGGACCACTGTTATCGCAGTGCCAGGAGGCTCCGCGCAAGGCCTGCGATTTATTTGTTATGCCATATGGTGCAAGATAGTGCTGCACTGTTCACCCATCCCGCCCCAGCAGGTGCGGTAATCGGAGTTTCTGTCGCTATGAAAAGCACACTCTCGATCCTACGTGTTGTCTTCGCCGTCATTGCCATTCAAGCTACATTCTGTGGCAGCGCCCTGGCCCGTGACAGCACCACGGTAATGAGCGAAGTCCTCGACAGTCACAGCCCCGCCGAACTGTACCCCGGTGCCGACCGGATCGAGCCACCCGAGGGCGACTTCCACGCCGCCAGGGTGTACCGGGGTGAGGAGCAACTCGGCCTGCTCTTCCTCAACTCCTCGGTGGTCAACTCGGTGGGCTACTCGGGCAAGCCGATTCACGTGCTGGTGGGCCTGGACAATGACGGCGTTATCCGTACCGCGCGACTTATCGAGCACTCCGAACCTATTGTCCTGATCGGGATACCGGAATCGAGGATCACGCCCCTGATCGACAAGTTCCTCGGCACCGACCTCACCGAGGTCGCGCGCACGGTCAATACCGAGCAGCCTTTCGATGCCATCAGTGGCGCCACGGTGACTATCCGGGTCATCGATGACAGTATCGTCCGCTCGGGTATCAAGGTCGCGCGGCACTATGGCCTGGGGGGGCTGGAATCCCGCCAGGCGGGCCCAAAGGCCACCATCGACGCCGACAAGATGGCGGTCAAGAGCTGGCCGACCCTGCTGGCGGAGGGCTCCCTGGGCCAGTTGACCATCACCCTGGAGAAAGTGAACCAGGCCTTTATCGATTCCGGTGACGAGGAAGCGATGAAGCACCCCGAGGAAGGGCCGCCCGACGACTTGTTCATCGACATGTATGCCGCCCAGGTATCGGTGCCCTCGATCGGCCTTAGCCTGCTCGGCGAGGCCGAGTACCGCAACCTGCAGAATGCGCTGAAGCCGGGGCAGCAGGCGATCCTGCTGGCGGGGCGTGGCCTGTATTCCTTCAAGGGCTCCGGCTATGTGCGCGGCGGCATCTTCGACCGCTTTGAGATTGTCCAGGGTGATGACGCCATCCGTCTCACCGACCTGGATCACAAGCGCCTGCGGCAGGTCTACGCCGCCGATGCGCCGGAGGACCTGCGCGAGGTCGACCTGTTCATGATCCCCGAGGGGGCGACCCTGAACCCGGCCCGGCCCTGGCATGTGCAGCTGCTGGTGAGCCGCGAGACCGGCCCGCGGGACAAGTCCTTCGTCACTTTCAACCTGGACTACCAGATCCCGGAAGCGTACCTGAAAATCGAGGCGCCGCCGCCGGCCCCCGAGACCAGCTTCTTCAATCCCGGCCCGGACGCCCCGTTGTGGCAGAAGCTGTGGGCGGAAAAGTCGACCGAAACCTTCGTCCTCCTGGCCGCGCTGCTGCTCCTCAGCGGAATATTCTTCTTCCAGAATTCCATCGTCCGCAACTCGCGCCTGACCAAGCGTCTGCGGGTCGCTTATCTCCTGTTCACCCTGTTTGTACTGGGCTTTTATGCCAACGCCCAGCTGTCGGTGGTGAATATCCTGACCGTATTCAGCGCGTTGATCAGCGGCTTCAGCTGGGAGTATTTCCTGATGGAGCCCCTGATTTTCGTGCTCTGGGGCGGTGTGTTCGCCGGCCTGCTGTTCTGGGGACGCGGCGCCTACTGCGGCTGGCTGTGTCCCTACGGCGCGATGCAGGAGCTGCTCAACGGCCTGGCCAAGTGGGTCAAGGTGCCGCAGATCACCCTGCCCTGGGGGCTGCACGAGCGGCTGTGGTCGCTGAAGTACCTGATTTTCCTGGTTTTGTTTGGGGTTTCCCTGCACTCGCTGTCGATGGCCGAGCGCCTGGCCGAGATCGAGCCATTCAAGACCACGATCATTCTCAAGTTCGTCCGCGACTGGCCCTATGTGGTGTTCGCTGTGGCCCTGCTTATTCCCTGCCTGTTCATCGAGCGCTTTTACTGCCGCTACCTGTGCCCGCTGGGCGCCGCCCTGGCGATTCCGGCACGCATGCGCATGTTCGCCTGGCTCAAGCGCTATCGCCAGTGCGGTAACCCCTGCCAGGTATGCTACAAGGAGTGCATGGTGCAGGCGATCCACCCGGAAGGGGATATCAACGTCAACGAGTGCCTGTACTGCCTGCACTGCCAGGAGCGCTACTACGACGACCAGGTGTGCCCGGTGTGTGTGAAGCAGCGTGAGCGCGACGAGCGCCGGAGCATGATCGCCTCGGACAAGACCGAGGCCCAGGGCCGGGCCATTCTTGAGGAGCTACGTTCGAAGAAGACTTGATCTGGGACATTGTTGGGCTATCCTGAGGGTGCGACACTTTGTCGCACTCCCAACAGAATTATTCGTTCGGCTATCAACTGCCTGAGGAACCAACAATGACCGACAAGAAATCGTCCGATCCGCATAGTGACCCGAAGACCAACCCCGAAACCGACGCCATCGATACCAGCAAGCGCGAGCTGCTGTCGCGCAGCGCCAGCCTGGCCACTGTGGCGGGGCTTGGCGCGGCCACCGGTGGCATCGCCACTGCCAGCCTGGGCAGTTCGCCGGCGGTTGCGGCGAGCGAAGGCAAGGGGGCTGTAGCCCCCGGTGACCTGGATGACTACTACGGTTTCTGGAGCAGCGGCCAGACTGGCGAGGTGCGTATTCTCGGCATTCCCTCCATGCGTGAGCTGATACGCATTCCGGTATTCAACCGCTGCAGCGCCACCGGCTGGGGCCAGACCAACGAGAGCCGCAAGGTCCTGACCGAGGGCCTGCTGCCCGAAACCCGTGAGTACCTAGACAAGCACGGCGATGGCATCTGGCACAATGGCGACGCCCACCACCCCCACATGTCCTTTACCGACGGCACCTACGACGGCCGCTACCTGTGGATCAACGACAAGGCCAACACCCGGGTTGCGCGCATCCGCTGCGATGTCATGAAGTGCGACAAGATTCTCGAGATTCCCAACGCCTCGGACATCCACGGCCTGCGCCCGCAGAAGTACCCGCGTACCGGCTATGTATTCGCCAACGGCGAACACCGGGTGCCGATCCCCAACGACGGTTCCATTCTCGATGAGCCGGAAAAGTACCACGCCATTTTCACCGCGGTGGACGGCGACACGATGAAAGTTGCCTGGCAGGTGATGGTCGACGGCAACCTGGACAACTGCGACGCGGACTACCAGGGGCTGTATGCGGTCTCCACCTGCTACAACAGTGAGGGCGGCGTGAACCTCGCCCAGATGACGGCCAACGAGCAGGACTGGGCGGTGGTGTTTGACATCAAGGCTATTGAGGACGGGGTCAAGAAGGGCGATTACCAGACCATCAACGGGGTGCCGGTGCTGGACGGCCGCAAGGGTTCCCGCTACACCCGCTACGTGCCGGTGTCCAACAGCCCCCATGGCTGTAATACCGCGCCCGATGGCAAGCACATTGTGATCAACGGCAAGCTGTCGCCGACAGTAACTGTGCTGGATGTGCGCCGCTTCCCGGACATGTTCGCGGACAAGATCGAGCCGCGCGGCGTGGTGGTGGCCGAGCCGGAGCTGGGCCTCGGGCCCCTGCACACCGCATTTGACGGCAAGGGCAACGCCTTCACCACCCTGTTCCTCGACAGCCAGGTCGCCAAGTGGAATATCGACAAGGCGATCGAGGCCTACAATGGCAAAGACGTGAATGCGGTGCTGGAGAAAATCGACGTGCAATACCAGCCCGGCCACAACCACACCTCCATGGGCGAAACCAGGGAAGCCGATGGCCAGTGGCTGGTGTCACTGAACAAGTTCTCGAAGGACCGCTTCATCAATGTCGGCCCGCTGAAGCCGGAGAACGAACAGCTGATCGACATCACCGGCAAGAAGATGAAAATCGTCCACGATGGCCCGACCTTCGCCGAGCCCCACGACTGTATCCTGGTGCGCACCGACATTGTCAATCCGCAGAAAACCTGGACCCGTGACGACCCGATGTGGGCCGATGCCAGGGAGCAGGCGGCCAAGGACGGGGTCAACCTCGAGTCCGACAACAAGGTGATCCGCGACGGCAACAAGGTGCGGGTCTATATGACCTCGATAGCGCCGAGCTTCGGCATGGAAAAGTTCACCGTCAAGCAGGGCGATGAGGTGACCATCTGTGTCACCAACATGGACCGGGTGGACGACCTTACCCATGGCTTGACCATGGCCAACTACGGTGTGTGTTTCGAGGTTGCGCCGCAGGCCACCGCTTCGGCCACCTTCATCGCAGACCGGCCCGGGGTGCACTGGTTCTACTGCCAGTGGTTCTGTCACGCACTGCATATGGAGATGCGCGGCAGGATGCTGGTGGAACCGGCCTGACCCACAGCCTTCCACTCATGCGGTACCTTCCCCGGGCGACGGCGGCCATTGCGGCCGCCGCTTTCGTGCTTGCCTGCCCGCCAGTGCCGGCCACCGAACAGCCGGTGGCGCCGGGTGGGCTCGGCGCGGCCCTGGCCAGTGCGGCAGACGGCGCTGTGCTGCGGCTCGCCCCCGGGCGTTACCGCGGCCCCTTTACCATCGCCCGCAGTGTCGCCCTGGTCGGAGACAGTGATGCCGTTATCGAGGGTGACGGCAGTGGCACGGTGATCACCGTGGATGCTCCTGGGGTGCGCATCGAGGGGCTGACCATCACCGGTTCCGGGCAGACACTGGCGACTGAGGACAGTGGCATTTTTATCACCGCCGCAGGCGATGGCACGGTGATCGCCGGCAACCACCTGCGCGACAACCTGATCGGTATCTATCTGAAGGGCCCCGACCGCGCCACGGTGCGGGACAACCTGATCGAGGGCCTGCAGGATTTGCGCGTCAATGAGCGCGGCAACGGGGTGCAACTGTGGAATACGCCGGGCTCGGTGGTGGAGGGCAATCGCATTCGCTACGGCCGCGATGGCATATTTGTCACCACCAGTCGTGACAACCGCTTTGCCGGCAATCACTTCTCCGACCTGCGCTTCGCCGTGCACTACATGTATACCCACGACAGTGCGGTGACCGACAATATCTCCACCGGCAACAAGGTGGGCTACGCGCTGATGTACTCCAACCGCCTGGTGGTGCACAACAACCGCTCACTGGGCGATTCGGAGCGCGGAATCTTCTTTAACTTCACCAATGAATCGACGATCATGGGCAATATCGTCGCGCCCTGGAAAGACCACAGTAGCTCCGAGAAGTGCGTGTTTGTATACAATTCCAATTTCAACCAGCTCAGCGGCAATGACTTTCGCAGCTGCGAAATCGGTATCCATTTTACCGCTGGCTCCGAGGACAACGCGATCTGGGGCAATAACTTTATCGGCAACCGCAACCAGGTGAAATACGTGGGCACACGCGAGCTCGAGTGGTCGTCGCAGCAGCGCGGCAATTACTGGAGCGACCATATCTCCTTCGATCTCGATGGCGATGGCACTGCCAACCAGGCCTATCGTCCCAATTCCGTGTCCGACCAGATCCTGTGGCGCTATCCCATGGCCAAACTGCTGATGAACAGCCCGTTGCTGCAGATTCTGCAGTGGGCACAATCCGAGTTTCCCGCACTGCATCCGGGGGGCGTTACTGACAGCTACCCCCTGATGAGCCCGGTCGTCACAGGAGGCGAGGGGTGAATTGCGGCGGCAAGATGGCGAGCAGTGCGCTGGAAATACAGGGCCTGGAAAAACGCTACGGTGAGCAGGCCGCGGTAGACGGCGTCGACCTGCAGCTGGCGCCGGGCGAAAGCCTGGCCATTATCGGCCACAACGGCGCCGGTAAAACCACCCTGATGAAACTGATTCTCGGCCTGACCCGGCCCAGCGCCGGAACGATCCAGCGCTGGTCCTGGCGCGGTGGAGCGCCGCGGCCGGCAGCCGCCAGTGAGGGTATTGGCTTCCTTCCCGAGAGTGTCAACTTCCCCGGCGCGGTGAGCGGGGGCCAGCGGCTGCGTTTCTATGCCCGGCTCAAGGGTGCCGGCAAGCAGGAATGCGCACAGCTGCTGGAACTGGTCGGCCTCAGTGATGCCGCCGACCGCAAGATCAACACCTACTCCAAGGGCATGCGCCAGCGCCTGGGCCTGGCCCAGGCGCTGCTGGGCAGCCCCGAGCTTTTGTTGCTGGACGAACCGACGTCCGGTCTGGACCCCTTCCTGCGCCAGCACTTCTACGCCATCATTGGCCAGCGCCAGGCCGCCGGGGCATCGGTGATCATCTCCTCTCACGCCCTGACCGAGATCGAGGCGCGCACCGACCGCATAGCGATCATGCAGCGGGGGCGGGTACTGGCCCTGGGCAGCCTGGCCACGCTGCGCGAGCAGGCGGCACTTCCGGTGGAGATTAAGGTGCGCCACACAGCAGTACCGATGGCAGAACTGGAGGCGCTGGCGGCGGGAGCGGCCACCCTGCAGTCCATGGGCGAACTCAGCACCCGCTTCAGCTGCACCGAGAGTGAAAAACTGGCCTTGCTGCAGCGATTGAGTGCCCGCCCGGACATAGTCCAGGACCTCAGCCTGCATCCGCCGGGTCTCGATGACCTGTATGCCTACTTCGTCAACGGGGGTGACACTTGATGCGTCCGGTGTTTATTCTTGCCGCGGAGGAGTTTCGCGAGGGGCTGCGCAACCGCTGGGTGATCTCGGCGCTGCTGTTACTGGGCGCGCTGGCATTCTCGCTGGCGCTGCTGGGTTCCTCGCCCATTGGTGAAACCCGCGCCTCCAGCCTTAACGTTACGACTGTCAGCCTGGCCAGCCTGAGTGTCTACCTGATCCCGCTGATTGCCCTGACCCTGTCCCACGACAGTATCGTGGGAGAGCGCAATGGCGGCACCCTGTTGCTGTTGCTGACCTATCCGGTCAGGCGTTGGCAGATTGTGGTCGGCAAGTTTGTCGGCCACGTCAGCATTATCGCCGTGGCCATTGTCTTCGGCTACGGCGTGTCGGCCATCTATGTCGGCGCGACCGCCGAGGTACAGGCGCAGGACTGGCAATTGTTTGCCAGCATGGTCGGCAGCTCGCTATTGCTCGGTAGCGTGTTCATCGCCCTCGGCTTTCTGGTCAGCGTGGTAGTGTCTTCGCCGGCGACAGCGGCCGGCGTCTCGATCAGCCTCTGGCTGTTCCTGGTGGTGGTGTTCGACCTCTTGCTGCTGGGCCTGGTACTGGTCGACTCGGAGAACCTGATCAGCACCGAGCTGTTTGCAGGCCTGTTACTGCTCAACCCGGCCGATATTTACCGGCTGTTCAATCTGGCGGGCTCCGACGCCGCCAGCCTGGTGTCCGGCAGCCTGGGGGCGCTGGACGACTCGTTTCTGAGCCCTGGCTTGCTGCTGGGTGTGCTCACCCTGTGGCTGGTTCTGCCCCTGGCCAGCGCTATCTGGATATTCCGACGCCATGAATTGTAAACACCTGCTGGCGGCACTGTGCTGCAGCTTCCTGTTCGCCTGTGCTGATGACAGTATGACGGTAAAGCCCGCGCCAGAACCGGTGACGCGCGATGACACCGGCTATTTCTGCGGCATGATCGTGGAGGACCATGCCGGCCCGAAGAGCCAGATTTTTGTCGCCGGTGAGCCCGATCCGTTGTGGTTCACCACGGCGCGGGACGGCGTGGCCTTCCAGCGGCTACCGGAGGAAACCCGGCCGATTCTGGCGTTTTATGTCAGCGCCGTGGACCTCGGCGGTTGGGATCATCCGGAGCACGATCTGGCCAGTATGATTGATGCCGAGCGAGCCTGGTTCGTTATTGGCAGCGACCGCAAGGGAAGCATGGGGGCGCCGGAGGCGATTCCCTTCAGCGAGGAGCCTGCCGCTTTGGCATTTCTCGCAGTTTGGCGGTGAGGTGCTGCGCCTGGCCGAGATTCCCGGGGATTACATTCTCGGGGCGAGCCAGAGTGGCAGTGATGCGCATGCAGGACACCGGTAGCGTGGCTAATCAGCCTGCCGTGGGTTGTGCTGCGCTGGGTTGAGACCGCCGCGCCTGCAATACGCAGGCGCGGCGTTAGGGGATGGGACTGATCAGTACTCGTAGGAGACTTCCAGGCCGTAGGTGCGCGGATCGCCGTACTGCTCGGTGATCGGGCCCAGGGAACCGAAGTTGATCGAATACACGGGATAGTCCTCGTCGGTCAGGTTGTCGCCCCACAGGGTGAAGCGCATGCGACCGTCTCCCAGCTCGATTTCCTCCAGGCTCAGGCGGGCGCTGACCAGGGTGCGCTCATCCATGATCTGGTGCGGATAGACCACCGGCTGGTCTGACACCACCGCGTTCCACATCGGCGACTCAAACCACTCGTCTTGCCAGTTGACCTGCAGGTAGCCGGTCCACTCGCCGAGCGCGGTACGCGCGAACACGTAGTCGGCGCTGAAGCTGACCTGGTTATCGGGCGAAGAACCGCGCTTGGCGTATTTCTCTCCGGACAGGCAGGTGTCGGCGAAGTCGTTGAGGCCGCAGACATCCGGATACTCCTCGAAATCGCCGTCGATGTGAGCATAGCTCAGGCTCAGGATCAGATCCTCGATGGGCGCGACCAGGAACTCCACCTCGCCACCCCAGCGATCCGCCTCACCGGCGTTGACCACCTTGGTGGAGGCACTGCCGCCGCTGGTGTCGATGGTGGTGGTCTGGATGTCTTCCCAGATATAGGTGTACAGGGAGGCGTTGATGCGCATGCGGCCATCCCACCAGTCGCTCTTGATGCCGATTTCCCACTGTTCGACCTCCTCGTCATCATAGGGGTTATTGAAGATTTCCCCGTTGAAGCCGCCGCTGCGATAGCCGGTGGAATAGCGAAGGAAGGCGTTGATGTCATCGGTGGCCTGGTAGGCCACGGTGAAGTTGCCGCTGACGTTGTCGAAGCTTTCTTCCAGGCTGATGGCCTGGCCCGGCACGTTGCCGGCGAAGGGCGAGAAGTAGGGCGGATAATCGTAGTCGATATCCTTGTCTTCCTCGGTGTAGCGCAGCCCCAGGGTAAAGGCGAAGCGCTCTTCCATCCAGCCCGGGCGCCAGGTGGCCTGGCCGTAGGCGGCGATGGCCTCGGTACTGTTGTCATAGTACTGGGCGGCGGTGCCCGCCAGCGGCGCGGCAAAAATGGCGTCCCGGCGGTATTCGCCATCATCCTCGAAATAAAACAGGCCCAGTACGTATTCCACCGAATCGGTGCTGCCCACCATCTGGAGTTCCTGGGACAACTGCTCGTACTCGCTGGTAGTGTCCTGCTTGCTGTGGAAGGCGCCAATGTTGTCGATGGAGTCCCAGATCGCATCGAAGGGCAGCTGCGGGATGCCCGGATCAAAGCCCCCGGTAGCGCCGTACAGCTGGCCCAGGGTCAGGTGCACCAGGTCGTTGTAGGAACCGATGCCGTCGGCATCCAGGCGGCTGTCGATATCCTCCAGGTCACCGAAAACATAGGATTCTGTTTCACGATAACCGGTGATCGACTTGAAGGTGATATCGCCCACATCCCAGGTCAGGGTCAGGGCATGGCCTTTCAACTCGGTATTGGTATAGGGTGCATGATCCGAGTGGCCCTCGTCCCGGCGGCCTGAGCCGCGCGTTTCCGCAGCCTGGTAGTCGGCGATGGTTTGCTGAATGGAGGGGATCCAGCGGGAGCCGATGCGGGGGTCGGTGCCGGGCTGGGAGGCCCAGAACTGGGCGCCAGCCAGCACGCCCTGCAGGGCGGCGATGCGCGGGACCATACCGGCGGCATCCACGGGAGTAAAGCCGACAACCTGCTCGAGGGCGTTGGCCTCGTCCAGTTCGCTGTGATCGTAGGTGTAGTCGACAAAGAAGGAATCGGAAATATCCCACTTGAGGGACAGGCGATAGGCCTCGCGATCCCGGTCGTTAAAATCCTCCTGGCCAGGGCTGTCATTGTCGTAGAGGTGGTCGCGTTTGCGGGTCTGGTAGCCCACGGCGGCCGCGAGCGAGCCCAGGCCCTCGCCGACCTCGCCGATGGTTGGCAGGTCGACATTCAGCTTGAGATCGCGCTGTGAGTAATTGCCGATACCACCGGTCGCGCGCACCCCGAACTCACCGCTGGGCTTGCGGGAAATGAAGTTCACCGCACCGCCGGTAGAGTTGCGGCCGTAGAGGGTCCCCTGGGGGCCGCGCAATACCTCGACGCGCTCGATTTCGGCGACGTCGGTAGCCGCACCCACCTGCTTGCCGAGGAAAATGCCGTCCAGGTAAATGGTTACAGCCGGGTCCAGTGACAGGTTGGCGGGTGAACCACCGGCCATGCCGCGCATTGACAGTACGGTAGTGCCCTTGGCGCCAGGGGCCTCGAAGCCGCCCATGCCGGCCACTTCACCGATCAGGTCACCGGAGTTGCGGATGCCGCGCTTGTCGAGGGCGGATTCCGACAGAGCCGTGATCGATATCGGAATCTCCTGGTTGGTTTCCTCGCGCTTTTGAAGTATAGGGCGTATTAACGGCCTATTGAAAGTAGACACCCTCGCTGATTCTATCGACTGGGCTTGCTGATCTGTCGAAGTTCCCGCCTATTTACCCGAAAATTCTGTTCGCGGTGTTGAGCATGCCATTCATTACCGTTCAATGCTGAACGGGAGCACGCAACAGCTCATGCCATGCGGTTTTCACTGGCTTCCTTGCTGGCGGAGTGCTGTTGGGCTGGAATCCTTCCCGGCGAAAAGAGGCAACGTACCCCAGGGCACCCTCTCTTGATGCTACGCATCAATTCACCTTGTCCCAGGTGGCGCTCTGGTCGGTGGCACCAGCAATGGCCGAGTCGTTGTTTCCTGTTCTTTCTGGCGCAGGTGAGTCAGTATTCGATCGATGACGTCCTGGTCCTCGATACTGGAGGTGACCCTGACAGGTCCGCCGCAACGGCCACAGACCTCGATATCGATGTTGAAGACGCGTTTGAGCCGCTGCGCCCAAGTCATGGCGGCATGACGCTCGGCGGGTGTGCGGACTTCTGCGTTGGAGATGGACTTGATGCCTTTACCGCGCCTGGCTGGCGTGACGAGCCCGCGCCAGCGGTGGTTTGGTGCCAGGACGCCATGGTAGCGGGTGAGATTGACCCTCGGTTTTGGCACCAGGGCGGCCAACCTCGCGATGAAATCCACCGGTTCGAAGGCCACCTGGGTCGTCCCATCCCGGTACGGTGTTTTCAGGGTGTAGACCACCTTGCCGGTGGCGCTCAGTGAAAGGCGGGGAACTGCCACGGCAGGGCGGGCAATATACCGGGACAGACGTTCTCGCTTATTCTTTTGATGCCCTTCGCAGCTCACTCCCGCGTGTAGAGAGAAGCCATTAGCCTTAGCCACTCGCTCCTGCCCTGGATCAGGCCGGTCCAGCGGGCGGATGGTGCGGATCATGAACGCTTTCTGGCCTTGCTGCGGGCCAACGGCGATCCGGTACGACACGGAACTGCCCAGGAGATAGGGCATGGCATCGGTGTCTTCGGCCGGGTCGAGGTCCAGCCAGGCGCTCTCGGTGTCCTGTACCAGCAACCCTTGCCGTTCCAGGCAGCGGCCGACGCGTTGGCTGATCAGGTGAACCAGTTCCTCCAGTTCGCCTTTATCCGGTGCCTTGACGCGTTGAAATCGGGGTGGGCGGTCGTCGCGATATACATAGACGCCATCCAGGAACAGGATGTGAAAGTGGATATTTAAGTTCAGAGCAGATCCGAAGCGCTGGATCAGCGTCACTGCACCGGTGGCGCCATCCTTGATCGAAAACCTGGCCTTGTGGATCAGGTGTGTCGAGATCGCCCGGTAAACGATGCGCAGCACCTTGCCCATGGCGTGGGGGTGGGCGGCGAAAAGGTATCGCAAAGGGCGAAAAGGTATCGCAAAGGGAAAGGAAAACTGATGACCCACTGGCGCAATGGTACATCGGGGAAGACTTCATCGGCCAGCAGGGCGGCGGTCTCGGCCATGCGGCGGGCGCCACAACTGGGGCAGAACCCTCGTTTTTTGCAGGAGAACGCCACCAGCCGCTCGAAGTGGCATTTGTCGCAGCGCACCCGGAGAAAGCCGTGCTCGAGTCGGCCGCACTTCAGGTAGGCCTCGAATTCCCGGTGAACATGGTCGGGCAGGGATTTACCCTGCTGGGCCAGTTGGTCCACAAGGGCAGGGTAGTGCGCTTCGACTAGCTGGTAGAGCAGTGTCTGCTCGGGTTGATGGCGCTCGTAGGCAGTTTTGCTGAGGCCATCGCTGCCTTGTGCCAACATGGTGGTTCCGCCTTGGGTCCCCATGGTGCGGAACGAACCAGATTGGGGTAGTAGCTTGAGGAATGCCACGTCCAAAGCGTGCAGTAAAACTGCTGTTGGAGATCAGATCTGCTCGGTGTGTTCCTGCGTGCGTCTCTTCCTTGCGTGTTCGCAGCCCTAATCGGCTGCTGTCGGAAAGCAGAGTCAGCGCAACACTATCAATATTGTGGTCAGCGAGAGGGGGCGTGAATGATTTAATAGAATGACGATTGAGCGCCTCCCTGGAATTCGGATTGGATATTCTTGGGACCACCATGGGACCATCCCCACGCCTTTTGATGCCCTCTAATGCCGGGCTCATTTCTTAACTCTCTGATTTATAAGGCATTAGAGGGCATGGTGAGGCGACAAAACGCATGGTTCAGGGTTCGAATCCCTCGCTCTCCGCCATGCAGTCTGCGAGTTAGAGACTCTTCCCAGAGACTGACCGCAGAAACACCGCAAAGCCCGCAATGCAGCGGGTTTTTGCATTTTTGGAGTTCGCGTAACAGTGATTGGGAGACGTGCCGTCAGGTCCAGAATCGCCTGTTTTCTCTAACGGCGATTTCGCCAGTCACTAGTGGGTGAGTTGACTTAGCCCGAAGTGTGAGCGCTGGGCTTCCCAATCAATGGGGAAGTCCTTTTTCATCCGCCCCAGGGTGAGGGCTTCGGGGACTTCCCCGGCGATGATGCGCTCCATGATATCGGGAGCCAGGAAGGACAATTTGCGTAGCCTGTGCACCTGGCGGGGGTTTAGTTTATCCCGCTCGATCACCGCATCGATGGAGCGGACATCCCCTGAGATCAGGTCCTCATTCCATTGCAGTGATTTCTGCAGAGCTTCCTGCAATGCTTTTACCGATCTGTCGTGGACAGGGGGTTCCCCTCCAGCTGGGTAGACTAGCTTGGATTCGATGCTGCCACGGCGCAGATTGACCGCTGTTTCGAGCGTGATGTGCTGCTGGTATTTGCTACCGAGTGCCAGCCCTGCCAATCGGCTGAGTAAGCAATTTCGATCCAGTTGGATGGTCATGGTCTTCTTGCTCACGACCACTCTAGCGAGCAGTTCGTTGATGCTCGTGATCTGGTCGCTGATAACCAGACTTTGCCAGTGTCTGGCAAGGGTTGCGCCTGCCTGAACCGCGTGATCGAGCCGGTCGCCGCTGAGTCCGATATCGACGAGAAGGTCAAGAATGTGATCTGAACTGCTGAGGAAGTTCAACAACAGATCGGTGGTTGTGGCTTCCAAGGTTCTACCCGGCACCCGGCACCCGGCATCCGGCACGCGCAACACGTTTCCGCCTT
>NZ_SMSE01000001.1:0-47235 GCF_004354085.1 Seongchinamella unica | reverse complement strand
AGAAGGTCAAGAATGTGATCTGAACTGCTGAGGAAGTTCAACAACAGATCGGTGGTTGTGGCTTCCAAGGTTCTACCCGGCACCCGGCACCCGGCATCCGGCACGCGCAACACGTTTCCGCCTTAGTCCTCTTTGTACTGAAGTACTGCCTGACTGATGTAGTAGGGATAGTGTCGATTTTTGCGGCGTGTGTAGGTCGGGCTCATCCGGTTACCCCTATCATTCCAGACCAGACGCCACGCAGGCTGGGGTATTTTGTGCTAGCCCGTGAGGCGTTGTTACTGCGGTTTCTGGCTGGTACCGCTTGCACTTCTTCCCAGATCGCTTGACGCGCCAACAGATCCAGGCGGATGGATTTGAACAGTGCGATACCGCCATCCACAGGTTATAATGAAAGCTCATATTTCGTTATCGAAAAAATTCGGGTAGTGTGTACAGCCGCTTTGTTGCAGGCGATGTGATGTAAGAGGAATTCAGATTTGAGTGACGCCGGTAGTAAGAAAAAAAAGCTTACCGATCCCGGGACGGACACTAAAGCCGTTAACCAGATCGGGCGCCGTCTGCGTGAATTGCGCAAGGAGCAGGACTGGACGCTGGCCGAGGTTGCCGCGCGGACCGGCATCTCCGTTGGCACGCTATCGAAACTGGAGCACGGCAAGACAGACCTGAACTTCACCAGTGTCAATAAACTTGCCAATGGACTCGGTCTGCCGGTATCTGACCTGACCAATCCGGGTAGTCGCATGCAGGGCAGGCGCGCCATCACGATGGGCGGGCAGGGCGCCATGTTCGACACACCCGATGTGGCGTATGAGGTGCTGTGCAGTGAGGTGGCCAATCACCAGCAGGGTTACCTGAAAGGCGTGGTGAAATCCCATGAATTTGACCCTGAACTGCCCTGGCATCGTCACAAGGGACAGGAGTTTATCTATGTCCTCAGTGGCCGCCTGGAATTGCATACAGAGCTTTACCAGCCGGTGCAGCTAAAGGCGGGCGACAGCATCCTGTTTGATTCCTCGATGGGGCACCATTACGTATCGCTCGGCCGCAAGCATGCCGAAATTTTGATCAGCATGTCCCTGCAAGGCTACGAGAACGTGTCTGACACCTTCCGCTCCGGCAAGAGAAAAGTATCATGACTAATAAAAGACCCGTAGGAAAAGAGATCACACTGCCCGATGGCAGTAGCGCCCCACTGTCGGCGGCCTACGCCGCCGCGGGATTTTTGTTCACTTCCGGGCAACTGGCTTTTGATGAGGCGGGTAAACTGCACACGGGCGATATCGCAGAGCAGACCCGTCTGTGCCTCGAGAATATTCACCGCCTGCTGACTAACGAGGGTCTGTCCCTGCAGGATGTGGTGAAGGTCAATATCTGGCTTACGGATGCCTCGGATTTCCGCGGATTCAATGCGGCCTACAGTGAGTTTTTTGGCGAGCACCGCCCCGCGCGATCGACGGTTCGGTCTGATCTTATGCTTCCCGGCGCAAAAGTGGAGATAGAGGCCATCGCGGCCTACTGAGGCAGGCGCGCTCCCCTTCGTAGTCCACACCTAAAATGATTCGGGGGAAGAAATAATTATCGAAAAATGTTTTCGAAAACGAAAAAATTTGCTATGTTCTGCAAATATTCAGGCGTGATGCGGACATTCAGGCACTGTGGAAACCTTTGACATAATAATAGTTGGCGCCGGCATGGCCGGCGCTTCCATCGCCGGGGAGCTCAGTGGGCAGGCACGCGTGCTGCTGCTGGAGCGCGAGGAGCAGTCGGGTTACCACTCCACAGGCCGCTCGGCGGCTGCTTTTATACCGTCCTACGGTCATGACAACCCGAGCCTCTCGTTACTGACAAAATGCAGTCTCAATTTCCTGCTCGACCCACCTGACATTTTCCGGACCAAGACCCTGTTACACCGCAGGGGTCTGCTGGTGCTTTGCGCACCCGGCGAAGAAGCCGCCATGGACCAGGAGTGGTCCTTACTGCAGCAAAGCATCCCCACAATCGTTCGAGCGGACCGGGACTTTATCAGGCGCCAGTTACCTATCGTGAATGAAGACTATGCGGCAAGCGGCTGGTACGAACCCGATGTGTTCGACATGGATGTGCACGCGCTGCATGAAGGGTACCTGCGAGTACTGCGGCAGCGGGGCGGCAGGCTGTTGAGCAACTCCGATATCACTGGTCTCGAACGCAGGGACGATGTGTGGTGTGTCAAGACCCCCGAGGCAAGTTACTCGGCGCCGCTGCTGGTCAATGCAGCGGGTGCCTGGGCTGATGAAGTCGCGGCATTGGCCGGCGTTGATGCTATTGGCCTGACCCCACTGCGCCGCACCGCCGTGCTGCTGGACCCGCCCGCCGGGTGTGATGTGTCGGGCTGGCCGCTGGTCATGGCCAGTGACGGTTCGTTCTATCTGAAGCCGGATGCCGGCCTGATCCTCGCCTCACCCGCGGACGAACATCCTTCGCAGGCATGTGATGCGCAGCCTGAGGAGCTGGATATCGCCTATGCGGTGCACTATGCCCAACAGGCGCTGCAACTTGAGGTGCGACAGATCAAGCACAGCTGGGCTGGCCTGCGCAATTTTGTTGTCGACCGCACCCCCGTTATCGGCTTCGCCCCGAATGCGGAAGGTTTTTTCTGGGCGGCGGGGCAGGGGGGGCATGGTATCCAGACAGCACCCGCCGCGGCGAGGCTGGCGGCCTCTCTCCTGCTGGGCAGCGGCTTGCCGGTCGACCTCGAACAAGCGGGCTTTGACCCTGCCTGGGTATCTCCGCGGCGACTCGAAAGGCATGAACCGGCAACGAAACAATCTCACCCACAAACCAATTTTGTACAATAAAACCACTCTGAGGAAGAGCGCCATGCGCAAGACAATCCTGGCTTTGAATATCGGTGCCCTCGCGGCACTTTCCGCAACCACCGCCCTGGCCCAGGGCGGAAAAACTTCGACTTTCGCACTGGAGGAAGTGATAGTCACGGCCCAGAAACGTAGCGAAAGCAGCCAGGATGTTCCCATCAGCATCCAGGCGTTCAGCGCCGACGGTATGGAGAAGCTGGGCGCTACCGAGTTGTTTGATTTAGCCAAAAGCGCCCCCTCGCTAAGCACCGGCGGAATACCCGGTAGCCAGGCCGCGAGTGGTCTGCGTGGTATCGTCGACAATTCCAGGAATATTGGTATCGATGCGCGCATGGGTGTGTATGTTGACGGCGTCTATCAGGGACGTTCGTCATCGGCAAACCAGCCCTTGCTGGGACTGGAGAGCGTGGAAATCCTGCGTGGTCCGCAAGGTACACTATTCGGTAAGAACACCGTTTCCGGTGCGATCAACCTGAACACCAAAAAGGCCTCCGAAGAGTTCACTGGAGAGCTGAAGGCCGGCTTCGGCAACGAAGGTTACTGGACTGGCTCAGGGTACGTGAGTGGTCCGCTGGGTGACACCGTTTTCGCGTCGATTGCTTACAGCAAACAGGAACGGGATGGTTTGTTCGACAATGTGGTGCTCGATAAAGAAGTAGGAGATTGGGAGCAGGAAGGCGCAAGAGGCCAGCTTCGATTCCTGCCGACCGACCAGTTGGAGGTGGTTGTCGCCGGAGACTGGGGTAAGACATCCAGTGAAGCGCCGGTATTCACCTTGGAGTCGCGTCCCGCGTATGAGACCGGCAAGGACGAAGAGCTCGACGAAGTCGAATTCTGGGGTGGAGCCTTGACACTCAACTACACCACCGAAAGTGATTACACCGTGTCTTCCATATCGGCCTATCGCGAGAGCGAATATTATATTTTCGGCGACGAAGATTTTACGCCAGTCGTTGACGCGTTTCAGACCGTGTTCGACGAAGACACGGACCAGTTTTCACAGGAGTTTCGTATTGTCTCTCCGCAACATGATTCCTACGACTGGGTTGCCGGTATCTACTACTTTGAAAGCACTGTTGCTACTGAGCGCTTCCTCGTTTTTGGTGCGCCGGTTTTGCCTTCCCAGGCACTCAGTGGAACGATCGCGATTCCGAGTGAGGTTGACGTTACCAGCTATGCCGCCTATATCCACGGCAACTACCGCCTGAGTGAGAAGTGGGAACTGACCGCTGGTTTGCGTTTTACTGACGAGGAAAAGGAGTTGGACTTCAATCAGGTCAATGCACCCAGCGACCCCGCTGCTGGCGGTGCTTTCCTGGAGTTGATTGGGTTGCCGCCAGCTACCGCCGCTTTTCTGGCTTCTCAGGCTCCGGGCTCGTTGTTTGGCGCGTTTGACTTGAGCTACGAGGATAAATTCAGTGACAGCAACTGGTCGCCGACTGTGGGTATTAATTACACGCTTAATGATGATGTAATGTATTACGCCAAATATTCGCGTGGCTATCAGAGCGGTGGTTTTAATGCCGACTTTAACCCGTATCTTCCCGGTGTTAAGTTTGATACTGAGTATGTCGATGCTTTTGAGGTGGGGATTAAGTCCACCATGGCTGACGGCAAGCTTCGTGTCAACGCCGATGTGTTCGTACAGAAATTCTCCGACTACCAGTTGTTCCAAAATGTGCCTGTCGGTGGTACCAATGTCACAGTAGTTTCTAACGCCGGTGAGGTAACAAGCCAGGGTGCAGAAGTGGAAACTGTTTGGCTGCCCACGGATAGCCTGCAATTGACTTTTAACGCCACCTATCTGGATGCAACCTACGACAAGTTTGATAATCCTATCTCGGCGATAGACCCTACCCAGCCCAAAAATTTCGACGGCAATGACATGAGTTACGCCCCCAAGTGGAAGGTGTACGCGGGTGTCCAGTACGCGCTGCCGGTTGGTGACGCTGGGGAATTAACATTCAATCTTGACTACACGTACCAGGATGATATGTACACTAGTGCCACTAACGTCGATACGGTGTTGGTTCCCAGCTATGACCTGTGGAATGGTCGTGTAAGCTTCACCCCCGCAAGCTACAAATGGGAGTTGTCGGCTTGGATTCGTAATATTGGTGACGATGAGTACTACGTTGGTCATAGCCTGGCTGCCCTCACAGGTGCTGAACGTGTTATCTGGGGTATGCCACGACTGTATGGGGTCGAGTTTAAATACCTCCTGGGGCAATAGGCATCACTGCCAATCGGTGCTGTTATAGTGATGTGAGTCAACACCGGGCATTTGAGCGGCGCAGGCTGTCCCGCTGCGCCGAACAGCGCTGGGTCCATATTATCAAGCGCGGGGAAGCCTCTCAGTGAACCGTTGGATGCAGGTCTATGTCGTTCCAGCCGCGGTATTTATCTCCGTGGTCATGGGCGGCGGCTACGGCACCGGCCGCGAAGTGGTCGAGTTCTTCACCCGCTACGGCATACTGGGAGGACTGCTGGGTATCGGCGTGGCCGCCTGTGTGTTTGCTCTGGTACTGGCCTGCACCTACGAGTTCGCGCGGGTGTTCCAGGTTTACGATTACCGAACTTTTTTTGGCAAACTCATCGGTCCTTTCTGGATCTGCTTCGAGATTCTTTACCTGCTGTTGTTCCTGCTGGTGTTGGGCGTGGTCGGTTCGGCTGCGGGCAATATTCTCGAGGAGGAGTTTGGCATTTCCAGCCTGGTGGGGATGGCTGGGGTGCTGGTGCTGGTTATTGCGCTGGTGTACTTCGGCCGCGAGGCAGTGGAGAAAGTCCTCACCTTTTGGTCGATCGGCATGTACGCGGTGTTTGTGGCCTATTTTATCCAGGTGATGAACCACGGAGATGTAGATGTCCTGCAAGCGGTAAAAAATGGTGCCGTGGAAGTGGGTTGGCTTCAGGGCGGCGCCCTGTATGCGATGTATAACCTGGCCATAGCGCCCGTTCTGCTGTTTTCTACCCGGGCGATCAGTTCGCGCTCGGAAGCCTTACTGGCTGGCCTGGTCACCGGCCTGGCGGTGATGATCCCCGCGGTGCTGTTTCACGTCAGCTATGCAGCGGGGTATCCCGCTGTGCTGGAAGAACCCGTACCCAACTACTGGATGATGTCCGAGTACACCACGCCCCTGTTGCTGGGGATTTTCCTGGTTGCCTTGCTCGGTACCCTGGTGGAAACCGGTGCAGGGCTGGTGCAGGGATTTATCGAGCGCATCGAGGCGGTGCTGAAGCCCGGCGCGGATGAGGCGCTGGGCCATCCGGCCAGAGCCGCTATAGCGATAGTGACGCTCGGCCTGGGTGGGCTGTTGGGCTCACTGGGCATCGTCTCCCTGGTGGCCAAGGGGTACTCGGCATTATCCGTGGGTTTTGCGCTGGTCTACATCATTCCCATCTGTACGCTGGGAATCGCAAAAATATTGAAATCCTCATAAGTTGACCTAAAGCGTGTTGAGTTGGTTCTGTCGCAAGTCGAGCAGTAGAGATCTCATTGTGAAGCTTGCCATGCGCGATCTGGCCAGTAACGAATCGGGACGTGTGCGAATGGCCCTCGAAAGATCGTTGGCAAAGGGGCCGCGGTAAGAGCCTGAGCAGGCCCAAATTCCTTTGCAGGATGTCCGGAATCGACTGGGCGTCAGGGGTGCAAAAAAGCTGTGATGGGGACAATTGCACCGAGAATCCGCCGTCAGGTTACAGGTCCGATGCCGCAAACTTCTATGAGAGGAAACTCCCAATGAACAGAAACCTTATACCCGGACTTCTTGGTATAGCCCTCGGCACCGTGCTGGCTGCTGCAAACGCCCTTGGCCAACCGCAGCCGACAACCAGTAGTGCGACATCGGGCAAGGTGGCCGCTACCTTTGATCATCCGGATGTGACAAACCCGGCTGTAGTAGAAGCTTTCGTTGATGGTGTTGTAAAAAACCACATGCAAAGCGCTCATAGCCCTTCCGGCGTTGTCGCGGTCATGAAAAACGGCAAGATGATATTCTCCAAGGGCTATGGTTTTCGTGATGTTGAGAATCGTATTCCTGTCGAGCCGGAATCCACCCTTTTCCGGATTGGTTCCATTTCCAAACTTTTTACCTGGGTTGCGGTTATGCAGCAGGTGGAACAAGGGAATCTTGACCTTGATACCGACGTTAATCAGTATCTCCGGACGTTTCAAATTGATGATAGTTGGCCTGGGCAGCCCGTTACGCTACGCCATATTTTGACCCACACCGCTGGCTTTGAAGATGGCGCAATGGGGTATCTGATTATTGATGATGCCAGCCGGATCATACCGCTTAACCAGTCATTGGCTAAATATCAACCGCAACGGGTCAATGCGCCGGGGCAACATACCGCCTATTCCAACTGGGCGACGGCCCTGGCCGGCTTGATCGTAGCCAATGTATCCGGGGTGCCGTTCAACGATTATGTTCAACGGAATATTTTTGATGTATTGGGCATGAAAAACGCAACCTTCGTTGAGCCGCTGCCGCCAGAACTTGATGCCAATATGGCCAAAGCCTATGTTTATGCAGAGGGGCGTTACAAAGAACGAAACTATGAAATCATTTCAAACTTCGGGCCTGCTGGGTCCGTGGCCGCAACTGCGCATGATATGTCATTTTTTGCCCATGCCCTTCTGAAGGGTGGCGCCTTTGACGGAAAGCGTATCTTAAAAGCAGAAACGCTACAGATGATGATAGATGACGGCTTCGCCCATGACGAGCGTGTTCGGGGTATGGGACTAGGGTTTCTCAAACGTAATTATGGCCCTGCTGATTTTGAAAATTTTGGTCATGATGGCGGAACGCTCATATTTAACTCTCATTTCGGGATGTCACAAAAAGAAAACTTTATGCTTTTTTCATCCTTCAGCGGTCCCGGTATGCAGCAAACCCATAAGGCGTTTGTAAAATCTTTTTATGATGAATTCTTTCCCGTTGAAGTGACGGTAGTGACACCACCTGCTGATTTCTCAGAGCGGGCAAAACGGTATGAAGGTACTTATCACAGCTGGCGTTCAAGTTTTACTAAGATCGAATCTTTGTGGCGCATGTTTGTTGGTGTGAAGGTTGTTTCCTTGCCGGACAACACGCTGATGATCGGAGAAACGCGTTATGTTGAGGTCGACAATAACCTGTTCCGAGAAGTGGATGATTATGGGCGAGTCGCCTTTCAGGAAGACGCGAATGGCAAGATTACAGGTTTTGTCATGGATGGCTTCGGTGTCATGCAGCTATATAAGGCACCCTTTTACGAAACCCGTGTTTTTACAGGGTCACTGGTCGGCTTGTCATTGTTGATTTTTGTCGGGGTATTTTTACGGCTGGCTTATCAATGGTCTGATTTTCGTGCCCTACAGGGTACGGAGAAAAAAGCCTTTGTTGCGTCAATTTCCGTGGCAGTGACTAATTTTCTATTCATTATCTTTGCCTCTATCGGGGTCAGCGTGGGCTTCATAGCGCTCATGTCTGAACTGCCGGCTATTTTGAAATTTTCTCTGATTTTTCCAATCCTGGCTACTTTAGCGGCTCTGTACCATGTTTATTGCTCTGTGCAGGTTTGGCGTCAGGGAGTGCTCGTTAGTTTCTGGGCCCGTGTTCGGTATAGCCTGGTCACTCTTTGTGCTCTGTTTATGGCTTGGTTTTATTATTACTGGAACTTGCTTGGTTTCAATTATTTCAGCTAAGCAAAGAGGGCTCGATACCCTTGTTATTGAGTACAGGGCACGCTTATGAACACGGACTATAACACCTGCGTCAATACCCAATCTGTCGCTGGCGGCAGTCTTAATGATATTCGTCCTGAGCATCGCACTTTTCTCGGCGCGGTGCCGAGCTACTCGCAATGAGCCTCGTTGCCGAGAGCGTGGATACGTGGTTTGGCTATCCAGGTGGTGTCAACCTGAAGATCTTTGATGTGTTGCCTTTGAGGGGCTCCCACATTCTGAATGGCTCGAATTAAGGGTATACGGTCAAATAGCTTTTAACCGGGATATTCTCCCATTTGAGCAGCGCTGCCGTGACATCCGTAATCTTCATATCAATATTACTGGAAAATATCGATATTATTGGTTCAATCCCAGGCGAGCTAACACTTCCTCCGTGTGCTCACCAAGCAAAGGCACCGAGCTATGCTCTCGTTTTGGCGTGCGGGAAAAAGCCAATGGGCTATCGACGACCCGCAGATCTTTTTGCCCATTGACCGGAACGTCAGTCAGGGCATTTATTTCCTTGATCTGTGGTTGCGCCATGGCATCTGCAATACTCATGATAGGTGCACACAACAAGTCCTTGGCTTGCAAGCGGGACAATAGTTCATCAGTGCTGAGGTCTTTACATGCCGCCGCCAACATCGGTTCAACTGTGCTCTTGTGTTTGGCGAGTTCAAGCACTGAGGCGGTTTCAATACCCAGTTTTTTACTCATATCCTCGACGCCCAGCGCCTCACACATCAGACCCAATGGATTTTCCTTGAAAAAGCCCAGGGCAAGTACCCAGCCGTCGGTTGTGGGAAAGATAAAGTTCAGGCCTGTCTCAAACCAGTTGATGGACCTGCCGGTATTTAATACGGAGGCGACTTCAATCCCCTGTATCGCAGCCGCCGTTCCCAGCAATGAGGTGGTGACCTTCTGGCCCTTGCCGGATTTTTCACGCTCCATCAGAGCCAGAAGAATTCCCTGCGCAAGAACCATGCCGGAACCAAAATCGATGGCTGGGGCATTGACGATGACGGGCGCTTTGTCACCTGAGTTGTTGGCGCAATAGCCACTCAGCGCCTGAATGACCATTTCCTGACCGCCAAACGAGGCCAGTGGACCGGTTTCGCCATAACCCGTAGCAACGGCGTAAATCAGTTTTGGATTAATTTTGGCAAGAGCTTCGTAACCAAAGCCCAGGCGCTCCATAACACCGGGGCGGTAGTTATGCAGAAATACATCACTTTCCTTGACGAGGGCCATTAAAACCTCTTTGCCCTTGTCCGCTGTGATATCAATACATACCGACTTCTTGTTGCGGTTAGCTGCCGCAAAATGGCTGCTTAAGGAATTATTCATCAGTGCATGGATGTCGGTGTTGCGGAGGATATCGCCACCCTGCGTTTTTTCCACTTTGATGACTTCCGCACCGTAATCAGCAAGCACCTGACCCGCCAGAGGCCCCTGGTAAACTTCACTTAATTCAAGAACCTTGTAGTCACTGAGAATACCCATAGATCAGCCCACCTGCACTTTGTTGATCTGGTCGGCAACGATTTGCCTCATGATCTGATTACTGCCGTCATAAATCTGGGTGATTTTGGCATCACGAAACATTCGTTCGATGGCATACTCTTTCAAGTAGCCATAACCCCCATGCAACTGAACCGCATCGTTTGCCACATCCATAGCCGCGTCTGTGCAGGCAATTTTTGCCATGGAACTGAAAGCCTCAACGCCCGGTTGTCCTTCAATCAGCATGTTAACTGCCTTATAAAGCAGTGCGCGGCTGGACTCCACCTTGACCACCATGTCAGCGATCATGCCCTTAACCATCTGAAACTGTGCAATAGGACGCCCCATCTGGACACGCTCATTGGTATATGCAACGGCCTCGTCCAGGGCTCCCTGGGCAATGCCCAGTCCCAGCGCTGAAATACTCAAGCGGGATGTGAGAAGATATTCCTTGAAGTAAGAAAGCCCCTTGTCCGGTTCACCAATACAGCGAAAATCCGCAACAAAACACTCATCAAAAATCACATCACATGTAGGACTGCCGCGCTGTCCCATTTTGTCTTCCTTGGCACCGAAAGATATCCCTTTGTCATCTTTACCTACCACGAAGACACCGAACGATCGGTCATCACTGCTGCCGGTTCGCGCCAGCACCAGATACCAGTCAGCCCAGCCACCATTGGTAATAAAACGCTTATTACCATTGATTACCCAGCCGCCATCTACTTTTTTTGCGGTGGTTTTTATAGCCATCAAATCAGAACCCGCTTGGGGCTCAGTCATACACCAGCCCGTTTTTTTCTCGCCACTGGCAACACCGGGCACCAGCTCTTTTAACTGATCATTTCCATTCTCCACGATAATACTGAATAGCCAACTGCTTGCGATCGTCAGGGAGGTGGACGCGCATACACGGGCCAACTCTTCGCTGGCAATAACCTGTAGCATCAGATCGCCATCGCTGCCGCCAAACTCTTCAGGGAACGGAATGCCCTGCAAACCCAAAGCCCTTGCAGCCTCAAAGGCCTCCTCTGGCGCAAGGGAATCGCGATCAATCATAGCGGCATGTGGCTTGACTTTTTCCTCGGCGAAACGTCTTACGGTACTGCGAAACTCTTCGTAAATTTCATTCATGTCATTGCGCATAAAAATCACTTTTTCTCAACAAATAGACTGTATATAAATCAGGCGCGGTCGCCCTTAATCACCGGGGTCACTCAGTCAGATAAGGTTTCAAGGCCTTTGCAGCCAGCAGGAAAAAACCCTGGCCGTACATCGCCCAGTCATAAACTACATTCGGCCCGCCTGGCGGTACGGTCACGCCCGGAATCTTGCCAGATGGCTCAACGGATCCCGCCACTACGCCGAAGGCCCTAAGGGCATTTTCAATCAATGCCTTGTCAACCAGATCCATATCCAGTTCAAGCGCGCGGGGAATCGCAAATGCAAACATCAGGGTCCCGGACGCCTCGAAATTGGATCTCGGGTCGTCCAGGGTATTGCGCAGGTAACCGTTGCGATCCTGGTGTTTGCTCATAGCAGTAAGCAGGCGCCTTACAACGTCCTTGAAAAGACCTGCTTTCGGATGCGATGGCAGCAACTCCAGTAAATGAATACCGGCCAGAAGCAACCAACCACAACCCCGGGACCAGAAGGTAGACTGGGGGTAGCAATTGGGCACTTCACACCACATATGGCGTGCCAGATCCGCTTTTTCGTCCAGTAGGTGCGCTACATGCACCTCAAATTGAAGGACGGCCTCTTCAATATATTTATCTTCACCTGTTATCTGGCCGAACCGGACCAGGAAGGGGCAGGTCAGGTAAGTAAAGTCCACCCATAGCTCACGGGCTTCGTAACGCGGGCAGATGCCCCCATCGCTGGTCCGTGGCGAATTGACGAGCGCTTGAATTTGACGCTCAGCGGCATCCAGATATTCTTGTTTCCTGGAGTTTTCGTAAACCTGCAGTAGTGGCATACCCAGCGCGGAGGACAGGGAACCGGTGGGCGTGTAATCAATGCCGGCTTGAGCTGCCTTAAACGCATCGCCGTAACATAAGTTGCCCGACGAGTTCTGCGTCGCGACTGCACGATCCAGCCATCGCTGCACTACGGCCAAGGCATCACCGTCGCCCCAGGCCAGCAACCCGGACATGGCAATGGCCTTTTCCCAGGAATCTCGTTCAGCACTGTTTGCCAGGGTAAAGGCTGTTACCTGCTTCACCAATTGTTCCATTACCTGAACTTTCATCGTGCAACACTCCGTGGGTTGTAAAAAACTATCCGGATAGTATTCTTGCAGAGAGGGCTTGTCAATACTTCGCCGGCTGAGTCGGCTGGGGGCTACTCGATGGCCAGGCAACTCGACGATCCGCAGGCAACCCGGCGGAGCATCAAACAATCCTGGGCGAGGTGGGCTGCGGGGGGATCAGAAGGCGCGGCCGCTGAAGGTGAATTATCAACGAAAAATGACGGGGTGAAGCAATGCATCCCTGAGTGATCTGATCAGTTGGCGGCCTATCTCGGGGTCCCGGCCTGAGCGGTACCAGAGCAGCATATTGCCGTCTCGCATTGCGATAAGGGAGGTAACAGTGTTGTCAATACTGATACTCGATGAGAGTTCCCCATTTCTCACACCCTGAGAGATGATATCTGTCAACAGGCGCGTTAACTTTTCGTAGCTACCTTCGATTTTTCGATGTATATCTGAATCCAGGTGGGTGAAGCCAATGGACATCATAATCACTACACCGATATCGTCAGGGTACTTCGCCCCCCAGTCGGCTTGAAAGTTAACAAATCGGATCAGCAGGTCTTTTGCGGATTCATCCGCCGCAGACAGTTCCTGTGCAAGCAGTTCAATGGAGCGGAATTCAATATCATGCAGAATTTCGAGGATTAGGCGTTTTTTGCTTTTGAAGTGGTAGTAAACCGCCCCCTTGGTAAACCCCGCCGTATTCGCAATTTCTTCAAGACTGGTGTTTGAATATCCTTTTGTTGCAATCAGGTGCAAGGCAGCGGCTTTTATTTTACTCGTGCTTTGCTCACGGTTTTTCTTCGGCTTCATTGTTTTTTTTCACTCCTGATGAGAGCGTATGGTCGCAGATGCGATTGCATTCTGTCCAATGCAATAGCCGCCTGCGCGCCTGCGATCACCTGCCCCTGATTGCCACCTGACCTTATGGGCGAAGTTCCGGCGAAAACAATTTTCAACGTGAAATATGAAAGCCGCCTCGACCTTGCCGTAGATGGGGGAGGAATTGACTCCAAAAGAACATAAAGATACTATCCGGTTAGTATATTAAATTTGAGGCCTGCACAGGCGGGTCCAGACAAGCCGTTTAACAGCCATACCACATATGCAGCGATTGAGAAGGAATGATGAAAAACACTAAAACTGGCCCCCTCGCGGGTATCAAGGTGCTGGATTTGACCGGCAATGCCCCCGGGCCTTACTGCACCATGTTATTGGCTGATATGGGGGCAGAAGTGATTGTCGTTGGAGGCGGTAGGGCAGGGGGCCCCGTCAGCACCTTTTCGCCGGGGAAGCGTTTTGTCACCCTGGATCTGAAGTCGCCCGCCGGCACCAAGATATTAAAAGAAATGATCAAGACAACGGATATCCTTATTGAGGGCTATCGCCCGGGCGTGATGAAACGCCTGGGACTCGACTATGCAACGGTCAGCGAGGTGAACAGCAGGCTGATCTACTGCTCATTGACCGGATACGGGCAGACCGGCCCTATGGCCTCAGATGCTGGGCACGATATTAACTATATCGCCCTGAGCGGGGTGCTGGGTTCCCTGGGGCCAAGTGGCGAACCGCCTTTGCCGCCGCTCAATCTTGTTGCCGATTTTGCGGGCGGTAGTTTGTTTGCCCTGAACGGCATCTTGTCGGCACTTTATGAACGCGAAAAATCCGGTCAGGGCCAGTACATAGATGCCGCCATGATAGACGGTTGCCTATCGATGATGGCAATGCATTTTCCAATCTGGGGAACGCCGTTCATGGCCGAGCGTGGTCAGAATTTCACCGGCGGCCACTTTCCGTTTTATCGCTGCTACCAATGTTCTGATGGGAAATATATGTCGGTGGGCGCAATAGAACCGCATTTTTATGCATCTTTGTGTGCAAAGCTGGGTCTTGGTGATGTGCCTGAACAAATGAATACCGCATTGTGGGAGTCTACCGCAAAGCAATTTGAAGCCGCGTTCAAGACCAGAACGCGTAGCGAATGGGAGCAGATCTTTGACGGCTCTGATGCTTGCGTGGCGCCTGTTTTAACGCCTGACGAAGTATGGGCACATCCGCAGATTCAGGCGCGCTGCCAGTCCGTCCAGGATCGATCTGTACCACCTGCGCCTGCTCTGAGCCGATCTCCCCTGAACCGGGGCGAGGTGGATGAAAGCAACCAGACCTACGCCGTGTTGCACGAACTGGGTTTTACGGATGAAGAAATCGCGGCCGCCATGCCGAAGAACTCAGCTGAGATGGAAATGGTTCAAGCATGGCCCCAAAAAGTATAGGTCTCCGGCTTTTTCGGATCGGTCAAAACTGGCCGTGGAAGGCGATTTACACTAGCCTGAACCGGGTACGCTATACCTATGTATTTAGCTGAAGCTCAGCTTGATATCGCCTAGGCCGTTGTCGAAGCGGGCAATGATGTTGCCGCCAGTCTCAACCGGCTGTGCGTTCTTCATTGCTCCTGAAAGTATAACGTCACCCGGCTCCAATAAAACTCCGGCTTCTCTGAGCTTGTTTTACAACCAGGCCACGGCAGAGACAGGTTTGTCAAATTCAACCGAGCTACAAGACTTGTCTATTTTATGATCATACTACAGGGCATTTCCCTTTTAGAGAGGATATCAGAAGATGAATAAGTATTCGCGGCAACAGCGCATAGACATGACACTTGATGATCGCCTTCATCAGGCAGAAGGCTGGGTTTATATGACCGGCATGCAGGCGTTGGTGCGCTTGCCGATCCAGCAGCGCATGCGCGACGAAGCGGCAGGCTTGAATACGGGTGGTTATATCTCTGGTTATCGAGGCTCGCCAGTTGGCGCCTACGATATGTCGCTACAGCAAGCGGAGAAAGAACTGAAGGCCCACAACATCTATTTTCAGCCGGGTTTGAACGAGGACCTGGCGGCCACGGCTGCATGGGGCTCGCAGATGGTGGGGTTGTTTCCGGGCGCGAAAGTTGATGGTGTTTTCTCGATCTGGTACGGAAAAGCGCCAGGCCTGGATCGCTCAATGGACGCTATTCGTCATGCCAACCTTGCAGGCACCAACGCCAAGGGCGGGACCTTGCTCTTGGTGGGTGACGACCATGGTGCCAAGTCATCTACTGTGGCGTGTTATTCGGATTTGAATTTTTCATCCCTGGGACTGCCTTTTCTGGCCCCGGCCAATGTGCAGGATGTTTTTGATTACGGTCTTCATGGCATAGCGATGAGCCGTTATGCCTCTACCCTTGTCGGCATGAAACTGGTTACCGATGTGGTCGAGGGTGGCGGTTCAGTCTATGTGTCCCCGGATAGCCCGAAGATCACCACGCCAGAAGACACGGGTCCGGATACCACGATCAAAACGTTTACCCCATTTTTGGAGCAAGAGCGTCTTCTGTGGGACGTAAAGCTAAAAAAGGTGCTGACCTATGCGCGCGCCAATGGGATAAATCGTCGGGAGGGCGCCTCTGAGGCCCGAATTGGCATCATGGCCGCCGGCAAAGCCTGGCAGGACATGAGCCAGGCTTTGTCCGGCCTGGGTTATGCTGACGGGAAATTGGGGGATACACCCATAAGTCTGTTAAAAATAGGCATGGTTTGGCCGCTGGATGACGATATCGTTCGCGAATTTTCCAAAGACCTGCACACCCTTTTGATCGTAGAGGAGAAACGTCCTTTACTTGAAGACCAGGTCCGCGCCATTCTCTACGGTTCAGATATTCGCCCCAACATCGTGGGTAAGAACTTCACACCTGCCGTCGACGCGGTTGGCGGCGGTGATTGCGCCTTCCCAACCTATGGTGAAATAAACCCAAATCTGGTTACGCAGGTTCTGGTGCGAGTGCTAAATGATGTTTATCCAGATTGCGGCTTTTCGCTTCCCGACTATCTGCAAAGCCAGACTGTCCTGCCAGGCGGTGTCGAACGACCACCCTCATTTTGTGCCGGCTGCCCGCACGGTCGCTCAACACAAGTCCCGGAGGGAAGTCGCGCTCTAGCCGGCATTGGCTGCCATTCCCTGGCTATTCTACGTGACGCAACGAAAACCAATTCGATGAGTCATATGGGCGCTGAAGGTATGATGTGGGCGGGGCAATTCCCATTTACTGATGAGAAACATGTCTTTGCCAACATGGGTGATGGAACGTATTTCCATTCCGGCTATCTTGCCATCCGCGCCGCCGTGGCATCAAAGGCGAATATAACCTACAAAATTCTTCATAACGGTTTTGTCTCCATGACAGGGGGGCAGCAACACGATGGTGATATTTCGCCCGAGAAGATGATCAGGCAGCTGACGGGAGAAGGTGTCGCGCGTATTGCGTTGGTATCGGATGAACCTGAGAAGTTTGACGCTCGCGCGCTTGGCGTTAAGGTCTATCACCGTACCGCCATGGAGGCAGTACAGAAGGAATTTCGCGAGTTAAGCGGGGTAACGGTCATTATTTATGACCAGCCCTGTGCTACAGAGCGCCGCCGTCTGCGTAAGCGCGGCAAATGGCAGGACCCCGATAAGCGCGTTTTCATTAATCCGGAAGTTTGCGAAGGCTGTGGTGATTGCTCCACGGTTTCAGGCTGCATGGCGATTGAGCCCCTGGAAACCGAGTTGGGTCGCAAGCGTAAAATTAACCAGTCCTCGTGTAACAAGGACTTTTCCTGCCTTGAGGGATTCTGTCCTTCACTCGTCAGTGTCTCGGGTGCGCAGCCCAAGAAGGCGCAGGCTGCTGAAGTGCAGATAGGTGCCAGTCACCTGCCCGTCCCGGAGGCGACTATTGATGGAACCTGGTCGATACTTGTTTCAGGGATTGGTGGCGCTGGGGTGGTCACTATAGGTCAGACGCTAGCAGTCGCAGCTCACGCCGATGGCTATTTCTCAACCAGTCTTGATATTACCGGTTTGGCCCAGAAGTACGGGGCTGTTCATTCCCATGTCAAGATAGCGGAAAGCCCTGAGCAGATGAGAGCTACTCGCATCGCTGTGGGCGAAGCTAACGCAATGATAGGCAGTGACCTCGTTGTCGCCGCTGGTGACGAAGCGCTTTCAAAAGTTGTCAGTGGCAAATCCGTTGCTGTTGTTGATACAACAGTGGTGCCTACCGCCGAGTTCTCCATGAATCCTGATTGGAAGGTAGATAGTGAAGCGCAGATAGGGCGTTTGAGCCAGGTATTGGGAGACAACCTTAGAGCTTTGGATGCGCAGACGCTGGCAGACCGAGTAATGGGAGATCGTGTTTTCGCCAATATGTTGCTGATGGGTGCTGCCTGGCAGCAGGGAGGTATTCCCCTGTCGCTGGAAGCAATTCATCGTGCCATCGAGCTGAACGGTGTAGCCGTTGCCAAGAACAAGCAGGCATTCGATCTCGGGCGACTGGCGTATGCAGATGCGCCCGCCGCTCGCCGTCTGGCGGGCGAGGAGGAGCCGGTTGTAGTGCAGATGCATCGCGAGCCGTCGGTGGACGATATCGTCGCACACCGGGTCGCTGAATTGACTGACTACAAGGACGCGAACCTTGCCAAACGTTACTCAGACATGGTTGAACGGGTGCGCAGTGCTGGACTGAACGAGGCCGCAGTCAAGGCTGTGGCGCGCGGCTATTACAAGCTGCTCGCGCACAAGGACGAATGGGAGGTGGCTAGACTCTACACGAAGCCGTCTTTCCGCAAAGCCCTGGCAGATACCTTCGACGGCGACATGAAGCTCACCTTCCACTTTGGTGCGTGGCCCTATGGCGGGCTCGACAAAGAGACCGGAAAGTTCACCAAGGGAGAAGTATCCAGCAGCAGGGCAATGTTCTTCTTCCGAATGATGAACCGGTTCCGGTTCCTGCGCGGTTCCATCCTGGATCCATTTCGCTATTCAGAGGAGCGTAAGCTCGCCGCCAAACTGCTTGCTGATTATGAGGCAGATATTGCGTTCGCTCTGTCGAATAACTCGGCTGAAGTCTCTGACAACATCGCTCAGCTAATGAACCTGCCCGAGCATATTCGAGGTTACGGTCATGTTCGTGAACGTCATGCCGATGCCGTGAGCAAAATCCGTGACGAACTGCGCACCGTAATCCTCAGTCGTGAGGTGAAGGCCGCCTGATTTGAAGCCATCACGATCTGAGAGCACTTATTTGGGCAGTTGCAGGAATGCGCGGTAAAAGCGCGAGGTTCCGAAGGAGTACAATATTAAAATCACAGATGTAAAAACCTGGGCTGTAGCGACTCCTCCGCCTCACAAAGGAGGCGCATACTGGATATTTGTCAAGTTGACGACTGACAATGGGATATCCGGCTACGGTGAAGTCTACGGCGTACCCTTTGGGCCCGGTATTGTCCGCAAGATGATCGAGAACGTGTTCGAACGCCATGTGGTGGGGCAGAGCCCGTTTGATATTGAAAAAATGTGGCGCATCATTTACTCGGCCGGATTTGTGCAGCGCCCTGATGTCAGCACCGGAGGAGTCCTCTCAGGTATCGAAATCGCTTGCTGGGATATCATTGGGAAGGCTTTGGATCAACCCATCTACAACCTGATGGGAGGGAAGGTGCATGAGAAGTTGAGATCGTATACCTACCTTTATCCTGACGTTGATGAATTGACCGCAGAGAAATTTCATGGCGATGCAGCTGCGGCACCCAAACGCTTACAGCATTACATGGATATGGGCTTTACCGCTGTCGGTTTCGATCCGGTAATGCCGATGGGTTCTTTCGATCCGCGCCAGCTTTCCCTCGAGGCCCTGGAAGGCGCGGAGCAGCTGATGCAAAGTTTGCGCGAGGTGGCGGGAAGCAAGTGTGATTTGATGATCAAGACACATGGTCAGCTAACCACGTCAAGTGCAATTCGTCTTGCCCGCCGCCTGGAGAGGTTCGATCCGCTCTGGTTCGAGGAGCCTGTACCGCCATGCAATCCTCAAGAAATGGCGCGCGTTGCCCGCTCCACCACCATTCCAATCTCGGGCGCCGAACGGCTGGTCAGCCGTTTCGAGATTTCGAAAGTGCTGGAGGCGCAGGCGGTTCAAATCCTGCAGCCGGCCCTGGGTCGCGTGGGCGGTATTCTGGAGGGTAAGAAGCTCGCTGCTATGGCCGAGGCACATTATGCGCAGTTTGCACCGCACCTGTATGCCGGTCCCATCGAAGCCGCAGCGAACATTCAGTTATCTACCACCCTGCCGAACTTTCTGATTCTCGAAAGCATCGACAACTTCGACGGCTTTTTCAACGACTTGCTTACCACGCCGATTCAGTGGGAAGACGGGTATGTAACCGTCCCCGACCGGCCGGGTCTTGGCTTTGAACTGAACGAAGCGCTGGCTGATGCCAACCCTTATATGGGAGAGAACGCCTTCCCTCCGATGGCTGAAGCGCCCATTTTCTAGTCAAAAGCCGCGAAAAGCGCTTAGTTAGTACCGGATAATAAAACTGGTAACCAAAAGAAAAAGTTAAGCATTATTGACAGCGCATTCCTGAAGATGGAGAGCAGGGAAACGCCCATGCACACGGGCGGTTTTAATCTGTTTACCCGGTCCGAGGGAGCCGACGAGCAGGAGTTCCTGCCGGACCGGCAGTTTGCCGTTTACGCCAGGTTCCATCCCGCGGCTCTCGACGGTGTGGGCACCGCACACCTGCTGCGGAGTATGTGGTCCACAGACCCCAACGGGCGTATCCACTATTCGCCGCTGTCGATGGCGGCCAGAGATCGGTATGTGGCCACATTTGTGCTGATGCCCCGGCCGAGCAGGAATTTCGTAACGTGGCGGAGGCGCTGAAGGCCACCTTCGACAGTAGTGCAAACCTGCTGGGCGCGCAACGTACGTACTTCGGCGCCTGGACCGGTTCTGGCGGGTCCCTGCTGGTGCCATGGCAGAATGTGCCCCGTTCTCTAATCAACACCAAGGTGGATGGAGCACGCCGCTTTGTCGCCCAGTCCTGGCCTTTTGCCCACATTTGCGCGGTCGGCAAGGCGCTGGATGGTACCTTCAATGACGCGGTACTGGCCATGTGTGCCGGTGGCCCTGTGCAGCTTCCCCAAGAATTACGGCGAATTCCCCCGGGAGTCGCTGAAGTCGAGGCTGCCGGTTACCATTCACCCCAGGTGTTCTTATCTACAACCAGGCTGGTGACGCCACGAGATAGATTGGATTTTGTCCAGGCGGGATGATTTATCTTTGATCTAGGCTATTGACGCCGCCAATTAGCTAAGATACCGTCCGGATAGTAGGTTCTGTGCTGCCCATGGGATCCCGCCCCCTCTACGATGGCAAGCTAGTCCATCCGCGTAGTGCAGATACCCACGTCAAGGTGCTCTGCGTATGGTGCGTGAAGAAAAGAATACGTCGTCTATGAAAGGTATTTCCGAGTTGAGCTATCTGCACGCCAAATATTTTGACGAGTTGGGCGGCTGTAGCCAGTTCAGAACCAAGGGTCGGGTGCAGGTGGGTGCTGATGCCGACATCGTCGTTTCAATCCGGATACGGCCTCAGACAACAGCAAATACGCGTCTGGCAAGGACGCGTTTCCTTCAATACTAGAAAGTTCGCATTTACACCGTGTTTAGAGCATGGGGTGAATAGGTAACAAAGAAGTGAAAGTCGTTCAGTAAATTTATACTTATGCAGGTATTGCTGCTTCAGATTTGGGTCTATTTTTAGCGAATACATACAGTAGAACTCATGAGGATTGGGTTTAGGTTTTTGCGTAAAAGTGGATTCGATGTTCGAGCCGGGAATTGGAAAACGGAGAAGTTAACTAATGTCTAGAACGAAAATTTTTGCGTTCTCACTCATTCTCAACGCACTGGCGGCACCCACGCTGTTTGCCCAGGACTATGATCTGGTGATCATCGACGGTCGGGTCATGGACCCTGAAACGCTGTTTGACAGTGTCGCCAACGTCGGTATCAAAGATGGCCGCATTGCCGAAATCAGCAAGAAACCGCTGAAGGGTGCCAAGACGATAGAGGCCGCCGGCCATATAGTGGCGCCGGGCTTCATCGACACCCATTTCCATTGGCAGACGCCAATCGGCTACCGGATCGGGTTGCGCGACGGGTTGACCAGCAGCATGGATTTCGAGGCGGGCTGTGCGGGATCATATATTGCGGCCTGGTACGAGGCGCGCGCTGGCGTGACCCAGGCCAACTATGGCTGCGCGGTCAGCCACGAAATTGCCCGCGCGATGGTGATCGACGGGTCAGAGGGCGATTACCTGATAAACGGTCCCATTGCCGCTCTTGAAACCCGGAAGAATGCGGGCTGGAGCGTGACGCGCCCGACCCTGGAACAGAGCAACGCGATTCTTGAAGAGATTGACAAGGGTCTGCAGGCGGGCGCGCCGGGCATCGGCAGCACCGTGGGTTATATGAGAGAGGGCGTCTCCTCCCGCGAGATGTTCGAGGTGCAGAAAGTTGGCGCTCGCTATGGCCGCCCGACTGGCGCACATACACGCTATACGCTTGGCACCGATACGACCGAGAACAACGGTGCGCAGGAACTCATTGCCAACGCCCTGGCGCTTGACGCCCCGGCGATCGTCCTTCACTTCAACAACCCGGGTTGGCGCCTTGCCCACCAAATGATTGTTGGGCTTCAGGAACAGGGCCACAACATCTGGGGTGAAATCTATCCCTACGCTGCGGGTTCCACCACGTTGAATGCCTCTTTTCTGCAGCCGGATAGCTGGATCGACGATCTGGGCAACCGCTATGAGGATACCGTGCAGGATCCGGTCACGGGTAAGTTCTATACCTTGGAGACATTCAAGGCCGACATGGCTTCCAATCCGACCAAACCGATCGTCGTATTCAAGATGCCCGCCGAAGATCCGCCGAAATGGCTGACGCTGAAGGGCGTCACCGTGGGCAGCGACGCGCTTCCTGCCGAACCGCACTTCGGCCCGTGGGATTTCCCGCTGGAGAAGCTCGGCAACACCCACCCCCGCGCGGCTGGCTCCCGAGGCGCGACGATCCGGCTCGGTCGGGAACACAACATCCCCATGATGCAGCTGTTGTCGATCCTCAGCTATAACGCTGCCAAGCATCTGGGCGATACCGGCCTGACGTTCATGCAAGAGCGCGGCCGCATCCAGACCGGCATGGTCGCCGATATCGTGGTCTTTGACCCCGAAAACTTCACTGACAATTCAACCTACGAGAAGGGTGCCGTCCCTTCAACGGGCATGAAAGCCGTGATCGTCAACGGTGTTGTCTCCGTTCGCGACGACAAGGTGCTTCCTGTCTTCCCGGGCCAGCCGATCCGGTTTGAACCCGAAGCCAAGCCACGCTTCGAGCCTTACTCGGAAGCTGCGTGGAATACCGAATTCTCGACCGGGATGCCGGATTAGGATGTCACGTCTGCCGTCCCGGCGAAGCACGGCAACTGAGTGTGGCGTGAACAGGCAAGAAGACGGGATCATGCAGTTTTTGATCTCCGTCTCCTGGCTGCTATTCGCCCAGGTCTTGCGCGCAGGCTGCGCGTTCCGGGGCATCAACACCGAATGGGACAGTCCTGAAACCTGTATCACAGGAAGGAGATATCTGGAATGAAACTTCGCAACATCATCATGGCTCTTGCGGTTTCCGCGGCGGCCATATTCAGCCCAGCGTACGGCCAGACATCAGACGGCAAGCCTGTTGCCGCCGCGATTGAGCAATTCGCGGCGAAGCTTGTCGGGCGCATCGGCTTTGCGGCGCAGGAGATCGGCAGCGACGAAGTCATCGCGTTGAATGGCGATGAAACCTTCCCCATGGCCAGCACCTACAAGGTGGCGATCGCCACTGCGATTCTGGACCGCGTGGACAGGGAGGAACTGAGCCTCGACCAGATGGTCGAAATCACACCCGACATGATGATGATCGGCGACGCTGCGCTTAGCGACACATTCGTGCATCCAGGGCTTCAGCTTTCGGTGGCGAACCTGATGGAGATCATGATCACGGAGAGCGACAACACGGCGACCGACACCTTGATGGGGCAGGCTGGCGGACCCGCGGCAGTGACCGAGAATCTGCGCAGGCTCGGGATCACCGATTTCAGGGTCGATCGGCTGACCGGCGAGATCATCGGGGAATTCTATGGCCTGCCGGGACCTGCCACGATGAAAGTCGCCACAGAGGCCTTCAAGGCCCGGCCGGAGCTTGCGACGATCGTAAGTGACCGCAATCTGGACTTTGAGGCGGACCCCCGCGACCACGCAACGCCCCTTGCGATGCTGAAACTCCTGCTTGCCATCGACAGCGGCACGGCGACGAGTGCCGAGAGCCGCGACTTCCTGATTGATGTCATGTCGCGCACGCGCACCGGCGCTGGCCGGCTCAAGGGGCTGCTGCCGAAGGGTACGCCCGTGGCGCACAAGACCGGAACCATTGGGGGAGTGGCCAATGACGTCGGTTATATCACGCTCCCCGACGGTCGTCGGTTTGCAATCGCTGTGTTCACCAAGAGCAGCGAGACATCGGAGGCTAACAGGGATCGGGCAATTGCTGAGGTCGCCCGCTCGCTATACGACTACTACTACGTTGGGCAGATGGCGAAGCAGTAATCGGGGAAACTTCGCCGTGCAGGCTCTGCCAGTGCGATCTTGCGCGGCGAAGACAGAACTCCCCAGGAAGAACCATCGTTATACCGACAGGAGAAAACCAGTGAGGAATCCAATGAAAAGGAAAAATCCAGTGAAGGCCCTGATGAAACCATTATTCACCCTAATTGTTACGTCATCACTTGGCTTTCAGCCAGCACTAGCGCAGAACAACCAACAGTTCATGACACAGGAGGATGGCCAGGCGACCTTCGATGCGGTCGTCGCTGAAGCTTCTGGACTGATTAAGGAAATGCACATACCGGGACTTGCTGTCGGGGTCATCCATGGGCCCAACTCCTACAGCACCGGCCTCGGTGTCACCAAGGTAGGCACCGACGAGGCCGTTACCCCTGATACGCATTTTCAAATTGGCTCTGTGACAAAAACCTTCCTGTCGACGGTGGCCATGCAGCTGTCCGAACAGGGCGATCTGGATTTGAACGCGCGTGTCGTCGACATCCTGCCGTGGTGGAGGGTTGCGGATTACGACGCAACGTCGAAAGCGCGGGTCGTTGACCTGTTCCACCATCGCGCTGGCTGGTATGGCGACCATGGGTTCCTTCGTGTTCCTCCGGGTGGATCGATATCCGAGAAGGTCATGCTCCAGGGGGCTTACATCCCGCAGATCTATCCGTTTGGTCAAACCTGGATGTACAACAACACCAGTATCACCTTCGCGACCCATGTGGTGTCGCATGTCGGCGGAAAGCCGATCGAGACCCTGATCGAAGAGTACCTGTTCGCCCCGCTCGGCATGGATGCGTCATCCTTTAATTACGACACCACCCCTCCGGCTGAAAATTACGCATGGGGTCATCCGCCGATCTACGGGGAAGGCAGCATCAGTGATCTAAAGCCGTACTACATTCCGTTGATAAGAGAGTCCGCAGCCTCCGGCGGGATCCGTTCTACGGTTACCGACATGCTGAAATACGCCCGCTTTCAGCTGGACGGCAAGGACACCTCCGGAAACCAGCTGTTGTCGGAAGAAGCACTGGACTATGCCCACGCTCCGGCAGTCGAGGCTGAGGCCGGCGACTTTACCGGGCTGACATGGTTCGTCCACGACTACGACGGGGTCATCAGTCCCAGCCACGGGGGGAACTGGCCCGGCACGCGTTCTTTTCTGCAGCTGATCCCGGATCACGACTTTGCCGTGGTGGTTTTGGTCCACAGTGATCGCGGAGTCGAGGCCTACAAAAAAGTTGCGAACGCAATGGTCAAAGCCTTCACGAAAATCGAGGCCGACTCTCCGGTCGCAGCGGGCGTTGATCCGTCTGTGCTCGACCCCTTCGTCGGCGTCTTCAAGGGTAATTCCCAAAACATCGAGATCCGCAAAGAGGGCGACAAATATGTGTTTGTCCAGTTCTCCGCATTGACCAAGGGAGCGGATCCCGCGCCGGCCAATGTGGCCAACACGGCCGAGGGCTTTTTCATCATCACCGAAGGCCCGAACGAGGGAGCCCTTGGCGAATTGCTCGAAGATCCGTCTGGCGCACTCAACTACGTGCGATTCAACCACCGGATCTTCATTCGCGGCGACGGGCCGGTCGACGAATTCCCGGCCACCGGTTCTGTCTTCGACTAACCGGGGCGACATCAGCCACGGATTCGGTGGGGGGCGATCCTGCACGGCGCAGATTGACTTCTCCACCGAACCCGCTGCATCGACAACAGGACAAATCCAATGCGGAAACTAAATAAACCTAAGGAACCTGACCACGGCGCTTGTCGTCGCGGTGAGCTTCGCCCTGCCGACGGCTGCTCAAGAACCCACCGGTCAATTCTGTTCACGAACGTCAACGTCTTTGACGGCGTGAACGGGGCCCTGATCGAAAACTCTGTAAAAACACTTTTCACTTAATTATCGTATAGGTAGCAATCAAAGCTCATGAAACGTAGAAAATTTATTACGCTTGCTGGCTCTGCGGGTATTGCTGCAGCATCGTCACCTTTACTTGCGTTCCGGGGGGACAGTGAGAAAGAAATGCCAAATTCAAAAAAATTAAGAGTGTCCTATGTTGGCTTTTTCCATGAAACCAACACCTACCTCACCGAAGGCATGGGCGAAACTACGCTGGACAGAATGCGCGTTTTCCGCGGCGATGAGATCAAGCAGCAGATAAAAGGAACTGCCATTGGTGGAGCCGTTGACGTATGCGAGGAAGAGGGCTGGGAGCTGCTTCCCGGTGTTATGTATTACATAGACTGGTGCTTTAGCACGGTGAATGATCAAGCTTGGGCAGATGCGAAAAAGGACATCTTGCACACGCTGAAAACACAGTTGCCGATGGATATCGTCTACCTGTCTGTCCACGGTGCCGGGATGGTGAATAGCACGCACGATCTTGAGGGAGACTTGGCGGAGGCGGTCAGAGCCCTGGTCGGAAAGGACACGATGATCGTCTGGTCGGGTGATCTGCATGGCAAGATCACCGACAAAATGATGGATAACATGAATTTCTTCAGTGCCTGCAAACAATATCCTCATATGGATATGAATGCGTGTGCACGTGATGCCATGTATCGTGGCGCTGCAATCCTGGCAGGAGAATCGCATCCTACCCCCGCCTATCGCAAAGTGCCCCTGATGATGGGCATGAGCAATACCGAAGAGCAGGGCACCTTTGCAAATCGTCTGAAAGAAATGTGCATTGAAATAGAACAGCGCCCCGGCGTTCTCAACTGCTCTGTGATGCATGGTTTCCCCTACCAGGACAGTGATTTTTGTGGCGTGTATCCGATGGTCACGACCGAAAATGACCTCGAGCTGGCACAGGAACTGGTGGACGAACTGGCGCAGTGGATATGGGATCACCGGAAAGAGTCCATTATCCCATTAGAGACTTTGGACAAAACGATGGGCACGGTGCTGGCCATGCTCGAGAGGGACGGCCATTATGTTCGTCAATTGCCAACGAAAGGCGATGTCATCGACCATACCCCGATCGTGATTGGGGACGCTGCGGATAATCCGGGTGGCGGAGCCGGCGGTGGCGGCACCCACCTACTGAAGGCCCTGATGGAGACCAAAGGCCTGGGGAAAGTCGCTTTCATGTCCATACACGATCCGGAAACCGCAAAGGCCGCAGTCGCTGCCGGTGTCGGAGCAACAATCGATGTGAGCCTCGGTGGCAAATTTGAGAAATTGGCGGGCGAACCAATCAAGACCAAAGCCTATGTCAAGTCCCTTTCCGATGGGAATGAGATCGTTCGCGGGGGGACCGCTTTCAACGGCCCATTCCAGCTTGGCCCTACCGCCAGGTTGGTCATCGAAGCGGCGAATACGGTAGATGTCATCGTTATTTCCGGCCTATGCCAGACCTATGATGATACGCAGGGACGGCCGCATGGCATCATCATTCAGGAATATGACGTTATAGGTGTCAAAAGCGGGATGCACTTTCGAGCGTTCTATGAAAACTTCACCGATAAGTTGTTGATCGCTGATGTTCCCGGAACAACCAGCCGCGATATTACGCTTTTCGAGCACACCCAGCTAACGTATCCCATCTACCCTCTCGACGAAAGCGCAACGTTTGATGTTACGGCTACGTGAAAATTTTCGATGGAAAAACCGAATGGCCAAAGATATTCAAGCGCCGAAAGGAGCTGACGGTATAGAAGGCAATGTCAAAACCATAATGCCAGGCATGATCGATGTGCACTGGCTCGATGCTGGTGTATTTGATTCGTGGCGAATTCTCGGATTTTGAATAGCAGGTATCATGTGGTCGGAAAAACCGCTGCCGAAGAGTTTCAGGGACTCGCAAGTGTTTCCTTCGAGGAAGCGTGGCGATATATCGTCAAGATAGGACTCGCGGCCCATGGATACGGTTCCACCGCTGGCCGGCTGGAGTCCTTCCTTGCATGTCTTTCCAGGAAGTTAGGCTACGAGGGGGTATTCAGGTCGACCCCGTCGTATATCGTCTTTGCTGTGCGGGAAAGGTCCTATGCACCTCAGCGCGTCGATCTCGACAAGCTGGCGCGCCTGGGCGACCCGTTACAGGACATGACAGCCGGCACGCTGTCGCTCGCCGGCTCTTCTGCCCGACTCGACGCCATTGACAAGTTGCCGCCACCGTGGGGAAAGTTTGCGAGCATGCTGGGTTACGCCTTTCCTGGAAAGGGGCTGGCGCCGCTACTTCAACTCACCCAGGGAATCGCGCTTACGCCAATTTTCCAGGTCATCCAAAATCCGATCCTCAATCCAACTGATGACTGGAGCACATTTTTCGGCCTCCGCCTGAGGGCCGCTTTATGATCCAATCCCAAAACAAACTAGCATCCCTGTCACGAGCAAAATAAGGGAAACCGTATGAAGCGAGACACAACGTTGTTAGCAGGATTGGCGCTCGCTTTGGCGGCTACGGGCGTTTCAGCGCAGGACGAGCAGAGCAATGTAGAGATCGCGCGAGAGCTGGCCAATCCCAATACCACCCTTGGCATTCTCAATTTCAACCTGGACTACACCAGCTATAAGGGCGACCTGACCGCGGCCGACGGTCAGGAGGCATACCGCGTTAGGGTCCAGCCCGTGCTGCCTTGCCCGCTGAGGGAAGGAGTCAATCTCTTCGTTCGTCCCAACTTTCCAGTGTTGTACGAGCAGCCGATTCCCCGGGTTGGCGACGCGGATTTTTTTCCTACAGGCGACGGCCAGTTCGGCATTCTGTCGGGGGCATTCAACGATTCTGGTGTGGCACTGGGCGACATCGGTTGTGACGTGGCTATCGGTAAAACACTCCCGAGCAAAATGGTTCTGGTCGGTGCTGACAGCCCTGGGCCTGATTTCCAGATTCGCTTTTCGCTGGGCCCCCGTGGTTCCACTTTACTGATAGCAAGTCTTGCGATGAAGAATAACAACCTGAGTCTGTACACTTGGATGTCAAGGATGGCGTAAGTCAATCTGAATCTTTCTACCGCACGACAGGAGCAGTTGATGAAAATGAAATTTAGAGCACCTCAGTTTGCCGCTTGGGGTCTGGCTTTGCTGATTGCCAGCCCTCTAGTTGCACCCTCGCCCGTATTGGCAAGCGATCTGGACAGGTGCATGTTAAAGGCCATTGCCACTGCGGCCGAGTCGACCAGCATTGGGGAACTTCGCAAGGCTTGTGCGACTGCCCTGGACAGATTATCTACAGAAGAAGAGAAAGTTTTAACGTCTTTGCCTGTATACGAACAACAGGATGTTATTGCTTCTCGCTACGCTGTTGAGTCGGAAATCGAGGAACGTCCCTTCGCTATCACGGCTAACCTGCCCAACTACATCCTGTACACGGTCATGGACAAACCCAACCAGGCCCCGTTTGAAGACCAGACCGACGTAGCCCATCCTGTGCAGGACGATGAAATGCAGTTTCAGGTCAGCATAAAGGCACCGGTATGGCGGCAGATGTTCGGAACCAATCTCGACACATTCGTTTCTTACACTTCCAGGTCCTACTGGCAGTTGTTCAATGATAAATTTTCTGCGCCGTTTCGCGAGACGAATTACGAACCGGAGATCACCGTGCGAGACTTCAGAGAATACGATTTACTGGGCTTTAAGATTGCCGGGTGGTCGCTGGGCTTCAACCACCAGTCGAACGGGCAGAGCCAGCGGTATTCCAGGAGTTGGAATCGCATAATGGCCAAAAGCGCTATCTCCATCACCGACGATCTGGGGGTCCTGGCCAGGGCCTGGTACCGGATTCCTGAAGACGAGGAGGACGACGACAATCCGGGAATGCATCGTTACTACGGGTACGGTGATCTGCGCGCGGTCTGGGCGCCCAATCGCAATACCATTACCGCAATGCTGCGTCCCGGCACGCGGGAGACATCTTTCGAACTGACCTGGAGCTACCCCATCAGCAAGGTATTTCGCATCTACGCGCAATACTATAACGGCTATGGCGAAAGCCTGCTGGACTATGATTTCGATATGGAGCGTTTCGGCATCGGGATTGCAATGAACGATTACCTTCAGCGTTTCTGATCACCCTCATTGAAGAAAGTCACGATTGCATCATCGGAATGTCTATTCACTCTGGACCAGCCTGCGACCTTACGTGAGTATAGGTCGACCACAGCTGCGAGATAGAGCCATCACTGCCAGGTTCGAATGTAAGTAATGTCGGTCACCCGGACGGTGTCCGGGAGGTTGGCGGTGAAAGCCCGCTTCAGTTTGTTCGGTGTGATAATCGGGTGCCTGCCTTGGATAACGCGCGGCGCACCGGCCTTAAGACCTTGATGGCCTTCTTCCTGCCCCTGGCGAAATGGTGACTTATGCTGGAACTGGAAGCGGAAATCGGCCGCGACAATGTTTCTGCCATCGGTAGCCGCTGATATCGACTATCCTATTGCTACCGGGTCATATCAGTTTCGCCAGCGTGGTCAGCAGGTCAAAAAATAGGAAAAAGACCTATCGCATGCGTTCCGAGAGTAATCTTGCTCTCCTAAAACCGCAACCATCAACTCTCTGATTTCACAGATGAAATGACAATGCGCCAGGGACGGATTGCGGAGGCGGCGTTGCGTGCAATGGAGTAGCAAAGGGAGTTGCCGCCCGCCTTCGAGTATCTCTGTTACCTCAATTTATCCCACGTGTTCGATTCTTATGAAGAGTGAACGTGTCGAAACCCTAATAAGGATCTGTTTCAGGCCTGATCAGTGAGACCAGCATTGCGACCGACGTGTATAGCCCAACCAGCTGCGTCATTTCAACAAGCTCAGCTGTCGAGAAATGCTCACAAGCCTGCTCGAATACCGGGTCTGAGACTGACAAGGTCGACACCAGCTCGTCCGTCATCGAGATCAGTGAGAGCTCTGCAGCGGGCCACAGTGTCCTGTCGACAGTTTTGTTCTTTAGATTGCCGATCTCTGCTCTTGTGAGACCCATCTTTTCTGAAATTGTTCGTTCGTGCAGATTGAACTCGTATTCGTTCCCGGCCAGCGTACAGGTACGTAGAATAAGTAGTTCACGAAGCCGTGACGGTATCGTTTTCCGGTCCATCAGGCCGGTCGGACCAATAAAACGCATATCGATCATATCGATAAACAGAGATTCATTGCGAGCCACACTGCGGTACAGGTTTGGTGAAGGTAATGCAGCGGGAAATATTGTAGCCATTTTCGACTTAAGCGGTTCCTTTAGATCTACATCAACCGGCTCTATCCTCGGCCTGCTTTGCTCGGTCATCCAGTGTCTCCTTTGAGGGCTATCAAATAATTGGGTGCTCCGTGTGTATTTAGATTTCGATAATTCCCGAGAGATAGCTCACCGCTTTGCCCTGGATGAAAACCCTGTCTCTATCCACTTTGCACAGCAGTTCGCCACCGCGCCTGGAGGCTTGATAAGCCCTTAAATCCTGTTTCCCCAGTCGCTCGGACCAGAATGGCGCAAGGCCGGTGTGTATGGAGCCGGTAACCGGGTCTTCATCGCCGCCATTGGCAGGCCAGAAATAACGTGACACGAAATCATAGCCCGCCGCTGGTGCTGTAACGGTCACATCGTAAGGCTTGAGTTGCCTGATTTTATCCTGGTCCTGCTCAACCGCAAAAACCTGCTCTGCATCGCTATAAATAGCGAAATAGGCTTGTTGATTAACGTAGACTTCAGTAGGTTTAATGGACAGGCCGTCAATCAGTGCTTCAGGGATATCATCGACTGGCTCAGGCATTCTGTTTGGAAATATCATTTGGATAAAACCATCCCGGGCTTTATGGACCTCAAGTTCCCCAACGGCTTTGGCATAGAAGTTGATTGATCTTAACTTGCTGTACTGATTAAACAGCACGTAAGCTGTGGCCAGAGTTGCGTGACCGCAGAACTCTATCTCCGTCAGGGGAGAGAACCAGCGAATACGATAACCCGCTTTCGTCTTGACGGCAAAGGCAGTTTCGGAGAGGTTGTTTTCTGCCGCGATTGACTGCATCAGTTCATCGCTCAGCCATGTGTCTGAAATAATGACTGCGGCGGGATTGCCTTTGAATAATGAATCAGTAAATGCGTCGATGTAATGGACATTAAGCTTCATTCAGGTGGACCTCTGGTTTGGGTGCGACCTTGCCTAAAGAGGAGGCGCAGGTGGCCAGTTATTGTCTGGCATACTCCTGGTTGGTCGCTTTCGCATTTCGTCCTTCCCAGGCGTACGTTTGGAAGGCAGCATCAAGTTCGAGCTCCAGCCCGATACTCACGTAGTTACTGAAGGTTTTGACACAGACGCCAATGATCACTTCGAAGAACTGCTGCCGGCTGTAACCTGCGGCCAGAAAATTCTCGATGTCAGTCTCAGATACGCGGCCCCGGCCTCTTACCATCTGGCGAACCAGCTTGTTCAGCGCCTGTAGTTTTTCGTCTTCGAGTGGTCTCATTTCTCGCATCGCGTCCACATCCCGCTGTGGCATGTTTATCTGGTTTGCAAAAGCCGTATGGCCTGCCACGCAGTAAACACAGTTATTTTCTGTACTTGTGGCAAGTAGTACTATCTGCTGCTCTTCTGGACTCAGGGATGATTCTGCAAAGGCGCCGTTAAGAGTGACGAAGGTTTCCAGTGCCAGTGGTGACTCTGCAATGGCCGCGAATACATTGGGGAGCAAGCCAATGCTTTCCTTCACACTTTGCAGCGCTGTATGTGAATCGCTGGGCGCCGTATCAACCGTATGTGCCTTGAACGTATTCATATGTCTATCTCCGATCTGGTTGTTGTGCAACGCGATAGCATCATGCACCGAAAGGCAGGAGCAGACTGCTTCATTTCGTATAGCAACCAACTATGCAAAACATAGTTACTAACTATGTAGAATGAAGTTACTATAAGTGCTCAATCAGCGGGAGAAAACCATGGAGTATGGCCAGTTCTGCCCCATAGCAAAAGCGACCGAGATTCTTGGTGAGAAGTGGACAATACTCATCCTCAGGGAGCTTCTTATGGGAAGTTCCCGGTTCAACGAGCTGCAAAGAGGGCTAAGTATGATATCGCCTGCTGTTTTGACTAAACGCTTGTCTACACTGGCGGAGTACGGCCTGATAGTGAAGAAAAAGTTGCCCGGACAGAAGGGGCATGAGTACCTGCCGACAAAATCTGCTGAAGAATTACTGCCAATCTTTATAGATATTGGTAATTGGGGCATGCGCTGGACCAGGGTGCACCTGACCAGTAACGACTTCGATGTGGACTTTCTTATGACTTACCTGAGGAGAAGCATTCAGCCAGGTAACTTACCCGGTAAGGAAACTGTCATTAAGTTTCACTTTACCGATATCGAACAGCAACCGGACTGGTGGATTCTCGTAAACGGTATGGAAGTTGATTTATGCACTATCGATCCGGGAAAAGAGCCCGACGTTTATTTCACCTCCACCGTGAAGTGCTTGTCGGATATCTGGATGGTTGAGACAACGTACAGAAAGGAAATTAACTCAGGTGATCTCAAACTGGTTGGTCCAGGTATGCTGACAAAAAATGTCTCGCAATGGATGTCGAACTGTATGTTCGCACCGGGTCAGTGATGACTGCCACGGGTATGGTGCTGACAAGTTACCCTTGTATGTGAGTTGGCGATCGATGAAAATCCAATTGATATACCTGTCCCTGGCGAATTGTTAAATCAAGCCGCCACTGGAAGTAGAAAGAGACCTCGATAGTGCTTTTTCCAGCAGTAATGGTTCAGATCAATGACTTTCGTGCCTGAAGACTCGACTGGCGTTGCGCCGCTGCGGCTGGAATGACACCGGTTCTTGTTGAAATACAGTTGATAGGCGCGCAACTTTTTTTCGAGGTCGGTCTGAGTCCTGAAGAGAGTCTGATCCAACAGTTCTCGCCTAACGCTGCCAATGAGTCGCTCAACGAACGGGTGTGACATGGGAACGGAGGGTAACGATTTGATTTCCTCGATGTTGAGGATATTGAGATTGGCTTTCCACTGCCGATATTGAAACAGGGGATCATTGTCAGAACTGAGCCGCTGCGGCCAGCCTTCGCCAGAAGTAGCATCGTTGAACATACGGCAGGCTGCGGGGCCATCGACGTCTCCAACGTGGACGGCAAAGCCAACAATCCTGCGCGTGTACTGGTCCATAACCACCATGATCCAGTGGGTCCTTAAAGTGATGGACTCGGCACAGCATAGATCTACATTCCATAGGCTGTCCTTTGCATGACCGAGGGTAGTCAGCCAGGAGGGGCCGCGATCAGCGGGATCTGGTTTGTAGTGGACCGCTAACACACGCCGGACTACCAGGTCTAAACCAAGAGCCAAGTTGATCTGCTGTGCGATGCGAGGACAGCCATATCGTGGATTTCGCTGTTTCATTTCCACGATTGCTGCGATGACCTCCTCTGACTGTCCTTTCGGCCCTGGCTTCCTTCCTCCACGGGGAGAGTAAAGGAGGTGATACTTCCGTTTCTTCAGGGCTTTGTGAAAGGCGAGTCAGGTGGATGGCTGGATGATGACGGCTACTCGTCGAACCCGTCCGGGGCTCAAGAATATTGATAAGAATCCCAATATCGTGCGATCTTGAGTATTCAAATTCGGCGCTCTCTGGCGTGCTCGGCTGTGAATGATGAGTGGCTGCTCCAAGAGTAGATTCTCGGCAATGACGGTGCGGTATCCACCAGGCCGGAGTAGTTTGGCAAGTGCGGAAGGTCGATGTAAAAGTAGCAAGATCGCGCCGTTCATAGCGACCGACGGTAATATTCAGGTGCGTGTGGTAGCAAGTGCTAGGAGTCTGATAGTATTAGACAGTTACTGATTCGCCATGCACACGGACTTAGCAGGGATAGAGCCGCGCAATCCATAGTAGGCAATATAGATATAACACAGAAGCGGAATGATAAAGGCCTGCTGCAATCCCAGGCTATCTGCGGCGACGCCCTGCACAAGCGGCACAATCGCGCCGCCCACAATAGCCAGGCACACTATCCCGGAGCCCTGACTGGTATGTGTTCCCAACTGGGCAATTGCCAGCGAAAAGATCGTGGGAAACATGATTGAGTTGCACAAACCTACCAGTAGAATCGCCCACATCGCCAGACTGCCACTGCCCAACATTGCAGTCGTGACAAGAATAACAGCGCATAGAGCATTGCAGCACAGTAGCCGCCCCGGCTTGACATACCGCATGACGACTGCGCCGATAAAACGGCCCACCATCGCGCCCCCCCAATAGTAGGCAATGTAATGAGCCGCCTGCGATTCTTCCATTGCGGCAATATTTTCCTGAGCGAGAAAGTTCACCAAAAAGCTGCCTATAGCCACCTCTGCGCCAACGTACAGGAAAATGCCTAAAGCGCCGAGTACGAGATGCGTCTGAGACCATATGCTGCCGTTTTCCGTCGGTGTCTGTTGCGTAGCGTGGTGGGAGTGAATGACAGGCAACTTTAGCTGGCTGAACATGATCGCCATTACTGCAAGAATACTCGCAAGCAGTATATAGGGAAGCTTCACCGCATCCGCCTGGGCCTGTTTTCCCGCCTCGGCATCCAGCCCCGTTGTCGAGACTGAAAGTATTAGCACGGCACCGATAAAAGGTGCAACAGTAGTCCCCAGTGAATTGAAGGCCTGCGTCATATTAAGACGACTGGAAGCCGTATGAGGGCTTCCCAGCGCCGCAACGTAGGGGTTCGCTGAAACCTGCAATACGGTGATGCCAGATGCCAGGACAAACAGTGCGCCCAGAAATAGCGGATACCTCAAATAACTGGCAGCTGGATAAAAAAGCAGTGCGCCTAAACTTGCAACGAGTAGACCGATGACAACACCCCTACCGTAACCAATGCGCTTGACCAGCGCCCCGGCTGGCAATGATATGAGAAAGTAGGCCCCGAAAAAGCAAAACTGAATCAACATGGCCTCGGTGTAATTGAGGTCAAAAACGGCTTTAAGGTGGGGAATCAGAATGTCATTGAGGCAGGTGATGAAGCCCCAGGTAAAGAACAACATGGTAAGCGCGGTCAGCGCAGGGAGATATTTACCCGGCGTATCCTGATCTACTCCGTTCGTCGTATTGCCTTGGGCTTGATTACCCGCTGCCATGTCGTTGGTTGAAACGTGCTGCCCTGCCATATGGGGTCTCCGTTGTTCTCGCTATTCTGACCATGCTGATTGCCGGCTTTTCTTACACTTATAAGCGGGCGGCGTGAACCATCACGTGGTAAAGGTAGTTTTGCTCAACCACGCCTCTGATTAGATGAGCCGACGGACCGCGCGCATAAACCGCAACATCCTCGCCGGCATGCATCCCCTCCCGCAGTGGAACCAGGGAGGGTTGTTTGAAGTTTTTTGCCGAAGTGTCAGTGTTATGGACGTCCGTACGGTGTTTTTCCAGGGTGGCACCCGGGCCGTAATGGTAGCCCAGAGTGGTATAGGCCTTGTCATCCAGGGCCTTCTCATATACGTCCTGTGCCTTACCATACTTATTATTCGCACGTACTTTGCCCAGAATAGGATTGCCCCTCGTCGGTGCTCCTCCCATGGTTAAGGTATGCGAGTGATCAGCGGTGACAATAATCAAGGTGTCACTCCGGCTGGTCATCTCCAATGCCTTGTCCACCGCCTCGGCCAGGGCAACCGTCTCGCTTAAAGCACGATAAGCATTCCCGGCATGATGCCCTTTGTCCACCAGCGCGGCTTCAACAAGCAGAAAATAGCCGTCCTTGTGTTGTTGCAGGATCTGCAGTGCCTTTGCTGTCATGGCTGCCAGTGAAGGCTCCCCACCGACGTCTTCAACACGGTCCGCCTCAAACGCCATATGGCTTGCATCAAAGAGGCCCAGAACAGGACCTGCGGACTGAGAGGACAACTTTCTGAGCATTGCCTCATTCCAGATATACCTGCCATCAGGGTATTTCTGTCGCCACTCTGCAATGAGGTTTCTCTCGTCTGCCCTTTTCCCTGCATCCCCTTCCCCATCAACAAGAGACAGGGGCAGAAAATTTTCTCGACCGCCGCCAAACGCCACCTCAATACCGTTACCGTGAGGAAACTCAAGGAATTGCAGTGCAATATCCTTGCAGCCCGCTGCCTTCTCTGCCAGCGGAACGTTTACATCATTCTCCCAATCCCTTTCCGGAACATGCGCGTAGGCCGTCGCTGGGGTCGCATGCGTCAATCGTGACGTGGTTACGATACCCGTAGCCAGGCCTCTCTGTTCTGCAAGCTCCAGAAAACTTGTCACATGATGCCCTCTGGATGAAAGACAGTCGCCTCGCGTTACCGACTGGTCTACTGAGATAACCCCGGCTTTGGTTTTAACGCCGGTCATGAACGCAGTGGCGGTACCTGCTGAGTCCGGCACCTGCTGGTTGACGTTGTAAGTCTTGGACAGGGCCACATTGGGAAACACCTCCCAGGCAAGAACATGGTCTTCGCCCATCATGCCCAGGGACTGCCCTTCAAAGATGCGCGATGCCGTCACTGTGCTGACACCCATGCCATCACCAATAAAGAGAATAATACTCTTCGCTTTGCCTTTCACCGGCGCATGCGCGAGATTCTTGTGCAAGGTTTCCTGTGCCACAACGAACCAATTGCTATTCGCTTGAGGTAAGTACAACTCTGGCGTCGCTGTGCTGCCGGGAAATGAAAGAGACAACAATGCCGGAAGAAAAAGCCCTGCAAGATAAGGTCGGGCTGTGCGAAGCATAAATGCTCTCCAGGAAATTCTACGCGTCTGGTCTGGTCATTTTCTCTTATGCAATCACTGACCGATTGAGCAGTTGCTCGCCGAGTTAACCGGGTTACAGCGCGCGCCGCCGGAAAAAGGGGTAACCGAATAGCTATTGCCGTATATATTGGGCAGCGTAAAAAAGTCAGTTGATATCACTTGTGCGCCACTGGCCAGCGTTTTATCCCTGCGTTCTGTCGCGTTCAGCAATGCTTCATGGGTGTCGATATCAGCGCGGGAGCGCACCAGATAACCGCGCTTGACCAGGGAGGGAATAACAGCGGGGTCGGAGAGATGATTGTCCACCATGACAAAGGCAGTATGGGGCATGCCGGGTTTACCCTGCATGAACGCCATTCTCCCTTCAAGGGATGGCTTGTTGGCAATATAGGGAGAAAGCGCACTGAAGTTCTCACCCGGCACCAGCAACAAGAACACAAACTTACCACGTGACTGATCAAGCCCGGGCCAATTATCCTGAATCAATGCGGCGTGTTCCAGCGTAGGCGCCGTGCCGCGCAGGTCATCCGGCGCAAAGACCCGTTCCCGACCCAGGACCTCGCGTATGCTGTTGTCCATCTCATCGAAGTCCGACCCGGAAAAGGCTTCTACTTCTGCCGCCCCTGGTATAGCCCGGTCCAGCCCCGGCAGTTTCGGTTCCAGCAAGACGAATACCGGTGAATGTCCCGGGTTTTGCTCGGACCACTGTAGCATTTGCGTTAAGCAGATCCTGAAAGTCGGACAGTAACTGCGAAAATCCACATCCGCTACATGCAGTACTTTCAGGCCCGTTTCCCGCAAGGCATCGTCATATAGCGGTGCCAGGTTTTTCTCTCCCGCTGCGCGCAGTTGTCGATACGGCAAAGGGTCGGCAAAGCGTCCCCCTTCGCGATCCACGTAGAGATCTATTTCCAGGCTGCGCAGCCCGGCACGCAGCTGGTATTCCAGGGGTGGGTGAACGTAGTCCAGCGATGCACCAAAACCTTGCTCGAGCAAGACCGGGTGCTCTTCTGCAAATTTGGTCTTCTCTTGTGGAGACATTTTTTCGAACATGGCTTCAAATATGGCTTGTAGTCTCGGCGCCATGATCGCCATTGTTCTTGGGTCGGGAGGCTGGGCGTAGCTGTTGTGCGTGCCGATCACCTGGATTTGATTGAGCCGAGGTTGTGTAAGCTCGCTGGCTGCTGCGGCTATACTGATCCCCGCCAACGCCCCTACTACGAGCAAGAGCGGGTTGCAAAGCAATTTACGAAAGTTCATACATTCGTCCTGCCTGATGGATTTACGCTTGCCGATTCGGGCCAACGTCGCTGGTATTCCTCCAACTGGCGATAGGCGGCGAGGCCCACGCTAGCTGGCACACCGAATGACGGGCTAAAAGTTGAACCGGGCCTCTACCCCAAAGTAGCGCTGAGTACTGCGAGGCGTAACCTGCGCCCGCGCCGTGGCATTGCCGAAAAGCCTTGAGACGTCCAGTTTGCTGGTGGCGTAGCCTTCATCCAACAGGTTATTGGCAAACAGCGTTACGCTGTAACGACTGGCCTTGTCATTGACGCCCAGCCGTAAATTGACGACTCCATAGCTGTCTTGCGTCAGGTTGGGGTTCTGGTTAATCGACAGGAGCGTGTCATCCTGCCAGGAGTACAGCAGGTTTGCGAAGGCATCAAAGGGCATGGTGTCCAGCGGCAGTTGGTAGTCCAGCACCGCTGTATATTTCCACTCGGGAGCATAGGGAAGGCTGCCACCATCAATGGTCTGAGCCTGGTTAACACAGCCCTGCTCTTCAGTTTGCCCGGTGTAACAGCTCGCACCGTCATAGTCATTCACGACCGCGTCAATATACGCAGCGTTGAAAGTCAGGGTCGCATTCGGACTCAATAAGGCGATGCTCTCCAGTTCGACACCACGCGTATTGAGCTCGCCCACGTTGTTCAGCTCGAATCTGATGACATCATCGACGATTTCCGCGCGCTGCACCTGAAAGCCCTCGTAGGTTGTATAGAACGCCACGAGGTTAAGCTGTAACCGCCTCTCCCAGAGGTTACCTTTCACACCGATCTCGTAAGAGTCCGATGTCTCGGGGTCGATCAGGTTCCTTACCCCCACATCGAGATCAAACACCTGGCCTTTATAGCCCCGCGTATAGCTGGCGAAGGCCATCGTATCCTCGCCAATAAAGTGCTGCAGCGACAGCTTACCTACGACCTGTTCATCGCTGGCCGTGTCTGAAAAGGGAGTGTCCTCGGCGTTGGCGAAGTTTTCGTAATCTGCCGATATTTCCTCTTTGATCCAGCGCAACCCGCCGGTGATGCTGGTGCTGTCGGTAAATCGCCAGGTCAGCTGGCCGAAAAGGCCCAGGTTTTCGTTTCCGGCGCTGGACGCAAAGTCGGCGGGAGCAAGGCTCAGGTTGCGGAAGAAGGTTCGCTTGGTTTCAGCATCTGAATAGTACAGGCCGACCACATAGTCATAGCTGTCGTAAGCTGGCGAGGCAATGCGAATTTCCTGAGAGAAAAAGTCAGTTTCAAACCACCCCACTGAATACAGGCCGCCGCTTTCGCGACCGCCTGTCAAATACTTCAATACGTCAATATCCCCGAAATCGACATCCTGGTTAACGTTGAACTCCCAGTTATCGACAGCGGTGATTGACGTCAGCGTGAATTCACCCAGTTCGACGTTCACTTTTACGTTAGCGCCCCTGGTGGTCGAGTCATTTTGTGGCCCGTCATCGGCACGAAAATCCTGGTTGTCTTCTCCGGGTGTAATACCCTCGGCAACCGCCTCAGGAATAAACCCGAAGAGTTTTGCCTCGGGGTCAAACTCCGTCCACACCCTCGCGCAACAGTTGGTTTCATCTTTCATGTAATAAGCGGTAAAGTCAGTCTGTATAGTCTCGTTAACATCCCATCTAAGTCTGCCGCGTATATTCTTGTTTTTGCTACCGTTTTTGTCTTTCTCCCCAGCAGTCAAGTTACGAATGTAACCGTCGCGATCGCTCCAGATTCCACTCAATCGATAGCCCAGGCTATCGCCCAATGGGCCAGATATCGATGCCGCCACCTTGGTTTCATCATCGTCGGTAGCAGTCAATACAAGGTACGATTCCAATTCTTCACTGGGTGCTTTGGTGGTAATACTCAGCAATCCTGCCGAGGCACTTTTCCCAAACAGGGTATTCTGGGGCCCGCGCAAGACCTCTACCCGCTCTATATCCATCAAGCCCGCCATCGTCTGTCCGGACTGTACGGCGGCAACCTCGTCTACAATAACCGCTACACTCTGCTCTACGCCGATTCCGAACGTGATCGTGCCAATACCCCGTATACTGAAGGCACTGTTCTGGGCGTGATTTGCCTCTCTGACGGTCAACGAAGGTGCAATCTTGACCAGGTCTGTGGTCGACTGAATGCCAATACTATCGATCATGTCTCCGCTGATGACGGTGAGTGCGACGGGGATGTCCTGCGCACTTTCGACGCGTTTCTGAGCTGTGACAAGTACTTCTTCGATCACCAGATCCTGGGCCGAAACGGGCATATTGGCACTAGCCAGACTGGCGGCAACGACCGGTGCAAGTATCCAACGGGATGGAGATGTGGGCTGCATACGCTTTCCTTTTCTTATTCTTCGGATGGAGTTGTGCTCCATCTGGTGACTAGATACCCGGCGTTCCCATGTATCCACACGACCACCGAATCCCTACTGCAGCTCAATACAAGCACATGGCAAGGGCTGCAGACCTCCGATCTTAGAAGTCAGGAGGCGAAAAAGGAGAAAGATGGCGTTTTAACGTTGCGTCTGCAGTTGGCGACGGTACTGGCTGGGGGTGCACTGGGCATGTTTTCTGAACTGGGCATAAAAAGAAGACTCTGAACTGAACCCGGAGGACAGGGCAATATCCAGCACTTTACGCTGCTTGTGGTCGGGGTTAGCCAGCAGACGTTGCGCATAGGCGACCCGCTGGCTATTAATGTAGTCAAAAAAGGTCACCTGAGCCCGGCTGTTTATCACCTGCGACAAGTGGGCCGTCGACATCCCCAGAGTGTCTGCCAGTTGCTTGATCGTCAGGCCACTGCGTAGATAAGGTTGCTCTTCGTCCATGGCATGCTGCAATCGCTGCCAGTGCTTCTCGGCATCTGCCGCAGACAGACCTGTGTTGTGGTATTTGGATTCGCTATCACCGCCCTCAACTCCAGGGTCACTACTATTGGCCTGCGTACCATATATCTGCGGTTGGCGGACACCCATCCAGCCGGCGTAATAAATTAGTAGGAACATCACCAGTACCGGAACCACACGGCCCCCTGAGGATACAGGGTCCTGGGAAAAGAGCCGCAGCATCAAAAACACCAAAGAGATCAAACTTACTGCCAGCACCAGCCAATTGAGCCAGCGCAACCAGTTAAGGTTAATCAGCTCAATATCAGAGAAAACCAGTTCAATACGCCTGCGGTGTTTTTCCAGTTGCCAAAGTACCAGCACAGCATAACTACCAAGGTGGAACATCAACGCCACGAACTGTATGGCATAGATTTTTGATGCCATTGGCAGCACTGCCAGCTGATAAGCCTGGTCCTGGGCGCTCACATGTTGTGCGAAATACAACTCGGCGGCTGCCTGCTTGGCCTCCGTTGTTTGCAGATACACAGGCAAGTACAGCAGTAGGCTGAACAATACCGGAAGGAAGTGCCAGGCCACGTTGCCGGAAAACTTGAATTCGCGGTCGGTGAGTGTTTTCGTGTATAGAAAAAGCAGTGGTCCCAGTGCAAAGAATAAAAATTGCCCCAGACCTGAAACCCATGGATAGCGTCGCGTCAGCCCGCTGTGCAGCAAGAAGGTTTGCAGCAGACTGACTCCCACAATCAGGACAAATACGGCCAGATACTCACTGGCCCGACGATTGTCGCGCGCCTGGAACCACAGAAGTGGAGCGATAAACCCAACAAGAGACAAGCCCAGCAATGCGCTCAGAGCCGTAGAGTCCATCTCAATCAATCGCATCGCAATCCATTCCTTGTCCCTGGCGAATTCGTAATTCAGGCCGCTGTTGGTAGGCGAAAGAGTCCGCGACAGTGCATTTCCCAGCGATACTGATCGAGATCAGCGACCTTATTGCTGGCAATCCCCACCGGAGGCGCACCTTCCCGGCTGGAGTGGCATCGAGATTCGTTGTAATACTGCTGGTAAGCTTTCAGTTTTTTCTCCAGATCTTCCGCAGTCCAGAAAAAACTCTGATCCAGTAGTTCTCGACGGACGCTCCCGATCAATCGTTCTACAAACGGATGCGACATCGGCACATGTGGCAGAGATTTCACCTCCTCAATTTTGAGAACTCGCAAATTTGATTTCCAGCGATGATATTGAAATAGCGGATCATTGTCGGAGCTGACGTGCCGAGGCCAGCCTTGATTGCGAGTAGCCTCATTGAACATCCGGCACAGTCTGCGTCCGTCCACATCGCCGGCACACACTCCAAAACCAATTATCCTGCGGGTGTGCTGATCCAGCACCACCATGATCCAGTGTGCTTTGAGTGAGATGGATCCGGTGCGAAAAAGATCGATACTCCATAAGCTATCCTTCGCATGGCCGAGAGCTGTAAGCCAAGAGGGGCCGCCACCAGGCTCTGGTTTATAGTGAGCGGCCAGTATGCGCCGGACAGTATCCTTGTTCAGGTCCAACCCGAAAGCCAGATTGATCTGCTGTGCAGTTCTGTGGCATCCGAACCGAGGGTTCCGATGTTTGATCTCGACTATGGCATTGATCACATCTCTGGACGGCCCTTTGGGACCGGGCTTGTTGCCTCCATGGGTGGAATACAGTTTCTGGTATTTCCGTTTTACAAGCGCAGCGTGAAATCGGAGTAGGGTGGAAGGTCGAATAATTATGGAAAATGACTGAGTCATTAGAGTTCCTATTTCGCTAATGCACATCTCCAACCGGCTGCCATCGCGTCTGCAACAGCCTCAGCGAATCGCGGCCGGGCCAGATCGTCGCTTGTGCTCGTCCGCAGCGGCAGGGGGTTTCGGCAAGCTTGTCTTCAGCGATCTCCAAGTCTTCCATCTCCCAGCCCCCGATGGGCAGGTAGTAAGGTATAACTTTGGCGAAATCGACCATCGTACCAACTACCGAGCGATCCTGTGTTTTACCCACCATTACCGCTTGCATTGCTGCCACCTCGGCATCGACAGTGGTCTGGTCAGCGCCGAGCCGTTGGAGTCGGTTCTGAACAAGCTCTGGAAAATGTTGTGGCAGGTTTTTCACGTCTCGCGCAGGTGTAATCATGGCGAGCAACGAGTTCGCCACTACGCAGAGCAGCAGAGGTTGGCGATCGACAACAATCCGGTTGATATACCAGTCGCCGAGAGCAGTATCGGAAAAATCGGAGGGGCTTGCTGTCGTGTGCAAAACCTTCAGCAGCTTATGGGTTCCTCTCAATACGACCATGTAGGCGGCCTTGTCATCTTTGAGGCTATTCGTAGTGAGTCCATAGCCGTAAGACCTTGATGGCCTTCTCCTTCTCCAGTACCTGGTAGACCAAACGGTGCTGGATGTTGATCCGGCGGGAATATGTGCCAGCGAGATCTCCGACCGGCTTTTCATAGGGTGGTGGGGTCTGGAACGGGTTGTTCTCAATTATCCGCAGTAACTCCTGGGCCTTGTCTTTCAATCCCGAAGAGGCGAGCTTTCGGGCGTCTTTTTGAGCCTGCTTCGTGTAATGAAGTGTCCAGGTCACCAGTCAATCTCGCGATCGCACTCATCGAGGGGGGTCGCTAGCCCTTCACGAATGGATTCACGCATGGCGGGTAAGGAGAGCAAGTGCAGCGTTTCGTTGATAGCATTCCAATCTTCTTCGGCCAGCAGGACGGCGTTGCCCCGCTTGCCTGTGATCAGGATGGGTTCGTGGCTATCGCTGGTTTCATCGATCAGGGCATAGAGCCTGGATCGAGCTTCTGTAGCATTCAGTGTTGTCATAAGGCACCTCCAGACAAATCAACGTACGCTAAGGCGTACGCATTTGTCAACACTTACAAATGTCGTGCAGTGGTCCTGAACCCAGTAACTCCTCGGAGTGTGAACGCTTAACAAGATATCATCCGGACAAGTGTTTGGGGGTCGGCAGGTAGAGTTCCCTGATATTTCCCTGTTACTTGTTGGTGTTAAACATGAGCGCCGGAAAAAGTACCAATAAAAACAGAAGGTTAGAGTAGGGTAGGAGGCAGGGCAACCATGAGATTTACATCATTCCCTGTAGATTTCCCGCTTTCAGGGAAATTTCTGGAGACGATACCTGGTGAGACTGCCTCCACCCCAGGCATTCACGCGCGAAAACCGTCTCCAGAGTAGGGATGCGATCACTCTTGAGACTGCCTCCACCGCCATACAGTCTGCAGTAGAGACAGAGACTCCCTGGTCTTGCCGCAGAATCACGCGAAAGCCCGCAAATTGCGGGCTTTTGCATTTCTGGAACTAGCGTAACAGTGATTGGGAGACGTGCCGTCAGGTCCAGAATCGCCTGTTTTCTCTAACGGCGTTTTCGCCAGTCACTAGTGGGGGAGTTGACTTAGCCCGAAGTGTGAGCGCTGGGCTTCCCATTCGATGGGGAAGTCCTTTTTCATCAGCTCCAGGGTGAGCCATTGGGAATACTGGTACCACCGATGCTGCATGCACAGCAATCAGTCTCAGCTTCCCAGGTTGGGAGTCCCACCACGATGGCGCAGATGCTGGAATTCTCCGCTCGCCATAATGTTAAGCCCGAAACAGAGCATTTTCGCTTTGACCAGGTCAACGAAGCGATAGCGCGTTTTGAAAGTGGCAACGCGCGCTATCGCGTGGTGCTCAGTCGCTAGTTGGAAATGGCGCGAGAAGTATCGAACTCTTGCTCCAATCTGCAGTCAAGCACTATTAGCCAGGGTTTGGCACAATAAGTACCTTGCCATTCCTGCCACGTTGCGCAGCGCGCGAGACTGCTTGCTTGATCTCGTCAACGGTAAAGCGAGAATCAACATCGGCTTTTAGAGCGCCACTGGCAATCAACGGAATAATTTCTCCGAAGGCCGCCTGCTTTTCTTTCATCCCGGCTGTTTCAAACCATTTTGATAACCAAAATCCCCTTATACGAATGTCGTTAAAAATCGTTATTGCTGTATTTAAGGTCGCGGGCTTCCCAGACAGTACGCCATAAGCCACTAGAGTACCACCATGGCCGAGGCTCTTAGCCAGGCGAGTAAACGTTTCACCACCAACGGCATCGATTGCGAGTGAAACAGGCGCATTGCCAGTAGCACTGGCAATTTGATCGGCAAGATCTGGCCCATCGATCAATACGACATCTGCACCCTTTGACATCATCTCCTCGGCTAAGCCCTCTCGGCGAACAACATTAACCGTCTTTATTCCACGTTGTTTTGCGAGTTGGATAACATATCCCCCAACTGCAGAATTTGCAGCGCTCTGCACAAGCCAGTCGCCTTCTTCAAGTTCAACAAAGGAAGTCAGCATGAGTAATGCAGTAAGCGGGTTCACCGTCGTCATAGAAAGTTGTTCGATCACCGCAGTACTCGGACTGCCAAGATCAGGTAAGGGAATAAAATTGGCTGCCGGTGCAACTATTTCATCACGCCAGGTTCCACCACCGGCAAGAAGCACCAGTTGGCCCACGACCAGGTTAGTCACCTCAGCGGAGGTCTCTACCACCCGGCCTACGCCTTCGCTACCTGGAGTGGAGGGTAATGCGGGTTCAACGCCATATTTACCGGCTATTTGTAACAAATTTGATGGGTGAATTGGGGTAGCCAGCACTCGTACTCTTATTTCACCGTTCTTTAATGATCGCGGCGCGTCTACCTTTACTACGAGTACTTCTGCGGGATTACCAAGTTGGCTGAATTCGACGTATTTAAGCTTTGCGCCGCCGTCTTGTTGCCCAGCGCCACTGCTATTGCCCGCTAGAGCCAAAGATACGGCCCCCAGGAAAAATATCAAAATCGAAACGGTAGAAAGAGTTTTCATAGTGTAGTCCTGTAGTTAAATCGTATGCTGGCTGATTGCGAAGACTGCTCTTCGCGTTCAAACCAGCGCCCTAGATATATACCCACGATCGCCCAGAGAGCTGCTATTCCAGCGCCGATGATGGCCACTGCCGCTAAACCAAGGCCAAGGCCTTGTGTTAGTCCAGTAAATGCCCAGGCCATCAGCGTATCACCGCCGCGATATGCAACAATATCGATTACGGGTTTTGCCTTGAAGCGAGTTTTCCGGTCCACTCGGGTAAAGAGCATTTCCCTGGCAGGTCTTGTGACCGCATAATTTCCTGCACGCCGAAAGATCTGAAGGCCTACCACGACGGCAATAAACGGAGAAATAGCTATAACTTGTAGGTCGTCAGAACCTTCCGGACAGATTACGTCCCGATTTAAGAGACGCTTCAGCTCATCAGGGGCTGTAATTTCATCTGATTATCGTAATGCATCTTGCGGCGCATCGCCAAGGTGTTCAGTTTAATCTGCTCTCGCCGGTCAAGGACCTGCTGTCCACGTCCATAGTAAACATCAGCTGGCGTCAGGTTATTGAGTGATTCGTGGTAGCGTTCATTAGGTATCGACAAGTTAACTCGCCGAACTTGATAGAATTGGCGCATGAATACATATAAGCGCCACCGGTTCCCTCCCGACATCATCAGCTACGCTGTCTGGCTGTACTATCGCTTCAATCTCGGC